>CBFHTT010000020.1:0-178145 GCA_965658675.1 Limisphaerales bacterium
CGAATGTTTGCATGGTTTCAAAACTGTAGAAGACTGGTCGTCCGCTGGGAGTATCATGCTCAAAACTTCCTCGGATTCCTCCATCTCGCATGCATAAAAATACTCCTTAACCATTTATGAGATAGCTTCTATGGTGACTCCCATAGCAATCACTCAAAGAAAACCTTGTAATGTTGGGGCAAGTATTTCCATGGACTATTCCTTCTTACTTAAATTACGCCTGTGGCAACTATGCAATCCACATGATTGACAGATTGGAGCAAAAGTCGAGTTTCATTCAGTCTAAGTAATCACATGACTACCTTTTTATTAAATTTCAAACTCACAGACCCACACCCTTTTAGCGCTCCTGCCCGTTTCTCTGAACGCTTGGATCGATTGTGATTCGCTTCGTTTGGCGAGTCGTTCTCCTTTGTCATCGCGAACCAATGGGCAGTGATACCACTCGGGTATCTTCCAACCCAATGTTTGATAGAGAAGGATCTGTCTAGCGGTTGAGCGTAGTAGATCCTCACCTCGGACGACTTCTGTGATTCCCATTCGATGGTCATCGGATACCACAGCAAGGTGGTAGGCAGGAAAGTCGTCACTACGCCATACGACAAAGTCTCCAAAGTCTTTACCAGCAATGTATCTCTGTTCTCCAAAGCCCCCATCTTTGAAGGACACTTCAGCCCCGTCTTGAACACGAAACCGCCAACTGACGCGTCGGCCTTCTATAGTCAGCCCCTTTGGATTCCATGATTCATCTGGCCATCCTGCGATCTGCTCGGTTGATGAACAGCGGCAGGTCCCGGGATAAACGGGTTCATCGTCTCCCTCGTGCGGAGCCGACAGCGCATTCTGGATATCGCGCCTGGAACAGAAACAGGGATAAAGGCAGCCTTTGTCCATGAGGAGATTCATGGTTTCGATGTAGGAAGCTCTGCGCTCGCTCTGACTGTAGGGGCCTACCAGTCCTTCCTTACCCGGCCCCTCATCCCAGTCGAGTCCAAGCCAAAGAAGGTCTCTCTTCATTGCGTCAATGAACTCCGGCTTGCAGCGGAGGTGATCGAGATCATCGTTTCTTAGGAGAATTGTTCCGTCAGCTTCCTTCGCTCGTTTCCATGCGATGTGGAATGTCTTGGCATGCCCCTTGTGCAACAGGCCTGTGGGGGATGGTGCGATCCGACCACGATACGAGGAACCTCCCTGCTTCATTTCTCAAAGGGTCCTTTCTCCCACAAGATTACCTCGTAGGTAGGTTCGCCATTCGAGGCATTTGTTTCCTTCCCAACGCATCAGGCAAAAGTCACCAAGCTCCAACCAATCACGTCCCGGGCGGATTCCCATGAACTCACAAGGAACTGTGGAGAAATGATCCCAGACGTTCTGCCAACCTGTGTCCAACATGTCAGCGGCACGAGTAACCGCCTGCCACGGCCTCAAAGCAGAACCCGCAAAGTGTGTACTACCGGGCAGACGGACAATTTGATCTGAACCCACTTCCAATTGAAGATCACCCAATCGATGGAGCCCCGGGTCGGCACCGGCTGCTGACATGGCATCTGTGGTGTAATAGATCTTTCCCTTTGGAACCGCCTTATGGATGAGCCGGAAGAGACTGGGGCTCACATGGACTGTATCTGCAATCAAGCCTGTGTATAGCGGCCCGGCGTCCATCAATCGCCAGAGTATGTTGTCGTGACGGTCGAGCTGCTGAGGACAGGCGTTGCCAAGGTGAGTGATTCCTGAGAGTCCGGATGCAACAGCTGTTTCCAATTGTTCTTCAGTAGGGTTCGTATGCCCCACACTGGTTCGCATTCCCAACTCCTTGGCATAGGCGATGAAGTCATCTGCTCCATTTCGTTCAGGCGCCAACGTAATCAAGACACGATCATCGCCCAGCGCTTCTTTGATCAGTTCCAGATCCTCCGTCACTGGATCAATCATGACATCCGGATTGTGGGCTCCTTTGAATCCTTCTTCTGGGGAAAGAAAGGGACCTTCGATATGCCAACCTGCAACGGCTGCTTCAAAGTCAGGATTGCCATGCACCAGCCCATGAAGACGCTGCAAATTCTGCAGCATCGCTTCCCATTCATCGGTAATCAGGGTGATAAAGAATCGCGTGCATCCGTCTCGATGAAGTGAATCGACGACATTCCTCATTTGCGCAGACGTGATCTTCCCTGACTGAAAGTCCACACCCGCATAGCCATTGATCTGTAAATCGACCAATCCCGGAGCGATCCACCAATCGCCCTCACCCAGTTCATCTGCTTCTCGAACTGAAGCACCTGAACCACTAGGCTGGACCTCGATCCAACGTTTGTCCGAATAGTGTCTGGCTAAAATCGTCATCTGCTCTCTGCAATGATTGACCTGAAGCACTAGGAAACGAAAAGATCACCGCTTACACAAGCACCCGAACACAGACTCTCTTTGCTGAGCCCCTCATGAATCAACCCTACGAGTCCACCCAGATAGACCAACTTCCCGTTCGCATCTACCAGGATACCGGCAAACTCTATGATCACCTCGCGGCAGAAGTGGCTGAACACCTGATCGAAACGATCGACGCTCAAGGATCAGCAGCTGCGATTCTTGCCACAGGGAATTCCCAGATTGAATTTCTGAATCGGCTCGTCACCTATCAGGAGATCGACTGGGGCCGCATCACTCTTTTTCACATGGATGAATACCTTGGACTCTCGGGAGATCATCCATCGAGTTTCCGGCGTTACATGAAAGACCGTGTTGAGAGTCTGGTGGATCCCAAGAAATTTCACTACATGCAGGGAGACGCGGATGAACCCATTCTTGAATGTGACCGTTACGAGGCCGCCCTACGTTCACAGCCTATTGATCTCTGTTGTATGGGGATTGGAGAGAATGGACACATCGCATTCAATGATCCACATGTCGCAAACTTCGAAGACAAGCGACTGGTAAAGGTGGTGTCGCTGGATGAGGCATGCCGGAACCAACAGGTGAAACAAGGGCATTTCACGGATATTCACTCCATGCCTCAATACGCGCTTACCCTGACAATAACTGCGTTGAGAATGGCCAAGCGCTCCTATTGCCTGGCTCCGGAGAAAAGGAAGGTGGCTCCTGTCACACGTATGTTAACCGGCTCGATCTCTCCCGAATGCCCCGCAAGCATTCTTAGGCAGACTCCAAGCGCGACACTCCTTCTGGATCAGGACTCCGCTTCTGGAGTCATTTAGCCCCCGTGAGGAATGCTAGCTCTCTGCATCATCCTCGGGTTTCTGCTCAATAATAGAGCTTTCAACCCTGTGAAAGATCGCCGTTTCAGGCGACCCCAGTTTGAATTCATCAGCTTGGAGGCTTTCCAAAGCCCTTCGGGAGGCCGCCGGATCAAGCTCCTTGCTGTCATCTGACAACTCTTCCGGTTCGGTCGGTTTTGTATTCATGGCAGAAATTAATTTGAGAAACGGCATCATCCCCCGATTTCCAAGCCGGTCAACGTTCCTTTTAATCCGTTTTTGTAACATCCACCCGAGTCAGCCCTCCATTACTCACATTCCAACGAATCAACCGACGCCCAAGCTCTCTGGGCCAGTTCTCCTCAGTGCAGGTCATAAACACCTGTCCGCTGGAATGATGAGTCCTCTCCAACAACGGCATGATCCCGCTGCGCCGGTGAACATCCAACTCGCCCATGACATCGTCAATCAGCAGGACAGGAGGCGTTCCATGAACACCGGCCAGAAACTCAGCCTGAGCCATCTTTAACGAAACCACGACAGAGCGCTTCTGGCCTTCACTCCCATACTTGCCCACGGAATGCCCGTTCAGTTTCAGTTTCACATCGTCACGATGGGGCCCAACCAAGGTCACTTTGTATGACCTTTCCTTTTCACGCGAATTTGCCAACTCAACGGTGAAGTCCTCCTTCACGCTCGGAGCGTAATCGATTCTCAGCTCTTCCGAGTCATTAGTAATCCGGCGAAAGGCCAATCGGGTCAAAGGCGATATCTTGGGAATCAATTCCCGGCGGAGTTTCATCAACTCCTCACCAGATCGAATCATCTCCTTGGAGAAAGAATCCAATGCATCCTGATCCACCATTCGCTGTTTCAAGAGCGCATTGCGCGAACGCACCGTCCGCATATATCGCTGGAGCAGTGTGAGATAATTGGGATGGGTTTGGGATAACAGCAGATCGATAAATCGCCGACGTACGCGAGCGGTACCTTTGACCAACTGAAGATCCTCAGTGCAGAGTACCACGACACGAAGCGTCCCGAAATAGTCAGCCAGCCTCCTGACCGGCGCGCTATCCATGGACAGTTTACGTTCCCGAGCCGCCCAATACATCTTCACCTGATGCTTCACATCAGAAATGACGTTTCCTCCAATGAAGTATCCCTTCTTTCCATGCTGTACCATTTGTTGCCCCCCTGCGCCACGGAACGATCGCAACGTGGACAATAGATAAATGGCTTCGAGAATATTGGTCTTCCCCTGCGCATTGTCGCCAAGCAACAGATGGAACCCCGGCTCGAAATCAACATCGAGTCGGCCATAGTTCCGAAAGTCACGTAGTCTTAAATGAGCCAGATGCACGGTTGGTCAGCCCTCTATCCGCTCGGCCAGATCATCTGCGGGATAGGTCCATATCTCAGCAAGTGTTGGATGATAATGTGGAATGGACGCGAGTTTATGGACCGTCATGCCCGCTCCCATTGCAATGATGATCTGGTGGATCAGTTCTCCACCCACTGGGCCTACACAGGCACCTCCTAGGATTTTGCCTGTCGTTGGACATGCTAGCAGTTTTACGAAGCCATGCATGGCATCCATGATCATCGATTTTCCGTGATCGTTGAAAGGATAGTCTTCAGTGATGAAGTCAATCCCCTGCTCTTTTGCTGTCTGCTCAGTGAGCCCGACACAGGCGACTTGCGGATCCGTGAAAACAATACTGCTGAGTAATGAGTAATCCATCTGATTGGATTCGCCGGAAAGAATATTTCCAGCAGCAAGCTCACCCTGTTGGATGGCGATGTGAACGATCTCGTACGGCCCAGCACAATCCCCGGCAGCATAGATATTCTCAGCAGTGCTTCTCATGGAATTATCCGTGACCACATAGCCCCGCTTGTTGGTGTTCACACCTGCCTTCTCCAAATCCAATGAGCCCGTATTCGGCGAACGGCCCAAGGCATAAAAAATCTCTTCCACACGAACTTCCTGATCTTGATCCCCCTGCTTGAAGGAAAGAACTTTCTCATCGCCCTCTTTCCGTGCATCGGTCAGTTGTGTACCGGTATAGACCTCCATTCCTTCATTGCGAAAAACAGTCTCCACTACAGATGAGGCGTCTTCATCAAATTCTTTCAAGATTCTGGCACTACGCTGAATTAAGTGCACCTTCACTCCAAAGCGGGAAAAGAACTGAGCGAACTCACACGCAATGGCCCCGCCACCCAATACTGCAATCGATTTGGGGAGAGCATCCATTGTGAGCGCCGTATCGCTGGTCAGATAGCCTACTTCGTCCAGCGCAGGGATTGGAGATGGTGTGATACGGGATCCAGTTGCGATGATGAACTGGTCTGCCTTGAGCAGAGTCCCATCTTCAAGGCGGATATGATGGGCATCTTCAAAGCGTGCCATGGACCGGAAGAAGGCGAACCGACCATCCTCCAACTGCTCCCGACGATACGAGGCGAAATCATCAATCATGGCATTTTTTCGAGCCATGACCTTCTTGAAATCAAAGCCAACGTTCGGAATATCCAATCCCCATGTGGCCCCGTGATCAGCCAGGTGCTTGACCTCAGCGGCAAAGAGCAATGCTTTGGTTGGCATACATCCACGCAGAATGCAAAGTCCGCCAACCTCATTTCCACCCTCCACGACTGCCACCTTCTTGCCTCCTGCATGAAGCGTCCGGGCAGCCGCGTAACCACCACTGCCTCCACCAATGACAATGGCGTCAAATTCAGTATCACTCATGTGCAAAGCATGACGAGAGCCGTCAGCAAATTGAAGGATCTTTCACACCCAATAATCAACTACTTGGCCTTGGGTGTAGATCTGGGTGAGGCCTTAGGTTTCGGTAAATAACGTAGAAATTCCTGCAAGACAGGACGCTTTTCAACCAATCCTCTAACACGGTCATCAAATGCAGCCTTATCAGGGTCCTCCGTGCGATGCCTCATTTCAGAGATCATTTGAACCATGATTCCATCCTCTTCAGCCAAGACGCGCTCCCATTGCCCCTTGTCACCCTGCGCCTTTTCAAGAAGGGCAACCGCTGTCTTTCTGGGCGCATCGTATTTCGCGCTACCATCGACATTTAGATAGACGGGATTGGTCGCAGCAAAGGTATAGGGATGTGATGTCCGCCATGCCGGATGTTTAACATCATCACCAATGATCACACACACCATCCACGCATCTCTCTCAGGCATGGGACGATCGAATACGATTTGCTGATCGGTTGGTTTCTTCGGAAAACCGGAGGTGACTTCCTTCTCGTCCACGATCACTCCATTGAGAAACAGATATGCCTTCTTGGGATTCACCCACGAAGGAGCTGCGACACGCAGGTTCACTGACAGCCGCTCACCTCCAGTGATCGTATCACCAGTGCGATATGTCTCATTGACTGAAACATCGGTGACAATGCCCATACTGATGGTCGTATCGCCCACGACAAATCGGTCACATGCGGCATCAACATCGATCTTCGAAACATCAGTCTCATCACTCCGCACATAAGTCCGGCCCTGACCAACGATGTTTCCAACTGTATGCGAGTCAGAAGATCCGACAGCCGTGATGCGATCGCCATAGTTCATGAGGCTGAACCAATCCTTACAAATGTAGAATGGATCAGGCTGTAGCGTTCCTGAGTTGATCAGTTCCAACGCATCAAAGTGGAAGGCACTACCAGAAGCCCGTTCTCCAGATTCGCGATTCAATCCAAACTTACCAAACGGCCCACGGGCGATATCCGGCCACCGCGGGTGGTTTAGAATCACAACACGTGCCCCCTTGGCGCGTATGCCACTTACCAACTTCACCCAATCACTTTCGTTATGCTCAGGCAGAGCGCCTCCCACGGGAAATGGAAAGGAGCAGAAGTGGCCATTGCGAGTGGTCACTTCATTACCCACCACAGAAGTAAATTTGTCAGAAACACCAACCTCTTTTTCAAACGGAGTAAAATCCGTGTGATGATTGTGATCTGTAGCAACCGCCAACTCAACGCCCTCAGCTGCCAATGTCACCATTCTCTCCTGAACACTGGAATCTCCATGCCCACTAAAAGTCAAAGTGTGAATATGTGTGTCTGCAGCAATGAAACCTGGGGTTTCAACTTCGCGCCCTATACTCAGCGACACCTTGATCGGTTCACCTTCCTTAAGCGTCACCCTCTTCTCATGAAGTCCATACTCCGTGCCGTGCATGGCCGTAATCCGGTAATCACCCGGAGGCAAATCCATGGCCGCCGGTTTTCCCAAGGTGTAAAGCACGCCGTTCCGGACGGCCGTCTTGAGTGATTCAGCATTATAGAGTTGAACCAACTTTCCGGATGCATCTGTCACGGTGATTCGCGCGGGAAATGCCTTACCTGTAGATTTCTCACTTACCTCAACAGTCACTGTCTCAAGACCCAGCATGTCTTTCAGTGACTCATCGTGAATTGTGAATCCTCCGATGGTGATATCGTCCGTGGTCTTTCGGTGTAGCACCTCGAGAACATTGGTTCCCTTGATCAACGTTCCCGGTTTGAGTTGATGAAAACTCTTCCCCCGATCCTTAATCTTCCTGAGCTTGGTGACCTGCTTCCCGTTCAATCTCAACACCCATCGTCCATCATCAACATTGCGAGAGGTCAGCTCCAACACCTTCTCCGTTTCGTTTGCCTCAGCAACAAATGGAAGTTTCAGTGAAAACCCTTCGGCCACTGCTGGGGCTTCGGGCCAGTTCTTAACCTCGTTGTCTCCCAAGTGCCAGACACGCTCGGAAAGAAGTCGCGGCTCGGCTGCCATCAGTGAGGTCGTAAAGAGTATCAGGCTCAGGCCAGCGGCCGTTCGAATGTGTTTTGAATTCATAACCTTTGAATTTGGACGTCGGCTCGATGGATTACTTGAAATACCGTTTGAACTCCGGCCGATTCTTCCATGCCTCGAAATACGGTTCGTATTCCTCAGCCTTGGTCCAATCTCGTCGATCTGGATGATCTGGTGACACTCGCCCTTCTGGATAATCTTTACCCTCCTTGCTTCGATCCACACTGGCATTCCATTTCTCGAATGCAGCAATCATCCGCTTCGCCACTTCGGATTTCGAGTCGATAAGGTTCTTCTTCTCGTTGCGATCCTTCGACACATCATACAGCTCATACTTCTTCTGATTCACATTCTGTGTCAGCAGCTTGTAGTTGTTCTCAATGTAGGCAGCTCGATCGGTATGTCTGAACCCTATCGGCTTGCTGCGCTTCTTGAGATCGCGGCTGAAAAGTTTCTTCACACTAATCCCATCCATCGGCTGTTGCATCGATGAATCGGGAAGTCCGACGATATCCGCAATCGTCGGAAAAATATCCATGGTCGCCACCGGATATTCGCTGACACGCCCCGGCTTGATCTCTGCAGGCCATTCGATCACACAAGGAACACGCAGGCCACCCTCGAAGACTGAGTTCTTGAATCCTCTCAATCCACCAACGGTATCAGGCTTGATCTTTGGCAGACCTCCATTGTCGCTGTTGAACCAGAATAAGGTATCGTCCTCCACCTTGAAGTCCCTCAATCCCCTACGAAGCGCGCCGATGCTACGATCCATCGCGACCATCTCTCCATAGTGCAATCGTGATTGAGCATCGAGATCCTTGAACGGCTTCATGTCCTCCTCTGTCGCCATGAACGGGCTATGAGGAGTGCCATACCAAATGACTACAAAGAAGGGACTCTTCTGCTTGACCTGCTCCTCCATAAATTTCAACGCCTCATCCACAACGATCTCGGAAGAGTCTCCTTTGAACTCCTCGATCTCCCCCTTCCTGCCCATCAGTGGATCACGGTCAAAGAAATTGGAGACCGACAGCCATTCATCAAATCCAAAGCCGCCCGGACTACGTTTATCACCTGCCAAGATTGGTGCTCCTGGACCACGGAATCCATTCAAGTGCCACTTACCGAAGTGAGCAGTGGCATAGCCCGCATTCTTCATTGCCCGAGGGAGCGTCTTTTCCTGGAGGCGCAAAGGATAACCATGATTGAATACGCCCGTACGATCATTACTCCGCCCCGTCATGACCGTCGCACGCGTGGGTGAGCAATTGGGAGCTCCCGCGTAGAAACGATCCAGACGTAAGCCATTCTTCGCCATTGCATCCAGATTAGGTGTCTTTAGAACAGGATGATCGTAAAACCCCATTTGGCCCCAGCCCTGATCATCCGTCATGACCAGAACGACGTTGGGCTTGCTGTGGTGTTCAGCAATCAGTGAAGAAGCAAAGAGCGCAAGGCATCCGAGCAGGGACAGGCCGAGGAGACGTTTCATAAGAGTGTCCCGACCATGCCCAGCCTCATTGTATTCATCCAAGCAAAATCAGGACCGCCAAAGAATTGGAAGCTCACTCCATCAACAAGTCACAATCCACTGATCTCTTCCCAAAGCGGCTCCAAGTCCTCGTCCTTCAATGCCATTCTCTTCACTGGCTCCTTATCCCCAATGTCCAGTGCTCTTCCCAGCCATTGCCGCGCCTCGTCCATCAATCCAAGCTGGCAGGCGTAACAGGCCAGATTATAGGGAATAATCGATTCATCAGGGAATTTTTCGGCAGCAGGAAGCAACTCATCCCAGCATTCTTGGAGGTGGTCACCATCGATCCGTCTCAAGGCATAGGTGTAGTGGAGCCAACCCGAGGGTGAATCAGGCGCCTTCTCCCTGAGTCGGTCAGCCACTGCCTTGGCCTCATTCCATTCATTCGCCTGCGCCAGGAAGGAAAACTGGATTTCCAAAGAACTGGGATGCTCCCTGGCAGATTCAGAGAGTTTCTCCAATTCGACCCGGGCTTCCTCCATATTACCGAGCCCCATCCACCCAATGGCTGCGTTGAGTCGATGTCCGTCGATCGGTTCCAATGAATCACTCATAGTTCAGGAATAATTACCGAAGCCGCTTATACGTAGCAGACCTTCTCATGGCCAGTCAGGAAAAGGGCAAATTATTGTCATCAACCAATCCCTTTCATTGCCTCTGAATTGCGAATTGGTTAGCGTCTGACGCATGTCCAATTTTCGTGATACAGGACGCCTGATTCTAGTGCTCGCCGTAGCGCTGCTCGCCGGCGGTTGCCCCACGGATGAACCAACTGATGTGACACGCAGTCGGTGGTTCGAAGACGGACGCAACAATGTGATGGCTGGCAAGTTTCCTGAAGCAGCAGAATCATTCAATAAAGTGCTCAGAACCCGCCCTGACTCTGCCCCCACACATTGGGAGCTGGGCCTTCTGAATGCTGACCATCTGGACAAGCCTGCCCTGGCCATCTACCACTTTGAGCAGTTCAAGACCATCAGTCCTTCAGATACACGGGCACGTATCGCGGAAGAGAAGATCATCTCCTGCAAGAAGTTGATCGCCGACGAAATGCCTCAGCTGAATATCGACCAAGTATCCCATCAGCTGATCGTCGAACGCAACTCCCTGAAAAGGGAGAATGAGATCCTCAAGAATGAACGTGAGGCTCTGCGGCTGCAGAACGAGAAGCTTTTGGCGTCAATCGCAAAGCTTGAAGGACGCCCACCTCCAGCTCCCGCTCCCACCACCGCGGTCACCAGCAACACAGGAAGCAGGTCTCCCACTGGAGGAGCGCGGACAGCTACACCGACTCAACCTGTCTATGATCACCCGACCACTCATACAGTGGCATCAGGAGACAATTTCTATCGCATTGCAACACGCTACAATATCAAGCCAAGCGCCCTGCAGGCAGCCAACCCTAGCGTAAATCCGAAAAGGATGCAGATTGGGCAGGTCATCAAGCTACCGCCACCTTCACGCTAACCAGTACGCATGCGCACCAAAATCCTCATCACGCTCTCCCTCATCTTCTGGGGTGTGATGAATCTGATGTTGCTGAAATCTGAGTTTAGACCGACAGGGGAAGAGGGATCCCGAGTCCCCGTATCACTTGTTGCCGAAAAAATCCTGACCTCCCCTGACAACTCCACGCTCGAGATCAGGATGGGAAAGAAACGGATCGGAATCGCCCGTCTCTACGCGAACATAGCAGAGAAAGAGAAACGACGGGCAAACCAAGAGGCTTTGGAAGGCATGATCAGGGAGGCAGATTACTACAGCTTGGATATAGACGGAACCGTCAACCTCTCAACTGAAGGCGGGACCAGCTACCTCTATTATTTGGGAATGGTCTATGACACAGACCTCAATTGGGAAGTCATTCGATTTAGACTCAGTCAAAGGCCGTATATCTGGGAATTTGAAGCAAACTCCACCAACAAGACTCTTCTTATCATTACCAGGGACCGGGAAAACACCACAACTCAACAATACACGTTCGAAGAACTCTCCAAACCGGACAAACTCATTTCTGACCTCTATGGCCCCTTCCTTGGGGGAATCCTTGGCGAGGCCATCGAACCGTGGACCAACAACCGGACAAACAAGGTCACCTCTCTGGCAGATCAGGTCCATTTCGAAGCAAGAAATGCTTTTTTGGAAATGCACGGGGCGCGAACCCGAATCTACAAACTCAAACTGAAGGCCTTCGACAAATACGATGCCACCCTTACTGTCAGTCGCGTGGGTGAAATCATCCATGGAGATCTCCCCATGGACATCCAGTTGATTTACGACGAATTCTGACAGCCCTTTCCCATGATCGAACTCCAGAACCTGGTCAAATCTTTTGGTGATCTCACCGCGGTAGATGATATCAGCATCTCCATACCCAAAGGTGAATTCTTTGTTGTGTTGGGACCAAATGCAGCCGGCAAGACAACCACGATCAAGATGATCACCGGGTTGATCAAACCCACCTCGGGCAAGGCACTCGTGGCTGGAATCGACATTCAGGAGAATCCTGTTGAGGCACGAAAGAAACTCGCCTACGTCCCCGATTTCCCATTCCTCTACGACAAGCTCACTCCTTGGGAATTCATGCATTTCATCGGGCAGTTGTTCGGCATGGAAGACAGGGTCATCAAGGAACGCTCTGAAGAACTGATTCCCCGATTCCATCTCGAAGAGTTTCTCCGCAAACCGATCGAATCCCTTTCCCATGGCACCCGCCAGCGAATCGCCATTGCAGCCGCCTTGATTCACGATCCTGAAGTGTTCGTGATCGACGAGCCCATGGTCGGACTCGATCCCCAGCACGCCAAGGTCGTAAAAGACATCTTCAGGGAACGCGCCGAACAGGGTATGACGATCTTCCTCTCAACCCACCAACTGAGTATTGCAGAAGAAATGGCTGATCGGATCGGAATTATCAGCCGAGGCAAGTTTGTAGGCGTCGGCACCGCAGACGAATTGCGGAATGCATCCGGCACTGACGGTGCTCTCGAAAGCAGTTTCCTTGCTCTCACCAAAGAAGAAGAGACTGTCCAGCAACCTGAAGCATGAGCCCGTCTTCTTCCCCAAATCCATCGACGCCTTCCCCGTTGATGTTATTGCTGAAGGTCAACCTTCTTCAAAACTGGCGAAGACTTACCGGCGTGCGCGATCAGTCTCGACTGCTCATCTCGGTCGTAGTGGCATTCATTGTCGGATACGCATCCATAGCCTTTCTTCTTTTCGGTGCAGGTCTTCGATTCGCATCACGCTTTCCCGGGCTAGGAGAGATACTGGTGGAGCGACTGATGTTTCTCCTTTTCGCCTGCCTGTTCATGATGCTCTTATTTTCCAATCTGGTGATCGGCTACACCAACCTCTTCAAGAACAAGGAAACAGCAGCGCTCATCACCCTGCCCATTCCGTTCAAGACGATCTACCGGTGGAAATTCATCGAAACCGCCACCCTCGCATCATGGGCCTTTCTGTTTCTGATAGCGCCCATGCTGGCTGCCTACGGACTTCACAACGATGCAGAATGGCATTTCTACGGGATCACAATGGTCCAGATAGCGATGTTCATCGTGGTTCCTTCCTCTGTTGGTTGCTATCTCTCCCTGAACCTTGCCCGTTCCATGGACCGCAAGAGTTTCCAGATTACCGCTCTGGCAGCGGCCTCCATCATCCTCACCGTGATCGCCGTCACGATGAGACCTGAAGTCGTGCCGGATGAAATTCAAGACAGCAGGGTCTTGAATCTCATGGATCGTCTTCTCAGCCGCACGCGGTTTGCCCAATACCCTCTGCTACCAAGTTATTGGCTTACATCTGGTGTCATGCACTGGATTGAGGGGGCGCTGACCGCTTCCGGATTTTTCATTCTGGTCACACTCAGCTACGTCACTCTTTTTGGCCTGCTCTCATTCACCTCCATGGGCCCGTCATTCTATGCTGCCTCATCCTCAGTCATGAGTCGTGGAGGACTCTTTGGTCACTGGGAATTCTTCAAGAACAAGAAACACAAACGGCTCGAAACGCCGAAAGGAATCATGGACAGCTTGCTGGCCAAGATCCCATGGCTTCAACAGGACACACGTGCATTGATTGCAAAGGACGCACGGGTCTTTTGGAGAGATACAACCCAGTGGGGACAAACACTGGTCCTGTTTGGTATTCTCTCGATCTACATTCTGAATCTACGGCACTTCTCTCAGCAGTATTCCAACCCGTTCTGGATCCATGTCATTTCCTTCATGAATCTGGGAGCCTGCTCATTGAATCTATCCACCCTGACGACCCGCTTCGTTTATCCTCAGTTTTCATTGGAAGGCAAACGGCTATGGATTGTCGGCATGGCTCCTTTGGGAATGAAGCGGTTGATCATGACGAAGTATTGGTTTGCTGCCACAGCCGCATTGATCATCACCACCTCGCTGATCAATCTGTCCTGCTACATGCTGAAATTGCCTGCGGACCGGACCTTCTTCTTCAACATTGTGGTAGCCATCATGTCATTCACTCTCACTGGAATGGCCGTTGGTATAGGAGCTCTTTATCCGAACCTGCGCGAAGACAATCCCGGAAAGATAGTCAGTGGATTTGGAGGAACGCTCTGCTTGGTAGTCTCATTCATCTACATCGTGGCAACGGTTCTTCTGTTGGCAGGAGTCAGCCACTGGAGGTCCGACCTGATGACACAACCCAAGCTCTGGATTGGATTCGCTGTCTTTCTCACCTACTCCCTTTGTCTCTCGATCATTCCCATCAGGATGGGAGTCAAAAGAGCCGTCAGCTCAGAGATCTGACAGCGGGATCCTGACGAAGCGACTACTAGTTCTGGAAGTAAGAACTCGTTCCACCGAAGTCGTATTGAGTCAGCAGCTTTTGATAGGTCACCAAGGCTGCATTCAGGCTGATGGCCGTGCTCTTGCTGATGTCCTGAAGGATATCCATGACGACCTCGACCTGGCTTGGTGGAATCTCAGGCGCCATCATCGCCTGCCTCGCCCATTCAACAAGATGCGCATGAGTCAGCTTTTGATCCCTGTAGGCAGCTATCTGAACAGCCACTTCTCCGATGGTTACTTTCTCTATCATCACTCAATTCGAATCAATGTTTCAGCCCAGTGCGTGAATTCTTTTCCGTTCATGCTTACATCAGCAGTGATCACATAAACACCTGATTTCGCATCAGATGGGATATCAAAACCCAATTCAAACATGCCACGATCTCGGGCCTTCACTGTCGCATCATTGCTCACGTTTCTCATTCTCCAATCATCAGGAAGGTTCCAACTGACAGAAACAGTCATGGGGTTATGGAGGTGATTCTCAATGTTCAATTCAGATGAACCTTTCGTGCCACTTTCAAGCGTCTGGCCATATGGATAGAAACGCGCCCACTGTTCATCAAGCGAGTAATCCACATGATCCCAATTCGTCAGACTCGCCAACACCTTTCGCCGCACTTTATAGCTTTCTCTAAAGCGGTTCATCTGTTGGTCGTTGTAATAGAAAACATGTGTCACATGTTGATTCATCAGCCCATGCCCTTCCTGCAAGACTTCATCAATGATGTCCATGCATCGAAAGTAACCGGTTGAATCATCCATCAGATTGCGATTGAGCAGACAGTAATCGTCCATCCCTGATGGAGTGAATCCATCTCCCAGAAACATCACTCCAGCGCGACCTTCCGGTACCGCCAACAAAGCACCGTGATAAAATGTCTGCGCAGGAAAGAAACGAAACCCCAACTGATACTCGTGCCATTTCAGCGATTCCCCATCCTCCATGATCTTCAGTCGCGACACACCATTCTCAGTCAGCCCAGGTAGGAACCAATTACCAGGCCGGGCAATCACATCGGCGTATTCCCTCAGGACGTAGACGGGACAATCAAACGCTTCAGAAGCAGTCTGCAATTGATTGGTATGATCATCATGGATGTGAGTGGCGAAAATCCCTTCCACCCGTTTGATCCTTCCCTGTTCAATCAAGCCCTTTACAAACTCGACTACTTTCGGATACCCACAATCAATGAGGAAAGCCGCCCCGGAATCAGACAAAATCACGCGCGATGTCGCATGAGCCATAATCCACTCGGGCATTGGGTCATGCCTCGTGTACGGCATGAGTTCAAACTCCACTCCCTCACCAAGAACCCGCTCAGCACAAATACGCATGCGGTCCTCTTTGAAATACCAATGCAAGGCGCTGGTTGAGAGATAATTTCTGTAAAGCGCTCTCACACGCGACAACAACAGATCGATCTCCGTAGATACATCTTCGATTACCGGTCCTGAAGCCGGGACTAGAAGGTCCAAATCCAATCGCTTGATTCTCTCCAACGATGAAACCAGATCAGCCAATCTTCCCGCGTATCCATGGTAGCCTCTGATCTTCGCTTCAGGGATCGCATCCTGAAAACTGTAGAGATCAGGTATCTTCCCACCTTTAAGAATCAGATGCCCGGTAAACCCGATTTTCATTCCAGAGGTTCGCAGCCAATAGGTGACTGAATCTCTCGTATATCCCGGCGTATCCACGACGTGAACACTCGTTTCCCCAATCTCCAACACATCACCATCACTCACTGAGCGACGGACCTTTAGGGGACTTTGCAGAATCTTGGTGCTCTGTTGCTCATAGTAGTGAAATCGCGTCCGCCAAAACTCCTGCCAATGAAGTTGAGGTTGGGTGACAAGGTCTACCTGATGAGCAGGCACCACCAATCTGGCACCTTGCGCCACATCATCTCTGGTTGCTTCCAAGAGATCCCTTCGATGATGAGAACTCAGGAGCCAATCCCGTTTCTGGATGGACTCAGGATAATCATAGAAGCCCAGATAAGCATCACCCAACGCGATCGCCACACGATTGCCCCCCCCCTTTTCGAAGATCCAACCCGCGGGCAATTCTGCCTGAGCCAGTATATTAAAGCTCAGTAGTGCAAAGAAAAAAGCCGGGCACAATACCCGGCTTTTTCCACGCAATTGTTGCAAGCTCATCAGGCTTCTTCTTTGGAGACGGTCTCTGTTTCATCATCCGCAGTCTGAGTGAAGACAATCTTCTCTCCGTCGTAGGACACAAGAGCGGTTTCATTGTCACGGAGTGTTCCACGCAACAGCTCCTCTGCAAGACGATCTTCAAGATACTTCTCAACAGCCCGCCGCATTGGGCGTGCACCGTATTCAGGATTATATCCCTTCTCCACGATGAAGTCCTTGGCCTTCTCATCAAGTTCCAGATTGATGTTATGCTCATCCAAGAGTTTGACCACTTTGCGAACTTCGAGATCAAGAATCTCAATGAGGTCTTGCTTGGTCAACGACCTGAAGACAATCACTTCATCAAGGCGGTTCAAGAACTCAGGGCGGAAGACGCGTTTTGCTTCCTCGTGAATCTTGCTGCGGATGCCTTCCTGTTCGCTGTCACTAGTGGAATTACCAAAGCCAATGCTTCCACCTTTCTTGACGAATTCAGCACCCACGTTGGAAGTCAGTAGAATGACGGTGTTCCGGAAATCGACAACTCGTCCCATGTTGTCCGTCAACTTACCTTCCTCAAGAATCTGAAGAAGCATGTTCATGACATCAGGGTGAGCCTTCTCAATCTCATCAAACAGCACCACGGAATATGGACGACGGCGAACCTGCTCTGAAAGCTGTCCACCCTCTTCATAACCCACGTAACCCGGAGGCGAACCTACCAAGCGAGAGGTTGTGAACTTCTCCATATACTCACTCATATCTATCTGAATGAGTGCCTTGGGATCGCCAAACATCAGTTCAGCAAGAGACTTGGCAAGGAGAGTCTTACCAACACCTGTAGGTCCAAGCAGAGCAAAGGAACCGATCGGACGCTTTGGATCCTTGAGGTTGGCACGTGAACGACGGAGCGCCTTGCTGAGTTCAACAACGGCTTCGTCCTGACCAACCACAACTCCATGAAGCTCTTTCTCCATTTCTAGGAGCTTGCGGGCTTCGTTCTGTTCCATCCGGTTCAGAGGGATGCCAGTCCATTTTGAAACGACCTGCTGAATCTCATCTTCGCCGATGGCAATCCGCTTGTCTTCGTTCTCGGCCTTCCACTCTTTGAGAATATTCTCCAGAGCCTCTTTGGCCTGCTTTTCCTTGTCCCGCATGGCTGCGGCACCTTCAAAGTCCTGATCCTTGATGGCTCGTTCCTTACGAGTCTTTATATCTTCGATCTCTCCTTCCAGCCCTTTCACATCAGGTGGGCGAGTCATCGATTTGATACGTCCTCGGGCACCAGCTTCATCCATCAGATCAATCGCTTTGTCTGGCAGAAAACGTCCGCTGATATAACGGTCTGAAAGTTTGACGGATGCTTCGATCGCCTCATCAGAATACTCAGCTTTGTGATGCTCCTCATACTTCGGACGCAAGCCCAAGAGGATCTGAATCGCTTCATCAATGGAAGGTGCTTCGACCCGGACGGTCTGGAAACGGCGTTCCAATGCAGCATCCTTCTCAATGTATTTGCGGTACTCAGAGAGAGTCGTTGCACCAATGCACTGCATCTCTCCACGACTGAGAGCAGGCTTAATGATGTTGGACGCATCCATGGTGCCTTCAGCTGAACCAGCACCCACGATGGTGTGAAGCTCATCGATGAACAACAGGATGTTCTTGGCGCGACGGATCTCATCCATCACTGCCTTGATACGTTCCTCGAACTGACCGCGGTATTTGGTTCCGGCAACCATCAATGCGAGATCGAGTGTAATCACACGCTTGTTACGCAGAATTTCTGGAACGTTTCCTTTCGAAATCTCTTGGGCCAGACCTTCAACAATGGCGGTCTTTCCAACGCCGGCTTCACCAAGCAATACAGGGTTGTTCTTGGTTCTACGGCAGAGCACCTGGATCACGCGCTCGATTTCCTCGGCACGTCCGATGACCGGATCCATCTCACCTTTACGAGCGATCTCATTCAGGTCGCGTCCAAAGGCTTTCAGAGCAGGAGTCTTGGCTTCTGTCTTTTTGGCACCACCACCACCTGCTGCTGCAGGTTCAGCTTCTTCACCACCTTCTTCACCGCCGGAGAAATTTGGATCGAGCTCTTTCAGGATCTCCTGCCGCGCCAGTTCGATATCGATGTCGAGTCCCTTGAGGACTTTGGCGGCGACTCCATCACCTTCGCGCAGCAGACCAAGCAGGATGTGCTCAGTGCCAACGTAGGTGTGATTGAGATTCTTGGCTTCCTTGGAAGCAAGGGATAACACCTTCTTGACTCGAGGGGTGTAGGGAATGTTCCCAATCATCTTTTGATCGGGTCCGGTTCCCACCTGTTTCTCGACCTCTATACGAACTGTTTCCAGATCGAGTCCAAGGTTCTTCAAAACATTTACTGCGACGCCCTGTCCCAGCTTGATCAACCCCAAAAGAAGATGCTCAGTCCCCACAAAATTGTGGTTGAACCTGTCGGCTTCTTTGCGGGCTAGCGCGAGAACCTGTTGGGCTCTCGGGGTGAAGTTACTCATCGCTTCGTCGCTCATACTTCTAAAATGATCATGGTAAAGGAGTTTGTCCAGTCGTTAGACCACAACAAACCCTAGTTTTTCTTAGGATTTGGACGACCTACAGAGGCAAGTCGTTCTCTTAAAATGTCTGCTCTCAACAAATCGCGTGCATCTGGATTCAATTTCCCATCCGTTTCCTGCTGCAAATGGTTCGGCTGGGTCACGATGAATAGCTCGTCTATCTTATGAATCGACAGGTCTTTGAAATAACCTAACTCAACTCCCAATCTTAATAGTGATAGGAGGTTCATCGTCTCTTTGGACGAAATGCTGTAGGCATTCGATAGGGTTCCATAAGCACGCCCGATGTGATTCCAAAGCGTCTCTGGCTTCTCATCGATCAGCTTTTCACGCGCGTTCTTTTCATTTTCGATGATCTGAAGCAGCACTTTGTTCAATCGTTGAACAATTTCTGGTTCAGATTCACCCAAAGTCATCTGATTGGAGATCTGGAATACATGCCCCAAAGTATCTGTGCCCTCTCCGTAAAAGCCCCTTACTGCCAGGCCGAGCTTGTTCACAGAATTGACGACCTGATTGACCTGTTCCGCCAGAACCAATCCAGGAAGGTGCAACATGGCACTCACGCGAATAGCTGTGCCGACATTGGTAGGACATGCTGTGAGATAGCCAAACTCGCTTGAGAAGGCGTAGGAAAGCTGGTCTTCCAATTCAGAATCCAAGCTGTCGACCGCCTTCCATGCTTCTTCTATCTGAAGCCCCGGACAGATCGCCTGCATTCGAAGGTGATCCTCTTCATTCACCATGATGCAGAAGGATTCATCCTTGCTGATCACCACGGCGCTACCTGCTCCCTTGGCCGCCAGTTCGCGACTGATCAGATGACGCTCGACCAGAAGTTGTTTCTCTTGGGATTTCAACGCATCCATTGACTCGGAGAAACCATCCTCAAAAGCACCAAGCGATTCTACAACAGGGAGAACCTGTTCCATCAACTCGATCTTGGACTTCCTTTTAGCCCACCCAGGAAACGGGGCACCATCGATATTGCGCGCCAACCTCACGCGACTGGAGAGCACAATATCATCATTGGGACCACGCCTCTGGCACAGTTCCTCGGGAGTCAGCAAAAATTCTTCTACATTCATTGCTGTGTAATTAGGCCTGCAGCTTCAAGTCCTTGATCTCATCTCGCAATGATGCCGCTTCCTCAAAGGCTTCTCTAAAAATCGCATCATCCAGCTTTTCTTGCAGTTCACTCATTTTATCAGCGAGCCCCTGAAAGTGGGCAAAATTCTTGGGGACTTTCCCTTGGTGCTTCACACCTCGATGCATGGTCTTCACCAACTCCTGCAACTGAGGGTTGAACTCCTCGTAACATTGGGAACATCCGAAACGCATGTTCTTTTTGAAATCTTCCTGAGTGAACCCACAATTCCCACAGATGACGTCTTTCCCCGACTCGGTCAACGCCTCTGGGAGCTCCACCTGGGGTTTCTCTTCGTCGTCCTTTTCCTCATCAACGCCCATGAGCATCCCGGCCAAGGCTTTGCCAGCCGGATCATCCAGCCCTTTGGTCTTGGCACACTCCTCACAGAGATCGACCTTGTGGATCTTGTCGCCCACCACCTGTGTCCAGTGGACCGTGGCATCTTTGTTACTGCAGCTGCTGCACAACATAAGTTGAAAAATGTTCTATCGGCTGAATCAGCCTCAAAATTCAGTCACAAACGAACACAACATGGATTCATACGACGAATCATCAAGCCCTCCGGGGTGATTCAAGTCCCTCGGCTTCGAATGAATCCATACACCCTCTGACTCGCAGATCAGTAGGACCCGCGACGGGCTGAGCCGAGAATGCAACGAAGGCACGGAAAATCGAGCCTGAATTATCCACATGCCACGAGGCCATCGATCAATTCCACCACCCGAGGAACAGCCTCCGCCACCTTGTCATCATGTGTGGCCACAACCAGTGTGGTGCCGCTTTCTCTACAAATCTCCTGCAGCAGTGAAATGATTTCACTCCCGGTCTTTGTGTCGAGATTCCCGGTTGGTTCATCCGCGAGCAGGACATCCGGTGACTGAATCAAGGCACGAGCGATGGACACGCGTTGTTGTTCACCACCTGAAAGCTCAGTCGGCCGATGCGTCATCCGCTGTTTCAATCCGACGCGTTCCAAGAGATTTACAGCCTTCTCTCTGGCTTCATCTCCGGGGATACGCCCAATGCGAGCAGGCATCACCACGTTCTCCAATGCATCAAGCTCAGGCAGGAGGTGGTAGGCTTGGAAGACGAAACCAACCTTCTTGTTCCTGTAATCATACATCTGATCACTTGTGAAACGGTCCAAGGGTTTCTGATTGTAACAAACGGATCCACCATCCGCCGTATCCAGCCCGCCCATCAAATGAAGCAGCGTGCTCTTGCCCGCGCCTGAGGCCCCTTTCAACGCAAGCATCTCGCCTTTCACCACTGATAGTGAAACACCTTTCAGCACTTCGAGCGTGCGCTGACCAATGGCATAGCTCTTAAGAACGTCCGTTGTTTCGAGAATGTAGTCCGAATCACTCATGACGAAGAGCCTCCACTGGTTTCAGGTTTGCAGCCACCAAGGCAGGAATCACTCCAGCCACAATACAGATTCCGAGTGATACACCACAGATGACAATCAGATCGCTGGTCAGAATCTTCGCAGGAAGGTCGTAGAGTTTGTAAATGGATGGAGGTAAAAGATCACTGCCTGTCACCTTGTTAAGTAGGCTTAGAAAATCCTGCCGGTATTTCAGAGCCAGTCTTCCCAACACAAAACCACAACCAACTCCGATCACCCCAACAACCATACATTGCGACAGAAAGATCAAAACGATCTGCCCGGTTTTGGCACCCAAAGATCTGAGGATTCCGATCTCTCTCGTCTTTTGAACCACAAAGGTTATCTGACTGCTCGTGATTCCAAACGCAGCCACCAACACGATGAAGAATAACAAGAAGCGGATCATATTCTTCTCCACCACCAACGCGCTGAAGATCTGCTCATATTCCTGCATCCATGTCAGAATCCTGAACTCGGGCCCCAACTGCCCCTGTAGGCTCTGTTCCAGTTGCCGAGCGAGGAACGGCTCGTCCATCTTGACCATGATCCCGTGAGCACCTTCATCCCATCCTGCCATATCTCTGGCATGGTCCAGTGAAGTGAAGATGACAGTCGAGTTGTAGTCGGCAAACTTCACATCGAAGATCCCTGTCACCTCAAAGTCCTCAGGCAGAATCGCAACCTCTTCATCGCCATCGCGCTTCTTGCGCATCTCATTGAGGTCTTTTCGCGAATAGATCGCCATTCGATCACCGATTCTCAAATCCAGCTGATAGGCCAGTTCACTCCCGACCAATACCCCATAATCATCCACTGCAAACTCACCAGCGATGATACTATCCTTGAGATTACTGACGCTGGGTTCCTTTTCGGGATCAATTCCTCGCAGAATCGGAGCAGCCACTTCAGGCTTTCTGACTGGATCATCCGGATCAGGCTGCGTCTCGACAAAAACCTGATCAAAAATGAATGGGGCTGTTCCGATCACCCCTTCCTCCTTCTCGATCCTTTCTCCCAAGGCTTCATAATTGGGAACTGGAGACCGATCCATGTGCATCACCTTCGCGTGAGCATTGAAGCCGAGAATCCGATTCTGCCACTCCTCATCAAACCCACTCATGACAGCAGTCACAATAATAAGAACAGCCACGCCCAGCATGACTCCTGCAATTGAGATAAGAGTGATAATCGAGACGAAGGTCCGCTTCGGCTTCAAATACCGAAGGGCCAGACTCATCTCAAACGGAAGTGAAAACATCGGCACAGACGCTAAGACCTACTCATTTCGGACACAAGAAAAGGACCCAAGAAATTCATTCATTGAAACCGTTCTGTTTCAGAATTCGATCCGACCGGTCCGAGTTTCGGCAGCCAACTCTGAAGCCTGCCAATATTCCCCCGAATCCACATCCAGACAGGTCAGCCATTTCCCGATAGACCACGTATCAATGCAGATGACTCCTTCCCCCTGAAAGACCTCTCCAGATTTCTGAGCAGTGTGCCCGCAGATAAGAGGCTTGCCGGAGAAGTGAGGTTTCACCTGATCCAACTTCATCCAGCAAAGAACATCTTCAGACTGTTCCGCGAGAGGCTGATCCGGGTTTAATCCCCCATGGGTGAAGAGACGACTTGAGGTCTCGTAGCTCAATCTGGTGTTTTCCAAAAATTGCCAGTGGTCTTCTGGAACCTTCGAGACCCAATCCTCGGAACACGCAATTCCATATGACTCCAGAGTTTCTGCGCCACCGTATCCCAACCAATTGGAGAACATTGTTGGATCGGTCCGACTGGCCATCATCATGACCTCGTGATTACCACGAAGTGATAAGATTTTGTCATGAGCCTGAAGCTGGATGAGCCAATCAATCACACCTTTTGAATCAACTCCTCGATCGACGTAATCCCCAAGAAAAACAAGCTGATCATCTGAATTGAGAGATATGCATTCGACAAGCCGCCCTAGTGCATTCAAGCAACCATGGACATCCCCAATGGCCAAAGTTCTCATTAAGATGTGGATGTGATCTGCAACAGAAGAATGCAGATGCTCCTTAGAAATCGTAAACGACGGGCGCTGGTTTCATCATCCCGAGGAATCCATCCTGAATCACATCGATTTCCAACATACCGTCGGAAAGATGATAGAGATACATCTTCTCTTTGTATTCATCAGGAAGCTCCTTCAACTGGTTGTAGTTCGCATGAACACCACCAGGGAAATGCTGACAGTCATGGAATATGATTTCCACGTCCTTGCCAAAGTGCTCGACCATTTCACGGTCAAACTTCGTATCGCCTGACACCATCACACGATTATCAATCGTGATACCAGTGGTGTAGAAGGCCTCTTCTATCGTGGCGGCCGTATCAGGAACGTGATTGGTCAGGAAGGAATGAATGTGGATGTCATCTTCCGGGTTATCTCCACGAACGGTGAAATCCCATGAATCGCGAACATCGTCAGGGCTGTCCACCTGCTCGAGATGCACCACCTTGAAATAGTGATCCATGTTCATCTCGCCGGATTCCGTCTTTTCAGAGAAAGCCAATCCGCCTTTGAGTGACCAATCCCAAAGGATTTTCTCAAAGTGCTCAGGGATATAGACGGTCGGGCGGAACATGCCGTCGGAACGGGCCTTCATCACCCTGCCGAAATAATCTCCCATGGATTCATCGTTGCCCTTGGACAATTCGATAAAAGGAGCCTCATAGCGACGCTTGAGTGCCAATTCCTCCAATGAGCCAATGTGGTCGGCATGCGAATGGGTAACCAGAAGGTTTTTGACGTCATGGGCAGACAGATGCATTTCTGACAGCTTTAATGTCGCCTTGGAGCCCAAATCGATAAAGAGAGCGTTATTCCCCTTCACCACAATGAAGTTCGACTGGAACATCTGATTGGAAAAAGCCCCCCCAACACCCAAGGCGATGACGCGGAGTTTTCCTGTTTCGGTCTTTAAGGGAAGTTTCTTCTCATACCTCCACGCCCCTACCTCCGGTGAGATGAGCACCGGTTTATATTCACCCAGATCCAGCGTAGTAATCTTCATGCGTTCGTCGTACGCGGTGGTTGCAAAGTTCGTAAGAACCATGTTCACACCTTTTTAGGATGCGCGATGTTAACGTTTCCAGAAACCCGACACAAGCAGGCAACACTTGGCCGAAATCATTAAAACGTTCCTGATGGAGTGAGGCGCAAAAAAGTGGTGGCCAGACCCGGGTTCGAACCGGGGACACACGGATTTTCAGTCCGTTGCTCTACCAACTGAGCTATCTGGCCTGCCGTTGAGGGGCGACATTGAACGTGCTATCACCGCCCTTTGGCAAGGCAGAATTATCAAAAAATTTCACTCTCCTCTACAATACACAATTCCCGCTGTTTTTGCGCCTTTTCCAACGTTTTGGCCCATCCAAGGCCGAGCCTCTCCCTGTCTAAGATCGCAAAATATCAGTCGCGACATTGCCATGGACATCCGTGAGCCGGAAATCACGCCCTGCATATCGGTAGGTCAGCTTCTCGTGATTCAGCCCCAGAAGGTGTAGAATCGTGGCATGCAGGTCATGAATATGTAGGCGCCCATCCACCGCCTCATAGCCATGATCATCGGTAGATCCGTAGGAAAACCCGCCTTTCACACCTCCACCAGCCATCCACATCGAGAATCCTTTGGCGTTATGGTCCCTGCCATCAGTGCCTTGCGCATGGGGGGTCCGACCAAATTCGCCACCCCAAATGACTAGAGTATCCTTCAGAAGTCCCCTGCTCTTCAGGTCCTGTAGCAGTCCAGCGATTGGCAAATCCGTCTGATTGCAGTTCCCTTCAAGCGATTGCCTGAGGTTCCGGTGGTGATCCCAATTACTGTGGGTCACCTCCACAAAACGAACGCCTGCTTCAACAAAACGCCGCGCCAGCAGGCATTGGCGCCCAAAATCATCCGTCTCACGGTTCCCGATTCCATACATCGCCTGCGTGGCAGCGCTTTCGTTCGAAATATCCATCAATCCTGGAACTTCGCTCTGCATCCTGAAGGCCAGCTCATAGCTTTCAATCACACCTTCCACTTCGGGATTATAACTATCTTTTGCCAGTTTGCCCTGATTCAGATC
The DNA here is from genome assembly GCA_965658675.1 of Limisphaerales bacterium. Lineage (GTDB taxonomy): Bacteria > Verrucomicrobiota > Verrucomicrobiia > Limisphaerales > CAZKNW01 > CAZKNW01. The sequence goes on from CBFHTT010000020.1 coordinate 25,765, forward strand.
CTGGATCAGATCCAACTGCGCCCGTTGTGCCCTGTCTGAAAGACGTGTGTTCTTGATATTGCTCACTTCAGCATTGGAGATCTGCTGACGCTCGCGACCGATCGGCGTGCCTTGATAGATGGCTGGTAGGAAGGCACTCCCATAATTGCGCGCGCCACCCAATCCGGTGGAGGGGCTCAATGTAATAAAGCCCGGCAGATTCTCGTTTTCCGTTCCCAGACCATAAAGGGTCCATGCCCCCAGAGACGGCCTTACAAACTGAAAGTTCCCTGTATGTAGCTGAACAAATGCCTGTGGATGATTCGGGAGATCCGTATGCATTCCTCTCAGCAGACAAAGATCGTCCGCCATTCCAGCCACATTTGGAAACAGCTCAGAGATCTCAAGTCCACTTTGACCTCGGCGCTTGAATTCCCATGGAGATCCAAGCAACGACGCACTCCCTCGATAGTTCACCTTTGTTCCGTCATCAGCACTCAGCTTCGGCTTGTGATCAAAGGTGTCCATGTGAGACGGACCTCCACGCATACATAGAAAGATGACGCGCTTGGCCTTCGGCTCAAAGTGCGGCTGCTTTGGCGCAAGAGGGTTCTTACTCGCCGATGCCATGGAGGAAAGGCCGGCAAACGCCATATACCCGAATCCACCCGACAACGATTTCAACATCGCACGGCGGCTTACGGACAAAGGATCAAGTGGTGAAACATTCATGGAATTGGCTACTGGTGTCTGGCTTCAATTCAGATAACGGAACTCGGCACTCGCGAGCAAAGCCTGACAAAAACTCACAGAGGCCAAATAACGGCTCGCTGCGACACTCATCTTTTCTTCTACGGCTATCTGCTTGAATTTCTGGAAAAAGGCTTTGATGGAATCTTTCTCTCCCTCTGTCGGCACACGTCCCAATGCAATCTCGAAAGCATGCTCCAAATTCCTTTGTGGATTCTTCACCTGTGACTGATTCAGCCGTCGCGCCAATCCTTCTGCCTGCTCCGCGACAAAGTCACTGTTCATGAGAAACACCCCCTGGGAAGGCACGGTCGTTTCATCACGGCTTCCTGTCACCAGACTGGGTTCCGCAAAATCAAACAATGCCAATGCCTCAGGTATGAAGTCGCGAACGATTGGTAGATACACAGACCGGACAGAATCACCTTCTTCACCTGGTTCCATGAATCGCAACCTCTGAAGGTTCCCTTCTCCAATGGTTGCAACCGGCGATGCAGAAGGTCGCTCCTTCACCAGATTACCCGACACGGCAAGCATCGCATCACGAATACTCTCTGCATCCAGTCGCCGTTGACTCATTCGCCACAGAAACTTGTTTTCAGGATCTTTCTCAAAATTCGCGAACTGATGCTCAGAACTCATTTGATAGGTGCGGCTCATGACGATCTCCTTGATCAGCGCCTTGACCGACCAACCACCTTCAATGAATGAAACAGCCAGATGATCCAGCAATTCCGGATGAGTCGGCTTTTGTCCCATGGCGCCAAAGTTATCCACTGTGGACACGATCCCTCTTCCAAAAAGATAATGCCACGTGCGGTTTGCCCAGACACGGGCCGTCAGTGGGTTTTCATCGGCAGTCACCCATTCAGCCAATTCTTTGCGGCCACTCCTGTTTTGAGGTATCTCAGTCTGACCGTCAGGCAAAATTTGAAGGAATCCCCTGCCAACGCGATCACTCGGCTTCTCCACCTCTCCGCGAATCAAGATCCTCGCATCCGTCACAAACCTCCTGTCTTTGACACCCATAGCCTGCTGACGCGGAATGCCAAACTCATCCACACCGGCGAGATCTGACTCCAACTGTCCGATTCTGCTGTTTAACACCAGCAATCGCCTTCGAAGGTTGGCTGCTCCGTCGCCGCCGGTACCAGATATCCGAGCCTCTCTGGCTTCTCTTCCGGCTTCATTCCGCTCCCGCATCATCCCCTCCAACTGTTCCCGCATGAAAGCGAGTTCTGAAGGCGTCCTGAGTTTCGATGAATCGACCTCTTCCGAATCATCAAAGATCGGAAGCAGTCCACTGGGCCGCCTGTTTCCCTGAATTCTAGGTGTCCCATAGAAAGTCTCAGTGCTCAAGAACACCCCGGCCAATGCGTAATAGTCTTTGGTCGGAATCGGATCAAATTTGTGATCATGACAACGTGCACAGGCAATCGTGATTCCCATCATCGCTTGAGACATCGTATCGATCTGCTCATCCGCCAGGTCCATGGCAAACTGCCTGACACTCTGTTCATTCAGCGATTTGGCACCGATGGCCAGAAAGCCTGTCGCCGTCAGATTCTCATTACGATCATCCTGATCCCTAGATGTGATGAGATCACCAGCCAATTGCTCCGTGAGGAATTCATTGAAAGGCTTGTCCGCATTGAAGGCATCGATCACGTAATCACGATATCTCCACGCATGGGGAAACATGAAGTTCGATTCCTTGCCAGAAGACTCCGCATACCGGGCCACATCCAGCCAGTGTCGCCCCCATCGCTCCCCGAAACGCTCCGATGCCAGCAGACGATCAACCAGATTTTTAACTGCATCTGCTGATTCATCCGCAAGAAAGGCATCTACTTCAGCTGGACTCGGGGGCAACCCGATCAAATCAAAGTAAAGCCGCCGAACCAGCGTCCTGCGATCAGTATCTCCGACCGGATCCAATCCCTCGTCCTTCAGCTTGGCTGCAACGAAACGGTCTATGTCCGTGCGCGCCCATCCTGTTTTGTCTTTTGGAGGACTCACCTTGATCGGAGCCTTGAACGCCCAGAACTGGCGCGCTTGGTCCCAATCGATCTCTGAACGGGAAACCGTTTCGAAGGCATCCCCTTGTCTTGGGTCCGGAGCACCCATCTCCACCCACTTCACAAAATCGGCAACCACACTATCAGGAAGTCGCTCCTTCGGGGGCATTTCCAGATCTTCATCCGAATAACGAATCGCCTCGATCAAAAGCCCCCCTGACACATCACCCGGAACAATCGCATGGCCTGAATCACCACCTGCCAGAACGCCCGCCTTGGTATCAAGAGCCAAGCCTCCCTTCATGGTCCCTTCCGTCACCGAATGACAGCGATAACAATGGTCCACCAGTACAGGACGGATCTTCTTTTCAAAGAAGTTCAACTGCTCCGTGCTGAGGCCTCCATGGGGATCACCTTCCGCACCTAAGAGATTGGATACCCAACAAATGAGCGAAATAACCGCAAAGGCGAATCTGAATCTGGTGACTGAACGTTTCATGGATCTACTGTTTCTTTCGGGAGGCAGTGTTCCTTACTTGATCGATACCATGCTGGACGCATTCAGAACTGAAGTGGTTACAAGCGGGTAACTTTTTTCAGGATCGCTGCTCCACTAATCGATCACCTTGGGAGGCGGAGCTGGTGGCCTTGGTTTGGCACCAGGCGAAGGTGGTCTCGGAGGAGGCGGATCCTTTTTCCTACGAAACTGAACACTTCCACCAAGCCCAGTCTCCCACTTGTCACTGTTCAGGATCTGCCATCCGGCCAATACATCCATCTCCGCGGCAATCGTTCGCGCTTCCAGATAAGACTCGAAACTGTCAGGCGAAACCATGAACCGCAGATAACGATTGTTCTTCTTGGCATCCGCAACCGCCTTTCGATAACGAGACTTCTCGCCTTTCAGCTTTTCGGCGGATTCACCTCCAAGGGCCCTCAGGTCCAACAGCATGTTGGCAGTGGTTCGGGTATCAAACATCTTCAATGACACCGTAAGGTCCCGCGTAAGAAGCGGGTTCCGGTCAAAGTAATTCTTTGTCTTGTCCTGACCGAAAATCGGTTTCAGATATTCCCCCTTATCATTTGCCTCACCCTTGCTGAAAAGAATCTGGGGCTTAACCCTTCTATCGTTCATTTTCTCTCTCACAGCCTTTTGGATCTCACCATGATTGATGGCCGTTACTCTCCCGTTCTTACAGAAGATCCACTGAGCCCCCATTCCCTTCGGTGCTGGTCTCGGATCAGGTAACCGAATCTTCTTCCCGGGTAATTGCTGCAAGGTCGGTAGTTTGGCCAGACGTTCCCTGAGTCTCTTGATCTCAGACTCTGTGATGATCTGCTGGCGCTCCAAGGAGTCCTTCTGGTTCTTCAGGCTGGCAAGCGTGCTCTTGGCCTGATCTCCAGTCACCTTGGCCGCGCCCTTGTCGTCAGTCCCTACTCCTGAATCAGCAATCTCCATCAATCGAATCTCTTCAGCGAACTCTGCTTTGCTCACCTCCAAATCCGCGAGGGATTCAGCCAATGTAGTTTTCCGTTTCTCCACCCTAACAATATCTGAATCGGATACTCCAAATGCTTCAGGATTGGCTTCGCGAATCCGCTCAACCGCACTTCCCACTGTGATTTTCATCAAGGCCAACAGGATCAGCAGGAAGCCAATCACATTGGTCAGCGTATCCAGAAGTGAGTCCAGATTCAGCGCTGCATCAGATGATTTCCTTCTTCTACCCATGACTACTTTCCACCAAAGAAACTCAGATCGATTTCACCCTGTCCTATGATCGGAAGTTTACCATTCCTCACGCCCTTCGCTGAGGCGTGCCGACTCGCATCATTGAATGTCTTGATCCCATCTTCCCGAATCAGAAAAACTACCGAAGCCCCATCAGCCTTTCCCACGTCTGCGAGGAAGGAATCAAACTGCTCACTCTTCCTCACCTGATCTCGCGGCACCTCGATCTTCTGATCCTTGAGATGAATCACCACCTGATTGGTAGCACACTCCACAAAGAAGGGCTTCAATCCGGAACCTGACCCTCCGCCAATAATGGAAACCTTTGCCTGCGGATTCTTCCTCGCCTCCATTTCCTTGTTCAGTTTCTCCAGCTCAGTCTTGGCCACTTTCAATTCGGGACTCATCTTCTTCACTTCAGAATCGAACTCCTCGATCTGTGCCAAAATCTTGGCCACACCATCATCTTCTCCATCAGAGACCTGAGCCATCAACGCCTTCTGGCGCAACTCCTTCAGCTTGGCCTCATCCTTCCGCAACTCTTCAGCCTCATGGAGTTTCTTTCTCAAGTTGTCTTCGCTCTGCTTCAGAGAAGCCATTTCCTCCTGAAGCTTTCTGAAGTCTTCCAAGCGTTCTTCAGCTGCCTTGATCTCAGCCTCATCTTGTGGTTCGTCTTTGGACATCTGACTCATCGCCATTGCGGTGATCATCATCGTCAAAGTTCCAATCAGACAGGCGAGGATACTCAAGAATGGAAACAGACTGATCGCCTCTTCTTCTTCTTTTTTCTTCCTGCTCATGACTCGGTATAGATTACATTCGCATCAATTGTTCAGCCAAAGATTCCCCACTTCTTCTTGCGGGGGGCCTGGCCTTCAACTACGACCTGCTTTTCACCCAGCTTTTCCAAGACAGAATTCAATCCAGCGATCGCATCCCCCATCGCATTTAGATTCGAGTTCATTTTTCCGATGCAATCCGCAAGCCCTTCCATCTCCGAAACTGCCTTGTCTGAAGTCTTCGATACCTTTTCAAAGGACTCCTGCGTATTCTTCAACGACTTCAACTGCTGATCCACCACTTCAGACACCGCCTTACTGACCTCCTTCACATCTGCATTCCGTCGCTGTTGCCAATCATTTTGAGCCTCTTTCCAGCCTTCAATGGCATGATCCTTCAAAACAGAGCCAATCTGTTCCAACTTCTCGAAATTCGCCCGCAACTCTGCATGGTGACGACTCATCGCCGCATCGATTCCCTGACGCAATTGATCCCGGAAATTCTCAGCCGTCACAGGTCCATCCTCTGCAGTCTTCCCTCCAAAATCATTCAACCTTCGAATCAGGTTTTCATTACAATACTCATCAATGTCATTCAGCAGTTCATCCTCCTTCTTCTGAATGGAACTCTTTGGAATGCTCAACAAGAGCGCCATGATCAGCGCCACAAAGGTCGTATCAAAAGCTGTCGCCAATCCACCCGTGATCTGATTCAACGAATCCTTCACCACTGAAATATCAGACGCGTCATCCAAACCACTTGCAAATCCCCCAACCGCAGCTCCCAAACCGTAGACCGTCCCAATGAATCCCAGGATCGGAATTGCCCAAATAAACACATTCACCAACCGATAACTCGCATCCACAGCGTTCGCATCGATATCAGACTGCGTTCCAAGAATACTCGAAACCTCGCTGTTGTTGTTTCTCACCTGAAAATACTCCAAGCCGCGGGCAATTCGATTCACCAAAAAGCTCTCCGTTGGCTTCACCGGCAACTGCCTCACTTCATCAATGAACTGTCCCACATTCTCAGACGTAATCTCAGGGGACACCTCCTCCGGCAGAATGTCGTAAAGAAGACCACGTTGTTGATTCCTCAGTTTCTTCAGCTTCCACACAAGGATCACCACAGACCAAAAGAAGAGGAGCACCTCAAAAAAAGGAATGATTCCGCGCTTCCAGAAGAGAGCGCCAAAGTAGGCATCCTTTAGAGGCCACAAAGCCAGATAGAAGACCACCGAGATTGCCGCCCCGATCAGAAACGTCCAAAGCCCACTGACATCTGTAAAGTCACCACGCCCCAACCCGCTCAATGAACCGGCAGAGGATCGTTCAGCACCTTCTCCGTCACCACCGGCCACAGTATCCAGCGCATCAAACTGGGAGGGAATCGATACCTTTGTATTACAACTGGGACAAGAAATGGAGATACCAGCCATGGTATCATCTGCTGTCAGTTTTTGATCACAGTTCGGACAATGAAATTTCATGGATTGAAGATTCGAGGGACTTCGGTGTTTTCTGGACGTCTATTGACAGATAACAACGCAACCCCTGCCCAACACAAGACATATTCTTTCATCAGGCCAGCTCCGAGATCAAAGCCCCCGTGATTGACGAAGACAAGTCCGGTGACATTTCCAGAATCATCTGTGGTCATCTCAAATCGCTGGACCTTCTGCCCCATGGACCGGGCCAGATCCTGCTGAGCTAAAGGAGATAGAGCGGCGTGAAGCTGAACGGACAGCAGCCAGAGCGATGCGAAAATTCGAAAAATGTTCATAGGGCATCTTTCAATAGCCCTACGATTAAAGACTCCACGCTGAAATTTTCAATTACTGTAGTCGCGGCGCTGAGTGTCCCTGATCACGGATTCGCTGAAGAAGCGCCTTCATTTCAGCAACCTTCTTCGCATTGGCAGCGGCCACGTTGTTCCGTTGTCCAATGTCTTCAGTCAGATTGTAGAGTTCCGCAGGGGCCTTATCATCGGGCTTGTAGCCGTGCTTCTCTTCCCATTTTGCGTTTCGGCCACTCATGTAGCCGTGTTTGTCGGCCACCATCACCCAATCTCCCTGACGGATCGCGAATGAGTTGACTCGTGTATTGTGCACATGGGTTTCGCGAACAGTCTCGGCGCGTCCTTTCAGGTGTGGAAGAAGGTTGTGAGAATCCTCAGCCTGATCATCAGGCAGTTTGTATCCCAGGGCATTTGCAAACGTGGCCATCAGATCAATCTGTGACACCAAGGCATCGGAAACCTTCCCTGCCTGGGTGACTCCCGGCCACTTGATCAGAAACGGCACATGATGCCCGCCTTCATAGATGTCTCTCTTCAATCCACGAAATGGCGATGCCGACCAGTGACCAAACTTCTCATCACGGGCATAGGCATACTTCTCAGGACCATTGTCAGCTGTGAAGACGATTACTGTATTCTTCGCCTGCCCTGTCTCTTCCAAGACCTTCATCAGACGACCCACAACGTTGTCGGTCTCAAATACGAAGTCTCCGTATGGTCCGGCCTGTGTCTTGCCGTCAAACTCATCATTGGGAATAATAGGCGCATGTGGTGATGGAAACGCGAAGTAGAGAAAGAACGGGTCCTTATCTTTCTTTCTGGCGCGCAGATACTCCTCTCCTTTCTTGGCCATGGTAGGAATCACATCATAAGGATTCCAGTTCGAGATCATAGGCCCAGGGCGGCACTCCCAATTACCTTCCTTGATAGGACGCCACTTGGCCGTATCCATGATGGTATCCGGGGCATCCACAACCTTGTCATTCTCAATCCAGCAGTATGGAGGAAAGTTGATCACGGTATCACCAAAGTAATAATCAAAACCATGAGCCAATGGACCATCAGGAATGGACTTGTCCCAATCGTAGGCTTCTGGCCCATAGAACTTCTTTCTCCCGCTTCCCTGAATCTTGGCGTCAGGCTTGCGAATGGCTTTCCAATCCCACCCAAGGTGCCACTTACCAATCGCAGCCGTATCGTATCCTTTGGACTTCAGCATTTCCGGCATGGTCAATCGGGATGGCTCAAACACTGAGTCGCCCATGGCATTCACAATCCCGTAGAACTTTCTCCAATGATGCCTACCCGTAAGCAATGCATAGCGACTGGGTGTGCAGATACCAGAAGAGGAGTGCCCGTCTGTGAAGCGCATGCTCTGCCGCGCCAACTTGTCCAGATTGGGCGTCGGGATCTTGGAGTCCGGGTTCTGGATACTCAAATCCCCATACCCCAGATCATCCGCATACAGGACAATGATATTAGGACGCTTTGACGAAGCCGCCTGAAGCTGCGCGGCAAGAAGTGTAACAAGACAGAATTGTAGTAATGATTTCATGACCGGTAAGGAGAAATGAAAGTATGAGGTCCTTTCCCCGACCTTGGCAAACCCTTAGCAGTCCGCTCCCTTCCACAAAAAACTGCCAAATCTCCATTTTGATTTTTGGGAAATATAAGGTTTACTGGCGCGCTCATGAATTTGACTGAAGAAATGAAGGCATTGGCTGAGGGCGCAAAGAAGGCTGCCCGGGCCATGGCTACGCTAACGACTGATGAGAAGAACACCTGCCTGAATGCAATGGCGGACGCGATCGAGTCCAATAAGGATTCCATCCAGACTGCCAATGCCAAGGACATGGAGGCAGGTAAAGAGATGGGGCTCTCTCCGGCAATGTTGGATCGACTGGAGCTTACGGATGCCCGCATCGCCGGAATGGCCAATGGACTGCGTGAAGTGGCTGCCCTGCCTGATCCGATCGGTCGTGTCATTGAAGAACGGGATCGTCCATCTGGATTGAACCTGAAGAAGATCGCCTGCCCCATCGGTGTGATTGTCATCATTTACGAATCTCGTCCGAATGTGACGGCTGATGCCGCCGGACTCTGTTTCAAGTCCGGCAATGTCACAATTCTCCGTGGCGGCAAGGAAGCCATGCATTCCAATCACATCATTGGAGAAACGTTGGTCAATGCAGCCAAGGCAGTTTGCGAACGCTTCCCCGAAGCAGCTGTGCAGGTCGTGCAGACAACGGACCGTGCCGCGATCAAGGAACTCCTCTCATTCACCGTCCTTGTGGACCTTTGTATTCCCCGCGGCGGTGAAGGTCTCATCCGCGCGGTCAGTGAATGCTCACGCGTTCCGGTCATCAAGCACTACAAGGGAGTTTGCCACGTGTATGTGGATAAGGACGCCTGCGCAGATATGGCGACCAAGATCGTCCACAATGCCAAGCTCCAACGCCCTGGTGTATGTAACGCACTTGAGACCCTGCTTGTGGATGAAGGAATTGCTGAACAGTTTCTCCCTCAGGTCGCCAAGGCATTGACTGACGCCGGCGCTGAGTTGCGCTTGGACGAGCGTGGCAAATCCCATCTCGCTCCATTCCTCAATGACTTCAGCAAACCGGAATTGATCAAGGATGCGACTGAAGAGGACTGGGATGAGGAGTATCTCGAGAAGATTCTGGCCATCAAGGTGGTGGACGGAGTTGATAGCGCGATCGAACACATCAACCGCTACGGCTCCTCACACTCCGAATCCATCGTCACCAAGAACGAGACTGCAGCAAAGCAGTTTCAAATGGAGGTCGATGCCTCAGTTGTTTATTGGAACACATCCACGCGATTCACAGACGGTGGCATGTTCGGCATGGGTGCTGAGATTGGTATCAGCACGGACAAGATCGGTGCCCGCGGCCCTATGGGCTTGGAGGAATTGACCAGTTACAAATGGATCGGCACCGGCGACGGACTGATTGTCACCTAAGCCACCTTGAGTGATCACGATACAGACGCACTGATCCGCTCCGCGAAATTCGTCCAGGAGCAGATGCCCAAGGACGGAATGTTCGCCGGGCACACGTGGCGCATTTCTCCCACACCTCTTCAGCTTGAAAAGAAACAGGTCAAGCAACTGGAGAAACTGGGCAAGGTATTGCTGTCATTCTATCAGGCGGCCAATCACATCTACCGCAAAAGTGCAGAAGGAAAGCTGCCAGGGTGGATTGCCGATTGGTTGGATCGCGGAAAGCCTGAGTCCCTGATCCAGCTACAGCGGAGCAAAACCTTCCGTTTCGATTTTCCAAGAGTCATTCGGCCAGACCTGTTGATCACCGATGACGGGTTTGCGCTAACTGAGTTGGACAGCGTCCCTGGAGGGATCGGACTTACGGCATGGTTCAATCAAACCTACGCCAAAGCCGGACACGATGTCCTTGGTGGAGCCGACGGAATGCTGGATGGATTCAAAGGTATCTTCGGTGACGCAAAGGACGTTCGCCTGATGGTATCAGATGAAGCAGCAACCTACCGCCCGGAAATGGAATGGATCCAGCAGCAGCCTGGCTTCGAATCATTCAAGGTCTGTGACGAACACGACACTTCTGCTGCCGATGCCGAGTCGGTCTACCGCTTTTTCGAAATGTTCGATCTTCCGAACATCCCTGTTGCTGACAGCCTCTTTCAAAACGCAACCGGCGGCTCACTATCACTGACGCCTCCACCCAAGCCGGTGCTTGAGGAAAAGATGTGGATGGCCCTCTTGTGGAGCCCTCATCTGCAGGAGTTCTGGCGACAGGAGCTCGGCGCAAGCCATCTGGAAACCATGCAACGCATCACACCTGTTTCATGGATTCTGGATCCAACTCCGATCCCTCATCACGCGGCGATTCCATACCTCAATCTGAGTGACTGGAGCCTGTTGAAAACACTTTCCCAGAAACAGCGCGATCTCATTCTCAAGATCTCTGGTTTCTCTGAAAATGCATGGGGCGCACGAGGTGTTCATCTAGGCAGTGACATGTCTGGTGGAGACTGGGCCGAAGCGGTCGATCACGCCATCAAGTCCGCCGAGTCCTCTCCGTATGTGGTACAGCGCTTTCATAAGCCCAGTTCCATTCCGGTAAACTGGTATGATTTCGAAGCGGAAACCATGCGCACAATGAAGTCCCGCATCCGATTGTGTCCTTACTACTTTGTGCATGGGACCATCGACAAACCATCTATATCACTTGGTGGCGCCTTGGCGACCGCCTGCCCCGCAGACAAGAAGATCATTCACGGTATGACGGATGCCGTGATCACCAATTGCCAGTTGGCACCACGTCCACCCAGACCTGAATAACCATGTCTTCCCTACCTGAATCCATTGCCGAACTCATCAGTCCACTTGCACCACTCGGTCCAGACCGTGATCCGGGAGCACTCTCAGAGTCTGAAGTCCGCAGCAAGACCTCCGAGGCACTCAAGGCCGAAGGAATCAGCGGCACCGGCGCCAGCCTTGTGATGAGTGCCGCCTTGTTGATGCATGATCATCTCGACTCATCGCACTCGATCTCACAGGACATTTCCAGTGCCAGCGGCTCCATGCTGCATGCGGTGATGCATCGCCGCGAACCTGATTACGGCAATGCACGCTATTGGTGGAATCGAACAGGCAATCATCCTTGTTTTGATCAACTGGCCCAAAGCGTCACGGATCTACTCAGCGATGAAGGAGCCGATGTGTTGCAGAACCAGCTGTTGACGAATGGTTCGTGGGACGCCTATACCATGAACGATCTGGTGGCCAATGCCGAACGTGGCAGAAGCGATGAAACCACCAGAGATCTTCTCAAGAAAGTGCAGCGACTGGAGATTCAGAGCCTGCTCGAATACGAACTGGCCTGACGTTTGAACGAGTTCCAAACAGTTCTCAAAGCAGTTCTCCCTGTCTTCACCGTCGGTGGACTGGGCTTCTTCGCACGGCGCAAAGGTTGGTTGAAGGCTGAAGCCGACAAGAGCCTGCTCGCGATCCTGCTTAACATCCTTGTTCCCTGTCTCATCTTCGATGCCGTGCTTGGCAACGAGGCACTGGAGCAACCGGGTAATGTGTTTCTGGCACCGATCGTCGGTTTCGGAACCGTCGCCCTCGGCATTCTAGCGGCACGTATGGTAGCACCGCTGGCCGGCATCACGGACAAGAAGGAGAAGGGTTCCTTTTCATTCAGCGCAGGAATCTACAACTGGGGCTATGTTCCCATTCCGCTCACCTTGCTTTTGTTTGGGCAGGAGACATTGGGCGTGTTGATCGTTCATAATGTGGGTGTGGAAATCGCATTCTGGACCGTTGGTCTGATGGCCTTGACCGGCACCGGGTTCAAAGAAGGATGGAAGCGGGCGATCAATCCTCCAGCCATGGCAATCGTCGTCACCCTGCTTCTGAACGTGGCTGGAGCTGACAGCTGGATGCCTGATTTTGTCAAAGGGACCGCCACCATGCTGGGGCAATGCGCCATTCCTCTGGGCATCATCCTTGTCGGAGCCACCTTTGCGGATGAGATCAAGGAGTTCCATGCTGATACACGGCCTCGCGTAATGACCGTCGCCTGTCTGCTGAGACTGGCAGCACTCCCGTTCTTGTTTCTGCTGCTGGCCAAACACCTGCCTTGCTCTGATGAGTTGAAACGCGTGATCGTGGTGCAGTCCGCCATGCCCGCAGCCACATTTCCGGTCATTGTAGCAAAGCACTATGGCGGTCATATCAACACCACGTTGAGGGTGATCATCAGCACGACTCTGCTCAGTTTCATCACCATTCCACTCTGGCTGCCGTTCGGCATGCACTTCGTCGGACTGGACTGATCCCTGCCGATCCATCCAAGTAATTGGCCTTTCGCGCATTGAACTATCGACAAGGGGAAGTCCCTGACCCAAGAATCCGCCCGTGAAGCAAACGATTGTCACATTGGATTTGGAAGGTGTTCTGGTTCCTGAAATCTGGATCGCCGTGGCTGAAAAGACGGGTATCGAAGGGCTCAAGCTCACCACCCGTGATATTCAGGATTACGACGAGCTCATGCAGGGCCGTCTCGATATCCTCAAGGAAAACAACCTTGGACTCTCTGACATTCAGGAAGTCATCGGAACCCTGGGCCCGCTTGAGGGAGCAAAGGCCTTTCTTGATGTAATCCGTTCCATCACTCAGCTGGTGATCCTATCCGACACCTTTGTCGAATTTGCTGCACCGCTCATGAAGCAACTCGATTGGCCCACCATCCTTTGCCACAACCTCGTGGTCGAGAATGACAAGATCACCCACTATCAGCTTCGTCAGCCCAACCAAAAACAGGAAGCCGTCAAGGCCTTCAAGGGACTGAACTACAAGGTTGTGGCCGCTGGAGATTCCTTCAATGACACCACCATGCTTGGTGAGGCCGACCAGGGATTTCTCTTTCACTCTCCGGCCAATGTGCAGGAGCTCTTCCCTCAATTTCCTGCCGTCGAGGAATATGACGACCTGCTTGCTCTGATCAAACAGGAGCTTTGACCCTGAGCCCTGTGGACTTGTCGTTCAACTAGGGCACCATTATGACCTCAGTGCCTCTACTGGCATTTTTCTTCTGCACCATATTTGCCTTGGCGAACTTCTTTTTCGCCCTGGCAGAAACGGCCATGTTTTCCCTGAGCCGTTCCAACATCCGACGGATGGCAGCCAGTAACGATGCTGCAGGTAAGAAGGTCGCCACTCTGCTCAAGGATCCAGAAGACCTGTTGGCCAGCGTCTCACTGGCCAACACATTTACCGGCGCATCCATGCTGACAATCGCATTGGTAATGGCATGGGAAGGTCAATGGCCTCTTCTTCAAACAATTGCTGCAATTTTCCTAATCTCCCTGCTCGTCTGTGAAGTGATTCCCAAGACGCTGGCTTCACGCGATCCGGAATACTGGTCGCTGAGAACAGCACCGACTCTCGGGATTCTCGTCAAGGTCAGCGCCCCGCTCCGGGACATCGCCTTGAGAGTCACAGAGCGATCCCTGACCAAACTCGTCCCCAAGCGCTGGCAGCCTGAAAAGGGTCTTACAGATGAGGAATACGAGGACCTGATCAATCTCGCATACAAGTCAGGGACCCTCGATGAGACCGAACGCGATACAATCATCGAACTCATTCAACTCGATCACCGCAATGTGAAAGAGGTCGCAACACATCGCTCGCAGATGATGAGCGTCTCGGATGACATGAGTGACGAGGAAATTCGCAAAGCCGCACGCGAATCCAAACACCGCCGCCTTCCGGTCTATCACGAAGTAGAGGACAACATCGTTGGTATCATCGATGCCCGTCGTCTGCTTCTACATCCGGAACAGTCCTCCGATCTGGCAATCGACGCCCTGCCCTACAAAGTCCCTGAGACTGCCGACCTCATGCAGACGCTGAACACGCTGCAAGGCAGTCGTCGCGGTATGGCGATCGTCATCGACGAGTATGGAGGCACTGAAGGAGTCATCACCGTAGAGGACATCCTGGAAGAGATCGTTGGCAACATCAGCAATGAAGGTGAAGTGGAAGAATCTGAAATCACGCACAAAGGGAAGAATCAATGGCGCGTGATGGGAACGATGAAACTCCACGAGCTGGAGGATGTCTGCCCGGAGATTTCCGAAGCACCGGAAGTAGAGACAATCGGTGGACTGGTGCTGAGTCTTTCTGAGATCGTTCCTGAACCAGGATTCACCGCCCAATACAACGGAGTGCAACTAACCGCCCTCACTGTGGATACCTCAAGAGTGATCGAGGTTCTTGTTCAGCGAAAAGGCGCGCGCAAGCCAAAGGCCAAAGCCAAATGAGCACGCACCCCATCACCATCATTTTCTTCCTGCTGGGCTGCATCAGCATTTCCTTTCTGATGTCAGGCATGGAGGCCGGCATCCTGGCACTGAATCCTTGGCGCATGCGCAAGCTGAGCCGTCAGGGAAACAAATCGGCCAAGCTCCTCGTGCGCTACCTTGATAACCCGGAGGACTTCCTCTGGACCACATTGGTAGGGAATACTGTATCAGCCTTTGCCGGCTTCTGTATCCTGATCTTCTCATTGACCCAATGGATCGACATTCATCCCTACGCGTTCGTTCTTCTGCTTCTGCTGACGGTCTTCCTGTTCTACATCTTTGGTGATCTGCTTCCCAAGATCCTCTTCAGGAACTACCCATCGCGCTTCTGCCAAGCTTCTGCGCGCCCCTTTCAATTCATCGCAACCGCCTTCCGACCACTCACACTCTTGGTTGAGATTGTTGCTGCCCTTCTTCTGGCAGGTCAGCAATCACGCAGCTACAGCGGCCGCCTACGCCAAAGCCGCGAAGAGATGCGACGCATTGTCAACGAAGCCACAGGCAGTGTCACACCAGAGGAAAAGACGCTCATCAACCGCGTGCTCGATCTTCACAATCAAACTGCGCGGGACGTCATGGTCACCATGGACAAGGCCGTCTGTATCGATCTCAAGACCAAATCAGGTGAGCTACTGGAGATCGCTGCCAAGCATTCCTACTCACGCTTCCCCGTCTGGGACTCATTGAAGACGAAGGAGCAGGTTCTGGGAGTAGCCAATCTCAAGGATCTTCTCTACGCAGAGTCGCCAAATCTAAAGCAGACCATCAGTTCACTCACCCTGGAACCGCTTTTCATTCAGGAACATCAGCGCTTGGATGATGTCATGGAACTGATGCAGAACAAGAAACGCCGTCTCGCCATCGTTGTCGATTGGCGGAAAAAGGCCATCGGCATCATCACGATTCAGGATATTCTAAAAACCGTCTTCGGAGAGGTCAGCCTCTAGGTCCCCGCCATGGAAGACACCAACTACATCACCCTCAGCCTTCAGATCCTTGCGGTACTGGTGTTGGTGTTTTTGAACGGCTTCTTTGTCGCAGCTGAGTTTGCACTCGTTCGACTTCGCGAAACGCAGCTGAATCCCTTTATCATTGCCGGAGACCGCCGGGCTAAAATCGCCCAATACATCGTCAGCCATCTGGACGCGTTTCTCAGTGCAGCACAGCTCGGCATCACCTTGGCCAGTCTAGCCCTTGGCTGGGTCGGGCACCCAGTCTTCGATGCTCTTTTGGAGCCGCTCTACCACCTCTTTGAAGTCCCTGACGAAAGCACCTGGAAAAAAATCATTTCCACCATGGTCGGCTTTTCAGTGATCACCTTCCTCCACATCACCGCGGGTGAACAAGCGCCCAAGTGGTATGCCATTCAGAAGCCACTCCCCACCACGCTCTGGGTCGCGTATCCAATACTGTGGTTCTACAAACTCAGCTACCCCTTCGTGATCGGCCTCAACAAGGCCAGCCAATGGATGCTCGGAAAGGTCGGGATTCAACCCGGTGACGAACATGGCGACACGCATAGCGAAGAAGAGATTCGTCTCATGATCACTGCATCCAGCGAAGCTGCCGGCGCCAGTGATCTGGAGAAGGAAATGGTGCTCAATTCCTATGGATTGAAGCGCCGTAAAGCACGCGATGTGATGATCCCACGGACAGAGATCGCCTACTTCAGCACGGACGACTTCATCGAAGACTGCTTCAAACTATTCAACGATCTGGAGTATTCACGCTACCCATTGGTGGATGAGGACGATCTGGATTCAATCATTGGCATCTGCCACATCAAGGATCTCTACATGCAGGGCCAAACCGCCCAGACAGGCGCTGAGCTGCAGGGTAAAGCCAACAAACCCATCTATGTCGCCGAGACAGCCCGCCTTGTGACCGTGCTGGATCACCTTTTGAAGAAAAAGCGTCAGGTCGCCATTGTGGTGGATGAATATGGTGGCACTTCCGGAATGTTGACCGTTGAAGACATTCTGGAGGAAATCGTGGGCCCCATCCGCGATGAATTTGATCAGGATGAAAAACCACTGATCACCCGCTCGGGCAAGCGCGGCTGGTTCATCAATGGTGCCCTGCCTCTACACGAATTTTCAGAACTTGTTGGAGAACACATTGAAGAAGAAGGAATTCAGACCGTCAGTGGGTGGTTGACGCAGGAATTGGGCACATTCCCAGAGCGTGGACAGGTCCTTGAACGGGAACATTACACACTCCGTGTTCTCGAATTGGACGACAGCACGGCCGAGAAAATCCGGGTGGATTTCAAGGGACGTGAGCGCGATTCCTCCAAAGAATGAAACCATTTCATGGGTGAGAACATTGACAACCCACCAAGATAAACAACAAGCTTAAGCGCGAGCCAGACAAGACCACGAGCAACAAGTCCATGAGCCAAATCCTCTCCACCTGTCAGTCCCTCCCATCCAAAACACTCAATCCAGGCGATGTCCTCATTGAAGAAGGCAAAGCCAACAGCTTCCTCTATATCTTGGAAAGAGGGTCCGTTGAAGTCCTCAAGCAGGACGTTCAAATCAACACCGTCTCATCAGAAGGATCGATGTTTGGAGAAGTTTCCCTGCTATTGGGAAGCGCGCCCATGGCCACAGTGAAGGCACTGGAGCCATCCGTATTTCGTGTCGCCGAGAACGGATTGGAATACCTCGCACAAAATCCAGTGGTTCATCTTGAGCTTTCCCGCCTCATTGCCAAACGCCTCAATGGCGTCACCACCTACCTCGTAGACCTCAAGCACCAGTTCGGTGACAGTGGCGACCACCTCGGAATGGTAGACGAAGTTCTGGAAGCCATTCTGAACAATCCCAAGTAAGGGATTCCCTCTTTCTTCATCCGACTTCATAGTTCTCTGTATTCCTCCCGGATTCTAAGTCGGAATTCGATTGAAGTAAGGCAACCTCAAGCACCGCTGCAATGGTTGTCTAGTCGAGGCATGGCTGGGAAGACTCCGAATTCCCCCATGAGTCTTTCCTAAAGCGTCTATGAATACACCTTTCCTTCGGGCTTTTTCCCTGTTGGTTCTAATCTTCGCCGTCAATGCGTCTCATGCCAAGGAGCGTCCGAATGTCATCCTCATTGTGACCGATGACCAAGGCTACGGTGACATGTCCAGCCATGGCAATCCGTGGTTGAAGACGCCTAACCTTGACCAGATGTCCGCCGAGAGTGTGCGATTGGAGGACTATCACGTTGATCCGGTCTGCACGCCGACTCGCGCAGCTTTAATGTCTGGTCGGCATTCACTGCGGGTCGGGGCCTGGGCGGTGACGGAAGGGCGACAATTACTAAACCCGGATGAAACAACGATGGCTGACGTTTTCAAAGCCTCGGGCTACCGAACCGGCATGTTCGGCAAGTGGCATCTCGGAGACACCTATCCCTATGCACCCCGGTTCCGCGGTTTTCAGGATGTTGTCTGTCACAGAGCTGGCGGTATCGACGAGATCGGCAATCCGAAAGGCAACAGTTACTATGACGACACGCTGTTCCGTAACGGCGGCCCGGAAAAGTTCAAGGGATACTGCACGGATATCTTCTTTCGCGAAACGATTCGCTTTGTTCGTGAGAACAAAGACAACCCGTTCTTTGTCTACCTTCCTTTAAACGCCATGCATGGCCCATTCCATGTCGCCGAGAAATATTCACGACGATTCTCCGAGATGGGACATCCGGAAAACCGTTCGAAGTTTTACGGCATGATCGAAAACTTTGATGAAAATCTCGGTCGACTGTTTGCCGCGCTGAATAGCAACGGTGTTAGCAAAGATACGATCGTCATCTTCATGGGCGACAACGGAACAGCCGCGGGTGTTGCCGGAAAGGGAGAAAAGGAGGGGTTCAACTCCGGCATGCGAGGCCGGAAAGGAATGGTTTACGAAGGCGGACACCGCGTGGCCTGCTTCGTTCGTTGGCCTGGAGGCTTGCAATCCAGCACGGTGGAACAACTCACCTCGCATCACGATTGGTTGCCGACCCTGATTGATATCTGTGGACTCCAGGCTCCTGAAGGCGTCCGGTTTGACGGACAAAGCATCGCTCCACTCCTTCGCAACGAAAATGTTGATTGGCCGGATCGAACGATCATCGTTGAACGCCAAGGAGACGAATTGGCGAAGGGAACATTGTCGGCTCCGCGACGTGGAAGCCGCTATCCTCAATATGCCGTATTGACCGAGCGATGGCGTATGGTGAATGGCGAACTCTATGATATAAGCGCTGATCCCGGTCAGGAACGGAACGTAGCGGATCAGCATTCAAAGGTTGTTACTGACCTCTTTGCTGCCTACGAAAGTCATTACGCAGACGTCACCAGCCACCGCGGCACCCATACCCCGTTCTTTATCGGATCACCCGAGGAGGATCAAACGATCATGACCGTTCGCGACTGGCATCCTACCACCGGCCGAGTGATCTGGAAAAAGAGCCAACTCGCCGACGATTCTTTGAGTGTAAACGGTTTCTGGGCCCTCGATGTTCGCACTGCTGGTCGCTACGAGTTTGTCCTCACCCGCCATCCACATGACGACCTCAAACCAATCGGCGCGAACAAGGCTCGTATCCGTATTGGTGAAATCGAAAAGGAAATCGCTCTCGATCCAGAAGACAAACAGGCAATCTTCCATATCGATCTCACTCCACACCAAGCCACGCTGCAAACCTGGCTGACCGACGCTAAAACTGGCAAACAACGAGGCGCCTACCACGTCACTGCTTCGGTCCTTTCAAAGTAACTGATACTAGGCACAACCCGTGCCCAGTTAAAACGCGCCTCCCTTCGGCGAGACGTTCGAGAAGTATCTGGATTCTGCTCTCAGTAGCAATAATGCAAGGAGTGCCCCAACACTCATCAATCCATTCGAAACGATTCGTTCGGCATAAAGCTTGATGTTCGAAAGTGAACTACAGGGGAAGTGTGAAGCTTCAATATTCCTGCTCATAATATTCCTGCCTCCTTCCCTCTTCCTCCCCCTCCAAACTCAATCCTCTGAGTTGGATCTGATTCCGATGTGTGGTTCTTGAACCCAAGTTCCTTTGCACTCTGGGCATTTGCTTGGTTTGGCGTAGGTGGTTTCCGAGAAAACGAATTGGCACTTTCTGCAGACCGCAGGCTCTACCACGAGGCGTTCATCACTATGTTTGAGAGACTTCTTCACGTGCTCCAGATCTTCTGAAACCTCTTTCACGGTTGCGCGAGACATGCGGGCAACGGCATTCACTGAGAGCATTTGCCCCCTGAGTATCTCTGCGAGTTTCTTTCGATTCATCCCGTTACTTCTTCCTTCCCAAGGCTCCTGGAGAATAGAGTTTTACCTTGGAGCCACCACCCTTCCAAAGGTTGTATTCCTTCGTCGAATACTTTCGAAAGAACTGATCAATCTCTCCTCTCAGTTTCTCACGGGTTAGCACTGTAAATGCGTGATCCACGACGTTCGATCGTTCCATGGGGTCTTTGGCGATGTGATATAGCTCGTCGGGACCTTTTCCAAAGCGCTCGATGAATTTCCACTCAGGCGTGCGGACGGCTCGGAGGTCTTCGAACTCGTAGAAAACAGCCCGTTCGTCCCATCGCGCCTGCTCTCCTGCAAGCCATGGGGAAAAGTCTCTTCCAGGCCGATCCACTCCCCACCCTTTTCGTGTCAGATCCAGATAGCCAAGCAGTGTAGGAAAGAAATCATAGTGACTGACCAACTCCTGTCTCACCACGCCGCTAGGGACACTGCCCGGACGCCAGAAAATCAAAGGGATATGCATGGTGCCATCATAGCCATGTGTGGGCAGAGTATGATCGCCCATGCCCCAGATTCCCTGTTGGCCACCCTGCCAGCCCTGATCCGCTGTAAAGACGACCAGCGTATTCTCCTCAAGCCCCAGATTACCGAGCCTCTCCATCACCCGCCCCACTCCGGCATCCACAGCACTGACTTCGGAAGCCACCTTACGAATGGCCTTCGGATTATTGAGATAGGCTTTGTTGTGGTGCAGCCACGGATGCATGGGATTGCGCTCGAATGAGGACAACTCTTTTCCATCGTATTGCGCAGCATGGGCATTGTCCTCGTCCTTCAAGAGTCCTCTACCAAGTCCGTAGGGGCCATTGTAACTCAGGAAGAGAAAGAAGGGCTCTTCGTCCTGTTGATCGATGAACTTGAGCGCGTGGTCAGTCCAATACTCGGTAAGGTGTGAGGGTTCTTTCCTACGAACTCCACTTTCATCAATGACCTCAGCGTCAAAGAAAGTGGAAGTCCCTCCCTCGGGCATGGTCACCCAGTAATCAAGCATCCCTGCCTGAGGCGTCTCATTGGCACCCAAATGCCACTTACCCACAAGGCCGCAGCGGTAGCCCTGATTCTTGAGAATTTCTGGGAACGTCTTAAGGCCCTCAAGAGTCGACTTGGCATGAGGCCCCATCTGATGTTCATCACGACGTAGAAAGCTATGCACTCCATGTTGCGACGGCATCATCCCCGTGAGCCACGTGGCTCTGGTGGGTGAACAGACAGGGTTGGAACTGAAGGCCTCAGCAAACATCGTCCCTTCAGCAGCCAAGCGATCAATGTGAGGTGTCTTGACGTCCTTGTTTCCATAACACCCCAGCGTCCATGCGCCGTGATTGTCCGTCATGATGAAAACAATGTTTGGACGATCGTGGCGCGCCCAAGATGTCGCCAAGGACAACAGAAACACAAACAAGACCAAGCAAGAAAAACGACGTTTAACAACCATGCCCACCTTCTACAGCAGTCGCAGCAATCTGACAACCGAGGCATTTATTAGATTGATGATGGCGAGGAGAGGAAAAGAAAGGTTCCCAGAAGATTTGCGGAAAGGTTGGTGGAGCCGTGGGGAATCGAACCCCAGACCCCCACAATGCCATTGTGGTGCTCTACCAACTGAGCTACGACCCCAACCGGTCCCGCAAAGGGGCCGAGAAAGTAGGAATACCAGTCCCCCTTGTAAAGTCTTTTTGAAGACTCAAAAAGGAAGTGGCGAACACTCTACTCCCGAAGAGCCCGCGCCTCACTCGAAACAATAAAAAGGCCCAACACAGAAGCGTTGGGCCAACGAAATTGGTTCTGTATTGTGGGCACTCAGATCACTGAGGACGATACTCCGCTTTCGCCTTGGGCATCAGCTCATCCAGGTCAGCGATTCGCTTGTCGTCCAGCGGGTGAGTGCTCAGGAATTTACCGAGGTATTTATCAACCACGTTCCCTGGTTCTCCTCCACCTTTGTATTCTTTGAAGCGCTGCCAGAAAGCGACTGCTTCTTCCGGATTATAACCGGCACGGGCCATGTAGAGCAGCCCGATATGGTCGGCCTCTGATTCCTGCTTGCGACCATGAGCTTTGGCTCCCAGTTCCGATCCGTAGCCATAGGCCATCTGAGACCATGCCTTGATCTTTGGATCTTCCACATTCACTGAAGCCCCTAGCCATTGGCCCAACTTCTGGAGCGCCATGCGCTGGCTCATACGTTCATTACCGTGACGAGCCACCGCGTGGGCCACTTCATGTCCCATGATTGTGGCCATCCCTGCATCGTTCTTGGCGATGGGAAAGATCCCTGTATTCACGCCAATCTTTCCGCCAGGCAAGCAGAAGGCATTTGGCTCAGGATTGTCGAAAACTACAAACTCCCATTCTGCTCCCGGCAAGTCGGCTACAGCAGAGATCCGCTTACCAACACGCTGCACCACATTATTCTTCTGCGCATCACGGCTGACGTTCCCTTCTTGTTTCATCCTTTGAAACTCAGAAAGCCCCAGCTTCATTTCCTCAGTTGGAGAAATCAGTTTCAACTGCATGCGTCCAGTCTCGGGGACCGTGGAGCAGCCAACAAACAAAGCCGTCAGCAAGGCAAGGCTGACAAATTTCCATGAACCAATGGGCAGAATCGATTTCATGGGGTGATGCAATCAGACCAGAGGAACGAGCGCAAGCATCAGAGAGTGACGAAAAGTCGACATATCTTGCGGTCACCTCATCCCATCCAAAACGATTTCATCATTCTACTTCGCTTTCCCTCGACATAACCTCAGCGCATGCAAGTTCAGTTGGCATATGGCAGAGGCAGTCTGGATGTAGAACTCCCCGATGAGTGCACAACTGTTCTCTCGCCCAGTCATCTTTCTGGCCTTGATGATGAGAAAGAGGCTTTTATTCGAGCACTCGAACATCCGATCAGCCATCCACCTTTGCTGGAGAGCATTCGCCCTGAGCACAAGATCGTCATCACCTTTTCTGACATCACCCGCCCTACTCCCAATGAGCGGATCATCCCTTGGTTGCTGGAACACCTTTCGGATCACCCACGCGAAAACATCACGTTGATCAATCAGCTGGGAACGCATCGCGCAAACACCCGGGAGGAACTGGAGACCATGCTGACAAAAGAGGTCTTGGATAACTACCTCGTGGTGAATCACGACTGCGAAGACGAAAGCCAATTGGTACAGGTCGGTACCACCCGCACCGGGGCCCCTGCATTGCTCAACAAGACGGCGGTGGAAGCGGACATCCGGATCGTCACCGGCTTTATTGAGCCGCACTTCTTTGCTGGATTCAGCGGTGGGCCCAAGGGACTCATGCCCGGAGTGGCGGGTCTAAAGACAGTCATGAGCAATCACGGCGCCCATCACATCAATGATGACAACAGCACCTTTGGCATCACTCATGGCAATCCACTTTGGGAGGAACTCCTCCGTATTGCCAAGCTCGCGGGACAAAGCTTTCTCATCAATGTGACATTGAATGAAAAACGCGACATCACCCGCGTCTTTACCGGAGATCTGGAAGAGGCACACAAGCAGGGCTGCGCGTTCGTAAAGAAGTCAGCCATGCAGGCCGTGGACGAACCTTTTGACATCGTCATCACGACCAACAGCGGTTTCCCCTTGGACATGAATCTTTATCAGGGGGTCAAAGGCATGTCCGCCGGAGCCCGGATTGTGAAGGAAGGTGGGTTACTGATTCTCGCCTGTGAATGTCAGGAAGGTGTTCCGGCCGGAAGCCCGATGGACAAGCTGCTCCGCGACGCAAGTAGTCCGGAGGAGATACTCACCATGGTCGCCACGCCGGGATTCGAACGTCCTGAACAATGGCAGGCCCAGATTCAGGCACTGGTCCAACGCAAGGCCGAGGTGCAGGTTCACAGTTCACTTCCTGAAGATATCATCAAGGCAGCCCACCTGACGCCCTGTCCAAATATCGAAACCACCGTCAATGAACAACTCACCAAGCTGGGTCCCAATGCACGCATCGCCGTTCTGCCTCAAGGTCCATTGACCATTCCCTACCTCGCTTCATGAAACCGCCGGCCTTTCATATCATGGCCAAACCGATCGGGGCCCTCTGCAACCTCGATTGCCAATACTGCTTCTATCTGGAGAAGGAACACCTCTATTCGGAGAATGAGAATTTCAAAATGTCCGATGAGGTCTTGGAGCGATTCATCCGCGACTACATTGCCAATCAGGACGTGCTTGAAGTGACCTTTGGTTGGCAGGGAGGCGAGCCCACATTGATGGGTGTGGAATTCTTCAAGAAAGCCGTTGCCCTCCAAAAGCAATACGCCAATGGCAAGACCATCCACAATACGCTCCAAACCAACGGCACGTTACTGGACGACGAATGGTGCCAGTTCTTTGCCGAAAACAACTTCCTTGTCGGACTCAGTATCGACGGTCCAAAGGAACTTCACGATCAATACCGCGTCACCAAGAAAGGCGCCCCGACCTTCGATGAAGTGATCGCCGGATTGAAACTCCTTCAAAAGCACAAGGTGGAGTTCAATACTCTAACGGTCATTCATGCAGGCAATGTGACGCACCCCATGGCACTCTATCGGTTTCTCAAGGAGATTGGTTCCGGCTTTTTGCAGTTCATTCCCTTGGTTGAGCGAATGCCTGAAGCCGATAACAAGATGACCTTTGCTGAGCCCCCTGCTCCCGATCATCCAACGACTGCAGGTTCCGTGACCGAGTGGTGTGTTCCGGCAGAAGCCTACGGAGACTTCCTGATCAGCATCTTCAATGAATGGATCACTCAGGACGTAGGTGACGTCTTCGTCCAGCATTTCGATGTCGCACTCGGCAACTGGATGGGCGTGGGCTCATCGCTTTGTGTGTTTTCAGAAACATGCGGTAGCGCCATGGCCATTGAGCACAATGGAGATCTCTACAGCTGTGACCATTATGTGTATCCGAAATTCAAACTCGGCAATCTCATGAACCAGTCCCTCGGCGATATGGCAGGGTCTGCCCAGCAACAGAACTTCGGACAATCGAAGAAGACCAGTCTCCCCGACTATTGCAAGCAGTGCGACGTCCGCTTTGCCTGCAATGGAGAATGCCCCAAACACCGATTCATCAACACCCCCGACGGCGCTCCCGGTCTGAACTACCTCTGCTCCGGATATAAAAAATTCTTTCATCACATAGCCCCTGCCATGAACACCATGGGACGCCTCCTCAAAGAGCAGCGCCCTGCATCTGACATCATGGACATGATCCGACAATCCAACTGACCGTGAAGCCCATCACCAGCTACACCTGCAAACTCACCGACGACCAAGCCACCCAGCTCAAGGCATGGATGGATCAACATGCATACGACGCCCACGAAGTGCCCTATGCTCGCTTCGCCGGAAAGCGTGAGAAGACCAACATCGTTTTTTACAACAGTGGCAAACTCGTTGTTCAGGGGAAAGGCACACAGGAGTTCGTTGAATTCTTTCTGGAGCCGGAAGTCCTCAAACAAGCCACACTTGGTTACGAAGAAGCAGCCGATCCAGACTTCCACGTGCCTCGATTTGGAATTGATGAAAGCGGCAAGGGTGACTACTTCGGGCCACTCGTCGCAGCAGGTGTCTATGTGAATGGAGCCGCAGCCGATGAACTCAAGGCAGCCGGCATTCAGGACTCCAAGCGAATCGGCAGTGATCGCCGCATCAAGGAACTTGCCGACATCATCAAACGTACCAAAGGCTGCGTGATCTCAGTCGTTCCAGTCGGCAACGAAGCCTACAACCGACTCTACACAAAGATGCGATCCGTCAACGCTCTCCTAGCCTGGGCCCATGCCCGTGTGATTGAGAATCTCATGACGCAAAAACACCGCATGCCTGAGCCTCCGGTTAAAGCCATTTCAGATCAGTTCGCACGCAGCAAGAGCACCATCGCGAAGGCCCTGATGGAAGAAGGACGCAAGATCGAACTTGTCCAACGCCACAAGGCTGAATCCGATATAGCCGTCGCCGCAGCCTCCATCATCGCCCGATATGAATTCGTGGTAAGACTGAAGAAGTTGGGCGATCAGTTTGGAATCGAACTACCCAAAGGCGCCTCCCAGAAAGTCATCCAAGCAGGCAAAGATCTCGTTGCCAAACACGGAGAAGAAACCCTCGCCCAAGCCAGCAAAAAGCATTTCAAAACCACCGAAAGTGTATTGGGGGAATAATGACCAACAAGCGGACTGAAAGTCCGCAGGCATAAAGGATAGGGCTTCAGCCCTATTGCCACAGATCAACACACCAATGTGACCCGGCCAGGAACAACAATTGGGAAATCATGGGCATGAGGATCTTCACGCACAACGACGTGGCAAATTAGCGACCTCTTCGTAGGTCTCTCCAAAGAACGCCTACATCTAATCTTGATGAGCGAACCCTGAAGAAATCCCAAAGGCACTAACCTGATTTACAACTACAGACGAAAGCCCTTCGTCCTCACGAAAACGACTCTATCCTCACTGTCGAACAGCACCTGCATCGAAAGTTCTCCTCGAGGCCAGCTATACACGATGATACTGGCTACTTTAGCTCTCGCTTCCACCGAAAAATCCCGTAACCACGCCTCCACTTCTCCCTCACTCTCTATCTGATATCCTTCACCAAGCTTAGCCATCACTTCTGTCTTAGGATCCATCAAGCGAACCTTCGCGAACTCGGCAACAAACCTCCTAGAAGCTATCTCATAAATGGTAAAAATAGCCAAAGGAGCTAGTTTTGAACTTGTACTTTTGTCGGTACTGCTTATGTAGTTGGGGATGGATTTGAAGGACAAGCAATGGGACATCGTAGCAGCAGTTCTTCCAGAAGACCCGGTTCGAGAAGATGGCAGGGGTAGACCTTGGAGCGACCCACGCATAGTCCTCAATGGGATTCTATGGATTCTAAGAACTGGAGCACCGTGGCAGGACCTTCCTGAACGATACGGGAACTACAAGACCGTTCATCGACGGTTTCAGAGCTGGGTTGAGAACAAGGCTCTTGAGTCTGTTCTTCTGGCACTAGCACAGGACCTTAAAGATCGTGGTGGAATTGACGTCAGTGAGTGCTTTGTGGATGGGAGTTTTGCTCCCGCCAAAAAAGGGGGCGACATGTTGGAAAGACCAAGCGAGGCAAGGGGACAAAGATCATGGCAATTGCTGACCGCAATGGTCTTCCTGTCGCCATATGCACAGAAAGTGCTAGCCCGGCAGAAGTCAAACTCGTGAGCAAAACGATCCGATCCAGATTCATTCCAGATCCTCCGGAACGTCTGATTGGCGACAAAGCATACGATAGTGATGGGTTGGATGAAGAGATCCTTCAAGAATTTGGAACTCAAGTAATATCCCCTCACCGAAGAAACAGAAGAGAGGGAACAGCGACTCAAGATGGCCGCCCACTAAGACGCTACGTCCGGCGATGGAAAGTTGAACGAATGTTTGCATGGTTTCAAAACTGTAGAAGACTGGTCGTCCGCTGGGAGTATCATGCTCAAAACTTCCTCGGATTCCTCCATCTCGCATGCATAAAAATACTCCTTAACCATTTATGAGATAGCTTTTAATCTGTTGATACATACTAGGAAAAGAATAAGAATATAAACTCGATTCATCATGTGTGGCATATTCATCACGGATTCATAAAGACAATGTGCCAGGCTGATATTTGACAGAATCGACTGAACATCAATTTGGTTTCAAATGGTTTTGGCCGACCACTTCCTTCTTCATCATTCTCAGTACTCTTACTGGAGTGATCTCCTTTGATCTGAGGACCAGTTTCTTGGCTTCTGGATTACGTCCTGTATGGACGCATTTTCAGGATTGATTTGTTATGAGTTCAGCCATTCGATGGCTGCTTTCTCACTACGGAACGCTCGGGGCGTAGCCTTATTCTCTTCATGTCGGTATACTGCAAACTGTCTCATTTCCCCATAAGCCAGATCGTCTGTAGCGTACACTGCCAGTTTGTTTGCTTTTACGAATTTCCGTTTTCCATATTCAGCGATCTCTTGAATCTCGTCGGTTGTGAAATCGAACTTGATCTCACTCATATCCCACAGTCTTTTCTCATAGGGATAGTTTTCAACGATTTCATCGATTATGGCTTTTGTTTGTTCAAGGGATGGCGCTGCTAAGAACTTGATTCTGGTGATGCCATCTTCAAGCGTAATTAAGTGTGTAACAGACATGGTAAATTTGTTTTTGAGTTGGCCATACGCAAATAGGCTGCTGCGCGTTCACTCGTCAACGGTGACCTCTGACTGACTACTATTTAGTAGACTTCGGTAGAATGGCCAGACTTCGTTGCCCCAGTCAATCTCTACGCTACGGGCTTCTTGATGTTTCCGTAGATTTCAATAGCCAGCAGATTCATCAACTACCGACTAAGGCGTTGAACGGGCCACTCTTACGGACAGTCAGAGGTTCAGGAGCCACGTAGCTGGCATTTTTTCGGATCGTAGATCTTGAAGCCTCTCTTGAGATAGTTTTTCAAGGCGTTGGGGTGATCGTCGTTACAGGTGTGGAGCCAGACTCTTCTGATGCCAGGTATAGCCCAGGCTGCTTCGACGGCCTTGGAAAGGAGCGCTCCTCCAAGTCCCTTACCGATGCTTGGTGGGAGTAGTCCGAAGATGGTGATTTCTATGTTTCCCTCGGGTTGGATGGCGCATTCAAAGAAACCGATGTCCTCTCCCCTGCTCTTTCCTACGTAGGTCTTGAGATTGGGATCGGAGATGTATCGGTTCCATTGTTCCTGACTCCACTTCAAGCGGTCGGTCCATTTCCAGTCGGCACCGACTCTGGAGTAGAAGCTAAGGTTGATTGCTGCATCTGGTGGTGAGACTTCGCTCACGGTGACCTCGCTTGCCAGTGTCGCCGGGGAGAGTTCCTCCGGCTTGTTCATCTCTACATACGTGAGGATCTGTTTGCGTTCGGACATGGTCGGTGGTGCTCAGGAAATTTCCATGGTCTGGCCGTTGTCCACGGCGTCTCTGGAGATCAACATGACCTTGGCCATGTACATGGATTTTTCTGTGCTGAAGTGATCTGTCTTTCCGCTGAGGGCATCGATCAGATCCTGAGTTGGATTTGCCTCCTTACCCCAGTCGGTGATGTCCTGTGGTTTGTCATCGTGAGTGATGAGCATGCATTTTCCGGCCATGCATTCGACGAGTCCTTTGGTTCCGGCTACGCGGACACGGTCGTCGGCATGAGTGCGGGCTCCCTTGGGTCTGAGATAGTCTGAATGAAAGACACAGGTGCCTCCGTTCTGGAGGGCATACATGGCTGAGACGTGGTCTTCCATAGTGCCGTAGTCGGGACGGGAAAGGTTTCCCTGATGTCCGCCCACGCCAGCGAAATCGACGCCACTGACATACCAGGCAATATCCACTGCCTTGGTGCCTATCCACATGATGGAGCCGGTGAAGAGTTTGCGATCTTTGTAGAACTCCGGCCGTGTGCCGAATTTGTAGGACTTCTGGGCGGTGGCCAGTACAGGCTCTCCTATCAGTCCCTTTTTCACGGCTAGATGGGCAGCGCGGAAGTGGGGATCGCATCGCTCCATGAGCTCGGTGATTAGGACGCGTCCTCCATGGGCTACCTCTGCTTCTACGGCCCGGAATTGATTCCAATCTGGTCCGACCGGCTTATCGGTGGTGACCTTGAAGCCTCTTCCCAGGGCCTCGGCTATGGCTTCGCCAGTGTAGCCATAGACCGGCCCGACGCTGATGACGTCGGCCTTCACGGTGTCGAGCATCTTGCGGTAGTCATCAAACCATGGTGCCTTAGTGCCTTTGAGGAATTTCTTTGCGCGGTCGTCAAATCCATCTGCGGCGATGCCGACGAGTTCGATCTCTCCTGATGACACGGCCTTTTGCAGGTGGTGGTGTCCGTAGCCTCCGATGATTGCAATCTTCATGGTTATATCTGGGATTGAAGTGTGGGATGAAACGCCAAGTGAAGCCGAGAGGCGACAGAAAAAGTGTTCAAAGCTGGCGCGCTCTGGTAGTCATCCGGTCCATTCGCAGACGACATGAGTTCCAACGACCCAAAACATCAAGTTGCAGAGTTCTACGAAGGCTTCCAGTCCCGTGGGAAATACGACTACTTCTACGGCGATGAGCGACGTAAAAATCTCTATATCCGCCTTGTCGGAAAGGGACACAAGATCCTGGAGGTCGGTTGTCGCTCAGGGAACCTCACCCAATTTTACGCAGAGGGGAATGAGGTCACTGGAATCGATGTAGATCGCAATTCATTGGAGCTGTTTAAAAAGCGGCTGGGATTCGATGCCCACTGGGTGGATGCCGACAGCGAAGACTTTCCATTTGAAGACGGTGCCTTTGATACGGTGGTGTTCTCCGAGGTGATGGAGCATCTGCGTTTTCCACAAAAGGCGTTGAAGGAGATCAATCGTGTGTTGTCACCGGGTGGTCGTTTGGTGGGTTCTGTGCCCAATGCATTTCGTCTGCGCAATCGTTGGAAATTTCTCTGTGGTAAACCCTACGAGACGGACCCTTCTCATCTCCGTCAGTATTCCCATTCGCTTCTGACAACGGAGCTTTCATCCTGCTTCGACAAGATAGAGATTCATCCCATCTCTGGGCATCTGATCGGCGGAGGCAGCACGGGTGTGCCGGTGTTTGAGTGCCTGCCATTTTCCATCCGTGCCCTCTATGCGCTGGATCTCGTCTTTTTCGGTGTGAAGAAGGAATTAAAGGCCTGACCCGAAGAGCCATGAAGATCGCAATCATACGAAGGCGGTTTTCGGCAACTGGCGGTGCTGAACTCTACGTTCAGCGACTCATTCACGCCCTCCAGTCCCGCGGTCATGAAATTCATCTCTTTGCAGAGGATTGGGAGGGACTTACCGAAGGCATCAAACTCCACAAGGTCACGGTCAGTGGCAATCGCGCCGCCAAGGCTCGAAGCTTTGCAACCGAGGTAAGGTCCTTGATCGATAAGGGAACTTACGACTGTGTGTTCAGTCTGGAGCGCACACTGGCACAGGATGTCTATCGCGCCGGTGATGGGCTCCATAAGCGTTGGGTACAGATCCGAAAGGAGAATGCCCCTGCATGGAAACGTTGGCTCACAGCTTCGGGTGCGTTTCACACATCCATGATGGAGCTTGAGCAGGAAACCCTTTCTCCAAGGAACACACGACACGCCATTGCCAATTCCCAGATGGTTGCGGATGAGATCTACGAGCACACCGATTTTCCAAAGGAGCGCATTCATCTGATTCGAAATGGAATCGATGTGGAGCGCTTTCAATCCGGCGACCGCAATACCACCCGAGAGGCATGGGGTATTCTCCCAAAGGAGAAGGTCATTCTCTTTGTCGGATCGGGTTGGGAACGCAAGGGACTGGATGTCTTGATTCGCGCTTTCCACAGAACCACTGAGGAGGCGCATCTCTGCGTCGTGGGCAAAGGAAAATGGAAGTGGGGTCAGCATTCACACATCCATCACATAGGTCCCATGAAGAACGTGGAAGACGCCTGTGCTGCTGCAGATTTGCTCGTGCTGCCGGCTCTATATGAACCGTGCGCCAATGTGGTTTCTGAAGCGCTCGCAGCCGGGAAACCCGTCATTACCAGCAGCACCAACGGCGCCAGTGAATTGATCCAACCCGGTGTAAATGGAGACATCCTTTCCGATGCCAACGATCTCCTGGATCTCACCGCTCTTCTCAACAAGTGGTTGGACATCGTGCCTGCAAGTTTCGATATCGATTCCAATGCGCTAAGCCTCGAACGAAACATCGATGAAACCATCGCGGTGCTGGAGCTTGCTGCGAAGGAACGGAAGGAGGACCCGTCATGAAAATCTCTTTCTGCCTCATCACGCTCAACGAGGAAACAAACCTTCCTCGCTGCTTGAAGAGCATCGAAGGACTGGCTGATGAGATCGTGATCGTAGACTCAGGCAGCACGGACTCGACTCCCAAGATCGCCGCGGAAGCTGGCGCCCGATTCGTTCATCAGGACTGGCTTGGGTATCGCGACCAGAAGAACAAGGTATTGTCGGAAGCGCGTAATGAATGGGTCTTCAGTATCGATGCTGATGAGGCACTGACCGACGAACTGCGGAAAGAGATTCAGGCGATCATCGACAACCCTCCTGAAGATTCCATTTCAGGATATAGCATGCCGCGTTGTGTGCTCTATCAGGGACGTTGGATCAGGCACGGTGATTGGTATCCGGATAGACTGGATCGCTTGGTCCGCAAATCACGATCGAAGTTCACCGGTGGCCAGGTGCATGAACGTCTCGAAGTGGAAGGAACGATTCTCCCTCTCCGCGGCGAGCTGGAACACCATTCCTTCAAAGACGAAGAGGATCACTGGAACCGTTGTGTGAAATACGCACACCTCTGGGCCGAGATGAAACACGACGCCGGCAAACGCGCCGGGGCTCTATCTCCATACACTCACGCCATGTTTCGCTGGATCCGAAACTACATCATCAAGCGCGGATTCATGGACGGCGCCCAAGGCTGGAAGATCGCCAAATTCTGCGCCAAGGAAGTTTTCCTAAAATACAAACTGCTTGGAGAACGGAATCAGAAGTAGGGCTCATCAGTGAGGCCATGACATTCCCATTCTAAGAAACCACCCGTCCTCTTTCCTGCTTTCTTGATTCCATTCCTCTCACCCCTGACACTGACCGCTTCCTGATATGGCTGATACGCGTCCAAACATCCTCTGGTACTGCACGGATCAACAACGCTTCGATACGATCGGTGCGTTGGGCAATCCACTTGTCAAAACACCTACCATCGACAAGCTCGTTGAAGATGGCGTGGCGTTTGAGCGTGCCTATTGCCAGAGCCCGATCTGCACACCAAGCCGCGCCAGTTTTCTCACAGGTATGTATCCCAGCCGCGTGCACAACACACGCAATGGCAATGACACCTTTCCCGATCAACCACCCCTGATCACCAAGCTGATTGCTGATTCAGGATACGACTGTGGGTTGATAGGCAAATTTCATCTGACCAGTGCCGGCAAACGCACCGAACCAAGATTGGACGACGGCTACTCCTTCTGGAAATACAGCCACGCTCCGCGCGATGACTGGGAAGAAGGCCACGACTACGCTGAGTGGGCCAAGGAACAAGGCGCTGACATCAATGCTCTTCGCGAAACGGAAGAACGCGTCCCTGCGGAAGTTCATCAGACCACCTGGGCTACAGAGCGTGCGATTGAGTTCATCGATCAAGAACGCAATGAACCATGGTTGCTGAGCGTCAACATCTACGATCCACACCCGCCCTTCATTCCGCCCAAGGCCTATGCCGACAAATTCGATGCATCAGAAATGCCCGGCCCACACTTCGAGCCAAGCGATGTGGAGACACAGGCCAAGTTGAAGGATGCCGATTTCCAAGATGAAGTCCGCTCACCAGAGGATCACAAGGCCAAGGAGCGCCAGGCACTCTACTACGCGATGATCGCTTTGATTGACGATCAGTTCGCCCGGATTCTGGATCACCTTGAAAAGACCGGCCAGCGCGACAACACCGTGATCATCTTTACCAGCGATCATGGTGAGACTCTCGGCGATCACGGTCTGATGTTCAAAGGGTGTCGCTTCTACGAAGGACTCGTCCGCGTGCCATTGATCATTTCATGGCCGGGACAGTTTAAAACAGGCGTGCGCGCCAATGGACTTGTCGAGCTGTTGGACAAGGCTGCGACGATTCTCGATATCGCCCAAGTGCCACTTCCAGATTACTTCCAAGGAAAGAGCCTGCTCCCGGTCTTGAAGGGCGAGGCCGATCCGGATCACATCCGCGACTACGTGCGTTCCGAATACTTCGATGCTCTGTCACCCTACTTCACTGGTGGCACAGGGGCGTTTGCCACGATGCATCGCACCGACCGCTACAAGCTCACGGTCTATCACAGCTTGAGCTCAGGAGAGCTCTACGATCTTCAGGAAGACCCATGGGAGCACAAGAACCTTTGGGATTCTCCTGACCATCAGGACATCAAGAACCAGCTCATCTTCGAGAGCTTCAATGCGCACGTGAATCTCACCACAGACGTCGGCAGCGAGCGTATCGCCCCCATGTAAAACAAACAGCGCAGCTAAACCCTGTTTTCTGCGCATTTTTACCCACTTGCGGGGGGGAGGGCCTTTCCCTAGCCTTCGCCCGTGGCAAAAGTTCTGTTAGTAGATGATGAAGTGACAATGGTTCAAATGGTTTCGGAGATGCTTCGCGCCGAAGGGCATGAGGTGCATCCGTTCACCAGTATCGAGCCCGCGCTCGAGGGAATCGTGGAACTCCAGCCTGAGCTGGTCATCACCGATCTCTATCTCGACAAGACCCGCGCCCACGGTTTGGAGATCCTTCAGAAGGCACGTTCCATCAATCCTCCTGCCAGCGTGATCATGGTCACTGGTTTCGGTTCCATCGAAACTGCCGTGAAGGCAATGAAGGAAGGGGCTTACGATTACATTGAAAAGCCGTTCAAATTGGATGAGCTCCGCCTCTGTGTACAACGTGCTCTTTCCTACAATCAGGCGATTTCTGAGAACGTCTATCTCAAGAAGCAGCTGCGTAAGAAGTATCGCTTCGATCAGATCATCGGCACAGCCGAGCCAATGCAGGACGTCTTCAAGATGATCGAGAAAGTTGCAGATACAGACAGCACGATTCTGATCCTTGGTGAAAGCGGCACAGGCAAAGAACTGGTGGCCAAAGCGCTCCACTACAACAGCCGCCGCCAGTTTGCTCCATTCATTCCCGTCAACTGCAGTGCGCTGCCCGAGAACCTTCTCGAGTCCGAACTTTTCGGTCATCGCAAAGGTGCCTTTACCGGAGCCGTGACGGATAAGAACGGTCTCTTTCAGGAAGCAGATGGAGGCACCATTTTCCTCGATGAGATCGGGACCATGTCTCCAACTCTTCAAAGCCGCCTGCTGCGTGTTCTCCAGGAGAAGGAAGTCCGACGCGTCGGTGACAATACACCTGTGTATGTCGACGTTCGCGTGCTTGCAGCGACAAACGAGCCTTTGGAGGAAATGATCAAGAACGGTGAATTCCGCGAAGATCTCTATTACCGCCTGAACGTGATCTCGATTCAGCTTCCGAGTCTCAATGACCGCTCTGACGACGTTCCTCTTCTGGTCGCTCACTTCCTCCGCAGCAAGATGGACCCCAAAACTGGCGGACACTATGAAGTGACGCGCCACGCCATGGATCTCATGCTGGCATATAGCTGGCCAGGAAATGTGCGTGAATTGGAGAACGCCATCGAACGCGCCTGTGCTCTCTGTGAAGACAGGGTGATTCGCGCAGATGATCTACCACCCAAGGTCGCTGCCATCGGTGAAAAAATCAAAAGCAGCGACACAGAGATAGTCTCTCAAGCCGAGGCTGAAGGCGGACCCAGGATTTCAGAAGCTGCACTCTTCCCGTTGGCTGGCGACTCCGAAACTGATGGTAAGCCTCTGGCGCCTAGCACTCCTGCTGCTACCAATTCCCCTATCGGACCGTTGAAGAACTTCGTCCGCGAACAGGAAGTAAGCTACATCCATCGCGTCCTCGCCCAAACCGGGGGCGACAAGGAACAAGCAGCTGATATCCTTGGTGTTTCACTTGCGACCCTTTATCGCAAGTTGACCGAGGAGGAGTAGGACGTTTTCCCATCGGCGAGTTTTGATCATTCTACTCCCAGCAGGTTGTCCTTGATCACTGCACCCTTCACTCCCGTGATTTCAAATGCCTTGATCGGCATCTCCGCGCCCCTTCCTATATCCTCCACCATGTTGTTGGATATGATCAACTGACGGGTCTTCTCATCTGCCTGAACCGCGGCCGTGGACAAACCGGAAAATGTGTTTCCAGTAATGGTGATAGAGCGCGTTCCCTCAAGCTTGATGCCTGTGCCTTCATCGCGACTCATGGCTTTCTCATGATCAACCGGGCGCTTGATGGCGCCACCAATATAGCTGTTGGAAAAATTGTTTCCCGTGACCGTGATACGCCCTGATTCCGGGCCGATGTAGAGAGAGGAATGATGTACGAGAACGAAGGTGTTGGCAGACACTGTACACCCCCAAGCATCGAGCAACTTGATTCCCCCGCCGGTATGATGCGCGATCACATTGGCGCTCAAGGTGATCCCATAACAGTCGCGATCCAGAATGATCGCTGTGTCATTGCACTCCTCGATCATATTCCCTGACAGTACAGAACCGTAGGTGTTTTCGATGACGACTCCATGCCGGATGTGATCATCAAGGTTATTGCCATTCATGCAGAGATTGAAACTGTCCAAACATGTGACGGCATCCAAATTTTCTTCAAAATGATTTCCATTCACGACGATATCGTGACCGCCCGTGATATGCAGACCTGATTTTTTATTGTAGGTGAGAATCGAATCAGAGACTCGCGGATCTTCATAACACTGCTCCAGATGAATCCCGTGGCCCCCATGATGATCGATGGAAACGCCATGGACATAGATCTCCTGAATGCCCTGAGCCAAGATTCCATCACCACTCTTCTCGGTTCCACTGATGCGGAAATCACTAAGATTCACACGCCAGTTGCGGGCCTTCTTATTGGTCAGATAATCCTTATGCCGAAGAATCAATGCCGGCTTGCCCTCTGTGTTCTTGTTGATGATATGCGAAGACGAACCGGAACCCTCTATTCTGGTATCTTCAGCTGTGAGTACCAGAGGTTCTGTAATCTCAAAATCCCTAGGAGGAAGCACAACCAACCCGCCTTTTGCTGGCACAGCATCCAATGCAGCCTGCAATGAAGGGTAGTCCTCTACTTTCACAACAGAACCTGCAAAGGCAATAGAGACAGAGCACAAAAGAGAAACAAGAGACAGAATACGGTTCATAACGATCTAAGGGGTTTCCTCACTCTTGCTTCGAATCATTCCTTGAGCGATAGAAAAATGCTCTCTTGGAACCTGCTATCAAGCTATCTCAATTGCCTTGCTTGCGCTTCAATCCGTGTCGCCTCATCTCACTGCTCCCAATCAACCCAAGTGACCCATTCGGACAAGGGGGGACGTCCATCGTGGCGCCAAGAAAGTGGCGGCTTCTGCATCTTTCCGAGTGGGCAGATTCTGGTGGCCCCCCAACGAGCAAAGACAGTGGCGATCTCTTCCACTCGTTCTTCAGGTGCGCCCAAACCAACGGTCGACAGATAGTACCTCTGCGGCTCCAACGCCCGAAGTACTTCGTGAATATCATCCACGGGTTTCACATAGACGAAGCGGTTGGCACCTGAGTGTTGCCAGATGGGATCGGCTTCAAAGACGACGGTCCAATCGGTATTACCTTCGCTCTTCCACATTTGTGTGCCTTCAGGATTATCAGCAGAGCGTAGTTCATACATGGATCGCGTGGCCGTAATGGTGGCTGATTCCTCAGCACTGACGTTCCCTCTGGGGTGAGTTCTTGAATAGGCTTCGAGTTCTTCTCCCAGTCTCGCTGCGAATTCCACAGGCTTCACCAAGCCACCTCGCTCCACATAGATCACCTGTGGTGAAAGGCATCCAGACTGATCCCATGCGACTACATCCAACGCGGCACTCTTAATGGTGTCCCGCGCCATGAAGCCTTCAAGTGATTCGTGCGCAACATAGCCAAGGCTTATCTTGTGCCCATATCCGACGAATCGCACGTGATGAGGAAGCTTCTGTCGGATGTTGATCAGGGTCTCATCAGATCCCATGGCGGTCACCATGTGGGCTTCTTTGAAAAGGGGATTTTCGAACTGCTGATTGCCTCCCTTCCATTCGGCGACCTCCAGACAGGATCCCAACTTCGAATCCTCATAATAAATGGAGTGAGCAAAGAGGCGTGGGATCAGAGACGCTCCAATCGGACACTTCACAAATTGAGGAGAACCAATCAGGAACCCCAGCACGATGCTGTTCAATGCTGATGCTGGAATATTACCCGCAGTGATATGAACGAGAAGCTCCGGACCCACAGCCATGGCTGCGCGATCAGTGTAGCGTTCTTCCTTGGTGATCGACATGGAGTCCAGACGCTTCATGTGCCCCATCTCCTGAGACACAAGTGCTTCCAGATTCTCCTGGGTCAGATTATTGAAGAAGGTATCCAGTCCAAGCTCCAGGACCTCTTTGGAAAAACCGGTCTGCTCCGGCCCTTGTTCCAAAGCCATCTTCCGAAAGCGGTATTCGGGATCCCGCCAGAATTCTCCGATCTGACTGAGTGAGCGGATGATGTTGGAGGTAGAGCGGTGATGAAGGTAGCTCTTGCCGTTGCGTTTGAGTGTGAGCGCGGAGTCCCACACCAATTGCTCTGAAAGCGCTTCTTCAGCGCCTAGGTCAGCAAAGAAATAGTTCGGCAGATCCATCGCCAGGCAACCTACATCAGACGGCCATGAGGGAACACCCTTTTGCCTCAGCGGATTGTCGGCGGCCGATCAGTTCGAGTCCCCCGTCTTTCAGCAGACCGAGATCTTCAGTCCACACAGAACACACCGAGCACACGTTCGCCAGATCCACCACGCGGATCATTCCCACTTCGCCAGGCCCGGCTGGTTTCCCTGTCTCTGGTGAAAGCAATTCCACGCGACTCCACGGCGAGAAGCGGAAGCAGCCTTCATCGCGAGCATAGGCCTGAGAACTCAGTTCACTCATTCCGTACTCACACACAACACCGTCCTTACCTAGCCGGTAAGCCGCACTGAGCATCTGATGAAGATCTTGTTTTGGAATCTCACGGGATTGACCTTTGTATCCTCCGGTTTCAAGGACCAAGGACCCTTCTGGCAGTTCAAAACCCAAGCCCCGCTCATTCAACGCATCCAATAGGTGCACGTGACCAAATGCGGTGCCAACCACGAGAATGGATTCTCCCTTTGCGCAGGCTTTCTGCAACGCCTCAATCGCTTCCGTCTGATTCACCTGCCATTGCCCTTCCTCATCCGTTGTGCCAACAAAGGTCGCCGTATCCATCTCCTGCCCCAATGTGTGGAACATGTGAACAAGGGAGGAGGCTGGGGCCTGTTGTTCTGAAGGTGTCAGTGACAAAAGGTGTTTGGGTGCGTCATCACCACGAATCAGAAACTGATGCTGAAATCCTTTTTCCAAAGACGCTTCATAGACTTCGAGTGACTGCTGATCGTGATAATGCCTGCTGCGTTGTTGCCGGGTGGTTCCGCTGGAAACGAAGAATTTTTTTTGTTCCTCAACGGGCAGACTCGTCAGGGTAAATTCCTTGAAGGCTGAAACGGGAATGGCCGGAATTTCCTGCCAGCGTTTGATCGAATCGATATCAATTCCCCTCAACTCACAGAGACTGCGAACAATGTGAATGGAGTTTGCCTGCAGGCGAAACAAGGCCGTGGCCAATTGATCGAACTCCTCATCCGACAGTGGCGCATCGGCATGTCTGCAAATGCGATCGGATATGACATCACAAGCGTGTGAAAATGACTCAAACATAGCGGTTTTTCTTATGGGCTGGTTTTCCGCGACAGCCCGGGGACGGAAATTCCTAGCAGAATTCCTCTATCCGTCCATCTGATTATAGAAGTTTTTCTCCCATGCTTTCTGCCTATCGCGGGCTTTTCTGAGGAATGGAGCAGCGTCCTCGAGCTTGAATACATTCTGATTCAGCCAGCCCACAAACCCATTAATCGGTCGGACAAAGTCCACAAATAACACCACGCGATAGCCATCAGTATGATTCCAGACCTGATGATTCCACGTATCATCAAAGACGATGCTCTTGCCCTCTTCCCAATGGCGAACCTCGTTTCCGATTCGGATACGGCACTGCTCCTTGGGCTCAGGAATCATCAATCCAAGGTGATAACGGAGGACTCCTGCATACGGCCCACGATGCGGTGGAATCTCTTTTCCCGGGGAAAGAATGGAAAACATAGCCGTTTTCAGTCCGGGAATCTTTTGGACCAGTTCTGTGGTCTTTGGGCACTTGGCACGATTGCCCTCACAGTCCATCCCGGGAGCAAACAGGAAAAAGGTCTTCCAGTTGTTGTCCGTGGTGATGGTGGAGACCTGACTGAGGATTTCGTGAAAGCTGGGCATCTCTGAGCGACGGTCCATGATCCCGTCCAGCTCCTCACGGATATCCTTCCACCCTGCTTCCACATCCTTCACCCATGGAAAATCCTCATTTTTATAGATGGGTGGATCTCCATGGACGGAAGATTCAGCAATCTTGGCCTCCCTCCAGTCCTTGAGGCCCAGTGCATATTTCTGAAATGCACTCTTGGGAGAACGAATACGATGAGTACGGGAGTACTGCTCCAAGGTGCCAAAGTCTTGAGAGATCGATTCTGTAGTCTTTGCCATTTTGCGCTGATCCGGAGCTCCACCTCCGGCCGGTCAAAGATGAAAGCTGACCCTCGCCTTGGCCAACATAAATCTGATCGGCTATTCACCTCTGCTGCCCAACCTTTTCTTGGCGACCGATCCGATCCTCGCAGGACGGTCCTGGATTCGGCAGATTGCCAGAGATGTCCACATTTCAAAAAACCGCCTTTGAAAGGGATGAGTTGACCGCTGAAAAATCATGAATCTCGTTCATGGAAGTTGGCTGATCTATGATTGAAATCCCGGTGTTGCTTGGCCATTGTCGCGGGCTTTATGGACAATCTTGGTCAACTCGATGAAATTCTTACCTGCCGTCTCGATGACGGTCAGCGTGAAGTAAAACCCTGTTCCATCATCATCTTTGGTGCCAGTGGAGATCTCACTGCCCGTAAACTGGTGCCAGCTCTCTACCATCTTTTCGAAGAAGGTCAGCTCCCTGAGGCATTCAAGGTGATCGGCTTTGCCCGTCGCGAAAAGACAGACACCTCTTTCCGTGAAGAACTCAAGGATGGGCTGGAGAAATTCTCACGCACGAAGAAGGTCGATGCCAAGAAGTGGAAAGCCTTCGCGGCCAACATCAGTTATGTCCGCGGTGACCTGACCGATCCCAAGGCCTACGCGAAGCTCAAGAAGCACGTGGACGGTTTCGGCGATGAGAGCTTACAGAAGAACATCCTCGCCTATCTCGCCGTTTCTCCCACGCAGTTTGGCACCATTGTTGAGCAATGTTCCAATGCAGACCTGATCCGCAAGCAGGACGAGGGCGACATCAACCACCGCGTGGTCGTCGAGAAACCATTTGGTATCGATACCGAGACAGCACATCAGCTCAACATCGAGCTCACCCGCTATCTTCACGAGAAACAGATCTACCGTATCGATCACTACCTCGGTAAGGAGACCGTGCAGAACATTCTCATGTTCCGCTTCTCCAACGCGATCTTCGAACAGCTCTGGAATCGCAAAGCCATCGACAACGTTCAGATCACCGTCAGTGAAAAACTCGGTGTAGGCGGACGTGGCGGTTATTACGAAGAAGCAGGCGCTCTTCGTGACATGGTGCAGAATCATCTCCTGCAAGTCCTCGCTCTTGTTGCCATGGAGCCGCCTGTATCTCTTGGTGCAGAAGCCATCCGCGATGAGAAGGTGAAACTCCTTCAATCCATCCGCCCCATTGATCCAGACAAGGTTCATGAGAACGTCGTCCGCGGACAATACTTCGCTGGTCAGATCGATGGCGATGCCCGCCCTGGTTACCGTCAAGAGACCAAGGTGAAACCCGACTCCAATGTTGAGACCTACGTCGCTCTGAAATTTCTCATCGATAACTGGCGCTGGTCCGGTGTCCCATTCTACCTCCGCACGGGAAAGAATCTTCCAATGAGTGCCAGTGAGGTGAAGGTCCAATTTCAAGCACCACCCAACGTGCTCTACAACGCCAAGTGCGGCATGAAGCTTGATGCCAATACCATCACGCTTCGACTCCAGCCAAACGAGGGAATCTCCCTCCACTTCAATGGTAAGGTTCCTGGGACCAGCACGTCCGTTCGTCCTGTCCGTATGCACTTCAGTTACGACAGTGAATTCGGCGCTTACACTCCTGAGGCATACGAGCGTCTGTTGCTCGAAGCCATCGCCGGTGATGCAACGCTCTTCATTCGTCGCGATGAAGTGGAAACAGCCTGGAAGATCGTGGATGCAATCCGTGAAGGTTGGAAGAATCAGGACCTGACCAATCGCGAATTCTACGCTGCTGGTTCATGGGGACCGATCGCCTCCGACGAACTGCTCGGCAAGGACGGACACCGTTGGCACAACCCCCAGCCACTGAACAAGTAAGTCATGTCCAAACACACCTTTCTCGTCCACGACTCAGCAGACGTCATTGCAAACGTCGCCGCCACACGTCTGGTAGACACACTTGCTAATCGCGATGCTGATTCACCTGCGTTTCTGATCGGACTTTCGGGCGGCCGGATCGCCACCCCGTTCTACAACGCCATCGCGTCAGCCGTGAAGGCTCGCGGTATCTCTCTGGAAGGAGTTCACTTCTTCTGGGCAGATGAACGCTGCGTGCCTCCGACCGACGGTGAGAGCAACTACAAGACAGCCAACGAGCTACTCTTCGCTCCGCTTGAGATCGATGAATCTCAAGTCCATCGCATCATCGGCGAGATCGATCCCAAAGAAGCATCAGCACAAGCTACTGACGAGCTCACTCGCATTGCCTCCGACTGGGAAGACGGCGCACCTGTTCTCGATCTCATCATTCTCGGAATGGGAGAAGACGGACACACCGCATCACTCTTCCCTGAGGAAGAACAGGAAGCCCGCAAGAACTCTGCAATGTTTCGTGACGTGATTGCCGTGAAGCCTCCGCCACAGCGCGTGACCATGGGATATCGAGTTCTGATCGAAGCCCGCGATATCTGGGTGCTCGCTCCCGGCGCTGCCAAAGAAACCGCCATGCGCGACATCACCTCAGGCAACAGCGACCTCCCACTCGGACAAGTCATCCAAGCCCGGACCAACACTGATATCTACACCGACATCAAACTGTAGATTCCAGACTGAAAACAGATCTTCAAAGCAAGAGAGCCCGTGGCAACACGGGCTCTCTTTTTTGTACCTATCAATCATCCTATTTTTTCACTCTAGATTGTTCGTAGTCCCGCCTTTAGGCGGTTCTGGTTTGGCAACAAAACTCTATGTCAGGTCCATGCCAAGACCGTCTAAAGACGGAACTACCAACCGCTCTGCGCTTACATCACGACTCATTCCTTTTGAAATATCGAGAAGCTTCTTCTTCTCGCGAACCGCATCTCCCCTCTTCCGTTCGTAGTCCCGCCTTTAGGCGGTTCTGGCTTGGCAACGAAACTCTATGTCAGGTCCATGCTAAGACCGTCTAAAGACAGAACTACCAACCGCTCTGCGCTTACATCACGACTCATTCCTTTTGAAATATCAGGCTTCACCGATTGACATCGCAACGGGTCTGTTTCTAGGTTTCATATCGTTGGTTTTGATCGTTCCATCAGACATCGAAGACCGAGGGAAAAATGGTTATTGAACACAAGATATCATGAGATCACGACTGACCGGCATCTTCTCTTTATATATATACTATCCTTTCTCACGGATCGCTCGTGTACTGCGTACCTTCTCCAGAAGGATCAGGAAGAAAGTTTGCAAACACGATCAAGCGACTTCTCTGCCTCTTAGAGGGTTGTTCCATTTTTCAATCCTGCCATCTGCGCCAAGACTCGTTTCACTTCAGAAGCACAATGGAAACGTCACAACATCTGAGTTGGGCGTCCTCGCTGCCCTTGCTGGCAAGTGTTCTGTCGGTTCACATGTTTTTGAGATTGGTACATTCGACGGGCGCACAACCATGAATCTAGCGCTCAACGCTCCATTGAAATACGAGATCATCACTTTGGATCTACCCAAGGATGTCGAAAACCAATTCGATCTTGCAGCAGGTGAAAGACATATGGTTGAGAAGGAACAGTCCGGGGAACGCTTCCTCAAGGGAATTCCAGGTCGGCAGCAAGAGTTATCACGAATCGAACAGAAGTTTGGTGATTCCGCCAGGTTCGATTTTTCTCCCTTCTACTCCCAGTGCGCTCTTTTCTTCGTCGATGGTTCCCATAGCTATGAATATGCGAAGGAAGACAGCTACAGTGCCTTGCGCTGTGTTGCTCCAGGAGGACTGATCGTGTGGCATGACTACGGAGTCTGGAAAGGCGTAGAAGAGGCTCTCGATGAGATCCAAACCGAGCTTCAACTCGACTTGATTCATTTAGCTGGCACTAGTCTGGTGATCTGGCAATGCCCAGACCTCAATCACCTGTCGAAGCTGCCTTCCAAATAGAAAAAACATGCGATCTGCCGGGCTGAAGCGGGATAGTCTCCGTGCAAACGTTACACTCAGTTCAAAGCGAATGAGAAGACCGTCTAAAGACGGAACTACCAACTCGTTCTGCCCTTCCCCACGACTCGTTCAACACCGGTAAAACTTCTACACCCTCAGCGCTAAAACAAACCCCTACTCTAACAGAATTATGAGCAACGAATTTGATGATCTAGTAGCCTTCATGAAAGACCGAGGATTTCGCAACCTCGCCGCACGCCGGTTTATAAATGATCTCAAAATGACGGCAGAAACGCTTGTTTCTTCCTGTTGGTGGAGCGTCGAGAAAATCATTTCCTGCAACACTGATACCTCCAAAAACTACGGCTCCGACTACCT
Source organism: Limisphaerales bacterium (assembly GCA_965658675.1). Lineage (GTDB taxonomy): Bacteria > Verrucomicrobiota > Verrucomicrobiia > Limisphaerales > CAZKNW01 > CAZKNW01. The sequence goes on from CBFHTT010000020.1 coordinate 70,590, forward strand.
TCAGGTAGGAGACGCCGGTTCCTGTCCTATCCTTCTTTCCAAGGATGAAGAAATTTTCTATGGAAACCCATCCGACCATTCTATCGTCAAGGTTGCTGAATCCGGCTTTGATTTTGTACTGCTACATAGAGACGGTAAGGCTCCTGTTGATTTCGACCAAGCATCAGAATCAGCAGGCAGATCCAAGAGGCTAAACGATGCTCGAAAGAAACTGCTTCCCAGCTATTGGAAGAATATGGACGCGTTCTGGAGTTCCATCGAGGATGATGCCCAGGCTCAAAGTAGGGTCGATCCAGATGACAAATTAGAGGAAGAAGTAGCTGCATTGTCCGACTCCGAGATGACGTCGCGGATCAAAGCTTTTCTTAAGGAGATAGAGATAGGAGATGATGACTATCAGGAACTTCTGACATTAATAGAAGAGAACGGGAAGCCTGCTTCAGGGCGCACCTACATTCTAACGCCAGATCGCTTTATTGCATCCAACGGGTCTCTCCCCGACGACGTTCCCTTCGTGGTCATTGGTGCTACCAGTAACAAGGAGGTTACCCTAACGTGGAACCCGAATGAGGGAACTGTGAATTTTGTTTTCATGGAAGCTTCGCTGAAGGTGGCGGAATCTTTGAAGGCGTTGGCTGAGACCATCGATCTTGAAGACTTTCCTCAGGATTGGAGTGAAGCTGCTTCGCCGATGAGCAAAAGCGAACGAGATCAACGACGATTGGAGAATGAAACATTGCTCCTAGAGTATCTCAAGAGCCGCGGAGTTTCTGATTCCCACACTACCGCTCTGATTGACGGTATTCCCAAGAAGCGGTCGATGATCAGTGACGGTAGCTTCGAGGAAGCTGAAAATATTGTCTACCATGCAAAGAACGACCCATATCAGCTTGAACTACCTCAGGAACAGATATGGCTGGGTAGCTGCGTTAATGGGGATCATGTGATTCTAAACACCGATGGTGAAATTTGGTATTCCTGCCACGACGGTGAAGGTGACATCAAAATAGCAAATACACCCACGGAGTATCTCAAGCTACGGGAAGAAGGGAAATGTCCCGTCGATTACTACGCTGCTACTAAGTCCTAACTCAATCCTTCAACTCCTCCAACATCTCCAAAAGATTTTTGGTGAGAATGCGGGATCCATTGATCTGGACGCGGCTGGTGCCAAGCCAGGTTTCGTAGCCGCCTAGTTGGTGTTGCTCGGGTGTTGGGAGGTAACCATAAGCGCCATTCGCCAACTCGATGACGAAGGTGTGCTTGAATGGGCTCCTCTCTTTGATCTCCAGACCGATCTCTACCAGCACCTCAAAAGGCATGGAGACTATAGCCTGGTCTCCAATACGAATCGCTTGGACCATGACATCCGCCTTTCCTTCACGTGCAGCCTGAGTCAGCGTGCGACTTGCGTAGGTTTGTGCATGGCGGGGGAGCGTGGCCGCTTCTTTGTCGCTGAGTTTCAAAATGCGTTCGGCTTCTGCCAATTGATCCGGCGTCGGCTTTCTCCATGAAAGCGGTACTTCGCGTTGAACCATCTTTACCACCGCTTTGTCCACATGCTGGATGTCCTTCGTGGCACGCCATGCAGTGTCTGCTGCCTTGGTGGCAACAACACCTATTTGTTCAAAGGCGATTCTCGGTGGGCGGGTTCCGGTGAAGTCGATGTTGTTGATGTCGCCGCTGGTTCCGTTTGACATCATCGCCACAAATTCGGGACTCGAACCGCGCATGCGATTTGCCATTAAACGTGCAAACTCTCCGAAGTAATCAGCCGACACCTGATTCTCCGTGCCGCCTACATAATGCAACGAGTAGTTAGCCAATATCCCTAGCGGCTTTCCCCTGGAGTTCCGCACATCCACGACACAGATCTCCGGGTCCGTGGGTCCTGCTGGACGAACAATCGTCGAACGGGATGGATTCATCTTCACTGTATCCATTCCTCCGAACGGATTCGCCGGCATCGTTCCTTCCTTCAGATACCAGCGGCGATTGAACACCTCTTCTGGCAAGTCACTTGAACCGAAGCCAACGCGACCAGGCTTCAGTGCTTTCACCGCTTTCACGATGGAGTCCTCAATCCCCTTCTTGATCTGTTGATGGTAGGCATCCCTCTCCTTGCCTCCGCCCCCACCTGCCGGGGGACAGCTGTGCGCGTGCGTTGCTGAAATCATCATTTCTTTCGCTGCCCAACCTGATCGCTTCGCTGCAGCCGCCTTGATCTCATCCAACATCTCGCGACCCATCATCAGATTATCCACCACAGTAATTACGGCGCGTCCTTTTCCATCTGAAAAAGCAATCGACCGCGCATGCAAGTGATCATTAATAACCGTGGTTGGTTTCGGGCTCCAGCCACCTACCAATGGCAGGGGCAGTACTTTGGGCGTGATGTCCACCGATGCTGTTCCTACAAGCAACTTGTCAGCAACGGCAGAGGACTGAAGGAAGACGACGGCGATGGCCAATAGCAGTAGACGTAGTCGAGGGTGCATGAGTGTTCTTCTCGCAAAAGTTCACCTTCCGGTAAAGCAGCGACTTTCACTTTCTCTAATCAATGAATGAGTCTTATATTTTCTATGGCACCAGTCTTTGATGGGTTCCTCTTTCCAGATCCAGGAGGATTCTTTTATGGACTCCATCTGGGTCGAGCTGGAGTAGTTCCATCTTGGTGATGGTGGCTCTGATAATGCAGAAATTGTTTTCGCCTTCATTGCAGTTCTCAAGACTCGGTGAGGTTTTCTGCTCTTCGCTCAGGAACTCTTCCCCTTCTTTCAGTTCAGAACTTGGCGCCTTACTTGTACTGTAGGCCGGACGATTGGCACCAGTAACTTTCTCCAACCATGTCTCTCGGACATGATCATTATTGTGAAGTATCTCAATTCGAGTGTCGGTCCGCAGTTGGCAACGATTGCTGGAATCGTAGAACAGCCATGACGCTTCTGGATTCTTGAGCAACTGACTCACCTTAGGCGAACGCCAGTCTGTGTAGGCGATCAACTGACCCGCGGATTCATCAACTTCTCTAAGGACCAATGTACGGAGCTGGACTGCGTCCTCCTGTTGGTTGCCCAGCACTGGTGTCCGCCATGGATGCCCCATGTCGGACGTCGCTTTGCCTAGTGCGGACAGAATCTGATCTTTCAGAGTCAGAGGTTGTTCGAAGTCAAAAGTCATTAGTTTGAATCACTGTGGGTTCAGGTCCACACATACGAGCCGCTGTTTGTCGCGAGCGTAGAATCTGCCATCTGCCAATGCCGGGTAGGCGCGGACGGTCGTTCCCAAGATCTGTGCCCTGTTGACCATCATGAACTCGTCGGAAGTTGCCTTGGCCCTGATCAGTTGACCGGTTTCGCAGAGAATCAGCAAATGCCCGTCCGCCAACATCACGTTGGCTGGCTTGATGGCAGGTGAAGACCACTTCACTTCTCCGGTTGCAAATGCTGCACATCGCACAACAGGTCCCGTAGGAAAGTCGTGCCGTCCGTGGAGGCCATATAGAAACCCATCCTTCATGACCGGTGTCGCATACTGGCTGGAAAGCGATTTATCATTTCGCCAGACCGATGTCAGTGATGCTCCTGATGCATCGAGAAGAACGCCTCCCGTGTCATAGCTGGCTGTGATGAAGATTCTATTACCCTTAACCACCGGAGTCGCTGCGTTGACGGATTCACGTATTCTTGCGCGCCATCGAAATTCAAACCGCGTTGTTCCATTTATCGGATTCAGTCCTACAAGCCCTTCTCTGGCAAAGATCAATACCGTTTGTCCTCCAGCCAAATTTGCCATCGCTGGTGATGAATAGGATGCTTCCTGATTAGTTGCTTTCCAAAGGAGTGATCCATCCTCGGAAGAGAGACACACGATCCCTGCTCCATTCTTTCCTCCTACATTCAGAAAGACTCGCCCTCCGTCAACCAAGGGGGAACAAGCCAGACCAAAGAACCCAGTCTCTGCTGCATGTTCTTTACCCAAATCACTTTGCCAGATTCGTTTTCCGTCTTTCAGATCCAGACACTGAACCATCCCCTGCGCTCCCATGGTCGTAATCCTTTTGTCTGAGATCGTCGGAATGGCACGTGGTCCATGATCAAACCCGAACATATCTCGGTAGCTTGTGCTGTATCCTTGCTTCCAGATAGGTGTTCCCGTTTTGGCATCCCTGGCCTCCACCATTTCCTGATCGTCTATCCGATGAAAGAGAATGAGTTTACCATCAGCTACCACAGGGCCGGCAAAGCCTTCACCAACGTTCATCTTCCAAACAGTTTCAGGTCCGGAAATTGGCCAATCGTCTGCGAGACCTCCTTCGTAGATTCCGTTTCTATTCGGACCCAGAATCTGTGGCCAATCTGATGCAGACAATGTGCACGAACACAGGAGGCTCGCTATAAGGATAAGTCGAAACATTCGGCCGCTACGGTTTCCCACCCTTGGTGATTACGCAACTACTCAGCTTCAGGAAAATAGACTTCGGAGCTCACCATTCCTCCTCGTTCATCTGTCAGGGTCACAAACCATGCTGTTGCTTTGGTGTCAGGTGCCGAGCTTTTGATCGCGTTCCCTTCAATGGTTGCTGGCTCAGTCTTCCACTTGCGTTTGACCATCAATCCCGTGTCTGTCGTGAAATGCATTTCAGCTTTGGTAAGCCCGGTCTTCGCATCAATAGGAAAGGTGGCGGTGCCCTTGGTCGATGTCGGCGGATGAATCTTTGGTAGCGCTGCTGATCCCTTGAGTTTGGAATCTATAAACAAACCAATCTCTTTGGGTTCCCAACCAGCCTGGTGGCTGTGACGCATCATGGGTTCTATCCGCAACTGTCGCTCGCCTTTTGGCAACGAGTAGCTCCGCATGTAACTGTCGAGCGGGTAGTGCTTATCATTCGTGCCGTTGACGAAAAAGATGGAAACGATGCATCGACCTAGATGGCTCGAAGGATCATACCGTTCAACCCAACGCTTCCAATCTGCGGGTTCCAAAGCATCAATCGATGGTTTCTGAACGGACTCTCCTTCATAGAGAAACCCACAACCATAAACAGGCACCGCTGCTTTGAAACGGTCATCCACTGAAGCGACGATACAGGTTGTGTAACCACCCCAACTGATTCCCGTGACGGCTGTTCTATTTTCATCCACTTCTTCAAAGCTTCTGATAAGTGAGTGAGCACGAATCACATTACCAACGGCATGTAGGGGCCAGTGGGTTTGTTCTGGCCCTGAGATACTTTTGAATTTTTGCGTGTGTCCTTGATCAGGTCCGGGGGCAGGAAGCCGGGTTGGTTTGACACCACGGTGACTTACCTTTTTGTAACGACCCTTTTCTTCAAAGGTTGGTTCCGCTGGTTTCTTTCCGGCGAGGTCCATCGCGATCGCCGCATAACCACGGTCCACCCAGAGCTCGACCCATTCCGCAAAGGCGGTTCCTCCTCCTCCATGAATCAACACCACTGCCGGATACTCTTTTTTCTCACCGCCCTTTGCCAAAGCCGGACTTCCGTAGAATGCAAAAACGTCTGTTGGTTTGCCGTCCACCTCTTCACCTTCATAAATCAATGAACGGATCGGGGATGTATCATCAACCCATTTGAATTTCGGGGACTGCGACAGTTCTTTGAGATTCCAAATATCTGCTGTTCCGCTTAAAGCACAAATCAGCAGAAGCGTACACGCTAAGATCGTTTGTTTCATGGTAAGTCGTAGCCGAGTTGGTTCGAGTCAGGCAAACACTGATTGGACTGCTTTTCCTTTTCCGTCTTCGGTCACGTAGAACGGACGTCCTTCAATATCAAATTCTGTTTTCGGACTGACTCCCATGGCCGTCATGATTGTTGCGTGCAGATCTGGGACAGTGACAGGATCTTTGATTGCAACCAACGGTCGTTCATCTGCTGTTTGTCCATGGAGGTGACCTTTCTTCATTCCTCCTCCAAACATCGCCACGCTCGTGCCTCCGGTGAAGTGACGATGCAATCCGTAGTGTTTGAGTTCAGTAATCTTATCTCCTCTGAAGCGCGCCTGATCAGCCGCCTTGGAACCCGGCTTTCCTTCTATCATTGCATCACGACTGAACTCAGACGCGATCACAACCAAGGTTCGATCAAGTAAGCCGCGTTCTTCCAAATCGAGTATGAGTTGGGCTATGGGCCGATCAATTTCCTTATGCAGTCGATCAACCGTTGTGTGCCCATCGTTGTGTGTGTCCCAGTGAAGAAACGGAACATACTCCGTGGTCACCTCGACAAAGCGCGCTCCAGATTCCACAAGGCGCCGGGCCAAAAGACAGCCTCTTCCGAAACGTCCGGTGTCATACTTTTCAAAAGATTCCTTCTCTTCCTGATGAATATCGAAAGCCTGTCGTTCCTTGGAGTTCAAGAGGCGATAAGCATTCTCCATGGATCGCAACAATGACTGCTGTTGATAGTCGCTGGCATAGTCACGCTGCGGACTCTCATCCACCAATTTTTTGAAAAGCTGATTACGGCTATTGAATCGCCCTGCCTTCATTCCCTCCGGTGGTTGTACTGAAGCTGCCGCCTGCTCCGGATAAGGGAGATTCATCGGCCCGAACTCGCTCCCGAAAAATCCTGCTGTAGTGAATGCCTTGAGCTCTTCTTTTTCTCCGACACCTTCCAGACGCTGACCAATATTGATGAACGGTGGGATGACAGGATTCTTTGGACCCAACACCCGAGCCATCCATGATCCGATGTGAGGACAAGCCACCGTCTGTGGTGGCACATATCCCGTGTGCCAATGGTATTGATGACGGGAGTGAAGAATGCTTCCCAAGTCAGGCTGAATCGCCGAGCGGATCAAGGTGCCACGATCCATGACTGAGGCAATGTTCTCCATGCCTTCACAGATCTTGATGTTGTCCACCGATGTGTCGATCGACGGAAACGTGCTCAAGATGCGTTTCATCTCCAACCCGTTTTCAAACGGATGGTACCGCTTTGGGTCAAAGGTCTCTGGTGCTGCCATTCCTCCCGCCAACCAAATCAGAATACAGGAATCAGCGGTGGCTTCAGGGGCGTCTTCTGAAGCTTGAACCAATGTTGGTTCTCCTGCCATGGCTGCCGCTGCTGATGCAGCAGAAAGACGTTTCAAAAACTCACGGCGGACTATGGGTTCAGGCGCATTGGGATCGAGATCCATCATAACAAATCATTCACGGTGGCTAGACCTGCACTATTCAATCGAGTCCTTCGATTGCCAAGCCTTCTTCCTTCCGCTGCGCCACGCCAGGAATGGTGACTACCAGACCAATGATCCCGACCCACTGACTTCCTTTTCGCGTCGGAGACGGATGCGGAATGCCTGTTCGTTCTGTTCAGCCTGCGCGATCGATTCAGGTGTCATGGCTGGCTTGAGCACCTGTTGGGCCTTTTCAAGATCCGGAGTTCCGGCGAGGGCGATGTTTGCCCATGCCAATGCTTCGGTTAAGCGCCGTGTCGTTCCCACTCCATTGGCAAGCATGAGACTCAAGAGACGCTGTGCCTGGCGATGACCTTTCAATGCTGCATTGCGAACGGACTCAAACCCGCGTCGTTGATTCTCTGGCGATGACTCATCGCGATGGAGCAGGAAACCAAGTTTGTATTCTGCATCCACATTTCCTTCCTTCGCGGCGTTGACCAATAACTCCAACGCCTTCTTTGGGTCCTGCTCTACACCCATGCCAACGAGATAGAGATCTGCCAAAGCTGAATGTGCTGGGAGCCAGTCCTTGTCGACTGACTCTGTGAAAACCTTAGCTGCTTTATCATACCTGCCTTTACCTTTTTCAGCTCCGGCCAAAGCTACACCATAGAAATGCTGCGCAATGCGATCTCCTGAAACTGCTTCCTTCTTCAGGGCTGAGGTCAATCGACTCTGATCCACTTTGGAATCTGCTCCCGGCAATACCTGAAGAAGCATCTCGCTACGGCGACAGCCCAAGTCCACTGACTTCAATAGCTGAGCAACTGCTGCTCCAACATCCTTCTTCACTCCGAAGCCACTCAGGTAAGCCTCTCCCCGAAGATGCCAAGAGTGATAGAGTCCTGATGCTTCAGCCTGCTTTAACAGTGCCATTCCCTTTTCAGTATCCTTCGCAACCCCACTTCCCTTCAGGTGGAGAAATCCTAGGTAAGCCGTCGCTCGTAAATCTCCAGATGAGGAAGCCTTTGTCATCCACTTGGCTGCATCTGAATACCGTGGGGGCTTCGCACTCTCAGCCAGATACTGACCATAAAAATACTGCGCCTGGGGCAGTCCCTTTTCAGATGCTTTCTTCAGCAACTTTTCAAAGCCGTTCTTATCCAGCTCAAGGCCTATCTGATCGGATGCCAGAACGGCCAGATTGAATGCCGCCTTGGCACTGCCTTTATCCACTGCACTCTGCAGCTTCTCCATCCCTTCCACAGGCTTGAAGGTGGTGCCCAAACCCAACAGCTCACAGAGTCCCTGCGCTCCAAGGGCATCTACATGTTCTTTCGCTGCTGCTCGTCCATAGAACACATACCCGACAGACAGATTTGCATCGTCCGTCAGGTCTTTGAACATACGTTGTCCAAGTGCGTACTCCTTCTCTACCGGGAGCGATTCCGCAGCGGTGAGGTTGAAGGAAAAAAGTGAAAGGCACATTCCGAGGAATGCGCCCCAGAAATGTGCCTTTCTAAAAACCATTGTTAAAAAAATTAAGATCAATAGACGTCGCGAACGTAACGCTTCTCTTTCTTGAGTTTGTTCACGTATTCGATCGCGCCCTCTTCTCCTAGTCCACCATCCTTGGCAATAACGTCATGCAAAGCCTTGTCGACGTCTTTGGCCATCCGATAGGCATCACCACAGACAAAGAAGTAGCCGCCTTCTTCCAACCAGGCGAAAAGTTCCTTGCCGCTCTCACGCATGCGGTCCTGAACATAGATTTTTTCTTCCTGATCACGAGAGAAGGCCAAATCGAGCTTGGTCAGAACTCCCTTTTTCTCAAGTTCCTTGAGTTCTTCCTCGTAGAAGAAATCGTGATCTGAATTTCGCTCGCCAAAGAAAAGCCAGTTCTTTCCCTTTGCCCCGGTCATTTCACGCTCTTCAAGAAACGCTCGGAATGGTGCCACTCCTGTTCCCGGCCCCACCATGATCATTGGAAGATTGTCATCTGACGGAACTCCAAAGTGTGTGTTGGGCATCGGATAAATGGATACCTCACCTTCTTCTCCTACACGATCTGCAAGGAAGGTGGAACAAACACCCTTTTTCGCACGACCAAATGTTTCGTAACGAACGGAAGCGATCGTCAGATGCACCTCATTAGGATGTTTTTTGATGCTCGAAGAAATAGAGTAGGCGCGTCCCTGAAGTTTCTTCAGGAAACCAATAAACTCTGTCGGTGAAAATTCTGCCTTCGGATACTGAAGCAGGAGATCAATGGTATCACGGCCCCACATGAACTTGGAGAGTTCCTCCTTGTTCTCGGGTTTGATCAACCTGTGCAGTTCAGAATCTCCAGAGCCCTCCGTGATGGCAACGAGCAGTTCCTTTGAAGGAAGTTTGATCTCGTAGTCATTGGTGAGTACTTCACGAAGAGTTTGGTTTTCACCATTCGCGCCCGGAACTGATTCTTCGCCTGCACATCCCAAGGCCTTGATGATGTCATCCACCAGTTCAGGGCAATTCGTAGAATAAACTCCCAAAGCATCTCCCACATCATAATTGATGTCAGAACCTTCAAGGCAGATCTCGTAATGACGGGTTTCCTTGGAGGAGCCGTGCCCGGTAAGAATTTGATTCTTTAGAAGCTTCGCTCGGAATGGATTCTTGCGGGTCCACTGTGAACCAGGTGCTTTGGCAGCGCTTTCAACTATGGCACCTCCCGGCGCTTCAACACCTTCAGAGATTGCCTTCAATGCGCCCTGTGCCCACTCCTCATAAGGATCTTCGAAATCTACATCGCAGTCCTTGCGGTCGAAGACACGCTCTCCACCCATTTCCTGAAGCCGTGTGTCCCAGTCCTTTCCAGATTGGCAGAAGAGATCGTAACTGGTGTCTCCCAATGCGCAGACTGAAAATTTGGTGTTTTCCAATTTCGGAGCATCACCTGCGCTCGCCAAATCCCAAAGTGCCTGAGCGTTGTCCGGCATCTCTCCTTCACCATAGGTGCTGGTGATGATGAGAAGGCGCTCCACAGATGGCAGTGTCGTCAGATCAAAGGAATCCATCGAGACCACCCTACCTTTCAGGCCGAAGTGCGCTGCTTTCTCCGCTGTGGTGTTTGCGAGTCCCTCTGCATTTCCTGTCTGAGAACCAAAGAGAATGACCAACTCAGGCATGGAAGCCTGATCACCACCTTTGGAACTGAGGAGGCGTGTGTTGACTCCGGCAAAGAAACCAGAAAGCCAACTGCGCTGCTCCTCACTGAAGGGAGCATCCTCAGGGATGTAAGGTGATTTGTTTTCCTGTAGTTGCGTTACGTCCATCAAATGATCTCGGTATGTCGTTTTACGATCGTCGCTTCAACTTCAAGAAGCGTGGTTTTCCACCGTGTGCACCGCGACCAATTCTTCCAGTCTTGCCTGATGAAGAATCGCTGCCTGATTGGCCCGGTCCTGTTGAATGATCCATGCGGAGGCACCGGGTGAGTGCACTTCCTGAATGTCGCGATCAGCCATGCAGATCTTGTAATCCTGAATCCGCTTGGCAGCCAGTTTCTCAGCGAGCTCCTCGGTTGAGAAGTCGTTAAGGGCGGCCTTGATATCTTTGGCGACGCTTTCAATCAACTTAAAGTCTGCATTCACCACCAGTTCGCGAGCATCATGATCCACCCGCACCCGGCCTGGTTCATGTCCTTTTCGAACAATGGCTTCACGCGCTACAGCCACGGCCTTGGCCATGACGGCGTATGTGTTCACCAGTCTGAACATGGCTGAGGAATCAACCTGTCCCTGAGTCGGTGCCGCTCCGTCGAGCACTGGTTTCTTGGACTCATAGGCTGCGGCCAGAGCAGCCACATCGTTGCGTGCCTGTTCCATTCCCAATTCCTCTAGCATCAGCTTGCGATCCATCGCTTTCAAGATGCCGTCCTTGGTCTGCGTAGCGAAGAGTGCTGCAGGAATGATGAAACGGAAGAACTGCTTCTCATAGTCCCAGCGATCCAGGATTCCTGATGCCAGTTCTGAACCAGTGCGCTCCACATGTTCGCGGAGAATGGTCAGAAGAATTTTTTCGTGAGCTCGTGCTTCGTCTGTGTCTTCGTCCAGACGTTTCACCACAATCGACTCGCGATTGCAACGCTGCTCGAAAGTTCCATCGGCATCATATTGATAAGCATTGCCTCCAGACATTCCATTGCCGAAGCCTTTGCCACATCCGCCCAGGTTCACCACGACTCCGCTGGTCATGTATTCGCAGCAGAAATCTCCAACTCCCTCAACGACGCCAAGTGCGCCAGAGTTACGAACTGCAAAGCGGTCACCTGCTTCTCCATTCACAAAGAGCTGTCCGCCCGATGCTCCGAAGAGTGCGAAGTTGCCAATGAGAACATTTTCGCCGCGGAGCAATGAGCCTCCGCCTGGTGATTTTATTGCCATCAGTCCACCACTCGCTCCTTTACCAACTCCATCGTTGCTGGTTCCGGAATGTTCGAGGTGAAGCCCTTCGACAAGATAAGCACCAAAGCTTTGTCCGGCTGAATTGGTCGTCTTGATATGGATGGTTCCAGGGCGAAGGAAGCGACGTCCCTTCTTTCCTGTTAGATGAACCTTCGAACTCGCGAGCTCTTCCGGAGTCAATTGATGATTGAGCAGACGCTCCACATCGATCGAGAGCTGACCGCCAAATGACTTGATGCAGTTCGTGAGTTTAAACTCAGGTCCTTCGAACGTAAGTCTGTCCACTTTGCCTGCGAGCAATTCATCCCGGACGGGTCCAAGCATCAGATCATCCAGAGGATATTCCTTCTCGCGATAGATCGGATGCGGCACGTGCTTCTCATTTGCCTCTGAGAGGAGTCCCCGGAAATCGAGATCACCAACCAGGTTTGGATGCTCAACCAACTGAAGCAACTCGGTCTTGCCACGGATGTCTTTCAATGTGCGATATCCAAGACGCGCAAGGATACGACGGACATCATGACCGACATTAAGAAAATACTGAGCAAGCGCCCGTGTGTCTCCGGCATAAACCTCAGGATTGGTGGTAAGACCTGCAGGACATTTCACATTACAGTTCTTTGCCATCACGCACTTCAACATCATCAATGCTGTCGTACCGAACTCAAAACTGTCTGCTCCTAGAATCGCCGATTTCAACACATCAGATCCGGTCTGATGTGCGTTCGATGCTCGAAGCACGACCTTCTGACGAATGCCGTCTGCACAAAGTGCCTGATGCACTTCTGCTATTCCGATCTCTGCCGCGCGTCCCGTGTTCTTAAGACTGGTGACCTGTGCCGCACCTGTGCCTCCACTTGAACCGGCGACGTTGATGACATCGGCTCCTGCTTTCGCAACACCAACAGCAATGGTTCCGATTCCCTCAGATGAAACCAGTTTCACAATCACCTTGGCACGTGATGCCTTGGCGTCGTGAATCAGCTGGGAAAGATCTTCGATGGAATAAGTATCGTGATGCGGAGGAGGACTGACCAATTCGATACCTGGTGTTCCACCACGTGATGCTGCGATCTCAACGGTGACCTTCTTGGCTGGCAGCTGTCCACCTTCACCCGGCTTGGCTCCCTGTGCGATTTTGATCTCAACCTCTCTAAGATTGGGGTCCGCAAAGTAACCAGCCCAGACTCCGAAACGACCTGAGGCGATCTGCTTGATGGAGCTACTCTTGATGGTGTTGAAACGATACATGCGTTCGCCACCTTCTCCTGAATTACTCAATGATCCAGCAATGTTTGCTCCTTGAGAAACAGCTTCATGCACCACGCGCGTCAAAGCACCATGACTCATGGCAGCAGAACTCAATGTCGCTGTGATCTCATGCGCTGGCTGCACCTCTTCCAATTCGAGCGGTGTCGGCGCAGCCACGATCATATCAAGATACTTGTCGAAGACCTCCGTCGACTTCTTGACGATCAATGCTTCAGGCGCTTGCTCCAATTCTGCTTCTGGGAACCGGGCGCTCAAATGACCATGAAGGCTCAACAGACGATCATCATTCGAATCTGTGGTCAGTTCGACACGGCGTGTTCCGTCCTCTGCTTTTGCAGAACGCATTCCGTGAACCATCAACCAGTTGTTTCCACGGATACGTTGCCGTCCTAGTGAGTTGTCAAAGTCCTCTACTGTCTGATCGTTTGTGACGTCGGCCGGGAAATAGAGAATGTCCCGCAACGCAGCTGGTTTGGTCCAGCGGGCGTCCGCTATGTTCTTGGCGAAGTTGTCGTAAGCGCGGGTGATCCGGAAACGATCGATCTGTTCCGGTGTCCGCTTCTCGAAGCCAAAGAACTTGTATGCTGCATTAGAGAGATCTGATGAGTCATTCACCATCTCACTGAGTGCGGCTTTGATCGCCGGGGTTTCAGCATCGTTCTGTTCACCAAACAACTTGTCGATCATCTGCGCCTGCAACTGACGTGTCAGTTTTGCCAGAACAGCGTCGCTTTGTTTGATCAATGCTTCTTCAGATCCCAGATCTCCCTTCTGGAAAATCTGTTCGATCAGCTTGGTGATGTCTTTTCCGGAAGCAATCTCTTCTTCCGCACGCTCGGAAAGCAAGACCAGCTCATCAACGATGTCCTTACGCTTTTCCTGCCCTGCTCTCTCAAAGACCCAGCTCAGTTCTTCTTCAATCGCGTAGACGATCTCTTCATTGGTCATGTTCGTGTACTCACGCACAGCAACATTACCAAAGCTGTGACCAGCTCCTTCATTACGCTCTTTGAAAAGACCGAGATGAGGAATGTCGTTTTCACCCGTGATCGCAAACGCGCGCTCATGCCATTCACGAGCGCTCGATGCTATGGCTTCAAAGCCAGCTCCACCAATTGGTGAATAGGCATTCGGGAAATATTTTTTGAGAATCGGATCTTCAGTGCTCAGACAGTTCGGTTCGAAAAACTCTCCACCTATGTAGCTCTCCACCGTGCAGAGTCCGAACTTGCCCATCGTCTTTAGCAATGACTTGTGACAGGCCTTACGGAATTTCTCCAAGCCTGCTGCAAAGTTTCCATCCTTGCTCAAATTCTTTGCGCGATTCTCAATCGTCAAAGGACAAATCGCTGAAGCACCAAAGCCGAGCGAACAAGCAATGTGATGTGAGCTGGCTACCTGACCTGTTTCCAGAAGTATGGATGAGTGGAACCGGAGTCCGGTGCGAATCAATCGTTGGTTGGCTGCTGCCACCATCAACAAGGAAGGTAGCGGGCAGTTCTCTTCGCTGACATCTGCATCACTCAATACAATGATGCCGACTTCATCACTACCTGCTTTTTCCACTTCATCACAGACACGTTCCACTGCCTCGATGATCAGGCGCTCGTTTTCTGCGTCGTCTTTAGTAGGTGTGTAAAAGAAAGGAATGGTGCGGACTTCGATCTGATCATTACGACGCAGCTGCTCGAGCTCGTGCGTGTAGACAATCGGACTTTCCAACATAACCTGACGTGCATCGTCCGGTGCAAACGTTGGCTTGCCTCCCAAAGCTACTCGCAGAGTCATTCCGTCCTGTTCACGGATGGAATCCAATGGCGGATTCGTCACCTGTGCGAAGCGTTGGGAAAAGTATTTATACATACCACCCTCTGAATTCGTGAGGGCATTGGTGGCCACACCATAACCCATAGCACTCACCCGCTCAGCGCCCGTAAGGATCATCGGATCCAAAAGGAATTTGAAACTCTCCTGGTTGTGAGCGTATGCCACGTGACGTTGATCAATCGTCAACGGATGATCCGGCCGCGCTTCCGCTGCGGTGATCTCTGGAAGATCTTCCAAACGAATCAAGCGCTCCTTAAGCATGGCGGCGTAATCCTTCTGCGCTGCCATGAACTTAAGCACTTCTTCATTGGTCCAGACCTTGCCCGTTCCATGATCGAAGTAGATCATGCCACCTGACTCAATACGTCCGCGGCGAATGACTCTTTCTGGATCAAATTCGATCTGACCTGCTTCGGACGTGACGGCCAGGTATTCGTCCGTCTCGATGGAGCGCAAAGGACGAAGACCCAAACGGTCCAGACGTGCGCCTACTTTGATACCATCACAGAAAACCAACGCTGCTGGTCCGTCGTTCTTCTCTTCGTAAAGACTGAGATACTCAAACATCGCGCGCACTTCAGGCGTCACGGTTGGATCGTTCTCCCATGCTGGTGGCATCATGGCCAACACGGCCTCTACGATATCCAAACGATCCTC
This sequence comes from Limisphaerales bacterium, assembly GCA_965658675.1. Lineage (GTDB taxonomy): Bacteria > Verrucomicrobiota > Verrucomicrobiia > Limisphaerales > CAZKNW01 > CAZKNW01. The sequence continues at coordinate 85,939 of CBFHTT010000020.1, forward strand.
AATCACACGACGAGTCAACGTCTGATCCAAACGTGCTGAGTCGGACTGACCTTTCGGGAAGATGACTTTGCGATTCTTCTGTTTGGCGATCGCATCTTCGCTCAAACGATTTTTCTTATCCGTGTTGAGCTCACCGTTATGACAAAGCCTGCGGAACGGTTGCGCCATGAAAGTGGCGGGCTCTGTGTTGGTGGAGAAACGCGTGTGGAAAGTGAAGACACTGATCTCGTGATCTGCATCAGAAAGATCCTTGAAGTAAGGAACCAACTCTCCGGAGTTCAAACGCCCCTTATAGACCACCGTGCGTGAACTCATGGAGCACGGGAAGAATCCTGAAAGAGCCTCATCGCTATATGCGACTTCTTCCAAGTCTTCCAAAGCTTCGTTGATCTCAACCTCGAACGCCATCGGGTCTTCGTCACCCAATCCTTCAGGACGACCAAAGATCACCTGATGAATGGCAAGCTGTGCTTTGGCAGAAGCTTCGTTGACGGCCGACTCATCAACCTCAACCTCGCGCCACATCCACAGTGGGAGTTTGTGTTTTGCGAGAATGTCCTCAACGAGTTTGACGGTGCGGTCGTGTTGACTGTCGTCTGCTGGAAAGAAGAAGTTGGCGACGCCAAATTCGCCACGCTTCAGTTGAGGCTTACCAAGGATTCTTCCAAAATACTTTTCTGATAAATCCACACAACAACCGGCACCATCACCGATTCCCTCTGAGTTCATTCCGCCACGATGTGGAACCACGCACAACGCTTCATGACCTTTCAACATCAGGTCATGTGTCTGCTTCCCACTCTTGACCGTAATAAAGCCAACGCCACAGGCGTCTGTATGCTTCTCAGGATCATACAGTTTAGGGGCAGGACGGTCGTACTGATCAGCCATGGGGCCGACCTCCGGACGGTTCTTGTTTAAGTCAGTCTTCATTATGTTCTCTCGCGTTTGACCGGGACGAACAACAGTCTTCAGTCATTGCGGGACAAGCCCTCCAGCCCCCTCCGGCGAGGGAAAAAGAAGCGCTGCCGTATGTGGGCAACGCTTCCTTCAAAAGCTGGTTTGGACGGATCTACAGGAGCTTTGCTTTTTTGCAGCAAAGCAAATCGACCACGAAAAATAGACGAAATGAGCGCCTCTGTAAAGAGGCTGATTATTCCACCTCGGCACCCCTTCTCTGCCAACTCCCGCCATTTCCCATGCCTCATTTTCGATTCTTGGTATTTACCTGCTCTCATTGGTAGGATCTCCCCATGGCGATTGGCTATGTGGAACTTCTAGAAGCTACGGCTGCTCATCTCGAGCAGCTCAAGGCCCGTGGAGTGCGTCATGTCCCTGTTCAGGCCGATACTTTGGCTCTTCTTTCTGCTCCTCTGGACCGCCCTAAACCCAAGGCTCCTGCCGCCCCCAAGCCTTTGAGTCGCTCTCAAGGTCAGAAGCCGTCTACCGCACCTGCCCCTCGTTCCAAGCCGGCTCCTGTAGTCAAACTGCGGGCTGCTTCCTCCCTTTCCTCTGATGATCCACGTCAAGTAGTTATGAATCAGCTACTTACAGAGGTAGCACCGTGTATAAAATGTGAACATCTTGCCAAATCCCGCAAGAATGTCGTCTTTGGTGTTGGTGATATCACCTCTCCAGTCATGTTTGTTGGTGAAGCGCCAGGCATGGATGAGGATATCAAGGGCGAACCCTTCGTTGGCCGAGCTGGGCAGTTACTCACGAAGATCATTCAAACTATGGGCTATGACCGCGATACCGTTTATATCGCCAATATCCTAAAATGTCGCCCCGATACTCCTGGCCAGAGACACGGTAACCGGAAGCCGACTCCGGAGGAAATGGATACCTGTAAACCCTACCTGCTGAAGCAGATTGAGATCATCCAGCCCAAGGTGATCGTCACTCTTGGCGCCACCGCAGTCCAAGGACTGCTTCAGACCTCCGAAGGAATCAACAAGCTCCGTGGCACTTGGCAGGAGTTCAACGGCATTCCAGTCATGCCCACCTTCCATCCCTCCTACCTTCTCCGCTACGGTGACAAGCCCACCAAACGCAAGGTCTGGGAGGATATGCTCTCGGTTCTGGAAAAACTGGGCCACACAGTTACGGAACGCCAAAAGGGTTTCTTTAAGTAACCCAATATTTTATGTCGTTAGGATCTTTAGAGCCATACAAGCCCCTCGGTGACTTCCCTCTTGGGCTCCACGATTCAGCTCTTACAAAGGTTGCTGTCCTTCCCGGCTCCGAAACTGAGCCTGATTCTCGAGTCGTTCTGTCATTTTCCTATAGGTCTGCCGAAGAAGGACTAGAGCTACTTTTTTGCAACTGTCACCACCATTCGCTCTCGATTGATTTGGATGTCCAATTAGCTGAAGAGCCATGGAACGTCTTTGGCGTCTACGAAGTCACTGATTCCGCTGAGAAACAACGCTATGTTTCAGCTCAATTGGCCGTCCTTCACATCAATTACAAAAATCTAGAGGTTAGCAATGATCCCCAGTCTTCTTCATCTGATCGCTATCCCAACCCCAAGAAGCTAAGTGACCCCGACAGCTACCGTCTCTATTCTATAAAGTTGATTGGCGGCCGAATGGACGTTCTCTGTGAAGAGCTTGAGGAGTTGCCTTTTGCATCAACTACTACTTAAGAGAACTGTTTTTTCCACTTCTTCAGATTGATAGGATTAATCACTTTTCCTGCTAGAGCTTTGTCAATTTTTCATTCTTTCTTCCCACTGATCCGACTCGCCAAATAGATCCCTGAGAGAGTAATTAGCCCTCCAATGCCTTGCTTTAACGTTATTCCTTCTTGAAATAGCATCCATGCGACGATTGCAGCGACTACAGGCTGTATCAATAAACTAATCGACGCTATCGCTGCCGGCAAGTGACCAAATCCGTAGGTGATCGTCCCCTGCCCTCCTATATGACTGACCAACGCCAAGCCCAATAGCACCAACCAGATATTAGTACCGCCTGGAACCAAATTCTCTTTCGTCAGTACACTAATGAGCAACAGAATGGCCGCCGCCGGTATGCCAGACCATGCCATGATAACCAAAGGACTGACGGTCTTCCTTAGGTGCCGCACAGTGAGCTGATACGCCCCGTAGAAGACCGCAGTAAGCAATCCAAAGCCGTCACCTAGCAAACGCTCTGTGGACAGCTCTAAGCTCGGTCCAACGAGCAAGACGGCTCCAATGATTGACAGGCATAAGCTTCCCCAAATTCTCTTGTTCAAAGGCTCCTTTAAAAATACATAAGCTCCAATCGCCACGACAAAGGGAGCGAAGTTCGCCAAGAGCGTGGAATTGGCAACAGTGGTCAAACCTATGCTCCAATGCCAACACGCTAGGTCTAGCGCGAAGAAGAATCCCGCCAATGCCAGCATTCCATAAGGAGTTCTCTTGGATTCGGACTTCGACCGCGTCCTTTGACTCAACAATGCCACCCACAGAATAGGTAGAGCCAAGGCAATTCTATAGAAGGCAGTTGCTACCAATCCTGTATCACTGAGCCTCACAAAGATCGGTGCGAAGGCGATGGCTACAGCTCCGATCAAGAGAGCCAGAAACCCCTTGCTGGAAAAGGTTGAGTGAGGAGTGTTCAACAGGAACGTTTTAAGAACCTCTGAGCCGGCTTGCAACGTGCAATTGAGTCTCGTGAACGGGCGCTAAGAAAGGCCCTTTGGCAATGATGGACCATCCATATTGATTTCCGCGACAATGGTGGGCATTCTGAGCTTCTGATGACGATATTGACCTCATGCCTTTGGATTGCTCTTGGAAGCGGTTTAGGGGGCGTTTGTCGGCATCTACTGGACCTCGCTGTGACCTCCAAGGCTGGGAACACATTTCCTTGGGGAACACTCATCGCCAATGCTTCGGGGAGTCTCCTAATTGGAGTTCTAGCCGCATTAAGCCTCAGTTCAGAGCGGCTGACGGTTGGGCAGGGGGCTCATGCGTTCGCTGTCATTGGTTTCTGTGGTGGCTACACAACTTTTTCCTCCTTCAGTTTACAATCCCTCCAGCTACTCAAAACAGGTCAATATACTGCCGCGCTAGGCAATGTCATCGGTTCTGTAGCCATTTGTATCGCTTTCACGGCCTTTGGCTTCCTTCTTGGTAAGAGTCTGACTTAGCTGAATGTTCCACGTGGAACAGAGATGAACGTTTGCCTCGTCCCGATTCTTCCGGTTCCCAGTGTTCCACATGGAACAATCAGGCCAATACCAACAAAAATGACGGCCTCCACCGGGCCGCCTTACGGAATTAGCATCATTGTGGTGTTCCACGTGGAACATCAAAGATCCCCACAACAATCCCCAGAAGCCTCTTCGTCCTCCATATGTTCCTCTGCACCCACGTTTTTGAGCTCCTGCGGGCCTCTCTTCATCCAAACCATTACCAAGCTGACATCCGCAGGGGAAATACCAGATATCCTAGATGCTTGTCCCAAAGTAGCTGGCTGAATCTCCTGAAGCTTCTGTTTTGCCTCATTTCTTAGGCTTGGGATCTCGTCATAGCGCATCCAGGTAGGAATCTGACGTTCCTCAAGGCTCTTGAATTTCTCAATCTCCGCCTCCTGTCTCTGTATGTACCCAGCGTATTTGACCATGATCTCTACCTGTTGAGCCACCTCAGGATCGATTCCTTCAGCCTTAAGAGGCAGATCTCCATAGCGATTCTCTGGTCTCCTCAGCAGCTCCTCCATACTGTTTTGGCCCTCACGAGCCGTTGACAGGCGTTTAAGCTCTTCGTAAACCGCCAATTCCTTCTTTTCAAAGGCCTCAAAGTTGCGGTCATTTAGTAAACCCATCTCTCTGGCCAGCCTACATAACCGCATATCTGCATTATCCTGACGCAGTAACAGGCGATACTCAGCTCTTGAAGTAAACATTCTATAAGGCTCAGAAGTCCCTTTGGTGACCAAATCATCGATCAAAACCCCTATATAAGCCTGATCACGCCTCAAAATGAGCGGATCCGCCTCCTGAACCTTCCTTGCAGCATTGATTCCTGCCATCAGTCCTTGAGCTCCGGCTTCTTCATATCCAGAAGTTCCATTGATCTGACCAGCCAAGAAAAGATTCTCACATACCTTGGTTTCCAACGACGCCTTCAATTGGGTTGGCTGTGCGAAATCATACTCTACTGCATAGGCCGGTCGCATGATCTCCGCATTCTCTAATCCCGTTATGGACTGAACCAGATCGACCTGAACCTCAAAGGGCAGGCAGGTTGAGAATCCGTTCACATAAAATTCGTCAGTAGAAATGCCTTCCGGTTCCAGAAAGATCTGATGTCGGTCCTTATCAGCAAAACGAACGATCTTATCCTCAATAGAAGGGCAATATCGCGGTCCAACTCCTTCTATCTCACCCGAATACATGGGAGACTTATGAAGATTTTCTCGGATCAAATCTGCAGTCCTGTCCGTAGTAAACGTAATATGACAGGGCATTTGTCCGTTGATTCGGTCCAATATCGAGCCAGGAGGGTACTTTCCTTCGCTATGACCAATGTCAGCGGAATTGATTCCCGATAGTTCTGGATCAAACAGATCATCCTTCCAATAGGTAAAGTAGGGGACCGGTTCATCACCTGGTTGCTCATCCATCTTGGAAAGATCAATAGAATCCTTGAGAAGGCGGGGCGGGGTGCCTGTCTTCAAACGTCCCAACTCCAATCCTACTTCCTTCAATGAATCAGATAGCCCCATCGCTGCCGATTCTCCAGATCTACCTCCTGCCGATTGTTTCTGACCAATATGCATCAACCCCCGCAAGAAGGTCCCTGTCGTAATGATGACGGTTGCTCCATGATACTGAACTCCCAAATTCGTCTCTACTCCATACACCTTGTCATCTTTGTGAAGCAACTTGGCCACCTGACCCTGGCGAACGTGTAGCTTGGGCATGCGTTCGCAAATCCACTTCATTCGAAATTGATAAGCCTTCTTATCGCATTGTGCTCTGGGCGCCCAGACTGATGGCCCCTTTCTCAAATTGAGCATCCGGAACTGCAGTCCAGTCATATCCGTTGCCTTGCCCATCTCACCACCAAGTGCATCGATCTCACGCGCCAAGTGTCCCTTTGCCAAACCTCCTATGGCTGGGTTGCATGACATCTGTCCGATCGTGTCGCAGTTGGTTGTCAGCATCAGCGTCTCACAACCCATACGCGCTGGAGCGAGGGCCGCCTCTACACCAGCGTGGCCCGCTCCTATAACAATCACGTCGTATTTTTTCGGATAGACAAACATGAATTTCTATTATCTTAACTTACTTATTAACAATAGCTTACAACTATTGAATGGCTTCCAATGCGGTCGCTGCTGTTTCCCACTCTGATTGAGCCTTTTCCAGGTCATCTGCCACGGCCATGAGTTCTCTATTCAACTCTACGGCCCTTCCGGCTGCCTCATAGGTCTCTGGTTTTTCAAGCTCTTCCGTGAGTTCAACCTGTTTGGCCTCGAGCTTCTCGATCACCTTTTCCAGTCGATCTACAGTCTCTTGATATTTCTTTCGTTTCTTTGAAAGTGCTTGGCGGCGTTCTGCCTCTTCCCGCTTCTGCCGCTTGATCTCTTCTCGGCTCCTCTTAACGACCTTTTCCTTTGGAGCGTCCGTTCCAGCTGTCAGGCCGGATCTCGCTGAAGCCGCTTCTGATTTGTAGAGATAGTAGTCGTAATCACCTTTGTATCGAGTGAGCTTCCCGTCATTCACATGAATCACTTCTTTGGCAACGGATCGAATGAAGTAAACATCGTGACTGATAAAGATCAACGTCCCGGAATACTGATCGAGTGCGGCGGTCAATGCATCGATGCTGGGCATATCCAGATGGGTGGTGGGCTCATCCATCAACAGTAGGTTAGGGGGGTTCAAGAGCATCTTGACCAGAGCGAGCCTCGTCTTTTCACCTCCGCTAAGAACTCCAACTGCCTTGAACACATCATCTCCACGAAAAAGAAAGCTACCAAGAAGTGTTCTTACAGACTCTTCAGTCACTGCTTGGGGTGTATCCATCGCTTCATCTAGGACTGAACGCTTCTCATTAAGCATTTCCACGCGATATTGGGAAAAATAGCCGACTTCAACGTTATAGCCAGGCTCTCTTTCTCCGTGTTGGAAAGGAATCGCATCTCCAAGGATCTTGAGAAGCGTCGATTTGCCAGCTCCGTTCGGTCCGACCAGCACAACTTTCTCTCCTCTCTCTATTTCAAAATCCAATCCTTCGTAAACAACGTTCTCTCCGTATGCCAACTTGATGTCGGTCAACCGAATGACTCTCAGTCCACTCCTTGCTGGCTGCGGGAAACTAAAGGCTATTTTCTGATTCTCTATGATCGGCGCCTCGATCTTCTCCATCTTCTCGATCTGCTTCAGTTTACTCTGAGCCTGAGAAGCCTTGGTATTCTTGGCCCGAAACCTCTCCACAAAGGACATCATACGTTCGATTTCCTTCTGTTGGTTCCGGTAGGCTGCCAAATGTTGTTCCTCTCTGGCCTTACGCTCTTCCAAGTACTTCTCGTAGTTACCCCGATAACGAATCAATTGGCACTGACGGATCTCCACGATGCTCGTCACCAGTTGATTAAGGAACTCACGGTCATGCGAAATCAGGAGAATTGCTCCCGAATACCCCTTCAAATACTCCTGAAACCAAATCAAAGAGTGTAGATCCAGATGGTTGGTGGGCTCATCGAGCATCAGTAGATCCGGCTCCATCACCAACAATCTCGCCAGATGAACACGCATTACCCAGCCTCCGCTCAGCTCACGGGCAGGGCGGTTGAAGTCTTCTTCTCTGAAAGCCAAGCCGGCCAAGATCCTCTTAGCCTTGGGTTCAACTTCATAGCCACCCAATTCTTCAAATCTGTGATGCAGGTCATCATCCCAGTCTGCTTCGTGATCTCCTTTTTCCAGCGTCTCAATCTTCTTTTTGATCTCTGAAAACTCCGGACTGACGGTCGTCGCCAGCTCGAGGACCGTCTCATCGCCCACGGGAGCACTCTCCTGAGGCAAAAATCCTATTCTAAAGCCCTTTTGAAAGCTGATATCGCCTGAATCTGGGCTTTCCTCACCCAGGATCATGTTAAAAAGCGTGGACTTGCCGGCGCCATTTGGGCCAACCAGACCGACCCGGTCTCGATCATTGATCTGGAGACTGGTGGTCTTGAGCAATTCCTTATGCCCATAACGTTTCGAAATATCTGCGACGGTCAGCATGACAAAGCGCGGAATGCTGCTGATTGAACGTCATCAGGGCAAAAGAAAAACGGCACCTGGACGAGCCAGATGCCGTTTTTCGTGATTATTTAGCAGTTCCTTACTTGGAAACCACAGTGAAGCCAGCTTTCTCGATGGCTTTCACGATGTCTGCACGACTGGTCTTTGCCTCGTCGAAATTGATTTTGGCTTTGCCGAGCTCAATTTTTGAACCCTTCTTGTTAACGCCTTTAACCTTGGTCAGAGCTTTGTTCACTTTGCTGACACAGCCCTTTGAGCAAACCATACCGTCGATCTTCAGATCTACAGATTCTGCTGAAGCGACGAGAACGAAACCGAACGTGATGAGTGCTACGATGAGTTTACGCATTTTTATTAACTTTCTTTGGGTTGATGTATTATTGATCAAACACAGGTGACCAACTCGGTCACGCTTTGTTGGACATGGATAGCAGATATTTATTCCCTGTAAATCCCCAAAAAAAAAGCGCCGCCAGAAAAATTCCCGGCGACCCTCTTCAAAAAGGATGATTCCTTAGGTCTTAGAAGCCCTTTTGGATCATGTATTTCAGCAGATCACAAACGCGGTTGCTGTAACCCCATTCGTTGTCATACCAGCTCACGAGCTTGAAGAATTTGCTGTTCAGCTCGATTCCGGAACCTGCGTCGTAGATGGAAGATGCTTTGTCGTGAATGAAGTCTGTGCTGACCACTTCATCAGAAGTCACGTTGAGATAACCCTTGAGGTAGGTCTCACTTGCACGCTTCATTGCCTCGCTGATCTCTGCGTAGCTGGTCTCCTTGACCGTCTTAACAGTCAAATCAACTGCAGAAACAGTAGGAGTAGGAACGCGGAAGGCCATTCCAGTGATCTTTCCTTTAACCTCAGGGCATACCAGACCAACGGCCTTGGCTGCTCCGGTTGCGGCAGGAATGATGTTGATCGCGGCACTACGTCCACCCTTCCAGTCCTTGCGGCTTGGTCCGTCTACGGTCTTCTGAGTGGCGGTATAGGAGTGAATCGTGGTCATGAGACCTTCATCAATTCCGAAACCTTCCTTAAGAAGCACGTGAACCAGCGGTGCTAGACAGTTGGTGGTGCAGGATGCGTTGGAAATCACATTGTGGTTGGCGGCGTCGTAATTCTCATGGTTCACACCCATGACGACGGTGATGTCTTCGCCCTTTGCTGGAGCAGAGATGATGACCTTCTTGGCACCTGCGGTAAGATGTCCGCGGGACTTGTTCTGGCCGTTCTCGTCTGCGCCAACAAATAAACCTGTTGCTTCGATCACAACATCGACTCCGAGGTCCTTCCAAGGAAGTCCATCTGGGGTGCGGGCGCTGACGACTTTGATTTCCTTACCATTGACGATGAGTGTCTCATCATCTTTGGCGCTCACTTCACCTTGGAAACGACCCTGAACGGAGTCGTATTTAAGGAGATAAGCGAGGTTATCGGCTGGAACGATGTCTCCGACAGCGACAACTTCGATGTCGCTACCGATCATTCCCTGTTCGACCATGGCGCGGAAAACAAGACGCCCGATGCGTCCGAATCCGTTGATTGCTACGTTAACTGGCATAGTTGGATCGTATTCGTGGTTAATTTCGTTTTCAGTATTCGTCAGCCATTTCGGGCGGAAACCCGGTCCGGTAACGAGCGCGAGATAGTAGCGGTGACCTTTCCAGCGTCAACGTGAAAGAAATCAATGGTTTTTCACCACTTTTTCACAGCTTGTTCAAAGGTTTGTTCGCTTTGCTCAAAATCGGCTAATAAGATTTACCCGTGCCACAGGTGAACACCTGAACTTCATGATAGACATCAAGCCCGAACATTTCATCAATCGCGAACTCAGCTGGCTCGAGTTCAACCAACGCGTTCTCGAAGAGTCCCTCAATCCTGAGACCCCCTTGCTGGAGCGACTTAAGTTCTTTTGTATCGTCAGTTCCAACCTCGATGAGTTCTTCGAAGTCCGCGTTGCAGGCATCAAACAGCAGATAGAAAGCGACATTGTGGAACGCAGTGTCGATGGACTCACCGCCACTGAGACCTTCCGCAAATCTGTCTCCAAGATCCGAAAGCTCGTTTCCCAGCAGTACCAATGTTGGCGCAAGGAGCTGGTTCCTCAGCTTCAGCAGAACGGCATTCGCTTTCGTCGATTCTCTCACCTCACAAAGAGTGAATCAGCATGGCTCGATAAGTATTTTCATCAGCAGGTCCTTCCCGTTCTTACTCCGGTAGCTATCGATCCTGCTCATCCATTTCCACTCATTCTAAACAAATCTCTCAACTTGATCGTCAAGTTGGAGTTCACCGAAAACGGTAAAACGGGCCAACGCCTGGCTGTGGTTCAGGTGCCTTCGATTCTCTCTCGACTCATCAAGCTGCCCAATCGTAGCAGTCGGCAGGAATACATTCTCCTCGGGGAACTCATCGGCCGTTATCTTCCTGATCTTTTCACCGGATGCAAAGTTCTTGGATGGTGGCTCATTCGTGTCACTCGAAACAGCGAACTCTATTCTGATGTCGAAGATGACAAGGTCAGCTTGCTCAAGACCGTTCAATCACAACTTCACAAGAGAAGAAAAGGTGCCGCAGTTCGTCTTGAAGTTTCAAAAGGTTGTCCCATGGACATCCGTGCAAACCTTCTCAAGGAATTCAACCTAGCCAAAGAAGACCTCTACGTGATCGACGGACCGATGAGTCCTTCGCCACTCATGAGCATTTGCTTCGGCGATCATTCACCTGAGCTGAGAGATAGACCGTTCGTCGCACCAATTTCTCCAAGTCTCCATCGGAAGAAAGATCTCTTTGCTGCCATCCGTCAAAAAGACATTCTCTTCCATCATCCATACGAGAGTTTCGAAAGTGTCGTAGAGTTCCTTCAACAAGCTGCAGCGGACCCCAACGTTCTCGCTATCAAACAGACTCTCTATCGAACCGGCAGTGACACACGGATCATCAATGCTTTGATGGCCGCAACCAAAGCAGGCAAACAAGTCACAGCGGTTGTCGAACTCAGGGCGCGATTTGATGAGGCCAACAACATCGAATGGGCAAGCCGACTTGAGGAAGCAGGAGTTCATGTCGTCTATGGATTGGTAGGATACAAGATCCACTGCAAAGCTTGTCTTGTTGTAAGAAATGAAAAAGAGGGCATTCGCCGATACCTCCATTTAGCCACCGGCAATTACAACACTTCAACCGCAAGACTCTATACCGACATCGGATTGTTCACTTGTGATCCTGATTTCGGTGAAGACGCTACAAACCTCTTCAACATCATTACCGGAATCTGTGAATTCAACGGTATGAGGAATTTGATTCCTGCTCCTTTCCAACTTCATCAAAAAATGATGGATCTCATCCGCAGGGAACGAGTGAATGCTGAGCGAGGACTACCAGCTAAAATCATCGCTCGAATGAATTCCTTGGTTGATGATGAGATCATCCGTGAACTCTACGCCGCCAGTCATGCCGGAGTTAAAGTCGATCTCCTCATTCGCGGAATCTGTTGTCTGCGTCCCGGCGTTCAAGGTGTCAGTGAAAACATCCGAGTCATCAGCATCATCGATCGCTTCCTTGAACACAGCCGGATTTTCTACTTTGAAAATGCCTGCCAACCAGATGTCTATATCGCTAGTGCCGACTGGATGCCTCGCAATTTCTTCAGACGAATCGAATCCTGTTTCCCCATTCAGGATGGAAGTCTCAAAGACCGGGTGATCAACGAATACCTCGCTATCTCTTTCCAAGACAACGTGAAGGCTCGCCATCTACAGTCCGATGGTTCCTACGTGATTCCACCTTTGAAGCGGAACGAGAAACCAATTCGTAGTCAGGATGCATTCATCGACCTCGCTTTGAAAGAAGCCGGAGAACTAAAGGATCTCCGAAACAGGAAACGTCAGAAAAAGAAACTAGCGGTTCGTGCCAAGCCTGTTTCTTAAGCTGCCTTGTCAACCTTCACACTTTTGCCAAAGAAACATCCGCTCCAATCCCTTGCGGTTCGGATAGGATCTTGGCTCCCACTCGTCCTCCAGACGAAGAAACTTTTCAAAGCGCTCTACCACTTCATCTCGAGTCGTTCCAAATGGGGGACCATCTTCATCCGGGATCATGTAGTGAACAGATACAAAGAAGCCGCCTGGTTTCAAACAACGAGCAACGGCCTGTTCGTATAGCTCACGTTCTTCGGGTTGAATCGCACAGAAGAGTGTGTGTTCGAAAATAAGATCGAACTCTTCAAAAACAGGATCCCTCAAAAAGTCACCCTGCTTGAAATCGATCTTCAATCCCTTCAGATCTTCTCTTCCCTTACCAATGCCAACAGCTGACGGGGCTATATCAAAACCTACTGCATCAAATCCTGCCTTGCCCCAAGCAACAACATCATGTCCTTTGCCACAACCTGGAATCAAGACCCTGCCCGGCATCGGAGCGCGCAGCTCCAAGAAATCAACAAGACCGGGTGAGGGCTCTCCTTTGTCCCACCCGGTCTCGCCTTTTTGATAAAGATCTTCCCAATATTCGCCTGACATCAGCTCATCCGCATTGGCATCAGAACGTAGAGGAATGGACTCTTGGATTTCACCAGTCCTGGGCTCAACTCATCGATCAGCTCCATGGTGAATTCATCCTCATCCAACGACTTCAACGGATCCATGAAGTAAGTCGGATTGAAAGCGATAGAGATCTCACGACCTCCGTAGTTGATGGCAATCTTCTCTCGACCTTCTCCCACGTCCGGTGTGTTGGCCGTAATCGTCAGCAGATTCTCTGAGAACGTCAGCTTCACGGAGTTTGACTTGTCGTTCGTCATCAACTCAGCACGACGCAGTGCCTGATAAACTTCTTCCCGGACCAATTCCACACGCTCTGCATTCTCTGTGTTAGGGATGACCTGACGGTAGTTCGGGTAGTTGCCTTCCACCAATTTGGTGATGATCAACGCATCCGTTCCATTCTCACTGCTCAGTTTGAAAGAAGCCTGGTTCTCTTTGAATTTCAGTTCGATTTCACCATCACCACCCAGCAGGCGGTTCAATTCGTTGACTGCCTTGGTAGGAATGATGAATTCATCAGCAATCTCGCCAGCGATCTCTTCTTCGACCATTGCCAAACGACGACCATCAGTGGCAACCATTGTCAGTTTGTCTTCAGCAGTCTTGAGATAAATTCCGTTCAGAACGTAACGAGTCTCATCTGTGGAGATGGCAAACGAAGTTCTCTTCAGCATCACCTTCAATTTCTCCTGAGGAATGACCAGCTTCTTGTCATCCTCGAAATTATCTACCTTGGGAAATTCTTCTGAAGGCAGACCATGAATCTTATAAAAGGAAGAACCAGACTGAAGACTGCAGACATTCTTCTCATCGATCTCTATCTCGATTTCAGGAGTGGGCAGCTCCTTGACGATTCCTAGAAAGCGCTTAACCGGAAGAGTCGTGATTCCAGGTTCTTCAATGGTGGCCTCGACGGAACAAGAGACGGTGATGTCCAAATCTGTTCCAGTCAGAGCGAGACGACCATCAGCGGCGTTCACCAAAACATTGGACAACACCGGAAGAGTGGATCGAGTTCCTACGGCATTCTGGACAGTTTGAAGTCCTGAGATCAGCTGCTCTTTGGCAATTGTGAGTTTCATTAATTATAAAGAAATAAAAGAGTACCTTAATTCGCACTCATATTAAGGGCGGTGAATAAATCACCTAAATGGTCGTGTCAAGGTCAGGCCCAACGACTTACGCAAAAAGGAAGCCTGTGAACAAGTCGGGAACAAATTGAAAATTCGTACTAGGAATCTGCATTGCCCACAGGGCCGACATATCATTGGTAGGTCCATTACGATGTTATTAACACCTAGGCCTGAACAACTTTCAGTCCTAAAACCGAGAATCGTCATTGACGAAAGCAGGGCTACCATCCCCGGATTCGTTGAATCACGGAAGGCAAAACCGTGATCAAATGATCAACTTCAGCCCTAGAAGATTCCCGACCGAGTGAGAGTCGGACCAAGGCAGAGGACTCAGCGTCACCAACACCCATGGCTTGCAAGACATGAGAGGGAGTCACTGAGCCAGCAGAACAAGCAGATCCGCTACTCGCGCAGACTCCTTCCATATCCAATCCAGCTATCATAGCGATGCTGTCAGCTTCTTCGACAGAAAAGGAAACCGTATTGCAGAGTCTCGAATCTCTCGAACCGCGAAAGGCTACGCCTTCCATAGAATCAATCAGTTCCAGAAAGCGCGCTATATGCGGTTTGAGATCAACGGATTGAAAGACAGGAGAACAAACGAGGGATTCAAAAGCTTCAACAAATCCACAAACCAACGGCAGATTCTCAGTACCAGCACGGCGTTCATTCTCCTGACCACCTCCGAAAACAATTGGATCCGGCAACAAAGGACTCTTGATAAACAACGCCCCAGATCCTTTGGGACCGTGAAATTTGTGGGAACAACAGGTAACCAAGTCCGCATGAAACTGATGTATATCGTTAAAGGGCTCTTTTCCAAGGCTCTGAACACCATCGCAATGGAATAGGACCTCCTTTTCACGGCAAATGTCACCCAGGGCGGCATAAGGTTGAATGGATCCAGTCTCATTGTTGGCTGACATAATCGAACAAAGGATCGAGTCAGGGCGAATGGCAGCAGCTAAATCGTCAGGGTTAACGATACCGGAACCATCCACAGGAAGGTAAGTAACCTGGAAACCCTCTTTTTTCTCCAGATATTCATAACAGTAGAGTACAGCATGATGTTCTATGGAGGAGGTGATGAGATGTCGTCCCTTATCGCGTAAGTGTCTGGCAGAGCCGAAGATAGCCATGTTATTGGCTTCGGAACCACCAGAGGTAAACACGACTTCGCTTGGCTTGGCCTTCCAGAGGAGAGCAAGACGATCCCGAAAATCGTCCAAAATCGCGCGGGCCTTACGGCCCTTAGCATGAACACTCGAAGGATTTCCCCAGTCCTGATCGAAATAAGGAATGATCTTATCCCTCACCCCCGAATCGAGGGGCGTCGTCGCATTGTAGTCGAAGTAAATGGACATTCGAAAAACTTACTTAACAGTCGGTTTACCCGCAGCCTCCCAGGCATTCATGGATCCGGAGAAATCATAGACAAACTTGAAACCCAGTTCCTTCATTTTCTTGGTACAGGCAGCGCTTCTGCCACCGCTACGGCAGAAGACGGCATAGGGACGGTTCTTATCCAGCTTGTTCAGATCGTCGGCCAAGGATTTGGAACGGAAGTTTAGATTCACCGCATTTTTGACATGACCTTGAGCGTACTCTCCTGGAGTTCTGACATCCAAAGCAACCGTGCGATGGTGCTTAGCAAGAGGCGCGAAAGCATCAATGGAGATCTTTCTGGAAGGAAACGAAGAAAGACCCGAGGCCGTTTTAGAAGGAATGGACCGATCAAGACCATAGTAAATCGAATTTACGATGAATTGGACGAAGGACGATTGCTCAAAATCTTCAGGAAAACCAAGAGCAGTATACATGATTTTTGAATCGCCCGCTTCGCGGGTCCAGGCAACAGGTTCTGGTTCAGATCCTTTCAATTCAACAGAACCCGTCATCAAAATGGTACTGTCCTTGGTCAAAGGACGAACTTCGTAAAGACTGCCGCCACTGACGAAACCTTTGTTGATGTTGGTGAGTAAAGGGTGCTTCTTATCACCAGAGATCGAAACGGTGGTTTTGAGATGGTTCTTGTGATGACCGTGATAGTTACCGCCCAAAATTTCATTATCCCAAGATTTCCAATTCTCAAAAGCGTGGCTCGTGGTGCGAATGCCTATCACTGGCTTCCCCGCCTTGATGAAATTGCGAACGACGGCGAGTTGTTTCTCAGGCAGCGTCAAGCGCCGGATGCAGAGAATTAAAACATCAGCATCGGCAGCCTTTTCAATCTTGGGGATGTCTTCGCCATGACCGCGTTCGAAATAAGATGTCTTCATGGCGTACTCAGATTCCAAATAATCAGCCAGAGCAGGGAGGGTGATCATGGAAGCGTATTCGTACTCACCGCTGATTAACGCCACTGAAGGGGCCTTCTGAGAAAAACCAGAGAAGATGCCGGCCAACAAAAAGAGACAAAGAACCAATTGCTTCATGAGCCAACGATAGGAAAAGAGCCCAACAAAGCAACTCACAGGCGATACCATACTACGAAAAACAAAAAAGCTGCGGTGTTGCCACCGCGGCTTTTAGGAATTTTAGAAGTTGGAGTAAGAATTACTCAGCTACACCAGAGGCAACCATATCACCAAGTTCGGTAGTGCTGTAACCCATGCGACCAGCACCGAGATCTTTGACCTTCTCGCGAGTGATCTTGATCACCACGTCTTCGATCTTCTTGGCGGCTTCTTCTTCACCAAGGAAGTCGAGCATCATTCCACCGGCGCAGATAGCAGCGAGAGGATTGATGACGTTTTGACCAGTGTATTTAGGAGCACTTCCGCCGATAGGCTCAAACATGGAGGTTCCTTCAGGATTGATGTTACCACCGGCAGCGATACCCATCCCGCCCTGAACCATGGCGCCGAGATCAGTGATGATGTCGCCGAACATGTTGTCAGTCACGATCACGTCAAACCACTCAGGGTTTTTGACAAACCACATGGTCGTCGCATCCACGTGGGCGTAGTCGCGGGTGATATCAGAAAAATCGGCTTTGCCGATTTCATGGAAAGCACGCTCCCAGAGATCCCATGCGTAAGTAAGTACGTTGGTCTTACCGCAAAGAGTCAGCTTGTTGTCCTTCTTGCGTTTGCGAGTGTACTCAAATGCATAGCGAAGGCACCGCTCGACACCACGGCGAGTGTTGATGCTTTCCTGAATAGCAACTTCATGAGGCTTGCCCTTGAAAACAAATCCGCCAGAACCGGTGTAAAGTCCTTCATTGTTCTCACGAACAACAACGAAATCCACGTCTTCAGGTTTCTTGTCCTTAACCGGGCAGAAACGCTCATCGAACAACTTGACCGGGCGAAGGTTGACGTATTGCTCGAGCTCGAAACGAGTGCGAAGCAGGATGCCCTTTTCAAGAATACCAGGCTTCACCTCAGGGTGACCAATGGCACCAAGAAGGATGGCAGGGAATTTCTTGAGCTCTTCTAGAACGCTGTCTGGAAGCGCTTCACCTGTGCGCATGTAGGCTTCTCCACCGATATCGTAATCAGTGAAATCGAGTTTGAAGCCGAACTTTTCAGCAGCGACTTTGAGCACTTTGACGGATTCGCGAGCCACTTCAGGGCCGGTGCCGTCACCACCAATGACCGCAATGTTGTGTGTTTTCATATTGGAAAAGCATGTGTGGCACTTCGGCTGAAGCACCGCAAAAGAGCGGAGACAATAAAGAATGCGCCCTTTGAGGCAAGGCTAACTAGAAGAATAGTGAGAAAAACCGGTTGCAATTCGAAACTGCCTTTGATACCCATCTCGGCCCTCGTGGTCCCGGCGGCTACAGGAACAACTAGATTTTTTCAGAAATACAGGCTTATGTCACAGCACAGCAGTTTGAAACTCGGATCAACACTCGGCGCAAAGCGCAGTGTGTTGAAGCGCTTTGAGCGCGTTGAACTCCTCCGCAAGCGTGGTCAGTGGAAAAAGGGCGATACCGTCCTCGGTCTGCGTAAGACCAAGCCAGAGGAATAATCCATCAGCTTTTTTCAAATTGAGCCATGCGGTCATTTTGGAAGCCGCATGGCCTTTTTGTGTACTCATATCCTCCCAAATAGGCTAAAAAACGCGAAATCATGGCAATAAGACTGCAAAAGTATCTTTCGGAAGCCGGTGTAGCCTCTCGCAGGGCTGCCGAGAGAATGATCGCGGATGGCCAGGTCATGGTGGACGGAGAGGTGGTGGATACACCCGGAGTCAAAGTAGAACCCGGGAAATCAGTGGTCATAGTCAACGGCACCGAGGTTCGGCCGAAGAAGCGGGTTTACCTCGCACTGAACAAACCCAGAGGCGTTATCACCACTAAGGATGACCCTCAGGGAAGACCAACGGTGATGGAGCTGATCCCGGATCAATGGGCAGATGCCTATCCGGTGGGCCGATTGGATCTGGATAGCGAGGGGCTCCTGCTCCTGACCAATGATGGCATTTTCTGCGATCATGTCTCTCATCCGAGAAATCGCGTAATCAAGACCTATCATGTCCGTGTTCGTGGAAAGGTCCCAGAAGACATTGTTAAGGATTTGATCAAGGGAGTGAAGGACAGGGGAGACTACCTCAAGATCAAGGCCGGAGAAATAGTCACCACCAGCAATCGATACAGTCACTTGGTGGTGGAATTACAAGAAGGCAAGAACCGTGAAATCCGCCGACTGTTTTCAGCCTTCGACCTGAAGGTAGTCCGTCTGATGCGCACTGAGATAGGTCGCGTGAGGCTTGGAGAATTGAAGCCAGGCAAGTGGCGGACATTGACAGAAGCGGAGATAAAATCTCTACTCGACGCATGACGACCCGCACTCTTCGGATCATCTTTTCTTACCTATGTACTTTTGCGGTTGCTGCATCGTCAACTCAGGCAGCTGAGTTGGTGAAGGTAACCGGCGATCGTGTAAACGTCCGTGCCAAGGCGACAACAGGAAGTGAAGTCATCACCCAACTTGGAAAAGGCGAATCAGTTGTCTTTGTCGAGGAGATGGGTGCCGGCCCTGACGAACTTCGCTGGGCGAAGATCCAATTGCCAGACAACACACCGGTATGGACCTCAGCAGAATTCATCAACCCAGCCGACAAGACGGTCATCCCTCAGCGTCTCAATGTGCGCTCAGGTCCTGGAGCCAATTTCAATATTGTTGGACAACTCATCCGCGGAGAAAAAGTAAATGAGATCCGCACTGTTCAAGGTTGGATGGAGATTGCGGCACCGCAGGGAAGCCACGCTTTCTTGGCAGCCAAGTATCTCTCGAATTACGACTCAGCGAAAAAGGTCACTGCACCCAAGGCAACCGTTACAGAGAAGAAGGTGGCACCGAAACCATCTGAGCTTGTTGTGGCGCCTGTCATGCGAGCCGATGATTCTTCACTACCAATCCCATCTGCCATCAGGCCAAAAGCACCGGCGACCACGGAACTGACAACAGGATCCGCAATCATCGAACCATCAGCACCTGTCTTGGCTGCACCAGCAGCACCCAAGTTGGTCGAGCCCACGATCGAGCCTCCTGTCACGACGGATCCACCAACGCTGGTTGAACCAGAAGAACCAAAGATGGCCAAAGTCGATCCACCAGCGCCAGTTGAGCCCGAGCCAGTGACAAAAATGCCAGAGCCCGGACCTTCTGTCGTCGTCGCAACGGAACCGAGCCCAACCGTGCCAGCAATGCCTGAAGTGGAGGCACCAGTTGTGACTGCCGTTCCAGATCTCCCGGAGTCGGGTGAATTTGACGATCCGGCGTTCACCCGCCGTGTCGTAACCCGGCTTGGCATTGTGCGCAGAGCATTCAGCATTCAGTCGCCGACTTCTTACAAACTTATTGATCCGCGCTCCAAGCGCTTCATGAATTATCTCTATTCCAGTGATAAAGGATTGGAGCTGAAATACTACTCAGGAAAAACAATTCAAGTCACCGGTGAAGAATACATCGACAAGCGTTGGCCGACACGTCCGCTTATCGAGATTCGTACAATGAAACCACTGGCGGAATAATCTTCATGGAGAACTTAATCGACGGGCGTGCAATCGCCGCCGAAATTCATGCTGAGACAGCCAAGTGGGTCGAAGCACTCAAGAGCAGCAAGGGCATCACACCTGGACAGATCTTCATTCGAGTTGGAGAAGACCCGGCTTCCAAGGTCTATGTCGGGATGAAGGAAAAAAAGGCGAACGAACTCGGCATCCGTTCCGAGACACGCGTCCTTCCAGATGATACGACAGAAGACGACCTGTTGAAGATTGTTCAGGAATGCAACGACGATGACAGCATCCACGGCATTCTCGTTCAGGCGCCTCTTCCTTCACACATCGATGAAGCCAAAGTGTTTGCCAAGGTTCTGCCGAGCAAGGACGTCGATGGTTTCCATCCTGAGAATGTAGGTAAGCTAATGCTTGGTGACACAACAGGATTCAGACCATGCACTCCAGCAGGCGTGCACGAGCTGCTGATCCGTAGTGGCGTTCAAGTAGAAGGAGCAGAAGTAGTAGTACTAGGACGAGGAAACATCGTGGGAAAACCCATGGCATCCATCCTTTGTCAAAAGGCACCGCACGCAAACGCCACAGTCACACTCTGTCATTCACGGAGCAAACAGACAGCCGAACACTGCCGCCGTGCAGATATCATCGTAGCAGCAATGGGCGTCGCACAATTTCTTAAAGCAGACATGGTGAAGCCGGGAGCGGTGATCATGGATGTGGGAGTGAATCGGATCGAAGATGCCACAAAGAAAAGTGGAACACGTCTAGTTGGAGATGTGGATTTTGATGCCGTGCAACCCATAGCCGGAAAGATCACCCCGAATCCAGGAGGCGTCGGTCCCATGACCATCGCCATGTTGATGCAGAACACAGTCCGAGCCGCAGAAATGGCCAACACATAAAAAACACTTTTTCATGAATCCAAATCGCATTCTTCCAGATCTTCAGTCCGCACTCCTTTGTGAACACGTTCGCCGCGAGGCCAACGGTAACTTCATCCTTATTGGTGTGATCAGTGGAGTTGGTACACCTCAGCTCCCCATCACAGCACCGCAGCTCTGTGTCTTTTCACGCTGGGCACGGGGAAGAGGAGAATTTACAGAGACAGTACGTCTTCTGGATACAGATGGTACCACCGAACTTCGCAAGAGCGACACTCAGTTCCGTCTGCAGGATCCGGCACACCCAGTGTCCAACATGACCGTCTTCCCGCAGCTTGAGTTCAAGCAACAGGGAGTCTATCAGGTGGAAGTGTCAGTGGACGGCGTTGTTAAATCCCGCTTCCCGGTACCCGTTCTTTTGGTCAAACAGCCCGGACAGCCAGAGCAACCTCAACCAGAGGCGCCAGCCGAAGAGGGCGGGGCGACACCTGACCCGGCCTGATCCATTTCCTTGATGGACAAACCATATCCCGGCGTTACCATTTCCAGGCACGTTTGAGATTCCATGTCCGAGAGCCAGAAAGAGAAAGCAAAGAAGCGATTCCTCGATTTCGTCGAGGAAAAGGGGCTTCGTATGACTGCTCCTCGCAAGGCGATCATCGAATCCGTATTCAGTACGGAAGAACACTTCACCGCGGAGCAACTTCTGGATTGGGCGAGAGCGCGTGATGCATCTGTATCGCGAGCGACTGTATACCGCACTTTGCCACTCCTAACGGAGAGCGGACTGGTACACGAGATGGACTTTGGAAAGGACTACAAGTTCTACGATCCAAACTACGCAGATCATCCGAATCACAATCACATCATCTGTCAGGACTGTGAAAAGATTGTGGAGTTCGAGAGCAAACAGATCGAACAGATCGAGGATGAGATTTCGCAGAAACACGGATTCTCCATCAAGTCGCAGAACGTTCAGATCACCGGGAATTGCCAGGAACTCAAGAAACAGGGAGCTTGCAAAAACAAGTGCGGTTGATCCTCGAATCCTGACAACCGCAGGGGACTCCTTCGCCCCGCAGCATTCATTTCCGTTCAAGACCAAAGGGTTGTTCCTTCATGTCCTATTACAAAAAGACATTTCGTGATTGGACCATTCCTGGACCAATACCACCCGGAGCGACTGGAGGCGGTCCAGAACTCGAAGAAGGAGAATCACTCGATGGTATCACGGGACACTTCCGACTTTTTCAACTCAAGAAGGGACATCGCTTTTCGACCGATGATCTCCTGGTAGGATGGTATGCCAGCAGTTGGTGCCCGACCGCAGAAAAGGCATTGGATTTGGGAAGCGGATTGGGAACCGTGGCCACTGTTCTTGCGTGGCGACTACCAGCGCTGCAACTCACAACGATCGAAGCAC
Source organism: Limisphaerales bacterium (assembly GCA_965658675.1). Lineage (GTDB taxonomy): Bacteria > Verrucomicrobiota > Verrucomicrobiia > Limisphaerales > CAZKNW01 > CAZKNW01. The sequence continues at coordinate 108,148 of CBFHTT010000020.1, forward strand.
AGGAAGAGAGTCTCCGGCTGGCGAAGAAGTCTGTGTTGTGGAATGGCACGGATAGCAGGGTGGATATTCGAGAAGGCGACTTTCGAGATGAAGGTCTGCTAAAGGAGAATGAAGCCTTCGATCTTATCACAGGAAGCCCGCCCTATTTTCCACTTGGGACAGGAGTCGAAGGAGATCACCCGCAAAAGATCGCCTGTCGCTTCGAGATGCGAGGAGACGTCGGGGACTATTGCAAGGTCGCAGCGAAACATCTCAAACCCGGCGGAATGTTCTTCGTGGTCTTTCCCGTGAATCCACCTGATCAGCGACAACGAATGGAACTGGCCGCGAAGGAGTCGAACCTTAGCTTTATTCGAATGAGGTCCGTAACCTTCAGAGAAGGAGAGCCATCACTCATTGGCCTCTTTGCCATGATGCGCCAGGAAGACCTCCCCGAAGATTTCAGGGATCAGTGTTGGGAAGAACCCGACCTAATCATTCGGGACAAAGAAGGAAACATTCACCCAGAGTACGCCGCCCTTAAACTCAGTTTCGGTTTCCCTCCGTAAGAGGGTTTGCTGATCCAGAGGAAAAGAACGTTGTATCCATCAATGGCGATAGGCGGTTAACAAGACGGAGAGTACTCTAGTCTAAGTCAGGAAGGTTCTCTGCCACTGATTCGATGTCCTTGAACCGGGTGAGTATCTCGACAACTTCAGCGATTGGTTCTACGTAGCGTTGTTCTAGATTCTTTTCGCCTTTGGTTTTGATTTCGAAGGCGAGGATTTCATTGGGAGGATTGAATTGGGCGTTGATGCCTTCTTTGTTGCCGCGGGCATCGAGGCGGACCCAGCCGTGTTTCTCCAAGTGCACGGCATTAAGACCGTGAAGGCAGAAGGGTGGCTGATTATTTTCGATCGTGAGCCGTTGGTAGCAAAGGGCGGCAGGAATTTGATTGGCGCGAAGCAGGGCGGCGAGTAGGTGACTCTTGGAGTAGCAGTAGCCGGTCTGGTGTTTGAGAACTTCCGATGCCTTTAGGGTTACGGGATTCATCCTGTAGTCCCAACTGTGCTTGATCTCATCGCGGACGAATTCGAAACAGGCCTTGGTGATTCCTTCATCCGTAGTTCTGCCTTGGGAGAGTTCCTGAGCTTTGGCCAAGACGGTAGGCTCATCCCAATCAATGATCGGACTTGTTTGGAGATAGTCGCTCACGCGTTGAGAATCATGAGTTTGTTGGACGGCTTTTGTCACGGATTCATAAAGAGCCGGAGAGGGGGTTGATTCTATTTTCCTTGCTGCAATCTTGGCTGGAGATGTTAGAGATTGAAAAACGGGGTGCAGGAATCAGCTCGGGAAAGATGTTATGAAACACTGGATGTTGATGGTAGCCATGATCGGTGCGGTGGGGACATCGCAGGGACAAGACGCGGTGAATGCTGCTGTCGAAACGCAGCTCCCTTCACAAAAAAAGAAGAAGAGCGCCATTGAAAAGACGATCACCAAGGAGGACCTCACGGGTGCTTCGGTGAAGTTCTTCCGCAGTGAATCTCCTTTCAGAATCCTCAGTCCTTTGGCTCCGGAGAGCGACGGCAAGGCTGAGGAGAATCAGGGTGATGTAGCGATCGACAAGGCGCGCCCCGGGTTCAAGGGAATCGTGTTTGTGAAGTTGTCCTGGTAAACGGCTGTTAACGGACTTTCAGCTTGGCAACGAAATTTCGTAACCCTCGGTAGGGTCCCTGTCTGACAGGGACGCGGATGCCGAGCCGCACTTCTGTCCCTTTTTCCTTTGAGTGCAAGTGGCGTGCGATTCGGACCATGTCGTTGGCTGGCATCTGGTCGATCGTGTCGAGGATGATGCCTCCTTCGAGCTTTTGCTCCTCCGCAGGACTATCACGATCGACGCCTGCGATGACCATTCCTCCATACATTCCATAGCCCAGACTTCGGGCGAGCTTCTGCGTTAGTTTCTGAATGCTTAATCCTGTGCGCTTGCGGATGAGGTCTTCATTGAAGAAGGCTTCTTCAGGGATGAGGTTGAGACCAATCTCGCGAATCTCCTTCTCACGTTGAACCTTGATACTGACTGGAGAGGGACCGGAATTGGATTGGAGCTCCTGATTGAAATCAATGAAGCTTTCGGGAATGTGGCCGTTCACTTCCAAGATGACGTCTCCCGCCTTGAGTCCGGCTTGTTGGGCGGGGCTGTCTTTTTCTGTTTCAGTGATACGTAGTGGCAGTTGACCGGCATTCACATGAGCGCCGAACCAGAGACCGTTTTGAGACTCAGGAGTGAAGATGTGGGAGATGCTCTTGGATACCTCTTTGATGGGAACGGCAAACCCGATGCCTTGGCCTGCGCTGTAGACCGCCACGTTCACTCCGATGACTTCACCGTCGAGATTGATGAGTGGGCCCCCGGAATTTCCAGGATTGATGGCTGCGTCTGTCTGAAGCCAATCAGCAATATCCAATGCTTCGTCTTCAGCGGATGGACGTCTGTTCTTTGATGAAAGGATTCCTTTGCTGACAGAGCCACCCAGACCAAATGGATTTCCAAGTGCGATGACGGTTTCGCCGAGTAGAAGATCGTCATCATTGGCAAATGGTGCAGCTTGGAATTTTTCTCCGTTCTCATTGCGAATCTTGAGAAGGGCAATGTCGCTACGAGCGGTGCTCGCTACAAGATCGGCCTCGAACTCCCGGCCGTCCATGAGCCTGACCCAGATACGGCTTGCCCGGCGCACGACATGATCATTGGTCACGACGTAGCCGTCTTCGTCCATGATGAGTCCTGAACCGAGACTGAACTGGGAATTGGGTTTGCGCTGATTGTGGTATGGATCCCAGAACTCGCGAAGCATCCGTTCGAATGGGTCGCGTGTCTCAATAACCGTCTCTGTGCCGATGTTTACCACAGAGGGCATGATTCTTTCGACGGCGTTTACGGTCGCATCGCGGCGCACGGACGGTTCGGGAACTTCAATGATTTCAGCACCGAACGATGTGTGAGCCACTGCGCTCAACATGAGTAGTGCGAGCAGTGTGCGAATCGATAAATCTTTGTAAGCCTTCATAATCCTGTAGTGACCACCGTGGTCTCCGGGATGTTTCGACGCTGAGAATTCAAAAACGTTCGAACGCTTTTTACCCTCTGCCGGACTGACGGCAAGGCCAACCCTGTTTTTGCATGACAAAAGGGGAGGTTGGGTCGAGTGTGATCCTCAGCCATGAAAACAATTTTTCTCATACTTGTAATAGTCCTGGGTACATTGACGTCGACGGCATCTGACTTGGTCGCTAAGGCCAGGTTGGTCGACGCGATGATGAATGATACGACTCCGGAGGAACTCTTGAAGGCCTATGAGGATGGCACCATGTATGGAAAGTCTTTGAAGTCGATTACACAGGTTCCGGGTTTGGATGGGAAACGCAATGAGCTGGTGGCAAAGAGCCATGTGGCGTTGAGAAGGATCATTGAGCAGGCGGCTATCTCTCAGTTCACGTTGACCGAGTTGAAGATGATCAAGTCGCTTCGAGAAAAGGATGAGGCAGGAAGGGGCTTTGCATTGAAGATCATTTGCATGGGATCTGCGAACGACATGACTTCTGTTCAAGAAGGGAGCAAGTTGATGATGCAGTTGGCGAAGGAGGTGAGTGATTCTATCCAAAGATCAAAGAAACCCGGACGTGAGCGCATTCTTCACGATCGCAAACCGTAGTATTTGGACAAAACGAGGGTGGGCTTTATCATGGGGGTATGTCCAAACGCGTCGTTTCCCTCCTGCCTTCCAATACGGAGATCTTGTTCGCCCTTGGCTTGGGTGAGTTGTTGATAGGGCGGTCCCATGAATGTGATTTCCCAGCTGAGGTGTCATCAATACCTGAGGTGACGCGATCGAGGGTGGATTCTCAAAAAACAGCGGGGGAGATTGATCGTGACCTTAAGGGTATTCTCAAGGATGCGCTTTCAATTTTTGAGGTGGATACCAAGTTGATCACGGAGTTGGATCCCGATGTGATTTTGACTCAGGCTCAGTGCGAGGTCTGTGCTGTCAGTTTGAAGGAGGTGGAAGAAGCGGCTGAATCGTGTGGATTGGGAGCGGATATTGTTTCAGTCACGCCAAAGCGGTTTGCGGATCTTTGGGACAACATGTTTGAGATCGCCATGGCGCTGGATGTGGAAGAGCAGGCTCTGCCCATCATCAAAGGCTATAAGCAGCGCTGTGTGGATATCATCGAGAAGGTCTGTATGAATCCTGACAAAAAATCGGTGGTTTGTCTGGAATGGTTTGATCCTTTGATGACGGCTGGTAACTGGGTTCCGGGAATGGTCTCCCTGGCAGGTGGTGAGGCCTTGCTCTGTGAAGATGGTAAACACTCACCCTACATCGATTGGGATAAGGTGACAGCGGCGGATCCCGAGGTGATCATCCTCATGCCTTGCGGGTTTACATTGGAAAGAACGCTGGCTGACGCCGAATCATTAAAGAAACAGCCGGGATGGTCGGACCTTCAGGCGGTGAAGAATGGGAAGGTCTACGCAGTGGATGGAAACAGCTACTTCAATCGCCCCGGGCCTCGATTGGTGGATTCTTTGGAGATTCTGTCTGAGATACTTCATCCGACATTGTTCGAGAGAAAGCATGGTAAAACGGACTGGTTGGAGGTCCGCTAGGAGTAGATAATCGCCTGAAAACAGTGTCGTTGTTGCATGTCGTCGTTGGTGAAAACCTTTGACCTTCAACGGTATCGACGTTATGAGAATTACGGATTGGCCGTAATATTTTGATTTCGGTCAGTTTTGTGCGGTGCAGGAAATCTGATTTCCAACCCTTACGAACCTATCGTCAGACTCTGATATGCCAGTCTACACTTACGTCGCCCGAGATGCCTCCAGTGGTAAGGAGATCAAAAAGGAAATTGAAGCAGCCAGTGAATCGGCCGCTTCAGCTGCCCTTCTGAACCGCAATCTGTTGGTGGTCTCCATCGAGGAGAAAGCCAGCAAAAGCAAACGCTCCGGAGGTAAGGTCACTCTCGCTGATCAGGTGATATTCACGCGACAGCTGGCGACTCTGATTGATGCTGGTATCGCGATGGTTCAGTCTCTTCAGGCTCTGGCCGAGCAGACGGACAACAAGGCCATGCAGGACGTCATCAAGGATGTCTGTAACCGGGTTGAAGGTGGTGACAACTTCTCTGATGCCCTCCGGAAGCATCCCAAGGTTTTTGATCGTCTCTACACGTCGATGATCGATGCTGGTGAAAAAGGCGGTATGCTTGCTGATATTTTGGATCGTGTAGCTGTCTTCTTGGAAAAACGTCAGAAGATGGTGAAGAAGATCAAATCAGCCATGATGTATCCGACCATGGTGACGATTGTGGCCATTGGTATTACGATCTTTCTTCTCGTGAAGGTGGTGCCAGTGTTTGCGGGAGTGTTTACAGATTTTGGCGGTGAGCTGCCCAAGCCGACGCAGATGCTGATCATGGTCAGTGACTTCCTACAGAACAATCTCCTCATCTTGGCTCCTATATTTGTTGCCGCGGCTTATGCATGGCTTTGGTACATCAAGACTCCTCCAGGACGGGCATTCTGGGATAAGTACCGTATCAAGCTGCCCATCTTCGGAAAGCTCGCTCATAAGATCGTGTTGGCACGTTTCAGCCGGACGTTCTCTTCCATGACCCGAAGTGGTGTGCCGATTCTGGAGGTGCTGAATATCGTCGCGAACACCTCTGGCCATACCCAGATGGAGAAAGCCGTTCGTACAGCCACCACAGATATCGAACGTGGTGAAAATATTTCTCAGTCCCTTTCCAAGCACGACATCTTCCCGGTGATGATCATCCGTATGATGACTGCAGGTGAGCAGACTGGTAATATCGATGCCATGATGGAGAAAGTGGCGGACTTTTTGGATGAAGAGGTTGAGACGACGTTGAATGGTCTTACCTCACTGATTGAGCCACTCCTGATCGTGTTCCTGGGTGTTACCGTGGGAACGATCGTTGTTTGTATGTTCATGCCCATCTTCCAGTTGGGTAACTTGGTGAACCAATAATCTCACATTCGGGGAAAAGGTTTCTCCTGTTTTGGGCGCGGTCGAGGGAAGGCCGCGCCCTTTTTTTGCCGCAACCTTTCTTGATCTGCGGGGATTTTTCACAATTGTAACTTCCTCTTTTCGCCTATCTGGCGGCAGACTCCGGGCGTCGCGAATGAGTGAGACAGAGACCAAAGCTCAGGATACTGAGTGTAGCCAGCAGCCTTCCCTGATGCAGGAGCTGTCGGATGTCTTGCGTCAATTGCCCGACAAGGGACTGTTCCTTAGCCTATTGGGAGTTTGGGTGGTGATCTTCACTTTCTTGGGGAATTCCACGAAAGGCTATGTGATGTCGGATTCTCTCTTTGTCTGGATGAACACAGCGTACAGTAGTGAAGGAGGAGATGATGCTCACGGGAAACTGATCCCGATTGTAGTGTTGGTTCTACTTTGGTGGAAACGTGACGAGTTGTTGAAGATTCGTTTTCAAAACTGGTGGGGAGGGTTGGTCTTTCTTTTGGTAGGTTGTCTCCTGCACGTGGTGGCATTTGGAACGCAGATCGTACAATTGTCGATTGTAGCCTTCTTTTGTGGTCTCTATGGGTTGACCGGTCTCGTTTGGGGAAGAGAGTGGTTGTTAAAGACCTTCTTTCCTTTTGTCCTTTTTGCTTTCGCAGTCCCTCTGGGAGCCAATGGAGATGTGGTAACGTTTCCATTAAGAATGATGGTAACTGTGCTATCCGTGTGGTTCTCCAATAGTTTCATGGGCATTGAAGTGGTAAGAGACGGTTCTCGTATTTTCGATCCTTCTGGTGATTTTCAATATGATGTTGCTCCAGCTTGTAGCGGGATCCGGAGCCTTACGGCTTTGTTTTTGTTGGCAACCATTTTGGCGATGACGTCCTTCAAGAGCTATTGGAAACGATTTGTAATGATGGGGCTGACCGTTCCCATAGCAATTCTGGGAAACACGGCGCGGATTGTAGCGGTGATTATCGCAGCAGAAGCATTCGGACAGGACGCAGGCAAACTGGTCCATGATTGGGCTTGGGTATTTACTTACGGAACAGCGTTGGGCTGTATCTTCGGATTGTCTTTCGTACTGAACCGTAAGAGACGTTCAGATTCGACGATCGAACTGCCGAAGGCATTGGAAACAGAAGAAGAAGGGGGAGCATCATGAGAGCCGGTTTCAAGAACCGTTGGGCTGTCAGGGTGGCTTTTGTGATCATGTTGTTTACGGCCTTGCTCTTACATCGTTTCAAGGGGAGTGGGGAACTTTCTGAACCCGGAGTTGCACTTATTCCCGACAAGGACGTAGATCGCATGGAAGTGGTAATGCCGGATGAAATGAGGGGGCAAAAATTTGAACGAGTACCTGTAGCTGTCGAAGAATTGGGCGCGCTCCCACCCGATACATCCTTTGGAAAACGAAGTTTCGTAGGAACCAACGGGTTTCATGTGTTTGTCAACGTAGTGGTAATGGGTAGGGATCGGACAAGTATACACAAACCCCAGTACTGTCTCACAGGACAGGGATGGACCATTACCGAGGTAGGATTTGATGAAATTCGCATTGCTGAACAAGGCTACAATCTTCCTATCAAAGTGTTGAATCTGTCACGGGTGGTCACAACAGAATGGGGAGAGGAAACAATCAGTGGTTTTTATGCGTATTGGTTCTTTGAAGAGCATAAGATCAGCACGAGTGATTTGGGCAGGGTTTCATCGATTGCGGCAACCTTGATAAAAGAAGGGCGCCTAGAGCGCTGGGCTTATGCGGGTTGTTTGACTGCGAGCAGGGTTTCAGAAGAGGAAAGGGCCTATGAAGAATTGAAGGATTTCATTGCGGAAATGGTTCCCAAGTTTCAAAAAGCCAAAGGAAATCCGGGAAGCTAGTAACAAATGCTAAAACGCGAACGACAACTAAGAATCATTTTCCATCAACTGATGGATGCAGGATTGTTGGCGCTTAGTTACTGGCTTGCTCACGTCCTCAGAGATCAGTTTCCCAACCCCATCCTGCCGGGGCTCGCGCACATTGAGCCCTTTTACAGCTACATGTGGCTGTTGATGATCATTGTCCCCTTTTCGCCAATCCTGTTGGAGATGCAGGGGTTCTATCAGGGTAATTGGCCCAAGCTGGATAGGAATACTGTCTGGCAGGTATTCAGTGGTTGTGCGCTATCTGTGGTGGGCCTCATTTTGGTGATGTTCCTTCTCAAGATTCAACTGGCGCGTTCGGTACCGATTCTGTTCGGGGGAATCAGTTGTCTGTTTATTCTGGCGAGAGTTGGGTTGTTGCATCGTTGGGGGCAGACCGAACTGGCGCGGACTCAGCGCACCATGCAACTCGTGTTGATAGGTTCCCCGGGAGAGTGTGAACGGGCCCGAAAGGAGCTTTTCGAAGACCGCGGTGACGATGCAGAGATTATCGCTGAATTGGACCTCAATGACGACTCAGGTAAGGACCTTGCCGAAATTCTGCATGATACCGCAGCCAACGGGGTGATCATCCTTCCGAGGAATATTCTCTTTGGCCAGATTGAGCAAGCGATTCAGATCTGTGAGTTGGAGGGCGTAGAAGTCTGGTTGCAGGCAGATTTTTTCAATACGCAGATTTCACGAACGCTCATTGATGATTTCCAAGGCAGGCCGATGCTGGTCTTCCGTTCCGTACCCGAGGTGTCATGGCAAGGAATGGCCAAGCACTTGATCGATTTCTTTGGGGCGCTTGTCTTTATGGCCATCACGTTGCCTGCATGGTTGGTCATTGCGATCATGATCAAGATGACATCACCCGGGCCCATCTTCTTTCGCCAGGAACGTAGCGGTCTGAACGGGAAGCCTTTCACCATGCTGAAGTTTCGCTCCATGGCCAACAATGCCGAACAGACCAAGCATGAGTTGGAGGTCCTGAATGAAATGACCGGACCTGTCTTCAAGGTGAGTAACGATCCTCGGGTTACCAGACTGGGACGGTTCCTACGCAAATATAGCATCGATGAATGGCCACAGATGCTGAATGTGCTGAGAGGAGAGATGAGTCTGGTGGGCCCACGACCATTGCCAGTGGAAGAAGTGCAGAAATTTGATGATGCCGCACACCGGAGGCGGTTGAGCGTGAGGCCAGGGCTTACCTGTTTGTGGCAGGTCAGTGGACGTAATGATCTGGCTGACTTCAAGGAGTGGGTGCGCCTGGACCTCGAATACATCGATAACTGGTCATTATGGCTCGATTTAAAGATTTTGGTACGCACTGTCCCGGCAGTTCTGTTTGGAAGTGGTGCCCGATGAACAAATAAAGGCTGACATCAGGGCGGTTCCCCTTCAGCCTAACGCCTTTATGCAGCAGTGGATTTCCAACTACATCGAGGCCCATAAAGCCGCGATTGATTCGATTTGTCAGGAAAGTGTCGCCGAGTGGATTCGCATCATGAAGCGACTGCTGGACGAAGATCGTCAGCTCTTTGTCTTTGGTAACGGGGGCAGTGCCTGCAACGCCTCCCACTTCGCCACAGATCTTGGCAAGGGAGCATCAGACACCTTGGGCCGTCGCTTCCGGGTTCTTACACTCAATGACAACATCAGCTGGATGACCGCATTGGGTAATGACTACTGCTACGAAGACATTTTTGTCCGGCAGCTCATGAACTACGCCAAGCCTGGTGATGCAGCCATGACACTCAGCGTGAGCGGAAACTCACCAAACGTCGTAAAAGCCATGCAGTGGGCCAAGGACAACGAGGTCACCACTCTAGGATTGGTTGGCGGAAAGAAGGGCAAGGTCGCAGAGATCTCAGATCACACCATCGTCGTTGATGACCCACACTATGGCCGAGCAGAAGACGGAGAGATGCTTGTCTGCCACATGCTCTGCTACGCCTTTATGGAAAACCCTGAATGGGGCAAGGCTGACGCCTGATTGATCCCATAGCGGATCACAATAAAGATTTTCAAGAGACGGCTGGTTCCACCGGTCGTCTCTTTTTTTGCCCGTCTTACAAGAATCATCGCAAAATGGAGTTTGCATGATCTCATGCTCAGGAGAGACTTGTGCCCATGGAATCCGAGAAACCACGATTGAACTGGCTGCGGTTGATTATCGTTACCGTATTGCTCATGGGGATCGGGTTTGGCGCCTTCATCTTCAACGCCAGTCGCGAAGTCCAGCTCGTCGCTGACCCCACGGTTGTTAAGGCCAATTCCAACTATGACGACTGGTTGAATCCAATTGGTAAGAGCCCGGATATGGACCTTGCCGGTCTCAAGGAGGCTATGGAGATCACTGAGACTGAAGAAGATTACAAGATTCGTGTACAAGGCACTGGTACTATTTGGAGAGACTGGGGCTATCAGCATATGGAAGTCCTCCGAGTCCCATGGAATGAAAAGGTGCGCGTGGGTGATGGAGATGTCTGGGTTGAATACATTGGTGTCTCCCACGGCAAATTGGATCCAAGCAAAAGCAAGTGGGATCAAGAGACCGACAAATATCTGTTCGATCGAGAGATGAAGCCCATCACGATCAAAGAAGTCAAAAAGGCGCTCAAGTTGAAGTGGCTTTCAGAGATTGAGAACTATCAAGGGATGTTTCCAGAGGTCACTGTGGGACTGTCCAAAGACAAGCAGGCTAGAGTGAGGTTATTGGGAATGGATTGTTATGATGGCCGCACTCGAAGAGATATTACCCATGGGCTCAGTTACCATCACTTCTCAGACAAGAATCATCATGCCCAGACCTCTTTTGAGATGAGGCGCTGGCATGATGGCCCGCTCATGGTCTCCTATGATCTTTGATACGGAGAGGCGCAGGAATTCCGCTTCAAGGCCGAAGCCGGGGTCAATGTGAAACTCCCCCATGGAGAGATCGAAGTCGTGGGAGTATTCCCTCGGGGTAACCGAGGTCTTTCGACCAGCTCCGGTTCCAGCGAAACCACCATTACCCTAAGGAAAAGCAAAGATGGCGAAGATGCCACCATTGGTCTTCTCCTCCTCCCCGAAACACACCTACGACCCTTCGATATCGAAGTCTTTGACAAGGAAGGCGAGCAGCTCAGAAACGGAGGAATGGGATCCAGTGGGCCGCTTCTATACAAGCATGTGGCCAAGGGCAGGGGGAAGGTGCATGAAATCAAGCTCACCTACTTTCCAAAAATGCTTCGCGTCATCTTTGAATTTCCCTCCACCCCCGGATTGCCGGAGGTCAATCATGGCGTAACGAACCTTTTTGAGATTCAGGCTCCTCATATCGTCATTGAGCGTGAGCATCAAATGAGGGATTTCGTCTCAGCAACAACCGGCTTGGGCATGTCGCAAGCACCCGGCAAAATCCCAGCGGCCATGTTTCCATATTACGTCACCAACGCCAACCCTGCGTCCGTGCTTGAGGAAATGCTCCTCTATGCCCCGACAGAAAAACGTGCTGTCGTGAATCATCAGGCCGGCAGGATAGAATTCCGCGATCCTTGGCACGTGGAGATGAAGAACGAGCTACAGAAGAAATTGAAGAAGATCTTCAAATAGACTGTTGGGTTGTTGGTCAAGCGCGACGGGTACGATGAGATAGGATTGGTGTTCCCTTTTCACTACCTTAACTCAGCGAAGAATCAAAATGACGAACAAGGGAACTCCGAACAAATGAAAGACAGTCCTGAACAACCCAAGAGTATCGAAGAACTGATAAAGATCATCGATGAGGGAGCCCAGCTCCAATACACCTTTTTCTGGGGGCATCGTCAGAAGCGGAAAAGCGAAGTCGACAAAAGCTGTTTCAGCAACTGGTATCCAGCGGCTTTCAAGGTAGGTGAACATGTCTATCCCACCGCAGAGCACTACATGATGGCTGCGAAAGCCAGACTCTTTGGTGACGATGAGATCTTCGAACAGGTTTTCGCCTCAGACTCACCAGCAGACGCGAAGAGTCTTGGCCGAAAGATCAGGGGCTTTGATGAGTCCAAGTGGTTGGAGAATCGTTTCGATATTGTCGTAGCCGGAAATCTGGAAAAATTTTCTCAAAATCCCGACCTGAAGCGATTCCTTGTTTCGACGGGTACGGACATTCTGGCTGAGGCAAGTCCGGTTGATCAAATCTGGGGCATCGGACTAGCGAGTGATGCTGATGAGATCGGAGATCCAAAACGTTGGAAGGGACTGAATCTGTTGGGCTTTGCGCTCATGGAAGTTCGTGAGAAGCTGAAGCAGGTGTAGTTCCTTGAAGGGAGAGCATTCTGTTCAAAGGAGTAATAATTCCTTGATGATTTTGATGGGGGAGTAGAAGTATCTGAATCACGGATTCAACAGGAGTATTCAGCGAAGCATCTCTGTCCATGCATTTTCTTTTTCTACTTACAATCGTCTTTCAGATCTACTGCCTTGTTCACGCTTTCAAACGAGGGCGCGAGTCATACTGGATCTTTCTCATCATCTTTGCTCCCGGGATTGGTGTGACGGTGTACTTCATTATAGAGATTCTTCCGAACCTGAGACGACCGCAGTTTGTGAAGTCGTTGGGTGTATCTAAGAAGGCTAGCAAGCGACTGATCAAGAAACTGTCTGAGGAGGTGGAGTTTTGCGATACGGTGACCAATGAATTGAATCTCGCGGATGCCCATTTGTCTCGTGAGGAGTTTGCTTTGGCTCACGGGATCTACAGGGATTGTCTTTCTGGTGCTTATGAAGATGATCCTGTGATTATCCATAAGCTTGTTGAATCTGCCTACGGCATGAAGAACGAGGAGGACGCGATCAATTATCTGCTACGGTTAAAGGAGTTGGAATACGACGACTACAAGAAGGATAGAGAATACCTTTTGGCTTTGAGTTACTCGAAGACTGAACAAATCGATAAGGCCATAGTGATTCTTGAAGGAATGGTGGATACCTATCCGGGTGAAGAAGTGCGTTACGCACTAGGGAGTCTCTACACACAGAAGGAACGTTTTGATGATGCGGTGGGATGTTTCAGAACGGTGATTTCCAACAAGAAGCGTTACAAGAACGCAGGTGTGGGGAGCCAACGAAAATGGATCGGTCTGTCGAAGAAACGGTTGAAGGAACTCGCGGCTTGAGTATGCGATCCCGCGGAAAGTGATCCACCGCTCAAAGAGATTCAGAGACGAGAGTTCAACCTGGATTTGAACTGCTGTCCTTCAACGCGTTGGGACGCGAGGTGATTTCCCGAAACCGGGCCTCGTACTCCGGATGATGTGTTCCCATCAGCTTGTCCCAGAAACTGAAATAGAGACCGAAGTTTCCATGGATCTTTTCGTGGTGCATGGCGTGGCAGGTTGGAGTGTTCATGATCCAGCTCGGCCATGAATCCATGAAGGACCGTCGGTAGAACTCATATCCCGTGTGCCCGATCACGTTGAAGGTGATCTGCCAGAACATGAATAGGCCGAAAGCCACAGGATGGATCGGAATCAAAAAAACCGTCAGAGGGAATATGCCTGCCTGAACAATAGCTTCCAGAGGAGAGAAGGAGTAGGCGGCCCATGGTGTGGGGTTTTTAGATAGATGATGAATTCTGTGAAAGTGCCTGAACAACCATGGATGATGCATCCACCTGTGTGTCCAGTAGAAGTAGGCATCATGAAGCAAAATGGTCAGTAGGATACTTGTCCAGAACCACGGCCAGCCGCGTGAATCGATTCCGCTGTAGACCTTGGTCCACCCGCTGCGGATGGCCAGCAAGGTGGCGAAAGCAACGGCGGCGAAAACCAAGATACTCATCACCGAGTAGCGTATTTCTCTCCACATCTCAGACCGCACTGGGAATTCCTGAACAACCTTCCGATGGAACCACCGTCTCTTGAACCACACGTATCCGATCAACCATGCTACGCCTGCCCAAATGACATACCGCCCGAGGATGGCGACAAAGGTGCCTCCCAACCACAGACTCATACGCTCCAAGGCATGGATCCAATCAGAAAGGTTCATATGCTTCGTTCTTCAGGGCGGGCTTGGGATGATACCCGCGTGGACTCCCGGGACGTTACACCAACACGTTCCTGTCCTCCATCTCAATTAAGTCGCGTGAGGGGTGGCCGTTATTCCTTTGCTGATTTGGCATGGGCGGGTAGTTCCTCTCATCATGATTTCTTTCAGGGTCTTGAATCCGTTTCGGTGTGGTGTTCTCTTCCTACTTGGCTGGCAACTCATCGGGTATGCGGAGCGTCCGAATGTGGTTGTGATTATCGCGGATGATTTGGGTTATGCGGACATGGCATTTCTGCCTCAGGCACCGGCGGATGTTAAGGCACTGGGTACACCGGGTTTTGATCGATTGGCCAGGACGGGCACCTATTTTGAGAATGCTTATGGGACATCGCCAATTTGCAGCCCTTCCCGGGCAGGATTGATAACCGGCAGGTATCAGCAACGGTGGGGCAATTATTGGTATGGTGAAGGAGGTCTGCCACAGAAGGAGCTCACGATCCCTGAGGTGCTGGGATCAGCCGGGTATGCAACGGCAAAGGTGGGAAAGACACATCTCAACGGCGGGCCAAAGGAGTTTCCTACGCAACATGGATTTGATGAGTTTCTAGGCTTCATGAATCACACCTGGGATTATATCAGGTTAAGTGAAAAGGACGTCGAAGCCTTCGAGGACAAGGAATCGTTTAAAGGCTTTGGAAAGTCTCAGATCCTCGGGCCGATGACCCGCGCCGTGGGAAGGGGAAAGAGCGAGCAGGACGCAGAGTCCGTGTCCTATGAAAACGGTTTCACGACTAAGATCTTTACTGACGAAGCAGTGAAGTTCATTGAAAGGGATCGTGGGGAAAAGCCCTTCTATCTACAGGTGGCCCATAACGCTGTGCATATGCCGACCTACGTGGTTGAGGAACAGTGGGCAAAGCGGGTCGGTGCCCGCTACATTCCATGGAACAGGGATGCCAAGAATTGGGATTATCCCTACTGGGATCCGGACAAGGAGACGTATCAGGTCTTCCATAAACGCTGGGGACATATGGGCGCGGTGGATCGTGAGGGGCGTCGGTGTTACCTCGCGAATCTTCTGGCGTTGGATGATGGGATTAGTCGGATTCTCGACGCCTTAGAAGCGACCGGACAGCGGGGGAACACCTTGGTGGTGTTCGTATCGGACAATGGTGGCACGATCAATACCTATGCCAACAACACGCCATTGAACGGATGGAAGTATATGTTCGGTGAAGGAGGCATACGTGTTCCAATGCTGGTCAGCATGCCGGGTGCACTTCCGCAGAATCAGATCAACGACTCAGCGATTGTTTCGACCATGGATATATTTCCAACTGTGGCCGAAATCGCAGGTGTGACTTCACCTGCCAACTTGGATGGCAGGAGTCTGGTGCCCGTGTTAAAGGGAGAGCGTGAAAAGAACCATTCCTTCATTGCCTGGGCAAAGAGCCGGGACGAATGGGTGATCCGAAAAGGAAAATGGAAACTGACCAACAAGGTGGGCTGGACCCATGCGGACTTTGATCAGTTGTCCAATGGTGATGTGGTTCCCGCCAAAGAGGAGTATGTGTATTCTGGTGAACCTCAATTGTTCGATCTGGAGAACGACATCGGCGAAACCACAAACCTTATCTCCAAGTATCCTGATGTGGCGGAGGAGTTGAGGCGGACATACGCAGAATGGGATGCTCAACTACCCGGGCCGATGACCTCCACAGGCAAGCCAAAGAAGCGGAAGAATTAATGCTTCAAAACCCGAAGTCGCTGTAGTCAAAGAAGAAGCCGGAGTGCTCTGGGGCTTCGAATGGTGGGGGCGTGGGTTTTTGTTCGAGTTGGAAGAAGCGGTGTGGCTCATCGGCTTTGGTGATATCGATTGAGGAGAGGCCACCATTGCCATCGAATTCGGTGAGATGATTTGTCCAGGTGCTGAGGTTAGTGCTGTCCTTCCATTGGTAGCGCATGTCTGAGCGGGTGCTGCTGCTGACGGTAAGCTCTGCTTCTGTGGGACCTGCTGAAATGGTGAGTGGGGAAGTGGGTTTCAAATAGGCCTCGAACCATTTCACAACTTCGATTCTACAAAGGCGCTTGGCCTTCTGGTCGGCGTTTTCATTCATGGTGTTCCAATCCTCTTGAGGAGCGTCTTCTTCGCCATCGAATGAATGCTCCACGCCGTTCATCAGGAAGTGGTGTTTCAACGGATTGGGCACACCAACAACGGCTGCTTGGGCGGTGGAGGCAAGAGCTTGTTTGATCGGGTAGAGGTTGCCGGAGAATGTTGGCCCGTTCTCTGGGTCATCGACTCCGAGGAGTGAGTCTTCCGTGCCGTGAAACATCAACACGCGGGTATCTCTGTGAAACATGTAGCGACCGGCTGTCGTGGTGGAGGCAGATCCGTGATAGCGATAGTGTGAACCTCCGCCGTAGTAGAAGGCGCAGACCTTGGGAATGGGGAGGTTCATTAGAATCCTTACAGGCGATGGAACAGACTTGAGAATGGTGTCGTCAGTATCGACGTAGGACACGGTGTAGTTCACCAAGTCGACTGAGGGATCGAGCACAGCATTGATGCCTGTCTGGGCTCCATGTGAGAAACCCATCAAGGGGACATTGCTTCCATCGAAATCAGGATGAGCTGCGAGATAGGTCAAGGCGGCGATCACATCCTTGGGTCGTTCGTAGTTGGGCGAACAGATGTGATCATCGGTGGCTGGATCGTGATGAGGTCGACGGCTGCCGAAGTTGCCGGGAATGCCGCGGGCGTTGTAACTGTCGGGAAAGAGTGCCATGTAGCCGAGTCCCGCCAACAGCTCTCCCCATTCGCGAAACTGTCTCGATGGACCAGAGGCGATCAGATCGTTTGACCAAAGTCCGCCTGAGCCGTGGAGAATGATGACTGCGGGAAAAGGGCCATCGCCATGAACCATTGGATCAGGGGCGTAGAGTCGGGCGGCCAGCGTCAGGCGCTGGGAGTCGTCCGGGTAGCTTTGCAGATCTGAAAGCTGGGTGGTTGGAGTGGGAATGGCTTCCGTTATCAGGCTTCCAGGGACATCGAAGAAGACGATTTCATCTGAAATGTCTGCCAAACTCGTGACTGATGAAGCCACCAAGGCAGCGGCGGATAACAGTGAGAATCGGAAAAACTCCAAAGGGGCAGTCTGGAAGGCAGTGGGTTGTTTCATCAGGTTTCAGGCAGATCTGAATGATTTTCAGAAACGTGGATAAGCCAATGTCGTGCCAGATGCATCATTATTGAATCGGAAGGGAATGGTCCTCAGACCGCTTGACCGGTTGAATGCTTTTACCGATGGTCGGGGTCTTACCCATTTCGGAATAATCATAGTCTATGAAAGCCCTTCATTCTCGGAGTCTTTTCCTGCTACTCACCTTGGCAGTTTCGTTTCTTCATCTCTCTCTCTTGGCTGCGCCGAAAGAGCGTCCAAACATCTTGTGGATCACGAGTGAGGATAATGGCGTCTCATGGGTCGGTTGCTACGGTGGGACCAATGCCAAGACGCCAGCTATTGATCAGCTGGCGAAAGAGGGATTCCGCTATACCCATTGCTTTGACAACGCGGCCGTTTGCGCGCCGACGCGTTCAGTATGGATTACAGGCATGTATGGCGTCTCCAATGGCACACAACCCATGCGGAGTCGCAACCTGATTCCTCATGACAAGATCCCATACTACCCCGACCTTTTGAAGAAGGCTGGTTACTATGTCTCCAATCCTGGGAAGACCGATTACAACATCGGCGGACGCGACGACAAACAGCCGTGGGATTACAAGAAGACGAACAAGCAGAGATACGGATGGCGTTCTGCCGAGAAGGGGCAGCCATTCTTTGAAGTGGTCAACATCGGCGACAGTCACGAGAGCCGAGCACACGGAAATTTGGACGGGGTGAAGAAGGACCCTGCGTCAATGAAGCTGTTTTCCTACCACCCTGATCTTCCTGTGATTCGGAAGAACTATGCGAAGTATGCCGAAGCGGTGGAACGCATGGACAACAACGTTGCCAAGACCATCGCTGCGCTGAAGAAGGATGGCCTCTATGAGAAGACGATCATCATCTACAACTCTGACCATGGTGGCGTGATGGCTCGCAGCAAACGCTTCCTTTATTCCAGTGGCGTTCATTGTCCGCTGATCGTTCGTATCCCAGAATCCATGAAGCATCTGTATCCTGGCGAAAAGCCGGGTACCACGGTGGATCGCTTGGTGAGCTTTGTGGATATGCCCAAGACATGGCTCAGTCTGGCCGGTGTCGAGATCCCTGACACTTTTCAGGGACGGATCTTTCTGGGAGATCAGATTGAAGCTGAGCCCAAGTATCACTTTGGATTTCGTGAGCGTGCTGACGAACGTCTCGACCATGTGCGACTCATGCGTGACAAGCGTTATGCCTATCACAAGAACTACATGCCTTTTGCACCAGCCGGTCAGCACCTGGCGTATCTGTGGAAGGCACAGGCTACAGCTGCGTGGGAGAAACATCACCGCGAAGGGAAAACAGATGCCATCACCGGACGCTTCTTTCGGCCTCGTGTCTCCGAAGAATTTTACGACAACAAGAGCGACTTCGACAACGTTCACAACCTGATTGATGCACCGGAACATCAGGCCAAGATCGCAGAGTTGAAGAAAGCCCTTCGCAAGAAGCAGCTCGAACTTCGTGACTCAGGCCTGCTTCCTGAGAAGATGCGTGAACGGCGCGCCGAGGCAAATGGGATCACCATTTACGAAATGATCCGCGATGAATCGCTTTATCCGCTGGAGACCTATCTCGATGCCGCCGATCTCGCTTTGGAGCGGAAGAAAGGGAATCTCAACAAGCTCAAGAAGTTGCTGAGCAATGATGATGAGGGCCTTCGTTGGTGGGGTGTGGTTGGAATTCATCTGCTTGATGATGATGCAAAGGGCGCAAAGAAAAACCTCCGTGCTGCACTCAAGGATGAAGCTCATGAGATCCGCATCATGGCTGCATGGACGCTGATCAAACTGGGTCAGACCAAGCCTGCCTTGGCTTCATTGCACGAACTGCTTGTCAAAGGATCGCACAACGAAACGATGCTACACAATGTCCTCGATTGGATGGGTGAGCCGGCCTTCCCTTTGGTGAAGAAATACATAGAGAACGGCGGTGAGCGTCAGGGCCGATACGGGATTGGAATCTTCGGTCGCATTGCTGAGCTTCAGGGCTGGTAGTCGGTGTTCACGCTTCGACGGATTTCAGATAATTCAAAAGGGTTGGTTCTCGAAAGGACCAACCCTTCTTTGTATCTATAGATATACAACTGATATGAAACGATCCCTGTTGCTACTCCTCCTGCTTCTGCCATTCCTTGGTTCAGCGGCAGAACGTCCCAACATACTGGTCATCATGACTGATGATATGGGCTATTCCGATCTGGGTTGTTACGGAGGAGAGGTTCAAACACCCAATCTGGATCGACTCGCCAGGAACGGCATTCGCTACACGCAGATGTATAACACCTCCAAGTGCTGGACGACCCGGATCAGTTTGTTGACGGGACTCTATCATCAGCGCTCCAACAGAGCTTTTGACAACACCGCATTGATCGGTGAGATCCTGAGACCAGCGGGCTATCGGACATGGTGGTCAGGCAAACACCATGCGGACTTCAATCCATATGAACGTGGCTTCGATCACTTTTCCGGCTTCTTGGGAGGAGCCATCAATTTCTGGAACCCAGGGGATCGTGCGCGGTCTGGAGAGTCTGAACCGGGTTGGCAGGCTGTCTATAATTGGGCTTTTGATGCGAAGACAGTGAAACCCTTTCTCCCTGAGAAGGACTTCTTCGCCACCGATGATTTTACGGATTGGGCATTGGGTTGGCTGGATGAGAAACAGGGTGCTGACAAACCGTTCTTTCTCTACATGGCATACAACGCACCTCATTGGCCGCTGCATGCTCATGAGGAGGACATCAGAAAGTATGACGGAGTCTATGATGAGGGCTATGAAGCCATTCGCCAGGCAAGGTTTAAGCGACAGATCGCGATGGGGCTGTTCGATGAATCTATTACCCGCCTCAGTCCAGCTGATCACATTTCCTGGAATAGTCTTTCCGAGAAGGAACGTCAGGAGGAAGCACTACGAATGCAGATACATGCGGCAATGGTCGATCGGGTGGATCAGAACGTGGGACGACTGCTTTCCAAGCTGGAGGCCATGAATCAATTGGAGAATACATTGATTCTATTCCTCGTTGATAACGGAGCCAGTCATGAAAGACCGCGTAGGGGAGAGAAGGATCCGGAAGCGAAATGGGGATCCGTCGGTTCCTTCGAGGCGATTGGTCAATCGTGGGCCAACGCCGCGAACACACCTCTGCGTAAATGGAAAATCACCGGCATGGAAGGCGGGATCAATACACCGATGATCGCCCACTGGCCGAAAGGCATTCGAGCGAAAGGGGGCAGCATCTACCGCGAACCAAGTCACCTGATCGATCTGGTGCCGACCTTCATAGAACTGGCGGGTGATGCGGTTGCTTATCCCAAAGAGATTTCTGCATTGGATGGCCTAAGCCTGACACCTTCGTTTCGAGATAAAGGAATGAAACGCACCAAGCCTCTCTGTTTTCAATATGGGAGCTGGCAGGTGATTCGCGATGGTGGTTGGAAGCTGGTTCAAAACAAGGATCAACCATGGCAACTCTACGACCTCACCAAAGACCGCACAGAGACCAAAGACCTTTCAGGCAATCATCCTGAACGCGTGCAACGTATGATCCGTGAATGGAAGCAGTGGTATCAGGATTGCACCGGAAAGGCTTGGAAGCCCAAATCGAAAAAGACAGGGAAGTAGATTCAGAAAGCTTCTCTAAATGTTCTCTCGAAGGTGCTTTCGAAAGGCTTTGAGAAGCTTGCTTTGGAAACGGTAGGGGTTCCAGATGGCCGCCACCTTTCTGCTAGGTTTCTTACCTGCGATTGATCGATAGACCCTGCCGGCGTTCTGGTCGAGTTTTCGAGCCATCTCAGGAATCATGGAGACTCCGTGGTGAAGTGAAACCAATTCCTGCACCATGGCCAATTGACTGGTGCGCTCCACTGTCAAAGGTTGCCAGGACCGTTGTCGG
The DNA here is from genome assembly GCA_965658675.1 of Limisphaerales bacterium. Classification (GTDB taxonomy): domain Bacteria; phylum Verrucomicrobiota; class Verrucomicrobiia; order Limisphaerales; family CAZKNW01; genus CAZKNW01. Next base: position 129,222 of record CBFHTT010000020.1, read on the forward strand.
CAGAAGGAAATGATGTTGTCTGTCAGGCAGTGAGCTTCATTGAGAAGGACGAAGGGGAAGGGTTCGATATCCGTGATCTTGATTTTGTTCTTTGCCGCGAGTTCGTGATCTGCCGGCAGGACAAGTAGAAGTTCCTCCTCAAAGAGTTCCTGAACCTCCAGATATCGCACCGGAATGGGCAGAGCTAGAATCGCTACATCCACCTCTCCTTGTGTACAGCTCTTAAGGAGTTCGTCTGTGGTTTTCTCCTGAACGATCAGGTTGGCCTTGGGATATTCCGAAGAGAACTCCTGAAGAATCTTTGGAAGGTAGTAGGGAGCAATTGTCGGGATGGCCCCGACACGGATACAGCCGCTTTCTCCATCGTCTGTGATCTCGGCTTTGGTGTCCTCAAGGATCGACAACACCTGTTGGGCGCGTGCACGAAGCAGCTTCCCTGTCTCGGTAAGGGAAACAGATCGGGTCTTCCTTTCGAAGACGGGTTGCCCAAGTTCATCTTCCAGCCGCTGGATGGAACGACTCAAGGCGGGTTGTGAAATGTTCATTTCGTTGGCCGCTTTTGTGAAATTCTGTCGTTCAGCGACTCCCAAGAAATACCGTAGTTGATCAATTTCCATAATTGGGCTTCAAAATTTAGTGATGCGTTTCATGCATGATACATAGACCGAGAATGCATTAGAATCATGAATTGATGTCTGCAACACTGCTTCCATCTCAATCAGACGGAACTCACCAAGAAAGAACAAATCAATGACTTTGAAATCAACACTGGGTCGGATCGCCGGAGCCGCCATCGTATCGTCAGCCTGCGTCGCTCTAAGCGCCGAGAAATGCCCTGTCATGGGCGCGGTCAATCCACCTTCCGCCAGGAACACCGCAGCAGGAGCCATGTCAAACAGCGACTGGTGGCCGAATCAGCTAAACATCGGGATTCTCCATCAGAATTCACCAAAAGGTAATCCTTTGGGAGAAGAGTTCGATTACGCCGAGGAGTTCTCCAAGCTCGATCTCGAAGCTGTGAAGAAGGATTTGAAGAGGCTCATGAAGTCGAATCAGGATTGGTGGCCCGCGGATTACGGTCACTACGGACCACTGTTCATTCGCATGGCATGGCATAGTGCGGGAACCTATCGCGTGCATGATGGACGAGGAGGGGCAAGTGACGGAACCATCCGGTTCGCACCACTGAACAGCTGGCCGGACAATGGGAATCTTGATAAGGCGCGTCGTCTCCTATGGCCGATCAAACAGAAGTATGGCAACAGCATTTCATGGGCTGATCTCATGGTCCTGACCGGCAATGTGGCGCTTGAATCAATGGGCTTCACGACATTCGGATTCGCTGGCGGAAGAGAAGACGTATGGGAACCTCAGGAAGACATCTATTGGGGGCCGGAGAGTGAGTGGCTCGGGGACAAGCGCTACAGTGGAGAACGCGATCTGGAAGAACCTCTGGCAGCGGTTCAGATGGGACTTATTTACGTCAATCCAGAGGGGCCTAATGGCGAACCTGATCTCCTGGCTTCCGCAAGAGACATCAGAGACACGTTTGGAAGGATGGCAATGAATGACGAGGAGACCGTCGCACTGATTGCAGGTGGACACACATTTGGCAAAGCCCATGGCGCGGCCAGTCCAGAGGGCAACGTAGGCCCTGAACCCGAGGGAGCCCCGATAGAGGCTCAAGGTTTCGGTTGGATCAACAAACACGGTAAAGGCAATGCGGAAGATACCATTACCAGCGGGCTCGAAGGCGCATGGACGTCGACACCTGCAAAGTGGTCACACGACTATTTTGACAACATGTTCAGCTATGAATGGGAACTGACGAAGAGCCCGGCTGGAGCCAAACAATGGAGGCCCAAGAATGGTGCTGGTGATGAGACTGTCCCGGATGCACATGAGAAGGGGAAGTTCCATGCTCCGATCATGTTCACCACAGATCTCGCCCTGAAGGCCGATCCGGAATATCGCAAGATCTCCAAGCGATTTCATGACAAGCCTGAGGAGTTTGAAAAGGCCTTTGCCAAAGCATGGTACAAGCTGACCCACAGGGATATGGGACCACTTTCGCGTCTGCTGGGGTCTGATGTGCCTGAAGCCCAATTGTGGCAGGACCCGGTCCCTTCGATCGATCACAAGCTGGTTTCGAAACGTGACATCAAGAAGCTCAAGGAATCATTGCTGGATTCGGGGCTTGGTCTACCTCATTTGATTTCCACAGCGTGGGCTTCCGCTTCCACCTATCGTGACAGCGACAAGCGTGGTGGCGCCAATGGTGCACGGATTCGTCTCGCTCCCCAGAAAGACTGGAAAGCCAACAACCCAGCTGTGCTGTCGAAGGTTCTACCCGTCCTGGAGAAGATTCAGTCCGACTTCAACAGCTCGGCTTCGCGAGGAAAGAAAATTTCCATGGCTGATCTGATTGTTCTAGGCGGTTGTGCTGCGATTGAAGAAGCCGCCAAGAAAGCCGGCCATGAAGTGGAAGTCCCATTCATCCCGGGACGCTCCGATGCGACTGCCGAGATGACAGATGAAAATTCCTTTGCTGTGCTTGAACCAGTCGCGGATGGATTTCGCAATTACTATGGTCACGAGTTGGATCGCCCCGGACCTGAGCTTCTTATCAACCGGGCCAATCAACTGACGCTCACTGCTCCCGAAATGACCGCCCTTGTTGGAGGGTTGCGATCACTCAATGCGACGGTTGGAGTCCCGGGCATGGGAGTCTTGACGAGTAACCCAGGTACTCTTAGCAACGACTTCTTCGTCAACTTGTTGAATATGGATACAGAGTGGAAGGAGTCCAACATCTGCGATCACTTCTACGAGGGACGCGATCGGAAGTCAGGCGAGGTTAAATGGACCGCCAGCTCGGTGGATTTGGTCTTTGGATCAAACTCCCAGTTGCGGGCGATAGCTGAGGTCTATGCTAGTGCTGACGGAAACGAGAAGTTGGTCCAAGACTTCGTAGCGGCGTGGACCAAGGTCATGAATCTTGATCGCTTCGATCTCGAGCCCGAACTTCGCGCCGGTCTAAGCAAGAAGTAGAAGGCGGCCTTAATAGTCCTATCATTCTCAATCACCCGGATGTGTCTGCGCATCCGGGTGATTTTTTTTGACCCCAAGGGAGTTTTGATTTGATGGATGTTTCATCTCAGAAAACCCTCGCGTGAACGGGCTTCTGTTCTCAGTGTTTCTGGATCGTTATGAAATTGCCGATCATTCTCATCCTCTTCGTATCCCTTCTGGGAGTTTCAGCACAGGATGTCACCAATAGCGCCACTACCAAGACTGGCACAGGTAGTCGCATTGAGCTCCTGGAGTAATTGCATTCATCCCTTTCCGCTAAGAAAGGGGAGATCGAACGATTGGAGGCAGAGCTCAAGGATGCCAGCAATGAAACCACAAGACAGGCGGTATCCGATACACTTCAAAGTTCCGCTTCTGAGTATCTGGAACTCAAGAAACGCTTTGAAGAATCTGTAGCTGGAGTGGATCACAGTCTCTTTATTGACGAACCTGAAGAAACCTTTTCGTGGGAGGAGAATCTCGGAGACATCGTCAAACCCATCGTTTCAGAGATCAAGAACGCCACGGCCGAGAGTCGGAAGATCGCGGAACTTCGCAAGACCAGTGAAGAATACTCTGAGCGGGCAGAAGCAGCCGCCAAAGCAATCGATCAAATTGAGAAGACGCTGACGGCTGGTTTGCCTGAAGAGATGTCTGCCGATCTTAATGAACAGTTGGCAGTCTGGATCAGACGCGCCGAGGTTGCGCGAAACCAGGCAGACGCAGCTGATCTTCAACTGCGTGAAATCATGTCCACGCAGAAGTCGGTGATGGAGAATTCAAAAGAGTTTTTCCGTAACTTCATGAGCTCGCGGGGATTGAGTCTGTTGTATGGAATGCTCGCGTTTTTGGTTCTCTTCTTCGGTATTCGATTAGCGGTCACCTCATGGCAGAAGAAAAAGCAGAATAGTGGCAATCTGACACTCAACGATCGCATCGTGAATCTCAGTGCGCGTGCTGCTGCCATCCTGTTTGGCATGATCGCTCTCATCGTCGTGTTCAATCTGCGGAGCGATTGGTTTCTCCTCAGTATCGTCCTTATCTTTTTCCTCGGACTTATCTGGCTGAGCATCAAGGCACTGCCTCACTATATTGAAGCGGTCAGCTTTGTGTTGAACGTAGGACCAGTCCGTGAGGGTGAAATCATTGATTACCATGGTGTGCTCTTGGTCGTGGAAAGCATTGGCTTCAAAACCTATCTGAAGAACGATCGCTTGGAAGGTGGATGGCTGCGTGTGCCATACCGTAATCTGCTTGATCAACTGTCCCGTCCAGGCGGTGAGTCCGAAGTGCTTTTCCCTACTGAAAAGGGAGACTGGATCCTGATCGGTGGGACCTTGGCCGAAGTTATTGTCCAGACACCCAGTCAGGTGACTGTGAGACATGATGGAGGTGCGCGGGTTTCCTATTCGGTGGGAGATTTCCTTGGTGCCACACCGATCAATCTCTCTCAGGGCTTTCGTTTGGAAACGGCATTCGGAGTCGATTACTCACTCCAGTCACTGGCACCCAAGACCATCCCGGATGCCATGCGTGATGCATTGAAGAAGGAGCTGGGAAATATTGTTCCCGAAGAGAGCATCAAGGAGATCTTCGTGCACTTCGCCAGTGCCGCGGCGTCCTCGCTTGATTTCGAAATTGAAGTCGATCTGGATGGCAGCGTGGCCCATCGCTATCAGGCCATCTCTTTTGCCCTACAACGCATCCTCGTCGAACTCTGCACCGAGAAGGACTGGGAGATTCCATTCCCTCAACTTACGGTTTTAAAGAAGTAAGCTGAAAAGACAGGTCTACTGATCTTCGCTGTTTGTGTCCTTCGGATCAGGAGTCTTCGCTTTCTTAGCGCGCGTCAACCTGAAGGTCTGATCTGTTTTTGAAACGGTGATCGTTTTCCGGAATCCATTCTTGGTCCCTTCAATGAGAAAACGATGACCCATCGTTGTGAGAATGGATTTACGTTTGCCTAGTGCCAGTGTTCCTGATTCCCGTCTTTCACCCTTCTCAGGTAGCCAGTAGATCTTCATCGTCTGGGCACCTTCGTTGATCACCGTTAGCTGGGGTCGCTTCTTTGATATGGGTGCCTGCCAGTTGGAGGGTTGGAACTGCTTTGCGATGAGGGCCGACAGTTTCTTGATCCGCGAAGTCTGTTTCGGGTCTTGAGCGATATTCTGATTTTCCTGTGGATCACTTCTGTGATCGTACAGCTCTCGTTCGAGAATGATGCCCGACTTCTTGTCCCGCCATTCGATATAGCGATGTGAATCGGTTCGAATGGCACACCCCATATAGTTTTTACCGTCGTGATTCCTGGGGAATTGACTGAAGGCTGCATCCTTGATGGAAGCAGCATCTCCGGTCAAAAGGGGAGTCAGGCTTGTTCCATCCAACTTTGAGGGAATCGGAATCGAGGCGAGATCGCAAAGGGTTGGGTAAATATCCACAAACTCCACAAGAGCCTGCGACTTCCTACCGTTGGCTGCGGCTCCCGGTGCTCTGATCATAAGAGGTGCTCTGGTATCAATTTCGTAGTTGGTTTGTTTGCACCAGCCATTGTGCTCCCCAAGTTTCCAACCATGATCACTCCACAGTATAACGATGGTGTCATCGGCCAGCCCCAGCGTCTCAAGTTCATCTAGCAGTCGGCCCACCTGTGCATCGATGAATGACACCGCGGCGTAATAGCCATGCTTCAGTTCTCGTTGTTCGTCTTCTGTGAGAGATCCCTCGAAAGGGGATGGAACGTGGCGATAATCCATATAATCCCTGAGTTCATAGAGACCGCCCATGGATCGGTTTCCGAATGCTACTGGCGGTGCATTGGTAGGTAGGAATGAATTGGAAGCGAGCTCTATGTCAGCAGGGTCGTAGAGGTCCCAATATTTTCTTGGGACCACGAATGGCAGATGTGGACGAACAAAACCTGCCGCCAGAAAGAAGGGCTGATCATTGTCAGCCAGTTCCTGCATTGCCTTAATCGCCTGATCGGCTAAGGCACCGTCAATATGCTCCGAGTCATCAATGTCGACCCGTTCTGTCCCTAGCGATCGTAGCCTGTCGATCTTGGCCTTCGGGATGCCCGCTTCGCGCATTTCCTCTTTGAGAGTCCTTAGTTCTTGTTTTGCCTCATCGGACCAAAGCTTGGCGTTTCTCGGCCATTGATGAGGGGTGTCCCAGGAGACATTGTCTGGAAAGGTGTTGTGAAAAATTTTGCCGAACCCCTGAGCCCTATATCCGTGTTTCCTAAAGTGCTGGGGAATGGTCACCGCCTTGGGAATCGTCGTCCGAAAGTCCGTTCTCAGATCCCAGACCTTTGTATTGTCGGGGCGTAATCCTGTCATCAGCGAAGCTCTCGATGGATTACAGACCGCAAGCTGACAGTAGGCTCTCGTGAATGTGACACCCGTAGCGGAGAGACGATCCATATTGGGCGAATGGACTGCTTTCACTCCGTAGCTCCCCAGATCACACCTCATATCGTCCACAGCGATGAAGAGTACGTTCGGCTTCGACTCTGCCATCGCAAGAGTACAACTGGCTGTAAGTATGGCCGAGAGTAGGATGGTTGATCTTACAAATGGAGCTGGCATTGCTTTGGTTAGGGTTTCCTGATGTGGATTAGCACAGAGAAGATACCTTAGCGACCTTCCATCCAAGTCAGGTCGAGATTGAACCTGATAGAAGAGAGACTCTTCAAATTCCGGCAATCTGATGACAGAGCGTCAAAATCCTCTTGGAACCCTGACTTGAGATTCCGTGATTTCGGATACATGCTGGCATTTCGTTTTTCACCGATATGAGTCATCACCATCATAAGCACGAGACGAACCTTCAGGATCTGAGGGAAGAGTTGCGTTCGAAGTCCCAAAAGATCACGGGACCTCGTAATGCCATCCTCAAGGTGTTGCAGAATCATCATGGTCCCATGACGAACAAGGAGATCCATCATAGCCTTGAAGAAGGGATGTGTGATCTGGCAACGGTCTATCGCTCGATCAATATGTTGGTGAAGATGGGGATGGTGACAAAGTATGATTTTGGGGATGGGGTTGCCCGCTTCGAACTGCACGCGCCCGGGGAAGATGGGCATCATCATCATCTGGTCTGCACGGAATGCACCAGAATCGTGGAGTTGGATGAGTGTTTTCAAAACGAGCTGGAAGAATCCATAGCAGGCAAGCACGGCTTTAAGAGCGTCACTCATAAACTGGAATTCTTCGGTATCTGTCCCGACTGCCAGTTGCCAGCTGAGGTATAGTCTTCCCAGCCGGATCGAATCCCTCCAACCTTCACCGCATACATGGGCCACGACGGCGGACAGAATAAACATGAGTGGGTAGAGCAACTTCTGAAAAAGCTCACCTCCGCCATTTATCATCGTCCGAATGCCTTCTTCTATCCGCTGATCATCTTGGCACTGGTTTGTGTAGGGGTGACGGTTTCCTCCCTGAAAATGAGTAAGGGTCGGAGTGATCTGGTGGATGCGAACCGGACCTATCACCAGCTGTTTCTGGAGTATAAGAATGAGTTCAGCGCCATGGATGACATCGTTGTCATTGTGGAGAGCGGGAGTATGGAGAAGAACCGGCAGTTTGTAGAACGACTGGCAAGCCGGATGATCCCTGAGGAACAGGTCTTCACAAATGTCTTCTACAAAGGAGACCTCAAGCTGATGGGTAAGAAGGCGCTTCTCTTTGTTCCAGAAGACAAACTGGGAATGATGAATGAGCGACTGGATGATTTCCTGCCTTTCGTTCAGAAGTTCACTCAAGCCACCAATCTGAATTCACTTTTTCAAATGGTGAATCTCCAGTTTGTGGAAGCCAGTGGAGGAAACACGAACAACATCTCGGCGTTGTTGGATGGCCTTCCAGCGCTGGAACGTATCGTGACCACAACTCAGGATGCTGTGGAGCGTCAGGGCACGCCTGTCTCACCAGGAGTGACAGCGCTCTTTGACAGTGGGGCGGAAGCAGAACGCGGCCAATACCTGACCTTTGACGAGGGCCGGATCTATATCGTGACCGTAAGGAGTCCCAGCAAACCCATGACCGGCAAGACCGTGAAGCGGCTGCGTGAATTGGTGGATGAAGTGAAGGGTGAGGTCAGTGGTGTGAATGCCGGTGTGACGGGTGAACCTGTCTTGGAGGCTGATGAAATGGCTCAGGCGCAGATCGACACCACCAAGGCGGCGGTGATTGCGTTGCTGATCGTGGCGTTCATCTTCATGTACAGCTACGACGAGACGGGTCGCCCATTGAAGGCAACAGCGTGTCTGTTGGTGGGCATCTGTTACACAATGGGATTTACAACGATTGCTGTGGGGCACCTGAACATCCTGACCATTACCTTTGTTCCCATATTGATTGGTCTTGCGATCGACTTTGGCGTGCATCTGATCACGAGGTTTGAGGAAGAACTGCGTTCGGGTAAGGACAAGTTGGAGGCGATGCAGGTCGCCATGTCTCATACAGGGATTGGAATCTTCACAAGTGGGTTCACGACCGCAGGAGCTTTCTTGGCGATGGCTTTCACCGACTTTAAAGGTGTTCGAGAAATGGGAATCATTGCCGGCGGCGGACTACTTCTCAGTCTGATTCCGATGATGATCATGCTCCCTGTTCTCCTGCTCAAGGGGAAACAGAACAAGGTTGATCAACATTGGAAGAACGAAGAGCACTTTCACAAACGTGCGAGCATCGAGGACCTTTGGCTGACGCGTCCAGGCACCGTCGTGGTGATAGGAATCATGCTGACTGCATTGTCGGTTACCCAGTTTGGAAAAGTGCGTTTCGATTACAACCTCCTGAATCTGCAAACCGAAGGACTGCCAGCTGTAGAGTATGAGCACAAGCTGATGGACAGAGCAGGCAAGTCACTTCTATACGGGGCTGTGGTGGCAACGAATCTCACCCAGGCGCAGGACCTGAGAGCGAAGTTGCTTGAGTTGGATTCGGTGGCGGCAGTGGAATCAGTGGCCCCTTATCTGGCAGAAGATCCGACCAACAAATTGAAACTGATCCGTGGGATCAAACAGACGTTGGAACCGCTTCAATTTCCGCCCATGGACATCGATCCGGTCAACGTGCCGGACTTGAGCCTCACGCTCTATGGTTTGATTGGATATCTGGGTCAGGCGTTGAACAAACTGGCAGAGCAACCTGATCAGGAAGAGCTCATGCGGAATGTTCAAAGCCTTCGTGATCGATTGGTCAGTCTTCGAATGGCGATCAATGACCGAAGTCGTAGCAAGAGCGTTGAGAAGCTTACTTTGTTTCAGCAGGCATTCTTCTCCGATCTGCAATCCACCTTTCAGGCAATCCGTGGCCAGCACGCAGATGAAGGCTTGAAGGTGGAGGATATTCCGGATGCATTGCGCAATCGATTCATTGGTCAGACAGGGAGAATTTTGCTTCAGGTCTATCCGGCCAAGGATGTCTGGGAGCGGCCAAACCAAGAGGAGTTTGTTGCGGATATGCGTGGTGTCTTTCAGGACGCGACGGGCACTCCGGTTCAGTTGTTGGAATATACCGCTTTGTTGAAAAACAGTTTTGTAGAAGCAGCTTACTACGCGTTGATTGCGATCGTCATTCTTGTCTTTATTCACTTTCGGAGTCTGACCTGTGTCCTACTGAGCTTGCTTCCGGTATCCATCGGGGTTTGTTGGAGCGTAGGGATCATGGGTTGGTTTGATATACCGTTCAATCCGGCAAATATCATGACGCTGCCACTGGTGATCGGTATTGGAGTGACCAGTGGTATTCATATCCTCAACCGCTTTGCGGAAGAGAACAACCCACGCATCCTGGGTAAGAGCACTGGCAAAGCGGTGCTCGTTTCCGCACTCACGACCATGGCCGGTTTTGGCAGTCTGACCTTGGCCAGTCATCAAGGGATTGAGAGCCTTGGCTATGTGATGACGATTGGTGTTGGAGGCTGCATGATCGCTTCCCTCACGTTCTTCACGGCTCTGTTGACTCTTCTTTCCAAAAAGGGCTGGAAGCTCTGAGTCTCATCAAAGGAATCATCTTGTGAACGAATACCGGTCGCATAATCAAAAGGCATGGGATGCACGTGTGGTGGAGGGGCAACGCCATACCCGAACCGTTAGTCTCAAGGAATTATCGGCACCATTGAAAGCAGTGGATCCAGAAGGGTGGTTGGGTGGAACTGTTCGTGATCTGAATGTTCTCTGTCTTGCGGCAGGAGGAGGTCTACAAAGTGCGCTTTATGCCAAGGCTGGAGGAAAAGTCACGGTCGTCGACCTGAGCGAAGAGATGTTGAAGCTTGATGAAGAGGTCGCACAGAAACACGGATTGAAAGTCGAACCGGTGCTGGCATCGATGGATGATCTATCAGCCCTGAATGAGGGCTTCTACGATCTTGTCATTCAACCAGTGAGTACCTGTTACGTTCCTGACATAGCAAGAGTCTATCGGGAAGTAGCGCGAGTAATGAAGCCGGCTGGCATTTACATCAGTCAGCATAAGCAACCGATCAATCTGCAGACCAGTGATCAGCCTGGAGCCGATGGCTACTCATTGACGCAGCCTTACCATCGCAAGGATCCCTTGCCCCCGGCACCGGACGGTCTCATGCACCGCGAGGCAGGAACGATGGAATACATTCATCCATGGGAGTCATTGATCGGTGAACTCTGTCGTGCAGGATTTGCCTTGGAAGATTTGTCAGAGCCGAAACTGGAAGACCCCAAGGCGCCGGTGGGCAGCGCGGGACACCGCTATTATTATGCGCCTCCCTACGTGAAGCTCAAAGCACGCTTGTGGAAAACCCCCAGCGCAGGCTCCTCGATCATCATCACCTAGCCCGAAATCAGAACGGTTTTCCTAGCGAGGATTTGAATAAGGCAGGTACTCTCGAGGTCAACACCGACGCCGCCCCATAAACGTCATGAAGAAATACTCTCTCATTATATTTGTTGCTCTCGCGTCTGTTCTCACAACTTATGCTGACGATGAGTGGATTGATTTGTTTGATGGAAAGAGCTTGAAAGGATGGCGGGCCAATGTGATGCCAGAGTCGTTCTCGGTTGTTGAAGGAACCATCCGGGCTCAAGCAACGAAGACAAGACCGCGTCGGAAGAGTGCCCATCTGTTTTACGTGGGGAATGATGAAGAAATCGTACGGTTCAAGAACTTCGAGTTCGAGGCGACAGTCCGAAGTGAACCCAATTCCAATGCTGGGATTTTCATTCATACGGATATGAGCACGAGAGATAAATCCCTTCACCTCGCAAAGGGTTATGAGATCCAGTTGAACAGTTCGAAGAAAGAGAAGCGTAAGACAGGGAGTCTTTATGCGATTGTCGATCTGGATGAATCCCCTGTTGATGAAAGCAAGTGGTTCACGGTGCGTATCAAGGTCGAGGGTAAACGTATTCGCGTCTACGTTAAGGAGAAACAGGTTGTGGATTACACCGAGCCTGAAAATCCAGTCCGCCCTAAGAACAGAGCTGGTCGCCTGCTTGACCCCAAGGGAGGAGCGATCGCGCTTCAGGCACACGACCCAGACAGTATCTTCTATTTCAAGGACCTCCGTATCCGATCCCTTTGAGCCCTTGGCTGCAAGATGCAAGAGTGACGGGCAGTCCCGTTATACGGAACTAGTTACTGTCCTTTCGGTGTCCATCTCTCTGTTCTGTGTAAACGGAGTGTTGATTTCGGTGGAGGGGTTGCGAGGCTACTGCCATGCAATTCATGATGTCTCTTTGTCTGACCCTGCTTGTGTTCTCGACACAAGGCGCTGTGGAATTTCAGGAACGGAAGACGTGGGCTTTTGATGAGGATGGAGTGAGCATCAGCAATGAGTTTCCAACAGCTCGCATCAGTGACTGCAAACGACTGGGCAAGGGGAGTTATGAGATCGTGATCAAGCCGGAGAATTCACCCGTCAATCGTAGTCCTTGGTATGGCTTTAGGGTCTGGGCCAAGGGCGACCAGGAGATCACTGTCCGGCTTCAGTATGTGAAGGCACTTCACCGTTATCATCCGAAGGTGCAGAATGGTGATGGTCGATGGACGCCTCTTGCGAAGAGCAAGGTTTCTGTGTCGCCCAAGCAATCTACGGCAACGCTGACTCTTGATGTGGGACCGAAGCCTTTGTGGGTTTCAGCTCAGGAACATATTGATGGAGATGATTTTGAAACATGGATCAATGATCTTGATCCGGCGATGCCGATTCAGCGGTTTGATGTGGGAAAGAGCAAGGGTGGTAGACAAATTGGTGGATTCACATTTGGCAACGGGAATGCGACGGATTGGATCGTGATCATTGGACGTCAGCATCCACCTGAGGTGACGGGCACGCTAGGATTGATGGCCTTTGTGAATCGATTGGTTTCCTCAACGAAACAGATGAAGAAGCTGCGTGAGCGTTATGGTGTTCTGGTGATTCCGTTCGTAAATCCTGATGGTGTTCATGAGGGTCATTGGCGGCATAGCTTTGCGGGGGTGGATCTGAATAGGGATTGGTTGAACTTTGTGCAGCCGGAGACACGTCAGGTGCGTGATGCAATTCTGGAACGCACGATCAAGAAAGGTCACAAGGTTGCGCTCTTTATGGATTTTCATTCCACACGGAGGGATATCTTTTACACGCAGAAGGATGAACACCCGACGCGACCAAAGGACTTTACCAAGAAGTGGTTGAAAGCGATTGGAGAGAGGTTCCCCAAGTATCGTGTGAATCGATCAGGGAGTCATAGCCCGACTTCGAATGTATCCAAAGGTTGGGCTTACCGGACCTTTGGCTGTCCCTCCATCACGTATGAGTTTGGAGATGAAACCAACAGGGATTTGCTTACGGAGATCACGCAAGGCGCAGCTGATGAGATGGCGGCGTTGTTCTTAAGTTGGTCAGGGGAATAGCGGTCGTCTCTTTTGCGAGACGTCATTGGCAATTCACTTGGCTGCCATGAGATCGTCACGGGCTGCACGAAGAGTATAGACGGTTTTAATACCAACAGCTCGCAAGCCTTGGAGGGTCAGGTCGCCGGGCGTGGGAATGGAGAACTACTTCCCTCCAAACCCGCGCCTTTTCTTTTCTTCACTCGATATAACCGAAGCCTCGCCAGAGGATCTCTGCCGCAAAGATGGTGATCATGATGAGACTGAACACGACTTTGCCAAGGACCCCGGCCATGAGACCGATGATGGCCCCCACACCAGCCTTGGATGCTTCGTTCCATTTCCTGCCACCAAGTAATTCAAAACTCACTGCACCCAGGAATGGTCCGAGGATCATTCCTGGAAGAGCAAAGAAGAATCCAACAATTGCTCCAATGACCGCGCCGACGAGGCCCCATCGTGTGGCACCCATTTTCTTGGCGCCCAGCACAGAAGCGAGATGTTCCACGATGAGGGACAACAATGTGATGAAAACGAGTAGTCCGATGATCCACCAGCTGTTGCCGTCTTCCTTGAAATAGATTTTGTGGAACACAGCGCTAACCAGAATGATCGGCGTGCTTGGAATGGCAGGGATAATACAGCCTACGAGACCCACCGCCATGAGCAGCAGGGCCAACCACAGGCCTATGACTTCAACGAATGACATCGTGCTTAGGAGAGTGCTTGAGACCTACGGGGGAGGGCAATTGTTCAAGTCGATTGAAATTGGAATGATCAATCGCTAGGGTCCCGCCAATCCTTTTCAAAAGATTATGGATACCAGGGAGGCACTAATCACACTTAATATGGCGGAGCATGTAGGCCCGGTGCGGGTTCGCAGGCTTCTTGAACACTTTGGCGATGCGCCGTCTGTCCTCAAGGCGACTGCGTCCCAACTCACTCAGGTGAAGGGCATTGGCGGAGAGGCGGCGGCATCCATTTCCGACTGGGAGAAGCGTACGGATCTCTCAGGAGAACTGAAGCGGATCAAGGATTTTGGCTGTCATGTCATCACTGCGGATGATGAGGAGTATCCGGATCTGCTGAAGGAGATCTATGATCCACCCATCGTTTTGTATGTGAAGGGTTCACTTACGGCCATGGATCATCGTGGTGTGGCAATGGTTGGTTCGAGGCAGACGACCTTGTATGGGATGGAGACTGCCAAACGCATGGCGAAGGATCTGGCTGCGCGTGGTGTGACGGTGGTGAGTGGTGGGGCAAGGGGGATTGATACTGCGGCTCATCAGGGAGCACTGAAATCAGGTGGCCGCACGGTGGCTGTCTTGGGCACGGGTATCAATTTGGTGGCACCAGCTGAAAACGCGCGGTTGTTGAATGAGATTTCTGAAAGCGGAGCAGTGGTGAGTCAGTTTCCGTTTAATCGCAAAGGCGACAGGCAGAGTTTCCCGATTCGAAATCGTATAGTGGCGGGCATGACATTGGGAACCATTGTTGTAGAGGCCAATCAGTCCAGCGGTGCATTGATCACGGCGAATATGGCTGCGGACTATTCGCGACAGGTCTTTGCCATTCCGGGACGGATCGATTCGCCACGAAGCAAGGGATGTCACGACCTGATCAAGAAGGGCGCTGCGTTGATCGATTCGGCTGAGGATGTGATTGAGGAACTGAGTCTCCAACTCCCGAACTCTGTTTCTGAACCTGAGACTGACGAGCCGGCGCTGCCGCTGAATGATGCATTGCCCGAGAATGAGAAAAGGATCTACGACCTATTGGAGGCACAGGAGCTCTCGATGGATGACATCATGTTGCAGACGGATCTGACGACACCAGTTGCATCCGTGGCGTTGCTGAATTTGGAGATGAAGCGTCTGGTCAAACAGATGCCTGGTCGGATATTCATGCGTGCGTAGATCGCACACCGAACCGATGCCCGTTCTCCTGATCATCAACAATCCAGGGAAAGCCGCCGCCATGACACGGTGGGGAATCCGCTTTGCCCGATCCCGTGACGAGATTCTTGAAATCATTTTTGGGAGGCACTCTGTCAAGGCGCACGAGTTCGAGGAATTGACGCTGACAAATGGCTTGGAAAGCGAAGAGGGGATTGATGGAATCCGGGACGCGATCCGGGAGTGTGAATGCATTGAACGCGAGCCTCCCGCAGTTCTGGGGTCGACTCCTTTGGGGTCGGGTGAAGGGTTTGCAATTCGGCTGCGCAGGCTCAGGCATCCGCGACGGTTCAAGATCCTTCAGGATGAGATCAAGGTGCTGAAACCGAGTCTCTTGATTCTTGGTAAGCACGAGAGCGCACGGACGGGAAATCCTGATTCGCAGTTGGCTCGGGAGCTCTTTGAAACAACTCATTGCGAGACCATTCTCCTAAGGCCTGGTTCGTCCGATGGGTCTAAGGCGAAGTCCATTCTGGTTCCCACCTCAGGTGGCCCACATTCGCTTGCGGCCATGAGGGAGGCGGTTCGTATTTCCGAGTATGAGGATGGAGAAATCACACCTTTGTATGTGGAGCCTGATGCGGATGAATTTTCAGACGATGTGGGGCTGCGCATTCTCCTCAAGCTGATGAAGCGAGCAGGTGTGAAGGACACAGAGACAGTGCATCCGCGAGTCGTGTTGAACTCCAATGTGAATGCGGCCATTCAGGACGTGGTGGCTGAGGGCTATGACATGCTGCTGCTTGGTCAGACGCATCATGGCAATCTGCGTCGAATGCTCTTTGGTGCGGTTCCAGAGCGACTCATGCGCAGTGGCGAGAACATCACCATCGCTGTCTTCAAGAATGCGGCTCCAGTAGGCCATCGCCTCCGTGGTGCGGTGGAGAAATGGTTGTCTCTGCGTGTGCCCCAGTTGGAACGTGAGGACCGGATCGCGCTTGGGGAGAATCTGCAGATGAACAGTCAGTGGAATTTTGATTTCATGGCACTGATCTGTCTGTCCACTGCCATCGCATCACTTGGATTGATCCTGAACAGCGGCGCCGTGGTGATAGGAGCCATGTTGGTGGCGCCATTGATGACACCCCTTCTTGGATCGGGACTGGCTCTCGTGCAGGGGAATCTCGTCATGTTGCAATCGGCGATGAAATCAGTGGTGCTTGGATTTGTCTGCGCATTGATCATCGGGGTCGTGCTGGGAGTGGTGTCGCCAATAGAAGAACTGACTTCAGAAATGCGCTCTCGCGGTGGGCCCAATCTCTTGGACTTGGGCGTGGCCTTTCTTTCAGGTGTGGCAGCCTCCTATTGTGTGGCTCGGCCGCGGTTGAGTTCAGCGCTGGCGGGTGTGGCCATTGCGGCGGCGTTGGTTCCACCGATTGCGACAGTTGGTATTTCTCTCGCGTTGAGAGAAACCGCCAATGCTCAGGGAGCGGCGCTTCTTTTTGCGACCAATGTGGTGGCAATCATCCTTGGATCATCAATGAACTTCTGGGTGGCGGGTATTCGAGGAAAGAGTGCAGATGGTGGAGGTGCCTTGTGGACACGGCGGATCTGGATGACCCTGATTGTGTTGATGGCTTCGCTTTGCATTCCGCTGGGTTCGTTTCTGGTATCCAACCTTCCTTCGCCCAAGGTTGATGTCCTGCGTGAACGGGTGGAGCCGATTGTGGAACGGGTCGTAAGAACTCAACCGGATATGCGTTTGGAAGATGTGGTGATCAGCGAGGATGAAGACAAACTGCTTGTGGATGTAACCGTTCTCTCAACCGAGGTGACGCCTCAGGCCGTGGTGGATCAGATGATCGAGCGACTGAAGCTGACGCACGAAGGCAGGGTGGAGGTGCGAGTTCGTACTTTGATGGAGACCCGCGGTCGATCAGGCCATTCCAACCCAGCTCTTTAGGCGCTCGAGTGTCTTGGGTGCCAGCTTTGCGATTGCGATTGCTCCTGCTGCGGTGCTGATGGAGCCGACAAGGAAGATCTGATTGGCAGCGAGGCCAAGACCCACACTGAGTATCCAGAAGAAGCCACTGGCCATGAATACGCCGACTGATGTCAGCCAGTTGTTGGTGGCGATCACGGAGCCTTTGGTTTCTGGAGTAGGGATGGATTGAATCAGAGCATTGATCGGCACAACGAAGAAGCCACCACCCATTCCAAGGAAGAAGAGGCAGATGCCCACCTGAAGGAAGGAAAGCCCGGGAATGAACAAGGCACCCGCCAGTATCGAGAGAATGCAGGCCCCCATCAGGATGAACCCGTGTTCGATTTTTCCACGAGATAGGAAACCGGCCAATGCGCTCCCGACACCGATACCCAGTGCTAGGAATGCTCTGAGGTAGCCCACCTGCGTTTCGGAGAGATCGAGCAGGTTCTTCCCATAGTCGAGAATGGTGGGCTCGCTGAACACGGCTCCAATGAACCAGAAATAAGTGCTGCCAAGGATGGCGAGAAAGAGCACTCGATCGGAGCGTACTTGTTTCAAATTACGCTTCAGTTCTGTGTAGATGTTGAAGGTGATATGTCGGTTGGGATCTGCAGCAGGGAGTCGTGAAATCAGGTGACTGCATGCCAGGCCTATCAGGGACAGACAGATCAGAATACCTCCGGCGTGCCAGAGATTGTCTCCGAGCTTTTCATACAAGACACCGGCGACGATGCCGCCGAGAATGATGCAGACAAAGGTGCCGAATCCAAGAAGCCCATTTCCCCATGAGAGCTTTTCCTTGGGGAGCAGTTCTGGAAGTAGTCCATACTTTGCGGGACCAAAGAAGGTGCTTTGGACGCTCATCATGAAGACGACTGCCAACATGAGATACTTGTTCTGAATGGCGAGTGACAAGGTGCCTGCACTCATGACGAAGAGTTCAAACCACTTTGTTCCAAGAACGATCTTTCGTTTGGAAAACTTGTCAGCCAGACAGCCCGCTCCCATGGAGAGCAGGATGAAAGGAATGGAAAACGTCGCCAAGACAATGGACACCATGGTGTTCCGTTCGTTCTCATCCTGAATAAGATTACTTAGCGAGAAGAGGACAAGGAACTTGAAGATGTTGTCACTCAGGGCTCCCTGGGATTGAACGAAGAAAAGACCCCAGAATCCACGGAGCCAGTTTTCAGGAGGCGAGGATGCAGGTTCTGCTGAGCTGGCTTGAGTGGACATGCTGGTTTGTTGGTCAGGCCAGAGTGTGACGGGGAGTCACATCATGGACGAGTCATTTGATAGAAATGACTTCGCGCAATGGAGATCGATCTTTCAAACAATCTCATCGGCCTTCAGGCACGACGGTCAGTTCGGTCTTCTTTCCGTCGCGAAGCACGATGACTTTGGCTGGTTTGCCAACCTTTACTGCGTTGAAGGCAACCATGTAGTCATCGATGTTCCTCACGGTGATTCCTGCGAACTCCACGACAATGTCGCCGCCTTTTAGGCCAGCCTTATCCGCAGGTCCGCCAGCCCGGACGCCAGAGAGCTTGAGTCCTTCGACCTCGGCGGCGTAGTCAGGGACGGTTCCCAGATAGACGCGGAGACCACTCACACTGGCCTGCTTCTTCTTCTCCACCTTCACATACTCTGGTTTGAGATCGGTCTGAACGAGATCCCGGGTGATGAGTCGGGCGAGCTTGGTGATCCGCTCGAGTCCTTCGTAGTTGAGCGTTGGGGCATCATCGGTGGGGCGATGGTAGTCATCGTGACTGCCCGTGAAGAAAGCGAGCACAGGGACCTTCTGTGAGTAGAAGGCGGTGGCGTCAGTCGGCAGATAGGGATCTTCCTGAAGTGATACATCAAATCCGGAGACGACGTTGCGCTTTTCGATCAGTCCCTTCCATGCGGTGGAAGAGCCTATGCCTTGAAGGTGTAGCTTGTTGTCGCGGAGGCGGCCGACCATGTCGAAGTTGAGGTAGGCAGTGGTTCGATTCAATGCGATAGGAGGCTTTTCAGTGAAGCGTGATGAGCCGAGAAGGCCCATTTCCTCGCCGGACCAGAAAGCGAAGTAGGTATCGCGTGAGAACTTACGAGGGTTCTTCGCCTTCTCTTCCGCAAGCTGTGCTGCGAGTTCAAGAATCAGAGCGACACCGGAAGCGTTGTCGTCTGCTCCATTGTGGACTTGTCCGATCTCTTCTTTGTTGGAGCGTGATGAGCCTTCGCGACCAAAGCCAAGATGATCGTAGTGTGCTCCGAGAACAACATTGTCGACGTCTTGACTGATGCGGCCCGCTGGTAGTTTGGCGACCACGTTGACATCGCTCTTTCGGTCACGCTTCAAACCGGTCTTGATCTTTACTCGCATGCCCGGAATGAGAAGCCCGTTTTCGGCATGAGGGTTCTCTGTGTCCAATGCCGTTTGGAGTGTCTTCAGATTTTTCCCGAGCGGAATGAGCATGGTGTTGGCGACTTCATCTGTAATGGAAGCGGCAATGATCTGGGCCTGACTATTGTCGTCGGAAAGAGAAATGAGTTTTCCCGCATTGGGTGAGTTGGGCCCGGTGACCATGAGGATGGCTTTGGCGCCGCGCATCTGTGCGACCTTGGCCTTGTAGTAAAGGCCGGCATAGCGATTGAGCTCGGCCTTGCGCTTGGGCTCTACATCTTCTGGCGTGTAGCGGAGGACCAGAACGACTTTGCCTTTCACATCTGTTCCACCGAATGGATCGGACACGTTGTTGCCTTCTTGTGGCAATGCCAGTCCGTAGCCACCGAAGACAACTTCGCCTTCGGCTTCGCCGTTCGCTGAGAATGCGAGAGGTTGAAAATCTTCTTTCAGTTCGAGCTCCACATTCATCTCTTCGGTTGTTCCCCCATGGCCGGGAAAGGACAGTGAAGCCGAGGTCATTTCGGAAACGATGGTGGATCCGGCGTTGTATTCGAATCGGTGAAAGTAGGTGCCATTGTCACCGGCGGGTTGAAGTCCAGCTGCTTTGAGTTGTTTGGCGATGTACTCAGCTGCCAATCGGGCACCTGCGCTACCGGTCTGTCGTCCCTCCAATGCATCGGATGCCAAGTAGTCCACATGACTGCGAAGATCTTTTTCGCTGATGGCTGGAGTCAGTTCGGGATTGGCTTCTGGAGCTGGGACTGTCTTGGCTGCTTGCCAGACTTCACCGGAACGTTCTTCGGCCAGGCCGAGTTGCTTCAATGCGTGGTCATGATTCCAGTTGGAGAGGAAGAGCTGGGATTTCTCATTGGAGGTCCGTGTGCTGGTCCAGCAGAGTTGTTTTCCGTCTGGAGAAAAAACAGGGAGCCCGTCGAAGCCATCGGTATGAGTGACGCGAACGGGTTCTTTGGTTCCGGCAGCATCGACGATGTAGAGCTCGAAGTTGGAGAAGCCGAGTTTGTTGGATGCAAAGATCACATACTCCCCAGATGAATGGAAATAGGGAGCCCATGACATGGCTGCAAAGGTCGTCAATTGGCGAACGTCCGAACCATCGGTTTTCATTGAGAAGACTTCTGCTTGATCTCCTTTTTCATTGAAGCGGCGCCACACAACTCGTTTGCCATCAGCGGAAAAGAAGGGGCCGCCATCGTAGCCCGGGTGATTTGTCAGCCGGCGAACGTTGGAGCCATCGGCGTTCATGATGTAGATCTCGCCGAAGTAGGATGGATTGATCTTCAGCTTTTGACGCTCCTGTGGAGTGAGGTTTTCCTCTGGATAGGCATGACGAAGGGAGCAGAATACGATCTGTGAACCGTCCGGTGAGTAACCACCTTCCGCGTCATAGCCCTGTTCTGTGGTCAGGCGTTTGATTCCCGAGCCGTCGCGCTTCGATGTGAAGATGTCCATGGTCTCATCGTAGTCCCATGAGTAGCGGCGTTGTTTACCTGAGGCGCGAAAGTCTAATTCCTCCTGCTGCTTGTCGCGTGCCTGAACGTCCAGATGACTGGATGCGAAGAGGACGTCATCTGAATTGGGTCTGATGAATGCACAGGTGGTCTTGCCATGTCCGGGACTCACTCGATGACTGTCGCCTGTTTCCAGATCGAGGATGTAGATCTGATAGAATGGGTTTCCTTGTTCGCGCTCGCTTTGAAAGATCAGAGCTTTCCCATCTTCTGAGTAATAACCTTCACCGCTCCGTGCTCCCTCAAAGGTGAGCTGTCGGGTGCGGGACAAGAATGCCTTTTCCTCATCGCCGGTCTCAGCGCCGAATGCAGGCAGGGCAACACTGGTTAGTAAAAGGAACTTCCAAATGAAACGCATGCCGTCAAAGACAACACCAGCGCCGGAAACATTCAATCGGGAAAGATCCTGCCA
The DNA here is from genome assembly GCA_965658675.1 of Limisphaerales bacterium. GTDB lineage: Bacteria > Verrucomicrobiota > Verrucomicrobiia > Limisphaerales > CAZKNW01 > CAZKNW01. The sequence continues at coordinate 150,372 of CBFHTT010000020.1, forward strand.
ACTGGTTTGGGAGAAACTTGTAATCTTTTCCGATTATTGTTCGTCTCTAGAGCGATGACCAAAACCTCCCTCCTTTTTTTGACGCTCCTGTTCGTCGGGCTTACCTCTGAAGCACAGAGAGGCCTGGCTCCGGAAGAGGCGTCCAAGCGTTTGTTCCAGCGCAATGATTCGAACAAGGACGGAATGCTTGATCGAAGTGAGTTCCCCAAGAACTTGATTCGTCTTTTCCCTCGGGTGGATGCGGACAAGAACGGCAGGATCTCACTGGAAGAGGATATTGCCTTCCGTAAGCGGCAAAAGGGATCAGGAGCGCCAACCGGAGTTAAAGTCCTTAGGGACATTGAATATTCCCGTGTGGGTGATCGGGTGTTACCACTGGATCTGTATTTGCCGGCCAAACCGCAGAAGCCCATGCCGGTTGTCATGTGGATTCATGGAGGAGGCTGGAAGGGCGGGTCCAATGGCAGTGGAGGCAAAGCGAGACCGATGGTTGATAAAGGATTCGCCGTGGTGGATGTGGAATACAGGTTGAGTGGAGAAGCGATCTTTCCTGCGCAGATTCAGGATTGTAAGGCGGCTGTTCGTTGGGTTCGGGCCAATGCAGGCAAATATGGCTTTGATCCTGAGAGGATTGCAGTCTGGGGGAGCTCAGCAGGTGGCCATCTTGTGGCGTTGCTGGGTACCAGTGGAGGAGAAGCCTCTTTCGAGACCGATACCAATTCCGATTTCTCCAGTCGTGTCAATCTGGTGATTGATTGGTTTGGCCCCACAGAGCTCCATCTCATGAACAAGCACGCAGTTCCCGGTAGTACCATGGATCATGATGCACCGAACTCACCGGAATCGAGACTCGTTGGCGGACCGATTCAGGAGAAACCATTCATTTCGATCGCCAGAAAGGCCAGTCCGGTCAGCTATGTCAGCGCTGATGACCCTGAATTTCTTATCGTCCATGGCGATCAGGATAAGCTTGTCTCATACAAGCAGAGTGTAGTTCTGCACCGGGCTTTGCTCAAAGCAGGGGTGAAATCGGATCTTCAGATCGTAAAGGGAGGAAATCACGGATTTCGCTTAGGTGAGAAAAAAGCTGATCTCCTCGCCCAAGAGGCATTTGAGTTTTTGATGAAGAAATGGGGCGATGGGCGCTGACCAAAGCGGCTAGACCTCAAACAATATGGGACCTAGTCTCCACGGCATGTTAGCCATTGTTGTTAATCTGGAGACGTTTGAGGGTAAGGCTGAAGACGCCATTGCTGCCATGGAAGCCAATGCCGCAGGTTCCCGCAAAGAGCCTGGTTGTTTGAAATGGGAGTGGTCACGACAGGTGGAGAATCCCAACAAGTTTGCCATCTACGAGCTCTATAAGGATGAGGCGGCGATTGATTTTCATCGGGCCAGCCCACATTTCGCCCTTTGGCGTGAGGCCACGCCGGGATTCATGAAGGAGAAGACCTCCGCTGTATATGAAGTTACAGGCGTGGACACCCGACCAGTGGGGTGAATGTCTAATGACGAGATACCCGAAATACCCATTTGGCCGATAGGGCAGAGAATGAGCCAGCAGGTGGAAAAGCAGATTGAGGAGCTGACCGGGTTAATATCCGGGGCATCCAATATCCTGCTCTTTACTGGCGCGGGAATCTCCACCGGCAGTGGAATCCAAGACTTCCGAGGTCCCAATGGGGTCTGGAAGAAGCGGAATCCGGTGTATTATGACGACTTCATGAGCAGCGAAACGGCCCGTTTGGAGCATTGGGACCAGAAGCTGGAGGCATGGCCCTCTTTCCAAAAAGCCCGTCCAACACCGTGCCACCTTGCTGCCGTGGATCTCGAAAAGGCAGGAAAATTGGAGCTTCTTGTCACTCAGAACATTGATGGACTTCATTCCAAAGCCGGCACTCCCGTTGGAAAATTGGTCGAAATCCATGGAACGAACACCCTTATAGAGTGTCAGCGATGTTTGCGGCGATGCGATCCTGAGCCTGTATTTGATGCCTTTGCCAGAACGCGAACGGCACCAATCTGCGAATGTGGCGGCTATTTGAAGCCCGCAACCATCAGTTTTGGACAGTCATTGAACGCCAGAGATCTGGCAAAGGCGGAGAAAGCAGCAGGTGAGTCAGATTTGGTGATTTCCTTGGGAAGCACGCTGGGAGTCTATCCAGCAGCAGGGATTCCTGCGATGGCTGCACAGCGAGGAATCCCCTTTGTTGTCATCAATCAGGGCCCGACTGATATGGATGATGCCGAATTCTTAACACTGAGAATCGAGGCAGATGTGCAGGAGTTGTTCCCGCCAGCGGTGTCGCGTTCCCTGTGTCGTTAAAGGGATTCTAGAGGGAAATACGGAAATCCCTTGTATTCTTGGGGTTTGGGCGAAAAAGAGGGTGCCAAAAATAGTTCTAAATTTTTTGTTGCAATGAATTTGGCCAGTGATAGCCTCCGCCGCTAAATGTGAGAAGCAACCGGCCTCTGACGGTTTCAGAAGTCGGTCACTGTTAAACAACTAACAAACATAAACTACGACATATCCATCGCAGGAGGAACTGATTGGTATGAAATTAAATAACTGGACAAAAGCTCTCGCAGCACTCGGTGTTGTGAGCATGGCATCAGCAGCTAACGCAGCTGATGAAACTGTAATGACGGCCGTTTCCGGCACAACCATCAGCGGTTACGTTTCGACGTCCGCTAACTGGTCACCAGGAACGGGTAATCTCTTGACCACTGGTCAATCCTACAACCAGGCAGCTGGTAAAGACGGATTCAACCTCGATCACGTAAGCCTCTCCATCAGCAAGCCTGTTGATGAAGGTGAATGGGCCGCTGGTTACACAACTGAACTCTGGTTCGGACCTGACTCTGCCGGTCTCGGTAGTGCTGTGGTCGCTGGTGGTGACCTCGCTGTAAAGCAGGCTGCAGTTGATCTCCGCGTTCCTGTTGGAAACGGAATCGACATCAAGATGGGTCTTTTCGACACCATCATCGGTTATGAGTACGGCGGACAAGCTGGTAACCCTAACTGGTCTCGTTCACTCGGTTGGTCAATCGAGCCAACTCAGCACACTGGCGTTCTCGCCAGCTACTCCATTAACGACATCGTGTCTGTAATGGGTGGAATCGCTGAGTCTTACAATGCCGTTCCTAACGTAAACGGTGTTCGTGCAGGTCAGGCAGCTGCTGACGAGTCTGAGAAGACTTACATGGCTGCTATCTCTGTGACTGCTCCTGAGAGCCTCGGTGCTCTGGAAGGCGCAAACCTCTACATGGCTGTCATCGACGGTCTGCAGCAGGGTGGCGCATCACAGACTGACACAACTCACGTCTACGCTGGATTGACTGTTCCAACACCTGTTGAAGGTCTTTCTGTTGGTGTAGCATGGGATTACCGTTTCAACGGTATCGTTCCTACTGGCGCACTCGGAAACAGCGCTTCTTCTTGGGAAATGGCTCTTGCTGGTTATATCAGCTACGCAGCTACCGAGAAGTTGACTGTTAACTACCGTGCTGATTACGGAACAGGTTCTGAAGGTGCATTCGGTTTTGCCCGCGGTTCTATCGCAGGTCTTGACGACGAAGGTACCACCAAGATCCTCGCTAACACTGTTACCCTCGACTACAAGTTGTGGGAGAACGTGACCACGCGTCTTGAGACTCGTTGGGATCACTCCCTCAGTGGATCCAAGTACTACGGCGGACAAGCTGCTGGTGCTGGTGTCAATGGTGCAGATGGCGACAAGAACGACATCTCTACTACGCTGAACGTCATTTACTGGTTCTAATCAGTACTGAACGATTAAGCATTTTGACCCCGTCTCGGTTCGCCGAGGCGGGGTCTTTTTGTTAATGCCGAGATACCCAAGGACCCAAAATACCCAAGGAATTACGAAGTCTTAATCCAGAATGCCCTAATCTTGACGGGCTTATCACATTTAGTTGCGGATCGAACACCAAGGACAAGGGCAAGGACGATTGATCAAAGAAGCCCTGAAAGAGGTATATGCCAACGCCTCTTACAAGTGCCGGCGGAACAAATGGAAGGATGGTTGATAGGCTTGATAGGTTGGGGTTGAAGCCAAGGCACGAGGAGACGGAGAGACATCCTGTGAGGTAGGTAATAGCTAGTCGGATTTGGGGCGAGGCGCCCAAATAACTGACATCCGGGACGGCGACCACACAAACTTCCTCAACGGAGTAGCCCTTTGTTTGCGAACTCTCGGTGTTGCAGATGTGGGATAAAAGAAAAGCCGGCTACCTTTTCTTCTTCTTCTTTGAGAAGGCAGTCATCATTTCGGTGCCTTCCTTCGTGAGGAGCGGGTCCTTTGTTTCGCGACGCCACTGTAGCAGCACCTTCTGCAGTTCCTTGAGGCGATCTGCGTGTTGAGGCTGGGTGGCGAGATTCTCAAATTCCCATGGGTCTTTCTTAAGATCATGCAGTTCCCATTCAGGAGGATTGGCTGCACGTTCAAAAGCTGCTTGGCGTAGTGGATCCTTGTTTCGAGAGTCCTTGCTCAATCGATAGGCAGCGTCACCATCGACACCTGTAGATGGTTGCCCTTTCCCTGCCATGATGTTGTGGATGAGTTTGAATCGCCCGTCACGGACGGACCTTCTGGGAAAGAATGGGTTGTTTCCGTGATAGTTGAGTTCGGTGAAAAGATGGGTGCGTGGCGTCGTTTCCAATTCCCTGACTGAGCTTCCTTGAACTCCTTTAGGCGTCGGTAGCCCCAATGCATCTGTCAGAGTGGGAACGATATCCACGGTGGACACCATACCCTCATGACGGTCGCCTGCTTCATAAACTCCGGGCCACTTGAGGATCATGGGCACTTTGACGCCGGCTTCATAACAGCTTGTCTTGCCTCTGAAGAATGGAGGTCCGTGATCGCTGACGAACCAGATGAGCGTGTTGTCATAGGAACCGCTCTTCTTCAGTTCGGACAGCAACATCCCGACAGCAGCATCGAAGCGCATTACTGCGTTGTAGTATTGGGTAGTGCGTTCCACCTGTTCGGGATCGTTGTTGAGTCGCTGAAACGGAAATGAAGTCACTTCACCGACTTTGACCGGATTCTTAGGGACACCTTTGTATTGGGTAGGAAAGGCTTCTCTGGGCGGACGTGGGCCTCGGCCGTAAACATGGGGATCTGAATAGTTCACCATCAGAAAGAAAGGACCATCCTTTGATAGAAACGTCTTTGCGTGTTTGGCGACCGAACGGACATCTCGGGTGTCGCTCTTGATACGCATATCGAATGGAAACTTCTTTTCATCCCCGACGTGAAGCTTTCCAAGGATTCCGGTGCGATAACCGGCCTTCTTGACCAGAGCTGGGATGGTCTGCTTTTGAAGACGGTCGTGAAGTTTGAAACCAACACCCGCGTTCAAGAGTCCATACTGCCCGTTGGCATGTGGATAAATCCCGGTAAACATGGCACTGCGAGAGGAACTACAGGAAGCTTGAGCGACGTAGGCATTCTCGTAGAGGCGCCCTTCGGCTGCCAGCTCGTCCAGATGAGGTGTACGGATCTCCTTGTCACCATAGCACCCTAATTGGAGACCCATGTCATCCGCAGTGATCAGAAGGACATTCAGTGGCTTGGCCTGACTGCAGATCAGTAGGCCGAAGGTAAGAAGGAATGGGAGGAGTCGTTTCATGGATAAAGTGGGGATCAACTATTCACCGGCCAAAACAGGCTTCTTCATGCTCTGATAGAAGTCTTTCATGATTACTTTACGGTTAAATTTCTCCCAAAGAACAATCTTTCGATCGTTATTTGGGCGATCCTGCCACTGACCCGCCTTGAGAATAGGAGCAGGTATGGTGGTGGCGGTTGCCCATTTGGGGTCTTTGACGATCGCAATTGCCGCCATATCAAAGAGAGCTCGAGATGGTGGATTGCCGTGGAGTTTGATGTTCTCGAAAAGGTTGAGGGAATAGTCGCCAAAGTTATTGAATGACTTTACATGACGTCCGACAACTGGAGTTGCTACCTGAGGACCCAGACCAGGCATGATTTCCCGCACTTCATCCAGAGTGGCGCGAACCGCGTCTGTGCCAGAGGGCTTACCATAACGAACCGTGACGATCTCAAATGGGACATCCTGCTCCAAAATATAGTTCAGCGACGGTTCGTCGTTCACTTGGTTGTATTCCCCTTTCAGTGGATAATTGGATCCCAACCAAACAATTCGAATCTTTTTGGCGATATATGGAGCCTTCTTTAGCGCTAAAGCAATATTTGTAAGCTTGCCTACGGGAAGCAATACCAGCTTGGACGATGATTTCAGTCGAGCCTGTTGAATGATGAAATCCACGGCTTCTGACCCATCGAAGCTATTCTCGGCTACCGATTCCTTGATCTCCTCAAATGATCCATCTGCACCAGTCAGCACCTTGATCTTTCCCTTGAGACCGCAGAGATCCACTACCCTCTGGGCCTCCTCCAAATGCTTGGCCACAGGGCCTCCATTCCGGGTTCGGTTTACGGTGATGGCCTCTACGTGAAAGGTATCTCCGTTGAAAAGCATGTAGGCGATGGCATGTTGATCATCGAGTTCGTTGTTCGCGTCAGTATCCAGAATCACACGAATCTTCTCAGCCTGTGCGACTGAAAGGCACATGCAAAGAAACAGCAGTGAGAGGGAAAGCTTCATGGGTTCCAGTCATACCAAGCCACCAAAATCATGTCGCGAGAAAATACGTGATCTCACACTCCAGTTGTCACCAGATATGGATCAAGTTGCAGGACAGCATTGCTCCCGACCTATGGATGAAAGGAGCCACATACCGTATTTTGCCAAACCATCAACAGGTCCATTTGCTCCTTGCCTCATGGCGTCCAAACCTCTCGAATGACTTCTGTTTTTATGAGTGACGAAACACAAGCCCAAGCCGGATTTCTCAATCGCATCACCATCCGTGTGCGCCTACAGCATCACCCTGGATGCCTTGCCAGACTCATTCAGTGCATCGCCGATCATCATGCCAACTTGGGAGCCATTGATATCGTCAAGCCGGGCAAGGAGTTCATCATTCGCGATGTCACTGTCGACACCCGTGGTGAAGCTCATGAGAAGGAGATCCTCGATTCCGTAAATGCCCTTGATGGCGTCGAAGTCCTACAGTGGTCGGATCGCGTTTTCCTGACTCACCTTGGTGGAAAAATTGAGGTCCATAGCAAGGTGCCTCTTAAAACACGCGAAGGTCTCTCCATCGCCTACACACCAGGAGTGGCCCGTGTTTGTACTGCAATTCATGAGAAGCCTGAAAGCGTCCATACGCTAACCATCAAGAGTAACACGGTTGCGATTGTGACTGACGGAACAGCTGTCTTGGGATTGGGAGACATCGGCCCGGAAGCATCTCTTCCTGTCATGGAAGGTAAGGCCATGCTCTTTCGTGAATTTGCCGGAGTGAATGCATTTCCAATCGCACTGACGACCACAGATCCGGAAGAGATCATCGAGACGGTGAAGCGGATTGCGCCAGTGTTTGGTGGTGTGAACCTGGAAGACATCGCTGCACCAAATTGCTTTGAGATTGAGAAGCGCCTCCACGAGGAATTGGATATTCCAGTCTTTCACGATGATCAGCATGGAACAGCCGTTGTATTGGTGGCTGCGATCATCAATGCACTGAAGATCACCAACAAAAAACCTGAAGATCTCAAAGTCGTCATGGCCGGCGTGGGCGCGGCCGGAACGGCCTGCACAAAGATGCTTCTCGATCTCGGCGTGAAAGACATCATTGGTTTCGATCGTAAGGGCGCACTTTCATGTGATCGTGATGATCTGAACGACTCCAAGCGTGCCTATGCAGAGATCACCAATCCGAATCAGAGGAATGGCACTCTCAAAGAATTGATCGAAGGATCGGACGTATTCATCGGCCTCTCCGGACCCAACGTCTTGAACGAGGAAGACATTCATAAGATGAACACCGACTCCATGATCTTTGCACTCTCTAATCCTACACCAGAGATTGCACCCGAGATTGCCATGAAGCATGCACGTATCGTGGCTACAGGGCGGAGTGATTATCCAAATCAGATCAACAACGTCCTTTGCTTCCCAGCGCTCTTTCGCGGAGTGTTGGACTGTCGAGCCCATGAGATCAACGAGACCATGAAGATGGCAGCAGCTGAAGCGCTGGCCTCAGTCATCAAGGAAGAGCATCTGGCCGATTATTATATCATTCCAAGTGTCTTTGATAAGAATGTGGTTCCAACCGTATCGGAAGCAGTGAAGAAGGCGGCCTTTGAAACCGGTGTTGCCCGGAAGAGCAAACCACAGGACTAAAACGGCCAACCAATAAACTTCGAAGGGCGGAAGGTAGTGAATGCCTTTCGCCCTTTTCGTTTCATCACGAAACATCGAAATCGAACTGTAGAAATTTGTTGTCAGCTCTTCCTGCGCTCGCGTGTGCAAACCACGAATGCAAAGACAGATGAAATCAGAGCGAGTGCTACATTCCCCCAGATGATCTCGTCGAAGTCGATGCCTCGATCGAGTAGCCAACCAAACAGAGCCGGGCTCAAGGCCGTACCGAAGATGGCGATGCTGGAGCCCAGACTCTTGATCGCACCCAGATGACGCACTCCGTAGAGCTCTGCCCAAAGTGATGCAGTCATGGCACTGGACATCCCCAAACTCGCGCCGGCGGAGGCGAGGTAGGCATATGCACCCATCGTCTCCGTAGTCATGGCCATCACAATCAAACCGAGAATCATAGGCCAGACGAAGAATGGGAATCCTCTCACAGCGCCGAAACGGTCAATCATCGGTCCCACCAGAAGTGAAAAGAGAATCCGCAACACAGCGAAGCCTACGAACGCCCTGGCAATGACCTGAGGCTCCCATCCTCTGAACTCCACCAAGCTGGCTTGATGAAGGACGATGCCCGTGATTGTGAAAGGAAGAATCAGGAGTGAAGGCAACAACATATAGAACCGTGGATCCACCAATACGTGGCCCCGTGTCCATTCCTTCTCGCCCTCGGCCAATGCTTTCTTCGGAGAGCCGGCGGGATGAAGGATCTCGGCTGACAGACCGCGCATCAGCCAGAGTATGAGTGGCACCATGATGAGGACCACTGTGGCTGCCTCAACCAACCAGACCTTTCTCCATCCGATCGCTGCAATCATCGAGACGGTGATCAGCGGAAAAAGCCCTTCACCCAGAGGAAACCCCAGCCCCGAAATACTCAATGCCTTGCCGCGCTTCTCCTTGAAACTCCTTGCCATCGTTGTGGCAGCTGTATGTCCGCAGAGTCCTTGTCCCGATAGGCGGAGAATCACAAATGCCACAAAGACCACCAGGATGGAATTGGCATTGGCCATGGTCACACATCCCACCAAAAGGCCAGTTGCGATCCCCATGGTGTATCTCGGAAGTGGCACTTCATCCACCAGACGTCCGACCCATGGAAGGAAGGAAGCACTGATCAAGGTGGCCAGAGAATAGAGCGAACCAAACTCCGTCTTGCCCATTCCCAATTCATCTTCCCAATGCTCCGAGAAAAGAGAGATGAAGAAGGTCTGTCCGTAGCTGGAGAAGAAGGCCAACAGGACACCAAAACTGAGCAGGCGCTTGTTGGTCAGGAAAAATGAAAGATACGACTTCAAGTACAGCAGGAGGGAAATGAAGATTCAGCGTGCACCTTGCAGGCAACTGCTCAAATCAGGCGGCCGTTTTGGAACGGGCTTCCTCGATGAGCTCCCAGAACTTTGGGTTATCCTGAAGCGCCTCGTCTTCCACGGTCGGCATCTTCGTTCTGAAGAGAAAGTCCTTCAGGGAATTGCGGCTTAGAATCCGGTGAACGACCACGCCCAATTCGTGTTTCTCGAAATAGACCCGGTAGTCACCCAAGCGGAAGCGGTGCAATACACGGCCGTCACGCTCCAGTTTTCCAAATTGCTCAAGTTCGGTGCCCATCACTTCCTTGGGAAGTCCACGGAACTCACCCAGAATCTCCAATTGGAGGTCCTTGGGCATGCGTGCCAGCTCGGCTGAACTGGTGGGATTGAAAATGATTTGAAAAGCTCGCATCAGGAAAAAGAAGGAATGGTAGCGCGTACGGGAATCGAACCCGTCTTTCAGCCTTGAGAGGGCCGTGTCCTAGCCGATAGACGAACGCGCCATTCTAAACGGGCCGGAAACATAGGGTTTCAGCCAGCCCTGTCAATCCTGCAAAACAGAGTTCAGGCCTCTATAGTGAGGTATCACTCTTCCGACCGGCATCATGTCCGGCAATAAGTCTTTGAGATTGAAAGGCATCGGTCGGACTGGTCTGCTTTTCCGACATGGCTGATGACACTCCTCCAAACATCCTCTGGCTCTGCACCGATCAGCAGCGATACGATGCCTTGGGCAGCAGCGGCAACCCACTGATCCGGACGCCTCATATCGATCAGCTGGCCAAAGAGGGTGTGTCTTTCGACCGAGCCTATTGTCAGTCACCAGTCTGCACCCCCAGTCGAGCCTCCTTCCTCACAGGCCGCTATCCACGGACCACACGCTGTCGACAGAATGGTCAGGCCATGCCCGAGACTGAGCGACTCATCAGCCGCGAGCTTGCCGATGCAGGTTATACCTGTGGTCTGGCCGGTAAGCTGCACTTGGCGTCCTGTTCAGGCGGCAAGGTTGAAACGCGTATCGATGATGGTTACAGCACCTTTCATTGGTCCCACCACCCCCAACCCGATTGGCCGGAGAATGCCTACACACAGTGGCTTACCTCCAAAGGCAAGGCTTGGGAAGAACTCTACCAAGGCCCGGGTAGCGACTACGTCAAAGAAGGCATTCCGACTGAATTCCATCAGACCACCTGGTGCGCCGAGAAGACCATCGAGTTTTTCGAAGAGCACAAAGGCAAGCCATGGATGTTCAGCTTCAACTGCTTCGCTCCACATCATCCCTTTGATCCGCCAGCCGATTACCTCTCCCGTTACAAGGCCGAAGACATGCCTCTGCCCAAAGCCAACGACGGAGAACTGGATAAAAAGCCTACCTTTCAGAAACTCGATTCCATATGGGCGCACAACACTCCCGGCTACTTCGATGTCAAAGGCATGTCCGATCAGGATCGGAAAGAAGTCACCGCGGCCTATTACGCCATGTGCGAACACATCGATGATGAAGTAGGTCGCATCCTCAAGGCGCTTGAAGAATCCGGACAGGCAGACAACACGATCGTCATCTTCATGTCCGATCATGGAGAAATGCTGGGGGACCACGGGATTTACCTCAAAGGACCTCACTTCTATGAAGAAGCCGTGCGTGTGCCACTGGTCATTCGTTGGCCCGGTCACTTCAGTGAAGGCAAACGCATCAAAGGAATGATCGAACTGCTCGACCTTGCGCCGACACTGATAGAAGCCGCCGGACAACCCATTCCGCAAGCCATGCAGGGGCGTTCACTCATGCCGGAACTGACAGGAGTGAAAGACGGAGACACCGTCCGCGAAGACGTCTTCAGCGAATACTACAATTCATGGACCCACGGTGATGCTTACGGGACCATGTTAAGAACGGAGACTGAAAAGATCGTCCTCTATCACGGAACGGATCAAGGAGAGCTCTACGACCTTGAGGGCGACCCTGACGAGTTCAACAACCTATGGGACGATCCGGCATACGCCGAAATGAAGATGCGGCTCATGCAACGCTGCTTCGATCGCAGTGTCTTCACCATGGATCCTACCCCCGAGCGTTTGGGGCCTTTTTGATCCGGTCGAAATACTCTGGAAATCTGATACAGGTTGAGCAGGAGTCCAGAGTTAGGAAACCCAGGATAGGGTAGCGCAGAATCGACGGCTTGCTTCAGAGGAGGATTTTGAGACTATTCGCCGCCGCATGAGTGACGACAACTTGAACGATTCTGAAAAACGCCGCCCCGTGATGCTGATCATCCGTGATGGATGGGGCATTGGTAGTAGTGATCCTGCCGACGTGGAACGTCTCGGAAATGCCATCGAACTGGCGAAAACGCCTGTGCATGATCGCTTGGTATCTGACTGGCCGACCACCACGTTGGTGACATCTGGTGAAGCTGTTGGTCTGCCTGATGGGCAGATGGGTAATTCTGAAGTGGGCCACCTCAACCTCGGCGCCGGACGCATCGTTTATCAGGACCTAACACGGATCAATCTGGCCATTCGTGAAAACACCTTTAAGGACGTAGAAGCCTTCAAGGAAGCCATCGCTCACGCCAAGGCAAATAGCGGTCGCATTCACCTTCTTGGGTTGGTTTCCGACGGAGGTGTTCATAGTCACATCAATCACGTGCTCGCACTGATGGATCTCTGCCGCGATAACGACATCAAAGAGATTTACCTTCACTGCTTCATGGACGGGCGGGACACCTCACCCACCAATGGTCAGAATTACCTGAAAACCATTCAAGACGACATCGCAGCCAAAGGCAGTGGACAGATTGCGTCGGTGATCGGACGTTACTTTGCTCTCGATCGCGACAACCGTTGGGAACGCGTGCAGCAGGCATACGAGGTCATGACCCAAGGAAAGGGAGAAGTTGCTTCCGATCCCGTCGAAGCCATCAAGGGATGGTATGAAAAAGACAAGACGGATGAGTTCATTCCCGCCACTGCGATCGTCCCTGAAGGAACCGAGGCCGGACAAGGCAATGTGAAGTCAGGCGACACGATTCTCTTCTACAACTTTCGATCAGACCGCGCCCGTGAAATCACCCGCGCTTTTATGGACGAGGAATTTGAAGGATTTGATCGGGGTGAGAAGCTGGATCTGCACTACGTATGTATGACGCGTTATGACGAGACCTTCACACTGCCTATCGCATTCCCTCCCCAGTCTCTGGAAAACACATTGGGAGAAGTCGTGGCCAAAGCCGGTTTGAACCAGCTGCGCATGGCTGAGACTGAGAAGTATCCGCACGTGACCTTTTTCTTCAATGGGGGCATCGAGGAACCCAACGCAAATGAAGAACGTAGTATGGCCCAATCTCCGAAGGTGGCCACCTATGATCTCAAACCTTCGATGAGTGCAGATGAGTTGACGGAGGATGCTCTCCAGCGGATTGGTTCTGATAAGTATGATCTTGTAATCCTGAATTTTGCCAATCCGGACATGGTGGGGCATACCGGTGATTTGAAGGCCGCAGTCGAAGCAGTGGAAACCGTGGACGCTCTATGTGGCAAGATATTGGATCAGGTGGAGAAACTTGGTGGTGCTGTTCTTGTGACTGCGGATCATGGAAATGCTGAACAGATGCGTGAAGAGAATGGTAAACCACACACGGCGCATACGACTAATGTTGTGCATTTTTCAGCCTTCGGAGTTGATCCATCGAAGTTCAAAATCAACCCGGGCATTCTGGCGGACATCGCTCCTACCATGCTGGATCTGTTGGGAGTCGATCAGCCAAGCGAGATGACGGGTAAGTCGCTGATTGAGAAGATTTGATTTAGCCAAGAAAAGCGTTTTCGAAAAATGGGCCGGCTTGGAGATTTTCTCCGGCCGGCCCATTTTGCTTCCATCAGAAAGGCGTCGCCAATCAGGTATGGGAGCCCTAGGTTCCCGGGAACCATTGTTCCTATGAAAATTCTTCTGTCACTCGTCTCATGGCTTGTTTTCGTTGGCGTTTCCTCAGCTGAGGAGCGGCCCAATATTCTGATCATTTTCACAGATGATCAGGGTTATGCCGATCTGGGCTGTTATGGAAACACGAAGAACAAGACACCGAGATTGGATCGTCTGGCAACTGAGGGAACACGGTTCACATCTTTCTACTCTCAAACAGTGTGTGGCCCTTCGCGTTCTGCATTGTTGACGGGGCGTCAACCGCGTCGCAGTGGAGGTTGGTCCATGCCAGCGGATGAAATCACGTGGGCCGAGCTGATCCGCAAGGTGGGCTATCAGACGGCGTGTGTCGGCAAGTGGGATGTTTCCAATCGTAAGCCGATCATTGAGCGGATGCCCAACGCTCAGGGCTTTGACTACTTCTTCGGTGCCCTAGGAGCGAACGACAGTGGAACAGTCCGCCTTCACGAGAACAACAAGGCAGCCGGCAGCACCACAGAAATGGGAGAACTCACAACGCTCTACACAGAGAAATCCATTCAGTGGCTCGAGGAAAAGCGAGACCCTGACAAGCCGTTCGTTCTGTATCTGGCGCATACGATGATGCACACCATCATTGATGCATCGGATCGGTTTCGCGGTAAATCTGAGGGAGGCCTCTATGGTGATGTGGTTGAGGAGTTCGACTATGAGACCGGTAGGCTGCTTGATACCCTGGATAAACTGGGGCTGAGCGACAACACGCTTGTCATTTACACCAGCGACAACGGTCCATGGAACCAGCCGAAGTATTATGAGAGAAAGAAGGGCCACCCAGAGGGATCCATTTTCTGGGGCGAGGCAGGGCATCTACGCAACGGGAAGGGTTCATGTTACGAAGGTGGTTATCGTCTGCCTTGTATTGTTCGTTGGCCGGGGAAGGTGCCTGAGGGCCGGACATCGGATGCCATCTTCGCGAGCATCGACTTTCTTCCTACGTTCGCAAAGTTGGCGGGATTCGAAATACCGGGGGACCGACATATCGATGGTATGGATCAGACCCAGTTGCTATTGGGGAAACGTAAGCAAGGGCGCGAGCATTTTTACTTTGATAAGGCGGGTGTTCGCCAAGGGAAATGGAAGTATCTGAAACCCGACGCCTACTTTTACAAATATGCTATTGAAGATGACCGCAAGAAGGTTGCTGAGCTCTATAATTTGGATGCCGATCCAGGCGAGAGGAATAACTTGGCTGAGAAACATCTGAACAAGGTCAAGGCACTGGCGGCGTTGATGGCGGAGATCGAAAATGCTGAGCCTCTCCGAAAACGCATCAATAGCGGAAAGATAAGATAGGTTGAACATCGCCACAAACTGATCGTCTTTCTGCCTTCTGAAATGAACCTGAAAAACCAGACTCTGAAACGCACGTTTGCCGTCCTTACATTTGGAGGAATGGCTGGGGGCTTGATTGCGGGGCCCGTCGACTACAACCGCGACGTTCGCCCGATCCTCTCTGACAAATGTTATCACTGTCACGGACCTGATGCGGACAATCAAAGTTCTGAGTTCAGGGTGGATTCGAAAGAAGCGGCCACAGCTGATCTGGGTGGTTATTCTGGAGTGGTCTCTGGAGCACCGGACCAAAGTGAACTTATCAAGAGGATCACCACGGAGGACGAAGACGA
The DNA here is from genome assembly GCA_965658675.1 of Limisphaerales bacterium. Classification (GTDB taxonomy): domain Bacteria; phylum Verrucomicrobiota; class Verrucomicrobiia; order Limisphaerales; family CAZKNW01; genus CAZKNW01. The sequence continues at coordinate 165,599 of CBFHTT010000020.1, forward strand.
TCTGATGCCCCCGCCGGATTCCAATCGCTCGTTGACCGCAGACGAGAAGGAGACGCTCCGACGCTGGATTGCAGAGGGAGCGGAATTTGATACGCATTGGTCTTTTAAACCGCCGGTCAAAACCGTGGTTCCCCCAAGCGTCGACCCGATCGATCATTTTGTAAGAGACCGACTGAAGGAGACGGGTCTCAAGCCGTCAGGTAGAGCGAACAAACATCAACTCATTCGTAGAGTAACGCTCGCCCTGACTGGATTGCCTCCGACACCAGAGGAGGTGGAATCTTTTGTTTCAGACGAATCATCCACTGCATTTGAGTCGGTTGTGGACAGGTTGCTTGCTTCGCCCGCTTATGGTGAACGGATGGCTGAAATCTGGCTTGATGCCAGTCGCTATGCAGACAGCGCTGGTTATCAAAATGACTTTAAGCGTTCTCAATGGCCGTGGAGGGATTGGGTGATCGATGCCTACAATCGTAATCTTCCTTTTGACCAATTCAGTATTGAGCAGCTTGCAGGAGATATGTTGCCAGATGCTGATGAGCAGACTCGGTTGGCCACGGCCTTCAACCGCAATCATCGGATCAACAATGAGGGAGGAATCATTCCTGATGAATTTCTGGTTGAGTATGTCGCCGATCGCGTTGAAACCACTTCGACCGTGTGGTTGGGGCTGACTGTTGGTTGTTCCCGTTGTCACGACCACAAGTACGATCCGATAACGATGAAGGATTACTACAGCCTCTTCTCGTTCTTTCACAACGTCCCTGAAAAGGGAAAGGATGGCGCCATAGCTCCAGCACCTAACATGAGCGTCTACACCGGGACGGGGACACCAAGCGAACATAGTGGTCTGAAAGCCACGCGCGACCGTCTGCAAAAGGAGCTACGTGCATATCCCAAGAACCATGCTGACGAGTTTGTTGCCTGGCTTGAGCAGGAAACAAAGCGGGTGTCCGGAACACCGGGATTGGTTCAGCGAAGTGCTCAGTATCACTTTGATGAAACGACAGGAAGGACTCTTGAAAATCTTGTAGCGCCAAAAGAAAAGGCTGCTCTCAAGGGCCGCGCTAGACAGGTTCGACTTGGACAAGCAGGACGATTTGGAAAGGGGCTTTCCATTTCTGCGGAAGGTTTCATTCAGCTCGGTTCGCCTTCAGAGAAGCAAACGATCCAAGCGAATGAGAAACGAGGGTGGTCCTTTTTCATCCAGCCACTCGCTGGCGCCATTGGTGAGATGATCACCCACGTTTCAAAGCAGAAAACTTATGACGGGTATCGCATCTCGCTGATCGAGACTGGCAAGGGCGATAAGCTCGGTGTTGCGTTCCGTTTGATGGCTGACAAGAGCAAGTCCATCGGTATTGACGTTCGCACCGGACCTATTCTCAAACGCCGAGCCAAGAACTTCAGCCACCTCACTGTCACTTATGATGGTTTGTTGAAGGCCGAAGGCGTCAAGATCTACGTCGATGGTCTACCGGTTGAAACCCATGTGATAAGTGATTCACTGGAGGAGTCGTTTCCGATCACAGGCGCACACCTGCTTGGCTCTGATCTTGGCGGTGCGATCATTGATGAACTGAATGTCTTTCATGGCGAGCTTCCGTCGACTGAGGCCATCGAGGCGCTCGCCAGCATGAGTGCTGTATCGGCGATCATTGCCACTGAAAACCCAACGAAGACGCAGACCGCCTTCATCAAGAAAAACTATTTCGAGACCAAGTCGCCGGGACACAAGAAGTTGGCTGCCAATCTTGCCCGCACTGAGAAACAGCTCAAAGCATTTGAGTCAGCCAACCTTACTCAGGTCAGCATCATGGAGGAGATGTCCGAACCCAGGGACACCTACCTTCTTCTCCGGGGCGCATACGATCAACCAGACAAGAGTGAGATCCTTCCGCCACGGACGTTCTCAAGACTTCCAGCGATGGAAGAATCGTTTCCCCGCAATCGGCTGGGACTGGCGAAGTGGTTGTTCCAAAAGGAGAATCCTTTGACGGCGCGAGTCGCCGTGAATCGTTATTGGCAGATGTTGTTTGGTGTGGGGTTGGTGAAGACGCCTGAGGATTTCGGATCGCAGGGTGCCGCCCCTAGTCATCCACGCTTGCTGGATTGGTTGGCTGTCGAGTTCCGCGAGAATGAATGGAATGTGAAAGATCTGATCAAACAGATTGTGATGTCAGAAACCTACTGCCAGGACTCGCGCGTCACACAAGAGATGTTGGAGAAAGATCCGAACAATGAACTCTTGGCGCGCGGATCCAGAAGGCGTCTTTCGGCGTTTGCGATTCGTGATCAGGCACTGGCAGCATCCGGCCTTTTGATAGACCGGATTGGTGGGCCTCCGGTCATGCCTTACCAGCCTGAGGAACTTTGGGAGGAGGTCAGCGCCAAGGGATTCAAATACCAGGTCGCGAAGGATGAAGGACTTTACCGCAGGAGCCTGTATACATTCTGGCGCCGTACTGTTCCGCCACCCAGTATGATGAACTTCGATTCTGCCGGACGTGAGGTTTGCTCGGTGAATGTCAAGAGGACCAACACACCTCTCCAGGCCATGAACATGCTCAATGATCCGCAGTTCGTTGAGGCAGCCAGATCTCTGGGAGAACGCCTTATGAAGGAGGAAGACTCAGTGGAGTCACGGATCCAGCTGTGCAGTCAAATCGTCCTTGGTCGGCCTGCATCCAGCCGCGAGATGAAGGTCTTTTTGAAGGGATTCAAAGACTATCTCGCTGAGTACGAGAACAATGCTGAAGCGGCCCAAGCGATCATTTCCATAGGTCACTCGACACCAGATTCCAATTTCGCCCCGGAACAACTCGCCGCATACACGGCCTTGGCGAGTGTGTTCCTGAATTTAGACGAAGCAGTCACACAAGAATGAACATGGACCACCTGATTCAAAATGACGTAGCACTGACACGTCGCCACTTTTTCGGTCGTTCGACCGCCGGTCTGGGAACAGCCGCGCTGGGATCGCTCTTGGCGCGCGATCTCCCTGCATCAGATCTGGTTTCCAAGGCTCTTCATCACGCCCCAAAAGCCAAGCGCGTCATCTACCTTTTCCAGTCCGGAGCCCCTTCCCAGTTGGATCTTTTCGATCATAAGCCGGTTTTGAAAAAACGCTTTGATGAAGAGCTTCCAGACTCCATTCGCAAGGGCCAGCGCCTGACGGGGATGACTTCAGGACAGGCACGCTTTCCGATTGCTCCATCCAAATTTGAATTTCGCCAGCATGGCGCCAGTGGAGCGTGGATGAGTGAATTGATGCCTCATCTTTCGGGAGAGGCAGACAAGCTTTGCTTCATCAAGTCGATGCACACAGAGGCGATCAATCACGATCCGGCGATTACCTTTTTCCAGACCGGATCCCAGATTGCCGGACGGCCGAGCGTAGGAGCGTGGTTGTCTTATGGCATTGGAACCATGAATGATAACCTGCCGGCGTTTGTAGCCATGACGTCCCTTGGGACAGGGCGGCCAGGTGGTCAGCCATTGTATGATCGGCTTTGGGGAAGTGGCTTTCTGCCGACCACCCATCAAGGCGTAAAGCTTCGGGGCGTGGGTGACCCTGTCCTGTTCATGAATGATCCGGATGGAATCAGCAGAAAGCTCCGGCGCCGTATGTTGGATGACATCGCCGAGGTGAATCGACAGAAGCTGGACGACTTCGGAGATCCGGAGATTGAAACCCGCATTGCCCAATACGAATTGGCCTATCGCATGCAGATGGCGGTACCTGAATTGACCGATCTCAGCACCGAGGCGGATTCGACGTTTGAAGCCTACGGACCAGAATCAAGGAAGCGCGGCACCTACGCCAACAACTGCATTCTCGCGAGACGACTTGCTGAAAGTGGCGTGCGGTTTGTGCAGCTATTTCACATGGGGTGGGACCAACACAAGACGCTTCCGAAGCAGATACAGGGACAGTGCTACGACACGGATCAGGCCAGCGCAGCGCTTTTGCGGGATCTTGAACAACGCGGAATGCTTGATGACACGCTTGTGATCTGGGGCGGTGAGTTTGGCAGAACGGTTTACAGTCAGGGTACGCTGACAAAGGACAGCTACGGCCGCGATCATCATCCTCGTTGTTTCACCATCTTCATGGCAGGTGCGGGAGTCAAACCAGGCATGACTTACGGTGCCACTGATGACTACTCCTACAACATTGTGGAGAACCCGGTTCACGTGCATGACCTACATGCCACCTTGCTGCATCAATTGGGAATCGATCACGAGAAACTCACGTTCCGTTTCCAAGGGCGCTACTTCCGCCTTACTGACGTCCATGGGCATGTGCAGCATGATATCCTTTCATGATGAAGCCCTCGGATTTGTCTCGGTGCATCGAGAGATAATCTTTCTCTGAAAACAGAGAACTTAGTAAGCATCCTTGGTCTTGTCCTCTGGGGACGGGCCGCCTTTTAGATAGCGGAGCTTCTCCTCGGCCTTCACTTCCACCGCTGAGGTTGTGCCCCATGGGTGTTCCTTCTTGTTGACGATCAGGGTGCGCTTGATGAGTTCGATCTCGTAGCCATCCATGAGATGCATCGTCAATGTGCCGGGCTGGAAGGTGAGGTCTTGGAAGATGACGCGGCCAAAAGGAATGTCGAATGGATAGGGGCGTGGCTCGGTGAACGTCATGGTCTCGGGTTTGAAGTCCTCAGGCGCGGTTTCATCAACCATGGTGATGGTCAGGTCCTGCACTCCGTAAACTTGATGGGAAACAATGACCTGAGGCTGGTTCTCAGCGTTCTTGGTAAATTGCACCTCCCATGGGCCGTCTTTCACCCTGTTGTTCTCCACAAAGTAAAATACGCCGAGATAAACTGCGATGGTCGCTGCGAAGAGCAGTCCGACTTTTTTAAGCATTCCTACGCCTGAATCCACAGGCCGAGCCTCCTCACTCATCGGCTTTGGCGTCAATGGATTGTTTTTCGGGAACCACACATTCTTCGCAGAGAACTTCCTTCCCTGTGAAAATCATGTCTGTCACAGCCTGTTTGAAACCACACTTGTCGCATCGTTCGGCCTTGAGGTTGTCATCGACCGGATCAAGAAACCACTGGGTCTCAAGGTTCTTGGCCGCGTGGATCACGAGGTCGACGACCTGATCGGCGTGGTAGTCGAAGACATTTGCCTCAGCCTTGTTGCGGGTGAAGTCATAGGCGCCATCAGATTCTACAAGATAGAATCCAAAGACGTCGCATATTCTGACTTTGATACCGCTGGGTGAGGGCTCGCTCATGACCGGGGGGCATCATGGAGATGCTGGAGGAAAACAAAAGAGGGAAAAATCAAACAGGATGATGGATCTCTTGACCAGAACGATGGCATGGATTCAAGCTGGTCCTTCAATCCCCATAATCAATCATGCGCATCCCTACCATTCTCAGGGTTTTACCCGTTCTGTTTCTCTTCGTGGCGTCGCTTCAGGCGGCTGATCACAAACGCCCGGTCACATCGCTGGAGCTGGATGATGGCGACACGCTTGTGTTCCTTGGCGACAGCATCACGCATCAATGCCTCTATACCCAATATGTGGAGGATTACTTTTACACCCGTTATCCGGATCGCCGGATTCAATTTCACAACGCAGGTGTCAGCGGTGACAAGGCGGGGAATGCCCTAAAGCGCTTCGACAGCGATGTGGCTCGTTTCAAACCCAAGTACGTGACGATCCTTCTGGGGATGAACGATGGGTCCTATCGCCGTTTCGAGCAGCCGATCTTCGATACTTACGAGAGGGATATGACCGAACTGATGAATCGTCTTGAGAAACTGGGCACAACCACCATCGCCATGGGACCCACGATTTATGATTCGCGCATTGCCAGTGTAAAACCACCACGTTGGTTGAAAGATCAGGAACAGGTCAAACTCGCCACCCGCTACTACAACGCCGTCCTTTCCTTTTATGGTACATGGTTGCGCGATGAGGCTTTAAACCGTGGCATGGGCTACGTGGATATGATTGGGCCTTTGAGCCATCACACCACGCAGGTGAGACTGGAAGAACCCGCTTTTACTGTGGTGCCGGATGCGGTCCACCCGGATGCAAACGGACAGGCGATCATGGCATTTGAACTCTTGGAACAGATGAATTCGCTCCGCGGTGTGTCTTCAGTAAACGCGACTCAGACCGGCTCCAAGTGGAGAGTCACAGCCGGGAAGACAGGTCAGATCACGGATGTGGAAGGCGGGCAAGACAAGGTGGCATTTACATTCAAGGCAAACGCACTTCCTTGGGTTTTGCCTCCTGATGCTAAGCGTGGATACGAATTGACCAAGGCTGGTCACAAGATGAGTAACGAGCGCCTGATCGTTCGCGGTCTCAAGCCGGGGCGCTACAGTCTGACCATTGATGGCATCATGATTGGCGAATACACCCATGCTCAATTGGGAGCCAAGGTTGAGTTGCAGAGCAACAGCAAGACGCCCCAATACCAGCAGGCATTGGAAGTTGCGCTTATCAACAAGGAACGGAACGAGAAGACAGTGCGCCCATACCGAAATCAGTATTCAAGGTTGCGGGGACAGAAGCCTGATTCGCCCAAATTTGAGGCGTTCATGAAGAAGTTCACCGAGGAAACCACACGACTCAAGAAGCTCAGCGCCGAGTATGAAGACAAGATCTACAAGGCCAATCAGCCCAAGCCTCGGCGTTATGTGATTGAAGCGGTGACGAAGTAGAACTTGGCTGAATGAAGAGTTTGGATGCTTGATGTTCGATGGCTTCTCCGGTAGCTGAGGCACTCCTGATGCCGATCCTTGAGACATCTGAATCTGAATCATCTGCTGCTTCTATAGAGAAGGCGGTTGGACTGATCCGTGAAGGGGAGGTGGTAGGTCTGCCATCCGAGACGGTCTATGGACTGGCGGCTGATGCCACCAATACATCCGCTGTGGAAAAGATCTTTTCGACCAAGGGACGTCCTTCCCACAACCCATTGATCATCCATGTCTCTGATGCGTCGATGGCGGCTGAGTATGTGAAGGAGTGGCCGACTGAAGCCCAACTGGTCGCAGATGCCTTCTGGCCTGGGCCTCTGACCATGGTGCTTCCTCATAATGGCCGGGTATCTGAAAGAGTGACTGCAGGAGGAGACACGGTAGCCGTCCGAGTCCCTGCACATCCTGTCTTTAGAAAAGTGATCGAACAGTCTGGATGTCCTTTGGCAGCGCCCAGTGCGAATCGGTCCAATCATATTTCACCTACCTTGGCTTCACACGTGGTTGCCAGTCTGGGTGATCAAGTGACAGTCCTCGATGGGGGAGCCTCTCCTGTGGGGATCGAGTCGACGGTATTGGATCTGACCTGCAAGCCCGCCAAAGTCCTGAGGCCAGGAATGATCTCGGCGGCAGCGATAGCAGGAGTCCTTGGTGATTGTCAGAGCGGGAACCAGTCCCAATCGGAGGTATTGAAGAGTCCGGGGCAGTTGAGTCGGCATTATGCGCCGAAGGCTCCACTTGTCCTGTTTGACCCTGAAACCGAGAAAGTCACCGAACTGATGGCTCATTACGGGGTCAATGCTGGGGAAGCCGTGGTTTTAGGACATTTGATGAGTGGGGTGCCTGAGGAGAACCTGCCTCAGCGTGTCCTTCCCGGAACGCCGGAACGATTTGCCCAGAGTCTATATGCAGAGCTACATGCCTGTGATCAGTCCGAATGTCGGCTTATTTTGATGCAAAAACCTCCAACGGGGCCAGAATGGGAAGCCATTCACGATCGATTGAGGCGATCAGCGCAGTAACTTGAAGACGAGAAAATGGAGGAGGTTCCTAAAATAACGCCAAATCAGACGGAGTGCACCAGTTGTGGGAATATCTGTCTCAAGAAAACCGCTGAGCGATATAAGGGGATATGTTCAAAATGTGCTCTCAAAGGGAGATTCGCTCTGGATTCCTTCTTTGAATGGGCTGAATTGACCCTAAGGATCGTGCAAGGGGTCGTAGTGATGTTCCTTATTTCAGGATTGGCGTTTGCCCTTGGAGCGTTGGTTTGGGAGGGCATTGGTGTGCTCTTGGCAATTTGTTTTGCACCATTGGGATTCCTGATGGGCTTCTTTTTACTGGAGGTAAAACTCCTTTTTGACTGTGTGTTCTTGGTGTTTCGGTTGTGGATCGGGCGGTGACCTTGGGCTGGGTGCCCATAGAGCGTCTGATTTTTCCTCTACGAAAATGTTGACACCTAGGCGATGGCGTGTTTTTCTGCGCGCCCTTTTTTCGGAAGGAACGTAACTATGTACGCAATTTTAGAAACTGGCGGAAAACAATACCGCGTGGCTGAAGGCGACAAGCTGACTGTTGAGAAGCTTGACGTTGAATCCGGCCAGAGCACCACTATCGATAAGGTGCTCCTCGTGCAGAGCGATGCAGGCCTCAAGGTTGGTACTCCAACTGTTGAAGGTGCATCTGTCACTGCCGAAGTAGTCGCTCATCAACGTGGCCCCAAGCTCATCGCTTTCAAGATGCGCCGTCGTAAGGGTTACCGCCGCAAGGTGGGTCATCGCCAAGAGCAGACCGTTCTGAAAGTAACATCCATCAACGCATAAGATCTCATGGCACATAAAAAAGGACAGGGAAGTATCCGTAACGGCCGCGACAGTAACAGCAAGCGCCTTGGCGTGAAGCGTTACGGTGGTGAAGCTGTGAATGCCGGAACCATTATCATCCGTCAGCGTGGAGCCAGCTTCAAGGCAGGTAAGAACGTTGGAATCGGACGCGATTGGACACTTTTTGCTCTCGTTGACGGCCACGTGGCCTACGAGAAGGGCAAGCGCCGTGTGAGCGTTGTGCCTGTCAGCGCTGAGACTGCTGCTTCCAACTAAGGAAGTTCCAGAATACGCTTTGAAGCGGCGAGGTGGAGACACCTCGCCGCTTTTGTTATCTCTACCCCCATGTTTGTCGACGAAGTCAAAGTCTTTGCCAAAGCCGGTCCCGGTGGGCGCGGATGTATGTCTTTTCGTCGTGAGGCTCATGTCCCTCTGGGAGGGCCCAATGGAGGCGACGGTGGACGGGGCGGTAGCGTCATTCTGGAAGCCAGTCATGATCTGAACAATCTGGTGAACCAGTACTATGCCCCGCATCTCTTCGCCAAGAAGGGTGCTCATGGCATGGGTAAGAACATGACCGGCAAGTCCGGCAAAGATCTCATCATCAAGGTTCCTTGTGGAACCATGGTCTGGCAGCTTAAGAAGACCACGCTTGATGAGATTCGTGAAAAGATGGCCGAAGAGCGTCGTCTTCAAGAAGAGGATGACGATGATGATTTCGATGGTGTTGAAATCGTGGGAAAAGAAACCGGTGTAGGAGCTGGATCCACGGCAGCACTGGAGATTGATCTCGAAGCAGAGGACGCTCCGGAAGAATACGGTGATATTCCTGACCTTCCGGAGGCACAGCCCGTTCTCATGGCTGACCTCACAAAGCACGGCCAACGCTACGTGCTCTGTGAAGGGGGACGTGGAGGTCTGGGCAACCAGCACTTCGCCACAGCTCGCAACCAGGCGCCACGCAAGGCGCAGCCGGGTGAAGATGGTGAGAACGGTATCTTCCGTCTCGAACTACGCTTCATGGGCGATGTGGGGCTTGTGGGCTACCCCAATGCCGGTAAGTCCACCTTGCTGACCGCCATTTCCAAGGCGCGTCCGAAGATTGCCGCCTATCCGTTCACCACGCTGCATCCGCAGATCGGTGTGCTGGAGTATCATGACTTTCACCGCCTGACCGTTTGTGACATTCCAGGAATCATCGAAGGGGCTCACGAAAACGTGGGACTGGGTCATGCCTTCCTACGTCACATCACCCGCTGTAAGGCACTCGTGCTCATCCTGGATATGGCAGCGTCCGACGGGCGGGACCCATGGGATGATTATGAAAAACTTCTGAGTGAACTGGAGCACTACGATCCAGAACTGCTCAAGCATCCTCGGCTGGTTGCCGCCAACAAGATGGATGAGGAGATCGCTCAAGAATACTTGGAGGAGTTCAAGAAACGTTTCCCAGACGTTCACATCCAAGAGATGATGGCAGGATTCGATGAAGGTATTGAACCCTTCAAAGAAGCCATCCGCAAAATGGCCGAAGGGTAAATTCGAAGCCTTTCCCCTATTGAGCCTAGTGCGCTCGACGCAATTAGCCGCGGATGTAGTCCGCTGTCTTCAAAATCGAATCACGACCTCTCAAGGACTTTGGGAACAACCATGCTTGCAGCCGTTTTCTCTGGATTAATCTTCAAATAGACCTTCTTGGCTGTGAGGTAGGCGAGGCCGATGGAGACAATGAATCCGATGATGGCCAGGGCAAGGATGGGCTTGGGTATTTGGCGTTCTCCGATGAGTTCCTTGCGGGTGCCGAGGTAGATCATGGATGCGGCCAGGGCAGGGATGCCGAGGACCACGAGTGCTTGTGCAAAGGTGATGAGCGCGACGGTGCTGTCCGCATTTTTCCTGGAGGCGATGGCGACCACCATTCCGGTGGCCAGTGCAGCGACGGTCAGGTGCACGGGCATCGGGTCACTCATCTTGGATCCTTTGCCAATCGAGTCGGACATTACGGTGCCGCCAATCATGGCGTTGACCATGAATGAGCTGAGTGCGCCAGCGAGGATGCCGAATGCGAAAATGATTTTGGCCATACTTCCAAAGGAAGGTTCCAACTGGCGTGCGACATCACCGACGGAACTCAGGGAAGGGGCATCAGGGTTTCCGTGAAAGACGCGCCATGATGTCAGTAGGATGATGGCTGTGATGAGTGTCAGGACTGAGATGCTTACGACAGAATCAATGAGTCCCTTTTGCGTGTCCTTGGTCGTCCATCCTTTTTCCTTCACGAGATAGGCTTGGTAGAATGCACCGGCTACGGAGAAGGTGGTACCAATCATTGCGAGAAGTGGAAGCAGATCCGGAGATTCGCTCTGAACTACAGGTTCGTAAGTTCGTGGTTTGATGAAGACGACGAGGAGATTCACGATGAAGGAAAGAGACATCAGGCCGATCAGGACCTTCATCAGGTTCTCGATCGATCGGTAGAGGTCTTTCAGGAAGTAGAGACAACCGATGATCAGAGCGTTGGTGATCACTAGAATCGCGACGCTGCTGCCGAAGGATAAGGGCTCATCACCGAACAATGGTTCCAGTCCACCGATCAATGCGATATTGTTCGAGGATTGAAAGAGTGCGACGAGAGTGAAGAGAGTGAGTCCGACTGCGACCGTAATGGGGCGCCCGAGGCGTGAGGCGAGTTCGTCGCAGAGACTGCCTTGGTATGCGGTGCCCAGTCTGGCAGCGAGAGCAACCATGGCGATCATGAGCACGCCAGAACAGAAGATCACCGGGAGCCCAAGCAGGCCGAAGGAGGCCCCCACCTTGGAGCTGGTGAGAATGGAACCTGGTCCCAGAACAATTGCCGCAACGATGATGGCTGGGCCGACGGACTTGATCAGATTTTTCATAGGGGTTGTCTGAACCTATGCGGCACGAGTCTCGTTGGCGAGATCAAGCCGTGTGTGGGATCAGACGGACTCCCTACGAAATGGAACCGGTGTGTTTCTACTTCGGCTCGACGACCTGTAGGTGGTCGATATTTCCGCCTGGTCCGGACTTGAGAAGCAGCATGATGGAGTTGCTGCCTTTCTTCAGGTCCACGGAGGCTTTTTGAAATTTGAATTTGCTCCACGAACCGGTGCCTTCAAATGGCAACTTCTCCAGTTCCTTCTCATTCACAATGAGCGGGTACGGGGTTCGCCTAAACCAATTTTTTTCAATGTTTTTAGGGTTTTTTACATTTTAGCTTCCAAAAACCTTGGCAAAAAAGCTTGGCAATCCCAAGTTCTTGGCATGGCAGCTTTCAAACCGTTTCCAGAATCAAAACTTCAAGATGTTTTCGAATGGCATCCAAAATCGAGGCTCCACTCTCAGAAGCAGAGAAATGGACAAATACTTTTCATTCTGGAGGTTGGAAAATCCAGTGATGGAAAGAGAATCCGACACAGCCTTGGAAGTAATCCAGAGTGGGCCAACGAAGAGCGCAACCGAGTCGATCAGATAATCAAAAAGAGAACGCCACTTGCCACAAACGCGCAAGCAGCGGATGATGCAGGATCGTATCATGATTACCGATGGTGCTTGGCAGCTTTGCGACCAGCCAATGCCTCCTTGAGAGAGGCCGTTGAATTTTTCCTGAAACACTCATCACCCACAAAAGGCATCATCACAATCAAGCAAGGGCAAACCATCCTTCTAGAGAAACTGGCTCGACTAAACCGCAGGAAGGCCCATCTGAGGAACATGAAGTATGCGTCAAATCAGATGATCAAAAAATTTGGAGAAGTACCACTAGTTGATGTGACCAAGGAAATGGCAGAGGAGTTTCTGTATGGGAATGTCAATTGGACAGACCGGACACGCAATGACATTCGAAATTGGTGTCGTACGTTTTTCAACCAACTTGCCAAAGAGCAGTTTTACTCAAAAGAACTTAATCCATTCGCCAAAGTTGATCTGATTCGGGCCACAAGAACAGTCAAGATTCGTGA
>CBFHTT010000021.1:0-54864 GCA_965658675.1 Limisphaerales bacterium
GAAAACCTATCTCGAGTCTGCCGGCCTTGATCCAGCCATCACACCGCACAAACTCAGACACAGCTACGCCACTCACATGCTGGATGCCGGCGCCAATCTGCGAAGCGTTCAAGAGTTGCTTGGTCACGCGCACCTGGTGACGACGCAGATCTACACACACATTACACCAGAGCGATTGAAGAGCGCCTACGACAAGGCACACCCTCGGGCATGAACATCAGCATCGATCCAGTCTTCAAAGCATACGCGGTATGGTTGCTCGCGCTCAGTGTCGCCACCTTCTTCATCTACGGCTGGGACAAATGGCAGTCCAAACGTGAAGGATGGCGCACACCTGAAAAACGCCTTCACACACTGGCCCTCCTTGGCGGGTTCCCCGGAGCCATCGCAGGCAGATCCACCTTCCGTCACAAGACACAGAAAAAGAGCTTTGGCGTGGTAATCTTCCTCAGCGCCATCCTCCACAGCGGTGTCCTGTTTGTGATCCTGAAGTATCTTTGAATTCCTTGTTCTCTCCCGTTCCATTGTTCGGACGTGGGCATCTCGCTCCCTGTAGATTTGCTTTTAAAAGAAGCGTTTGCGGATCCAGGGGGCTTTGCGATTGGACTGCGCTTTGCGGATCAGGGACATGGCTTCTTGTTCGTCGATTGCTTTGATGCGCACTTCTTGAAGCACTCGACATTCAAAGCTGCGACAGGTGGAGGGGCGGTGCTCATAGACACTGCAGCGCGTGCCTTTCAGTGCGCGGCAGGGCGTCAACATCGAGGGCACGCCGTCGGTGTCTTCATCGAGTTCCAAGCCCAGATCCTCCATTGCGTCAGCTTCGTCCCAACTCTTGAGGTGGATGTCGTCCACGAGTGTTCCGTTGCAGCAGAGACCGCATTCCACGCAGAGAATCTGTGATGGATCAACCGACATGGGTCTGCTCCTCGTTTTCTTCCGATCGCGTTTCCAGTGGCACTTGTCGCTGCTCTCCCGATGTGAGGAAGCAAAGCCGCGCATCTACAACCGGCTTACCATAAATCATGGTCAGCGCCCGTGCATACAGACGGATCTGTGAATGATAATTTCGGGCGCGCTCTTCCAAGGCGTCTCCCGATACATTGTCGGTCTTGAAGTCGATGATACGAATGGCCTCCTCACCCACCTGCACAAGGTCCACAATGCCTTGCACGATCAAGGTATCGCCAAGGTCGCGGGTCTTGGTGTCTGGTGTTTCAAACGCACCGCCAAGCACGGCTGCCAATTCCTCCGGGGTGAACCGCGCAGTGAACGGCAGCTCTCTGTGCGCCTTGTCCGGATTCGCAAGTATCTCTTTTCCTGCCTCGGTGTCCCAGAAGCCAAGAATCAGTCCCGGTTGAATCAGTTCCAGCTGTTCTTCATTCAACACCTTGCGCTGAACCATTTTCTTAAGTTGCTCCTGTAGCGATACCTCATTGAGTTCTCGGGAAAGGTCCAGGTGCTGCATCACATGATGATGCGCTGTGCCGAAAGCCGCTCCATGTTTTGCCTGCGGAGCGTCTGGTGTTTCAGAGGCTCTGAGAGACGACCAGTTGTCGCCGCGGAAGGCCTGTCGCGTTTCCTCCGCTTCACGCTTCTTCACCAATCGGCGCAACTCACTGACGGAGGTCTTGGCGACGCTTTTGGTTTGAAACATCCATGGATATTCAAACTTCAGCCGCCTCAATCGATCCGGGTAATTCATTCCGGCAAAAGACTCGTTCCGCGGATCGTCTGATTCGTCTTCGTCACTTTCTTCAGACGCCAGCAAATCAGCCTCATCTGTTACCTGCCATGAAATCCATTTCCCAACACCGCTTTCGTGTTCATACCAATCGCCCTGCCCGGTAAGTGTCGCCATGGCAGCTCTCAACCATTCGGACAAACTCTGTGCACGACTGAGACTGTGCACCGGCATTCTGGAAACGTTGTGGACCTTGGGTTCGATGGTCTTCTCTAGACTGGTCAGGATCAACAGATCCCGAGCACGGGTGGTTGCGACATAGAACAGGCGAAGTTCCTCACCGAGGGTATCCAGTCGCTGGTGGCGCTCACCCAGCCAGTAAGCCACGCTCTTGTATCGCACTGGTACGGTCTCACCGATGATGCGTGGACACAGGCCATAGCGCTCGTCGAACAACAGCGCCTGCCTCATGTCATCGAGATTGAACGATGTGCTCAGGCATCCAAAGACCACCACAGGAAATTCCAATCCCTTGCTTCGATGGGCACTCATCAACCGCACCGCGCCTGTGGATTCGAGATTGGGAGGTTCGACATCCACCTCGGCAAGTCTCTGCGCTTCCAGATGGTTCAGGAATCGATAGAGCCCTTGGCGCTGCCGTTCCTCAAATTCGCGGGCCATGCCGATAAAGCGATCCACATTCGCGGCATTGGCCAGACCACGATCTCCGCTCTCAAGCCAATCAAGATAATGCGTCTGCTCAACCGCACGCTCCAAACAGACAGATACCGCACCCTGTAACGCCAAGGTCCGCCACTCTTTAAAGCGTTCATAAAAGACCTGCAGCTTACGACGGGCTGAATCCAGCACCGGACGCAATTCATCAGAGACCTCTTCCAACTCCTGCGGACGCAAGACCTGCGCCTGCACTGATTCCCAAATCAATCCCTTCCTAAACGTGCTTCTCAAGGCCGCCAACTCATTCGGAGAAAGCCCCACCAAGGGTGAGCGCAACACCGTTAATGCAGGGACGTCTTGAAGCGGATTGTCCAAGAGCATCAGAAGATGTGTCAAGTCCATCACCTCTGCGGTGTCATGGAAGCCTCCTCGATCAGCAATGAGTGGCACACCCTCCTTCTGAAAAATCTTTGCAAACGCTTCTCCGCGCGACTTGGGAGAACGCAGAAGAATGACCATGTCCTCCCAGTCCACCTTGTGCATGCCTTCACGGCCCTTGTGTTTCTTCCAGACCCGATAGCCCTCGTCTTTCAATCGCTTGAGGCGACGCGCAATCAACACGGCTTCCTTTTCCGCACGGCCCAGGTCTTCATTCGCATCGTCAGATGATGACTTGTCTGCGCCCTTTGTCTCTTTCAGAAACTGCACTTCCACGCGAGGTTCAGCTTCATCGGACATTGCAAAGTGACTCCGTGCATCTGGCGCTCCGAAGGCAAGTCGACTCTCATCATCAAACTCCACATTGCCCACCTCCTTGCGCATTAGGAACGCGAAGAGTTCATTCACAAAACCCAACACACCTTCATGGCTTCGAAAGTTTTCATTCAGGGTAAGGACCGAACTACCCGGCTTGCTTGTTCCCCATTTCTTAGATGCCCGCGCGATGATTCCCGGATCAGCGCGCCGGAACCGATAGATGCTCTGCTTGATATCACCCACAAGAAAACGATTCCCCGCCGGGCCTCTGCCACTGACTGATTTGATGATCTGATTCTGCGCAGCATTGATGTCCTGGAACTCATCCACGAACACATGCTTCAATCGCCGACTCCAAGTCACCGCCACTTCAGTTGGCACCTTTTCATCTCGTTTCCAAAGCAGCTCAATCGCCAGTTGTTCCAAATCGGAAAACTCGAGGACTGCCTGTTGAAACTTTGTCTCCTTCAGCTTCGCCGAAAACTCTTCCACAAGGTCCAGCAACACCAGCATGTGTGGGCGTGCCCGGTCCCAATCGGATTGGATCGCATTGTCATCGATCACAGACGCAAGGAACGCGCAGTCCTTGAGAAGCTTCTCAACCTTCTTTCCATCATCGCCCTTGGTTCCTCGTGGCCAGGCCGTTTTTGAGAGATCAACAATGGATCTGAAAAAATCCGCGTTCACATCGCGATCACTACCAAGAGCCCCAAGAAACTCAGCTTTCGCTCCGTCATAGAGATCCATGGCTTCAATCGCGCTCTTCCATTCATCCCGCCATGAGACAAGAACCTCCTTCAATGAATTCTGCCAAAGCTCCGGATGATCCGATTCATACATGGACCGCTGATCCGCAATCCAACCTGATGGATCTGCCAGCGATTGAGTGTAACGATGAATCTTCAGGAGAAAATCACGGATCATCTTATCCCAACCACGGCCATAGACTTCGATCAACTTACGGACCTTCTCCGCTGTCTCATCGCGTCTGGCATAGTACTCCTTGAAAAGCTCATCCAGCACATCAGCAGCCAGCGTCTTGGAATCCGCATCATCTAAGATATCAAACTGCGGATCCAATCCCAGCTGGTGAAAATGTTCACGGATCAACGCCATACAGAAACTATGCAGTGTACCGATATTGGCCGTATCCATGAGAGCCAGTTGTTCAGCAAGGTGACTGTCTGGTTCAGCATCATGGACAAGCTCTTCAAGCGCAGCTCGGATGCGAATCCTCATCTCTGCCGCGGCCGCATCTGTAAAGGTCACCATGAGGATTTCATCCACATTGACCGGATTGGCTTCGTCGGTAATGAGACTCACACAGCGCTGAACCAGTGTGGATGTCTTACCAGCACCGGCACCGGCCATGACAAGAGTGTTTCCTCGTGCATCAATGGCCGCCTGTTGTCTGGGTGTTGGCGTGCTCATTCTGATGCCTCCTCACTCTCCTGCGCCTTCTCACGTTTCTTCAGAACTCGATAAGGCTGCACCCATGAATTGAAGCGACACACACTCTTGTAATCACACATCTTGCAGGCCGTCTCTTCCCTGCCTTTCATATAGGGCGAGACTTCGATGGCGCCGGAGAAAATTTGATTCCCCATCTCCTTCACCTTCTCCTCCGTGGATTCCAGCATCTCTTGGAATACATCTGTGGGCACAGCGGTGTTTCCTTGTTTGGATACCGACCCGTCCTTCTTGAAACTGACGCCGAATTGTTTGCTCTTCTTCCCGGAAGATGCGCCTTCCTTGTCAAAGAGATCGACATACGAAGCACAAAGGTGGCCTTCATGTTTATAGGCTCCCTTAAGGATGCCGTCTGGATCTTGCTCCAGATCTTCCCTCGTTTCCACCGAGCCGAACGACCCTCGAAGATTCAAATAGAAAAAGCCCGCCGGTGTCAGCTTCTTGCCAGGCATGAACGAGCCCTTGTCATGGGCATTCAGCAGCGCCTTGGCGTAGGCGGGAAGTTGAATCTGAATGCCATTTTCCTGCATTCGTTGATCCACCTTTTTCCCGCTACTCTTGTAATCCATGATGCTGAAAAAGACATCACCTGTGGCTTGATTTTCCCATGTGTCCACACGATCGATCACACCGCGAAAGACAATTCGCTGACCGCCTTCCAAAACAATTGTCCACGCAGGCTGTGATTCTTCATCCGAGCCTTTGTCGACATCCGTGCCAAACGGAATTTCCACACCCTCCGGCTCAAGCTGATAGGTATTCATCCAGCCAAAGATCGTGCGCACAAATGACTTCAACTGAATCACGATCTGATCCGCATCAAAGCGGTTTTGTTCCTCGTGTTCGAAAAGCCCGTCCTTGTAGGTCCGGCGTAGTTCAGTAGCGATCTCCTCGACCAAGACTTCTGCCTCATCCGGTGAAACATCATGCCAGCGTCGGCCCGATTCACGAATGCGAGGATGCAGCAACTGTAGAACCTCGTGCTGAAAATTTCCCCGCTCACGAACATCCACCTCAAACTTCACCCGTTCCTGCGCCTTGAGCCCCACACTCACAAAGAATTGAAACGGGCATTGCCCAAACTGCTCAAGGCGACTGACCGATCCCTTCAATTCGTTTCCATAGAGCGCGGCCGCCCATTCCTTGTCCAGTCCATCAGAGGCCATGCCATCCATCGCAGGCTCGAGATCACTCAGCAGATCGTGCCATGGCTCAGGTGCTTCAGGACGCGGAGCTGCAGCCTCACGCCACAGACGAATCGCACGCGGTCTCAGCTCTGTTTCAGTCACTGCCTTGCGGGTCGCATCCTCTTCACTGAAGTGCTGAACGACCTTGTCCGGATACATTCTTAACAACTGCCCCACAAAGCTCGAAGGCCGAGCCTCTTTACCACTCGCACCCTGCTCTGACCACGTGGCCAAAACCTTTTCACGCGAGCGGGTGAACGCGATGTATCCATAGAAGCGTTCACGCCCAATCTGCGCCTTGCGATCCGATGAAAGGTGAATACTGGCAGTCGACAATTCCTTCCGATCTGCATCGGTCAAAAGACTCTGAACACCCGGCGACGCAGGAAACTGTCCCTCATTGAGTCCCATCACAATAGCCAGCTTGAGATCCGGATTACGCGAGCGATCGATGGCACCGATCATCACCTGATCCAACAACGGCGGCACCACACCCACGGTCAGGTGATCCAGTCCCGCATCCAGCACATGGAGCCATTCACGCAACGGCATTTTCCGATCTGCAAGCGCGCGCTCCACATTCTCGAGCCAACGCACCAGCTCATTCCAGACCGTTTCATGAACCTGCTCCCCATCTTGCACGGATGACCAATCTCGAAGCTTCTCTTCCACCTTCAATGAATCCCAGACCTTGGTCAGCAATTGACAGACCTGAGCGCCCGTCGGCTCGAAATCCAATTCGCGAAAGCCTTGATAGATCCGTTGTAGAGGCCCCACCACATCCGCCCTCTTTGCGTTCCATCTCTGATAGAGCGCGACCTTTTCATCAGAAGCCTTTTCGGGAGCATTCAGGTCCTTAAGCCAAACCGAGCGTTTCCACCCATGGGCCGAAGCCTCATTTTCCAGCGCATCCACATCCTCCAACCCCATTTCCGCAAGACCCGTCTTCAAGACGCTGAACCAATCTTCGTGCTGCCAGTCATAAGCAGCCAGTCTCAGAGCGGAGCGCGTCAGTTCAGTCAGAGGGTGATGGCTGATCGGCTGCCGACGATCCATAAAGAATGGAATCTGATACTTCTCAAATACCTTACGCAATACCGAGTGACACCCCTCCAGCGAACGCACGATCACGGCACAGTCGCGGTAGCGTCCCCCATCTTTCACGTGAGCCAGAATCGCACGCGCGGCAGCGATCGCCTCAGTCTCCGGACGATTACACGCCACCAGATTGATAGCAGGTGGAAGGAGCGGTTCTGTATTCACCCATGTTGAAGGCTTGGTCCAATACTTCTCCAGATGCGCCAGTTCATTCGAATCCGCAAAGCGTGTCTCCCGAGGCTTGGGACGCAGGCTCTCGACTTTCACCTCCACGTCATCATCCCCACGGAGACGATTTCTCAACTGCCGGAAAGACTGAGCCACCACATGCCATGAGGAATGCCATGGCACGCCCTTCGGATCTTTTGCAGGCAGACAGAAAGCCATCGTGGCCTGCTTGGAATGCTTCACCACCGTGGCGAGAAATTCAGTTTCGGCCTTGGTCATTTCGGCAAAGCCATCCATCCACAAACCATCCATGAGGATCTCATCACCCATGGAATGCCTGTGAGACACCAAGGCCTCCGTGGCAAATTGCAGAATCTCCTCAGGATCGATCAGTTCATGCGCCGTCTTCCAGCGTCGATACTCGCGCAGGATCAGGGCGACATCATGAACCTTCTCCTTCAGGGAACGCAGAGGCAGGCATTTGATCGCCTCATCCAGATCGTCCGACTTCACCCGGTACTGCACCAACTCCGCAAAGAGATTACCCATCTGACTTGCAAAGCCTTTGGCATGACAGCTGGAGCGAAACACCTTCAATTGCGGCTCTAACTCCATGATCAGAGAACGCAACACCATCATGCGCCCCTGGGTTGAAAGGGACCTCGGAGCAGGCGTGCCGATCTTCTCCAACACCCATGCCGCCAGACGCTCAAAGGAAAGAATCTCCAGACGCGTAAACCCCTTGAGCCCCGGAGTCGAGAGGACCTGTCGCTCGATTTGGAACGTCGCCTGTTTCGGCGCAACAAAGACGAGTGGCAGGCCATCAGGGGAGACGTTCAATTCCCTCCTTACCTCATCCACGCACGTCCATGTCTTGCCTGAGCCAGCCGGTCCAAGAAGAAAACGAGCAATCACCGGTCCGGTTTATCCCAAGACCCGCTCACCATCAATCCTCCACTGACAAATGACGAAATACCCAAGGACCCAAATATCCAAGGAATCACGAAATCCGAATGATCAACTGATGCTGAAAGGTTATGGGGTTGTCTCAAAGTTCATAGCCAATGGAGTCTGTAGCGCTCTATTAACGTTCGAACCTTCTGTGACCCATCCTCTCCTCATGGCGGCAACGAATTCACTCTCTATTCGGAAACCGAATTTCAATGTCAGCATCTGCATCATATCCGCCAGATTTTCCATCACGGCCATAGCTCATTGCCACTCCAAAACCCGAGTTTGTTGCATATGGCTTGTACACAATCTGTCGGCCCCATCCATCTTGCAAAGGAGGCTGTGGGTTGATGAACATTAATCCCTCCGAATTGCTGGCCAACTCAACGGCCGAAGTAGGCCATCTGCCAAACTCAGCAAAAAAATTCGTGCTGGCGAAGTGATAAGTATCCAGCTGCACCTTGGTGCGAGCGATTGCACTTGGTGTTCGTGTTTTCACCCAACCGACGATCACAAGAATCCCAATCGTCAGTATCCCGCCGAGAACCATAAACAAGAGCCGTTCCTTAAACTTTAACATAACTGATACCCTCGAAAGGATTGCTGCAAGACCACCTGTAGCCGCTCAAATACCTAAAGGGTTACAAATGTAGATCACGCATGATTTCTACTCAAATTGGAGAACTTCCGCAGAGAATCAACGCCCGAAACGGAATAATTGAAGGGGGTAAATAATCTGCCAGCTTCATAGTTGTTGACATCACTTGAGCATTACTAGGAGAGGCCAAACGGAACGGAAGCGGGGCGTAATCCCCTTCCAGGCCTTGATCACTTTGCTAAGCGTTTCCCCTGATTTCATCTAGGGCTACATGCGTTGGGCACACTGGGCTCTGGGCGATCGTGTCGGTATTTTTAAGGCAATTCTCAATGAGTTCCTCCGCGCTCCGGGGCTCGACCGGGGTGGGATTTAGTGGGTAGGCTGCTATCCGCTTTGCCGATGACTCCGTCAGATACAAAACCAATCATCGCCCTGACCATGGGTGATCCCGCTGGTGTCGGGCCCGAACTCTGTGTTCGCGCCCTGAACGACACCACACTTTCCAATGAGGTTACCCTTGTCGTCATAGGTGATACAGAGGTCTTGAAAGCAGCTGCCGTCAAGACGGACCAGTCTTTCTCCGCCCCGACAATGGATGTCCCGGATTGGTCCGGGGCTTCGTTCCAACAGCCAAGTGTCGTGAACGTTGGATCGATCACCATGGGCGATTTCAAACCAGGCACCATCAACGCCCGAACAGGCAAGGCAGGATATGACTACGTCAACACGGCCATTGATGCTGCTCTGGCTGGCGCTGTGTCTGCCATCTCAACAACGCCCCTGAACAAGGAAGCCATGCGTATGGGAGGCATCAACTTTCCCGGGCACACTGAAATTTTCGCGTCACGCACAGAGGCATCCCGCTCCTGTATGATGCAATACTCCGAGGAAATCACCTGCACGTTTGTGACGGTCCATGTGGGCTATCATGAGGTGCCCAATCTCTTGACGAAGGAACGTATCGTGGAGGTCATGGATTTGACTCATGAGGGATTGGAGCGCATCCGCGGAAGCAAACCCAAGATGGTGGTCTGTGGCCTGAACCCACATGCCGGTGAGAATGGTTTATTTGGAAATCGAGAAGAAGAGAACATCATTCAACCAGCCATCGATGAGGGACGCGCCAAGGGCTACGACATCGAAGGCCCATTGCCTCCTGACACGGCTTTTCTTCCATGGAAGCGCAAAGCCACTGATGCATTTATCTGCATGTATCATGATCAGGGTCACATTCCCGTGAAGGCTCTGGCTTTTGACTGTGCTGTAAACACAACCCTTGGTCTGCCGATCATCCGCACCAGTGTGGATCACGGAACGGCTTTGGATATCGCATGGACGGGAAAGGCGGATTCAGGAAGCCTTTATTGCGCCATTCGACTCGCGGCGAAAATGTCTCAACAGTAAAGGAGCCTATTCTTGATCGCGATTGTAGCAGACGATTTTTCAGGTGCCACGGAACTGGCAGGTATCGCTGTCAGCCATGGTCTTAGCGCGGAGGTGGTGGACGTCCATGGCATCAGCGGCGCATCGGATGTTATCGCGATCAACACCCATTCACGTTCCCTGCCATCCGACGAAGCCAGAGAACTGCTGACAAAGGTGGCCAAGGACCTCCGTGAGCTGAAGCCCACGCACGTTTTCAAGAAGACGGACTCTGTTCTACGTGGCAACACCGCCACAGAAATCTCTGTTCTGGCAAAGGCTCTGACTTACGAGAACGCGCTCTTCATTCCTGCGAATCCTTCGAGGGGACGATGCATTCGGGATGGACACTACTTGATCAATGACGTGCCTCTTGATGAAACGTTTTTTGCCAAGGATCCTGAGCATCCTGTTCATACTTCAGAGGTGCGCGCATTGCTGAATCATCCTGAGTGCATTCAACCAAGATCCGTCTTAGAACCCACGACCTCGGGACTGTGGGTCCCTGATATTCCCGACCAAGCCACATTGGAAGCATGGTCCAAGAAGGTACCGTCACACACCATGCCTGCAGGAGCCTCGGATTTCTTCACAGCCCTGCTGGGGGAATGGGGATATAAGAAACACACTCCCGACATCAACGCTGAGTGTTCGCCTGGCCCACGACTCTTCATCTGCGGAAGCAAGGCCGGACTGGAATTATGGAATTCCGGCAGCGAACCAGCACTTGCCCAAATCGCACTTTCGGAGGATGCCCTGGTCATTGACGGAATCAATGAAGCCGGCGCGGCGATGACTCCAGGAAAGGATGTTCTGCTCCATCTCGCAGCCACCACTTGGAGCCCACTACTCGCTGAAGCAGCTTTGGCCGATATGGCGTCGCGGATCATCAGGCTCACCAATCCAAAGTCCATCTTCATGGAAGGGGGCGCTACCGCCATGGCGATGGCCCGCCTCAATGGTTGGCATCGGTTTCAGATCACCGCCCCAGGTAGAGACGGGATCGCTCAATTCCAACCCGCTGGATCATCACTCAATCTCTACGCCAAGCCAGGGAGTTACCCATGGCCTGAATCCCTGCTTTCCAAATCAGCTTCATCCTGATTGTTTTTTCACATGTCTCGCCTCCACTTTGTCAGAGCCTTCTGCGTGTTGCTTGTTCTCGCGTGCAC
Source organism: Limisphaerales bacterium (assembly GCA_965658675.1). Classification (GTDB taxonomy): domain Bacteria; phylum Verrucomicrobiota; class Verrucomicrobiia; order Limisphaerales; family CAZKNW01; genus CAZKNW01. Next base: position 11,185 of record CBFHTT010000021.1, read on the forward strand.
ACTCAGTTCACATGCGGCGGAAACGCTTCGCGATATCGAATACGCCAAGTCTCCGGAACAACGCCTCCTTCTGGATCTCTATCTCCCTGACAAAAAGAAAGACGCTCCCCTCATGGTATGGATCCACGGTGGTGCGTGGCGCCGAGGCAGCAAAAACAGTATGCCATTGGGTGCTCTTGTAGAAGAAGGCTGGGCAATTGCGAGTGTGGAATACCGGCTTTCACCAGTTGCTCCATTCCCCGCACAGATTCACGACATCAAGGCAGCCATTCGCTGGCTGCGTGCTCATTCGGACAAATACGGCTACGCATCAAAGAACGTGGCGATCGCCGGTGCATCTGCAGGAGGCCACCTCGTTGCCCTCACCGGAATCAGCAATGGGCACAAGCAGTTGGAAGGCACTCTGGGGAAACATCTTGATCAGTCTTCGGACGTGCAGGTGATCATCGATTTTTATGGAGCCAGCAATCTGCAAACGATTCTTCATCAATCCACACCACACGGCCTTAGTGTCCGCGTCCCTGCCTTGGAACTTCTGCTGGGTGATCATCCAGACAAGAAGCCTGAGGTGGCAAAGCTCGCAAGCCCGGTGACGCATGTGGATGCCAATGATCCTCCACTTCTGCTACTGCACGGTGATCAAGATCCACAGATGCCGATCAATCAATCGCATGAACTACACGCCCGCTACAAGGAGGCGGGAGCTCCCGTCCGATTCAGCGTTGTTCACGGCGCTGCCCATGGTGGGAAAATGTTCTATGATGAAGCGCGCATGAAAATCGTGCGCAACTTCCTCAAGAAGCACTTTTTGAAGTAAGGGGAAAAGGGATGCCTCAAGTTACATCCGCGCCATCACGCAGACACCTTGTAATGGCACAGGGCTGCTACAACGAGTGAGTGGCGAATATCTCCTGAAGCGATCTTTGCAAAAGCTTCTTCGGGTGGAAGTGTGGAAATGCGGAGGTCTTCACCCGGGTCCAGTTCGAGCTCGTGCTTCTGCTCGCAGTCTTCAATCAACACGGTGTAGGTGGTGTTGTTCATGATGGCCGGATTGGAATACACCTGACCGATGATCCGGGCATTGACACCTTCGTAGCCTGTTTCCTCACGTAGTTCACGCACAGCGGTATGGATAGGATCTGTGTCCTCTGCATCCATGACACCTCCCGGGATCTCCAACTCGACACTGTCTGATCCATGGCGAAACTGCTGCACCATGACAAACTCGCCTTCCTTGGTCAGCGCCACGACGTTCACCCAGTTCACACACTCCAGGACCATGAACTCCATTTCGTGACCGTTGCGCGGAGACTTCTTGTGATCAGCACGTAGCTTGAAGATCCGAAAGTCGCCAACTTCTCGCGTTCCGAGAACAGGCCATGGTTGGATGGGTTCGTCCATAAGGGTCAGGGTTTCAGTCCAAATTGTTTTTCAATCTTCTGCGCCTTCTTGGCGAGCTCAGGCAGACGCTGCATGGCAATCAGGATACGTTTCATCTGTTTGTCAGGACAGGCAGGTGATCCAAACCACGTCTCCCCATCGGGAATGTCATGCATGACACCAGACTGAGCGGCGACCGTCACCTGATTTCCGATCTTCAAATGCCCCGCAATACCGACCTGCCCCGCCAAGGTCGTATGATGGCCCAGCTTGGTGGAACCAGCGACTCCCGCCTGTGACACGATGATACAACCCGGACCGACCTCCACGTTGTGAGCGATCTGCACGAGATTATCAATCTTGGCACCGGCTCCGATGATTGTAGGGCCAAGTGCACCTCGGTCGATGCTGACATTGGCCCCGATCTCTACATTGTCGCCAATGATCACGTTTCCAATCTGGGGCACTTTCAGGTGCTGGGCACCGTCCCATACATAGCCGAAGCCATCAGACCCGATGACTGAGCCGGAATGGATGCGGACGTTTTTCCCGATCTCCGAGCGGGCATAAATGCTGGTATTGGGGAAAAGCTGAGTTCCCTCGCCAATACTGCTGCCCAGACCGACCGAGACCAGTCCGTGCAGAACCGCGCCAGCGCCAATGGTCACACCAGCTGCGATGACGCATTGTGGTCCTATGTGGGCAGTGGGATCGACCTTGGCGCTCTCATCCACCACGGCGGATGGGTGGATTCCGGCCGGCAATTCCGGCTCAGGGAAGAAGACGGCTACGGCCTTGGCAAAGGCCACGCGTGCATTTTTAACACGAATCAGCGTCTTGCGGTCGCTCTGGAATTCATCGCCGGCCACCAGAACGGCAGCGGCTCCGCTTTCCAAGGCCTTTTCAAAGTAAACCTCGTTCTCGGCAAAGGTGAGATGCCCTTCACCGGCATCCGAGGCCATGGCAAAGCCTGTCAGGGACAGGGAGCCGTCGCCCTCGATGTTTCCGTTCAGCAGCGAGGCAATGGATTCAACAGTATGTGACATGGGATCGGCGATTAGATGCCTCGTTCAGCCTTGATGGTGTTGTCCTCGTTCAAAACGATGACCTTGGGGGTCCAACCATCAGCTTCTGCCTCAGTCACCTGCGCGTAGCTCATGATGGTAAGGCGATCGCCCTTCTTCCCAAGGTGCGCAGTGGCGCCATTGAGAACAATGCAGCGAGAGCCCCTTTCACCAGGAATGGCGTAGGTTTCAAAGCGGTTTCCGTTGGCCATATTGCCGCAAAGAATCTTCTCATAGGGCTTCATTTCCACCTTGTCCATGAGGTCTGCGTCGATGGCCATGCTGCCTTCATAGATGACATCTCCGTCGGTGACGGTCGCCATGTGGATCTTCGATTTCAGTAGTTCAAGTTGCATACGTCTTTGATCATCCCGATTCAAAGCCTGCACGGCTCCGGGGCCGCATCGTTGACTTCAAAAAGGCCGGTCACTATAAAAACCGCTCTTTCTAAATCCAATACTCTACTTTTAGAGACTACGAATATGGCTAAAACACTTCGGGTCGGCATGATCGGCTACCGGTTCATGGGTAAGGCGCACTCCAACGGATGGCGTCAGGCACCACACTTTTTCCCACTCAAGGCAGATGTGGAACTCCACACCATCTGCGGACGTAACCCCAAGGGCGTCAAGGCAGCTGCCAAGGAACTGGGATGGAACAACACATCCACAGACTGGAAGGAAGTCGTCAACAATCCTGAGATCGACATCATCGATATCAACACACCGAACGACTCCCACGCTGAGATCGCGATCGCAGCTGCAAAAGCCGGCAAACACGTGCTTTGTGAAAAACCGCTGGGTATGACCGTCGACCAATGCAAAGAAATGGTCACTGCGGTCAAGAAGGCCAAGATCGTGCACATGGTCTGCCACAACTACCGTCGCATCCCTGCCATCGCTCATGCCAAGAAGATGATCGAGAGCGGTGAGCTTGGAGACATCTATCACTACCGCGCACGCTATGCACAGGACTGGATCGTCGATCCTGATTTCCCACTTGTTTGGCGCCTGCAGAAGGGTGTCAGCGGCAGCGGAACCCACGGAGATATCAACGCCCACATCATCGATTTGGGACGTTTCCTCGTGGGCGAGCTCAAGGAAGTCAGCGGAATCATGCACACATTCATCAAAGAGCGTCCGCTCATGGATGATGGTGGCAAGGGAGCCGGACTCGGTGGCAGGAAGACCAAGGCCAAGAAAATGGGCCGCGTGACTGTGGATGACACAGCTCTCTTTATCGGACGCTTCAAGAACGGCGCCATCGCGAACCTCGAAGCCACCCGCTTTGCCCTCGGCCGTAAGAATCACATCACTATCGAGATCAACGGCTCCAAGGGGTCCCTCGTCTTTGACTTTGAAGACATGAACCGCCTGAAGCACTTCGACAACAGCGGCAAGGCCGGTCAGCAGGGCTTCACCGACATCCTCGTCACTGATGGTGAATCACACCCATACGTGGGCAACTGGTGGCCAGCAGGGCACATCATTGGCTACGAGCACACCTTCGTTCACACGATTGCAGACTTCGTCAACGCAGTCGCCGCAGGCAAATCTGTACAGCCTACCTTCGAGGATGGCCTCCGCAACCAACGTGTGTTGGAAGCAGTGGAAGAATCCGCCAAGACTCGTTCCTGGGTGAAGGTGTAGCCTTCCCTTGGGAACCCAAACCCTCCTTTTGTATGTCTGAACCTCATTTCCACGACCGCGACGGTTGGATATGGCACAACGGCAAAATGTTGCCGTGGCGTGATGCCAAAGTCCACCTGTTGACCCACGGTCTGCACTACGCCTCGTCTGTATTTGAAGGCGAGCGCGCCTATAACGGCAAGATCTTCAAGCTGCGCGAACACAGCCAGCGCCTCCTCGATTCAGGGAAGGCTCTGGGATTTGATTACGACTTCACCGTCGAACAAATCGATGACGCCTGCAACGAAGTGATTGAGAAGAACAACCTACCCAACTGCTACATTCGACCTGTGGCATTCAAGGGCAGTGAGTTCATGGGCGTGATCAATACTGAGAACTCGGTCCATGTCGCCATTGCGGCGTGGCCTTGGGAATATATTGGGGCTTCCGGGCAGACAAAGGGTTTGCGTCTCTGCAAGGCGGTCTACAACCGTCCAAGCACAGAGTTCTTCCCTTCCACCGTGAAGGCCGCCGGTCTCTACACCACCAACACACTGAACAAGAATCACGCCCACAAACTGGGCTACGATGACTGTCTGGTGCTCGGTCCCACAGGACACATCGCTGAATCCACTTCAGCAAACATGTTCCTAGTGATCGACGGTCAGCTCCACACACCTGTGCCCAACTGCTTCCTCAATGGCATCACACGTCAGACCGTGATTGCCTTGGCGAAGGAAGAAGGCATCGATGTGATCGAGCGCGACATCTCCGTAAGCGACCTGGCAAAGGCTTCTGAAGTCTTTCTCACAGGCACCGCAGTGGAGGTCACACCCGTGGCATCCGTGGACTACGATGATGCCAAGTATTCGTTCAAAGTGATGGGAGATGTGGAAACACGCCTGATCAGCAGGTTCCGTGAAGTCACAGGCATGAGTTGATTCCGTGGCCTGAGACTGATACTCCTACGAAAGTCAGCACAAACCTTAACCCAATTAATTACATATTATGAAAAAACTGATCCTTATTGCAGCACTGGCCATGGTCTTCATCGGCTGTGAAAAACGCGGTGGCGCGGGAGCATCCTCAAGCAGCGGCGACGTAGTCGAACCATCGGCCGAAGAAATGGCTGAAATAGAAGCCGAAGCCAGAGAGGCTGAGATGTCCGCTGAAGAGCAGGCTCAGTACGAAAAGGACATGGGCGGTCAATAAGCCGTTTCGGTCCAAAGCCTTTAAACCCTGTGTGGCACTGCTACACAGGGTTTTTTTGTGCATCCAGAGCCGCCTTCAACTTTGCCAAGCCCTCGTCGTTGCTCACCTTTGGTCGATACCCAAAGTCACGCTCCGCAGCACTGATATCAAACCAATGCGCCGAGCTCAGCTCCTTGGCTACAAAGCGCGTCATACGTGGTTCACTCTTGATGCCGCACACTGAATAGATCGCTTCCAGCAGCGCCCCTGCTCCATAGGCAAACCACGTGGGCACGACTCTCGTGACAGGCCCCTGACCTCCAGCCGCCAAGATCCCATCCACCAGATCCCAGACAGGAATAGGTTCTCCATTGGAAATGAAATAGGCCTTACCAGCATTGGCAGATCCCGGCTTCAGGACATCGCCAGCCAAGACATGGGCGTCTGCGGCGTTGTCGATGTAGACCGAGTCGACCTTGCAGTTTCTTCTCCCGATCCGGCGAAGCTGTCCCTTGGCTCCCTTTTCCAAAATCCGCGGCACCAGATGATTGTCGCCCGGGCCCCAGATCAGATGTGGTCTGAGAGCCGTGGTAGCCAATGAATCACTGTTGGCAGCCATGACCAATCGCTCAGCCTCCGCCTTGGTTTTCGGATAATGCGTCACAAACTCCGATGCCAATGGCACCGACTCATCCACGCCTTCCATATCCGTGCCATTGAAAACAACACTCGGAGAACTTGTGTAGACCAACTTCTGAATCCCGTGCTTCCTACAGGCATCCAATACATTCTGCGTTCCTTTGACATTGGCATCATGATACTCCTCATAGGGCCCCCAAATACCTGCCTTGGCAGCGACATGAAAGACCAGGTCACACCCCTCCGCCGCACGGAGCACGGCATCCGCATCAGCCAATCCCCCCTGCTTCTGCTCCACACCCATGGCAGCCAAATGGTTATACTTTCCACGTGAAAACGAGACCACATCATCGCCCCGCTCTTTGAGCATCTTCACGATGGCTCCGCCAAGAAAGCCGCCACCACCTGTCACCAATATCTTCATATCGCGCGCTGATTATTGAGTTGGATGTCTTGCTCGACCAGAAGGATCGGTTCAGGGCACAAAAAAAGCGGCTCCCGCTACAGGAGCCGCTCTTCAAATTCGTCGTCGGAACTACTTCGCACCGGAAGCAATCCAGTTCTTGATCACATCCTGATCCGCCTTGGAAAGCACGTTTCCATTTGGAGGCATCACATCATCATGATCTGGAGAAAGGATGATCCGCTTGTAAAGCTCAGAGCTATTTGGGTTGCCAGCCACCACGGCATCCATCGCGTCATTGCGCGTATGAAGGCGGAGCCCGCCCTTGGACTTGCTGCTGCCATGACACTTTGTGCAGGCATTCTGGAGGATCGGAAGCACAGATCCAGTGAAGCTTCCGCTTCCACCTGCCATACCACCCTCCATCGACATCATTCCGCCGTCCATGGACATCATCCCACCATCCATCGACATGCTGTTGTCCATACCTCCCATGGACATATCCATTCCACCGCCGCTATTGCCGCCACGGTTGCTTGGCTGGTTGTTGGAACTGCTCATCAGGTTCGCCAACTCAGATGTGCTGTCATCAGCGGAAGAGTCAGAAGACGTCTCAGTGGTCTCATTCTTGGCCACATCACCACCCTTGTTCTTCATAAGGACAACGCCTCCACCAATGGCGCCTGCCGCCAGAAGCGAGCAGATGGACGCGATCATGATGGTCTTTTTGCCGCCTGATCCACCGTAGAATTCCTTCTCGGTGACATCATTCACACAGGTGAACGCCTGACTACAATGAGGGCACTCTGCCTGTCCGCCCTCCATATGGGCGTCGAATTCAACAACTTCGTTACACTGAGAGCAATTGCCTAACATGGGTGCAATATGAGCAGACCTTGGCCTAATGACAACGGATTTTGTCGTGCTGTTTAAATCCGCTGTTCCTCGATGTCATAGACATCAAACCACACATTCACGATCCGCTTCGCTGGAATATACTTGGGGATATAGCCTTCCAGAAACTCCTGAAGCTCGATCGGCATGTCCACCGGACGTGTGTAACGTAACTTGTTGTTCCACTCCACAATGCCCCGTGTGCCCTTGATCTGGGACTTTTCAGTGATCCATGCCGCCACCTCATCGTCAGAGGCACCCGTAGCCACAAACTCACGGAAATCTGCAGCACTGATTCCCGTAAACTGGAGAAACTGGTTATCCAGCGGGCAATCAAAATGATACTCCCCGAGCGTACCGGCAATCGCTGCACGACACTTGTCCAGCGTGCGCGCGGCAATCACATAGCCAGCCAAAGTCTCGCGGGGACTGCGTGGGAACTCTTTCGTCAGGTCAGGTGCATTCATGGTCGTTAGTTGATTCAAATGGTCAGACTCCTGATAGAGCCGTCAGCAAAAGATTTATTCCGAAGCAGGCTTCTGTGGCGCACCGCCAGCCTGATCGCCTCCACCCTCTTTCCGCGGTCCACGACGCGGACGACGCGGACGCCCGCCACCACCACCGCCACGCTGTTGTGGACGATGTGAGCCAGATGGACGCGGCCTAGAATGACCATCACCATCACTCGGGCGCTCGCCAATCCAGTTCATTTTCACGTCACCCTTCTTCTCCAAGCGAGACACCAGATGCAGATCACGCTTCGTCACCAGCGTCAGAGCCGTGCCCTTGCGCCCCATACGACCTGCACGCCCTGTGCGATGTGTGTAATTCTCCAGCTCGCGGGGCATATCCACATTCACCACATGGGTCACCTTCGAAAAGTCCAGTCCTCGACCCGCCACATCCGTGGCAATCATGTATTTGATCTTACCCGACTTGAAACGATTGAAGATCGACGTACGCACATTCTGGCTCAGTCCGCCATGGATCAGCTCGATGGAGTTGAGCTTGCCCCTCAGTGCAGAAAGAAGATCAGAAGTGCTGTGACGACTGTTGCAGAACAAGATCACCTGTCCCGGATTTTCATCCCTCAGATAATCCACCAAATCACGGACACGATCCCTCGGATGCACCGCCTTGAAATAATGCTCCAAACTCTGGGGACTCTTCCGCTCAGAAGTCAGTTTAATGGTGATCGGATCCTTCAGGAAGCCAGCAATCAGCTTCTCGATCTCAGCCGGCATCGTGGCTGAAAACAACAGGCTCTGATGCTCAGAAGTGATACAATCCAGAATGAATTTCACATCATCCCAGAAACCCATGTTCAGCATTTCGTCCGCCTCATCCAGAACCAAGGTTTTCACATTCTTCAACGAAAGCGCATCTGAGTTGTAGAGAAAATCGATCAGACGACCCGGCGTTGCCACCAGGATATGCACACCATGACGCAACTTGGCCTCCTGGACATCCATGGGGAATCCACCAAACACAGCAAAACACTCAATACCCGAGTGCGTCGTCAGCCGATTGATCTCATCCACATACTGGAGAGCCAGCTCACGGGTCGGCACCAGCACAAGTCCCTGCACCTCGTTCACATCCGGATCTGTCAACTGCGCCAAAGGCACACCACAGGCACTGGTCTTACCACTACCGGTTTCCGCAAGCCCCACGATGTCCTTGCCCTGAATGATGGCCTCAAACGAAGCCTCTTGAATGGGAGTCAGATCCTCGTACCCCATTCCTTTCAGCGCCTTCAGTAGATCCTCACGCAGATTTAATTCCGTAAATTTCATGATCGTTCACACCACCCACAACTGTCACAACAGCTCCTGAATGGAAGCGCGCAGTGTCTAGAAGCATTGCAAAAGGGACAATTCAATTGTGAAAGCCCCTTCTCAGACAGGAAAATGATCGGATACAGTTCCAATCGAGCCCAGCGGGCTCAACGCACTAGCCCCGGATGAAATCCGGGGACCTGATGCAAAGAAGCAATAATGCCCCAGCGGGGCATGCGAACGATGTAGAGGCGTGTCGATGACCGCCTCTCTCCAATTCCGGAGCCCGGACGCCCACGTCCGGACGAATACCTCAGCACACTGCTGTGCCACAACTGCCCAATGGGAAACACCAAGACTGCCTAGGAGCGAGACCCATACGCCACCATTTGTAGATCCTGTCTGAAATCAAATTTCGGTCTTGGAGCGAGACGCTCCCATAACCCGCAGGCGAGACGCCTACGCCAAGAGGCTGCGTTCAGTTTACGAGCTGATACCAGTTGTCGCGTTGGTGGGCGTTGTAGCCGAGTTCTTCGATGAGGCGGCGCATGTCGTTGACGGTCATCTGGAAGGTGGTGCCGGCTTTGGAGACGACGTTTTCCTCGATCATGATGCTGCCTAGGTCGTTGGCTCCGTATTTGAGGGCGACCTGTCCGATCTCGAGTCCCTGTGTGACCCAGCTGCTCTGGATGTTGGGGATGTTATCAAGGTAGATGCGGCTGAGTGCCTGCATGCGGAGGTACTCGTGCGACCCAACGGGATTGGCGCGCAGGCGGGTGTTCTCTGACTGAAAGGTCCAGGATATGAATGCGGTGAATCCCTTGGTGGCTTCCTGTTGTCGGCGGACGCGTTCGAAGTGCTCGATCCGTTCTTCAATGGTCTCCACGTGACCAAACATCATGGTGGCGGTGCTGTTCAGTCCGATGCGATGGGCCACGTCCATGACGCCAAGCCATTCATCACTCATGGCTTTGAGCGGGGAAACACGTTTGCGAACGCGATCAACGAGGATCTCTCCTCCGCCTCCGGGTATGGAGCCGAGTCCGGCTTCTTTGAATTTCTCGAGGACTTCCTTGAGCGGCATCTTGAACACCTCCTGAAAGTGAATGAACTCACTGGGGCTGAAGGCGTGGATGTTGATGGTGGGGAACTTCTCTTTGATGTGTGAAAGCAGATCGAGATACCAGTCGATATCCAGGCTGGGGTGGTGCCCGCCCTGCATGAGGATCTGTGTGCCGCCAAGGTCGAGGGTCTCCTGAATTTTCTGGTCGATCTCTTCGTGTGTGATCACATAGGAGTCGAGGTCTTTCTCAGTGCGGTAGAAGGCGCAGAACTTACAGTAAACGTTGCAGACGTTGGTGTAGTTGATGTTGCGATCGATGTTGTAGGTGACGATCTCATTGCCGCGTCCGTCATAGGCGTCGGCCTTGGCCAATTGTCTCCTGCGATCTGCAAGGACGCCGAGATCCTCAAGGGGTAGTCGATAGAGGGCGAGGGCATCTTCCTGAGTGATGCGTTCGCCTTCCCAGACCTTGCTGGTGAGTTCTTCGAGTGCTGCGTCGTAAATCATCTTCTATTACTTCTTATCGCCGCCGAACAGTCCCTTGAGCATGTTGCCTGCATCACCGGGGAGTTTGTCGCCCAACTTCTTTTCGATCTCTTCGGTGGCACGCTTGGTCAGTTCGGATTTGGCTTTGTTGACTCCGGCTTTGACGAGCATGTCTGTAAAGGCTTTGGACTCGGCTGAGATGCTTGGGTTTGACAGCGGGCCGGTGATTCCGATCGGGATCATGATTTCTTCCACGGTGGTGCCTTCCATCTGTGGAAGGTTGATGGTCGCATTCTTCAGAGTGACTTCAAGGGGCATATTTACATTGATGCCTTTCATGTTCTGCCATGGGCCGGCTAGATTGAGATCCATGCTGCCGCCGCTGAGTGTCTGCTGGCCCTGGAATTTGATCTGCTTTGCAATCAGGTCGGTGGGCAGGTTCAGATACTTCACGCTGATCTCATTCTGTGACTTGGCTCCTGCGGTGGATTCACCAAGTTTGAGAAAGGCGGTCAGTGTGTCTCCACTGGATTTGATATCGATCTCTGGCGCGCCATCCATGAGCCATGGTTGGGTGGAGAGGTTCTTGGCATGCACGTCGAGTGTCTCACCTTCAAGCTGAGGGGTGCGGACTTTCTCAGCAATCAATTCGGTGACGGCGAACGTGGGTGCTCCCTGGATGAGGTGCTTGGCTTTTACATTGGCATGACCCAGCTCTTCGATCTGACGCTGAATTTGTTCGTCCAATGATTCTTCTTCAGGTGCGCCTGATTCATCGGTTTCCGGACCGGAGAGTTTCTCCATCCATTCTTCGATCTGCTTAAGACGTTCTTTCCATTTTTTGGCGTCCTCGATGTAGTCATCAATGGATTTGGCATCTGCGGCAGGCGCTTCCTCTTCCGACTTCTCTTTGGCCTTGGAAATCAAACGTCCAGGCACGGTGCGCTTTTCACCGGTCGAGGCATCGGAGACAACGACCTTGTCCAAGCGCAGGCGTTTGGTAAGAAGGTCAGTCGCACTGACATCTGCCTCAAGGGTCGCAGCGCGGAAGAGGTCTGTGTCGAGCGCGTTGGGATCAGCCATGGCGATGCCGGTCATCTTGAGTCGGTTTTCCTTGAGGCTGAGTTCGGCAGATTCGATATCCACGGTGGCTCCATTGGCCTGCTCCAATCCGGAGATCAGCTGGGCGGTGATGATCGGCCCGCTGGCAAACATCTGAATCACTGTAACGAGCACACAAAGCAGGATAGCAAAGACGACTCCCAAGGGCCGGATCGGGTTGCCGACCTTTTTTTCGAGAAGTTCTTCGTATGTTTTTTTTCCAATGCCTCCACCAACAAAAACAAATTTGAGCAGCTTGATGTAGCCCTTGTTGTTGAGATCCTTGAACTTCTCAGAGTCCTTTTCCAAGGCGACCATCTTCTTGCGGAAGTCATTGATCAGGCGTGTCACGACCCAACCGCTGAAGACGCCGAAGAGCGTTCCGAAGACGAGTGCGCCGGTCGTGGCATAGTATTCAAACCCGAACAGAGCGAGCACCGGGGTGTTGATCATCCACTCGAAAAGTCCCTGCAAAGGGCCATCCATGAAGAAGCGACCAATCGCAAAAAGCACTGGCATGGAGAACGTTGTAATGATCTTGGCCGCCACAGCCACCAAAGCAGCCAATGCGAGATTGGCATTGAGCAGCATGACGATCAGCAGACAGAAGATGGTCAGACCGGGTGCCTGAACGAATCCAGGCAAGGATCCGACGATTCCACCAATGACACCTGCGCTGAAAATCTGGAACGGGGTAGCGGTGCCCCTGATGAGTTTGCCTATCTTGCGCGAAAAGATCATGGAGGAAAGTTAGCGCCAAGGGCCCAGATAGGGAAATAAAATGGGTATAAGCAGTCCGCCCAACGCGGGAACCCGTGATTGACGGCAGGGGGACTTTTGCTAGGTTTTCGGAATCACTATGAGTGCAACCAGACGAGACACCTCGGGCGTATTTGATCCGATCGATCTGAAAGGGGCAGGAGCCACCATTTCAGTTTCCCCCGAACGGTGCCGCATCAGTGCCAATGGCATTGAGTTCCACAGCGCCACAAGCATCCCTGAAATGACCGAGATGACCATTGAGGTTTCATCCGAGGCCGGCACCCCTGTTTCGTGTAAGGGGGTTGTGGTGGGAAGTCATGGAAACGAAGAGATGGGCTATTCCATCTCTTTTCTTTTTGTAGGACTGCCACCTGCCTCGCTAAGCCAGCTGGAGCAACTTTCTCTCTCCTGATCTGAACGATTCCAACAGCGAATCGACACTGCCCCAGATCATTCTCTCTTTTTTTAACAACCAAGCCTTAATCTATGTCAGAACTAGTAGCTGAACCATCTGAAGCCAGGAAGCTTCTCGATAAAATTCTCTCCGCCGCCGTTGAAGCCGGAGCCTCCGACGTCCACATGAAGGAAAAGGGCCCCGTCATTTTCCGTATTGATGGAAAACTGGTCGATATCGATGCCCCTTATCCCACCCGCGAATGGATCGATGCCCTTGCTGAGGAAATCGTCCCTCCGCATGCCAAGGCCCAGTTGAAGCAGGAACGTGGCGGTGACTTCTCCTACTTCGGTGAAGGTGTGGGACGCTTCCGTGTGAACCTCTTTCAGCAGCGCGGTATGATGGCGATCGCCATGCGTTTCGTGAAAGCCAAGGTGCCTGATTTCGAAACACTGGGTATCAAACCAGTTCTTCGTGAAATCGCTGAGTCTCCTCGTGGTATCATCCTGCTTGCCGGTTCCACCGGTAGTGGTAAGTCCACCACGCTCGCGGCCATGCTCGAGCACATCAACAACAACTTCCGCAAACACATCGTCACGCTGGAAGATCCGATCGAGTTCAGTTATGAGGACAACCAGTCCATCATCGAGCAACGTGAGATCGGTCTGGACTGTGAGTCCTTCGCCAAGGGTATGAAACACGCCCTGCGTCAGGATCCGGATATCATCCTCGTTGGTGAGATGCGTGACGCGATCAGTTTCCGTACAGCCATGGGTGCTGCGGACACCGGTCACTTGGTGTTGTCCACACTTCACACAACCGATGCCGGTATGGCCCCGACCCGTATCATGGACTTCTTCACCCCTGACGAGCGTCCCCAGGTGCGCACACAGCTGGCCGGCACCCTTCAGGCGATCATCTGTCAGCGCATTGTCCCACGTATCGGCGGCGGTGTGGTTCCTGCGCAGGAGATCCTGATCAACACAGGAATCGTGAAAAAGCTCATCGTTGAGAACAACCTCGGCAAGATCCCTGCAGCAATCGAAGCCAGTGATGGTGACGGCATGCAGTCTTTCAACAAGGCGTTCTACGATCTGGTGCAAGAGGGTGTCATCACCAAGGAAACAGCCTTCGACAAGTGCACCAATGCGAAGGCACTCGAAATGAACTTCCAAGGTATCTTCCTATCGCAGGGCAAAGGTATCGTGGGCTGATCGTTTCGATTCATCCCTTTCAATCCCCGGCCGGTTTCGACTGGTCGGGGATTTTTTTGTATGGATGAGTCACTCCGTTCATGAGCAACGCCTCCAACATCATAGCTTCAGACCTTTGTCAGGCATGCAACCTATGTTGCACGGGCGTGCTCTTTCAGACTGTCAGACTGCATCCGGGCGACCAGCCACACACGCTCAACAGCCTCGGTCTGCGATTGAAGAAGAAGCAAGGCAGGCACCTGATTCAACAACCCTGTCCCGCACATCAGGATGGCTGCTGCTCCATCTACCTGGATCGCCCGAGTCGCTGCCGTCTTTTTGAATGCGACCTGTTGAAGAAGGTGGAAGCCGGAGGCCTTCCTGCTGAAGACGCGCTGGAGATGATCCATGACACCGTGTCCAAAGTCCGGGACATCCATCAACTCCTTTCCAAACTGGGTAACAAGAAGACCTCCCAACCGCTCTTCCCTCGCTGCGACAGCACCTTGGCGGACACTGGCTCAACTGCTGAAGAACAAACCCAGAAAAAGAACCTCCGCGAAAAGGCGGTCGCGCTACAGCAGCAACTGAACGCTCATTTTCATCAACCAAATCCCTGACCGACGAGTAACTTACTGACTTTGCTTCAGCAGCCAGTCCGTGACCTCAGGATTATCAAAGGTCTTGGTCCATGAGTCATGTCCGGCATCGGGATACACCGTGTATTTCACATTTCCGCCGATGGACTTGAGGCGTTTGATGATGCGCTCTGTTTCAGCGATCGGCACCACCTTGTCCTGCCCTCCATGAAAAACCCAGAGAGGTAGGTGTTTGATACGCGATGCATAAATCTCTGGTGAGGATGCAGGACAAACGATCACGGCGGCAGCAAAGGTTTCCGGATAATTCATCGCCAAACGCCACGCTCCATAGCCACCCCGACTGAGCCCCGAAAGATACAGACGATCCGTATCCACACGGTGCTTCTTGATCACCTGTTGAAGGAGGGCATACACCTGCTGATCATCCCAAAAGCCTTCTTCATAAGGGTTCTGCGGTGACACAACGATGAATGGATATTCATGTCCCTCAGCAATCTTCTTGGCCGGACCGTGCTTCTTCACTTTCTCCAGATTCATCCCGCCTTCACCGCCTCCATGAAGAAACAACAGTAATGGAAATGATTCATCGCTTCCCTCATATCCCTTGGGCAGATGAAGCAGGTACTTCATCTTGCTCCCGCCGGGGTTTTCAAAGACCTCCTTGGTCTGGCGGTCTTCAGCATTCGCAACACCTGACAGAACAAGAGTCAGGACTGCCATGAATGGAAGGAGATACTTCTTCATTTGAGCAATGGGATTCAAGGACGTGAACGACCACTATCGATGATCGTCTTCATCTTTGCTTCGAGCTGTTTCACGATCTCAGGATGCTTGAGGTAAAGATTGGTGCTCTCCGCCGGATCGGCAGCCATGTTATACAACTGACCTTTAGGGCCTCCGGGAACCGGCTTCACCTTCTTGGGTGAACTGAATCCACCGGAACCCAATGCATCGATCAATTTCCAATCGCCATCGCGAATATGCATGTTGGCAGGGACCTTCATCACGATCGGAGCACGCGGCTCCTGTTGTTTTCCTTTGAGCGTGGGCATGAAGCTGAAGCTGTCCGGTCCGTCGTTCTCTCCCAGCTTGGCTCCGACGAGATCGGCACAGGTGGCCAAGACATCGGTGAATGAAATCAGGCGTCCGGTTTCTGATCCGGGCTTAACAACACCAGGCCAGCGAACAATGAAGGGCATCCGATGTCCGGCTTCCCATGCATCTCCCTTCATGCCTCTCAATCCACCAGATGAATCATGATTGAAGCGTTTCACATCCTCGTCATACCAGACGGGTCCATTATCTGAGGTAAAGATGACAAGTGTGTCCTTGGTCATCTTGTTCTTATCCAGAGCCCCAAGCACTTTTCCAATCTCGTCATCCACCATCATCATGAAGTCGCCAAACATACTGGCGCCGCTCTTGCCCTTGAACTCATCGGTAGGCAGCCACGGCGTATGCGGTGCGGGATAAGCGAGATAAAGCATCAGAGGCTGGTCCGCACGATTGGCAGCGTGATCATCAATCTCCTTCACCGCTTCCTGTGTGAAGCGCGGCAGAACATCGTGAAGCTTCAGGTTTGGAGCGATACCACCGGCACGCCAGAACTCACCCTGAATCTTCGTCCAACCTTCGGTGTTCCTTGCATCAATGCGATCGGTCGGGGGTTGCACGGCGCGTGAACCACGAATGTAGAAATATGGAGGAATGTCCGTTGAAGCGCGGATGCCGAAATAGGAATGAAAACCGCGATCAGCAGGCCCGCCAGGAAGCGGTTTGTCGTAGCCATTCTCACGGAAACCAAGATGCCACTTGCCGACCATCGCAGTGTGATAACCATAGTCGCGCAACAACGATGGGACAGTCACCTGATTGTCATCGATCAACGGCTGCTTTGGCCATTTGTTCACATCTGTGCGAAATGGAAACCGCCCAGTCATCAATCCATAACGCGACATGTGACACAAAGGCCCCGGCGCATGGGCATCACGAAACCTGAGGCCTTCATCAGCGAGACGATTGATGTGAGGCGTAGGAATCTTGGACTCGGGATTGAAACAGGATGCATCCCCGTAGCCCATGTCATCCACAAGGATGATGACCACATTTGGATTGGAGGCTTGGGCCGCGTGGATCTGCCCCACCGCCACAAGAGCAAGCAGGGTCAGGAGAAAACGAAGTGATGTTTTTTTCATGGTGCCTTTAAAAAAAATCCACCCCGGCAGCGACGCGCAGGATGGATCAGTAAAGTTCATGGTAAGAGGGTTACCGTGGTTTCGTTCTGATGTTCATGTAGACCTTCAGTGCCGATTTGTCTTCGACGAGCAGTCTCATGAGTTCTTCATAATTTTCCAGACCATCCACCGGATTGGTCAGGATGCGCTCTGTCACACCCGGATACATGGCCTCGCCCAGTGCGAGGTATTTGATGCCAAGTTTGAAGTGATCCACATTGCCATTCACAGAACCGAGCAGGAGCTTGTTACCCAACACCCATTCAAGGTTGATCTTGTCTGCCGGGATTTCGATCTTCCGATCACCGCCGGTGATACTCGTCCAAACACAGGCGCCGTTCAGGTTGAGCACCTCCATGGATTCAAAGGCCAAACCAGAGTGCCCGGTGCTCTCGATGATAATATCAGGACGCCCCACCTTGGCTGCCAGATCAGCGACGGAAGTTTCCTTGGTGCTGACATAAGTCGCTCCATATTGCTCAGCGATCTCCGCCTTCAGGTTCCCTTCCTTGGGTGAGCGCGCCAGCGTGTAAACATCCAGCCCCTTGAGCTTGAGCATCAGCGTGGCCAAGAGGCCGATCTGTCCGGAGCCCATGACAAAAGCGATCTTTGGTGACCAGACCTGCATGCGCTTCTGAGCCTGATAGGCCTCTTCAATCGCCTTGGCACAAACACTTGCCGGCTCGGCCAGCACACCAATGTGTTTCAGTTTTTCAGGGATACGAACCACGTAATCCGCACTGTCCACGACGTATTCCGTCAAGCAACCGTGACGCAGATTGATACCCCGCTCGTAGTAAGTTTCCTCGCTGGTCATGTCGGAGCGACCAATCTTGTCATAGATCGATCCACCCGGACGACGCACCGTAAAAGAAATGTAATCACCTGGCTCCACCTCCGTCACTGCTGAGCCGACGGCCTCCACGATTCCAAAGCTCTCATGGCCCAGAACCAGGAAGTCATCACCTTCGGGAGGATTTCCATACAGCCCCTCGTTGATCTCCGCATCTGTGGCATCCACACCGATGGAAATCGTCTTCATCAAAATTCCACGACCATCTGGAATCTCATCCAATGATGGTTTCTCAATCTCTTCGAGATGAACACTGTTTGGCTTACGAGGGTAAACGGCAATCGCTTTCATGCGCGGGGAGAGATACGCAAAACAGCCCCGCCATTCCAGCGTTTTCGGCTTTCATAAGGCCTGATTCGTTCAGAAAACGGTATTCATCGACCCACGCCTCCTTTCTCCCGAACAACGACTTGAAACAGGTTTTTTCTCGCAGATATGGCCTCCGCGAAACATGGTCTCTACAAGTTGATGGCAGAAGGATCTACAGACACCCAAACCAGCCGGTTCCAGACAGAGTCCTGTCACGTCCTCGTGGCAGATGATGACCGCCTGAATCAAAGGATTCTCCGTGAGAAGCTCAACGCACTCGGCCACAAGGTCACCTGCGTGAGCAACGGAGAACTCGCACTCGAGGCAATGGAAAACGAGGCATTCGATCTCGCGCTCCTGGATATGATCATGCCCAAGTTGGGTGGCGAAAAAGTCCTGATCCAGATGAAGAAGGCCGAGAAACTAAGCGAGATTCCCGCCATCATGATCGCCGGGCTGGATGATCAATCCTCCCTCGCCCGCTGTATTGAGCTCGGTGCCGATGACTACCTGACCAAGCCTTACAACCCTGTCCTGCTCAAAGCCCGCATCCACGCATGCCTTGAGAAAAAGCGTCTTCAGGAAAAAGAGAAACTCGCCAAAGAAGCCCTGATCGAAAGTCAGCTCCACCTCAAAACCGAGCTCGCAGAGGCCGCCGTCTATGTGCGCTCCATTCTCCCTGAGCTGCTTACCGACGATATCAAGACCGATTGGCGCTTCGTCCCCTCCACGCAACTTGGAGGTGACTCCTTTGGCTACCATTGGATCGACGATGACCACTTCGCGATGTACCTGCTCGATGTCTGTGGACACGGAGTAGGCGCCGCGCTCCTTTCCATTGCAGCGATCAATGTGCTCCGTTCGCACATGCTGCCTGATACCGATTTCACAGATCCCGGCGCCGTCATGGCCGCGACCAATGACATGTTTCAGATGGAGAAGCACAACGACATGTACTTCACCATATGGTACGGAGTCTACAGTCGCTCCAAGCACGAAATTCGCCACTCATGCGGAGGCCATCCACCTGCCCTGCTCATGAAAGGAGCCGATGCCGCCTCAGCCAAGGTAGTTCAACTCAAAGCCAAAGGCCTCGTCACCGGCACCATGCCCGGCCTCCCTTACGAAGTGCTTACCGAGCCATTGGACGAGTTCAACACACTCTTCCTGTTCAGCGATGGCGTCTACGAAATCACCCGCCCAGATGGCACCATGTGGGAATTCGAAGATTTCGAAAGAGAGCTCGCCAAACTCACCTTGGAAGGCCGCAGCGAGATGGATCAACTCTTTGCCCTCGCCATGCGTGACGCATCCGGAGGTTCGCTGGAAGACGACTTCTCCATGGTGAAAATCCAATTGCCCGGCAAATGAACATTCCCTACTTCCAAGTCAACTCCTTCACCAGCGACACCTGTCAGGGAAATCCCGCCGGAGTCTGCATTCTGAACCATTGGCTGGAGGACAAGGCACTGCTTCATATCGCCGCTGAAAACGATCTTTCGGAAACCGCCTTTCTTGTTCCCAAAGACCAAGGATTTGAGATCCGTTGGTTCACCCCCGATGTCGAAGTCGATCTCTGCGGACATGCCACCCTAGCCAGTGCGTGGGCCGTGCTGAACATGCTTCGCGCCGGAGATACCGAAGTCATTTTCCAATCCAAATCAGGGGAGCTCACCGTCACCAAGCAGGACGATCAACTCACACTCGACTTCCCCTCAGACATGCCGGAAGTCTGCGTCAACAACGACGCCGTCACTCAAGCATTGGGAGCAGAACCTGCACAACTCTGGATGGGAAACGAGAAAGTCATGGCCATCTTCTTCAATCAGAAAGCCGTGACCGATCTCACCCCGGACTTTGATGCCATGAAGAGTATCAAGTGTCAGGGAATCATCGCCACCGCACCTGCTGACGATCCAGAACTCGACTTCGTATCACGCTTCTTCGCCCCCTCAGTCGGCATCGATGAAGACCCCGTCACCGGAGCCGCCCACTGCGTGCTCATACCCTACTGGGCTACCCGCCTTGAGAAGGACCTCCTCAAGTGCCAACAGATCTCCAAACGCGGCGGTCAGCTCACCTGTGAATTCAAAGGCCCCCGCACCCACATCACAGGCCAAGCCACCGTCTACCTCAGTGGCGTCATCCACCTCTGATTCAAACACAGAAGAATCGGTTCGCACGCTCCTATGCTTACTCCGACAGGTTTCCGGAGTGCGGGTAGTAAAGCTACCGCTCATATAACTCATGTCCCTATAGCTTACTTGATGGGAGATGAGGAGAGGGGAACATGACAGCAATGCTCTTATCATGCTAGAAAAGTGCCACGCAAATAATCAGGGCGATCATATCGATTGTGCGGCGCCATAGTAGACGCCGAGCGTGCCTACAAAACCGATTGGAAAGCTGATCAAAAAAGGGCTCAGAAATCGCAGGCGCCGCAAAGGCACAAGATACGCCACGACCCCAAAAACGACGGCGGTCAGTCCAATCAAACCCACCAACCAGTGAACGACGTCGGAGCCAAACGTGTAGGTAGGTGACAGCGCGAAATAGAAGAAGGCCCCGAGAACTGCGAGTATGGGATAGAGCGGCCATAAAGCCTTCCCTGCCAGAACAGGGTCTACCGGCGTGAACATGACGCAGGCCAGGATACCCAAAAGATAGCATCCGAGGTGCTTCAAAATGACCAGCAACACGTTAGGCTTTTCGTCGGCAGTCAATCTAGGTGGTTGAGGCGTCATTAGTTCCTGTTTTCATTGAACGTGGAGCTCTGGCGACGTCGCATTAGCGACGATGTCCAGGAGCGATGGGTCATGTTTTGGTCCTATCGATGGGTCCCATGATTTCATGCCAAAAGGAAGACAGGGTCCACAACAAAGTCTCTACATATTCGCCATGTTCGCCTTCGTGAGCTACAGAAGGATACCATGCCACATCTTCGGAAGACCGAGTATAGTTCTTTCATTTCTTTAACATTTTTCCGTCTAGAGCTTTGTGATCACGGCAGAACTTCATCATAGCACAGGTCGCGCGCTTTTGCTCCAGGATCACGGCGAAAAGTGACAGGCGAAATATTGACACCGCCAGACGAGTGAGGTGTGAGCGATAAATATGGATCGTTCGATCGGAGTAGCCACGCAGGGCCAACTCCTCCTTCATTCGTTGTTTGAGAGGTGTCATAACCCCTCAATCCTACCCTCTTCAAACCAATTTACCCACCCCCGGGTGGCTTTCACCCGAAGCGGTTTAGTTCAACGTCTGAGCCATCGCAGCCTGATTTGAGGGCGATGACTAGATGGCAGGTTGAGGATTCAAATTAGCGAAGTCAATCAGCTCGCTGGTGATCAGGCTTGCGATCGGCGCCTTGTTCGAACCGGTTCCCAACTCGACGCGTTCTCACCGTTTGCTATACATGATCAAACAGACGCCCAGATCTGAGCGATGATGTAGAATATTGAAACTCCCAGGATGAAGAAAAACAGGCTGACCGCGGCCGCAATTTTTCTCCAATACATCCGGCCCAAGAAGGGTGGTCCGATCAAGATGTCACTTCACGTTTGCTTCATCCTGAGGTCGCCAAATCGTTGCTGCGACGTGCTGTTCCGGAACAGTCGCAGTTGTATAATAATAGAGAATGATAACACTCCCATCTCTACGAACTGCCGCACGGGTATAGCCAATGTCGTTGTTTGCTGCGTCATCTCTGAGCACGATAACTTTACCCCAAGTATTGCCGGAATCGTGGCTGATCCTCGCACGCAGCCCGTAAGGCTTTGATCGCCATCCATAGATCGCAGCGACGGTATCGCCACCGAGACCAACGAGAGATATCGGGTTGTCAGAACCTTTCTCCAACTCGCTGACAAACTGCCAGCTTTTCCCACCGTCGGTGGATTCGTAAACATCCGACCAGCGATCCTTATCAATTCGCTGGCGAACAGCGCAAACATAGTGTCGGTTGTCAATTCTCACCGCCGAAGGCATGATCGAGTGGTTATAAGCGTTCGGCACCGGTGTCTTGTGGGCATGATCAAAGAGATCCGTGCCGATCCACGACAGGAAAGTCACTTCGCCGTTCTTCAGTTCAGAAACGTAGCATCGCGCAGGTTTCGCCTTGGTCGCTTTTGTTGAGAGAAAAAGCAAGGCTGACTGCGGACCAGTAACTATATAATTGCTTCGAGCATAGTTCGGCAGCCCGTCGACCAAAGGTAAAGTGATCGGGCCATCCCACGTTGCCCCACGGTTATTGGAGAGAAAATAGTTTTCCCGCCAAAGCCGAATTCCAAAATCGATACTTTCAAAATTGTAGTTCCCCGACGGATTGACGTTCCGGGGTTTCGCCTCATCTTTCCACGTCAGACCGCCATCGTGGCTACGAGCGAACCAGGGCCCGATTCTCTCCTTGTTGTGATGCCTCTTACTGGGTGCAGGATCATAACTCCACCGTTCAAAGCCAACCAGGATTTCATCGCCCCACATCCAAAAACCTCCATTGGCGGGCCATCCGGCAAATTCGTTACTTTGGGTATAAACGATCGAATGCTGGACGTCCTCATTTGCGTTTGCGTAATTTTTCGCGATGAAAGAAAGCGCGATGAAAAGGCAAACCAGATGATTTTGAAAGGAACAAGGTATGAGTGAAGCGAAGGACATCAGTGTTCAGATTCGGGGGCAAATTGTGATCGATTTCCGCGGATCGCTACCGCTGGATCGCGCTAGGTGAAAGCTTTCGATTGAATGTTTGTTAGTATTGTGATCGTGACGATTGCGACGAAAATCAGCAAGGCTAGTTTAGCTGCGGGCCAAACACGGCGATTGAGTGAACTCAATACCACGAAGAGTGCCTGGAACATAAAAAGACTCCCCAATAACCAATCTTTGGGATCAGCTGAATAATCGTAAATCTTTCCCGACATGATATCGGGGATCAGGAATACCGAACTGACGACGACTGTCCTGATAAGAGAGAAAATCAACCACGCCCGTAACAGCTTGAGCATTGGTCTAGATTTCATTTTTGGTCGAACATTAAGCAGTGTATCCGCCGTGCGGGAAGGCTGCGGGGGATAGAGGTTTGGTTGATCGCATGGCGGATACACTGCTTAATGATGAGCGAAGCCAGCGAGCCGTTGGTGTGACTAGGTGCCGCTAGCAAAACCGCCAGGCAAATAGTTGACACTTTCCTGTATTCAGACGATTTGATGTCCGATTCACATTTTGCGCAAAAGTATGTTTAAGAGTAATCATTCTTCGGCCCAAAATTTATTATCAGGACAACTTGCCCTGCTATTCTGATATTAGCCGGAAAATCGGGCAAATTCCTCTTTGGTTTCAATCAACCCTACTAACTCCTAAAGGAGGAAAGACGGCCGGTCAATGAACAAGGATTTGAGGTTGTTGAATCAGGTTGGAGAGGTGCGACGGGGCAACGTTGGAGTTCAGCCTTCAGGCTGTTGGGGATGGAAGCGCGCTGAAAGCGTGAACTCCAACGAGGGGATTGTCTTGGTGTTCCGTTTTGGACAGCTGTGGTGCGTCAGGAGTTCAGGCGGATTGAGAAGTGAAGCGGTCATAGACGCGCCTCTTCAAGAATCGCATGTCCCTTCAGGACATTATCTTTTTTGGGCTCTTGGGAGTGTGCCGTTTAAATATTCTTGTCGGTCCAGCCGAGGCGGGATTCTTGTCCTCATCTTTCTCTTCTCAGTTCCCGATTCCTCAAAGGACCTTCCTTTGTAATCGCCAATCCTTCTCAGACAGGGTTTCCTCTTCAGTGAATTTAGTAGAAGGACCACGTCATGCCTGCAAAGAAGAAAACCACCGCCAAGAAGACCGCTGCTAAGAAGGCAGCACCACGGAAGAAAGCTCCGAAGAAGAAGAAAGCCGCCCCCAAGGCAAAGAGCTCTCCCAAGACTGAAGCGCCCAATCCTGAGTCCGATCCTGAAAATGATTTTCTCGATGGTCTTTGGGAGGATGCATCGGCCAAGGCTCAGAACGTGGCAGATGATCTCAAGAAGCGCTGGAAGAAGGCAGCTGCCCATTTTCAGAAAGCCGCTGACAAGGCATCCAAGACAGCACAGGAAGTCCTGGAGGACGCACATCAGGTGGCCAATCGGGCATCGGTCCTGCGCAAGGCAACCGGCGTAATCAATATCGTGGTCTATGACAAGACAGAGACCCAGCCTCCCTCCACCTTTCCGAACAAGATCCCGAAGAAGATCGGCAACCTGAAGGACATCAGTCCGTTTTCGCTCACCTTCTGGTGGAAGACTGGCGGCAAGTTGAATCAGATGGATGACGGGGCCGAGATCCTGATCGGAGCCACCACGTGGAAAGGTGCTCTTCAGTCCATCGTGCGAGAGCTTCGCAAACGTTCAGACGACAAGAAGGCCACCATCGGTAGTCTTCAGTTCTGGGGACACGGAACTGATGGCGCCATGTTGATCGGCGATACATCTCTGGGCGCCGACGACTTTGAAGAGGGCTCTCCGTTCGCCAAACAACTCAGCGAGATCCGCGAACATCTGGATCCGAAACAAGGCTCAGTGTGGTTCCGCGGAAGTCACACGTTCCGAGGAAAGGAAGGCCACGGATTTGCCGAAGCAGCAGCAGGCTTTTTCAAGACCCCCGTGGTCGGTCACACCTATCTTATCTGGCTTCTGCAGAGTGGCACGCAGATCCTCAAGCCCGGCAAACGTCCTGACTGGTTGGCATCACAAGGCAAAGGCCGGGTCAACGCCCCATGGTCCGATGCCTCACGCCCCCTGACTGTTTCCCTACTCAAGCAACACCCACCGACTCGAAGCCTAGAATTCATCTCCCGAAAGAACCTCGAGAAGTGCACCAACAAAGTCATCGACTACACAAAGGGACTCTTTTCCAAGGATAAGAAATAGCAGCTGAAACAGAACACCGACTGCCAAGAACATTTTGGAGCAGTATGTGATTGAGAGGGACGCCCACAGTCAGCTCACGAATTGCTATGACGTCATTGTTCGATCGTCTCAGCACTACATCCCCATCTCCTTCGCTTTTCGATAAGCCTCCCTGGCCCAATTCGCCTCGATCTCTCGGGCGATCTCGCCATCAGGATCGAGACATTCCAACAGGATCTCATTCTGCCTTCTCCAATGGCGCCCATATCGCCCCTCGCGTTCCAGCCCCACCAACAAACGGGGCACCACCGTCCAGGCAACTCCACTCGCCTTTTTGAAGAGCTTCTTGTCCTCTTCATCAAACGGAACATTCATCACAAACCTTTCATCCAAGAGGAAAGTCTCCACCTTCCGTGTCAGCTCTTCCTCACTGACTTGCCCCTTCAAGATATGCAGTGCGCGCAAGTCAGTAAACGAGCTTACAAGATCAAGGTATGCCTTCTGTTCTCTCTTCGGGAGCGCCTCGATATAGTTCAAGACATCCGCCGCGTTCCCGAAAACAGGATCCAAATGCGGAATCTGTTCAATCAATGAGATCATCCTGGTGATTTGTTCAACAGACAGCTCTTGCGGTGAAATATCAGGCACCAGCATGGAAGGAGCCACGAACTCAAAAGTTTCGATGAAGAAATCAAATGCAGGCGGATGGGTGGCCGCCAGAACACCTACCCATCGCCCCAATGGTTTCAGAAAATGGGAAATATCTTTCTCGTCCACCTCTCTCCAATCTTCGACCAGCGCCCTGAACGCCTGCGGCTGCTCGCCATGTATACGACACAACGCTGCGGGGATCAGGTTCTCTCTGCGATGGATCAATTCACCAGTAACAGCCTTCCGATACTGGTCCCAGACAAAGTCTCTCAGCCTATCCGAATACCTCTTCGGATCTGCTTCCAACAACAGGTAGGCAGCGCCTATTTGTTCGCCCGCATCAAAGCTATCAAAATATTCCCACAGACGCTCCTGCGGCCCCTCTTTCAATCCTCCAGCTTGAAAGAAATACTGAAAGATATCCCAGAATGCACCCTGCCCACTTGCGGCATAGGCAATCAATCTTTCCTGATACCATTCATGATACTCCGTGTCCCTGAAAGCGCCGCTCAGTTTCCTCCATAGATCCTGAGGAATCTCTTCTTCAAACCTCCCCACCAACTCTTCAAAGATCTTTGGAGACCGCCTCGCCTGCATGTCCAAGACCCATGAGTTCCACGAACGAAACCCTTTCTTTTCGTCTCCATCCTTAAGGTTCTGAAAAATTTGCTCCAGGTGAGGGGCATAAAGAACAAGTTCTGTGACAAATCTCGTTTTCCCATGTCGGTTCTGATCATAGAACGGATAGGAGAGCCACTCCGCTTTCTGCTCGTCTGAGAAGCTATCAACACCTGCTCGCGCCTGTATCGAAACAAAGGCCCACGAATTGGTATCAAGGCACTCCGTCAGAATCGGCATCCAAGGCCGAAGGTAGCGACCGAAATTTCCAATATGATTCACTACGATAGGAACCCTCAGATCTACCGGCCTCGGCAACGACGTGATCACTTCCATCACGTTTTCCAGATCCTGCCCCTCTTCCGTAGATTTGTAGAGTTACCAGTAGGCATTGATCAATTCATCTGAAGCATCTTGTTTCAACAAACCCTCTCGAATCGCCTTCTCCGCCTGCTTGGATGGCTTCACTCCTATCGGATACGCATGAGGCACCATCTGGATGAAATCTTCATCCGAAATTCTTGCCCTCAGATCCATCAGTGTATCGACACTGTTCTCCGATATCGCCCAAGTAATAGATGAATCCACATTCACAAAGCTCTCCGGGTCACTCCTCCAATGCCTAAGGACGAGCAGTACTTCCTTCGTCAATTCAGGAGCCTCTTTCAGAACGGATTGAATTACCACCAGGGCTCTTCGCCTCGTTTCCTTGTTATAGGAGCGCAGCATGGATCTTAGGATCGGAATGGATTCTTCCCTATGCTGCAGAATCTCCTTTTCCACTTCTCTAAGTTGAAAATCCGGATCGTATGAATTCTCCGCTACCTTAAAGATCCAATGCCTCAAAGTCTGTCCATCAATCCGAGGTCCAATTCTCAGCCGATATTCACGCCATCCAAGCAATCCGACGACGATCAGGAATAGCGTCAGAAAGACTGCTTTCTGAAACCGGGTCAGCTTTTGCTTGAGAGGAGACATAAAACCTTGTGAGGTCAGACACTATCGTCACATATTCCTCCCCTCGCAAGTTGGTACTAATGATAGCTCAAAGCGACCTTAACCGCCGAGACACATAGGTCTTTCTTACTTCCGCTAATACTTCTGTCACTGTCGGTTTCAGAAGATCAATCTACATCCATGTGTCAGAAACCATTACCAAGGGGCTTTCATCGAGGAAGAAGGAGGCAGGGCGTTTATTTGTGCCCACGGAACACTTGACAGGAAAGATGAAAACAAAGCCATTGATGACAGGATGACGCAGGCGCAAATGTTGCTGATAGTAAGCTACTCAGATACGCACTCAACAACGGCATCCCACTCAGCGGGACTCCCCGCTGTCCACAACCTTCGGAGCACGATTGTTCTTCTCTGCGTCTCAGCGACTCTGCGTGAGATTCCATCCACAACCACAATCTTGTCCCCAAACTATGCTGTGTCTCAGCGCTTTCGAACTTAGTCATTCTTTGGGCATCTGGGCATCTGGGTATTTCGTCATTCTTCCGCCCCCTCACACCACTGGGAAGTGCACCACCGTGACGGCTTCTTCTTCGGGGCCGTCGTCCAGTGTGCGTTCGTAAGTTTCGAAAGGATACACTCCGCGCTTCTGTCTATAGATCTTGGCGCGTCCATGAAACATTCCAGCGCTCCATGCATTGCCCAGATGTCGGTAGGGGCCGGTCATTTTGACCTGATACGTCCGCAGGTCAGGTAGATCGCCAGTGACCATTCCTTCAGGCACTTCTCTTGGAAGCGACGACACAGGATAGCCCATCGTAAAACCACAGGTATGTGTCTTGAAACACCATTTGGAGTAGATGATGAAAGGCACACCAGCTGCAGCGATGCCGTGCTGAGCCATGGCTGATTTCAATCGCTCAAAGTCCTTACTCATCACTGTTTGAATATCAGAGATCGGACACTGCACTTCGATTCCCAGATACCTGAATCCCGCAACTTGCCCTTCTCCGGGGAATTCCAATTCACAGGGAACCTCAGCCAACTCGACCAGGTCCTTGAGCATCTTGAGACCTCGCTCAAAGTCCATACCTGTCATGGTGACAATCATGTTCTTGAGGAAGAACAGGAAGAACGGAAGTGAGCCATCCATCGTCCATGTGACCTGCACCTGAGTGCCATGTTGCTCCAGAAGGAACGAGGTCTTGTTCAGTGATTTGAAAGGCTTAAGAAATTGGAGATTGTAGAAAATCGCATTCTTACCATCTTCGCGGGTCACGGTCACATCGCCAGCTCCAACGATGTTTCCACGCCATGAATATCCGTTTCCATCCGGCTGGTAAGTCAATGTGGCATTCGGCTCAGCAATCAACCATGGAGACCACTTGGGCCAGATCTTAAAGTCGCGGATGATGGTATGCACCCTGTCCAATGGAGCATCAATCATGATGGACTTGCGGATGGAGTATTTGGGCATGAATTCGTTTTAGGCCCCTTCAAAAACATTTGCAATAGGCCGATCTGAGGGTAAGCATTTAGACAGTGTTTCGACTTCAATCCATCAAGTGGCTGATTTTTGCCGCGCTTGTGCCAGTCCTTCTGGCAGGCGGCCCGGCCATGGTATTGTGCCTGGATTCACACGGTTGCGTGACACTTGAGGCAGGCTTTGATGGCTCCACGGCCCACGCTCCTCGCTCACACGATCATGCCGGATTGGAACACGAGCACAATCACCCTCATTTCCACTACGATGAGAATGGCCAACGCTTTTGCCACAGCCATGCTCACGGAAACAATGAGGATCACGGGCATCAACACGAAGAGTCCACAGGTGATGCCTGCCTGGATATCTCACTCGCCCTGGATGAAGCCACTGTCAGCTCAGATTCGAGGACCACGATTCCACCAGTTCACCTGGTGATGGCTCCTTCGCCTCAGGAACTGACACTCACGCCACTCTCAGTAGGCAGTCTTCACACACTGCATCCTCCGCCTGATTTCAAGGCACCTCCTCTCATCGAATCGTTATCCACGATTCGTCTTCTTATCTGATCTCTCTGGAACCGTTGATTGACGAAACCCGATGCCCATGGCGCCGGGTCTGTTTCCATTCGACTCTTTTCCCCGGAGAAATCCATGTTCATAAAACACATTCTTTTGCCCGCCCTTGTATTACTGGGTGGTTTGGCGGGCGCCACCGGACAACATAAACATCAGCCGCTTCGTACCGTAGACAAAGTCCTCACGGTCAGCGAAATCAGTGACGCCCTGCGCAGGTATAACCCGAGTCTCGCAGCAGCACGCTACACACTCGCTGAAGCTGAAGCACAGCGAAAGAGCGCAGGTCGGCTCGCCAATCCTGAGTTCTTCACAGGCATGATTCACGACCCTGGTTATCGCGAAATCGGTGGCACGGTTGGGTTCAGGCAATCATTCCCTTTCACCTCCCGACTCAAGATCGAGAAGGATCTTTCCGTCGCCCTGTTGCTTCAGGCCGAACAGGAAATCGAGGTCATGACAGAGAAACTCATTGGCAAAGCACACATGATCGCCGTCCGCCTGTTAACGCTTCAGGCACATGAAGTCCTACACAAACAACATCTCAAGCTGGCGGACGAATTGGCCAACTATGCTGAAGACGTGGCCAAGAAGGGAGAGGGCTCACCACTCGATGCATCACAGACACGACTAGAGGCCAATCAACAGATGATCGAACTGCGTGAACTGGATACCCGAGCCGAGAAACTGCGTGCTGAGCTCGCGACCATCATTGGGTTTTCCCACAATACGAGAATCACTCTCGAAGGCTCACTGGACGCACCAACGCTTCCCGAGTTCCACACCGCCACACTACAGAACCGCGCCGTCTACAGAGCCACGCGTCTCGGTATTGCTGCGGCAGATGAATCCACCCAACTGGAACGCAGCAAACGTTGGCAGGATATCACCGCCTCACTCTTTACGGGCGTGTCCAGAGAAGAGGACAATCCCATCGGACTGGAGAGAGAGCACCGGATCGGATTTCAGGTCTCCATTCCCCTTCCTCTTTGGGACAAAAACGAAGGTCAAATTGAGAAGGCTCAAAGCCGCAAGGAACGCATGGAGCAAACACTGAAAGCAGTTGCCCATAAGATCCAAAGCGATGCCTCCCAATCTTATCAATCCATGAAATCAGAGGCCCGGCTCGTTCAGGAGATCACATCGCTCCTGATTCCCGCAGCAGAACAACAACAGACGAAATCCATCAACGCCTATCAGGCAGGACAGATCAGTCTCGAACCCGTTCTCAGGTCTCGCGAACAACTCATCGAACTCCGCGCCGCACGACTTCATGCGTTGCGCGATTTTCATCTCGCCCGTGTCAGCCACGCCATTGCTCAAGGCACACTCCAATTTCAGAAGCCATGAAGAATCCATTCTACTCCATCGCCCTGTGCGCTCTTCTCACATCGCTTGGACACGCCTCACCCGTCAAGGATGCGAGAACCGAAAACCTTGTCATCATCAACGATGAAGGGGCAAAGAATCTCGATATTCAGACCACGGTCATATCAAAGCAGACCTTTGAAAAAAACGTCTTCGCCATCGGTAGGATCAAAGAAACACCAAGCAGCCGAAGCTTTCTGTCCAGCCGTGTGGCAGGACGCGTGATCGAGCAGTTCGCTTTCATGGGCGACACCGTCAAGGCAGGTGACGTCGTGGCCATCATCGAAAGTCGTCAACCCGGCAATCCTCCTCCACGGATTGAGATCAAGGCGCTACGTTCAGGGGTGGTGGCGGAGTCGCACATTTCCCTCGGTCAGCCCGTGGATCCAGAGAAACACCTGATGGAAATTTCCGATTTCTCAACACTCTGGGCCGTGGCGCGCATCCCGGAAACTTCCGCATCATTCATCACCAATGGGTCACCGGCTCACATTGAGATCCCCGCCCTTGGAGCAAATCCATTCACTGCCAAGCTTCTTAAAAAAGGCACCTTGGTTGATCCCTCGTCAGGCAGCATCGACGGCATCTTTGAGCTTCCCAATCCTGCTGGTGTTATCCGTCCTGGTATGCGGGTCGAATTCAATCTCGTGATTTCCAAACGAGACAACGTACCCGCCATTCCATCGGTCGCCATTCAAGGTGATTCAGCAAATCCGATTGTCTTCGTCAAAGACTTCGACTTACCCAATGCATTCCTCAAAGCACCCATCAAGACAGGCGAACGAAACGATGTTTATACCGAAGTCATCAACGGACTTTTTTCAGCTGATGAAGTAGTGACCAAAGGAGCCTACGCATTGAACTCAGCCGGCGCGGGAAGCATGTCTCTCAAAGAAGCCCTCGATGCAGCGCATGGCCATGAACACAACGAGGACGGATCTGATATCACCGAAGAGCAGCGCAAAGCCAGGGAAGCCGGAACCAACACACAGAGTTCCTCTTTGCTCAACGCAAATATCAGCCAAGGCCTCCAGGTCTATTCGGTCGTCATCACCCTGCTCTGTCTGATTCTTGCGCAACAGCTCTGGAACAGGAAACGCAAACAGAACGGAGGCAACTCATGACACTTGCCCAAACTCCATGTGGCGTAGGCGTCTCGCCTGCGGGTTCAAGCACCGTCTCGGTGCGAGTAGGCCACATGCCCCCAGCCAACTCACCTCAACAAGGAGCGCGACGATCATGCTGAATCATCTCATAAGATTCTCACTGGCTCAGCGCGCCTTGATACTGGCGTTGTCCGTTGTGTTGTTGGCACTCGGACTTCAGCGCGGAAAGGAGCTCCCTGTCGAGGTGCTTCCTGATCTCACCAAACCCACCGTCACACTGCTGACGGAGTGTCCCGGATTCGCCCCGGAAGAAGTCGAGACTCTGGTCACCATTCCTCTCGAGAATTCGTTGATGGGAGTAACCGGTGTTACGCGACTGCGGTCGATTAATGACATCTCACTTTCACTGATCTTCGTCGAATTCGATTGGGGGACGGATATCTACCAAGCACGACAGTTCGTTCAGGAACGCCTGGGCAGCGTCACAGAAGCACTCCCCGAAGGAATCAATCCTTACATGACGCCGGTGGCTTCCCTCATGGGCAACATCCTCCTCGTGGGACTCGTCGATCCATCAGGTGACATGTCCACGCGAGATCTGAGGGAGTTCGCAGATTGGACGGTTGCGCGCAGGCTTCAATCCATTCCTGGTATTGCAGAAGTGCTTTCCATGGGCGGAGGGTTGAAGCAACTCCATATCCAACCCAACCCGGAGAGCATGCAGTCTTTGGGCGTCAGCTTTGATGAGGTTCGCGACGCCGCCTCACACGCGGTCAAGAACACCACGGGTGGATTCCTCACCGAAGGCACTCAGGAGATTATGGTGCGACACCTCGCCATGACCACGGATCTGGACGAGATAGGAAAGACGGTCGTATCTCATGACAACGACCGCGTCATTCAACTAAGCGATGTCGCCACCATCCAATGGGACGTTGCGCCCATGCGCGGTGACGCTGGCTTGGGAAGTCATCAACTCCTTGAAGACGGAGATGAAATAGAGGGGCATCGAGGCATTGTGATGAGCATCACGAAGAGCCCGGGATTTGATACAGTCGCTCTGACCCATGAGGTGGAAAAAGCAATCAAGGAGCTTCAGGAAACAACCACCGATAACATTCAGTTTCAGACTCTTTATCGGCAGGCGGACTACATAGGTCTGTCCATCGGCAACCTCGAGGAAGCACTGCGGGATGGAGCAATCATGGTCGCGATCGTCCTCTTCCTTTTCCTCCTCAATGTCAGGGTGACCATCATCACACTCACTGCGATTCCCATGTCGTTGGGCATGACGGTTCTGGTGTTCGATCTCTTTGGCCTCAGTGTAAACTCCATGACACTCGGAGGACTGGCCATCGCCATTGGCATGGTGGTGGACGATGCCATTGTGGATGTGGAAAACGTCTTTCGCAGATTGCGTGAAAACGCCAACGCCACTTCACCCAAGCCACGACTGGAAGTCATCGCCAAGGCATCGGCTGAAGTAAGGTCCTCCATCTTCTATGCCACGATATTGATCGTGCTGGTGTTCCTTCCCTTGATGGCATTGAGCGGATTGGGCGGCAGACTCTTTTCGCCAATCGCCATCGCGACTATTGTCAGTATGGCGGCTTCGTTCGTTGTGTCGCTGACATTGATCCCCGTGCTCAGTTCCTACCTCTTGAATCCCAAGCCAGGCAAAGCACATGGTGATGGCTTTGCCGCTCGTGGTCTCAAATGGATTTTTCAGCGCACATGGTTGAGGTTTGCCTTGTCGCAACCATTGCTACTGCTTGCCCTGACATTGGGACTGCTTGGCTACAGCGCTTTGGAATTCAGCCGGATGGGCAATGAGTTCCTGCCTCCCTTCCGCGAGCCAAGCTTCGTCATAGCAACAACGACGGCACCCGGAACATCACTCAAACAAACGGCCAACATCTCAGACGTCGCCATGAATCGGCTGCTGAACATTCCCGGAGTAGAGACCGTGGGTTATCGCGTAGGCAGAGCTGAGCGAGGAGACCACGTCGTGCCTGTTTCCACTGTGGAGTTTGAAGTCGAATTCGATGAGCACAGCGGTCGAACACGAGAAGAAATTCTCGCCGACATTCGAAAGACAATGGGAAACATTCCAGGAACCTTCAGCGCCATCAGCAGTCCCCTGGCTGATCGCATCGGTCACATGTTAAGCGGTGTGGCTGCAAAGATCGCGGTGAAGGTTTATGGTCCCGATCTCGGAGAACTCAGAAGACTCGGCGGACAGATCGTCGAGATCGCCCGCGACATCCCCGGACTCGATGAAGCACGCGGGGAGCAACAAGCACCTATTCCCCAACTCCGCATCGAAATAGATCGTGATCGGGCCAAGGCCTACGGAGTCACTCCAGGAGAGCTGAATGCCCAGTTGGCGGTCTTGATGGGCGGCGGCAAGGAAGGTGAGATCTACCAAGGGCAACGTGTCTATGATCTGATCGTCCGACTCCCTCTGCCATGGCGCGAAGATCCCGACAGGCTGGCCAGCCTGCCTATCACGACACTTGATGGGCAGCAGATTCCCTTGAGCTACGTTGCAGATATTCGCGAGGCGTCAGGACCCAACACCATTCTCCGGGAAAACACCCGCAGACGATTCGTCGTATCAATCAATCCCACATCAGGCGATCTGGTTTCGTTGGTTGAACAACTTGAAGCAAAGGTCGCGGAGGAAGTTTCACTACCCACCGGTTATACGCTTTCCTTCGAAGGAGAATACATTGAGCAACAGGAGGCAAAGCAGACGATTTTTGTGATGTCTGCCATCATCTTTGTGATCATCACATTCCTTCTCTACAGCTACTTCAAGAGCTTCCGCTTCGTGCTCCTTGTATTGACCAATCTGCCGATTTCCTTGATCGGTGCCATTCTGTTCACACGTCACTGGCTCGATAATCTGAGCATCGCGACCCTGGTCGGCTTCATCGCCATTTCAGGAATTGCGGCACGGAACAATGTGATGATGATTTCTCACTACCTCCATCTTATGCGCCACGAGGGGGAACGCTTCGGCCCCGCCATGGTCATTCGCGGCACGCTTGAACGATTGATCCCCGTGCTCATGACAGCCATGGCCACAGGCATTGCATTGATCCCTCTCATCCTCGCTGCCAATGAGCCCGGCAAGGAGATCCTTCATCCCGTCGCCGTCGCCATTGTTGGAGGACTGGTAAGCTCCACAGTGCTGGGCTTGGGACTGACGCCAGCCATCTTCTACAGCTTCTGCAAAGGAGCTGCCGACAAATCTGTAAAACTGAAATCCGCAGCCAGCGATTAATTATCAATTTTCAAAAACAACCCACCCCATATAGTAAAATCATGAAGACAAACAGACTCCTCAACCTCATCGCCATAGCAGCAATCGCATTCGGCCTCAGCGCCTGCAAACAAGAGCACGATCATTCCCATGGAGATCATGACCATTCACACGATCACGGACACGACCATGCCCATGGAGACCATGATCACGGCGATGGTGACCACGAACATGAAAAGAAGACTCCCGGACCAAACGGAGGTCGACTCCTTGAAGCCGGCCCAGTATTGGTTGAATTCTTGGTGACCGAAGATCGCCATGTCCAACTCACCTTTCTCGCAAAGGACCTGAAGCCACATAAGCCCGAAGGAAAGACAGCCACTCTGACGGGAGGAGAAAGAACGGCTCCAGTGGAACTCACATTCTCACAGGAAGGACACTATCTGAAATCGGACAAAGCATTGCCTGAAGGTAAATCCATCCCTGTCATTCTACAGATCAACGCCGGCGCTGAGTCAGAGCCAGTCATCGAAAAATTTCACTTGGATATGAGCGACTGTGCCACCTGTGATTTCAAGGAATACGCCTGCATCTGTGATCACGCTCACCCTCACGAGTGAGGTAGGCTACTGAACCGAACCTCAACCAAGATCCAGCCCGGTCAGTGAACCGGTGGATGATGCGAATTTGTCAGCGTCGATGCCCATGCTTTGGAGCATGCTGACATAGAGGTTGCAGAGCGGCATGTTGTTCTCACGGTCGAAGGCAAGATGTTGACCATGCTTCAGGCGCCCACCGGCCACCATCACCGGCATGTTGTCCGTGGTGTGCTTGTTGGCATCTCCAAAGTTGCTGCCGAAGAGAATCAGTGAGTTGTCCAGAAGGGTTCCATCCTCTTCATTGATCTCCTTGAGGCCTTCCATCAATTCGCCCACCAAGCGCATGTGTTCACGGTCAATGGCATCGAGCTGTTTGAGCTTTTTCTCATTCCGACCGTGATGGGAAAGGTTGTGATAGCCATCGGTGATGTTGGCACCTTCGACTTCGATGGTTGGTGAATTGTTGCTGTCGAGAAGCAGCGTCATGCTCCGCGTGCTGTCGGTCTGAAAGGCCAACTTCACCATCTGGTACATCAGCCGGGTCTTCTCCATGTAGGCACTGCGTTCGGACGGATCTTCCGGCATGGCCACCGGAGCTTGAGGCTTGGGCTTCTTCTCCCACTCGCGCGCCTTGACCATCCTCTGCTCTACTTCTCGCACGGCAGTCTGATATTGATCAATCCTTTCACGGTCACGCGCACCGAGCTTCCTTTGAAGGGATTTCGACTGCTCGCCCAGCGTGTCCATGATGCTCTCGCCCAGTTGCAATCGACGCATCTGCCTGGCCACTTCTTCCGGCGAGCCTTGAAGGAAAAGCTTTCGATAAACCTCAGCCGCGCTGTTTTCACATGGAATCAACACACCTGAATCGGTCCACGACAGACTGCGACGCCCTTCCTTCGCATTGACTCCAAGCGTCATGGATGGGAATCGCGTAAGGTGCCCCACCTTGCCGGCAATAAACTGATCCAGTGACACGCTGTTCCTGAACCCACCTCCACCCGGATGAGGCGCCGCCGTTAAAAACGAAACATCAGACGCGTGCGAACCATCCACACCAGGATGAGACACACCGCTCAACACCGTCAGGTAGTCCCGAAATTTTTCCAATTCCGACAGATAAGGCGAAAGCGAATACCCCTTACCAATTTCCTCAGGGAAGAATCCTCCGGGCAAAAGGCCAAGGTTGTTGCAGACACCCAACATTCTCCGCACTGGCATCCTTCTTTCAGCCCTGCCGAAGACCGGAGTCATGCACTCAAGCAATGGGAGGGCCATGACCGCACCGACTCCCTTGAGGAAGGTCCTGCGACTGATCTTCCCTGAGCCGAACGACGTGCTGAGGTTTGGAAACTGCATGTCGCGTAGAATGATCAAGTTTTCAAATCAGTCCAGACCGGAAAATCCTTCACAGCATCGTTTTTCTCAAAACTTCACGTGGGATCAGGCTGATTTGGGCCATCTTGATATCTTGCCGTGCTTGACTTTCAGGCTGTGTGCCTTGGTATTGGCGGCTCCGAAATACAGAACCAATTGACCGGTTTAATCCTACTATGACCAATCAGCTCGATTCCGTTGAAGAAGTGCTCCTGATGGGGCCCGGACCTTCCTGTGTCTTCCCAGAAGTCTACACCGCGCTTTCACGCCCGACCCTCGGCCACCTCGATCCGCGCTTCATTGAGCTGATGGATTCGATCAAGTCTCTGCAACAGCAGGTGATGCAGACCTCCAACGCTTTGACCATTCCCATGAGCGGAACCGGATCCGCAGGCATGGAGACCGTCTTTGTGAATCTTGTGGAACCTGGCGACAATGTGCTGATCTGCTCCAATGGAGTCTTCGGCGGACGCATGGCTGATGTGGCCGGACGTCTCGGAGCCAATGTGGATGTTGTGGATTTCGAATGGGGCACTCCAGTTATCGAAGCCAAGGTCGCTGAGGCCCTCAAAGCCAAGACCTACAAAATCGTGGCCATCGTGCACGCGGAGACTTCCACGGGAGTTGTGAATCCGGTGGAAGCCATCGGCAAGTTGGTAAAAGAGCACGGCGCACTTTACATCGTCGATGCAGTGACCAGCCTCGGCGGCATGCCGCTCAAAGTGGATGAGTGGGGAATCGATGCCCTCTATAGCGGCACTCAAAAATGCCTCAGCTGCCCTCCAGGAATTTCTCCAGTCACGTTTTCCAGCCGCGCCATCGATGTATTGAAGTCCCGCAAAGGCAAGGTCCCCAACTGGTATCTCGATCTCACCATGATTGTGAACTACTGGGAAGGAGCCAAGCGCGCCTACCATCACACCGCGCCAATCAACATGCTCTACGCCTTCTATCAGTCACTCTTCAACGTGCTGGAAGAAGGATTGGAAAACGTTTACGCCCGACACGCAGCCATGCATCAGAAGCTCGCTGACGGTCTGACAGAAATCGGGCTGGAGCTCCTTGTTGATGCCGAATGCCGCCTCCCCATGCTCAATGCGGTCAAGGTGCCAGAAGGCGTCGATGAAGCCGCAGTGCGTTCCAAGCTACTGAAAGATCACGGTATCGAGATCGGCGCAGGCCTCGGGCCATTGGCCGGAAAGATCTGGCGCATCGGACTCATGGGCCACACCGCCCGCCAAGAGAACGTCGATCGAGTGCTCGCCGCACTCAAAGACGCGTTGAGCTGAGATCTTCACTTAACCATTTGGGCGCGGCGTCCGATAGTAATGGTGATTTACTATGGATGCCGTTGCCGAAGAACCATTACCTCCCGTTGAGATTCCTGCTGATCTCAAGCCGCTTGAGCTTGAAATCATTCAGCATCGACTCAAGGGCTGCGCTCGACTCCCTTCATTGGGCAGTATCAACAGCGCGCTTCGAGAGCTTCTGGCGGCAGACGCCAATTACACGGCACAGATATCAGAGATCATTCGGCGCGACCCCAGTCTGACCGCCCGCCTCCTGCGATTGGTCAATTCCGTCTATTTCGGCCTTTCTTCTTCAGTCAACAGCATTGAAGAAGCAGTATTTTACCTCGGTGTCCGTCAGATCCGGCAGTTGGCCATGGTCACTCCAGTGATCGAAGACTTTCAAACCCTTGCCGGAAACGTGGATTTCCGGTGGAAGGATTTCTGGAGGCACTGCATTGCCGTCGCAATCATGTCCCGCGAGATCAACTCCTGTTCGCATTCGGCCACCAATGAATCCGACTACGTGTCCGGGCTGGTGCATGATGTGGGCAAGATCGTGATCGCATCCATCTTCCCACGTCACTTCTCCATCATTCACAAATTGATGGAGGAAGACCCCACCCGCATTCTCGTGGACGTGGAACAGGACATCCTCGGAATCGATCACGCTGAACTCGGAGCACTCTATCTGGAGGGGCATAATCTCCCAGACGCAATGGTCGAGGCAGCGCGCTATCACCACACCCCGGGCAAGGCGAGCCGCTACATTTCATCTGTGGCATCTGTCCATGTGGCAGACATGCTTGTCCGTCATGCCGATATCGGCTTCAGCGGCAACACCAACGCCGTGACACCTCAGGATTGGGAATCTAGCGACGCGTGGTCATTGCTATTCAGTTCTCAGTCAGAACAGGAGATCGGTATCACCCGAGCC
Source organism: Limisphaerales bacterium (assembly GCA_965658675.1). Lineage (GTDB taxonomy): Bacteria > Verrucomicrobiota > Verrucomicrobiia > Limisphaerales > CAZKNW01 > CAZKNW01. The sequence continues at coordinate 50,256 of CBFHTT010000021.1, forward strand.
TGTCTAAATCGCTATCTGGAACGGCTTCCAAACATGCTGGAAGGCCTCGTCTAGTCCGTTTCGGTGGCATCAACAACCTCATTCTCTGAAAAGAGAAATTTGCTCAGAACACGTTTTTGGGATTGTCAGCCCCTTCATGTTCATTAACTTATGCGGATACTTCGTTTCCGAAGTTTTGGTTATGGCTACCAAACTAAACATCTCAATGGGAAGCGACCTGCTTAAAAGTTCAACTCTCTATCGGGAATTCCAAGCTGAACGTGAGGAAATCCTCCGGCACAAGTGGATTGAGTCTGAGAAGGCAGGGCGTGACATCGGGTTTGAAACGGCTTTGACGGACTGGATCCTCAAGCACCGTTCCAAATGGCGCAAAGGTAGGCAGACGCCCCCCAAAGGCTCGTGACCCTCATAAATCCAACCACTGTGCGACTTGACGCACTTGAAAATTTTTAGCTCCCTCTCCGGGAGCTTTTTTTATGGCCGAATCTACCCTTCTCCTCTCTGAAAACGCACTGGGACTCACCCTTAGCAGGATGGCCCACGAGATTGCCATCGCCAACGAAGGGCAGTCCAATCTCGTTCTCATCGGTATCCAAACCGGCGGCGCTTATCTTGTCGAACGATTGGGAACACACCTGGAAAAGGTTCTCGGACACACAGTCCCCACCGGCAAACTCGATGTCAGCCTCTTTCGGGACGACATTGACGCACGCCCCATCGGTGAAGTGCACGAGACCAACATCCCTTTCGATCTGGACGGCACACACATCGTTTTGATCGATGATGTCCTCTACAGCGGCCGCACCATCAGGGCCGCTCTTGAGGGACTCATGCAACGCGGACGACCAAACAAGGTTCAGCTTGCCGTGCTGATCGACCGGGCCGGACACCGCGAGCTTCCAATCGAGCCGAATTTCGTCGGCAAACGACAGGAAACCATCGGCGACCAACACATCGACGTTCAGCTCACCGAAAAGGGCGGCAAGGACGAAGTCTTTCTCATCAACCCATGAACTGGACACGCAGACATCTTCTCGACATCGAATCTCTCTCCAAAGAAGAGCTGATTCACATCCTCGACACCGCCCGCAATTTCAAAGACGTCGGCACCCGCAAGAGGAAGAAGGTCGCCGCATTGGCTGGTAAGACCGTCTGCAACCTCTTCGTGGAGCCATCCACCAGGACACGCATCAGCTTCGAACTTGCTGCAACGCGTATGTCCGCTGATGTGATCAACTTCTCTGCGGAGGCATCCTCATTTTCGAAAGGCGAAACCCTCAAGGACACAGCACGGAACCTTGAAGCCATGAAGGCGGATATCATGATCATCCGCCACTCTGCAGCCGGTGCCCCCCATTTCCTCGCACGCTTTCTCGACGCTCACGTGATCAACGCCGGAGACGGTTCACACGAACATCCCACACAGGCACTGTTGGATGTCTTCACCATGCGCGAACGCTATGGCGATCTCGAGGGAGCCAACGTCACGATTCTCGGAGACATCCTCTACAGCCGGGTTGCACGTTCAAACATCTGGGCACTCACCAAGCTCGGAGCCAACGTCACCCTCTGCGGTCCTCCAACCCTCGTGCCTGCCGTGTTCGAGCAGATGGGATGCACAGTCTCTCACAAGATCGACGAAGCAATCCAAGACGCCGACTTCATCAATCTCCTGCGCATCCAGCACGAGCGCCAGCGCCGCACCATGTTTCCAAGCATCGGCGAATACACCTCCCTCTTCGGCCTCACCAAGGCACGGCTTGAACTCACCAAGCCAAACGTCACCATCATGCATCCCGGTCCCATCAATCGTGGTGTCGAGATCGATAGCGACATCGCAGACTCAGACAGATCCGTGATTCTCGAACAGGTGACCAATGGCCTTGCCGTCAGGATGGCAGTGCTCTTCCTCGTCAATGGCAGTGCCCCTCAGTGAAACCAAGTAGGACATCGTCTTGAGCCGTAAATCATTCATCCATCCGTCCCCGGAGACGCTCCTTTCCCTCTACGAATCGAAGCTTCGCCCCCTGCTCTTCCAGTGCGATTCCGAATGGATCCACAACCGCACTCTCGATGCACTCGGCTGGGCTGCCAAAGACCGTTTCTGGCAGGACGTGGCGGAAAGTTTCTTTTCATCGCCTGAAGTCCCGGTGGACCTCTTCGGACTGCGTTTCCCAAATCCAGTAGGCCTCGCCGCGGGAATGGACAAGCGAGCCGCCGCCCTGCCCATGTGGGAAAAGCTGGGCTTCGGCTTCAGTGAACTCGGCGGAGTGACCTGCCTGGAGCAACCCGGCAATCCCGCACCACGCATGTTCCGCGCAGTGCCACACGAAGCACTCATCAATAGGATGGGATTCAACAACCCCGGCGCACAGAAGATGGAGAAGCAGCTTCTTCACTGGAAGCGTTCCGACAACTGGCCCGTTCATCCGGTGGGAATGAACCTTGGTAAATCCAAGCTAACACCACTCGATCAGGCGGCAGAAGATTACGCCGATTCCTTTCTGCGATTGCACCGCCATGTCGACTTCTTCGTCGTCAACGTCAGCTCGCCCAACACGCCCAATCTCCGTCAACTTCAGGACAAGGACGCGCTAAGAGAGATCCTGCAACGACTCAACGGCATCCGCAAACGACTCGAGACCACGATCCCCGTGCTCGTCAAAGTGGCACCAGATCTCACCTTCGAAGCATTGGACGAAATCCTCGAACTCTGCATCGAAGAGAAGCTCGATGGCATCGTCTGCAGCAACACCACCATTGCCCGCCCTGAAAGTGATGACCCTGCCCTGCAGTCCATTTTCAATGAGACGGGTGGACTCAGCGGGCGCCCCGTAGCCGAACGCAGCACCGAACTCATTGCCCACTGCTACAAAACCACGAATGGCAATCTCCCAATCATCGGCGTAGGTGGCATCTTCAGCGCTGAGGATGCATGGAAAAAGATCCTAGCCGGCGCCTCACTCGTGCAGATTTATTCAGGCCTCGTCTACAAGGGTCCGGGACTCCCCGCCGCCATCAATCAAGGCATCGTCCAGCGACTCCATCAGACAGGCGCCAAGAACCTGAGCGACGTCGTCGGCACCGCAGTAAAATGACACGCACTGTTTCCGTTTTCCTCTTACTCATCTTTTCAGCCCTGCACTGTCAAAGTGCAGACCAGATTATTCGAGGGAAAGATCACTTCTCCTTCTCCGTTGAGATCCAACTTCCCGAAGTGATTTCCGATGGCAATCTTTGGGTTCCCCTACCCAAGAGCGATCCTTTCCAAGAGGTCATCGAGGTCACCCATCCAGCAGACCTGCCAATCACACGGCACTCCGATCCCAAGCATCAGAATCACTACCTTCACATTCCCCTCACTCCATCTGAGGCTGGCGAGAAACTCTCCTTTCGCTATGTCATCAAGCGCACGGAAAAGTCTCCTTACAAGGTCATAGACAAATCAGGAATCAACAAACACCTTGCCCCTGAAAAGCTCGTCCCCGCATCTCCCGTTCTCAAGGAGATCGCCAATGAAGTAACCGGCAAAATAGACGGCGAGAAGAGAAAGGCCCAAGCCCTCTACGAGCACACACTTTCCCGCATGCGGTATGACAAATCTGGAAAAGGTTGGGGGCGTGGTGATGCCCTTTTTGCATGCGACAGTCGCACGGGCAATTGCACTGACTTTCACTCCTACTTCATCGGGCTCGCACGCTCGGTAGGAATCCCCGCACGCTTCGCCATTGGCTTCACGATCCCCGCAGACAAGGACTCCGGCACCATTGGCGGCTATCACTGCTGGGCCGAGTACTTTACAGAAGGGAGATGGATTCCGGTCGATATCAGTAAGGCAGACAAACATCCCGAACTTGCCACCTACTACGCCTCACATCACCCAGCCAATCGACTTCAACTCACCACCGGTCGGGACCTTCAACTAAAGCCCGCCCCAAAGACAGGCACTCTCAACTACTTCGTCTACCCCCACCTGGAAATCGAAGGCAAGAGTGTGCTCCCAAACACCAAGTTCACCTTCAAGCGAATCAAGTAGACTGATCAACAAGAGGCGATCAGCCTTCTTCCTTGGTCATATCAAACTTGGCCTCGATGGCATCAAGGCAACCTTCTCTGGACCGGCCCCATGCGTACCAGGTCAAAGGGAACAGTGACATCCCGGATCGCTGCAGCAACTGATACCGCTCAAATTCAAATACCGCTCCATACCTGCCGGCATAGCCTATCAGGTCCAGATCGATCGGCACCACCTCTCTCTTTCTCTTTTCCCGCGTCACGAATGGATGCAACCACAGTGAATAGAACATTCGCAGTCTTTTCTTCCCGACTTAGGGTCCCACCAGAAATCAATCTAGAGAGAGCAACGCGAGCGTTTAACACGAATGCACGGCGGGAATCCGTGCTTTGCACGGAAGTTCGTTTGCTTATTCAAGTGCTAATCAAGGAGTAGTTTAACTTCAACTAACTCAATTGCAGTCACTTAGGAGACATGCCGGGAAGTTGGCATGCGTTGTGTTAATAGGATTGTCGTCAGCACGGATGCTGGCACGAACGCAAACCGAAACATGAAAATGAAAGGCAATCCAATGAAAGCAACGAACAACAAGAA
>CBFHTT010000022.1:0-318224 GCA_965658675.1 Limisphaerales bacterium
GCCCCTGTTTTTTTGTCAAAGCCTTCCCGCCGATAGTGAGGCTCCTTCAGGGAAGATCTTCACCACAGAGGTGGCCGCCTCCAGCGATCCGCTCGTCGCGAATTCGAAATACCAGATTTGGATTCCGGACAACGCGCCGACTCTTCGCACGCTCTTCGTGATCAACATGAGGGGAGCGGGAAGGCATCTATTCGCGTCGGATCAAGAGTGGCGCGCGCTGGCCAAGCGCACGCGATCGGCCATGATGTATTGCGAATTCGAAGCTCACAGCGTGCGGGATAACGGATACGCCTCGTCGATGTTGAAAGCCTGTGACCAGTTTGCAGCTGAACTGAAGCGTCCCGAATTGAAGCATGCGCCGTTCGTTCTCTGGGGGCATTCGATGGGTGGAAGGGTCGCGCAGGACTTCGTTCGTTTCCTGCCTGAACGCGTCCTGGCGTTTCACATCGCACTGCGGGCAAACCCCAGTGATGCGGAGTTCATGAATGAGAAAGCAGCTGCCATGAAGGTCCCTGGCCTCTATCTGATGGGAGCGGCGGACGGGAAACCGAAAGACATTCGCGATCATTTCCAACGCTCTCGAAAGGCGAATTCACCTCGGGCCTGGGTTTGGCTTCCCGGGCAAACACACTGGCCGAAAGGCATGCATTTCAAGAAGAACGAAACGAACCTCAAGGATTGGCGGGCCTGGGCCGCCCATGGCGTGGCGCTTCCATGGACCGAAGCAATGATCCAGTTGCGTTTGCCAGTGGCATCGAATCCGGAAAAAGGCCCGGTCAAGTTGCGCGCCATTGAAATAGAGTCCGGCTGGCTTGGCGATATCAAGACGGGAGCAATGGCTCCTTACAGTGTTTTCAAAGGCAAGCAATCGACCGCTTCGTGGTTTCCAAATGTTCAAGTGGCGCGAGCCTGGTTTGAATTCGCTTTTCCCAACCGTAAGCAAAAATGTGGAAGCTGATTCCAATCATCGCGGCAGTCACAATGCTCACGCCGCAAGTATCAAATGCGGACGCCAAACTGAAACAGAGCGGAAATGTCCTTATCGACTTCGAAGGCGCGAACCCGATATCCGGAAGCCAGCCTTCGCACAAGGCAGTTGTTACAGTGGTCTCCGATACGCCCGATGGCGGTGGAAAGTTTGCAACCAAGACGCTGGTCGATTCCTCCGCCGGCGCTTCAGGCTACTTCGGGGCCGGGTTTCGAATCCCGGCAGCCAATCTTTCGGACGCAGCGGAGATCCGGTTCTGGATCAAGACGGATATTCAAAGCGACTTCAACATTCAGATTCATAGCGATGACGGGGTCAGTGTGTTTCCCTTTCGTCCCGAACCGGATAAATGGAATCAGATTGCTGCTCCCAAAAGTTCTTTCGCCAAGCCGACTTGGACCAAGGGAGGGGCTGCAAATTGGACGCGCATCAACATGTGTCAGATCACAGCACATGGCAGCGGCCCTTACGATGGTAGATACATCATTCTGGATAACCTGGTCTGGTCAGATCAATTAACACCTTCAGCGGAGCACATCAGATCAAGGCTTGCCCCAAGGTCCAAAGCTACCGATGGAGCTCCCAATGTCCTTTTCATTCTGACCGATGATCTTGGTTGGCGGGACCTGGGGTGCTACGGCAGTGACTTTTATGAAACCCCTAACATCGATCGATTGGCCACTCAGGGGATGCGCTTCACCGACGCCTACGCTGCAGCAACGGTCTGTTCACCAACCCGCGCAGCGATCCTTACTGGTAAGACTCCAGCGCGATTACACATCACCGATTTTCTCAGCGGAATCATCTTTCCTCATGTCGCTCTGATGACGCCGGACTGGCAACGCCACCAATTACCGCTCGAAGAATTCACGCTGGGAGAATTGATGCAACAGGCCGGCTACGAAACCTCCTACTTCGGTAAATGGCACCTTGGCGGTGAAGAGTATTTTCCAAACAATCAAGGATTCGATCACACGATGGCAGTTGCCCGATGGGGCTGGCCGGGTACGTATTTCTATCCCTGGCCGCAGGTGCGAAAACTGACAGGCAAGAAAGGTGACTATCTCACAGACCGTTTGACCGACGAAGTGATCAAGAGCCTGGAGTATCCCCATGATAGCCCGTTTTTCACCTTCCTTTCCTACTTCACGCCGCACCGTCCGACTGAAGGGAAGGAAGAACACATAAAGAAGTACCAAGCGAAGCTTAGACCTGAGCACGTTCACCGTAATCCGACCAATGCAGCAATGATTCACAGCTTGGACGAGAATGTTGGGCGCCTAATGAACAAGCTGGATGAACTGAGGATCGCCGAAGATACACTGGTGATCTTTGCCTCGGACAACGGCGGCAACCACTATGCGGACACACCACAAAAGACCAGTAACGCCCCGTTAAGGGACGGAAAAGGAGCCGCTTATGAAGGAGCCTATCGCGTGCCATTGATCGTCCGCTGGCCTGGACAAATTAGTGCGGGAGTCGAGACTAGTGAACCGGTCAGTAGCATCGACTTCTTCCCCACCCTGCAGGCCCTGACCGGCCAGGAACCATCACCTGATATCGATGGCATCAATCTCCTGCCCCTCCTGCTGGAACAACAATCGTTGGGACGCGAGTCACTCTATTGGCACTATCCCCATTATCATCACGGAGGAGCTTCGCCACACGGTGTTATTCGCAAAGGACCGTATCGGTTGTTGGAACATTTTGATGGAACACCAGCGGAACTCTACAATATCGAAAACGACATTGGCGAAACCGTGAACCTCATCAACACCCAGCCCGAAGTGGCTAAAGAGCTCTTGGCGGATCTACGCCAGTGGCGAAAGAAAGTGGGTGCCCAAATGCCTGCGCTTAATCCGGATTACGACCCTGAACGCGTGCACGAGTCATTGTTTTATCACGAGTGGATTAAACAACGGCCAGATGCTCAGAATTGATCGGGATCTTCCTTTTTGCGGCGACTGATCAAGAGACTTTCCCGTGCATTCAGCAGCCTCCCAAGTTGAATTACTTCGGGACTAAACCAATCCCTCACGAATCGCCTTGGCCACCGCACCTGTGTTCGTATGCACGTGTAGCTTTGAATAGATACTGCGCATGTGGTTGACGACAGTGTGCGGGCTGATGTCCAAGATCTCGGCAATCTCCCTGTTCACCAAGCCATTGGCCATTTGATCAAGAATCTGTTTCTCGCGATCACTGAGTCCATAGTCTTCAGGTTGTTGCGGCTTGGATTGCGCAAGTTGATTGAAGAGATTGAGAACACGTTCGGCAACGTCCGGATCCATTGGAGCACCGCCGTCGGCTGCCTGACGAATCGCGTTGATTACCTGATCTGTTGAAGCTGTCTTGAGCAGATATCCGTTGGCTCCTGCACACACTGCGTCGAAGATCTTATCGGTGTCGTTAAAGACCGTTAGCAACACGGTGCGGGTATCAGGAGCAACTTGAGCGATGTGTTTCAATGCGCTCAATCCGTCCATTCCCGGAAGTCCAACGTCCAACAGGATCACATCAGGCGCGCCATCATCGATCTTCCCCAGCGCGGCCTCAGCGTCAGGAAAAGCATGTGGACAACTCATCCCGTCAGCGGAATCGATAGCTCGACGGAGCCCACGGCGATAGATCTCACTGTCTTCAACAAGCCAGACATTGATTTCCCGGATTGATTTACTCATATGCATTGGTTTTGAAAGGAAGCTTTGAACGTAATCTTGGTTCCGGTCTCTGGATGGCTTTCAATTTCAACCGTTCCCTCAAGGGTTTCGGCGCGTTTGCGAAGATTGGCGACCCCACTCACCCTCTCTACTTCTTCCTCATTGAATCCCCTGCCCCAGTCCCTCACTTCAAACCAGAATTCATGGTCACTACCGCCAACACGGCATTCAATTCGATCGCTGCCGGAATGTCTTGCTGCATTGTTAAGTGATTCTCTGAAGGCGAAAAGCACTTCACGCCTAAACTCAAAGCCAACATCACCTTCCGGTCTTCCAACGATCTGACAATCGCAGGGCAAAGAGCCAACAATCGTAGGCAACAGACGTTTCATTTGTTGCCGTAGCTTATCGAGGGAAGATTCTCTCGAATCGAACAACCATACGATGTCGCGCATGGCATCAGTGGCTTCTCCACTGGAGCGATGTAGAAGGTCTAGATCGTCGCGCAATTCCCCCGGGAGTGTCTCGACGTTAAGCATGTTTTCACTCAAGAGGCGCATTCCACCAAGACGGCTCCCAAGATCATCATGCAGATCGCGGGCAATCCGCGAACGAAGCTCTTCCTGTTGCTGTTCCAAGGCTCGCTTACGACGAAGGACCAACATGCCGACCACCAACAACAAGCCTGAGACCAGAATTGCAGTAAGTCCGAACACCCAAGCCAGTGTTCTTTCCACACGAGCCGTCATCTGCTGCTCAAGGTCGCCAATCCTTAATTCGACTCCCTTTCGTTCCTCCAGTCCTTCCAACCAATCCTTGAGATTGATCAATCGATTCTGACTACTGAATCCGTCCACGAGGTATTCAGGTCTCCACACATCAAGATATCGTTCCTTCAAGAAGATGTCGCTTGCCGTCACTTTCGCACCGAGAGCCACATTGGTTCCATTCTCAAGGATCATTGTTTCCGCCAACGCAATACTGTAGCGACCATTGGAGATGTGCCACATCTCGTCGACCTCTAGCCGGGCGAATCGAGCCAATGCTCCATCAGCCGAGAACACTGCTGGATTGTTCCCTGGATTGGGAAACGGGATTGTTTGGTGATCGACGACGACCCTTGCATCGTCGAACTCCGGATTGTCTGAAACCATCAATCGGAACCGTCGGGGAAAGCCGTGCCCGAATTGATCTGGCGCGTCAACCGGCTGAGAGGGAACCAAGACCAACTCATCCATCCGAACGACGCTCTGCAGTTCAAGTTGAACCCATTCCTTCGTATCTGGTTCTTTCCTCCCTTTAGTCAGGAATCCATTGGTTGGGCTCGGCTCGGGACTCACCGGCGTCCCTAGATCTGTCTGGCCGTCAACGAGGTGTAGAAGTTCCCAATCTGGTAGCGAGGTAAATGAGGAACGTGTCTTTACCTTGGAACGAAGCGCTACATTGCGGCCATTGGCCAAAATCATAAGTTCGCCAAAAGCGCTAAGAAAACGACCATCCTCCCGCGTCCAATGTTCCAGCACTCTTAAACGTACGTATTGGGCATCAATGGGTGCGGCTGGCTCAAACTGCCACGGGTAATCTGGACGAGGAGGTGCCTTGATGATCCGTGAATCGAACGTGGAAACTCCGCTCCGGAAATCGGGTGTCTTTGACAATTCGACAATGAAGTGTCCGGGGAATCCGTAGCCCTCGACAACCTCTCCTCGAAACATTCCCTGAACTGGAAAGAGAGCAATTCTGTCAATTGGATGAACCTTCCCAAGATCCAAGATCACGTTCAGTGGATTTTTTCTGGTCTCCTGGAAGAAACTGTGAAAACCGGCATTCTCACCTCGATGTCCCGAAGTAAGTGGAGGGAGTTCATCGAGCCGGTGACGCAGTTCGATCAGTTCCTCGTCTGCACCTCGTTGACTGCTGCTGAGCCACTTTGTAAGCCGTTGCGCAAAAGGGGATGTTCCATCTGCCCATACCGATGTGGACGCCACAAGCCACAGGACGCACATTAACGATCCAAACCGTATGCGACCTTCATTCAATCGCATGCAACGGTTCGGGCTCTTGGTCTTGGTTGTCTTCTGTTTGGCAATTCCATGATCGTGTCACTGAGCCAGTCAGCTGCAATCTCAAAAACGTCAGTAAGATTTTGCCATTCTGGCTCAGTCGCTCGAACTCATGCCCCTGCACCTTTCATTCGATGGCAGCGAACTCACAATCAAGGTATAGCCCTTCTCCCTATCGAAGCAATGACGTGATCATGTCAGGTGCTAAAAAAAGGAAGAGAGCGGAGTCTCCTCCATCCCTCTTCCTTTCGAAATTGTCGATTGATGTCTGTGTCTAGTTACTCAGCGCATTCAACGGCGGTGCAAACTTTGTCAGGGCAATTCCTTCAACAGCAGTCCTGTATTCATCCATGGTCGGTATCCTGCCAAGAATTGCCGACAGTACGACTACTGGAGTGGACGCGAGCAGGGATTCACCCTTCTTACGCTCGGAATCCTCTACGACACGACCTTGAAAAAGACGAGTAGAGGTGGCCAGCACGGTATCGCCCTTTGCTGCCTTCTCCTGATTACCCATGCAAAGGTTACAACCAGGCCGTTCGAGATACATCATGTTCTCATATTCCTCACGGGCTGCGCTCTTGGGTGCGTTGTCATCAAAGACAAAGCCGGAATACTTTTCCAACATATCCCAATCACCCTCTTCTTTAAGCTCATCGATGATATTGTAGGTTGGAGCAGCCACAACAAGTGGCGCGTTGAATTTCACTTCGCCCTGCTCCTTCTCCAAATTCCGGAGCATCTTGGAAACGATCTTTAGATCACCTTTATGCACCATACACGAACCAACGAAACCTAGATCGACTGCTTTGTCGCCACCATAATATGAGACAGGACGGATAGTGTCGTGAGTATATCTTTTGGAGACGTCGTCGTTGTTAACGTCAGGATCAGCGATCATCGGTTCTACGATCTCATCCAGATCGACAACGAATTCAGCAGAATACTTGGCGCTGGAATCAGGAACCAAAGCGGGTTTCTCACCCGACTTAATCTCCCCGATTCGCTTGTTGGCCATATCGACCAATCCTTGGAGAACATTCCCATCATTATCCATCCCCTTGGAGATCATGATTTGGATACGACTCTTTGCAATCTCGAGCGACCCAATCAACGTATCGTCCTGAGAGATGCAGATTGAGGCCTTGGCCTTCATCTCTGCAGTCCAATCAGTAAATGTGAATGCCTGATCGGCTGGAAGAGTTCCGATGTGAACTTCAATCACTCTTCCCTGAAAGACATTGTCACCAAACTTCTTCAGCATCTGAGCCTGGGTCGCATGAACCACATCACGGAAGTCCATGTGATCCTTGAGATCTCCCTTGAATGTCACCTTGACCGATTCGGGAATCGGCATCGTGGCTTCACCAGTGGCCAGTGCGAGTGCCACCGTTCCGGAGTCTGCCCCAAAGGCGACGCCCTTTGACATGCGTGTGTGTGAGTCACCGCCAATAATGATCGCCCACTCGTCCACGGTCAGATCGTTCAAGACCTTGTGGATGACGTCAGTCATTGCGTGATACTCTCCCTTGGGATCACGCGCTGTGATCATGCCGAAGTCGTGCATGAAATTCATCAGCTTGGGAATATTTGCCTGAGCCTTCTTGTCCCATACCGAAGCAGTGTGACAGCCAGATTGGTAACCGGCATCGACTGTTGGCGAAATGATGGTGGCTGCCATCGCCTCTAGTTCTTGGGAGGTCATCAGTCCGGTCGTGTCCTGCGAACCAACAATATTCACTTTCACGCGAACGTCTGATCCAGCATGCAACGAGGCATCGGAAGTCACTCCCACGGCGTTCTTATTGAAAATCTTTTCAACCGCAGTCAGGCCTTGTCCTTCATGTGAAATCTCTTTTGAAGGTGCGAACACTGGCTGTAACTCAACGCCGAGAGTGGTAGCGGCAATGGTCTGAAGCTTCTTTCCAAAAACGACAGCGTATGAACCACGTGCCTTGATGAATTCCACCTTCTGCGGAGTCAGGGCTGACGAAATATCAGCAAGCTCAGTTTCGCCGTTGAAGAGTTTCTTCTTCTCGGTGTTGATCGTTAGAACCGTTCCGGTAGCCACCGAATAGGTTTGTTCCAAAACAGGATCCCCATTCTCATCCAACACAGGCTTTCCTGATTCATCCAACTTCTTAACCCAGTTCTTGAGATCGACTCCTATTCCACCTGTAACACAAACCGTCGTCAGAAAGATTGGAGATACACCATTTGTCCCACCGACAATCGGGGCGATATTAACAAATGGAATGTAAGGGCTCGCCTGGGTGCCTGTCCAAAGAGCGACGTTGTTCACTCCAGACATTCTGGAGGAACCAACTCCCATGGTGCCCTTTTCAGCAATCAACATTACTCGTTTGCCAGGATGCTCCTTTTGTAAGGTTTGAATCTCTGCCTGTGCGGCTTCAGAGATCATACACTTTCCATGGAGCTCACGATCGGAGCGAGAGTGTGCCTGATTTCCTGGTGAAAGCAGATCGGTCGAAATATCACCCTCCGCAGCAATGTAGGTGACGATCTCAATCTCTTCATCGACATCAGGTAGATTGGTGAAGAACTCCGCTTTTGAATAGCTCTCAAGGATGTCCTTGGCGATCTCGTTACCCGCCTTATAGGCAGCCGCCAGACGATCCGTGTCGGCTTCGTATAGAAACACCTGAGTCTTGAGAACATCAGCGGCCTGCTTTGCTATATCCGCGTTGTCAGCAAGAGCGAGATCCAACAATACATTGATCGATGGGCCACCTCGCATGTGGCTAAGCAGCTCAAAGGCAAACACTGGTGAAATCTCTTCAACTGAAACTTCACCCAAGATGATCTCCTTAAGAAAGGTCGCCTTTACACCCGCAGCGCTGGTGGTTCCCGGCAAGGTATTGTAGATCAGAAAATTGAGTGAATCTTCACGGTGTTCATTCGCCGGATCCTTGATCTGAGTGACGATTTCAGCCAGCAGGTCACCACCATCAATAGGCTTGGGGTGCAATCCCTGATTCTTCCGTTCTTCGATTTCTTTGATGTAGTCTGAATACAAGTTCATAGAGCCAGTAAAAGATGTCCGCTGAAACCTTCCTTTTCCTGAAAAGCTGACAGCTGGTTGACTCGAGAAGCGGCCGACAGGCGGCTAGGTTCTTCATTCGCTCTCGTTTCGTAGCGGTCCGTTTCGGACAACGCTCTCAAATTGTAAATCAAAAACTGAAAATGAGCCAACTTCATCCCTAAATGGCCCGATTTCAATGGTTCAAACTTCATTGTGATGTCCGTCCCATCCCGCTCAAGTCCGTAGCCGACGCTGCCCGTATCAGCTTAAGGGTGGCTCTTCCGTCGGCCTCCATACACGTTGGTGCCAAGTGGTAGGCTGTCAGTTTCTGGATTGAGAACATCCTTCCGCTTTCACGATCTACGATGTGAGAGGCACCTTCCTTCGTATTTCGGAACAATCCTGACACCGCGATTGATTCGTTCATCAGAGCCAATTTCTTGATTACCAATTCCCCTTGGTCATAGATCTCGACTCCCACCAGCCAACCTTTCGCGCCGTTCTTTCCAATCGCACGCATGTCTCCTCCAATTTCAGTCAATGCGCTTGATATGCCCTTCTCTTTCAGAAGTCCTGTGATCTCATCTACTGCAAAACCCTTTGCCACTGCCGAAAGATCAAGAAGAACTCGCTTATGCTTGATCAGCCGACTGCCAATCAACAGAAGATCAGTCCAATCACCCGTTCTGTCAGCCTTCCCTGAAATCTCTGGAGTGAATTGGTTGGCCACCATTGAACCACCAACGGTGGGGTCGAATTCCCCCTCGCTCTCCTTTGCTAGCGACAACGCAGAACGAAGCACTTTTTCCATTTCCAAAGAGAGCCTTATAGGAACCTTTAAATCAGCCTGATTGATCTTGGAGATCTCGCTTGCCGGCTTGTAAGTCGAGAAAATGCCATCCAACTCATCAAGGCGGGATTGGATTTCAGTCCGAAGATCAGGATACGAATCTTCAGAGTGAAACCGAACACTCCAAGTGGTGCCCATTGTGAATCCTCGCAGTTCTCTGCTTCCCGCACTTAGAGAGCAACTGATCAGCAACATCAAAGTGCATATCGCACTACTCCAAGAATGCCTTTGCAAATGCATCATAGTTTTTCACAAGCGCCAGGGAGATGAGCAGCAAAAGAAAACCAAATAGTTCAGCCCTTCCAAGTCGGTCGTTAATTCCCCGAGATCTGACAAACTTCAAGAACGCACCGGTAGGACATCCGAATCGACAGTAACCCATCGGGACAAACGCAGAGAATAAAAGACCTGCAATTGCCACAATGACCGTTGCGGACCAAAATCCTTTCATCAACCACGCATCAAAAGGTTCAATCCCTGCCAGATCAAACGGCAGGTTGAGCATCGTGACCGCTACAGTGCCGAGCAACAGGGACGGAGCAGTCCATTTCAATGCGTTGGCAACGTCCTTTGGTGGATTCCATTTGAACCGGGCAGGAAGAATCATTCCCATCCATTCTTGAGCTGCTCCATGAGGGCAGACCTGTTGGCAGTAGAGCCCTTTTCTCGTTGCCGTAGGTATCAATACGGCTGCGGCTACCAGAAGCACCAATCCCGGGGCTATGTGAAATGGCACCCCAGATTTCGCCCAGCCTGCCATTAGCGACTGGGCCAGTAAATCGCCGGTATGAATCCCTAAGTAGAGCATCACCACAATCTGAAAACCACGTCTTACCCTAAGATTCGATTTGAGATGACTGAATGAGATACCGACGGCAATCAGAAGAACTAGTGCGAGGCCGGTGTCTCGCCAGCGCCATCTGATTTTCGTTTCGCTATTGGCGCGCTCCGACGCATCCCGAACACGGAGGCGAATCGCTTCAGCAATTCCCATACTGGTAAGCGTGGAACCTGCCACACCCTCCACTCCAAGATCCTGAAAATCCATTTGCCCGAGATCGTCCCATTTCATTCCGTTAAAGAATGACATAAAATACTCATTGGCCTTCACATCCCCAACATGAACTGTCGTGTCTTCACTGGATCTTATTCTGATCCCCAACAGGGCAAATCGGTCATCGAATACCAGAAGTGTATCTGTGATGCCTGCATAGCCTGTAACCTCTTTGGCTATGGGTTGGGTACGGACGGCATATCCAATGTCTTCATTTTCTGCATTACGAACGAAGAGTCCTTCTTTCACACTGTGATCAGGACGGAGTGAAGTTGCGCCAGGAAGAAACTCCCGTATCTCAAGGACATCAACAGGGAGGGATCCACCTATCCTCAAGATGGCATGATGTTCGCGGGCAACCCACACCAATGAAACCAATAGTGAGATGCGAACAAGTGGCGGCACCCAGATACGGAGCCGCTTCGAAAGAATGAATCGGCGTGGCGTCTTATTTGAATCCACGCATGAGGCCCTTCATGCTGAGCTTCTTGGGTTTGCCTTCTTTCCCTTCTGCTCCACCTGCCATTTTGTTCCCCATTTTCATCATGGACTTCTGGAACTTGCCCATCTTCCGCATCATGCCCTGCATCTGCTTGAATCGCTTCAACATGTTGTTCAACTCGGCAACTGTGCAGGCAGAACCTTGTGCGATACGACGGCGACGACTGGCATTCAAAATTTGCGGCTGATTCCGCTCTTTCTTCGTCATCGCACAGATCATTCCTTCCATGCGGCGAAACTCAGATTCACTTTTGTCCAGATCTACTCCTTCAAGTTTGTCCTGCATTCCAGGCATGTGACCCATCAGAGATTCCAAAGAACCCATCTTCTTCATCATCCTGAGTTGATCCAGAAAGTCCTGCAGAGAGAACTCACCCTTCCGCATCTTTTCCTCAAGCTTCTTGGCCTCTTCTTCATCGATTGCCTCAGATGCTTTTTCTACCAAGGTGACGACATCGCCCATCCCCAGGATTCGCGAAGCCATTCGCTCAGGGTGAAACGCTTCGAAATCAGAAGGTTTTTCTCCGATGCCCACAAACTTGATCGGCTTCCCGGTGACTTCCTTCATGCTCAATGCAGCACCACCACGTGCATCACCATCCAGCTTGGTAAGAATCGCACCAGAAATCTCCAGTGCCTCATTGAAATGCTCAGCAACGTTAACCGCCTCTTGACCAGTTGCAGCATCCAATACGAGGAGGATTTCTGACGGATTCATCAGATCCCGCAATCGAACCAACTCCTGAACCAGTGGCTCATCAATCTGCAATCGACCGGCAGTATCGAGAATCAATGTATCTGCACCAACCGAAGCTGCCTCCTTCAACGCTGCCTTGCCGATCGCGAGCACATCCTTTTCATCCTTCTGGATGAAGGTTGGGATATCCAGCTGTGCGCCAAGTGAAGCCAATTGATCCATAGCTGCTGGACGATAGACATCACAGCCAACAAGCAACGGTTTACGGCCTTGTTTCCTCAGAAGATTGGCCAGTTTGCCAGAACTGGTCGTCTTACCAGCACCATGTAAACCACACATCATGATGCAGGTTGGAGTAGACTTGAATGCCAGCCCCTGATTGGAGGAGCCCAATAGTTCCACCAGTTCATCATTGATGATCTTGATGACCTGTTGCCCAGGCTGAATACTCTGGACGACCTCTTGGCCGACTGCCTTCTCTTTGATTCGGTTGATAAAGGCCTTGGCGACCTTGAAATTTACATCTGCCTCGAGAAAGGCCATGCGCACATCACGCAAAGAGTCCGCGACGTTGGTCTCGGAGATCTTACCGAGTCCACGCAGATTCTTGAAAGTCTGCTGAAGTTTGCCTGAAAGCGTTTCAAACATAAGTCTGCAAGGCTACTGGAAGCTGACCTGCCTGACAAGCGACACAAATCAGTTCAGAATATAAAAAAAACGCCGTAAGCAACACGTGCTTACGGCGCTTGAAACCATTTCAGGCAACGGCTTAAACCGCTTTGTCGCCTTTTTCATCCGTGCGGATTCGAACTGCCTCTTCAACCGGAAGCACAAAGACTTTTCCATCTCCGATCTTGCCGGTCTTGGCTCCACTGATGATCGCCTCAACAGCTGAATCGAGGTTTTCCTCAGCGACGACGATCTCAATCTTGATCTTCGGCAGGAAGTCCACAGTGTATTCACTTCCGCGGTAGATCTCAGTATGGCCCTTCTGCCGGCCAAAACCTTTAACTTCGGAAACGGTCATTCCTTCAATTCCTACTTCTGCCAAGGCATCCTTCACTTCCTCTAGTTTGAAGGGCTTAATGATTGCTTCGATTTTTTTCATTTCAGATCAGTTGATTCGTATTGTTAAAAGTGAATTCGATTTACATCTCGTATCCTGCTTCGCCATGAGAGGCGATATCCAGTCCTTCATTTTCTTCGCTATTTGCCACTCTCAGTCCCACCAGTTTATCAACCACCTTGAGAATGATCCAGGTGGCAATCAGGGTGTAGATGATGGTGAACACAGAGGCGAACAATTGAACTCCGAACTGTTTCCCCATATTCAGATCCCCCTGATTCCCGCCAAACGTCTCTGACGCAAGAAATGCAACAAGGAGTGTGCCTACAAAACCACCAACACCATGCACACCAAATACATCCAGCGAATCATCATAACCACGCTTGATCTTGATCACGGTTGAGAAATACCAACAAACAAAACCAGACACTGCGCCAATGATCAACGCTCCTATAGGCCCAACAAAACCTGATGCGGGCGTAATCGCTGCAAGGCCAGCAATTGCACCTGTCGCAGTTCCCAAGACACTGGGCTTGCCATGTTTCCGCCATTCGATAGCCATCCAGGTCAGAGCGGCAACGGACGCTGAAATCTGTGTCACGACAATCGCTGACACGGCACCGCCGTCGGCAGCAAGCTGGCTGCCTCCGTTAAAACCATACCAACCAACCCAAAGCATTCCCGTTCCAGTGACGGTCATTGGGAGATTGTGCGGTGGCATAGGTTGTTTCCCGAAACCTGAGCGTGGTCCTACCATGATACAGGCTACAAGTGCTCCGATACCTGCGGTGATATGAACCACGATCCCTCCGGCGAAATCAAACACACCCATATCCCCGAACCACGTTCCTTCTCCTCCCCAGACCATGTGGCAGATAGGCAGGTAGACAACCAATCCCCATACGGCACAGAATATCAGGATGGCTGAAAACTTCATTCTTTCCACGAAAGCACCAACCATCAGGGCTGGAGTGATGATGAAGAACGTCATTTGAAAAAGGAAAAACAGAATCTCCGGAATGGAACCAGAGAGAGTGTCCGGCGTGACTCCTAGGAGAAATGCCTTATCGAAACCTCCAATGAAGGCGTGCATTCCCCCACCATCACCAAAGGCCAAGGAATAGCCACAAACCAACCAGATCACGGTCATCAATCCAGTCAGCGCCAAGCACTGCATGAGAACAGAAAGTACATTTCGCTTGGCAACCAACCCTGCATAAAAAAGTGAGAGTCCCGGGATGGTCATGAACAAGACCAAGGCTGACGCTGCGATAATCCATGCTGTGTCTCCCTTGTCCAGAACATCGACCTCAACAATCGCCCCTGTAGCTGATTGCCCCATTTCATCAGCATAGGCTTCTGCTTCACTTGAAGTCATTTCAGCAGCCATTGCTTCAGCCTCAATTGCCTTCATTTCTTCCGCTGTAGGCTCTTGAGCCAGCAGCAAGATGGGAAAAACAAGAAGAAGGATAAGTAAAAACGGTTTTCGCAGCATGGAGGAGAAGAGATGTTTAGTCATGGTTATCAGGCATTCATATTCCGCCGTAGAGACACAAAACGGCATCGAATTGGGTTAACAGCGCGAAAAGCTACTAAACCTAACCACCAGAACACAAATAGTTTTCATCGAGACCATGAAATACTTTCATTATTCCTTACCTACGAAACAGCCCAATTCCTAAAAGCTGCAAATCGTCCAAAAATACTGATTCCCTTAATGTTGAGCGGATTTCAAAGTGAATCCTCACAATACTTGCCATATCCAAGTGCCTAATCTGAGAGAGATCGAAGTCCAGCGCTTCCCAATGTTCACTCAACGGATAACGATGGGGGAAAACCATCAGAGAAGTCCCTTCTTCGTTCTCGACCTCCACTGCCAAGCCTAGCGTAGCAGCGCCCCCTTCACTTCTGCACCAGATCCTCAAGCCTTCAGTCTCCACGAACGACCAGTGCCATCCTTGAATCAAGTCTGTTGAGATCGATGTCTGATACCGACCTTGCGCAAATCCAACTTTCAATGACGCCTTCCCAGAGTAGGCTTCCTTCTTCGAAAGAGTAACTTCGCTTCCAATCGTCCAAGCACCCGTCGAATTCTCAAATCCTTCCAAGAAGGGCCAAAAGGGTCTGCTTGGTTTCTCGATATCCAAATCCAAAGGGACAACTCTTTGGATCGGGCCAAGTGAAACCGAGCCATTCGCATTGATTGATTTCACGTAAAAGAACACAGGAAGATTGACCGATTCCACCGGAAGCCATGTCTCTAAACCTGCCCCTCTTTTCCTTAGATCAAAAACCTCCCAGCGGCGTTTCATCCAGCGTCCCTTGGGACCTCGGCTTACAAGAAGGCGATACGAATTCTGACTGAGTTCACCAGTATCGCTTACTACGAACTTCAGTTTTCCGATGATGCCTTCGACATTTGCCCGCAGATTCGAAGATTCAAAACTACCCGCCTGAACCGCTCCTCCATAAGACCTGCTCCAATCGGAATTCTCAGCACCAAGGCAAGAAGCAATGTGAATAATGCAACAAAGGACCGTGTAGATTCGAAAACACATAGAGTTTGATTTCCAATACTTGTCAGAGGAAACCCATCCCTTGATGCTTCGCATATGTCACGTCGATTTTCACAAAGCCGTCCTCGAAACTTGGGGAAAGCATTGGAAATCAGTATCAGTTTCATCCTGATCCTTTTCGCTATTCACGGGGTGAACGTAATTTTTGGGATGCAGTTTAATCGGTTCGGGATCTTTCCGAGAGACATCGACGGCATGCGTGGCATTCTTTTTAGCCCACTTTTACATGCCAATATGAACCACTTGGTGGCTAACTGCTCTACCCTCTTCACTCTGTCTACGTTAATCTTTTGGATCAATGCCTACCGTCCAGTAAAAGTCCTGATTATCGTCTGGCTAACAAGCGGACTGGCCACGTGGTTCCTAGGCCGCTCCGCCATTCACATTGGCGCAAGCAGCGTCATCTACGGACTGACTGCATATCTCATCGTCTCGGGGTTCCTCATGAAGAGCTGGGTTGCTGCATTGATCTCGATCTTGGTTGCCTTCTTCTACGGAGGACTTGCAGCGGGTGTTCTCCCTGAAGAGACTGCTGTTTCTTGGGAGGGGCATTTGTTTGGTGCCTTGGCAGGCGGATGGGCAGCCTTTCGAATTCATAAGAAGCCACCTGATTCAAACCGGCAAAACAGAGGATTGAGAAAGCCCTCTTAAAAGGGCACACTTTTCCTACGTAACCTTTAGAAGTGCCATGGCCATCAATGTATCAATAGTTGAAGACGACGAGGGAATCCGCGACAGCTGGACCATTCTTTTGAATGGAAACACCGGCATGCGCTGCATCAGCACTCACTCCTCAGCGGAGGAAGCGTTGGAAGAGATCCCGAAGCTCAAGCCAAACGTGGTCTTGATGGACATCAATCTTCCCAAGATGACAGGCATAGAATGTGTCAAAGTGCTGAAGGAAAAGTGTCCCGAGGTGCAAATCCTTATGCTTACGATGTATGAGGACTCCGACCAGATCTTTGAATCCCTCACTGCAGGAGCCAGCGGATACCTACTGAAACGAGATACTCCTGCCAAAGTTCTTGAAGCGATTGATGATGTGACCAAAGGCGGTTCTCCGATGTCACCCAAGATTGCGCGAGTCGTCGTTCAATACTTTCAGAAGAAACAACCATCGGCAAATTCAGCGGTAGAAGTCCTTTCAAAGCGTGAATTGCAAATTTTGGATCTGCTCGCCCAAGGGTTTCGTTACAAGGAGATTGCGGACCAGCTCTCCATTAGTTTTGACACTGTGAGAAGCCATCTCCGCAATATTTATGAAAAGCTTCACGTGACTTCTCGGACCGAAGCTGTAGTGAAATACCTTGGGGGGCAATAGCTTCCAAATGGCAGATCTTTTATGATTTGCTCGTAAAACAGAGCAATGCTAGTTTCCCAGTCATCAAATCGAAGCTGCTTTTACTGACATTCTCACTAGGAATTGTTTTGGGAACGAATGTCTTGGCTGCCCCCAAGAACTCGCACACCACTTCTTCCCATGCGAAAAGTTCACATGCAACCAGCAGCCACGCAAAGAGCTCACATGCGACTTCTTCCCACGCTAAGAGTTCGCATGCTACCAGTAGTCACGACCGGAGTTCGCACGGCATTTCCTCTCACGCTCGCAGTAGCCATGCTACCAGTAGCCACGCTCGGAGCTCACACGCCAGGTCATCAGGTAGAAGCTCATTCCCCGGTTCACGAATGGTCAGTTCACACGATAAGAAGACGAACCCGCAACTGAGCAAGACCACCATCAACAGTCATAAGAAGAGCTCGCATGTGACCAGCAGCCACAATCAAGGCCTTCGCAACTCCAGTCACTCACGGGCCATGGGCAATGCGATCTTCAACCATACCAGCTCTCACGCAAATTCCAGCCACACGCTTTCGTCCCATGCAAGACAAAGAGCAACAGTGAACAGCCACAAGACCAGTTCGCACGCAACTTCTTCTCATGCCACCAGTTCTCACGCCCGAAGCTCTCATGCAACTTCTTCGCACGCCACCAGCTCTCATGTCCGTGGTGGTCTAGCCAACAGCACTCACTGGAGAAGCACATTTGCTCGCAGTTCGTTTGCTCGTTCATCCCTAAAGAAGAAGGAACATGAGGAATTCAATCTACGGAATCCTTAAACAAGGAACAAGACCATCGCTTTAACAGAAAAGGCGCAGGAAGCGATTCCTGCGCCTTTCTTTTTATCTCTGTTGCCAGAGTAATTATCTAAGGATTGATTTACCCTCTGCACGAAGGTCTTTGACCGCTTCGATCACGCGATTCTTCATTCCACCAATACCAGCCTTCTGGTAGGCGCGTGGGTCATACTTCTTCTTGTTGCCCATCTCTCCGTCTACGCGGAGGACTTCATCGTAATTCTTGAACATGTGGTCTGCAATCGGGCGTGTGAACGCATACTGAGTATCAGTGTCGACGTTCATCTTGATCACACCATAGTCGAGAGTCTCATGAATCTCTTCCTTGGAAGATCCGCTTCCCCCGTGGAACACGAGATCGAGAGGGTTATCACCTGTGCTGTGTTTGTCTTTAACAGCTGACTGACCATCACGAAGAATGGTCGGAGTGAGTTTCACATTACCTGGCTTGTATACGCCGTGAACGTTTCCAAACGTTGCAGCAAGCATGAAACGGCCAAGTGGCTGAAGTGTCTCATAGGCAGCCACCATGTCTTCTGGAGTTGTGTAAAGCTTCTCTTGAGCAACACCAGTTGTGTCGTGTCCGTCTTCTTCTCCACCAACAACACCGGTCTCGATCTCGAGCAGCATGTTAAGAGGAGTCAACTCCTTCATGTATTTGAGTGCGATCTCAAGATTCTCACTGAGGGAGAGCTCGGAACCATCAAACATGTGGCTGTTGAAAAGCGGAGCCTGGCCAGCGGCCACGCGCTTCTTGCTGATTTCGATCAACGGATCCATGAAGCGCTCCAAATTCTTTGGATGGCAATGATCCGTATGCAGAGCAATCAGAACGTTGTGCTCAGCTGCGAGCTTGTGGGCCGCTTCAGCGAGGATTTCAGAACCAAGAACGGTCTTCTTGATTCCTGAAGCGTGTTCACCTGCTCCGACAGAAACCTGTACGATTCCATCACTTTCAGCTTCAGCGAAGCCGAGAATAGCGGCGTTGAGAGTCTCCAAGCTGCTGATGTTGATGGCTGGATAGGCATAACGTCCTTCCTTGGCCGCATCGAGCATGGCGCAGTATTGTTCGTGGGTGGCGATTGGCATGGCCTGTAGTCTGTTTCTTTTTCGTGGTTGTCAGTTCAATTTGCCAGTGGCAAAGGGCGCGGATTGTGCGAGCGACCTCGTCTGCATGCAAACGCAAATTTTCACACATTTTCGTCTTCGCGCTTGCATAATCTCCTTTTTGCCTCACTCGTTTGGGCAGCAATGAGCGACGTAAACAACGAAGGGTTCGATTCTATCGATGATGTCATCAGCGCTTTCCGCAATGGAGAGATGGTGATTGTGGTCGATGATGCCGACAGGGAGAACGAAGGTGATCTGATCATGGCTGCTGAGCATGCCACGCCGGAAGCCATCAATTTTATGGCCAAATACGGCAGAGGACTGATTTGTGTCCCTACCACACGCGAACGTCTGACCCAACTGGGGATCGAGCAAATGGTGGCAAAGAACCAAGATAGTTACCGCACTGATTTTCAAGTCAGTGTAGACGCCTCAGCCGGAGTCACCACCGGCATTAGTGCTGCTGATCGATCACATACTATACGAGTCCTGGCAGACCCGACTTCGCTTCCTGAAGATCTTAGCCAACCCGGGCATGTGTTCCCTTTGAGGGCCCGTCCGGGAGGAGTATTGCAGCGAGCAGGTCATACGGAAGCGGCGGTAGACTTGGCCAAACTTGCTGATTGCAGGCCGATGGGAGTGATTTGCGAGATCATGAGTGACGACGGCTCAATGGCCCGCCTGCCCGAGTTGAAGGAATTGGCGCAAAAACATTCTCTCAAGATCTGCTCCATCGAATCATTGATCGAGTATCGAAATACTCGCGAACGCTTGATCGACCGAATTGAGGTTATCAAGATGCCAACTGAATTCGGCGATTTCGACCTCTACCTTTACGAAAGCAAGCTCGATGGCCAAAACCACCTCGCTTTGGTTCTTGGGGACCTGACCAAAGAAGACCTTCTCGTGAGAGTCCATAGCGAATGCCTGACGGGAGACGTTTTCGGGTCTCTACGTTGTGATTGTGGCCCACAGTTGTCTCACGCAATGAAGCAGGTCGCTGATGAGGGGGCTGGCGTGATTGTCTATATGAGGCAAGAAGGCCGAGGAATAGGCCTTGCCCCCAAAATCAAGGCTTACAAACTTCAAGAAAAGGGTTACGACACGGTAGAAGCTAACACCAAGCTCGGGTATCCAATGGACCTGAGGGAGTATGGACTGGGTGCTCAGATTCTCGCAGACCTCGGTCTTCAAAAAATACGGCTTCTTACCAACAACCCAAAGAAGATTGTCGGACTCGACGGTTACGGCCTTGAAGTTACTGCGCAGGTCCCAATCAAGATCCCGCCCAATCCTCATAACGAGAAATATCTGGCGACGAAGCGCACCAAACTGGGGCATTTGATCTGAACCTACCTCAACCAGAACATCCTGTTCATTTCGTATGAGAAGGGTTAAATTTTTTGACCAATGAGTGCTCCTGAAGAAGCCCCCAAAATTTTCAGCGTCATGGATGCCCGCCAGCCAAGCGAGGTTCCTTTGGATCTATCGAATGCTGAAAGGCTTTCTCTTCTCTATCGTCTGCCAATTCTTTTTGCAGAAGAATCAGACGTAAGGTCACTCTACAACCTGATCATGAGCAAGGTTGTAGAGGTCATTCCTGGAGCAAAACGCGGTGCTCTTCTGGTATTCGATCCTGATAGCGGAAAATTGGCCCTTCGCTCCAGCATTCCGTCAGATGACCCTCCAATCAGTCGCACACTTATCATAAAAGCGGCGGCTTCTTGTGAAGGCTTCATCTGGTCTGCTGAGGACGAAATAGATCCTTCAGCAAGTATTCTTGAAATGGGGCTTCAAACGGGAATGTACGCCCCTCTGATATGGAAAGGTTCTGTGATGGGGGTTCTTTGCGTGGACAATCCACGGCGCGGAAAACCTTTCAGATTGGAAGACCTGCAATTCCTCATGTCAGTCGCTCACTATGCTGCTGCTGCAGTTCAGAATCACATTCTAACGGTGAATCTCGAACGCAATGCTAAGACCATGGAGCATCTTCTTGCGAATTTCTCTCCGAATCTTCGCGATCAATTGCTCCTGAAGGCGAGAGAGGGAAAGCTCGAACCAGGCGGTGTTAAATCAGATGTGACCCTGTTACTCTCTGATATCCGCGGCTTTACTAAGCTTACGGCAGGCGTGGATTCCGCCGAAGTCGTTGACATGCTCAACGAATATTTCTGTGCTCTCGTTGACGCTATCTTCGAACACAATGGAACCGTGGATAAATTTATCGGAGACGCCATTCTTGCCGTCTTCGGTAGCCCGGAGCCTGATGAAGACCAGCATATCAATGCTGTCAACGCGGCCATTGGGATGCAAAAGGCAATTGTTCGAGTAAACAAGGAGCGCGCAGCCAGGGGAGCTATGACCTGCCATATGGGAATTGGCCTCCACTGCGGAGAGGTCCTTCATGGGTTTATCGGAGGCAGAGAACGTCTCGAATTCACAGTGATCGGCGATACAGTGAACAAAACGTCCCGCTATTGTGACGGAGCAGCAGGCGATCAAATCGTCGTCAGTGATGTTCTTGGAGAGAAATTGAAAGAGAGCTACGAGATGGCTCCTATTGCAACGGAAACGAAGCACGAAGGAATCGTTGACGGATTCCGGGTGATTTACGATTCCGCAGGATGATCTACTGGCGAATTCGGCTCCGCCTCATCATCTGATCCTAGAGCTTTCTTGCACCATCCCGCAGTATCTTTGCCGGCTTGTTTGATGGAGCCCCAAACGACAATCCCGAAATTTCCAAGTCGATTCCTTCCCTTCTTCAAGGCAGCAACCACACCATCGACCTTCGTATTCGAGGCCATGTAATTGGACTCATACCCCATGCGGTCTGATGTATCCACCACTCCTTCCAAATCCGAGTAGGTGCTATCAAGCATCACGTAAATTCCGACCGTGACAAGAAATCCAATAAACAATGCAACTTTCATAATCCCAAGTTTCTGCGGTTAATGGCAGCCCAATTCTCTAACATCGAGAGAAACTGAGATTCACTAAAGCACAACCTGAGCCAGCTTGTTGCTCCCTTTTTGTAACCATCCTCCTCAATCTGACAAATCGTCCAAATACAGGGCATATACCCTAAGCACAGGGACATAGTGCCCAATCAAGGGGCAACCAAAGTGTACATTCCCCTAACCTACACCACCCAAACAGGGGATAGAACAAATTCTGCTAAGTCGATCTAGCTGAAAACAGATCTGAGATATTCGATGCTTTTCGAGGCGATTACCTCAGCTCCTTCCTCAAATTTGAAGACTTCGACTGAAACGTAGCCGTCGTAATCTACTTCCTTGAGTGCAGTTGCAATGGGAACAAAATCCACGTCCCCAAATCCGGGACCTTTCAGGTTCGCATCATTTGCGTGGAAGTATGCACAATCCTTTCCTGTAGCCTTAATGACCTCTGGGACGGTTTTCGACTCGGAACTCATCGCCTTAACATCGAGGATCACACTGATTCCCTCGCTGCTAAACTGTTTTGCAAATCGCACAGCTTCTTCAGCCGTGTTTATGAAATTGGTTTCTGCGGGCGCTAATGGTTCAAAACAGATCACAATCCCCTTTTCGGCGGCCAAAGAAACTGCTGGCTTGAAGACTTCAACGGCCCAATCCCAAGCCTGTTCATAGGACACGCCTTCCATCAGGTTTCGCTGGTAAGGAGATCCAACAATGATGCGTTTACCTCCTAGGTCGTCACAGAATTTCACCAACTCCACGAAATAGTCAGCTGTCTTATTGCGAACCTCAGCATCAGGGTGCGTCATATACATCCCTTCGGCCTTCACCAACACCCAGTGGATTCCAGTGATCTCGATACCAACCTTCTCAGCCGAAGATCGAATCTCTGCTCTCTTCTCAGCTGAAATCTCAGTCACATACTGAGCGATTGTAAATGGAGCGATCTCGATACCATCGTATCCGACATCCTTTGCATATTGCATGGCTTTCTCCATCTCCCAGCCTTCAAATATTTCACTGCAAATGCCGAACTTGATCATGACTTAAGTCTAACTGAAGCCCCAAAAGGACTGTCGAGACGCGATTTCAACATTTCGCCGCAAATTAGCCCTCATCCGCGCAATCTCACACCTCGTAGATAGGCAGGTCGATCTTCCTAGACTGGCGATAACGCTCCTGATCCATTATTGATGCATCGCAGTCCAATGGCTCCACTAGTTTCTGTCATTATCCCAGCCTTCAATGCCGAGAGATTTCTTTCCGATGCAATCTCTTCTGCAATTGCGCAAGAAGGCGTCGATACACAAATCATCGTCATTGATGATGGTTCAAAGGATGACACGGCAAAGATCGCAAAATCCTTCGAGTCCATCCAGCTACTGAGCCAATCAAATTCAGGCCCCGCTGCGGCACGAAACAACGGACTGAATCACGCCAAGGGAGACTACGTCGCCTACCTCGACAGTGATGATCTCTGGCTGCCAGGATTCTTAGCTGAGTCCGTTTCTGCATTGGAATCCCACCAAGAGGCTTTCATGACCTTTTCACATTGGGTTCCAATTGATGAAACCGGTAAACAGTATTCGGCGAAAGATCGAGAGAACCTTCCAGGTGGCCACCCTCTTTCCATTGTTCGAGAAGTCACCAAGGATTCCGATCTCGCTACGACCTTTGATAACGAATCAAGAGAGTGGAACAATCTCCCCTACCCGCTTTGCAGAGAACAATTCATCAAGGCATCTGAGGCTGTCCCCACGACGTCTCTATTTCGAGGCTCAATGCTGAAAAATCGCTGGCGCGAAGATATATGGGCAGGAGAGGACAGGATCTACGTTCTTGAAAACATGGTTCATGCCTGTGCCGACGTGGTCTTTACGTTTAAGCCTCTTTGCTGTCGCAGATTTCATAGCTCAAACCTCTATTGGACAAACTCCGATCTACTTAGTGTTTCCGAAAGAGATCTGCTGGCAGAGCAGACACTCCTTCAATTACTTGGCCCGTTCCTCTCCAAAGAAGAGCACCTGATCATTAAGAGCAGATTCCTCCAATGTCTTCTGGACTCATCTTACCATCAGAGAAAAGCAGGAAATGCTCGAAAGGCGTTCAGTCAAGCGTGCCGCGCGGCCGCTCTTTCTCCAAATTCAATCACTTGCGCAGCCGTGGTAAAAAGTGCGCTATCCCCTCTACTGGGAGGGGTGCCCCCTACTGCTCCGTCTAACAAAAAATGAACAACATTCTAATCACAGGAGGTGCCGGGTTTGTCGGGGCCTCACTAGCACGCCGATTCAAAGGTGCATTTCCAGATGCTCGCGTCGTCGCATTTGACAACCTCCACCGTAAAGGAAGCGAGCTCAATGCTGAGGGTTTTCAGAATGAAGGAATCGAGTTCCATAAAGGAGACGTTCGTTTCTACAAAGAATTGCAAGGAGTCAACGGAGACTTTGATCTAGTCATAGACGCATCCGCTGAGCCAAGTGTCCACGCTGGAGCTGCCGGTGAGGAGCAGGATTACGTCATTCAGACGAATCTCAATGGCACGATTCACTGCCTTCAATTCGCAGTGGAAAGATCGGCAGCGGTCATCTTCCTTAGTACCAGCCGCGTCTACGCGATCCCAGACCTGCGAAGTATCCCTCTGATCGATTCGGATACCAGATTGTCCCCTGATGTGTCACAGCTTCCACCGGGAATGTCCAAGGAAGGGATCACTGAAGACTTTGCCACCGCGCGCTCGGGAGGTAGATCCATTTACGGCACAACTAAGCTGGCATCAGAACTCTTTGCCGAAGAGTTTGCCGCTTCAGCCAATGTGCCTTGCGTCGTAAACCGCTGCGGCGTGATCGCCGGTCCGGGCCAATTTGGCAAGACGGACCAAGGTGTTTTTACTCTTTGGGTAGCCCGACATTTCTACGGAGGCGATCTCCAATACACAGGTTTTGGAGGCCAGGGGCATCAAGTCCGTGATATTCTCCATCCGGACGACTTATTTGAACTACTGCTGAAACAGTGTTCTCAAATGGATTCGCTTAGGGGAGAAGTCTTCAGCATTGGAGGCGGGATGGAAGGAAGCGTTAGTCTCGCCGAGTACACAGAGCTTTGTGCGACCGTGACCGCAAAAAAGATCAAAATTGCAGAGAACCCGGAGACGGCAGCTGTCGATATACCTTGGTATGTCACAGACTATTCACTGGCAAAGAAGACATTCAATTGGCAGCCTCAAGTCCGTCCCGCACAGATTGTTGAGCAAATTTCACGATGGCTTGAGAATGGTGGGGATCTAACGAAACGACTCTTTTCATGAGCATAGCAATCGTAACAGGAGCTTCCGGACTCATTGGTAGCGAAGCCTCACGCTTCTTTCACTCCAAGGGGATGGATGTCGTCGGCGTCGACAACAACATGCGGGCCTATTTCTTTGGCAGTGAGGCCTCGACTGACTGGAATGCAGACAAACTTCAGAATGACCTGCCCAAGTACATTCACAGAACTGCTGACATACGAGATTCCGACGCAATCAATCAGCTCTTCAAGGAATTTGGAAAGGATATCGCAGTTGTTGTGCATTGTGCTGCTCAGCCCAGCCACGATTGGGCCGCAAAGGAGCCATTGACCGATTTCAGCGTGAATGCTGTTGGTACAATCAACATCCTTGAAGCTCTTCGGCTCTACGCTCCCGATGCTGTCATGATCTTCACTTCGACCAACAAGGTCTATGGTGATACGCCAAATCGCTTGCCGCTTGTTGAACAGGAATTTCGCTTCGAACTCGATTCATCGCACACTTATTCTGAACACGGAATCGATGAAACCATGTCGATCGACCAGACCAAGCATTCCGTATTCGGAGCCAGTAAAGTTGCTGCCGACGTGATGTGTCAGGAATACGGCCGATATTTCGGGACCAAGGTCGGTATCTTCCGAGGTGGTTGCCTTACAGGTCCTGCACACAGTGGAGCGGAACTTCATGGTTTCCTCGCCTATCTCGTCAAATGCCAGCTCTCTGGCCGCCCATACACCGTCTTCGGATACAAGGGCAAACAAGTCAGAGACAACATTAACAGCGAGGATCTTGTGAATGCTTTCTGGCACTATTTCGAGAACCCAAGACCTGGCGAAGTGTATAACATCGGAGGTTCGCGCCACAGCAACTGCTCAATGCTTGAGGCTATCAATCTCATAGCTGAAATTTCTGGGAAACAACTCGACTATACCATCGCCGATGACAATCGCATTGGTGATCATATCTGGTGGATTTCGGATGTCAGAAAGTTTCAGGAACATTTCCCTTCCTGGACCTACCAGAAAGATCTCCGAGCCATTCTTACAGAAATCATCAATGCAACTGCCGAACGGGAGGGAATCACGCTTTGAAGCTTTCGGTTGTCATTCCTGCTCACAACGAAGAAGGCTGCATAGAACGCACGCTGACCTCCTTTCATGAGAAGCTGATTGAGGAGAAAATCCCCTTCGAGATTGTGGTGGTGAATGACAACTCGTCCGACGACACCGAGAAGATTCTCAAGCGACTCAGTAGAAAGAAAGGCATCCGTTACGTTAACAACGATCCTCCAAACGGCTTCGGCTTTGCCATTCGAAAGGGGCTTCAATCTTTCAAAGGTGATTGCGTAGCCATCGTAATGGCTGATGCATCAGACAGCCCAGACGACTTGGTAGCCTTCTATCGAAAGATGATTGAAGGCAATTACGACTGTGTGTTCGGGACCCGTTGGAGTCTCGGCGGTAGAACCTACGATTACCCTGGCGTCAAAAAGGTCCTCAATCGGGTCTTCAACACCTTTATCCAGATGGTCATGCAGCTTCAATACAACGACGTGACCAACGCCTTCAAGCTATACAAGAAGGAAGTCATCCAAGGTGTTAGCCCGCTGCTCAGTCCACATTATAATCTTACGGTCGAAATCCCGCTGAAGGCAATTATCAGGGGATACTCTTACGCAATCGTTCCAAATTCTTGGACCAATCGAACAGCTGGCGAATCGAAACTTAAGCTCAAGGAGATGGGCTCACGCTATCTATTCATCTTCCTCTACTGTCTCTTGGAAAAATGGCTCTCCTGCAAGGACTACCATCGCCGTACAGAAGAGAAACGAGCCCAAGCGATCGAAGAGCGCAAGCAGGCAGCGAGCACGTCTGGCTAAGATGGAGGATTCCAAACATCTGGAACGCGTAAAGAGCTTCTTCAGCCAACAAGCCCCTCGATACCATTCGGAGCGTTATGAAGGAAACTCCTTCATCAATCACTGCTACCGCCAGCGCAGGAAACTCACTCTCGATCTGATCCCTGAAAACCCCGGCACCTCACTCGACATCGGTTGCGGTCCTGGTGAATACTTGGAGGCTTTTTACAATATGGGGTGGGAAGTTTCAGGTTGCGATCTCTGCCCTGAAATGGTCTCGCTGGCCAAGTCCAACACTTCCCATTTGTCACAACACCCCAAGATTTGTGAAGCATCAGTAGGTTCCCTTCCCTATAAGGACCAAACATTCGATCTCATTACAGTCATCGGTGTCTTGAATTACGTAGCCGATATAGAGAAGGCCCTGAGCGAAGTCGCGAGGGTATTAAAGACGAGTGGAGTTTTGATTCTTCAGGTCGCCTTTCCAGATCACCTCTATCAAACATTACACGAACGTTACCTGCCAGACTTGAAAGATGCTCTTGGACTTTCTTCAAGCCCTTCCTCCAGAATACCGTTGTCCAAGCCGATTTTCCCAGCCCAATTACGCGATTCATTGAACAACAACGGATTCTGCTCAGGCCATGTCCTTCACTACGGGTTTTACATTCCTTTCATGCATCGCTTTCTAAGCCAATCAGCAATGCTGCTGAGCGATATGATGCAATCATTGCCCTTCCTTCAAAACATTCCCTACCTCTCAAGCGGAACACTAATCAAGACTCGAAAAGTCTAGCCAATCAATCCAGACGCAGCCAGACCGCTTTCAGGTATGGTTGTTCCGTCTCACTCACTCGGAAATCCTTTTGAACTGGGGACGAAAAAGTTCTGACGATTCTTCGTTTGGCCTTTGATAAACCCGATTGGACCATTTTCATAAAGTCCTTTTCAGCAAGGGCTGCTGCGTTTGTTGCAGCCAACATCACTCCATCACTCTTCAGTAGCTGGCCCGCCAATTCAGTCAGCTTCGCATAGTCACGAGTAGCCTTGAATGCACCGAAAGACTTACTCTTGCTAAAGGTCGGCGGATCCAAAATGAGTAGATCAAACTTCCGACCCTTCTTTATCAAGCGCTTCATCCAGTCGAAGCAATCACCATAGATAAAGTCATGCTCCTTTGGATCGAATCCATTGAGTTCAAAGTTTTCCTTACCCCAGTTTAGATATTTTTGGGAGAGATCCAGACTGGTTACACGAGCTCCTGTTGTGGCCAAGGCCACGGAGAACGCACAGGTATAAGAAAAGGTATTCAAGACCTCTGCCCCCTCGCTCAGGTGTGCTTGAACACGGAGCCCCGGGCCAACAATTCGATCAATGATCCGTTTCCTGTTTTCCCGCATGTCCGGAAAGAAACCAACGGAGTAACCCGCGTCAAACCGGATAAGATAATTAAGGCCATTCTCACGAACCTTCCATTCCAGATCATCTTTACGCCCCATAAGGATCTTTGGACTCGATTCTTCGGGCGATTTCCCTCTTACAGCTCGTTCCAGTTTCTTGAAATAGACAGATCGAATTGGTGATACATCCCTTCGTTGGTGGCTTAATTCCGCAATTCTCACCAACCAGCTCGACCAACTATCAGTGAGGTCTTTGGATGATTGGGCAAGCAATGCGGGACCAAATCGATCCACATACAACCCCGGCATGTCGGAACTAGCTCCATGAATCACACGATGCGCATTCGTGCCTTCACGTTCGAACCAAGCCAATCGCTTCAATGTTTTGGAAAATTCTCCTGCTGCCAAAATAGTTCCTTACAAATTCAATGTCCGGCGCTGCCCTTCAAATTCAAGGGTCACGCTCTGCGGCTGTATATCGACAACCTTTGCTCCCGAAATTTCATCCCCTTTCCGCAGTAACTGTCGGTCTATGATCACTGAGGGGTTGCTCTTGCTGTAAAAGATCCCCTGAACCTTCAGCAGAGGAAATTCTGCAACGACTGGTTCCCCTTCAGGTTTCACAGCGGGAGGTTTTGGAGCTGAAAACAACGGAGGGGATTCAGAAACTTCCGCAGGTGTTGACTCTGGCTCGCCTGCCTTTGAATTCCCTGCTGCCTTCTCACCCATCAATTCCCTCAACTTTGCAGCCTCTGCTTCCGGCGTCGTGGTTTCCTTTGGAAGAATCGGCATATCTTGGAATACGTTCTCAACTTCCGCTAGAACAGGCTGCTCTATAAGTGGCTCTGTAGTAGGTTCATTCACTACGGCAACTATTGGTGAGAGGACTTCCACTGGGTCCTTGGCTTCGGGCTTTTCGGGTTGAGCTTCCCTGCCATCAATCGATGTCGAATTCACAGCTCCCCCTTCCTCAATTTGCTTAGGGGACGCCTGCGCCACATGAATCTCGCCACCAGGCTTATTCCAGATCACCAACGTAACTACCGCGCCCCCCAACAATGCAACCAAGAGAAGCATGGAAAGAACTGGAAACCCCTTCTTAAGCCTTTCGACAGGAGCCGCCGTTACAGGGATTCCCATTGGACCAGCGGGCTTATTCTTACGCTCAGCCTCTCTGGCCCTCTTCAATGCGTCGTTGATCAGGCTCATGCTGAAATCTCTCCTTCCAGTTCACGAATGGCTTTCCCGACCAATCCGAAATCAATCTTCTCAGTGCTGGCAACAAAACCTGCCAACAGGCATTTATCGCATACGGCATTGATCAACCGAGGGATTCCCTTGCTATAGCGCCGGACTCTCCAAAGCGCACCATTTGTGAAATAGGGTGCCCCATTGCCTCCAGAGACGTGGATCCTATGCTGAATGTATTGGCCGATCTCCACTCGACTGAGTGGTTTCAAGTGATATCGAACAGTGATGCGTTGTCGTAACTGTCGTAGACTGTAGTCGTTCAACCGGGTTCTCAACTCAGGCTGTCCCATGAGAACAATCTGCAAGAGTTTCCGATCATCGGTTTCCAGATTCGAAATCAGGCGCACCTGCTCAAGTAACTCGTTACTCAGGTCCTGTGCTTCATCAATAATCAGGACAGCATCTTTCCCCTTTTCAACCAATCCCAATAGAAAATGGTTCAGCGAATTAAGGGTCTCAAGCCGGTCTTTCCCCTTCACATCGATTCCAAACTCCATCGCGATCGCCTTCATCAAACCATCAGAGTCCAGAACAGGATTCAGGATCAGTGCCGTTTCATATTCATCACCAAGGGCTTCCAGCATGGCTCGACACACAGTGGTTTTACCCGCCCCGACCTCGCCTGTGAGTTGTACAAATCCCTTCCGCTCTCTGATTCCATAGAGCAAATGATTGAAAGCCTCCCGGTGCTTCGCGCTGTAGAAGAGAAAGCGCGGATTGGGAGTAATCGTGAACGGAGGTTCAGTCAGACTGTAAAAGTCTAGATACACAGGGGGTTAGGTACCCAATTCCTTACCTAACATAAAGGAAAAGGTATCTCCATCAGCCAGCAACATCCTTGAACAAAGCATGCAGTTGGCGATTGTTCTCCAAGCCTAATCGCTCCCGCACATAACTGAACATTCGATCCTACGAGTCCCTTCGGACTCCGCGTAGGTTGGCGATACCGTCGACTCTCTTACCCTGTAATAACATACTCAAGGATTGGATCTCCTTTGCCGTCAGCTCAGGAAACGCACCAATACTCAGTTTTGACGAAAGGAGCCGTTGAAGCCCGCCTGCCCCCTGGTTAATTCGCTCCCTTTATTCAAACTGTGAGCAGATCTCCTGCATCCGCCAACAGAGCATGTGGAATATCTGTCTTTCTCGATGATTATAGTCTGTCCCAGTGCGATTGAACGTGAAGATCAATGCGTTTCCGAGGAAATGACCGAGTTCATAGCCAATCTGATGTTCAGCATCGATGTGGCTGTATGCCTCACTATAAAGCCCTGAGTCTTTAAAACTTGCCTGCGAACTGTGATCCCCAATCGTGGGAGGGGCTTCTCGCATTACTGCAAACCCGACCGAACTCAGGATAGGATGCTCGACCAAACAGGCCGTCAAAGCATCTTTGAGTTCGAATGCCCGGTCTTCGTAATCTGAAGTGACCTCCCCCTTGAAAAACCACTGTAGTCAGGCTGGAACTCATTCCACGCAAAATTCTCTACTGAAAAACATCGACGAACTTCTCCAATGAACCGCTTGGAAAGCTCACTCCAACTTTGGCATTCCATTAGTTCCCGACGAAGGCCATTGACGCGTCGCATGTCAGATGACTTGAGCTCAGGCATGCGAGTTAATGTGCTCCAATGCGAACGACGACTCATACCACTCCCCCAATCTTTTTGATTAGCTCGCCCGCTGAGGATACTTCCAACTTTCTATAGATGTTCTGCTGATGTTTCTTTACCCTTGGGCTGACGAACCAAGAATAATACCGATCTCAGCGGCACTCTTAACGTTCTTCATCCAACCTAGAACTTCATTTTTCCGATTCGTTAGAATGGAAATATCGTTAGATACTTAGGAAGTTTGTTCAGTCCCCTCTGGCTTCCACGCCAAGACTCCACCTTCGTCATGAACCAAGACTCTTTGGGATTTGTCCTACAAAACCCTAAAACCGCCCAGGTCAGCATCGCTACCCTGCCATCCAAGCTTTCTCAGATCACCACGACCTCGTGAACCCAAATGGCCCATTTCATCTTCGACGGCTCCTGCCCAGCATACACACAAGCCCATAGCTTCGATCAGATCGCAAGAAGCCTCGAACTTCTCCCGATCTGCCGCCGTCTTACGCCTCATTCCTGAGGCCATTTGTGTCCATACTCCTGACACCATTCGATCCTTGGGTTCGCCTCTCCCTTTCCAACAAAGAGGTAAAAGAAGCGAATTGGAAACGAAACGCAGGGTTTAAATCAAGTCAGCTAGAACAAAAAAGGGTCGCTCCAATAATTGTCATCCTATTTGGGGTGGACTCAATCATACGATTTGATCAGGTCATGCTAGGTGAAACTTTGCGTCAATCGTCTCAACCCAATCAATCCTAAGGCAAATTTGCTTAATCGTTTAACTTACGTCGGCAGCCATGATTCATGCCTTTCAGATGGACGTGATGACAAACACCCGTTTAACTCGCGGGCTCGTATGGCAGCGAAAACAAAGAAACCCTTGGTCGGTATCATCATGGGCAGTCAATCGGACTGGGAAACCATGAAGAACGCCGTAGAACAATTGGATGCTTTGGGCGTTCCCCACGAAGAGACCGTTGTCTCAGCTCATCGCACACCAGACCTCCTCTTCGAGTATGCCGAGACCGCAGCCAAGCGTGGTATTGAAGTCATCATTGCAGGTGCCGGAGGTGCAGCCCATCTACCTGGTATGTGCGCTTCAAAAACCGAACTTCCTGTCCTAGGTGTCCCTGTTCAATCAAAAGCTCTGAACGGGATGGATTCCCTTCTCTCCATTGTCCAGATGCCAGGCGGTGTTCCCGTAGGAACTATGGCGATCGGCCGCGCAGGAGCAATCAACGCTGCTCTGTTGGCCACGTCGATCTTGGGTAACAAGTATCCGGAATTCAGGCTCGCTTATCGCAACTTTCGCAAAAAGCAGACACAAACAGTGTTGGCCAATCGCGAACTTGGAAAAGAGTAATGTCGAATTCCTCTTCAGCTATTCTTCCCGGGGCATCGCTCGGTGTCTTCGGTGGCGGTCAGTTGGGGCGCATGTTCGCCTTGGCCGCAAGGGCCATGGGCTACAAGATCCACATCTTTACAGATGTCGCTGATTCACCTGCCGGCGTCATTGCGGATCGCGAATGGGTGGGTAGCTACGATGATACCGCTCTCGTTGCTGAGTTTGCGAAAGCAGTCGATGTTGCGACCTTTGAATTTGAAAACGTTTCTTCAATCGCAGCTGAAGCAGCATCCGATTTTACTCTTGTCCGCCCAAATGGAAACGCTCTCCACATTGCCCAGAATCGCCTTCGCGAAAAAACATTCCTGAGTGAAAACGGATTTCCTGTTGCTCCGTTCAGTCCAATTGAGACAGAGGAACAACTCCTCAATGCCATTTCAAGCCAAGGCACTCCCGGAGTTTTGAAGACGGCCGGATTCGGCTATGATGGAAAGGGTCAGCAGAAGATTGCCAAAGACACCGACCCAGCATCGGCTTGGGCAGCTTTTGATGGGCAAACGGCGGTTTACGAAAGTTTCATCGATTTCACGAAAGAGATTTCGGTCATCGGCGCACGAAACGCCAATGGTGATTTTGCGGCATTTCCGATCTTCGAGAATGTGCACACCGACCACATCCTCGATGTGACATTTGCTCCAGCTGCGATACGCGATTCAGTGGCTCAGGAAGCCATCACTCTAGCAGCCGAGATCATGACCTCTTTGGATGCGATCGGTTTACTGACTGTAGAGCTGTTCCTGACAGCAGACGACCGCCTGATCGTTAATGAGCTGGCCCCTCGCCCACACAATTCGGGACATCTCACCATGGACGGATGCATCACCAGCCAGTTTCAGCAGCACGTAAGAGCTGTATGCAATCTACCACTGGGTAATCCGGATCTGCATCGCCCTGCGGCCATGTCCAATTTGCTTGGTGATTGGTGGTTCGACGATTCTGACAACATCAAGACGCCCCACTGGGACAGAGCACTCAGGGTCACCGATACCAGCCTTCATCTTTACGGCAAAGCAGAGCCCCGTCGCAAACGAAAGATGGGACATATCAACTCTTTGGGTGCCACTCATGCGGAAGCCATCCAACGAGTCCAGCAAGCACGCAAGTCACTCAAGTAATTCATTCGTTTCGATACCCTCATGAAGAAAGCGATCCTGACAACTCTGGCCTTTGCAGCCGTCTCCATCAGCCTCCATGCTGATCGTCCAAATCTCCTTTTCGCAATTGCGGACGATGTGTCTTTCCCTCATATGGGAGCCTACGGCACACCATGGGTGAAGACTCCTGCCTTTGACCGTGTAGCCAAAGAAGGAATCCTCTTTACCCGAGGGTATACGCCCAATGCGAAATGCGCACCGTCACGCGCCATTGTTTTAACCGGACGGAATTCTTGGGAGCTTGAAGAAGCGGCAAACCATTTCCCTGTCTTTCCTCCCAAGTTTGTTTCTTATCCAGAGGCACTTTCCCAAAACGGATACTTTGTGGGCAAGACAGGTAAAGGCTGGGGACCAGGAGTAGCGAATGACGCCAAAGGCAAGCGCCGCAACATCACTGGAACACCCTTCGATAAACATAAGGCCAAGCCTCCCGCACAAAAGATCTCAGCAAACGACTACGCCAAGAATTTTCAAGCGTTCTTGGATACAAAGCCGGGTGATCAACCGTTCTGCTTTTGGTACGGTGCGACCGAACCACACAGAGCATACGAGTTTCAAGCAGGGGCCAAATACGGAGGCAAGAAGACCTCAGACATCGACAAGGTCCCTAGCTTTTGGCCAGACAATGAAGACGTCCGCCACGATATGCTCGATTACGCGTTTGAAATTGAACACTTCGACGACCATCTCGGACGCATGCTGGACGAGCTGGAGAAACGAAACCTTCTCGATAACACCCTGATCATTGTTACAGCCGACAACGGCATGCCTTTCCCTCGCGTTAAGGGACAGAAGTATGAAATGTCCAATCACCTTCCCTTTGCAGCCATGTGGCCAAAGGGCATCAAGAATCCCGGTCGAGTTGTTGATGACTTTGTCAACTTCATCGACATCGCCCCAACCTTCCTGGATGTAGCAGGGCTCAATACAAAAAAGGCAGGCATGCAACCGGTGTCAGGAAAAAGTCTCACCGATATCTTCAATTCCCCCAAAAGCGGCCGTGTCATTTCGAGCCGGGATCATGTTCTGATTGGCAAGGAGCGGCACGATATCGGTCGCCCGCATGATTGGGGTTATCCCGTTCGCGGAATTATCACTGAAACTCATCTCTATATTGAGAATTTCGAACCTACACGCTGGCCCGCAGGCAATCCGGAAACTGGCTATTTGAACACGGATGGTAGTCCAACCAAGACATCGATTCTAAACATGCGTCGTTCCGGACAAGACACTCGTTACTGGCAACTCAATTTCGGAAAGCGCCCACCAATTGAGTTCTACGATATTTCAAAAGACCCCGACTGTGTATACAATCTGGTTGAGAATCGAGAGCTCTACGACAAACAGAAAGAATTGAAGGAGCGCCTTTACTCCCGTCTCAAGAACCAGAAAGACCCTCGTATGTTTGGCAAGGGACACATATTCGACGATTACATCTATTCCGGTGATTCAACCCGCGGATTTTATGAGCGGTTCACGTCCGGTGAGAAAATGAAAGCCGGATGGGTCAATCCTACCGACTTTGAGACAGAGCCTTTGGACTGATTTCTGATGTACGAACTGATCAAGAAGGACTCAGATAGTCGTGCCCGTTTGGGTAAAGTAACCACGACGCACGGCAGTTTTGATACACCTATTTTCATGCCCGTTGGCACCAGCGCCACGGTCAAGGCGATGGATAATAGGGAATGCCTAGAATGCGGCTCACAGATCATTCTTGGAAATACTTACCACCTCTCCATCAGGCCCGGCATGGACATTATCACCAAGGCCGGCGGGCTTCATAGGTTCATGAATTGGGATCGCCCGATCTTGACCGACAGCGGTGGCTTTCAGGTCTTCAGTTTGGCAAAGATTAGAAAGATTCAGGAGCACGGAGTCGAATTCCGCTCCCATCTTGATGGATCCAAACTTTTCATAGGGCCAAAGGAATCAATGGAGATCCAGAGACTCCTCGGATCAGATATCGCCATGTTGTTTGACGAGTGTCCTCCAGGAAACTGCTCCGTCGAGGATGCACGAAGTGCCGTCAATACGACACTCCGTTGGGCTGAAGAATGCCTCAAACAACCCAGAGCGGAGGGACAACAATACTTCGGGATCGTTCAGGGCGGCGCACACGCATCACTCAGACAACAATGCGCGCGCGATCTCATCAGTCTAGGCTTTGACGGGTATGCCATTGGAGGTCTCAGTGTCGGTGAACCGGAACACGTCATGATGAAGGTCGTCGACGAGACCGAGCCTATTCTCCCCCAAGACAAGGCTCGCTACGCAATGGGACTTGGAACTCCAGCCCAACTCGTAGAACTCGTTGCCCGTGGTGTAGATATGTTCGATTGCGTCCTTCCAACAAGAGTCGCAAGAAACGGCACTGCTTTCACCAAGTACGGAACAGTCAATGCCCGCGCATCCCGTTTCAAGGAAGACTTCCGGCCAATAGAAGAGGACTGCGACTGCTACGCCTGCGTCAATCACACGCGTTCCTACATCCGGCATCTACTCAATGTGAATGAGATTCTTGGGCTACGCCTTCTGAGCGTTCACAATACGCGTATGTTCCTCCGTTTAATGGAACAGGTCCGTGAGCAAATCAAGAACGGCACATTCGGTGAATTCAGAAAAGAGTTTGCAGCCACCTATGTTCCGACCGAAAGAGCGCTGAAGGGAAGAATAGCGAGCTGACATGGCAGCCAAGGGAAAACAGC
The DNA here is from genome assembly GCA_965658675.1 of Limisphaerales bacterium. Classification (GTDB taxonomy): domain Bacteria; phylum Verrucomicrobiota; class Verrucomicrobiia; order Limisphaerales; family CAZKNW01; genus CAZKNW01. The sequence goes on from CBFHTT010000022.1 coordinate 36,377, forward strand.
AGTGGGACTTTGGAGAACTCTTTGCGGAAGGAGCAATTGAGAAAGAACCTCGGCCAGCCAAGAAAAAGAGCTCACGCAAGAAAGCGGCCACAAAAAAGGCTACTGCCAAAATTACGCCCCCCGTTGAGCCCGAGATCGATACTCCTGTAGAAGGTGAAAAGGCTTCACCCTTTTCAGTCACTTCTCTGACACGTCATATCAAGTCCACGCTGGAAGATGGCCTCGGGCGAATCAGCGTGACAGGCGAGATCACAAATCTCCGTTCTCAAGCCTCTGGCCACAAGTATTTCACTCTCAAGGATGAAGGGGCTCAACTCAGTTGTGTTCTCTTTAGAGGAACCAAGGTCAGCAATAAATCACTCCTTGATGACGGCATGGAGGTTGTTCTTCGCGGGCAGTTATCTGTCTATGCTCCGAGAGGACAATACCAACTGATCGTCAGCGGCGTTGAGCTTAAGGGTACAGGTGCCTTACAGGTCGCTTTCGAAAGACTTAAAGCGAAGCTTGATGAAGAAGGCCTGTTTGATTCAGATCGGAAACAAGAAATTCCTCCCTGCCCTCAAGCAATCGGTATTGTCACCTCGGAAACAGGCGCAGCCATCCAAGACGTCCTCCATGTGATTGAACGCCGGGATACAGGCTTGGAGATTTTTGTCTTTCCCAGCTTGGTTCAGGGAGAGACCGCGGCAGCCAGTGTCGCAAACGCCATCTCCGCTCTGAATCGATTTTCAATCGAGAACCGTCCACTGGACCTTATTCTGATAACCCGTGGAGGGGGGAGCCTAGAGGATCTATGGGCATTTAATGAAGAGCCAGTCGCCCGGGCCATTGCTTCATCAGATCTACCAGTGATCTCAGCAATTGGACACGAAATCGATTTCACGATCAGTGATTTCACAGCCGACTTTCGCGCAGCTACACCAAGTGCTGCGGCTGAACTCATTACGGCCACTGCCTTCGCTGCCCGTGACCGCGTTGAAGATCATTCAGATTACATCAGACAGATCATTGACCGCAGAATCGATCAGGAAACCGACAATCTAAAATCACTCCATGCCCGGTTGAAACGGAGTCATCCTCAGCGGCGAATCAACGATCATCTGCAGCGACTGGATGAATTGACCACACGCCTTTCCCGAGCCACCCGCTCCGGTCTCAATTCAAGCAGACAGACCCTTTCCCAAGAAGCTGAGCGCCTTAAGAGCAACCGCCCCAATCGACGGATCGAGGAACTGAAAAAGGATCTAAACCATCTGCAGCATCACTTGCTATCTATTCCGCCTCAACGTATCGGGGACCTTAAACAGAAAATGTCGCAGGCTCAAAACAGCCTCAAGCTGCTCTCACCGCAAAACACGCTCGATCGGGGGTATTCGATCACCACAGATGCTGAAACGGGCGAGTTACTCCGTTCGGCATCTGATACAAAACCGGGCCAACAGATTGAGACCAAGACTGGGAAAGGCACAATTCTCTCCACAATCGACAAATCTTTATCAAAAGAGACGTAATAACCATTTGACCCACCCCGCCGGCTGTTGCTAGCGTCCCCGCCCGTGATTCTTCAGAACACAAACAAAGTAGTAGTTGCTCTCGTGGTCGTCCTCTAACGACCAGGGTGCTTGTTCTGAGATTGCAGGCCGCCCGTGATTCCCGTCGGAACGCGGGTTTCATTGTTTAGGGCGGCAATAAACAAACATAGAAAACCAGCAAACACTTCATGCGACACACCATATCAGTGCTCGTGGAAAACAAATTCGGCGTCCTCACCAGGGTTGCCGGACTGTTCAGCGGACGTGGCTTCAACATCGATACGTTGAACGTTGCCCCAACCCACGACGACGACACCTCACGCATGACGATTGTCACCACCGGTGATGACGCCACGCTCGAACAAATCGTCAAACAGCTCAAGAAACTAGTCAACGTCCTCGAGGTCGTCGATTTCCAGGAAGGCGAGTTCGTCGACCGCGAGCTCGTCATGGTCAAAGTGGGAGTCACCTCCACTACTCGCACCGAAGTCATGGCTATCACCGATATCTTTCGAGCCAAGATTGTAGACGTGGCACCAAAGAGCCTCACGATCGAAGTCACAGGCAATGAAAACAAGGTAAGCCGCTTCCTTGAGTTGATGAACAACTTTGGAATCAAAGCCCTCACCCGCACAGGCAAAGTAGCCCTACCGCGCCGTTAACCACCCAATTTAAAACACTCTCTACAAACCTAACAACTAACTATGCCCGCAAAAGTATACACTGACAAAGACGCCGATCTGAACGTGCTCAAAGGCAAGACCCTTGCTGTTCTTGGATTCGGTTCACAGGGACACGCACACGCACTCAATCTGAAAGAGAGCGGCTGCAACGTCATCATCGGCCTCTACAAAGGCAGCAAGTCTGCTGCAGTGGCCAAAGAAAAAGGATTCAAAGTCTACGAGACTGGTGAAGCCGTCAAAAAAGCAGACGTCATCATGGTCGCTCTCCCTGACACCAAGCAGGCATCTGTTTACAAGAGCTCCATCGAGCCAAACCTCACCAAGGGCAAGACACTTCTCTTCTCCCATGGTTTCGCAATTCACTTCAAGACCGTCGTTCCACCTGAAGATGTGGACGTGATCATGGTTGCCCCTAAGGGACCTGGACATATTGTTCGTCGTCAATTCGTCGAAGGAAAAGGTGTTCCAGCACTTATCGCTGTTTATCAGAACGCAACCCGCAAGGCCCGCAAGACTGCTCTCGCATGGGCAAAGGGCGTCGGTGGCACCCGCGCTGGAGTCATCCAGACCGACTTTAAAGAAGAGACCGAAACAGATCTCTTTGGTGAGCAGACCGTCCTTTGTGGTGGTGTCAGCGAACTGATCAAAGCTGGTTATGAAGTCCTCGTCGAAGCTGGGTATCAACCTGAGATGGCTTACTTCGAGTGTCTCCACGAGCTGAAGCTCATCGTTGACCTCATCAATGAGTCAGGAATCAGCGGAATGCGTTTCTCTATCTCTGAGACAGCTAAATGGGGTGATATCAGCGTCGGACCAAAGATTGTCGACGCAGGAACCAAGAAGCGCATGGCAAAGGCCCTCAAAGAGATCCAGAACGGCAAGTTTGCCAAGGGCTGGATCGCTGAGTATGAAGGCGGATACAAGACCTACAATGCGCTCCTAAAAGCCGGCGAGAAGCACGGTATCGAGAAGACAGGCAAACGCCTCCGTGGTCTCATGCCTTGGATGGAGAAGCGCTCCATCAAGGGTTCTCAGGCTGCTTACTAATCTGCAGACCAAATCAACTTCACGCAAAAGGCGTTCCGGATATCCGGAACGCCTTTTTTTTGAAACTCGTATGCTTAGAAAACAGTTCTTCCGCGAAAGTCGTTAATCAAACCCCGCCACCCATAACTGGAATCAACGCGTAGCTATTCCTCACCGATTACCTAGTTTCGAAACTCGAAGCTCCCTCCGTCAAACGGGTCATCCTTAAACGACTTACTCTGTTGGCGTTTTTTACGTTCGATACCCAGAATGTAGCCCTCAGGAATCTCTATTTCTCTTCCGGTTTCCGATACCCATGAATACACAGTTCGAGTGTATGGGCTAGGTTCTGAAGCGCTGCGAACGACCGGGGCGTTGTAGGGGTTCTCCTCCGTGAGTTCGATGTCCCAAACCTTGATCTGACCTGCGGGGACCGGTCCTGAAGAGGCCTTTATGGACTTCACAAACTTCTTTTGGATCTGATACCCGTTTCCGAACTGATCGGTGATTGTATAGCCTCTGAGCGTCTTCTTTACCGGGCGTTCATCTGCTTGCGCGGAGTGAACCTGCAGTGGATTGGGCTGCTTCATTCGGATACTGTAATAAGAACGATTCAGACACCCGGTCAGAACGAAGAGTGAGAGAGAAAGGAAAAGAAGTTTGGCTTTCATGATACAACAGGGAAACGACGTGCTGTAACCAATCAGAATCCCGGAAGAATGAAAGTGAAAAAGAAGGGATGGTGCACTTAGCAGGACTTGAACCTGCACGCCCAAAAGGGCACTACCACCTCAAGGTAGCGCGTCTGCCAATTCCGCCATAAGTGCGTCGGAAGGGCGCGAAATAAACAAGATATGAAGAGGCATTGCAAGGGGTATTTTCATTTTTTCTTAAATCTCTACAAGAGCCTCCAACAACACCCGCAAATCCTAGTATTTCCTCCCACTTCAATGCACTTGCGTTCCGCCCCCGATTACAAAACAATTCAGAGGTGCCCGTTGAAATTCCAAATACTCCCAAAACCCTTTCAGCTGAGGAAGTGACGGAGCTGGACAAGCAACTCGCGCAGATGCGTCATGATATCAACAATCACCTTTCATTGGTGACCGCAGCTGTTGAGATCATGCGACTCAAGCCGGAGACAGCCGAACGGATGATTGAGAACATTGCCAAACAACCAAACCGCATTATGAGCTCAATGCAGGACTTTACCAAAGAGTTCGACCAACAGTTTGGTATCACGCGCGATTAGTCCTCGCCCAGCTCACGCCCAGTAGCTTCGCGGATGCGAGCTCTATACTCACCTTCTTCCAACTCATAGGGGATGGCTTCACACTCCTTTCTCGCTTCAGGATAAGACCATAGATTTGGAAAGTCTCGGCACTGCTGAGGCTTTACCTTCTGAATGGCGCACACTCCATTCTGATAATAGACACAGGACCCATCCTTCTGATCCAACAGTGCCAAGCCTTTCCGATCAGGACGCAGTCTCGTAGAATCACGGATGAATTCTTCATTATCTACACCGAGATATTGAGCGATCCGGTCCACTTCAGCTTCCGTCACTTTTACCTGCCCTGGCCATCGGCAACAGGCGCCACATCTCTGACATTCCCAAAAGGTCGGCACAGCCCTTTGATCGCACATCACTACTTCCCTCGGCAAGTTTCCTTCACGGTTTGTAACCAGATCGAGAAACGCTCCGTCTGTCTGATCATCACAAACAAATAGCGATCATGAAAATCATCTCACTAATTACCGTTGTTCTCATTTCGGCTGGAACTCTATTCGCTGAAGGCGAAAAGAAACTCTCCCGTGAAGAAATCCGCAGCCAGCTCCAAAACCTGTCTCCAGAAGAAAGAGAAGCCAAAATAAAAGAACTAAGAGGCTCCAAGGGACCACGCGGCCGGATGGACACATCAAACCTACCTCCAGAGAAGCGTGCGCAGATGGAGAAAATGATGGAGGGGATGAAAGGTCTATCCCCCGACGAGCGCCGCAAGAAAATGCAGGAGTTCCGAGAGAAAGGGATGTCACGACCGGATGGAGCAAAAGCCCCCAAGGCCGGCATGCAACAACTCAGCGCGGAAGAACGAAACAAGCTCCGTCAGGAACTTCAGAGTCTCTCACCTGAGGAACGCCAGAAACGGATCCAGGAAATGCGTGAAAAGTTTCAAGGATCGAACAAGAACAACCCACAATTCGATGCAGATCGAATAAATAAATATAGAGAACTCCTAGAGAAGAAGGAGAAAGAGGGGACGCTCTCAGACGCTGAGAAACAACGACTCGAACGCATCCGCAATTTCGCCAACAAAAAAGAAAGAATAACCCTCGAGCTTCATTAAGCGAAGGATGAAGGCTTTAGCCTTCCTACCATCTGATGGCATTGACATAGTGCCCCAGATGGAACTGAGCGACGACGAACTGGTAGCAGCCGTTAAGAACGGTGACCACGCCAGTTTTGAGTCGCTCATTGTCCGTTATCAGCCTCGCGTATTCGCAATTGCGCGCAAGCACGCACGCCTTCAGGTTGAAGTTGAGGACATCGTTCAGGAAGTTTTTATCAAAGCCTTCCGAAAAATTGATTCCTTTCGAGGCGACGCTCCGTTTGAACACTGGTTGATGCGATTGGCAACCCGCACCTGCTACGACTTCCTCAGAAAGCACCAGCGCAATCGGGAGAATGCATTGGCTGACATCACAGACGATGAACAACGCTGGATGGAGGCCCACCAAGATCGGGAAGCTGATGATCAATCAGACCTACATGCCGCCCAGTCGCTTCTTCAGAAGCTCATGTCCTCGCTATCTCCAGAAGATCAAATGGTGATCCGTCTCCTCGACATAGAAAACAAATCCGTAAAGGAAATCGCAGATCTAACCGGCTGGTCGAAATCGCTGGTCAAGGTCCGAGCCTTCAGAGCCAGGGGGAAAATGCGAAAACTCGTCGAAACGCTTCAAACTGAAAAGTATCTGTAACCGCAATGAAACTTGTTCCGTCTGCCACAATTAAGTCATGAAACCTGACGACACATTGGAAAAGCTCTATACAGCTGAGCGCGCAAAAGAAGACGATCAAAGCGTCCCGTTTGCGTTTGAGAAGCGTATCATGGCAAAGCTGGATGAACTCGAGTCTCCTGATCCTATAGCACTTTGGGCGACATCACTCTGGAAGGCGTGCATTCCGTGCCTCAGTGCTATGGCCATCATGCTGGTCGCTTTCCCATCCCCACCCCGTCAGGATGTTAGCTCTATCCCTGCGCCTGAGAACCAAGCAGCAACGGAAGAACTCGAATCACTCCTACTGGCTGCATTGGAAACAGATGGAGGTGAATGGTGAAACTTTTCCAAATTATTGCAGCGACAATTGTAATCTTCCTCTCAGGAGCCATCACTGGTGGAATAATCGTAAAGCGGAATCAAACAGCGATTCAACCCGCTCCCGTTTCGCATCGGATAGAGAATCCTCGCCCCGAGGCATCTGAGGTCAGAAGAGTGTCACTCTCGGAGAACGTTCCTAACCAAGGCCCTCGATTCAATCAGATCAAGAATGTTACCGTTCCAAGCCGAATGGCAGAGAATTTAGCCCGTGGCCGAGTAATGTTCATGGAACGTGCCACGCAGCAATTGGACCTCAGTGAAGAGCAACGCACCAAAATTGCAGGGCTACTCAAGGATAGTCACAAACGGATGCGATCCATCTCGGAAGGTATCGCTCCCGATGTGAAAAACGAGGTTCGCGAAACCACGCAGGCTTTCTTGGGCATCTTGTCTGAGCAACAGCGTCGTCGTTTTCTGACGATGGCCCGTTCAAGAATAGGAGGGCCTGGCCCCGGAGTCCCGCCCAACCGCATGCAGGGCCCTCCCAAGTTCAAACAATTTGAAAATCAGTCTCCCATTAACTAGCGTGGAGCATGGAAGCTTTCAAACCCATTGCAGGTGTTATTTTCTACCTGCTCTTGTCCTTCTCCTTGCAGGCACAGGCGGATCTGAAATGCTACACCTGTAACAAGCCCATCGCCGGCAAATATTGGAAGCATAAGAAAGGGGCTATCTGCGAGCCATGTTCCAAGATCGAGAAACAGTGTTGGATTTGCCACATCCCTATTCTTCGTGGCGGAATCCAGACACGCGATGGCCGCCCGATCTGCAGTGAAGACGCCCCACATGTTGTTCTCGACGGTAAGGAAGCAAACACGATTTTCAACAAAACAAGGTCTGACCTCCTTCGAATGACCCGCACCAAGTTAGCCCTCAAGAACAACAAGGTTTCTGTGCAGGTGTTTGACTTCGACTATTGGAACAAAAAGAACAGCAGCAACGCAGGCCCAGACGGAATGCACCGTGCAGGAATTGCCTTCTCGCGCAAAATCGGTCCGGATATGTCACACAGTGTTCTTCTCGTGTCAGGTTACACAAAAGAACAGGTTCGCTATACATGTGCTCATGAATACACACACCTTTGGATCAACGAAGCCCTTGATCCAAAGCGAAAGATCGAACTCCATACTGCTGAGGCAATATGCGAACTCGTAGCCTGGAAGCTGGCCACCAATGACGGAAGTAGTGATTCCGTCCAATCCATCCTTTCAAACCCATACACGGCTGGAAGAATTAAGACAGCGGTCGAACTTGAGAGTAAGCACGGAATCGCCTCGATTCTGGAGTGGGTAAAGCGAGGTTCTTCTCTCACGCTCAGTGATGGCGAACTCAAAAAGCTTTCCCGAACAATCACGAGCACACCCCGGTCAAAACCAATGGGATCTCCTCTCTACTCCCGAAGCCAACCGAAAAAGGTATCGCACGAACTGAAGCTGAAAGGACTGATTGGCAAAACGGCTTTGATTGGGGGGAAAGCATTTCAGAAAGGCGACACCTTTTCGCTGATGGTCAATGGAGAAAAGAAGAGCGTGACCTGTGTTGAGATCAAGCAGGAGAGCGTAGTGATCAAAATTGGGACGGTCGCTAATCAGACACTCACGCTCCAATAATCATTCTACTCCTTCTCATACGACTTGGAGATCAAGCTGCCTCCCCCTTGATCGCCTTTCGGTCTTAAGATAGACCAAGCAATTGCCCCTGCTGCTCCCAACAAACCAATCGCAATAAAGAGGAAGCTGTTTTTCCGTTCAGTTTGAACAACTGGAGTAATTATAGCCTCAACTGCAATTGGCTCTGAGTGACTCACGATCGTTTCTTCATCTGCAATCTCAAAGGTATCAATTGGATCCTCCTCCACTTGATTTGGTCCTGTCTCTGAGACGTCATTAACCTCGTTGGTTCCGACCGAGGTATTTTCAGGAGAGATCGGTTTGACCGCTTCGACCTTTTTCTTCGCTACTTGCTCCTCTCCCTTAACGTCGGTCTTAACAGGCTCTTCTCTTTCGCCCTTCACCTTCGGCTCAATCTGCCCAATCTCAGTCTTCTTTGCTTCAACCTCCTCTTTGATTGGCTCTTTCTTAGGAAAAGGCTTTATGTCGATTGGCTTGGGGGCGGTCTCCTTTATCAACGCTACAGGAGGCTTGGTCTCTGTCTTTTCTGTTTCTTTCTCCGGCCTCTTTTCAGTCAGAGCCCTTCTCTCTGCTCCATCAGCCCCAGCGACAGGTTTCGAAACAGCCTTCGGGACCTCAGTGGATCTCTTTTCCTCCGCGGTTGCCTTTGGGGCTTGGGATACGTCGCTCGCGATCGCCACCTGTTTCACTTTGGGTTTAGCAACTGGGGGCGCAGGAATCGGCTTCTCTTCTACCACCTTCTCAGCGTTGACCCTAGGCTTCGCCTCTTTGCTCGGAGGTTTTGCTGAGGCCTGTGTTGGTTTCTTCTTAGGAGGTGTCTTCTTGGGTTCCTTTTTTTTAACTACCGGCTTCTCCTCTGGCTTCAAGACAGGGATAAAAATTGCCCGGCCGCCTCCTTCTTCCACACTATAGGCTTCAAACTTTCGATTTCGTGCAGCCAGCGTTACTACAAATGGGTTCTTATCAACGGCCAGCTTTGATTTATACCGAATCAACATGGTCGAGATATCCAAGTCAAACGGTGTTCCATAGACGACATCGGTTCCGTCTGTGACGAGAAAGAAATGGGTCTCCTTCGAGATCTCAGCCACCTTCTTCATCCCGTCCACCGCCCGGGCCAAGTCTACTTTCCCCTTGTACTTCACCTGATTGACATACATGACTGCACGAGCCATCTGCATCTGATTTATGGATGCGGCAAACTTCTGAGGCGGAAACGTCCCTGGATCCAATTCATCGGTGACAGTCCAAACACCATAAACATCTCCATCCTTCGCCAAACCTTGAAAGCCCGTTCCCAACAAGGACTGGACAGTCCGAAGGGTTGCTTCCTTGTTTCGCTTCATCGAGGAAGATGAATCGATGATGATGACGAATCGAAAGAACGGACCCTTCTGAGGAGTCAGGTGTAAGCCTACGCCCTGAAGCGACAGTATCGCTATCAATAAAACAATCAGACTGGCTAGCCGGCGTATCATTCCAATATCGGGTTCTTGAAACCACGATTCTCTTTCTTCCGCTGTTTGGCAACCTTTGCCCGCACCTGATTTGTGGCCCCTTCCACCTCACGGCCGAAAGAATCACAGGACTGAATCAGTGCCCCCATGGAATGAACAATCTCTCGTTCAGCCCCATCATCAGTCACCACGAGGACGTCTCCATACGACTTGAATCGGTATGCGGCACGCTCGATAAGAGAATCTGCAGTCTGGCCTTTCTTCGAAAACAAGACCTCTACCATCCGCGTCGACATTTCGCCGACATTTCCTTTTGTGCTGGCACCATCAAAGAAGACTGTGACCGGAGTACCGGAAGCATCTACGAACTGCTGCATTCGCTGAACCAGAGAATCACGGGCTTGTTCGGAGAAAGGCGGATAGCCTCCTGCCATGGAGGGCCATCCATGGATCAGGCTGTAGCCATCCACCAATATTCGAACAAGCGACATATCAAGATCCTATCGGTCGCCCACTGAAGATCACGCCATTTTCTCGGTTCGTCACCGAGCCTGGGTTACTTCTTCTTGGACTTTGCAGGCGCCTTCTTCTTGGATGCCTTTTTCTTAGCAGGCTTCTTTTTGGCTGGTTTCTTCTTGGAGTTCTCAGCCTCAACCTTGGAAGCCACACGAAGTCTCAGGCCATTCAACCTGATGAAACCGGTCGCATCATTCTGGTTATAAGCATTGGTGGGATCCTCCTCCATGGTCGCTATTTCCGGATTGTAGAGACTTAATGGACTCTTGCGACCTGCTGTGATGATGTTGCCTTTGTAGAGCTTCAATCGAACCGTTCCAGACACGGTCTTCTGACTCTCTTCAACCAAGGCCTGCAACGCCAATCTCTCTGGTGCATACCAGAACCCGTTATAAACCAACTCGGCATACTTGGGCACCAACGAATCTCTGAGATGCATCAAATCCCGATCCATAGTGATCGTCTCAATCTGTCGATGAGCGAAGTGAAGAATCGTGCCACCCGGTGTCTCATAGACGCCCCTGGACTTCATACCCACGAAACGGTTCTCAACAATATCCACACGGCCGATGCCGTGTTTGCCACCAAGACGATTCAGCTTCTTCATTACTTGAAGAGGCGTCATTTCACGTCCATTGACGGCTACGCAATTTCCCTTTTCGAACTCTAAAGTCACATACTCTGCCTTATCAGGTGCGTCTTCAGGAGAGACGCTGAGCTTATACATGTCCTTGTGTTCTGGTGTGGAAGCATCCAACCAAGTGTCTTCAAGAATGCCTGCTTCAAAAGAGATGTGAAGGAGGTTCCGATCCATGGAGTAAGGCTTCTTGGCACTGGCCTCCACATCGATCTTATGCTCAGCGCAGTAATCGATCATCTCCTTACGCCCGGGGAACTGAGCCCTGAATCTGTCATCACGCCATGGTGCAATGATCTCAAGATCTGGATCCAACGCAGCCGTGGTCAGTTCAAAGCGGACCTGATCATTACCCTTCCCTGTAGCACCGTGAGCAATGGCATGGGCTCCTTCAGCCTTGGCGATCTCAACCATTCGCTTGGCGATCAGCGGACGAGCGATACTTGTCCCAAGAAAATACTGATCTTCGTAGATCGCGCTGGCACGCATCATTGGATAAATGAAGTCGCTGGCGAACTCTGCGCTCAAATCGTCAATATAAACCTTGGAAGCTCCGGTGCGTTTGGCTTTTTGGCGAAGCCCTTTGAGTTCCTCTTCCTGGCCAACGTCGGCACAGAAAGCGATAACTTCGGCATTGTAGGTATCTTTAACCCACTGCAGTAACACGGACGTATCCAATCCACCGGAATATGCGAGAACGACTTTCATAATATCAGTAACAAATAAGGCCGCGTTTCTAAGGCAAGTGGCAAGCCCTGTGAAGAAAACAATTCCAAGATCCGCAGCTTTGAACAAAGTTCTTCCCGCAGTAGCAAATATTCATTCATGCAAACTCCGGAACTTAGGAAGGCCTATCGCCTCATGTTTAAGGCCAGAGGACACCAAGATTGGTGGCCTAGTGATTCTCCTTTCGAAGTATGCATTGGAGCCATTCTCACCCAGAACACGGCATGGACCAATGTCGAGAAAGCCATTCAGAACCTCAAGGAAGCGGGCATTCTAAGTCTCGAAGGCATCGAGGCAGTCGATCACGATCGGCTCGCATCACTTATCAGACCTGCCGGTTACTTCAATCTGAAGGCAAAACGATTGAAAGCATTCGTAAAACCATTGGTCGAGGACTACGATGGCGACCTAAACAAATTCTTCAAAGGCCCGCTAGAGTCGGTCCGAAATAGAGTTTTGGAGATCAATGGCGTCGGGCCAGAAACAGCCGATTGTATGCTGCTGTATGCAGGGAGCCATCGGTCGTTTGTCGTAGACACTTACACGAAACGCATCTTCGAAAGGCATGGCTGGTGTTCAACCGCAGATACCTACGATTCGTTAAAGACCATATGTGAGAGTGCCTTGAGTCAGAAGTCAGGAGGGGACCAGTTGGACTATTGGCAAGACTACCACGCGCAATTGGTGATGGTTGGGAAAGACCATTGCAGGCCTAAAGATCCGAAATGCGAAAGCTGCCCGCTACAATCTCTTCTCCCAGAAAAGAAACATTAGAACTCTATTTGAGAGGCACAGAGAACCCATTAAGGAAGTTTCAGTCTCTGTCCAATCTGCAATCGCTCTGGATCAATCGCTGGATTGGCATCAAGAAATCTTTCGAACTTCACCCCGTAATCTCGAGCAAGTTCATAGAACGTGTCTCCCCTCTTTACAATGTGAACGCGAGGACGTCTCTTCTCAACTACAGGCATGTCCGAGCCCGCAGCCGGTTTCACCTTCACCGGCCTTTTCACGTTCGGTGTTTCGACGACTCCGACCAATGCGGCAAGGGGCTCACGCGCATCTCCGACGCCTAGTGCCAGTGCTTTTCTGAGATGCAAGGTAGCCTTGCTGGCGGAAGGACTTGTTCCGACTCCCTTTAGGTACATCATCCCGGCAACATAGGAAGCAATTGCATGGTCTCCATCGACGGCCGCCTTCTCATAGAGTTGCAATCCCCTGGCCTGATCCATGGCCATCCCCTCACCCTCAACCAACATTTCAGCAAAATGCACAACAGCTTCCCAATCACGGGCATTCTTGCCCACTGCCTTTTCCAAATAGGAAGCAGCCATCTTCAACTCTCCCTGATTCTTGAGAAGCAGCCCATAGCGTCGACAGGCAAAGCCCATTCCTTCGCCTGCTAACCTTTTTAGCAGTTTGATCGCTTCTGCGGTTCTTCCCTCCGAAGCCAACAGGCTCACACGATATTGCTGAGACTCTTCATCTTCCAAACCAGCCAAGATCGTCAAAGCAACATTCAGGTCCTTCTGCCCGCCAATTCCCTTACTCTTCCAGCGGGCAACAATATAGGACGCAAGCGTCCAGCCTTCACGATGCAACCTTTCCATCACCTTGATCGCATCCCCTGAAAGACTATTGGATGATCTCTTCTCCTCTCCCCATGCAGCCAGACACCGTCCCGAAAGGAGTTGCAGTGCCAACACTTCTTCAACCAATGCATCCAGAGTAGCAGTATCTCTTAAGCCTCTTCTGAATTGATATTGGCCAAGCGGGATTTCTCCCCTTCTCTTGAGACTGCTACCTAATGTTTCCAATACCACATTCCGCATGGACTCGCTAGCCCCCTCATCCAACACGCGAGCCCTAAACTCTTCGATGAATCCATCAGCTTCCATACTACCCATCCCGCGGGCCTGAAACATCGCGGCTACTGCCTTGGGAAGATCACTCTCAACACCCACGCCCTGAAGATGCGCCTTACCTACATAGAGCGCGCATTGCGCATCGCCAGCCTCTGCGAAGCGAGAGGCCAACTGAAACGCCGCTTCGGGCTTGCCTTCATCCAGCAGTCCGAAAACTGCTTCGAGACTCCCCTCGTCCGCTGCAGCAGAAACAGCAAGCAGGAGCACCATTATGACCCAGACACGAAGCATCATGCCTGCAGCCTATCGAGGCATGAGTCTTATGACAATACGACGTCTACCAGTGTGGGCTCACTCCTCAGGGCCATACAATCGCATTAAACTTCTTTACCAACTCCCGCTTATACTTCGGGTATTCCTTGATCCGGAATTCTGGCCAGTCAGTCGTCTCCACCAGTCTCTTCCCGGTTGGACGTTGCAGTTGTAGTATGATCGGCACTCTGCCTTCACCTACTGTCGGATGGGACTGAAGAGGAAAACACTCGTTGATCTTGATCTGAACTTCAGGACCTTTCAAAACACCATCCTCTTCCTGATTTGTGGGATAGAGAAGCTTCCGCTTTCCAAGCTCCCCTATAACGATTGTTTTCGGAACCACGGCATCCAAGAACTCCATCAAATCCTTTCCTATGAACATCTTTACTGCCTTCAAGAACGGAATCTCTTGAGCGCGTTTCAAGACACTGATTCCCTTCAACTCTTTACCGATCAACGCGACTGTTTGAGCGTCATCAAAATAAGGGAAGCCAAGTTCATCATCCAAGGCAGCCATCAATCGACATCGCCCCACGAGTTGCTGAACCTCGTGATTCCACTCAGGAAGATGTATCTCCCCTTTGAGAAACGTTCTCGCAATACAGAGCCCAGCCTCAACCTCATCGAGTTCTGCAGTCTTGTTTCGTTCCAATTCAAAACCCGCAAGTTCCACCACATTCCACGCCTGCACCCGCTTATGATGAGAATCATACTCGTGCACCAGCTGCTTCTTTACCTGTGTAGGAAATAGATCATCCAGCCATTCTGATCGAACACCCGAAGCATGAGAAATCAACGTCAGGTTGTTTCGCTTACGTGAATCGATCTCCCTCATATCACCCACAACAAACATCGTTGGCGCCCCTTCGACAGCAAGTGCGCTTTCGCGAACCAGTGTTCCCGTCCTCCCTCCGGAGACTCTGCACTCCAGAGTGCCGACGTCCTTCCTTACTCCAAGCTGATCCACAAAACCAACCAATGCAGCCTTGCAGATTGCATCACTACGATTGGCGTCAATCTTCATGCCCTCTTCTTCGGTCAATCCTTCCCGAATGCAGATTTGCAACAGTTGTTGAAAAGTTTTCTCCACGCCACGCGCAGTTTGTCCATGCACACCTACCTGCCGGCATGCTTCAATATTGAACCGCTGATTCCTCACCCAAAGGAATGCCCGCATCATCACCTGAAAGTCAGAGATTGTCCCCTCAATCAAATCGTCGCGCACATCCTTCATGCGTCTATCATCGCGCCCAACCCGCATGAGAATATCCCTACCTGAAACCAGTGCTGCACATAGAGCCGCTTCAGGAACACAGTCTTCCTCAACTCCCTGAAGGATCATCCGTGCATACCGCGGATGCATCGGCAACCGAAGCATCTTTCTACCGACTTCGGTCAGCTCCTGACCTCCGTCACATTCCTTCAACGCCCCGAGATCGCCTAGCAACCTCTCTGCACGAGTGATCGCCTCTGTCTCAGGCTTATCGAGCCATTCAAACCTTTGAGCATCCGTTACACCAAGCGAATGTAGAAAAAGAATGGATTCCGCAAGATCAGCCCGCTTCACCTCGGGTGTGTTCTTTTCCGGGCGATTTAACTGATTACTCTCGCTCCACAGACGCTGACACGTTCCTGATGCGATACGACCGGCCCGTCCTTTCCGTTGATCAGCCGACGCTCTGCTGATTTCTTCGACCAGCAATGTGTTGATTCCCCGCGACGCATCATAACGGGCCACTCGGGCCAGCCCGCCATCCACCACATGCCTCACTCCTGGAATCGTTACTGAAGTCTCAGCCACATTTGTAGCTACAACTACCTTTCTCTGTCTCGATTTTCCGAATGCGCGTGCCTGTTGATCAATCGCGAGATCACCATGAAGCGGGAGCACCTCCAATGATTCACCAAGACTCACCCGCTTCAAATTATTTACCGTCGCCATGATCTCTCCCATCCCAGGCATAAAGACCAAGACATCGCCCTCATTCCCGGTCTGAATCACATTCGCTACCGCACTCACTGCACGCTCGATAAGATCACGGCGATCCTTGTGCTCTGAATAGGAAACCTCAACGGGATACATCTGCCCATCAGATTCGATGATTGGACACTCTCGGTCACCCGATAGAAACGCAGCCACCGGCTCAGCCTCGATGGTCGCTGACATAACAATCAGATGAGGCTTTCTTTCACACTTTTCGCGCAAAGATTTCAACAACCCAAGTCCGACATCACTTAGCAGGTTTCTCTCATGAAACTCGTCAAAGAACACGGCTTCCACCTCTTCCAGAAAACCATCTTCCTGAAGCCATCTCAAAAACACTCCTTCAGTCACGTAGACGATCCTGGTTCCGCCAGACATCCGGTTCTCAAAACGAATGGAATAGCCGACCTCTCGACCAACCTTCGTATTTCGTTCTTCAGCAACTCGACTTCCCAAGGTCCTTGCAGCAATCCTTCGCGGCTCCAACACAATAATCAACCGACCGCTATCCAGCTCGTCGTCCAAGAGAAATTGAGGGGCTTGAGTGGACTTTCCCGAACCTGTCGGAGCAACAAGAACGCATTGCCCATCTTCTTTCAAAGCATCCAGAAACTTCTCACGGATCTCGTAGATTGGAAGCGTCTTCTCATCCATCACTCGCCTTCTCCTTCGGTTGAAATACTGAACACTTCGCCTGGTTCACAATCGACAGATACCAAGAACGGCCGACAACACACCTCACAGTCCGTAGTCATTCGGTGATTCCCTGCAGAGGTATCAATCTCAATTCCGAACCATTGCCCGCAATAAGGACACCCTATTTCTTCAAAACTCTGCACGGGATGAGTCTCCGTAGCTTTGAGACTCGAAGCAAGAAGACTGAGCACTACTTGTTCAAGGATGGCACCTTGGATGAGTCATACGTTGCTCCAGCAGCGACTTGGACCATGGTTACCCGGATTTTGGTGGAAAAGTAGTGTTGATGATCCTTTCTATTGTGCGCATGACCTTGTCCGCCACTCGTATCCTTGATCACCAAGGCCATCCTCTTGATCCCTTTTGTCCAGACGATGGAATCATGGTTCCAGAAAGCGTTCATCTTGACCGTCTTTTCGTAGACACCAGTCTCCGTATACTTGGGAGTTCCAGTGCAGCCATAGCCATTCTTCCGTCCCTTGTTCGGAATGTAGCATAGACTCCAGTTGGTCGGAAAACCGCCCTTGGGCTTTTCAATCACCTCGAGTCGGATATGGACGGTTCCGTTACGGTAGTCGATGGGCGTCGTCCAGTCCGTTGGCGTTTCCTTACCAAACTTCTCAGGGGTCAGATAGAGATGAGACTTGGTCTTTATTGCCTCCTCAATGCCCAGCTCAAACGTTTCATCGAACAGAATGAATTGTTGACCGCACACGTTTAGCGCAGAAAGCAAAAAGACAAGGGTGACGCTGATCTGAGGAAGGCGCATCTTACTTCGATGGAATATTCACCAATGTGTAAAACGCCTCCTTATGTAGGAGCGCGGTTCCATCCTTGGCTTTGAAATTATTCAGATGAAGCTCGTGAACATACCCCTCGCGAAGCCCACCTACTTCCAAAGTCACTCTCTTTCCACCATCAGAAACCTTGGCACCAATAATCTCCAGATCCTTTACGTCTTCTTCGGGACCACCGTAATCTTTACGCAACTTGTAGGTGTAACTCGACATCTTGTAGTTCGAAATCTCACGGGCTGTCTCGTCATCGACTGGCGAAGTGAAATTGAGTTCAAACCCATTTGGACGAGCCTTCATTGTGTGGACTTCGAAAGGAACTTTCCCGGTCCACTTGGTTCTTTGGAGCCCCCATGGGCGATTTCCACGACCACTCCATCCAGCATTGGACATTCCTACGAACAAGGAATCATCTGCACCAAATTCCAAACGAATGATGCCGCAGGTGTAATCCTGACGAAAACGGAAACATGCACCTTGCCAATGTCCATCGACCTTCTCCAAAGCAACACGCATCACCCATCCGTGATGTTGATCTCCTACAAAGATCTGCCCCTCGAAAGGCCCGAACTTTCCTCCAGTCTGATCCCACCGAAAACCACTCGGGCTTTTACCCATCTTGTCATATGGGAACCAGACTGCCGGCATTTTGAACTCAGGAATATGATTCTTCACATCCTTCATCCACCAGCCAGTTTCAGGCGTCTTGATCTTGTTGAATGGCTCGCCCGCCTTCTCGATAGTCGGTAATCCGTGAGGGTGACCGTGATAATCACCGAACTCGATGTGGGACAACTTTGATGCATTGCACCATTCCCCTTGATTATCCGTGTAGAAAACCTCGTTGAAAGGACTCACATCCACGCCGGCAGGAGAACGCAAACCAGTGGCTACAGGTTCCCAATCTCCAGTCTTGGGATCGACTTTGATAGCCCAGCCACGCCAATGCGCTCGACCATAGGGTTCTTTTCCAAAGGGCTTGTTGAGTGTTACCCAGAGTTGACCGTCTTGATCCAGACGAGGACCAAAATTGTACTCATGGTAGTTTCCGCTAATCTCCCAACCATCACTGACGGTTTCAAAGATATCAGCCTTACCATCGCTGTTGGAATCCTTAATGCGCGTGACTTCCGCACGCTGTGATGTGTAGATCCAATCACCGTGCTCCACCAGTCCAAGGGGATGCGATAATCCTCTCGCCCATTTGGTGAACGTCGCTTTGGATGGATCTCCATATGGTTCCTTGATCTTGAAGATATCACCTGTCCTGGTCGCAACCATGACAGTGCCATCGTTTAGAGCTTCAATAGCGGAGATCTCGAGTTTCAATTCCAGATCATCTGATTGAGGAAACGTGATGATCTCGTAGTAATCAGACTCCTTGGGCTCTGCCATGAGAGAACCACCCAGGGCGCCAATGGAAATCAATGAGGTAAGAAGATGTTTCATTTCAGAAAATGTATTGGGGGTTACCACTGTACCAGAACTTCAATCTCAGCTGCCTTGCCAGTCAATTTTACCGGAACAACAAGTTCAGCCTGCTTGCCAATCTGGCGTACAAACGGTTCATCGGCACCACTTCCGGAGACTGTCACCCATGATCCGTCAGAAAGCGCCCATCGATCGCCTTGCTTGGTAATCTTACTACCGCGTGCAGCGAGGAGATAGACATCGCTCTGTGCTTTTCCGTTAAGAGTGAACTTCCGGCTAATACAGGCACCTCCCTCTCGGATTTCAGGGACAGGGCTTTCAGAAACCTCAACTCCCTCCAATTCGTAATGAAATGTCGGACGCCCCTTAGCATCGAGTCGGTAACCTCTGAAACGGCCTCCCGTATTCCGGTCTGTTTTCTCGGCCTTTGGCCAAGGAGCATTCCCGCTTTCCAACTTCGCAATTGCAGGGCCCGCTGGGAGATCGTGACTATCTTTTCCAAGTGGCCCCTTGAAGGTATCGGTTCTCCCACTCGCAACGCCTGAGGCATCAAAGAAACGTCCTCTCCACACTTTGGCGAGACGAACATTATTGGCATCAAAAGCTGCATGTACGTTCTCAGGGAATCCGGCAAGAATCGAGCGAGGGCCTACTCCCTCCATGAAGGTTCGATGAACGATCGGCTCGGGATCAGGGAAAAGCTCGAGTCCAACACCTCCAGGAGGCTGCACACCCTCAGGGCGCTTCATCGATACTCCAAGCGAAAGGTAATTCCAGATGGCAGAAAACTGCTTCTGACTATCCCCTTCCAAGATATCTGGGAAGAATGATCTGCCTTCAGGCCAGAAAGCAGGCATCCGCGTCCCCGGATTCATTGTAGCAGGGTTCACCAAAAAACGATGAAACCATCCTGGATTGATACGCTCATGTACGGTGACCAAATCGATCCCAGGAACTCCAACTGCCTTATTGCCATTTACATTATGACACGCGACACAGGACAGGCCTGTCACCCCTACAAACTTGTGCCCGACTTCCACGGACTCTTCGCTGAACTCTGGATTCTTCAAATCACCTTCCTGCTTATCCGATGCAATCAAGGCATCCACAATGGATTCTACATTTCCTTTTCCAAACTGAGGCATTCGGGTTGCCATGAATGGGCGAACATGGAGCTCCTTCTTCCAAAGGATTCTCTCCAAAGCCGATTTCTTGAGCTTGCTACCCGAGCCGTTCAGATGTGGCGGCAGGTTCCCCTCGTCACCAAGATCGATCTCAAAATTCGTTTGAAAGAATTCCTTACGCGCTTCACTAGGTCCGCCAATTCCATCCCTCTTGTGACAGGCATAACAATTCAATTTCGCCATTGTTCTGCGGACGGACGCTTTGGGGGGCAATGGCTTATTTAACTCATCCCGACGTCCCAATGCTGCTTTCAACGCGGAACGTTGTTCATCAGATAGTTTGTAGTCAGGCAATCCCTTGCGGATGGCACTGCTAAGACAGCCGTCGCCGGAAGCGACATTCAAACTTGCAAGCGGCTTCGATGGTGTCATCGGCTTCAGGTCACCCATTTTGTGACAGGAAACACAACGCATGACCGCGAACATCCGCCCGCCCATCAATGCCTTTTGCTTGTCTACCTTGAAGTCCGTCATTCCAACTGGAGACATTGGAGTCTGATCTTTAACTCTCACGCTCTTCTTGGTGATTTCCCCTCTGGGTAATCCTGGGCCAATCACACGCAGTCCGAGATCCTGTTGACCACTTTTCTCGAAGTATTCCACAACGATCTCATGGTCGCCTTTTTCAAGCATCAGGTCTTTTCGCACTTCGTTTGCTGCATGGATGCCATCATTGTTGATCACCACTTTCCCATCGATCAGGAAGCGAGAACCATCATCTGACTTGAGCCAGAATTTATGTGTTCCCTTTTTGCCCACCTTCAAAATCCCGGTGAAGCGAAGTCCATATCCGTCACCCGGCACTTTAATCCCTGCCGGAGCGTGAGTGATGCGCTCTGAAATCCCCGTTGCCTTGGGTTTCAGCTTGGAGAAATTGGGAAGGCGGTTCCAACTTCCCTCGAAATACTCCACAGCGAAACCAGCCACCTCCACTTTCTTGCCAGTTGGAGGATTCTCTACCTGCTCCTTCAAGAGATAAAAAGCCACCGCTTCTGCCTCTGCATCTGACAGGCCGAGATTAGGCATCCGTCCCGATCCCCTTACTGAATGTGGATTCTTAAGAAACGCTGTCAGCTGCTCCACCGTTGTCTTACGAGACTGATTCCCAATAGGAACAGACCCCTTGAATCCATCTCCTTCCTTCTCTGGAGCATGACAGGCCACACACCCAACTTTGTGGAAGATGTCACGACCGCGTTGAACGAGGGACGAATTGATGGCTGCCTTCGATGGCTTGATTCCCCCGCTCTGTGATACAAGAAAATGGGTAAGAAACTCGACCGCCCCATCTGCCGCTTGAGCTTCAGATGAGTGAAAAATCCCCGGCATCGTTGTGCCCTCTTTGGTTGAATGAGGATTGCGAATGAACTCCTCTATATAATGTGGCGTCAGGCGCTCTCCTACCTTACTAAGATCAGGGGCAGATTTGGTCCCGACCCTAGCCATGACTTCCTTGCTGGCGGAATGACACGAGAGACAGTTCAACTCACTGAGCAGAAGCTCTCCCTTGTCTGCCAAAGTGAACTGTTCCCCATCATAGGCAAATCCGGGGACGACAGGTGAAGCAGATGAAATGGATGCGGAAGCTGCAACCATGCTCATACCGGCCAAAAGAGATCGAAAAGTAGAATTCATTTCAGGCATCACGAAACAACGTTTCAAAGCGGAACGACTAAAAAGCCGCAGACTCCCCCCTCAAGGCAAGTCCGATTTTGATTCTATAAGAATTACTTTGGGAAAAGGCGTCATTTTGAACCATTTGGTCCTGTTTCGCCCTTAGTCAAAGTGTTCCCCCATGTGACGCTCTAATAGAAGATTCCTTCACGAAAAAGGAAACACCCGCATCGAAAAACGAAACGGGTGTCTTGAAATCGGAAGAATTATTCTACTGAGCTGCTCAGTGATCGACAAAATCGTCGTGGAAATCCTGCCCTTTTCGGGTTGCCACAACGTATTCCTTACGAATCACGAAATCGCCGAAATTCTCTCCTTCATTACGATTCGTCGCATAGTCACGAATCACTGGTTCGAGAACACCTTTGATCTCATCTGCCTTACAGGAATTCTTGTAGAGCTTGCTCAGGCGCTCACCGGCATGTCCACCACCGAGGTAGACATTGTATTTGCCTGGTGCTCTACCAACAAAAGCAATCTCTGCAATGTATGGGCGGGCACATCCATTCGGGCAGCCGGTCATACGAATCGTGATCGAATCACTGCTGAGTCCACAGTCTTCAAGAACACCTTCTAGTTCCGTCACGACATCCGGCAAATAGCGCTCACTCTCAGCAAGGGCCAATCCACAGGTAGGAAGTGCCACACATGCCATAGACCCAAGCCGCAAACCTGAAGCTGTGTAGCAGGTGTCCAACTTGTATTCCTTAAGAAGAGCTTCGAGCTTTGGTTTCTGCTCTGGCGTGATGTTCGCAATCATCAAGTGCTGATTCGGAGTCAGGCGAAAATCTCCTGTGTGCACTTTTGCGATCTCACGAAATCCGGTCATAAACGGCTCGTCTTCTGTATCCTTCACTCGACCGTTCTCGATGTAGAGAGTCACGTGACTGTTTCCATCAGGTCCCTCCGTCCAGCCGTAGCGATCATTGTTGTCTGTGAATTCAAAGGGGCGCGCCTCTTCAAGTTTGTAACCGAGGCGCTCCTCAACCTTCTCGCGAAACCATGCCAATCCATGATCATCGATCGTATACTTCAAGCGTGCATGCTTGCGGTCTTCACGATCACCGTAATCACGTTGCACCGTGAGGATCTTCTCCGAAACTTCCACTACCTGCTCAGGAGTGCAGAAGCCCATCACTTCAGCGAGACGCGGATAGGTCTTCGTGTTTCCGTGGCTCATTCCCATCCCGCCACCCACCGTGACGTTGAAACCTACAACCTCATCATTCTCAATAATGGCGATGAATCCCAAATCGTGAGCGAAGATGTCCACATCATTGTTGGGAGGTACCGCAACCACGGTTTTGAACTTACGCGGGAGGTAGTATTTTCCGTAGATTGGCTCTTCTTCAACTTCAGGGTCGACGGTGACCTTCGTCTTTTCACCCTCATAATCCGTCAACCAGATCTCGTGATAGGCCTTGGTAGCGGGAGTGAGGTGATCACTGATGTCTTGAGCTGCCTTCTGAGCGACGGCGTGAGCTTTGGACAGGTGAGGATTCGGGTTGCACATCACGTTGCGGTTTACATCACCGCAGGCTGCAACCGTATCCATGCATGTCTGATTGATATCAAAGATCGTCTGCTTCAGATTTGATTTGATAACACCGTGAAACTGAAATGCCTGACGCGTGGTCAGTTTCAGAGTCTTATTGGCATGTTCATTGGCGAGACGATCCATTTCCAACCACTGGGCCGGAGAACAGACCCCACCGGGAACACGCACACGAATCATGAAGCTGTATGCAGGCTCCAACTTATTGCGACGGCGTTCCTTACGCACATCGCGATCATCCTGCTGATAAATCCCGTGGAATTTGGTCAGTTGAGTGTCGTCAGAGGAAAGCGACCCGGTGGATTGATCCGCCAAGCCCTCAAGGATCGTTCCGCGTAGATAGCGGCTCGCGTCCTTGATGTTTTCGTTTTTTGCAACTTTAAGCTCTTCAGAGCTGTTTAACCGGTCGAGTAACGTCGTCATGCTCGTAACAATCTGTCAATTTTGTCCTATTCCGCAGCTTTCCCGCCGCGAAAGGAGCGGGGAATCTAGCAACCTTGGACTCCAACCGCAATATCCACCTGCCAAGTCCTTACTTGTGCCTTTTGCGGAATAGGCGAGAATCTTAGGCCTCACAACAATAATATGTCTGAAGATCATACATATTCCAATACCTCCGCCTCAGCTCATAGGTGGTTGATCGGATTTATGCTAATCCTTTGCTTCCATCTCATCGCCATCACATCTTCAGCTACGGCAGGCCCTCTGATTGAATGGAATGAACAAACAGCTTCGGTCACAGCGGATGTCGATGGAGCGCCAATTGAGAAAGTGCTTAAATCAATTGCCGACTCCACAAACTGGGAAATCTTTGTTGAGCCTGACCTCAAACATCATGTCTACACCAAGTTTGAGAAAGTCGACTCGGGAGAAGCACTACGTCGGTTGATCAAACCACTCAACTACGCACTCGTTCCCACACCTGAAGGAAAAACCTCTCTCTATATCTTCAGCAGCAACAGGACGAGCGCGACCAAGAAGATTGAAAGCGGCTCTGAGAATCGAATCGGAGATGAGCTCGTGGTAACGCTAGGAGACGATGTTGACGCCGAGGACCTAGCAAAGAAGCTTGGAGCCAAAGTCATTGGAGGAATTGACGGCAAAGGAATCTACCGACTCAAGTTTCCCGACGAAGGCATCGCAGACTCAGCGTATGACCGGCTTGAGTCCATGGATGATGTCGATACAGACTACAACTACAACATCCCAAAGCCCCCTACTCCAGTTGCCAGTCCTGAAATCACAGCCTTTCCCATTGATTTGAATCCGGCACCTTTGAGCGATGATGAAGGCATTATCGTCGCCATTATTGATACAGCAGTGCAGAACGCAGGTTCTCCATTCGGCGATTTTCTTCTCGATCAACTCTCAGTTGTTGGCGAGACCGTCAACAACTCCATCAATCCTACCCATGGGACACACGTTCTCGATGCCCTGTTTACTGGTGTTGCCGCGTCAACAGACAACACTGAAACCATCATCCGTGTCCTGCCGGTAGACGTCTATGGCGTGAATGATTCGACCACTACCTATGACCTCACCGCGGGCACTTCTTTGGCAGTCGAGAATGGAGCAACAGTCATCAATATCAGCTCTGGAGGAACGGACACAGCCGATTACTTTTCAACCCTTTTAAGCAACCTCAGCGATAGTGGGATCGCTGTTGTTGCTGCCGCAGGCAACAATGGTTCCAGTCAGACCATATTCCCTGCTGGCTATGAAGATGTCATTTCAGTCACGGCCGTCACCAGTAACGGATCCTTGGCAACCTATGCCAACACAAGCCCCACGGTTGATGCCGCTGGACCAGGAGCCAACGCTGCAGAGTTTGCAGGCCGAGTCTTTGTCAGCGAAGGAACATCTGTTGCTGCCCCACATATTTCTGGTGCCATTGCCTCCGGTCTCGAGGCAGGACTGTCTGCTCAGCAGGCATCCCAAGTAGTCGTCGAGGCATCGCCTGTTCCCTCAACAGGCAATTAGCCCCGTCGCTGACAAGGCGACATTCCTTGTCCAATTCCTTCGCCGATGGCCTAACACTTCTAGAACGCATGGAGGACACATCTGATTCCACCGAAGAATTCATCAAATTGCTCGCCCAGAACGAGAGACAGCTTCACGCATATGTCTTCTCATTGATCACAAATACTGCAGACGCCGAAGACGTTCTCCAGAATGCAAAAGTGATCATGTGGCGTCATTTCGAACAGTTTAAGTTGGGCACCAACTTTGGAGCGTGGTCCCGCAAGATTGCCTTCCACCAGATACTTTCCTATCGCAAGAAGCAAAAGAAACAGAAGCTCCACGTCAGCGATGAGTGCCTTCAGTTGGTTGCCGAAGAAACGGAGAAAATGCAGCAGGAACTCGAGTCTCAATATCATCTCCTTCAATCATGCATCACCAAGCTTCCGGAAAAATACAGAAGCCTCATTGAACTTCGTTATCGAGATGGCCTTTCCATAGAAAATATGGCCCCAAGAAGCGGACAGTCTGAAGGGGCTGTTTACCGGATGCTCAGCAGAGTAAGAACCACGCTTCAAGACTGTGTCGCGAAACACTACAAGCAACAGGAGAACCACTCATGAACAAGGCACTTCCAGAACGTCATCGCCTTCTCATAGATCACTATATTGATGATTGCCTGACTGAGGAAGAGGTCGCTGAGCTGGAAGCACTGCTGAATGCTGACACCGACTTTCGCCGACGGTTCATCAAGGAGAACCATCAACATGGTCAGCTCCACTGGCAACTTTCAGGAACGGAAGGCATCTCATTGAACGAACTGGAACGTGAAGCGATCCCCTTCCCCAAAAACACTCCAACCCGAAACTGGGCCGGGATCGCGGCTGCTGTCGCATTTCTGCTCTTCGGCGTTTTTGTGGGAACCATGTGGAAGGATCCTTCTGCCTCGCCCACGGTCGCAACATCATCCCCACCTAAAGCATTTGCCACGCTCACAGAGACTAAAAACTGTCGTTGGGAAAGCAGTTCCCTCCCCACTGCTGAGGGAGCAGCGCTTGGCAAAGGAACCATCAAGCTGGCTTCAGGGATTGCTAGGCTGACTTTTACATCTGGCGCAAAAGTCGTCCTTGAAGCGCCCGCTGAATTGGAACTGGTCGACGCCATGAATTGCATTCTTCACTCTGGGATGCTCATCGCAAATGTACCACCGCCTGCACAGGGTTTCACAGTGGATACCACTCAGGCAAAGCTCGTTGACTACGGAACTGAATTTGGAGTCAACGTGGATCCAAAAGATGGCACAACGCAGGTTCAGGTGTTTGAAGGAATTGTCGACGTCCAGCATGCGGTATCAGGCGAAATCAAACGTATGAACGCCGGCTATAACTCGAGTATTGATGCGGCGGCCATAAACATGAAAGACGCTCGTTCGCAGGAACCAGGAATGAGGAACCAACCAGGCACACCCAGCGACCTGAAATTTGATACAGTCATTACGACTGCCCAAGGAAGAGGCCAGGACGCCTTTGTGCAAACAGGTCCGCAGGACATTCACACATCTGAAACCCTTCTGCTTCTCAAGAACACGGAAGGCCCTCATTTTCGGAGGAAAGCCTTTCTTGCTTTCGATCTCACGAATCTCGAAGGCAGAAAAATCAAAGAAGCAGAGATTCAACTTACAGCTGAACCTACCGGATATGGATTCTCCAGCCTTGTAGAAGACTCAGTATTTGCGGTCTATGGCATTAACAAAGACCAACTCGATGGCTGGAACGCTGCAGACTTAAGCTGGGAGACGGCTCCCGCAAATGCGGAGGGAGCTTCGGAGGTAGCACCTGAGCAAACCGTTCACCTCGGTGAATTCAGTGTCCCTCAAGGCGTCTTCCACGGTGCATTCACTCTCTCCAGCAAACAGCTCGTTCAGTTTCTCAACGACGACACCAATGGCATCATATCATTGATACTCGTCCGCAAGACAATGGAACACAGAGGCGGAGGATTGGTTCACGGCTTTGCTTCAAGTCGCCATCCAACCTCCGCTCCCCCCACATTGCGCTTGGTTACCCAGTAAAACCGTTCACGCAACATTCGTGAACTGTCTGGTGTGTTCTTCGAAATATTTTGCGCGATCTTTTACGCATAACTGAATTCAGGCAGCTCCTTCTTTCATCGCCGAAGCCAGAATTGTGTATGTTTCAACCCAAGCCTCTTTGACCTCGTCAGTGAAAGCTTCCCCAAGCCCCTGCTCCAGCGTCCACAACAGGGCTGTAGCAACCGTTGCATAGTGCTCATCTTTCACACCATATCCTTTATGCCTCGCGCCCATTGATTTTACAGCATCCACGATATCGCCCAATCGATCCAGGCTCCCAACTGCTGTATTGATCATCTGCATCAATTTCTTTCCCTGCTCTTTGATATCGCTCTTGAACAGGGGTTTCAATTCGGGATCCAACTCAAAGAGTTTTCCGTAGAACAATGAAGCTGCAGTCTCCGATATAGGAACAACCTTGGCCCATGATTCCTTCACCAGTTTGATTTGAATCTCTGTCATATCTTATCTTTCAGTCTGTTGTTTTGAGTTCTTCTTTCCCTTTCCAAATAAAGTTCTTCACGCCACGCAGTCCGTGATGCGCTTGCATTGTTGGCGTAGCCTTTCTTTCAATTGTGTCGCCTTCAATCTGTTCACTGCCATGTCGCTGCAGTTGATCCGGCAGAATTCCTGACAGGAGAAACAGGGTTGGTATTTTCATAATGTTACTTTCTGCTTTCTGAATAAATCAAAAGAACCGGGAGGCACCAGATCACGTCCGGTTGCCTGTGATTCGGAAGTAACCTGAGACTCCCGGTTCACCGTTCCTGTTGTTTTCCAGTCCTCAGGAATCCAATGGTATGCGAATCACCACCCCCCCCATGACTTCGCCCATTTTAAAGTCCTCTCGCGGAGAATCCTTATGGTCATTATGACAACTGATGCAGGCCTCCGCGACAGCCACATCCGCATAGACTGCTGTGAAATATTTCTGTCCTCCCAGAGTCTCCTCTGAATAGAAAGGTTCAGCCCCCTTCGACGCAGCGATTGATTGCAGTCCCTTTATCTCCACTTCGGTCTTAGGGGTGTTCTGCTTGTTGATCGGCCATTCGCTCAGAAGTGAATAGGTGAATCCGGCATTCTTTTCCGCCACCCGCTCAGCTCCCATTCGAAACATCTGGGCTGGCAACGGAAGTGCCTTGTCATCTTCCCAGTGCTCACTCGCCTTGATGACCTTCTCCTGTTTGACAAGCCGGTTGACAACGTTCCTTGTATAAACGGTTCGATCACTTTCCATGACCGCGTGAAGCGCATCTGCCATTTTCTGAGGCGAGATTCCTGCAGGTGCAGCTGCTGCTGCTGCTGCAGGAGGAGGAGCAGGCTGACTACAGCCCACAAAGATTGCAGCAGTGACGAGAGAAGTTCCAAGCATCCATCTAGTTTTCATATGTGTTCGTTTTCGGTTCAGGGTTGTTTTAGTTATTGGTCACGGTCGATCGGTTCCAATATTTCAGTTCTTCAACGCACGCTCCTTCACCCAATCCATGCTCTTAATATGTGAGGAAGGGCGTTTGTTGAAATTGTTCTTTATGAGTTCTTTGTCGGCCAACGAATCGATGGCGAATCCCACTCCATGGCAACTGGCACAAACAGTTCGAATCATCCGCTCATTCGGCTGAAGATTGAAATTCTGATTGTGCTGAACCAGCGTCCTCTTGACGTAATTTTCACTGACTTCAATCCGTGGCATGTGACAGGTCGCGCAACTAACACCAGTCCCCGCATTGGCGCCCTCCATCTCTTCCTCCCAAAGAGAATAGTGAGAGGACTCCATATAGGCGCGGCTATGTTGATCATCGTGACATCGAAGGCATGAATCCACCGCAGCGCTCCGCGTATCGAAACGATGATCATCGTGACAGGAGACACAGCTAAGCTCCTCATGAAACGAAGAATGTTTCATAGGCAACCGAGCATCCCCAGGGGTCATTGCACTCAATCCACTTGCCAGCTTCATGCCGTGTTTACCTTTCAGGAATCCTTCCACCTCCAACGAATGGCAACTGTTGCAGGATTCATGTCCCAGACTGTCAGACCAACTCTCGTCTTGCTCATGGCAATCACTGCAATTCACACCAGCTGCAGCGTGAGCAGTCTCAGACCAGTGTCCAAGAAGCTCCTTGGAACCCATTTTGCCAGTGGGGGCATCTGCGTCTGATTCCGATAGTGGTTTAAAGGTGCTCCCTCCCTTTTTCAAGAAAGCGATCAACTCTCTCTCCCTGACAGCTCCGCTGTGGTTGATGTCATCGTCATCCAAATGTTTGGAAAGGAAATCTTCATACAAGCCGGAGTTGTCATGATAGTTGTGACAACCTGCAGTGGTGCAGGTATCGAAGGTGAGGCCTTCGTGCGTAGGGCGTTCATTTCCAATTTCCTCGTGACAAAGGAAACAGTAGTCATCTGGAATGGTCAGCCCCATTGCATGGGTTCGATCAGGCACATGTTCTTTGTGGCATGTCAGGCAGTTCCGTGCGTCCAGCACCGAAACCAGTTCAGCATTCCGTGGATCGGTGAACTTCGCCTTTGGATGACTGTCATTCACTGCTTTTAAGTCTGCAGCATGACAATCTAGACAAGACTCTTCTTTGACACCCATCATCGGTGTGTGACAGGCAGAACAAGCCATCTCAATCTGGTAGTGTCCATGAGTGGTATCCCCGGGAAGAAAAACTGTCTGATCATTACTCTTCATTTTGAATCCAAAGAATGCGGCCACACCACATGCCGTCGATAAACCTACAATCCACCATGCTAGTTTGTTGTTTCCCATTAATAGTAATAGACCTTGAGGACGTGAAATAAGAGCAATGCAGGCAGAGGCCAAAAGAGGACGATATGCCCTAGCGTCACTAGTTTCTTTAACATCAATGCTCCACTCCTGCCCGATCGTTCCAAGGCAGTCACCAAGCCTGATGCGCCACCCAAGATTGAAAGCGCCAAGAAATTAAGCATGAGGATAAAGTTCAGATTATGTCCCAACCTGAATCCTGTATGGCTCACAAGAAAAACCAGTCCCAATGTTCCCAGAACAGCATGAGCAGCCCGCCACGCTCCATAGTTTCCAAACTCAAATCGCTTAATCCTCTTTCTCAAAGAAAGAATGAGACTGAGAACGACGACACCAAGGATCGAAAAGCCGGTCACCTTCTTTAGAAAAGGATCTATCAACATTTGATCCCACAAGCTTGTCTTCTGGACACTTACGCCGAATGTCCAGGCGGGGACAAAGAGCATCATCAAAAACAGAAGTCCCACGCACACAGACGCGCCAATCAAAGCGCCCTTTCCTTTCATTGGAGCCACGGGCTCTGCCTTCGCTCCCAAGAGACTTCCAAGGAGAGGTCTGCATGAGCCGCAGGCTGTAGATGCCCCTGTTGCCTTGGCAAGTTGACTGACACTGCTGCATCCTCCCTCGCAAGCCTCGACCAAGGACTGTTTGGTTATTCCAAAGCAGTTGCAAATCTCCGCTCTTGCTGGCCAGTCATGAACTGATGAATTACCAGAGTCGCGCCACAGTCTTCCTTCCGTCTGGAATCGTTTCACCTGCCATGGCCAGATACGTTTACGTTCCTTGATCGCCTGCCTGATTCGGCTTTGTTCATCCCAAGGACCTACCGAAATCGCACCGACCAGACGCCCCCTACTCAACACGATCTGATGATACTCACCTTCTCCAGTCAACGTATGTGTCGCACCATTCGCATGATAATCCCCGACTGCTGCAACCTCCGCTCCGTTGAGTTTCAACACAGCCGAGAGATCACCGCCTTCGAATCTCTCATTCCCTCCACAGAGATTCGCGGCAAGCGTCTCGGCCATGGTATACCCCGGAAGAACCAAACCGTAGTGGACACCTTCATGTCTCACACATTCTCCGATACCAAAAATGGCAGGATCTGAAGATCTCAAAAAGTGATCCACTTCGACTCCCCCAAGACTCGAAACCTTCAGATCACATTCCCTGGCAATCTCATCTCTTGGTCTTATTCCCACAGCAAAGATCACCATGTCCACCAACAGACTGCTACCGTCACTGAACCAAATCTGTTTTCCGCCATCCACATCCCAGATACACTGAAGTGATTTGGCGTTGTGAACCGTCATCCCCAATCCCTCGACATGTTCTTGCAGGCAATGTGATCCCTCCGGGTTAAGCTGCCGGGCCAACAGTCCCGATCCTCTTTCAACAACATGTGTTTCCAGCCCCAGATGTTTCATTGCATCTGCTGCCTCCAGACCAAGAAGACCTCCACCAATCACTGCCGCAGAACACGCGGTGAGGCTGCGATACTTGATTCTCTGAATGTCTTCGATCGATCGGTAAGTAAAGACATCCCGACCGTCAGCTCCTGGTAATTCGGGCCGCACGGCAGAAGAGCCAGTAGCCAGAACCAAAAAATCATAACCTATCTCCTTTCCCTCAGAGGTGAATACCAGCTTCTCATTTCTGTCGATCAGAGTAACCAGTTCGCCTGTGATCTGAGTCACATCATGTTTTTCATGCCATTGCTGATCTGCCAGCAATATCTCAGATTCATTCGTATCGAAAAACAGTTTCGTAAGATTCACTCTGTCATATGCCGGACGGGATTCGCCACCTATGACGGTCACATTGTAATGAGCCAAACCATCCAGCTCGACAAGTTGCTCCAAAAGCTTATGGGCCACCATCCCATTACCGATCACCACCAATCTCGTCTTTCGATCAGTCGCAATGGGGAGCCCTGAGCTGAACCGACGTTGGAAAAGCCCTTTCAGCTTTTCAGTCGTCTTCTTTCTTCTCGAAATCGTTACAGCCATGATCAATTCGAAGTATGAACTTCGTAATCTGACCCAGCATCGCAGGTACCAGTGCCTTCTTTCTATGGATTCAAAGAATTCCTCCATGCATGAATCCAATTCATAATCAGCGGATTCGACCCAAAAAACCCCAAACGATTTCTCAGTTTCCGTCACCAACACAGAAAAGTTGTTCACGAAAACGAACACCATCCATGCAAAAAATTAATCACATTCATCCCACGAATGTTCAAAACAACACACTTTCACCTACACTGAGCAAAGAAAAACACCCGCCCGAGCATGCTCGGGACGGGTGTTGAAGAAAATGGATTCCGATCAACTATCGCTTGGCGACACGACCGCCTTTCAGGTCGATACACACGGCTTCCTTGGTTGAACGGGCATAGATCTTTCCATTGGCGAAGGTAGGTGTGGTCCAACATTTACCATCTAAAATCTTGGCCTTGGAGACTTCCTGATAACCAGCGGGAGTCGCCTTGAAGATGTGAAGTACACCGGCATCGCTCAGTGCCAGGAAATGACCATCTGCATAAGTCACATTACCCGGGCCGAACCCAGCTTCTTCCCATTTGATATCACCTGTCTTTACGTCCACACACTTCACCGGACCTGATCCATATTCTTTGAATTGGAACATTCCATAAAGGAACCCTTCGTGGTGAATAGGGCTGCTCCAGTGATTGGCCAGATACTTGTTTCCGCGAACACGGTAGATCTCAGTCGCTTTAAAACCTCCGCCTGATTTGGTTACCTTTGCAGCACCGGCGCCCACTCCGTACCCGGCGGAGCAATAGACAATATCACCAGCCACCACAGGGGAACTGGCTGTTGAGACAGCAAAAGGAAAATCATATCTCCAGCGGACAGCACCGGTAGTGGTCTTGAGCGCAACGAGACCATTCTGAGTGAAAAAGATCACCTGACGCTCACCATGGATGTTGGCCACCGTTGGGGTTGCGTGTGTCATCAAGTCATCCTGCGTCTTCCACACGACCTTCCCTGAGTCTTTGTTGAATGCAAGGAGCGCCTGACCTGCTCCACCACCTGCTGCAAATACGAGATCACCATCAATGACAGGCGAGGCAGCATTCTTCCATTTGATGTTCACTCCATTGTGTTTGGCCGCCAAATCGACTGCCCAAATCCGTTTCCCCGTCTTGGCGTCCGCACATAAAAGTCCGAGATCAGCAGTCATCACATAGACTTTGCCATCCTTATAAGACGGGGTGGATCTTGCGCCATCCCCACCCTTGTTGTCACGGGCCCCGGCATCTCCTCCGTTATGACCATATTCGGCTACGTTCAAAGGAATGCTCCAAAGCTTCTTTCCTGAATCGGCATTACGTGTTACCAGAACTTCACGCTGTTTACCTCCTACATTGGCCGTTTCGAGCGTAAACGCCATCCCGTCGGCAACGGTAAATGAGCTAAATCCATTCGGAGATGGGACCTTCCACAGAATAGATGGGCCAGAAGCAGGAAACTTGGTTGTTGGAAGCTTCTCAGCAGATTTGCCATCAAAGGCTGGACCACGATACTGGGCCCAATCGTCAGCTGAAAGGTTGAAGCCAAATGCAACTGTAGCTGCGAGAGTAAGACACTGGAGTGAGCGGTTTCGAAGATTCATGGAAACGTGCTGAAATGTTTTCTTGTTAAAACGGAAATGCGGCGAGGTTTTAGAGAGCCAATTCGCGGAAAGCAAACTCAAGGACGGCGAATTCTTGTCACTTATTCAGTTGAAGCCTCGGGCTTTTCCGGATCTGCCTCAGGTGCTGTATCAGAGGTTTGAATATCTCCAGAAGCTTCACTTGAGGTTGCTGAGTCAGCGCTCTCTTTCTCTGGCTCCGTTGTTCCTTTTGGGGAATGGCCCTTTTCAAGCCGCGCCATGACCTCTTCTGCCAACACCTCATATGCAGCGGAGCCTGCATTGTATTTGTCATATCGAGTGATGGGTTGTCCATGGCTCGGGGCTTCAGCAATTTTGGTAGAGCGAGGAATCACTGTCTCGAACACCAGATCACCAAAATGTGCTCTTACCTCGCCAACAACCTCATGTGAAAGATTGGTCCGACCATCGAACATCGTCAGCAAAACCCCCATCAATTCCAGATCAGCTATGCCTCCAGACTTCAACTGATCAATGGTCTGCATCATGGTTGTCGTTCCCTCCAACGCGTAATATTCGCACTGAAGCGGCATGATCAGCCAATCGGCAGCAGAAAAGGCATTCAGAGTCAAAATGCTCAGAGACGGCGGGCAATCCAAGAGGATAATATCAATATCTGGACTTTCCTTCAGCGGAGCAATTATCTGACTGAGTCGGGTCCAGGGTGGATCAAACTTCTTATGCAGTTCAATCTCCGCCCCACACATGTCCGTCTCACTTGGAATGACATAGAGATTCTCAAAAACAGAGTATTTTACCCGGTCAGCCAATTCTTCCTCTCCCAAGAGCGGGAGTAAAAGGCTCTGCCCCGGCACTTTCTCGAGGCCCACGCCACTCGTGGCATTTGCCTGTGGATCCAAATCAATCAGCAGCACCTTCTTTCCTGCAGTGCCCAGGCAGGCCGCCAGATTGACTGCGGAGGTGGTCTTTCCCACCCCTCCCTTTTGGTTGGCTACGACTATAACAGGTGCTGACATCGGCGACGTATTTAGGCGAGCACTCTCGCTAGGGCAAGAACTGCATGCCCGTTGTGAACAAATTACTTGGTCTGATCTCTTGGTTAAGACCGATCTGAAAGAAAATCGAGGCGCAAGCTACTCAAATCGCCTGCGCCTCTGGAAATCAACGATCCGTTCAAAACCGGATCAGATCATGTGGCAAAACATCGCATCACGCAGCTTCGGCTCAAACCACGTGCTTTTCGGTGGCATCAACCCGTCCCTGTCTGAAATGGCCATCAGTTCAGCAACCGAGGTTGCAAACATTGAAAAAGCACAGGCGTGGCTTCCAGAATCAACCAATTTCTCAAGTTCCCCGGTTCCACGGATACCGCCAATGAAATCAATATTGTTGCTGGTACGAGGGTCATCGATCGCGAAGATCGGGGTCAAAACGAGCCTCTGAAGAAGCGCCACATCGAGCAATTCTCCTGGATCGTCGCCTTCCTTAGCTGAATCCTTGAACTGGAGTAGTTTCCATCCTCCGTTGATGTAGAAACTCACCTGGCCACGCTCTTTAGGTTCTTTGACGCCTTCTTCAACAACATCTGCAATCTCAGCCAACGCAGAGAGAATTTCCTCGCTGCTGTGACCATTCAACGTCTTTAGAGCTCGATTGTAAGGAAGAACATTCATCTGATGATCTGGGAAGATAACCGTCAAAAAATGTCCACTACCACCTTCTCCTTTGCGGCTTTCAAAGACTCTACCTGCAGCGGCACTACGATGGTGACCATCAGCGATATAGAGTGCATCCATGTCCCCAAAAGCCTTTTCCAAGAACGCCACCTCGTCTGCACCAAAGACAGACCAAGCGGTATGGGAAACTCCATCTGGTGCAGTGAAATCTACATCTGGAGTTCCCTCCATCACCTTTTCAACAAAGCTGTCGATTGCGTCCTGTCCCTTGTAAGTCAGGAAGACTGGCCCGGTCTGCGAATTGAGTGCTTCGATATGACGCACACGGTCATTCTCCTTCACCGGTCGGGTCAACTCATGCTTCTTGATCACAGAATTCAGATAATCCTGACAACCAGCAGCCCCGACGATTCCGACCTGAGGACGGCCATTCATAATCAATCGATAGACATAGTAGCCCGGAGCTTCATCCTGAATGAGATGACCTGCACTGATCATCTTTTGTAGATTCTCAGCACCTTTGGCATAGACCGCATCAGAATAGACATCGGTTCCCTCAGGAAGGTCAATTTCGGGCTTACTTACCCGAAGAAAGCTGTATTCATTACCCTCTGCCATCGCCTTGGCCTCAGCCGAGGACATGACGTCGTAAGGGAGTTCACAGATTTTTGGGGCCAGATCAGGCCGTGGACGAAGTGCTTTGAAAGGTTTGATTTCAGCCATAGGAGCACGCGGACGATAGAGATCCTATCCATTGCTCGCACGAAGAAAATCGTTACGAAACGTAACAAAATGCACTAAGAATAGGCTTGATGTATGGTCCTCCATCACAGTAGATAAGCCCCGATTTGATTAGCCCAATTATACATGTTGCTGAAGTTTTTCATGGTTAACCCTAAAACGGAGGGGACGCTTTGAGCCGTCCTCATTTCTCACGGCGCGGTCGTCACGAACCCAGGACCCGCATAAATAATCGAATCCGCGCTCGCGAAGTTCGAGTCGTTGATGGCGACGGCAAGCAGCTCGGCGTCATGCCTACCCACAAGGCGATTCAACTAGCCAAGCAGCAAGGAGTGGATCTTGTGGAGGTAGCAGCCTCAGCTCAGCCCCCTGTGTGTCGAATCATCGATTTTGGGCGTTATAGCTACGAGCAAAGCAAGAAGGAGAAAGAAGCAAAGAAGCATCAACACGCCAACAAGGTGAAAGAGGTGCAGCTTCGTCCAAATATCGACCCACACGATTTCGACTTCAAACTCCAGCATGCCATCGACTTTCTCTGTGAGGATATGAAAGTTAAGGTCAACCTTCGCTTTCGTGGACGCGAGAACGCCCACAAGGAAGTTGGAATGGAGACCGTCAGGAAATTCATCACAGCCGTAGGACCATGGGGTCACGCCGACATGCAGCCCAAACTGCAAGGACGAGCCATTAGTGCCATGCTCAGCCCTCACCCAAAGGCGAAACGTGCAGAAAATCCTAATCCAAAGGAAGCAAAGCACGACCATGAGCGCACCAAGAAGGACAAGCACGCTGATGAATCAAAAGATACAGGAGCAGAACCTGCCTCTAAAGATGGCGACAGCGACTTCTCCAATCCTGCATTCGATGAATTGAAGCTGGATTGATCCTCTCTCGATTTCATTCAAGAGCCTCCGGATAACCTCCGGGGGCTTTTTTTGTATAATCGTGGCCTAAATGTGTAGTTGTCACTCAACACAGATCAGGGAATATCAATCCCAGTTTCAACCAACCCATATACGGAAAAACAAACTATGAGCCCAATGCACGAAATCGATTACCAGATCCACGGAGACGACATGCAATTTGTCGAAATTGAACTCGACCCTCAGGAAGCAGCCATTGCTGAAGCTGGTGGAATGATGTACATGGAGGATGGAATCGAGATGGAAACCATCTTTGGCGATGGATCGGAACAAACTGGATTCTTCGGAAAGATCCTTGGAGCAGGAAAACGACTGGTCACAGGAGAGTCTCTGTTCATGACAGTGTTTCAGAACCAAGGCAGCGGAAAGAAGAAGGTTGCCTTTGGTGCGCCTTACCCGGGCTCAATTGTCGCGGCAGATTTGTCCGAAATTGGAGGTGAGATCATCGCTCAGAAAGACTCGTTCCTCTGAGCAGCCAAGGGCGTGAGCATAGGAATCGCATTCAACAAGAAGATCGGTGCCGGTTTCTTCGGAGGAGAAGGGTTCATCATGCAACGATTAGAAGGAGATGGATTGGCTTTCCTTCATGCCGGAGGAACACTGCTCCAGAGAGATCTCGCACCTGGAGAAAGCCTCCGCGTGGATACCGGTTGTATCGTCGCCTTTCAGCCTACCGTTTCCTATGACATCAAGTATGTCGGCAAGATCAAATCTGCCCTCTTCGGAGGTGAAGGCCTCTTCTTTGCCACATTGAAGGGACTAGGCCGTGTCTGGCTTCAATCCCTGCCTTTCAGTCGTTTGGCGGACCGCATCATAGCCAATGCCCCAGCGACCGGAGGTAAGTCACAAGGAGAAGGTTCTTTACTGGGAGGCATCGGCGATCTTCTCGACGGCGACAACTAAGATTGCTTTTGAACGCTTCGCAATGGTTCGGGTCTCATTCTCCATGAAGGCCCGAACCAAGCACATCTCAAAGGTGATCTGGAAAGAGTGGTTAAAACCTCTCATTCCTGTTGCCCTCATCATTTTTGCTTTCAGGTCTTCTGTTGCCGATTGGAACAAAGTTCCTACCGGTTCCATGAAGCCAACGATCATCGAAGGAGACCGCGTCTTCGTCGACAAGTTGGCTTACGATTTGAAGATACCCTTCACCCGAATCCGCCTCGCTGAATGGGAAGCCTCAAAGATCGGTGACATTGTAGTTTTCAAATCTCCTGAGAATGGGATTCGAATGGTGAAACGAGTGGTGGCAGTACCAGGGGACACAGTAGAGATGCGCTCGAATCATCTCTTCATCAACGGAACACGGTGCGACTGCCAGTTTGCCCCCGGCGATGTTCTTGGAGACATGAAAGAAAACGAAATCAGAGGCACGATCGCGGTTCGAGAGAACCTGACCGGTACGCAGCACGACATGCTGATAACACCTTCATTTGCTTCCAAAGATTCATTCGAAGAGTATCAAGTCCCTGAAGGACATATTTTCGTATTGGGAGACAATCGGGACAATAGCCACGATTCACGATATTTCGGACCAGTTCCATCCAGTGCAGTTTTTGGAAAAGCCACTCATGTTGCTTGGTCCAAGGTTCCTGATGAGTTCCTTTCCTATCGAGGGCATCGCATTTTTAACCGTTGGATCCTGAGGACTGATTCAGGCTTTCTTCCACTTCCGTTTTTTGGCATGCCTGAAGCATGTCTCCCCTCACCCGCTCTGCAACCACCAGGCGCGAAGCAATAATGCTTGCAGGCCTAGGCACCCTTACCCTTTCTGCCTCAGGTCTCACAGTCCTAAATGAGGTCCTTGAATCTGCCGCCAACGGACAGAGCTCTCTATCTCCCCTAAACCGATTTCCTCGGATGGTGCAGGAGTTCATGATTCGCAAGGTTCGAAACATTGAGGAGGCCGCCAACAAGGCCAGAGCTGAAATTGATTCGAAGGAGAAGGCACTGGCTTATGTCAGTTCAGTCCAAAAGAGAATCGACACCAGCATGGGGCCATGGCCCAAACGCACTCCGCTCAACGCACGAATCACAGGGATCGTAGAGCGCGACACCTACACGATTGAGAAAATCATATTCGAAAGCCGTCCTGGCTTTCTGGTAACAGGAAATCTTTACCTTCCCAAAGGCAACAAGAAGCCAAGACCTGGAGTTATTGGCGTTTGTGGACATTCGACCAACGGAAAGGCGGCGGAATCTTATCAGTCCTTCTCTCAAGGCCTGGCTCGGCTTGGCTACGTCTGTTTCATCATCGACCCAATCGGCCAAGGAGAACGTTCAATCTATGAAGATGCCCACGACGATCATTTCAAAGAGACCGTAAAACGCGGCGTGCATCAGCATCTTGTAGCAGGCAATCAACAGTTTC
The DNA here is from genome assembly GCA_965658675.1 of Limisphaerales bacterium. Taxonomy (GTDB): domain Bacteria; phylum Verrucomicrobiota; class Verrucomicrobiia; order Limisphaerales; family CAZKNW01; genus CAZKNW01. Next base: position 75,659 of record CBFHTT010000022.1, read on the forward strand.
TCGTAGGCGAGTTTCTGGGATCATGGAGATGCTGGGACGCCATTCGTGCCTTGGACTACCTCCTGACCCGACCTGAAGTGGATCCCAAACATGTGGGCATCACTGGCAATAGTGGAGGAGGCACTCAAACCACATGGCTCTGCGGGGTTGAAAGACGATGGACCATGGGTGCGCCCGCTTGCTTCGTCACCACTTTCAGCCGCAACCTTCAGAACGAACTACCAGCTGATACAGAGCAATGTCCACCAAAGGCGATTGCACTTGGTTTGGATCATTCCGATTTTCTTGCCGCCATGGCCCCCAAGCCCGTAGTCATCCTTGCCAAGGAACGTGACTTCTTTGACGTGCGTGGCGCACACACTGCCTACGCACGCCTCAAAGCCCTCTACACGCAATTGGGTGAACCCGATAACATTAAGCTCTTCGTCGGGCCAACTGATCACGGATATTCCCAAGAAAACCGAGAAGCCATGTATCGTTTCTTCAACGGGGTTACGGGAATCTCATCAGCCAAGACCGAACCCACTATCACCATCGAAAAGGACGAGACTCTCTATTGCGCTCCTCAAGGAAAGGTCGCAGCGCTGAGTTCCAAAACGGTATTCCAATTCACCAAACAGAAGGCGAATGCACTGGAGGAACGTCGGAAGGCATTATCAAAAGAGGGTCTACTGAGCGTCAGTAAACGCGTTCTGAATCTGCCCAAGAACCCTTCTCCGACACCGGAATTCAATATCCTTCGCGACCAGCGTAGTCGAAGTTTTCCACGCAAATACTTCACCACCTACACAGTTGAGACAGAACCCGGAGTCCGTGCAATCGTCTACCGATTGGCCGATGAACGCCACAGGTCACGCCCTCCAAAGACTCAGGGTAAGAAGACCATTCTCTATGTATCACATCAAAGTTCCGACTCGGAACTTCGAGCCAACAAGTCACTCATCGAACTCATCAAGGCGCATCCAAACAACGAGGTGTTCACCGTAGACCTTCGAGGGATCGGTGAATCAAGACCCGACACTGCCAACCCTGATTCCTACCTGAGCCCCTACGGATCCGACTACCTCTATGCAATACACGGAATCATGCTCAATCGTCCTTACCCGGGCCAACGGACACACGACCTGCTTCAAGTTCTTCAGTTCCTTAAGAATCATGGGGCCGATGAGATAAGTATTTATGCCAACGGCTGGGGAACCATTCCCGCAACCTTCGCAGCGTTGCACAACGAATCAGTTTCCTCACTGACTCTCCAAGACAATCTGGATTCTTTTCACGGTCTCGCCACCACGGAACACTACAAATGGCCCCTATCATCCATGGTTTCAGGAGTGCTGCGCTACTTCGATTTGCCTGACTGCAGAAAGGCCATCGCTTCACGAGGAACTGAAATACGGATCATCTAAACCTGAAAGCAGTTCGTCCCAATTCTTCGGAAAAGAATCAATGCATCACGTTTCTTTGAAGCCGCCCCGAAACCTCGGCGTTCCAGAATTTTATTCGCAACCTTGATCAACGATTCAGAACCAAAGTGATTATCACGCAGAAAGTGCGTGCACTTCATAAAGAGAAACGCGTCGAACCATTGAAAGAACCTTCGTGAAAAGGTTTCCGCATTGCTCGTATATTCCAGTGCCGAAGCAACTTCCTCCCGCCAATTTTCTTCCTTAAGAAAACCAACAATTCCCTCTGGCATTTGCCCCTCCAGGTCCCTTAACGCCTCCTCGCCAGCTCCATAGAGCTGCGGGACAATATTGACCAAGGCACGAGCTTCGCCATAAGTTTGGAATGCGTAGGTTAGATCGAGGTCTTTCACTCCACCTATCGCGTCGCCAACAGCCTTCCCTGTTCCAAACGGCACCCGATCTGAGATCCTAGGAGAAGGTCTGACACAAGTTGTGTTCAGCTCAGTAAATCCCCCCATCGGGATGATCTTTTGCAGAAAGTAAAAATCCTCCCCTGCCTTCCTCTTATTCATTCCCCCTTGCTCTGCATAGGCTCTGGCTCTTACTGCCATGGAAGAGCCAATGGTTTGAAAAGCAAAAGGCAATCCTGCCAGTCTTTGCCCCTCGATGAAGCACCTCAGGTGTAACTCGTAATCCACAATCGCCTCATAGACATCAGTAGACTCAGTCCCTTCCAATGGATGTTCAAACCGGATCGAACACCCCGGTGTCTTATCATGCACTTCAAAGTGTGTTTCGAGCTCACACAAGTAATTTGAATCAACCTCAGAATCCGCATCCAAACCAACCAAGACTCCCTTGTCCTCAGTTCCAGACTTCAGCAACTGACGAAGTCCTTCATCCATTCCAATCTTCCGAGCCAATCCCACCCCCGCATGTTTACGAGGCATATTTGGAACATCCAACACACATAGATGGAACCAATCAGGTGTTGGTCCGAACCTCTCCAATTCAGCCACTGATCGAGCATTCTGCTCAAGAATATCAACTGATGCCCCTGCACCTGAATTCACCACCACTATTACCAAGACAGGATCCATCGGCTCCCCACACGTGATCAGGCTTCTTATCGGGATTCCGACATCCGGTTCGTTGAAACAAGGAATTACAATGACAGTCCTAAGCCTCGCGATCGTCTGGAGAGCACTAGAGCGGGTCTCATACCCGAGCCGTCCCAAATACCTTTCGATCACAGATGCGGTGTCTTTAACAGGCATCAGATCAGCAGACTTTCTTGGCCAGCTTTGAAACCGTGAGTCCTTGAACAACAATCGAGAACACGACAACAACGTAGGTCACTGTTACAAGCAGATCTCGCATCTCACCTTCTGGAAGTGCCAAGGCCAAGGCCACTGAGATTCCTCCCCGCAATCCGCCCCAAATCATGATGGGAACAGCGCCCTTTGAAAATTCCCGACTGTGCTTCAACACCTGCACTGGCACAGAGACACTTATTGTCCTAGCGAATAACGTAACAGGAATTGCCAACAGCCCGGCCACCAGATGCGTCGTCTCAAACGCGATCACACATACCTCCATACCAATCAAAACAAACAGCACTGCGTTCAGGATCTCATCCATCAACTCCCAAAAGGTATCCAGATGCTCACGTGTCTTTTCCGACATGGCAAAGTTTCGACCGTGATTACCGATGAACAGTCCCGCGACCACCATCGCAATCGGAGCTGAAGCATGCAGTTTCAAAGCTACCGACATGCCTCCTACCACAAGAGCCAGAGTAATCAACACCTCAACCTGATACTGGTCAACAGTCTTAAGCATTCGATACGCCAGCATTCCCAACACCCAACCAAGTAACGCACCGCCCCCTGCCTCAATCAAAAAGATCTTCATCGCGTGCCCCATGGAAAACGAGGATCCGGTCGTGGCCAACTCATAGATCACTACAAACACCACAACACCAACTCCGTCATTAAACAGTGACTCTCCTGCCACCTTCGTCTCCAAGCTCTTACTGACACCTGCCTGCTTCAACAGCCCCAAAACAGCGATTGGATCAGTTGGAGAAATCAAGGAACCGAACAGAAGGCAAAAAATGAAAGGGATCTCTATACTCAGCAGCCCGAAGACCAAAGACATCAGACCGGCTACAATGAAAGTCGAGGCAAGGACACCGAAACTTGCCATCGAAGCAATAACGAACTTTTGTTTGGCCAGATCATTAAGTCGCGTGTGTAGGGATCCAGCAAACAACAAAACACCAAGCATCCAATCCATCAGAACGGTATTGAAGTCGATCGATTCCACGACGCGCTCGACAGCAGCCATTCCTCCCACACCCAGCTTGGCAGCAAAGACAATCCCCAAAGACACCACCAGAGAGATCAACATGACTCCAATCGTGGCCGGGAGTTTCAAGAAACGATAATTGGCCCAGCTGAACACTGCGGTGGCCGTAATCAGGATGGCAAAGAAATCCAATAGCGACATAAGCTGCCAGACCTGCTACCTGAAAGCCGCGCTTAGTGCAAAACCAATCCCTTGCCAACATGATCAAAGGACTGCCAATTAAACCAACTCTGATCCTCCTTCTTCTCTCCACCATCCTGGTTCAGGCAGAGAGAGAACCCTCGCTATGGTTGGAGCCACAACGCCCCTCGTTTAACTTCCTCGAAGAGAACGACCTCTTCTTCGATACCGACCGTCACTACACTCAAGGTCTTCAGTTTTCCTATTTCATGAACGAGACCAACACCCCGCGTTGGGTTGAATCAGTTGCCGACGCTTTGCCTCATTTCCGTCTCCATGAATACCAGACACGTTTTGGCTTCCTCGTAGGCCAGGACATCTACACGCCTGGTGACATCGTCAATCCTGGCATCATCCAAACAGATCGCCCGTATGCAGGCTTTCTCTATGTCGGACTCGCCCTCCAGCGCAGAGGACTGATAAACGATCACCTTCCAGTTCAGGATCATTTCCAATTGGATCTCGGAATCGTAGGACCATCCTCATTGGCAGAAGATGCGCAAACGTGGGTTCATCAGTTGCGGAACTTCGATATCCCCCAAGGTTGGCGTCATCAACTCGATACCGAACCAGCGATTGCATTGAAGTATGAGCGAAAGTTTCTCTGGGGCTGGGAAACTGAAAGCCGCATCGGTCTCGACATTATTCCCAACATTGGACTCAGCCTTGGCACTACAGAGACTTCCATCCGCACCGGGTCGACCATCCGAATGGGCTACAACATGCCTTACGATTTTGGGCATGCTCGAATCCAAAGTCTTTCAGCTGCTGCTGCCGGACGCCTACAGAATCATCGTAGCCGTGATTGGGGAATTCACACCTTTGCTCACGCTGAAGTCAAAGCTGTAGGATTCAGCACGTTCCTCGATGGGAATGTGCTCCAGTCCAGTCATCATGTGAACCGGATACCATTTGTAGCTGAGATGAGTTCAGGTGCTGTGGCTCGCATGAAGTATGTAGAGTTCGTTTGCGCCCTCACATTGAGGAGCAAGGAGTTCGACGAGCAAAAGGAACGAAACGCCTACGGGACTGTTTCGATCAACATCAAGTTCTGACTCATCTACAGACTAAAAGCGCCAGGCAGTAGTTCCTTAACGGAAAATGTCCTGATCGAATCTGGCGCTCGTGTGTCTGCTACAAAGACCGATGCGTTAGGTGCATATTCAGAAAGCAATTGGCGGCATGCACCACACGGCATGGGGCCCTCATCGTGTTCAGCCACGATGGCAATGCCTGAAAACGCATTCTCTCCATCCGTAAGTGCCTTAAACAAGGCGACCCGCTCAGCGCAACAGGTCAGTCCGTAACTCGCGCTTTCAACGTTCGCTCCGAGAATGACCTTGCCCTCCTCGGTTCTCAATGCGGTACCAACAGCAAATTTTGAATACGGTGACACTGATCTAGAACGCGCGCCTATCGCCGCTTGGATCAATTCTCTAACTTCAGGATCATTCATAATTTGAGACAAATCGCTTGATGAGCTTGCTTGCTGACTTGGATGCCTCCTCTCCACTTTGAAGCACATCACTGTGTTGAACTCCTCTACGTGATTTACCGGCTGCCGGATTCGTAATCAATGAGATCCCCGCCACTCTCAAGCCGCAATGATGTGCCATAATGGCTTCCGGCACTGTGCTCATTCCCACGGCGTCAGCCCCCATGGACTCAAACGCCCGGATTTCCGCCGGCGTCTCATAGGTCGGACCAGAAACCGCACAATAGACACCGCTCGAAACATTGAGCCCTTTTCCGCACTTCCTCAGCTGCTTACGAAGCTTGGGATCATAGAGTTCACTTAAATCCAAAAACGGAGGACCTTCGGGGCCGCTGTGCCCACGAAGCGGATTTTCGCCGATAAGGTTAATGTGATCATCGATCACTAGGAATCTGCTTTCCATCGCGTTCTGCGAAATCCCCCCGGCTGCATTCGTCAGCAAGACTGTTTCTATCCCCATCTCTGCTGCGACTCGAACAGGAAAAGTGATCCTCTCCATGCTATGCCCCTCATAGTAGTGAACTCGTCCACTCATGATCATCACCGGCACCTTGGCGATTAGACCAATATGTAGCCTCCCGTCGTGGCCGGGAACCTTTGACGCGGGATATCCGGACAGTCGATGGTAACTGATATCAACACCCTCTTTCGCCTTTGTGGCGACCGATCCGAAGCCACTACCCAGCACAATGGCCAGTTTGGGGCGAAGATCGGTAAGTCCTTGTAGGCGACGGGCTACGAGCTCTGGTTTGAAGGGAGATGGCATTTGTTTATGTCTTTGTTTCTGGAAATTTTCTTTAAGCGCGTTGGACCGTTTGCTAGTAACCCGCGCCATGGAATTGAACAACGATGAAATCCGCCGCTATTCCCGGCACCTGATCCTACCGGAAGTAGGTCTCGCTGGGCAGAAGAAGTTGAAGGCGGCAAGTGTGCTCTGTATCGGAGCTGGTGGACTCGGTTCCCCTATCGCCCTCTACCTGGCAGCAGCAGGTGTAGGAAAGTTGGGACTGGTCGATTTCGACGTCGTGGACTACTCAAATCTACAGCGTCAAATCATCCACGGCACCAAGGATGTTGACCGTCCCAAGGCTGAATCAGCCAAGGAGACCATCAATGACATCAATCCGAACTGCGAAGTCGTGATTCACAACACGATGCTCACATCCGACAACGCGATGGACATCATCAAGAACTATGATGTCGTCGTCGATGGCACAGACAATTTTCCAACTCGTTACCTGACCAACGACGCATGCGTGCTATTGGGCAAACCAAACGTCTATGGCTCGATTTTCCGCTTTGAGGGACAAGCCAGCGTCTTTGCTCCTCATATGGACGGCCCTTGCTACCGTTGTCTCTATCCTGAACCTCCTCCTCCAGGAATGGTGCCAAGCTGCGCAGAAGGTGGAGTATTGGGCGTTCTCCCTGGAATTATTGGCTGCATCCAGACCACTGAGATCATCAAGCTGATCCTTGGTAAGGGTAAGCACCTCATCAATCGACTGATGATCTACAGCGCTTTGGACATGCAATTCCGCGAGGTTAAGCTTCGTAGAGATCCGAAATGTCCTATCTGCGGCGACAACCCAACCATCAAGGAACTCATCGACTACCAGCAATTCTGCGGTATCCCAGGTCAGGACGAAGCTCCTGATGAGAACCCAGATGAAGTTACCGTTCAGGACATGAAAAAGGCTATGGATGACAAGTCGCTTGGCATCCGTGTCGTTGATGTCCGTGAGCCTGATGAATACGAAATCGCCCATATCGAAGGCGTTCCTCAGATTCCCCTCAGCCAGTTGGAAGCCCGTTTTACCGAGCTGGATGCGAACGAGACGATCTATCTTCACTGTAAGAGTGGCGTCCGCTCCATGAAGGCACTCAGCTTCCTTCGCGAGCAGGGATACAAGTATGTCAAGAGCGTCAAAGGCGGCATTGCTGCGTGGGCGCAGGAGATCGATACAAGCATCCCACAATACTAATTCCTTTCCGAAAGGGTGTGCAAAGGCGCGATCGGTGTTTTACCGTTCGTGCCTTTGAGCGCATTACCGCCCAGAGGCAGATGTTCTTTCTCAGGCTTTCAGCCACCCGTTTTTAATTTATGATTCGTAACCGCAGAGATGCACGTGAACGTGCGCTTCAGTTTCTATTTCAGAACGACCTGAATCCTCCAATGGATCTGGCCAAAGACCTGAAGGAGTTCTGGAAGACCCAGCGCCTTGAAGCTGAGGACCGCAAGCAGGACGGCCCCACCTATGGGGAACAACCTGAACTACCCGAACTCACCGCTGAGGAAACATCCATGGTGATGTTCGCCGAATCACTGATTCAAGGAGTGGTGACCGATATTGAGTCCCTCGATGAGGAAATCGGCCGTTACGCAAAAAACTGGGATGTGCATAGAATGCCTGTCGTTGATCGCAATATCCTACGACTTGCCATCTACGAATTGCTTCACCGCAACGACATTCCGCCTGTTTCGACAATCAACGAGGCTATTGAGATCGCAAAGAAATTTTCATCCCCCGAAAGCGGCAAGTTCATCAACGGAGTTCTCGACAGAGTGAAGACCACACTGTCCCGCGCACCACGAACAGCTGCTGAGGAGTAATTCAAATGTTTGCAGACCTTCATCTCCACACCAACTTTTCTGACGGGACCTACACTCCCGAGGAGTTGGCGCAGCGTGGACACGAGGAAGGCCTGCATGTCATGGCACTGACCGACCATGACACAATCGACGGATGTGAACGCATGGGCAAAGCCTGTGAAAAGCATGGCATCCGCTTCATCCCCGCCTGTGAAATCACTGCAGAGGTGGATGGGTGTGAGATGCACATGCTTGGCTACCAACTAAACACCAAGCACGCCCGCTTCCTCAAGGAACTCAGTCACTTTCAAGCCATCCGCCAGAATCGGGTCAAAGAGATCGTCCATCGTCTCAACAAATTAGGGATCCCACTCAGCGAGCAACGCGTTCTGCAGATCGCCAACTGCGATGCCCCGGGGCGTCCACATATCGGACGTGCCTTGGTTGAGGATGGGCATTGCAAGTCACTTGATGAGGCGTTCAAGAAATACCTCAAGGCCAACAAACCGGCATGGGTCCCGCGGATAAAGATCGCAGCAGAAGACGCTATTGCTCTCATTCACGAGGCGGGTGGAGTAGCTGTCATGGCTCATCCAGGTCTCAACCGCATTGACCAAGTGATCCCTCAACTGGTGGAGGCAGGCATGGACGGGATCGAATGTTTTCATTCCAGACACTCGACTCCGATCGCAGAGCATTACCTCGAGATCGCCGATCGATACAAACTAGTCGCCACTGGTGGCTCAGACTGCCACGGCATGAACAAAGGCAAGCCGCTCATTGGCTCCGTCAAACTTCCCCTGCTCCACGTTGAGCAACTACTAGAGCGTGTCGTTAAGCGCCGTAGCGAACAGGGATAATTTCCATTTTCTATTTCATTACCCATGGGTCTGTTTAGCAAAATCAAAGATGGACTGAAGCGCACTCAGTCGAAGCTCTTTCATGAGATCAAGCGTATCGTCACTGCGTCACCAAAGTTGACCGGTGATTCACTGGAGGAACTGGAATACGTACTCATCTCAGCCGATCTCGGCATGCAGATGACCCAACAGATAATCGATGCGGCGAAGAACGAATTCGAGACTCAGGGCAAATCCGGAGACGCCTTTTTCGAGATTGCCCGCAACGAGATTGAGAAGAGCCTTACCGCCGAGCAACCAGAGCTGGTCAAATCAGCAAATGGACTAACCATCGTCTCCATGGTAGGCGTCAACGGCACAGGAAAAACCACCACCTCTGCAAAACTCGCTCATATGATCCAAGGCAACGGTCAAACATGCATGCTTGCCGCATGCGACACATTCCGCGCCGCCGCCATCGATCAGCTCAAGCTTTGGGGCGAACGACTCTCAGTAGAGGTGGTTGCCAGCGATTACGGTTCGGATCCCGCTTCCGTCGCACACGATGCAGTCACTTCAGCCAAGGCAAAGAACTGCGATTACCTCTTCATTGATACTGCCGGACGGCTTCACACAAAGAACAACCTTATGAAAGAGCTCGAGAAGCTCCACCGCGTGATTGGGAAGCAGGAAGAAGGCGCGCCACATGAGGTGCTTCTGGTCGTCGATGCTACCACTGGATCCAACGCCCTCAATCAAGCTCGCGAGTTCAACAAGATCGCTCCATTGACCGGCTTGGTCGTCACCAAACTCGACGGAACCAGCAAGGGAGGAATGGTTGTTGCCATTCAGAAGGAACTTGGCCTGCCGGTTAAGTTCATTGGTGTTGGTGAACAAGCAGGCGATCTTCAACCATTCGATCCCGCTCAATACGCCCGCGCGCTCTTTCCAGAAGATGCCGCTGAGGTTGTGGAGGAATAAGCATGAACCAGTTGGCCGCCATCCTCGTCAATGTGGGGGTGCCTTTTGCGCTGCTCCTGCTGTTTAAGCGATTTCTCCGCGAAACCAAGGGAGAGAAAAAGCCTCAGCCTTCACAGCTGGCATTAGCCGCAATCCTCATCTCATACGGCAACTGGATTGTTGCCCTCCTTACCGCACTGATCCTTCGGGGCGGCGTGATTCAGGGAGTGATGTTCATGATTCTTGTATCATTCTCCATATTGGCACTCCCATGCGCGGCTGTGCTCCTCTATAAGAACCGGGAAACCTCCCCGAGATATGATCTATTGGTCCGGCTTTGCCTCTGGTACTTCGGACTGCTTCCTATCATGGGCACAATGGTTTATTGGATCAAAAACGCTCGAGGCTGATGCCTGCTGATTTCCATACCAAAGCCATGCGCCGTGCTCTGACACTTGCTGCACGCGGCCAAGGCTTCACATCTCCCAATCCATGCGTCGGCGCCGTGATTACAAAGGGTGATAGGATTCTAGGAGAAGGATGGCACAAGCAAGCTGGTGCAGCACATGCCGAGGTAAACGCCATTCGCGATGCTCTGGCCAAAGGCCACAATACTCGCGGCGCCACCATATACGTCACTCTTGAACCTTGCTCCACACACGGACGCACTCCGCCCTGCACTTCCGCCATCCTCGACGCAGGGATCAAGAGAGTCATCGTCGCAGCTGAAGACCCCAATCCAGAGCACGCAGGCTCAGGACTCCATCTATTAAGAGCGAAAGGCATCAAGGTCGAATCGGGTTTTCTTGCAGATCGCTCTCACGCACTCAATCAGGGTTTCAATCACTGGATCGTCCATCGCTCTCCATTCGTGACGCTCAAAGCTGGCATGACCCTCGATGGCAAGATCGCCACAAAGGACGGACAGTCCAAATGGATCACATCTGAGAAAGCGCGCAAAGACGCACAGAAACTCCGCCTTCGATCAGACGCAATCTTGGTTGGGATACAGACCATCCTAAAAGACAATCCTTCGCTCACTTGTCGCAATCCAAGAACAGGCAATCTGGTTCGTGAAAAGAAATTGCGGCGCATCGTTTTGGACACGAAGGCTCGGACACCCCTTTCCTCCAGAATCATTACAGATGAGTTCAATGAACTGACCACCATCGTTGTCGCATCAGATGCCCCTGCAAGTCGTGTAGAGGCACTGAAGAGGAGAGTTAGTGTGGTGACATTGCGCAGGGGTAAGAACGGATTCTCCATTCCTCAGCTCCTGAAGCGACTCGGCAAAGAGAACGTCACCAGTCTTTTGGTCGAAGGCGGCGGAACAACTCTTGCCTCATTCATTGACGCCAAAGCAGCCCATCGAATCCATTTCTACTATGCCCCGAAGATACTTGGCGGCAAGGACTCACGTCCCGCCGTGGCAGGAGGCGGCAGCGAGTCGCTGGAGAAGACCAGAGCGCTTACAGACGTAAAATGGAAAAGCCTCGATCCTGATCTCCTGCTGACTGCGGCTTTTGAACAAAGCTGACTGCCTTGCAGCGCTACTGGGATTCAAATCGATCACTCATCTGAAAGAAGAGCCCCGCATGCAGCATCGAAGGCAACTTGGGAGCGATGGTAATATTCAGCGGCCTGAAGTGCCTTTATTCTCGCATCAAAGTTGGCTTGTTCACGGATCTGTAGCGCAAGGAAATCTGAGTCCCCCTGCTTAAATCGCTCGTCCTCAGCTTCCAGCAATGTCTGCGTCAGTCTAACGTTGGTCGAGGCCATTTGTGTTTCACGAAAGGATGCAGCTAGAGCGGCATAAGTTGTCGCGATCTCCGCGGCGATTCGATCTCTAAGAAACGTTGCTTCCAAACGAATCTGCCCCAGCTCACCCTCTACTTCCTGAAGTCGTCCCTTTGCCATTCTCCGCTGAAGTGGCATCTTGAACTCAAAGCCCGTTCCGAGTTCAAATTCCGATCGATCTTTGTATCTACTTTCGCCAATTCCTTGAGCTCCGGAAAAGAAAAGATCCAAGCTGGGCTTCATGTCATTCTCCGCGAGATCTGCATCGACCAAAAGTTTTCGAATTTTCAGCTCATTGGCCAAGATCTCAGGCCTTTGCTTCAAGGCCAATTGAACTCCCTCGACCATAGCATCTGGTGATGGGCCAGCTGTTTGAGGAAACCCTTTCGGCAATCTCTCTAATCCAGCAATAATCGGAGTGGACGACTCATCTCTAAGGTACAGTGAAAGGGCCAAGGCTGCGGTTTCAAATTCACGCTGAGCTTTGACAACTTCAAGGTCACGACTGACCAACAATCGCTCATTATCAATCAACACAATGCGACCCAGCATTCCTTCTTCGACCTGAGTCTCAAGACCACCCATTCGATCCGCCGCCAACTGGCGTTGATGTTTTGAAATTCCCAATCTTTGACCAGCACCCAACCATCGATAATAGGCAACTGTAGCAGCCTGCAGGAAATTCAACTGCTGCTTTGCGATCGCGGGTTCCGCACCCTTTCTCTCATACTCGGCCTGAAGCACGCGTGCACGCCGCTTATCGATCTGACTATTCTTCAGCAAGGGCACAGAGACGCCAAAGCGGAACTCTCCTCCGTTCTCGGTTCTTCCCTTTCGGTATTCAGGCAGAATATCCCCACCCTGATAGCCATAACCACCGATTACCTCAGCGCCTCCAATTCCCAGGTATTGTCTCACACCAGTTTCAAACTCCCCGTTTTCGTAGAACCCCATGGGGGTTGCGCCAGCCTTCGCAAACAGCTGTAGATCGAAGACCCCGAGTGCTCCCTGCATTCGGCCACTCGCGATATCTCTCTGGATCAGAGCAGCCAGAAGTGGTGGATAAGAACGCTTAACAGACTCAACCACTTGAGGAACATCCAGGGGCCCGAGCGCATTCCCCCTCTTTTCTGATTCCTCTGCAAACACAGGAAACGCAAAGGTCACCAGCAATAAAAGCCCCCCTCCAATCACCCTCTTCATTTCCCCTCCTTGCTCACCGAAGTCTCATTCAATGCAGGCGGAAAACCGTTCATTTGACGCCAAACTTCAAACCATAGAGGAACGCGCCTCAACAAAACCCACGCGTTTACCCTTACCCCCTGCCTAAGCCAACGTGTATTTGGCCAGCCATTCTCAGCAAGTTCCTCGTTCACACCGATCGCTCCATCAACCTCCGGAGCTACAATCACACGAAACCGTCCTTTTCCATCATCTGAAGGATCAATTAGAATGACCTCTCCACCAAATGTTCCACGAGCCACGCTGGGCCATCCCATTAGTTGCACAGCCGGCCAACCTTCGAACTGAAGCCGCACCATACTTCCTCGTTCGATAACATTCCCATTCTCGTCAGTCTTACGAGCCCGCATTAGTGGCATGTCATTCCCTGACACGAAGATCTCAGCCATTCGGTCCTCAGTGTCGGGAATAATCACGCAAAGAGCTGCCGAACTCTTAAGGAAACTACCATCAGTAACGCCAATGCTCTTAACGACTCCACCCCTCGGGGCACGAACATCCAGCTGACTGGTCTGCCTGATTCGAATATCCATACTCCCCATCGCTTGCTGGGCAGAAAGCAGATCTGATTTGGCTGTTTCCATGGAAGCCCGTGTGCTCTGGATCTTTGCCTGAGCTTCGGGTTCGATCCGCTCCAACTTCGCCTGCACGTTCGAGTGTTTGGCTTGAGTGGCATCGCGTTCAAGGAGAGCCAATTCATAGGCCCTTCGAGAAGCAAGCCCGCGCTCATCATTGAACAATCGACTGATACGTTCATACTGCTGCTTGGCCGTGGCCTCTGCATATTTGGCCGCCAATACATCCGCTTCAGCTTCCCTCATTTGAATTGGCAATGCCCTCTTCAACTCATCCAAACTCGAGGCCAACGATTCCACTTTAGCGGTGGCGGCCTTCACTCGCTGAGAAGCGGCCTCCCGCAATAATTTGAGATTGTTCAACAACTCAGGATCGTTATCCGTGATTTCGAAAAGCAAATCACCTTCCGTCACCACCTGACCTTCCACCACATGAGATTTCTTCAATCGTCCTGACAATGGAGCCTCAACAACTACTTTGCGCTCCAATGGATTGAACGCCACAACCTTTCCACTTCCGCGAACAAACTGTTGCCACGGAAGAAAGAGCAACCCTGCCAGCAGCGACAACGACACCAGCAAAAGCAGATTTCTCAACCGCTTGACCATCTTTCCTGAACGGATCCCTTCAAGTGATGAGAGTTCCGCCCTATGATCCAGAATGGGTAGTGGATTCTTATTTGCTTTCATTCAGAAACTCCTTTGCGTTGATGATTCGGCTGCTTCCATCGCGATCGAGTTGTATCACCAGATCACAACGGTCGATAATTGAATGATCTCTCGTGGCAATGAAGAGAGTCCAAGGCTGAACCGGGTCAAACAGGAAATCGTTTATGGCCTCCCTATTGTCACCATCCCAATCTTCAAGAAACCGATCGAGAAGAAGAACCGAAGGAGACTGCGCCATGGCTCTAGCCAGAATCAGTCGAATTCTTTCCGAGTATGAAAGAGGATAACCTCCCATCTTTAACCTGGTTCTCAACCCTCCATCAAGGCGCGACACCACTTCCGTAAGACGCAGCGATTTCAGCACGTCCTGAACCCTGCTTGTTGGTATGCCTTCCCGCCCTAGAATAACATTTTCCAAGAGAGTCCCATCTACAAGATCGTGATCTCTGATCAAAGAAATTCGCTCCCTGAGTTTAGGCAAATCCCAATCACGGACATCGACACCTCCAACAAGCACCTGCCCCCCTTGGGGATCGCGCAACCCAAAGAGCAGATCCAGCATTGTAGATTTTCCTGCCCCCATCCTCCCAGTCACTGCTACCCGGCTTCCTTTAGGGATCTTCACACTCATGTCCTCCAGTACCGGACGGGATGAATCATAAGAAAAACCAAGATTAACCAACTCCACATCCATCGCTCCTGTTCCTTCCTGGTCACTGGTATCGCCACCTTCTCTCTCTACTGGAAGATCAACTATATAGCCCAGTTTATCCATCGCCCCCATTGCGTCATAGAACGCCTCAAGATGTTTTCCCATGCTGGCCAACGATGCAACAATTGCAGACACAATGAGTTCACTCGCAACAAGCTGCCCAAGCGTCAATTCCCCTTCCAACACCAACCTTCCT
The DNA here is from genome assembly GCA_965658675.1 of Limisphaerales bacterium. GTDB lineage: Bacteria > Verrucomicrobiota > Verrucomicrobiia > Limisphaerales > CAZKNW01 > CAZKNW01. The sequence continues at coordinate 90,690 of CBFHTT010000022.1, forward strand.
CCGATCGCCAAAAGAGCCGCATTTGCCAGGGCCTGCAGTGCAAGAAAACCAGCAACCTGTCGAAGTAAGATCTTAAAATGGGACTGACGTGACTCGAGATACTGTTGACTCAGTTCATCAGTCTTACGGTATCCAAATTCAGCCCCCCCTGCCGACTTGAACAAAAGCGGAAAGAACCCCAACTGTTCCAACCACCCGGCCAAGACATGCTTGTTATAAGACTCTGCTATCTTCGATCTCACTGCCCCTCTTCCAAAGCCGAAGGCCAAAACGAGAATCAGTCCAATCAGCAAGAGGTCAAACGCCAGCAAGAATGGATGATAAAACCCAAGCACTACCAGACCAACCAAGGTTCCTAGGACCAGATTCAATCCTTCCAGCAGCAGCATTGAACTACTTTTCTCAACCGTCAGAATATCAAAGAATCGGTTCACCAGATCAGGTTGATATCCACTGACCACCTTCCCGTATTTTAGCCTTGGAAAACGGTAGGCCATATCGGCAGCTATTCTGACAACCAATCGGCGTTGTACCAATTCCATCACCACGTGCTGAGCCACGCGCACGATCGCCAGAAAGCCCAGGAAGACCAACAACGCAAACGACAGAATTAGTAGAGCCTGTGTATAGACTTTCTGTTGACCTCCAAACGCGATGTTGTTGACCACAGCATCCACAGCCAAGGGCGTCGCCAGGTAGAGGACACCTGTAAAGAAAGCGAAAACCACCAAGCTCATGATATCACCCCGCTCAGGGCGCAACAGCTCCCAAAGCCTTGATTGGGGTGAGACCATGGAATCTCCATGTTCGCTTCCGATGGTTCCTGTCGCTGTATGCTCAGTATCGTTCATGGCAAAGGCTTGGAAAACGCGAGAAGCGAGAATCCAAGACCCGCGGACGATAACTCAGATCCCTACTTGGTCACCTTGATTAATCCTCTCTTACAGTTTCCTTTTGTCTATGCATTAACATTTTTTGTTTCATTTTACCTTTCCAATAAACGACCTGGAATTTGTGCAATCCGAGCAGGAACTCCTCAAGCCCCCTAAGCTGATTTCCGGCGAAAGTCATCACCGTCATGATCCTGCGAAGTCCCCTGCTCAGAAAAACTGCAAATTTTTTACACAAATATTCTAATCTTGGTGTCTCCCATGTCAGAGAATGTCATTGGAAGAAACACATGCGTGGGCAATTGCCCTCTTTGAAGAAAAAGCAGAGAGCTTGGTAATCTACGGCCGATCACTCGGCCTGACTCACTTCGAAGCCGAAGATGTAGTTCAGGACACCTTCCGCTCATTGTTACAACAGTCGCCTCCTCCTCTCCATCCAAAGGCCTATCTGTTGGCCGCATATCGGAACCGAGCACTGAACTACAAGAGGGGTCTCTTCAGGCGCATTACTCGAGAATTGGAATCGAAGCGATGGTTTGAACCCCATTCCAATGAAACTGAGGATGAGGAACACGCAGTCATGGAATTGACACTTCTCCCTCAAGAACAACGTGAAGTCATCGTTCTAAAGCTCTGGCATCAGATGACTTTTAAGGAGATCGCTTCACATCTAGATCTGTCGCCCAACACGGTGGCAGCCCGCTATCGCTACGGAATCCAAAAAATCCGTACGTCTTTCGCACAATCAACAACCCCACAACCTCAATCTACATATGGATTCCATAGAATCACTACTGACCCAGGCCAGGCCTAGGCGGACAAGCCTACTCTTGAAGCACCGGACCTTTGGCCCATCTGTCGCTGTAAGGCTTGGTAGCCTGATGTGTTCAAGACCGGCAATGGCATTGGCTGTGTTTACCCTACTGGCAGCCCTAAGCATCCATCCGGATCTGGCTGTCACTACCGGCACGGCCAAAACCCATCAAGATCAAGCATCAGATCAACTTTTGTTGAGCTCTGCGATCTATTCCACAGGCCGACACACGGGATTCGAGTATGAGATTCGACGATTTGCCGCCCATGAGTTGACGCTTCCGCCCATGTCACCTGCACGGATGCAGAGCCCCGTAAACCATACAGCCAGCATTAATCTGGCGACTTTGGAATGGACAAACCAAGGGCTGTCCCCTTCAACTACCCGCTTTGATTTCCCCCCGCAGGAAACCAATTTCCATGGTTTTCCACCAGCAACACAGGGGGGAATGTCCAACACCTGGCAGCTTTGACCCGACCAACCAATACAGTTGATCCAAAATTTGCGAAAATCGCAGCGCTTTCTCGCGTGCCTCACTCTTTCTTAATCCCCAATCCCACGACTTAACCGGATGGCTGGAGACAAAAACAAATCATCTAAACCGACTTCTGATTCTCAACCCGCCCAATCGTGGCGTCGATCCCGAGAGGACCGAGAGATTCTAGGGGTTTGCGGTGCCTTGGCATCGCATCTGGAAATGCCATCCTGGCTGGTCCGCCTGGCTTGCATTCTTCTCATGCCGGTCTTCGGACTCCCTCTGATCGCCTATGTCGTTCTGACCTTTGTCATTCCTGCAGCAAAGAAGCCAAATGCAAACAAGAAGCCTGCGGCCCTGTATCATCGAACGGATTGGATGTCTGCGGGGATCACGTTCCTGATCATGATGATCGGTTATTGTTTTTCTTTGGCTCCAGACCTCACCTTGGAAGATAGTGGAGAATTGGCAGTCGGTTCCATGTATGCCGGTGTGCCTCATCCCCCTGGATATCCAGTATGGACACTGTACACATGGCTGTTCACGAAGATCATTCCGTTCTCCAACATGGCATTCCGAGTGGCGTTGTCATCCGCATTTGCGGGCGCAGTCGCCTGCGGACTAATCGCTCTCATGGTGTCCCGAGGTAGTGCTCATCTCTTCAAGAGCATCGGCATGTTTGATACCCTCGAAGCCAAGATCAAAAGTATGCTTGGTGGCACGGCCGGATTCGTTGCCGGTGCATTGATGGGGTTCAATGGATTCATGTGGAGTCAGGCAGTCATCGTCGAGGTGTACACACCTAGTGTCCTTTCTCTCGTTGGCGTGCTCCTTTTTCTTCAGAGGTGGATTTATCAGCAGGATCGAAAGAGCCATCTTTATTGGGCCATGTTCCTGTTTGGAATTTGTTTCACCAATCACCAAACCCTGATTGTGGCCGCAGTAGGTATCGAAGTTCTGATTCTCTTGAGAAACGAGAAGTTGGGTCGCGACCTATTCTTTTTTAACTCGGTCATCTTCCTTCTTGGCCTTCTGATGAAGCCCAAGACCCTGGACAATCCGATCCTTTTCAAGCTTTACCTAGCAATCGGTATTCTTTCGATCGGCATCTGTGCCTACTACACCCTGAAAACAGAATCCTTGCTGAAGGAACATTGGTGCACCTCGACACTGATGGGATTCTCCTACTTCGCCGGCGTGAGTTTCTATCTCTACATGCCCCTGGCCTCCCTTACGAACCCTCCAATGAACTGGGGATATCCGCGGACCTTGGAGGGGTTCAAACACGCTCTCACCCGTGGCCAGTATGAAAGTGCCAACCCCACCAGCGACCCAGTCCGTTTCCTTCAACAAATTTTCGAATATTTCGCGAGTGCTTCCGAGGAATTCAGTGCTATCTATCTTTTGATAGCAGTTGTTCCGTTTCTCTTCTTTCTACGCATCAAGAAACAGGAACGCTCTTGGATCGGTGGACTTACGGCTGTTTACTTCTGTTTGGCATTCTTCCTTCTGATTCTTCTGAATCCCGCTCCGGATCGTCAGGCAGCCACCCTGAACCGCGTATTCTTCACAGCCTCACATGTGATGATTGCCATGTTTATCGGCTACGCAGTTGCACTGATAGGAGCCATATCTGTTCATCATTTCCGGAGATACAGAATGTGGCTTATCCTGGGTGCTCTTTTTGCAGTCCTTTGGTCTACGTTCAAACTCTTCGATCTAGAAAGCCAGCTTCCCATATTTCGAATGGCGGCCCTCTTCGCGCTCGCTCTTTCTCTCGCTTTCTTCTGTTGTTTTGCAGGCTTCAGAAACGGACCACCAATCAAGGCATTGATCGTCATCATGGCATTGATGCCAATCCACTCCGCCCTTCAGCACTGGTGGGACAACGAAGAACGGGGACACTTGTTTGGATTCTGGTTTGGCCACGACATGTTCACTCCACCGTTCGAGGACGATAAAGGGGAGCCGATCTATCCTGAAATGGATGAACATGCGATTCTCTTCGGTGGCACTGATCCTGGACGTTTCAATCCGACTTACATGATCTTTTGTGAATCGTTCATTGATCCGGACGATCGTCGCGATCCCGACTTCGACAGACGCGATGTTTACATCATCACGCAGAACGCGCTGGCTGACGGAACCTACCTCCAATATATCCGTGCCCACTATAATCGTAGTGCACAGATCGATCCGCCGTTTTTGCAAGATGCATTGACCAAGGAGGAAGAAAAGATCCAAGGACTCACAAACGGTTTCGCAAAACTATTCAGGCCTTTGGATAACGTGTTGACCTCAATTGGTAACACGATCGAGAAAGAGCGCCGTGTTGGTGAATCGTTCTTCGAAGAGAATCACTTTCTCGATGCAGCCGCTATCGCTTCCAAACTCAAAACACAGACCACTCCGCTAACGAAGTTTCTGTATGACAAGTTGTCAGAGAGTTCTCAGATGGAAGTTCAGAACAACACAGATCCTGATGATCTTGCAGAAATACTTACTGAGGAATGGAATCAGTTAATCGACGGTCCTCATTTTCACACCAATGAACGTTTCGAGGGAATCCCCCTCTCTCCCCATGTGCAGGCGTTTGTGGCAGAAAACCCACAGCTTCACTCAAAAGTCCGACTCAACAGACTCCTCTTGGAAGAGGCTTTCCCTGGCGTCATTTCTGAAAGTAAAGGCGGTCTGTATCCAGATCGAGAGATCAAGACTCCTAGCCACATTGATTCAGGAATCGCCTTCAAAACATACACAGATGACGCACAAGAACGGTTGAACAAGGGGCAACTCAGGCCCGGTGAAAACATCAAACAGGTTGGTGACAGAGTCTCCGTCAGTGGCCAAGCAGCCGTGATGGCCATCAATGCAATTCTGACCAAGATGATTTTTGACGCGAACCCGAACCACGAGTTCTACCTAGAGGAGAGTTTCCCTCTTGATTGGATGTTCCCTCACTTGTCTCCCTACGGAATCATTCTCAAAATCAATCGTGAGCCCCTTGCTGTGCTTGATGAAGAAACCCTCAGCAAGGACCACGAATTCTGGCGCAAGTATTCTCAACGGTTGATCGGAGATTGGATCACCTATGACACTTCCGTGGAGGAAATAGTCCACTTTGCTCGCCTGGCATATATCAAAGGTATCTTTGATGGTTATGACGTGGATCCGAAGTTTGTCCGTGACGACAACGCCAAGAAAGCATTCAGCAAGCTTCGCAGTGCCATTGCCGGTCTCTACACTTGGAGAATTAACAACTCGCGTACAGTACCTGAACAGCAACGGATCATCAAAGAGGCGGAATTTGCATTGAAACAGGCATACGCCTTTTGTCCCTACAGTCCTGAGGCATTGGTGAAATACGCCTCATTCCTAGCTAGTTTCGGAAGAACCAAAGAAGCCTTCTTGATAGCCGAATTGTCCCTTGAGATGGATCCTGAGAACGAGCTAATGAAGAGTCTCTACAATCAGTTCAAACCCTATAAGGACCAACCAATCACTCCACAAACAAAAGCCAAACCTGCTGCCTCCATTCCAGACCAGATAAAGGCAGCAGCGAGCAATCAGGCACAGGCTGCGGCCACGTCCGTTCCGAGTAAACAAACAAACAAGCCAGCCCCTAAAACACCAGAGCAAAAGGCAGCGGATGAAACTCGCCGCGCCCAGATACAGCAGATGATCGAGCGAATGGCCGACGAATACAGAAAGACCCCGACCAACCTAAACCTAGGATTCCAACTCGCCTCCTATTATATCCAACTTCGGAAGAACGCCGAAGCCACCGCCATCTTGGATGGGCTACTTCAATCACCAAAGATTCAAGCAGGACAGGTAGCTCAGATCGCACAGATCTATGGTCAGCTTGGCTATGGAGCAAAGATGGAAACCAGTCTTCGCAGATTAACAGAGGTTGCAAAAGGTGTCCCTGAACCTTGGTATGATCTTGCAGCAACACAAGCTGCTATTGGAAATGCTTTGGCTACATCAGGCAACACGGTTGAAGCGACAGCAAAAAACAATCAGGCCGTCCAATCGCTGACGAAGGCATTGCAACTTCATGCCGCAGCCGCAAAGGAAGGCAAGGCCAACACTGATTTGAAGAACGTCGCTCAACGCGATCCCCGCTTTACTCACCTGAGAGAGAACCCAGAGTTTAAAGAGCTTTTCAAATAACCCTCAACACCGACTACCATGAAGAAACTATTCGCGCTCGCCCTGCTTTTATCACTTAGCTGCTTTTCCCAAGCAGCTTCAAAGACAGTGCCCCTTTTCAACGGGAAGAACCTCAAGCATTGGCAGCTTCCCAAAAACAATGCATGGGAAATCAAGGATGGCGAGCTGACACCTACCGCGAAGACCGGATACATCTGGACCAAGAAGGATTATTCTGATTTCGAATTGAGCCTCGATTTCAAGATGTCTGAGAAATGCAACAGCGGCGTCTTCTTTCGCACTGATCCTGATAATCCTGTCCAAGGCGGATTTGAAGTCCAGATCTTCGATTCCACAAACAAAGACGAGATTGGCAAACACGATTGTGGTGCACTTTATGACGCAGTCGTTCCATCCGAGAACGCAGCAAAACCAGCAGGAGAGTGGAACCACATGGACATCCGTCTAAAAGGTTCATCCGTCCGCATCCATCTCAATGGCAAGAAGGTTGTCGATGTCGATCTGAAGGACTGGAAGACAGCCCGCGAGAATCCAGATGGCAGTAAGAATAAATTCAAGACTGCCCTCTCTGAACTTCCACAAACCGGTCGAATCGGGTTTCAGTATCACGGCCATCCGGTCTGGTTCAAAAACGTGAAGATCGCAGAACTCGATTGATGCCGACGCATCAGGAAATTCTGGATCGCCTGAAGGCTTTTCGAGCGGAAAGGGACTGGGAGCAGTTTCATACTCCCAAGGACCTTGCCATTTCAATCTCCCTCGAAGCATCAGAATTGCTCGAACACTTCCAATGGAAGACTCCCGAGCAGGCTGCTCAACATATTGAACAACAACGGGAGGAGATAGGCGAAGAAATCGCAGACATCGCTTCCTATCTATTTCTTATGGCCGATGATCTGGACATTGATCTCCACGAAGCCATGAATCGCAAAATCACCAAGAACGAATCGCGTTACCCTGCGGAGAAAGTCCGTGGCAGTGCCGCAAAATACGACCAATACAAATCATGACCTCTGACACTTGTTGCACCATCGTCCCCTATTTCAAGATCCACGAAGGTAAGGTTGCAGAATTCCGCTCTCTTTGTGAGGCGTTCGTTGAGAAAACGCAAAGCGAGCCAAAGTGCCTGTACTATGGATTCAGTTTTACAGGAGAAGACCGAGTTCATTGCCGTGAGGGTTACATCGATGCTGACGGATTGCTCAATCACCTGACCAATGTGGGAGACCTACTGGGAAAAGCTTTGGGGATCGCTGATGTGGAACGGCTCGAAGTTCACGGACCTGAATCAGAGTTAGAAAAGCTAAAAGGCCCTTTAGCCGATTTGAATCCGGAATACTTCGTTCTGGAATACGGTTTCAGGCGTTAGAACCTATCCTGCTATTGCATGAAAGGCGGCGGCGGTGGAATTGGTGGTCCATTAGGATTCACTGCTGCATCGACCTCCATCAACACCCTCTGTTCAATGGGATCCACATCAGGCGCGGCAGGACGTTTCCTTACATTGATGCTAGATCCTCCACTTTGTAGATTTAGAAGTTGTCCGTTCGCAGTTCTAACCTGCACGGCACTATTTTGAGTAGCCCTCATGGATCTAACAAAGGGGCTCTGAACTCTGGGCGTCGAAGTCCTTGTTGCACTCGGCACCAAGTTACTAGGCCTACCAAAGGTACTGGAATTATTCTTTTTCGTCGGTGATTGAGGACGGGAAGGTAGTCCAGGTGGGCGAGCTGAGCTACCTGGTCTCTTTGGAACAGCCTTCCCAGGTGCTGCTTTGGAAGCAGGAGCAGCGTTGTCATTCAAATTCATGTTCCGTTCACTCCCGAGGAACTTCACCTTGATCAAACTATCGGTCGCGTTGATTGAAAGCATCTCGATCCCGTCTTGCGACTCTCCTTCCCGGAGTTTGTAGTAATTGACCGCTTTGTCCTTCTTGTTCTCCGTCTTGAGGTAGGCAAACACCTCGCCTGTCAAAGAAGAAACTCCAGTGAAGTAGATATCAACATCGGGTGGAGGTGGAGGCGGGGCTTCTGGTGGAGCCGGGGGGGGCGGTGGATCCTGAAGGCCAAAGGCATTCCGTAATATGATCCTCTCGTAACGGTTCTTAATCCCGTCTGCTGAGTCCTCAGCTGGCGCTACGTCAGCAGCGTGGACTGACAAACAGCTAAACACTGCGATCAATCCAACCAGCTTTTGGCAATGTCTTGGACTCTTAAACTTCATGATCTCTCGAACACCGACAATTGAAACTGGTTGCGCTCAGGGTTTCAACAGCCAATACCAATTAATGATCATACCTTTCGATTGAAACCGCCCCTTCCTCAATACACTATCCCGCCCATGGATTCACCCACAACGGATGGCATTTGCGAGCTCTACGAGAATGATGCCCAGAAAGCGGACGAACTCGTTTGGGGGCGCAAGGTTGATCAAAACACCCGTCGCGGATTTCTGAAGGGCATGGGACTCGCGGCAATGAGTAGTTTTCTCGGGGCTCCCATTCCTTTCGCTGACAACATGCCAGGAGGGCTTATTCCTGCTGCAATTGCAGAGAGCACAGATTCCATTGCCATTCCAGGCAAAGAGGGATTACGAGTTCTCAATGATCGACCAATCAATGCGGAAACTCCTGTGACTCTTCTCGATGACGACATCACACCGAATTCCCTACACTTCGTCAGAAACAACGGAATCGTCTCCGAACGAGCCAACCAACAAGACATCACCGACTGGACCCTGACTATTGATGGAGAGGTCGAAGACCCAATCGTGTTAAGGATGCCAGAACTGCAGACGAATTTTCCAATCGTGGAGGCTCAGTTGGTTCTCGAATGCGGAGGAAATGGACGCGCAGGATTCAATCCCCCGGCCAAAGGGAATCAATGGACATTGGGAGCCGTGGGCTGCGCCCGCTATAAAGGCGTCCACCTGAAAGATGTTCTCAAGAAGGCAGGACTGAAGGAGAGCGCCGTCTATATCGGCTATTACAGCGAAGACTTACACTTGAGCGGCGATCCCAAGAAGGATGCCATTTCCCGCGGTGTCCCCATCGAAAAGGCCCTTGATCCCAACACACTACTCGTATGGGAAATGAATGGAGTCCCGCTTCCTCCTCTACACGGATTTCCTCTTAGGCTTATCTGCCCAGGGTTCCCTGCTTCTGCCAGTGGTAAGTGGCTCAAGCGGATCACTGTCAGAGACCAAGTCCACGATGGCACCAAGATGACCGGCTACTCATACCGCGTCCCCGAGTATCCCGTTGCTCCCGGTCAACAGGTCCCAGAAGAAGACATGGTCATCATCGAAGAAATGCCGGTGAAGTCGATCATCACAAGCCCTGGCACTGGGCTGGAACATCCTCTGTCTGAAGAACTGGATTTAAGGGGACATGCTTGGTGCGGATCTGGACCAGTCAGAGAAATGCATGTCAGCATCGATTTTGGAGTCACATGGCAGAAATGCAGGCTCACCCGCCCTGCAAATCCATGGGCATGGCAGCATTGGAAAACCTCCATCCAATTCCCCAAGGCAGGATACTACGAAGTATGGGCCCGAGCCACCGATCACGACAAGCGCCACCAACCCATGGTCCTCCCCGGTTGGAATCCTCGCGGCTATCTAAACAACGCCATGCAACGTATCGCAGTCACTGTCGTCTAGACCCGCCTCATGGATCTACGATTTCAATTCGCAACTACCGGCGAAATCATTTTCGGTAGCGGACGTATTTCCGAGATCGGCGACCATGCTCGCGCCTTCGGCAAAAAAGTTCTCATCGTCACAGGCAAGCAACCTGACCGTGCTGCCCGGTTGATCGAGTTATTGAAGCGTGCGGACTGCTCGATTCAGCTATTGCCAATCAAGGGCGAACCAACGATCAAGGAAGTCTCAGCCGGAGCAAAAGCCGCAAGAGCCAAAAACATTGAAGCCGTCATCGGCATTGGAGGAGGGAGTCCCATTGATGCAGCCAAGGCAATCGCTGCACTGGCAACCAACAAAGGGAACGTCCTAAGGTATCTAGAAGTTATCGGAGATGGCGAGCCACTGACCGAAGCGCCTCTTCCGACCATTGCCATTCCGACCACTGCCGGGGCCGGTGCTGAGGTCACACGCAACGCCGTATTGAAAAGCCCGGAACACAAATTGAAGGTAAGTCTAAGGCACAAGAAGATGCTGCCCGAGATTGCCTTGGTAGACCCTCAATTAACTCTCAGCCTTCCACCTTCAGTAACAGCCTATACAGGTCTCGATGCACTTACCCAGCTGATCGAACCCTACTTCTGTAAAAGGCGTTCACCTCTCACTGATTCCTTATGCCTGGAAGGAATGGACCGTGCCGCCCGTCACATTCGAACAGCATACAGTCAAGGTGACGATCTGCAGGCCCGGGAGAATCTGTGCATCGCGAGTCTTTTTGGAGGCTTGGCATTGGCCAACTCTGGTCTTGGCGCCGTTCATGGTTTTGCCGCCCCTATTGGAGGGATGTTCAATGCCCCTCATGGTGCTGTCTGTGCCGCCCTATTGCCGGCGGCACTTCACACCAATCTCAACGCCATCGAGATCGGTGATTCTGCTGACAAGTCAGAGCTCTTGGATCGATTCACCAACATGTCCCGACTTCTCTTGATGATGAACGGCGTGGAACCTCAGGACGGAGTGAGCTGGATCGCCAAACTCTGTCAGGACCTGAAGGTCCCGGGATTGGCTCACTGGGGAATCACCAAGTCCGATATCGCCCCTCTGGTCGCCAAGGCAAAGAATGCGAGCAGCATGAAACCCAATCCGGTGGTGCTGAGTGATGGAGCGCTGTCTGCCATTCTGGAGGCTTCACTTTGAATTCAGACTCACCAAAACCGCCCCTTCAATCAGGCACACTCTACCTTGTGGCGACTCCGATCGGTAATCTGGAAGACATTACTCTTCGCGCCATTCGCACGATGGGTGAATGCGATCTGATTGCCGCGGAAGATACCCGAAGAACAGGAATCCTTCTCAAACATCTGGAAATATCCAAACCCATGGTCAGCCTTCATAAGTTCAATGAGAGCGGTCGCAGCGGACGGATATTGGGAGCTCTCGATGAAGGGAAAACAGTAGCCGTCGTCAGTGATGCAGGGTCTCCAGGAATCAGCGATCCAGGAGAGAAACTCGTTGCCTCGGCCATTGAAGAGGGATTTCGAGTCGAAGCAGTCCCCGGCCCATGCGCCATGGTTTCAGCACTTACAGCGAGTGGCCTTCCCTGTGATCGATTCCTCTTTCTTGGTTTTCTGCCTCACAAGTCAGGACAGCGCAGAAAGCTTCTCGAAAGCAATCTCAGTTCAGACCATTCTCTAATCCTCTACGAATCGCCCTATCGGATCCGCAAACTACTCGAAAGTCTGAGTGAGATAGCGCCCCAATCGAAAATCGTCTTGGCGCGCGAACTGACAAAGAAATTTGAAGAATATCTCCGCGGTTCTTCAGAAGAGTTGCTCGCACATTTCAAGGATCGCGAACCCAAGGGAGAATTCGTTGTTGTCATCTCCTTACCCAAAGAGAAGCGACAGAAGAAATCTGAGAAGTCCCCTTCTGAATCAAGCCTGAAGGCATAGACTCAAGGGCTTCACATGATGGAGAACAGTAGACTTCAGTTTCTGACTGGCTGTAAGCCGAATTCTGTCTGACCTGCAAGCAGGCGAGAGGATCATTCATCTAAGCGGCACAACCCGGAACCACATATGGACGGGCCGTCCTGAGGTTCCCTATTTGGCCTTGCACCCGATGGGGTTTACCGTGCCTCCGCGATTTCTCTTGGAGCGGTGGGCTCTTACCCCACCTTTTCACCCTTACCGACCAGCCGAACTGTAACCGGCGGTATATTCTCTGTGGCACTATCCGTCGACATGACCTTGAAGCCATGCCTCCCACACGTATCCCGAAGGTTGCGTGGCATCGCGCCCTGTGGAGTTCGGACTTTCCTCCCCCGAAACAAGTCGAGAGCGATCCTCCACCAGCCAAAAACTGAAGCGACGGAAACGCTATCAATTCAGAGCCTGTCTGACCAGCTGCCGCACACACCATTTTTCGGGTGGCAATTCGGTAAAGTTGGGCCATGGTCGGCGCATGGCCAATATCATCATTCGTCCTGACTGGTATCTGTCTGAAAAGCACGTGACACCAGAGGCCGCCTACAGAAACAGGCGGGCCTTCATCAAGACACTCGGACTTGGTGCTGCAAGCGCCGCTGCGATGAGCCTGACCGGTTGCGACGACAAACCGGCAGAAGTAGCCACAACACCTCCGCCGCCCCTTTCACCTGACGACTTCAGAAAGTATCCATATCAAAGAAATCCCGAATTTGATTCTGGCTGGAAGCTCTCCAATCAGGAGGATGTCTTCAGCTATAACAATTACTACGAATTCACCACTTCCAAGACCCGGGTCAAAGACTTGGTAGACGATTTCACCATTGATCCATGGAGCATCGAAGTAAGCGGACTGGTTGACAACCCAACCAAGATTTCCCTCGAGGACGTTTACTCGAATTACGACCTTGAGGAACGCGTGTATCGTTTCCGCTGCGTTGAGGCATGGGGAATGATTGTTCCGTGGACCGGCTTCTCTCTCTCCAAAATTCTCGAACAGGCCGCCCCCAAATCTGAGGCAAAGTTCGTCAAATTCGTTACAGCATCCAAACCAGAGGAGATGCCCAATTGGCAGCGACTCCAAACTCAGGGATACCCACTTCCATATACTGAAGGACTCACGGTCGAAGAAGCCATGCACCCGCTGACCATGGTAACCACAGGTGTCTACGGACGTGAACTTCCTAAGCAGAACGGAGCCCCTGTCCGCATCGTGGTTCCCTGGAAGTATGGCTACAAGAGCATCAAATCCATCGTAAAGATCGAGCTGACAACGGAGCAACCCAAGACACTTTGGGAGACACTCAATCCGGTGGAGTATCCGTTTGAATCCAATGTCGAACCCGCAGTGGCACACCCTCGTTGGTCGCAGGCCACCGAGAGGATGATCGATTCAGGAGATCGTGTACCGACACAGCATCTGAATGGTTATGAGAAAGAAGTCGGGCATCTATATAAGAAGGGTTGATTCTGGGACGGTATTTTTCAGCCAAAGCAATCTACGAGCGGAGACATCTCAGAAACCGCTCGCTTCTTTCGCGTCTAAATCCACTTTGGACGACGGGGTTGTTCGGCATCATATTGATCTTCCTTCTCGCCAAAGGGATCTCCAATTTCCCGGTAGGCTGGGAACGTCATAGCCAGATGGCACTGTGCTTTGGTATCGCTTTGGGCATTGTTGGAATTTTCCAGAAACTACCCATCGCTCCTAAAATCCTCCTCGCTGCCCTTTGCCTCACCGCTTTGAAGATCGTGGTCGGCTTCGTGGCTACGGGCTCGTCGATGCTCTCTGTCGCCCAACTTGTCATCACGGCGATTCTGATCTTCGATCAATCACGCCTTCCTTCCCCTACTGAAGAATGAAACCCATCATCAGCGTTGAAGAAATGCGGGCTTGGGAACAAGCCACTTGGGACTCTGGAATCACAGAGGCCGACGTCATTGATCAGGTTGGCCAGGTTATCGCGCGGTTCATCAGCAAACGAAGTAGGCGGGATGATCTTATTCTCCTGCTTGCTGGAAAGGGAAACAACGGAGAGGACGTCCGGTTAACAGCGAAGCATCTCAGGGGAAGACGAACCATCTTGCTCAACGTTCAGGATCCAGCATCAGCCGTTAAAGAACTGAACGAAGCCATTGAACAGCGCCCAACATTGATCATCGACGGGCTGTTTGGCATCGGACTGAATCGGCCGCTTTCTGATGATTGGAAAGAACTGATTGAATGCATCAACAACAGTGCCGCGCCCACACTCTCCATTGACGTTCCCTCCGGATTTTCCGCCGAGGAAGGTTCAGCCCTCGGTCATTGCATTCACGCCGAAACCACACTCACTCTCGGGGCCGTCAAGAAAGGTCTGGTAGCCGACGGAGCTTCTCCTTTCGTCGGGAAGCTCATCTGCAAATCTGAAATAGGATTGGTCACGTTGCCAAATATCAACGGAGACCATCATTCATGGGTGGATGAAGATGCGTTTCCTGACTTCCCGCCAAGACGAGGGGCTGATTCACACAAAGGCTCCTTTGGTCATGTCGCCATCATCGCCGGAAGCAAAGGATTTCATGGCGCCGCCGTCCTCGCTTCAAAGGCAGCAACAAAGGCACGTCCCGGACTCGTTTCAGTTTTTCCAACCAATGAGGTGTATCTTCCAGTCGCCTCGCAACTCGCAACATCAATGGTTGCCCCATGGTCTGGGCAACTGCCTGAAAAGGTAACCTGCATTCTCTTCGGCCCAGGACTCGCGGGCACGGAGGTACCTCAAGAACAGCGGAATCAATTGATCTCACTTTGGAAGGAATCACGCCTGCCAGTGATTGCAGACGCAAGCGCTTTGGACTGGCTCCCACCTTCCGACAGCAACCCCGGGATTCGTGTTCTGACACCCCATCCTGGAGAGGCTGCAAGATTACTCGCCCTCTCTAATCAGGAGATTCAATCAGACCGTATCAAGTCACTTAGGGTTATCTCTGAAAAATTCGGTAAAGCGATCGTCGTCTTGAAGGGCAATCAAACCTTGGTCGGCACATGCAGAACGGGACCATCGGTCAACGGATCAGGCAATGCATCCCTTGCCCAAGGCGGTAGTGGCGATCTATTGGCCGGCTATCTCGGGGGGCTACTCGCACAGAAGAATTTGCAATCAGACGCCCTACGGACGGTTCAATTTGGAGTATGGCGGCATGGGCACATCGCTGACAGATTGGAGCAAAAACATTCTCACTGGACCTTGGAAAATGAATTCCTTAGCCGGCTTTGACCCTTTTTTGGCGTCAAAACGGCATTTTGCCCTCTTCCTCCCCTTTAGTTTTCAGTTGCCGTGACCGTTAACGGAATCTTTAATCAAGTCCTTCAAGCGCATTGTGCCGCGTCCTTTTAACCGAACCAGTAGACATGGCAACGACGACTCTTAACAAAAAACTTTCTGGCATCGATGTAGTCGAACCAGCATTGACGCCTCCAACTGAAGATACAGAAACCACGTTTACCCGTAAGCCCAAGTTGGGTGACAAGGGTGGCAAACGGAAAGACATTCCCCAAGGGCTTTGGACCAAGTGTCCCAAGTGTGGGAGCATGCTCTATGACAAGGAGCTGGATGAGAACCTCAAGGTCTGCACCAGTTGCCAACATCATTTCCCGATCAACTCCAAGCGACGTTTAGAATCGCTCTTGGAACCGGATTCCTTCAAGGAGATCAATTCCTATATTGCCAGCGTTGACACTCTGAAGTTCACCGGCGTCGGTTCTTACGAATCCAAGCTTAAGAAGTATCAGGACGGAACCGGGCTTAACGATGCAGTCGTAACAGGCACCGGAATGATCGGAGAGCAAGAGGTCGCCATCGGCGTGATGGACTTCAGCTTCCTTGGTGGAAGCATGGGTTCCGTGGTTGGTGAGAAGCTCGCCCGGGTTATCGAACTGGGAACAGAGAAAGGCCTACCCGTCATCATCATCTCAGCAAGTGGTGGAGCACGCATGTATGAAGGCATGCTCAGTCTCATGCAGATGGCCAAGACTTGTGGTGCACTTGCCTATCACGCCAAGAAGAATCTTCCTTACATCAGTATCCTGACCCATCCCACCACTGCAGGTGTCATGGCCAGCTACGCCAGCGTAGGTGATCTCATTCTGGCAGAGCCCGGTGCTATGATTGGCTTCGCTGGCCCGCGCGTCATCAAAGACACGACACAGGCTGAGCTGCCTCCAGGTTTCCAAACTGCTGAATTCCTGATTCAACATGGCCTGATCGATTCAATTGTTCCTCGAAAAGAGATGAAGACACGGCTTGCCAGCTATCTGGAGTTCATGAGCAACAAGTAGCTCTCTTTTCACAGTCAAAATTCTTTTCCATCGCGGCCGCTTTTCTCTGTCACTGAAAAGCGGCCGCGTTTACTTTCTCCCGCATGCAAGAAGTCCTGGATTACCTGAAAGCGAATCAAAAACGCTTCATTGAGGAACTATGCGACTATCTCCGCTTTCCAAGTATCTCCGCCCAACCAGAGCATCAGGGAGACTTGAAGGCCTGCGCCACATGGCTTCGTGATCATTGCAAAGCCATAGGGATGAAGGCTCGCCTTCATCCCACCACTGGCAATCCCATCCTTGTCGCCCGCACGCCACGAAAGAAGAACAGCAAGAAACCTCATTTCCTGATCTACGGACACTACGATGTCCAACCACCCGATCCACTTGAGAAATGGACAACACCTCCTTTCGAACCGCGGATCGCCAATGGCAACATCTATGGTCGAGGTACCAGCGACAACAAGGGCCAGAATTTTGCGCACATCAAAGCCGTCGAAGCATTTTTGAAAACAGGGACTGAACTTCCCTGTGATCTCACGTTTGTTATTGAAGGAGAAGAAGAAGTTGGCAGCGAAGGGCTCGCTCCATTCCTGTCAGCAAACAAGAAGGACTTTGCTTGTGATGGCATCGTCATCTCCGACTCTGGAATGCCCAGCACCAAGCACCCTGCCTTGACCTATGCATTGCGAGGCGTTGCAGCCATGGAGGTTCTGGTGGAAGGACCGAACAAGGACCTTCATTCAGGAATCTTCGGAGGCTGCGTGGACAACCCCGCCATGGTGCTTTCGCAAATGCTCGGTTCGCTGAGAGACGAATCAGGAAAAATCGCCATTCCCGGTTTCTATACCGGGGTCAAAGCACTGAGGAAAAAGGAACGAGAAAGTTTTGCACGCCTTCCTGTCTCCGCAAATCAGTTCAAACGTCTGCTTGGAGTCAAAGAACTCTTTGGAGAAGAAGGATTCAGTCATCACGAACAACGTGCTGCCCGCCCTACTCTTGAGATCAATGGACTCAACAGTGGTTATCAGGGAGAAGGCAGCAAGACCATCGTGCCATCGCAGGCATCAGCGAAACTCACCATGAGATTGGTCCCAGATCAAGATCCGCAGAAAGTTCTCAGGCTGGTGGCCAAACACCTTAAGAAGATCTGCCCGAAGTCCGTTAAACTCACTATCGAGATGGGACACGCAGGAGAACCTTATATCATGGATCCAGATTCAGCATTGGCCAAAGCAGGACTGCGGTCATTGAAGAACGCCTTTGGTCGAGAGCCCGTCATGCTTCGTGAGGGAGGTTCCATTCCAATCGTCAGCGATTTCAAACGGATTCTAAAAGCTGATTCACTGCTACTCGGTTTGGGGCTGCCTGATGACAATCTCCATTCACCAAACGAGAAATTCTGTCTCGAAAACTTTGCCAAAGGCATGCACATGAGTGCTGATCTCTGGAAACAATTAGGAAACCTATGAGCGATTCCATCGATCCAAGTGAGTTCGACAATGAGCCTGAAGATGTCGAGATGGAGGAGATCCCTTCCGTCTTTCATTCATTTCAGCACGATGGCCCCTTTTCAAACTGCATCGAATGTAGCCGTGATTTGGCCAATACGACTTATGTGATTCGCAAATCCACTTCCAATGGTGAGGTGATGTTCGAATTCGCCATGTGCATGAAGTGCCTGGTAAACATGCATCAGGACTTCTCCAAGCTTACCAAGGAACGCATCGAGGCCTTTGTGGAAATGAATCGAAAACACTACGAAGACATCGAACGATGCAACTTTTGTGGTGCAGACAAAGAAGATTGTTCCGAATTCGGCGTAGGCGGCGTTTTCTATGGCTCCAAGATGATCCGCTATCAAGAGCCTTCTCTCACCTGCGGCAAATGTTCTGAGCGGGTCCAAAATCTCATTTCACCTCAAACCAGGCGACGAATTGATGAGTTCATCGGAGATCACTTTGGAGGCCCTCCCGGATTTGAAAATCCAGTCCCAAAAGATCATCTCGTCTTCCTCTAAGACACCTTGGACCCTGTTCAAAAAATTAAGTTTAAGGAAAAGCTCAACGCACTCAAAGTCGAGCTTGAGGATGCTTTGAACCTGAATGCCGAGGACACCGACGTCGTGAAGCTGGATACCAACATTGGTAGAATCGCTCGCATCGAACAGATCCAGAATCAACATCTGGCAAAGGAACTCAAGGAACGACAAGAGCTACAATTGAAACGCGTGGAGGTCGCTATGAAGAAGCTCACCAAAGGAACCTACGGCATCTGCCCCACCTGCAAGAAGCAGATCGCTGCTGAACGACTGGAAGCCCAGCCGGACGCCGTGCAATGCGTCCATTGCGCGGCTTGAGCCGTTAATCACGCCACTGGCCTTCTTTGCGATTTGCCATCGCTTCCCTTCCACATTATCCTTCGCGCCTGCGTCGGATCGTTTTCTCCGTTGCCCCGACATCAACCACGGAAGTTCCAACCTCATGATCGAGGAATCCAAAAAAGACATTGAATCGCTGACAACACAGCATCCTGCAGATATTGCGGATGACTTGCAGCGTCTTCCTGTCGATGAGGCGCAGGATATCCTGAAGGGGCTTTCACTTGAACAGGCTGCCGAAGTCATCTCTGAGCTTGAGGAAGAGGTTCGAGAAGAAATTGTCGAGACGTTCTCTACGCAGCGCTTCTCAGAGATCCTTGAAGAACTGCCGCCAAATGAAGCCGCCGACCTTATCGGCGCCATGGAACCAGATGAGCAGGACCGTCTGCTTTCTTCCATGGAGGCAGATCAGTCAGCCAAGGTCAGCAATCTCCTCAACTATCCCGAAGACACCGCTGGCGGAATCATGACCGACCAGTTCATCTCTCTTCGCAAAGATCAGACTGTGGAGGAAGCACAGAGAAAACTGCGGGGACTCTCACAGGACTTGGACGATCAGGATGTCTCCTACCTCTACGTCACTGATTCTGAAAAGAAACTCTCTGGAGTTGTCTCATTGCGAGACCTCGTCTTCCGCCATCCTGAGACCATGATTGGAGCAATCATGAACACAGAGGTGCGCTCAGTGCGCGTCGACGCCGATCAGGAGGAACTCGCCCGCGAATTCGAACACTATCACTACCTCGGACTCCCTGTTTTGGAGCACGACGCCCGCCTGGTCGGAATTGTTCGCGCCAACGACATCATTGAGGTTGCTCAGGAAGAGGCCACGGAGGATATGCAATTGATGGTTGGTGTCTCCGGTATGGAGAACACGTTGACCCCTTGGCATAAATCCATCCGCCACCGGCTTCCATGGCTGTTCATAAATCTGCTTACAGCATTTGCGGCAGCCGCGGTCATCAGTCTCTTTGAACCCACCATTCAAAGCATGCCCATTCTCGCCATCTTCCTCCCAATCATCGCAGGACAAGGCGGCAACGCTGGTGCTCAGACTCTGACGATCATCATCCGTGATCTTGCACTGGGTGAGATCATTGATGAGGACGGTCGAAAGGCTCTGCGCAAAGAGATCATTCTGGGCATCGCCAACGGCTTGGCCATTGGCATCGTAGTCGGGCTGATTGGTTACATTTGGAAAGGTGAACCCATGATTGGAGCAGTGGCAGCGCTTGCCATGCTGCTCAACCTAATAGTAGCAGGCATGGCTGGAGTATTGATTCCCTTCGGACTCAAGGCGCTACGAATTGATCCCGCATTGGCATCCAGTATCTTTCTAACCACCGTCACCGATGTCGCAGGTTTCTTCATCTTCCTTGGCCTTGCATGGATGGCCATCAATACCTTCGCGTTGATTTGAGGGACTGATGTGCCTTGATCTCAGTTTCTTTTACGCAAGACTCTCCGCGCAATATGGGAACCACAAACGTGATCGATGTAGCAGCCGGGCTAATCTTCAGAGACGAACGACTCCTTCTTGCTCAGAGGCACAGTCACGCGCACTTGGGAGATCTATGGGAGTTTCCTGGAGGTAAACGTGAAGGAAACGAAACGTTCGAAGAGGCATTGGTTCGTGAGCTTGAAGAGGAATTGGGCGTCCTGGTCGAGGTGAAGTCGATGGTCTTCGAGATCACTCACAGCTATCCCGAAAAGACTGTTTCTCTCAAATTCTTTAAATGCTCCCTGATCAGAGGTGAACCAAAAGCCATTGATTGTCAGGATCTGGCTTGGGTGGGATCCAAAGAATTGAGCAAATATTCCTTTCCTGAAGCGGATGCAGGCCTGATTGAGCTATTGGAGAGCGATTTTGATCTTTGGGGATGAATACCCTTGCTGACTTGACCATCAGTTGACCTGTGAAAGATAGTGCCCCTGCTTTCCCCAAGAGCTTTCCCTGTTCGGGAAACGGTTGTGCCTTCGAGATTTAGCTTCGGAGCCAGCTTTCTGAGACATACTGACTAGCGCCGATACCATGGATGTAGAATTTAAATGCCCGAGTTGCGGGCAGACCCTTACAGTTGATGATTCCGAGGCGGGCCTCGAACTCGACTGTCCCTCCTGCGAAGAAACCATCACCCTGATTATCGATGAAGGCGAAGAGGTTCCCGTGTCACTCGACAAAGAAGGCGAGATCCAGCACGCAGAAGATATCGAGCATGCACCCGATCTCAGCGATGACTCCGTAAGCGAACCGAAGGAAACTTCCTCTACGCCTCCCCCACCCATCAAAGTCACACCGGAAAACGTCGCCCCGCCAAATATCAAGCCAGCACAGGCCGTCCCCGTTGGTTCACCTGCAGATACTGCAACTGAGATGGATCCTGAAGAGATCCAACTGGCACGCACCTTGGCAGACTCTGCCCAACGAATCCGTGAAGAGGTCGCCAAAGCCATCGTTGGTCAGGAAGATGTCATTGAGCAATTGATCATCGCCATCTTTGCACGCAGCCACTGCCTGCTCGAAGGTGTGCCCGGACTTGCCAAGACTTACATGATCCGCAGCCTCAGTGAATCACTGAGCTTTTCTTTTCACCGCGTCCAGTTCACTCCTGACCTCATGCCAGCCGATATCACCGGCACAGATGTCATTCAGGAGGATCCAACCACAGGACGTCGTAAATTGGTTTTCCTTAAAGGACCTATTTTCGCCCAGATGATCTTGGCGGATGAGATCAATCGTAGTCCGCCAAAAACGCAAGCCGCTCTGCTTGAAGCCATGCAGGAGCATTCCGTCACCGTCGGAGGTAAGACGTTTGCGCTCGAAGAACCATTCTTTGTCTTGGCCACTCAGAACCCTGTTGAGCAGGAAGGAACCTACCCGCTTCCAGAGGCACAGAAGGATCGCTTCATGTTCCATGTGAAAGTCGCTTACCCTGATCGTGATCAGGAGCGCGAAATCATCAGACGGACTACAAGCTCCTATTCGGCACAGATCGATGCAGCTCTCAATGCCGACGATGTGATCCGCTGCCAACAGATCGCCCGGAAAGTCCCAGTGCCTGATCATGTATTGGACTATGTGCTGGATCTGGTAACACGGTCGCGCCCAGATTCCCCTGACTGTTTCGGATTCACCAAGGAACTCATTGCATGGGGCCCAGGTCCGCGCGCCTGCCAGCAATTGGTTTTGGGCGGCAAGGTTCGCGCACTGCTTCACGGAAGGTTTCACGTCACCTTGGATGACATTGCCGCGCTTGCTTATCCAGTGTTGAGGCATCGAATCGTTCCAACCTTCAATGCCGAGGCTGACGGGGCTACATCGGACGATATCATCGCACGAATTCTGGAAGAAACACCGCGAGGTGAAGCTTCCGGCCCTTTCTAGAGCGAGCTGAACACATACTCGTATGTCCCGCCTATCTGACTTTCTTACCCCGGGCGAACTGAAGCGGATCTCCAATCTGCAGATGGTCGCGCGTATGGTGGTGGAAGGTTTCTACGCAGGACTACATCGTTCTCCACACAAGGGCTTCAGTATTGAGTTTGCCCAACACAGACCCTACGTCCAGGGCGACGAAATCCGTCGCTTGGATTGGAAGGTCTTTGGGAAGACAGACAGATACTACGTCCGTGAGTTCGAAGAGGAAACCAACCTCCGTGCAACCATCCTCTTGGATCAGAGCGGATCCATGGCATACGAAGGTGATGGGGTCAGCAAGCACCACTATGGTGCCAGACTGGCTGCCTCACTTGCCTACCTTATGTTGCAGCAACGCGACAGCGTCGGCTTGGTCACATTCGACAAAAAGGTTCAAAGCTTCGTCCCGCCGAGATCTGGTGTACGTCATCTACGAGTGGTTCTGGACGCACTTCAGAAATCACAGCCGAGGGACGAGACGGAGATTTCAAAAGTCCTGAATAGCATGATTCCGAGACTCGGACGAAGAGGTCTCCTGATCATCATTTCAGATTGTTTTGAAAACGCCCGTGAATTGGTTCAGGCCCTTGCACAATTCCGTGTCGCAAAGCATGAGGTTTTGGTTTTCCAAACCATGGATCGCCACGAAATAGACTTCCCTTTCAAGAACTGGGCAAAGTTTGAGTCCACTGAAAATGATGAAGAGTTCCAAATGATCGACCCGGCTCATTTCAGAGCCACCTATCTTGAGAATCTGAAGAACTTTCAAAAAGATCTCACCGATGGATTAAGTCGCCACCGAATCGATCTGGAAACACTGATTACAGATCAGCCCTATGCCGAGGCCCTTGCCAGGTATATGATCAAACGCCTCCGCAGAGCCTCATGACGTTCCTCAACATAGCTCTACTTGGGGGACTCTCAGCGATCAGCATCCCGATCATTATCCATTTCTTCAACAGGAACAGGCACCGCGTTGTAAGATGGGGGGCGATGCATCTGCTTCAGAACAGCGAAATGCGGCCCGTCAGGAAGCTTCAGTTCGAACAGATTCTCCTTTTGATTCTGCGCTGTTGTCTACCGCTGCTGCTTGCACTGTTGATGGCCCGTCCTGTTCTTTCTGGATTCGACGCCCTGATAGGTGAGGCCCGCTCTTCCAAGGTGTTCGTCATCGACAATAGTTATTCGATGGATGCAGGAGGCGGCAACAACACGGCATTTAAACAGGCTCAAGACGCCGTTGAGCAATTCATCGAGAAACTTCCACGTGGATCAGATTCAGCCATCGTCTTGATGTCAGGCTCCGGGGATCCATCTCTGGAGGCACCATCGTTGGACAAGGCTCGTCTCGAAAAACGGGTCAGCGAATTGAATGCCGGCTATGGAAAGGCTCAGGTTCCCAATTCTTTGGATCGTGCCAATCAAATACTCGCCGACATGAACAACACGTTCCGCGAGATCATACTGGTCAGTGATTTCCAACACGTCTCATGGAATGACAATGAAGGACCAGCACGCGCTGCATTGAAAGAGGCTTTGGCTTCGGCTCCCTTCAAGCCGCGACTCACTTTGATGAAAGTCGGCAAAGAGCACCGTCAAAACATTGCAGTCACTTCAGCAGAAGCATCATCACTGGTTCTGGGTGTCCAACAACCAGTACGCATAAGAGCCACGATTCGTAATTACGGAGATACTCCCTACACTGCGTTGCGAGTCTATTTCAGAGTTGATGGTAGAGAACGGGACGCGATTCAGATCGATCTAGCGGGAGGCGAAGAACAGCAGGTTCTCTTCAACCATACATTTGATGAAGCCGGATCTCATTTTGTAGAGGTCCATGCAGATGGTGATGCCTTGGAGGCGGACAATCGTTTTGCTCTCAGTCTGCCAGTCTGGGAATCCGTCCCTGTCCTGCTTGTTGACGGCGCACCAAGCCCAAAGGTCTTGGAAGGAGATGCCGACTTCCTCTTTATCGCACTCCAACCCTTCACAAAAGCGCGCTCTTCTTTGCAGGATTTAATCACTCCTACCCGCACCAATCTGCGAGAATTCACACCTGAGATGCTCAACGGTACCAAGGCAGTGATCCTGACTAACATTGATAAGTTATCACCATCCCAACACAAGGCGCTGGTGACCTACGTAAAGAACGGTGGTGGTTTGATGATCTTCCCAGGAGACCGGCTTGATACGAAATGGCATAACAACGATTTCGCAACTGCGGACGGAGGACTATTACCATCCCCTTGGGTCACGCTGGCTGGGGGGCTGGAAGAAACGGATCTTCCTGCGATTATCCAACAAGGTCAGTTCAATCATCCTGCACTCGAACTGTTCAACAATCCCCAAAACGGCAAGCTGTCTGATGGTCAGATCAAGGTTTGGTATCGCATGAATTCAATGGCTGACTCTGAGGACACCACGGTCCTTGCTCGATTCGACTCCGGGGATCCATTTCTCATTGAGAAACGGATTGAGGCAGGTCGTGTAATCCAGGTTGCAACCACGGCAGATCCAGATTGGAACAATCTCCCTGCCCGTCCCTTCTTCCTGCCCTTAATGCAACGCTTGGTCACCTATCTTGCATCATCTGTTCACCCTCCTCGAAATCTTGATGTAGGCCAGCCACTTTCTGCGCTCTTTCCAACTGAGGAGATCGGCAATAATGCACGATTGGAAAGCCCTGGCGGAAAGAATCATTCAGTTCCAATTCTCGCTCGCCGTGATCGCGCTGTCGCCGAGTTCAGCGAAACACATTCCCCGGGACTCTACACATTGACGGATCAGAACGACCGGCCCATCCATTATGTCGTGAATACAGGTCGTGAGGAAAGTGACCTTGCATTGATGAATGACGAGGAATCTCAACGTATGGCGGCTGAGCTGGATGCCGAATGGATAGATTCAGCAGACGCCTACGAAAGCATCGATCACGAACGAAGGTTTGGTCAGGAGATTTGGAAACCACTTTTTTGGATCCTTCTCCTCTTTCTTTTTGGAGAGCTGTTCCTTCAACAATATTTCTCCAAGACCAGCACCAATACGCAGGATCTCCAACTTTCGACTCGTCAATCCAAGGCACGCTCACGAACGCCATTGTATAACAGATGACGACTCACTTCACATTTGCCGGAGATTGGGGACTGTGGCCAACGGCCATCGTCGCCGTGCTTCTGTCTGCCTTGGCGTGGTGGATCTACTGGCGTGAGACAAGAAAGAGAAAGGACTGGCTCCGTTGGGCTCTCCCCACACTACGAGCACTCGCTGTCTTTTGGGTTTTCATGATTCTATCAGGCCCGGTTCTACGCCATCGAGAAATCATCGGCGAGTTGGCACAGGTCGTCGTCCTTGCCGACACCTCACAAAGCATGGGGCTCAAAGACGAAGGAATGGCCGATTCAAGAAAGCTACTCCTCGCGCAGAAATTTGGCTTCGCGCCGCAAGGCACTCTGGATCTGCGTCTTTCTGAAATTGCAGAGCAATTACGACAGGCCGCTCAAGATGCCGCCAACAACCCAAAGTCAAGGACCGCCAAAGAGATTTCCGTCGTTACCAAGGAACTAGCCACTCAAATCCACGAAGCAGCCGAAGACCTCAAAAAACTACCATCCGAAGTCTGGCTCAACACAGGTGCCCCAACTGAAGCATTCAAGAAGGAGTTGCTCGATCCCGTAGATAAACTGACATCGATCAAAGTTGGCAGGAACAACTCACAGTTGTTCACACTCCTCGATCAGGTGATCAAGAGCGCCAATAGCTGGTCGCGCCGACTCAATGAACAATTTCGAAACTACGTATCCAGCAAGAGTTCTGGCTCCACAGAATCCTTACAAAGCTCACTCGCCCAGATTGATGATCTTTCACGTTGGCAACGTCTCGAGATGCATCTTCTCGATGGAAACGAGAGTCTCATCCACAAATTGGGGGAAGAACACCAACTTCAATTCGGAGTCATCAACGGAACCACTGCAAACATAGTCTGGAGCCCATCACTCACATTGCCCGGAGAAGAGAACCCTTTTCCTCAGGGACTCAGCAATCTCCTGACCAACAACTTCACGGACCTCCAAACCGGCACTGCTGAGATTGTGGAAGGACTCCCTACCGAACAGCAGAGCGCACTGGTAGTCCTTTCAGATGGCCAACACAATCTCGGGGAGACACCACTCAAGTTGGCTCGCGTTCTGGGAGCACGGGGAATCCCAATCCATACAGTCGGCTTTGGATCAACCCGCAAGCCAAAGGATCTTGCAGTCTTATCCGTCGACACTCCCGATACCGTTTTCTATCAATCAGAGATCAAGGGAAATGTGGTCATCAAAGACGATATGCCCATCGGCGATGACTTCAAGGTCACCATCTCACACAACGGCGAACCCGTCTGGGAAAAGACTCTCCAGACTCAAGGCGGCTCCCAGCAAAAGATCGATTTTATTTTCCCTGTGATAGATATTCTCAGAGATGAACTCTCCTCAGTGGATAAGGACCTCCAGAAGAACGCCGTCCCTGTGCACCTTGAGTTGGCAATCGAACCTCTCGCTGGCGAAACAACCACTATCAACAACACCATCCCAATCAGATTCAGCGGGATCACCAGAAAGCCACGCATCCTCTATTTGGAAGGTCGGCCTCGTTGGGAATTCCGCTATTTGAAAACCGTCTTTGAACGAGATGACTCATGGGCTGTGAACACCCTTCTTGCAGGACAAGGTGGAACCATGGAACCGTGGCAACGCGGAGAAGGCCCAGGCACGTTTCCCAAAGATCGAGAAACACTTTTCTCATATCAACTAATCATCATTGGTGATGTGCCTACTCAAATGCTCCAATCCAAGGAACAGGAATGGATCCGACAATTCGTAGAAGAAAATGGTGGGGGCTTGATCTTTCTGGACGGGCATCAATTTCAGAGCAGCGCATTCAGTGGAACACCGATGCGAACTCTGCTACCGGTTGAATGGAAAACCACCGCTCTGACCGGTTCCAATCTAAAGTTTGATCTCCAATCGAGCCCACTGGCGCAGAAACACCTGAGTCTCCGATCGCAGAAGCATCTCAACACACAGCTGTGGAATTTACTTCCGACACCAAGACGCGTTTCTTCAGCCACGGCACTACCTGGATCAGAGGCACTCATACGCGTAAGCAAGGGAGCCCTCCATGCGGATGCCGTTGTATTCAGGAGACAAGGTTCAGGACGCGTTCTCTATGTCGGTTTCGATGAATCATGGAGGTGGCGCTACGGACTTGGTGATTTTTACCACCAACGCTATTGGAACCAGATTGCAAAATGGATCATGGAACCGGCCTATCAGGTTGAGGACAAGATCGCCGCTCTTGATTCAGGACCGGTCAATCAGAACCCGGGCGATACGGCCTCCATTCGTGCCCGCATCAGAGACAATTCAGGTCGATTGCTTCTAGATGCCAAAGCCGATGCTCTTCTACTTAGAAATGGAGTTCCCTCTGCAACCATCAGACTCGAAAGAGACAATAACACCGGTGGCACATTTCGCGGTGAAACAGGGAAACTGGTCGAAGGTGACTATGAGGTCAGGCTCCGCGTGGAAGGCATTCCTGACAAAGACCTGAAGGTGTCTACAACGTTCACTGTAGCAAGGGATGGAGCAGACGAGCTGACTCATCTCAGCTCAAATGAAGAGTTGTTGAAACAGGTGGCTCAGCTTTCCGGTGGAAGCTACTTTCCGGAAGAGAATCTCAATCAGCTTGCGGAACTTCTAAGACCACTCAGCACGGGCAAGATCGTAGAATCAGAAGACCACCTTTGGCAGACATGGTGGTGGTTTATTCCATTCATCTTTCTGGTTACTCTGGAATGGATTCTACGCAAGAGGGGCGGTCTTCTCTAAGTTTCAACGTTAGGTCGGTGAAACGAGTTACCCTGCTTGAGCTCCCGGCCTGACCACAAATAAGTCACCCATCACTTTCTTCCTGAAAGCAAAGATGGCTTCGACATCTCGCCTGACTATCAAAGAATCAATCAACTTCCCTCCCAAGACTCGGTAGTGGATCCGATCCGTGATTCTGGTCCCTCCATCGACTTCCTCGAACAAATGCTCATGATGCCAAAGGCTGTAAGGCCCTTTAAGTTGAGTATCCACAAACCGGAACGGAGGCTCCCACACCTTGATCTCAGTTCTCCACTTCATGGGAATCCCACGAAAGCGAATCTTATAGTCAATCAGGGCGCCTGCCTTCATCTCTATCGGCGTGGGTGTATCGATGGAGAACTTAAGCCAATCAGGGGTCAACTTTTCTAGATTCTCAGCATTTGCGAAGAAGGGGAATACTTCGTCCAATGGATGATCTACAATCAACGATTCATCAAATGAGCGAGTCACTTTCTCGTTGATGCCAACATCACCACTTGCTTCTTTAACCTTCATTATCCTTAAAGGTGGCACAACCACAGCAAATGCAAGGCCTCCAACAAACATCCTGCTTTGGTCACAGGCCGACAACCGCTAGCCTATCCGCATGAGCGATACACTGGTGGTCAACGAGATCTACCTCAGCCTACAGGGGGAAAGCACTTTCTCCGGGCTTCCGTGTATCTTTATTCGACTCACAGGCTGCCATCTCAGGTGTTCTTATTGTGATACTGTCTACGCTTTCAAGGAGGGACAAAAGCAGACCCTTCAAGAAATTCTCGATCACATAGATCGCCTCGCTGCGCGCTATCCTGAGAATCAGAAACCAACTGTCGAACTCACTGGAGGGGAACCTCTCCTACAACATAATTCACCTACCGTCGTCTCCGCTTTGCTTGAAAAAGGTTATGAAGTTCTGATCGAAACCAGTGGCGCGATCGACATCTCAAAGGTGGATTCCAGGGCCTCTCGCATCATGGACATCAAGTGCCCTTCCAGCGGTGAGTCTGAGCGTATCGACTGGAACAATCTCGAACACCTTACCCAGAAGGATGAGATCAAGTTTGTCATAGGAACGCAGGAAGACTACGAGTGGACCAAGATGGTCATCACTGATCGCCAACTCGTAGGTCGTTGCGAACTTCTCCTTTCTTGGGTCTCGCCGCTACTGCCCGAGCAGCAGGATTCGTGTTTGAATCAAGTGCCCTCCAACCATTCCCCAATCTCCCGTCAGGAATTGGTCGACCGAATCGTCACAGATGGCCTCCCCGTCCGCTTCCAACTACAGATGCACAAGTTCATCTGGCCCCCCGAAGAACGCGGGCGTTAGGTGACCCAAGCTGGAACAGCAACGCCATTATCCCTATGATGTCCCCATGGCACTCGTGATTAACGGCGAACACATCGATGACGGTGTGGTAGAACAGGAATTCAGCGAGATCAAAGCGCATCACGAACGCGTGGGGCGCGTTCCCTGTTGCGAACGCGATGATGAATTCAGGACACAGGCCAAGGACAACATCATTGCCAGGGTCTTGATCGGCCAGAAAGCGGCTGAGAAACAACCGGAACCAAGCTCCGAGGAAATAGAAGAGGCCTATCAGGAACTATTGAAGGAACACGGAGGCGAACAAAATTTCTTCTACAACATGGGGCTGATGCCTGATCAATTGGACATCGTCAAAGGCAACATCTCTTCCAGTCTGCAGGTTGATCACTATTTAAAGACCGTCTGCCCGGTTTCCGAAGAACCTGACGAGAATGATCTGAAAGAATACTTCGCATCCCATGAATCAGACTACATGACGGCTCCGCAAGTCCGTGCAAGTCACATCTTCAAGTCTGTCCGCATGGCGGAAGATCGAGAAGACATCTTCAATGAGCTCTGTGATGTTCGCAACCAGATCATGAATGGCTCAGATTTCGATGAATTGGCAAAAGTTCATACCGATAAACCTCATGATGAAATCGATCTTGGCTGGTTTGGCCGTGGTGAATTGATGGATGAATTCGAGGTAATGACCTTCTCAATGGAGGTAGGTGAGATCAGTCCAGTCTTTACCACCCATGGAAGTTTCCACATCGCAAAGGTAACAGAAAGACGCCCTGCCCGACTTCCGGAATTCGATGAGGTGAAGGAATCTGTAGCTGCGAATTACATTCAGGCGACTAGGGATGAAGCCATCCGGTTACATGTGGAGGAGATAAAGGAAACGTCCGTCATAGACGAACTGGACGACACAGAGCAAGTCGACTAAGGGCCTATGATCGTAGAGCCCTCGTTGCTCGGAGACGGAGATTCAGGGGCGTCTGTTTTGGGAGCACCGTCATACTCACATTCATAGACCACTTCGGCGCCGCAAGTGCATTTGATTTCGATATGTGTCACCACATCGCCCTGTCTGCGCAGGGTCACCTTGGGTATACCTGATTCATCTTCGAGCGACTGCTCCCACTGAGCACTGGCACGAAGCTTTCAAACTTCTCCGAATCATCAGGGGAGATCACTGAAACCGGCCCCGCAGATGTTTCTTCATCATCCGATTTCGAATTCTGAATTGCTTTGGCAAATGGGAGAAATTCGTCGCTCATGGGGCTATCGGTTTCCTGCATCGACACTGAGTTTGACCTCTACCCGACGATTGTTCTCAGCGTCCGGAGCTGAACCGACGATCGGACGGGTATCAGCAAAGCCTGTTACCCTCACAATCTGGTTCTTCTTTACTCCGTGCTTTTCCAACAACTTGCGCGCTGTATTGGCCCGCCCAGCCGTCAACTGCCACTTGTCATAGTTGGTGCCACTCGGAATGTTCAATTCCTCTGTGTGTCCCTCGAGTTCAATATGGAACATTGGATAACGAGCGATCTGCCACGCCAGCGTGGTGAACACCCATGTTCCGTATTCAGTAAACTCTTCGGTATGCCCCTTGAAAATCGGTTTCTGGGTCTTGTCAAAGATACTGACCCTGAGGCCATTGTCTTTCAGATTTAGAACCACGGACTCCTCATCTTCAAAATCAGGAGCCTTCAGTGAATTAAGCAAATCCTGGTTCAGTCTCCGAAGCATCGTCAGCTCAACTGCCGACGCAGAATCGAAGTTGCCGGCAGTGGATTTAACGGCCTGCATCTCTTCGTTGGGAACGATACCCGTGGCCTGCTTTGTCAGAGTCGAGAAAGGGTTTCTAAAAGAACGTTCGACCGCTTCTTTGACTTTGGCGTCCTGAGAGGTCAACCAGAGCACCATGAAGAACGCCATCATAGCCGTTACAAAGTCGGCATAGGCAACCTTCCACGCGCCTCCATGATGTTCATGTTTCTTTCCCATACGACAGCTTCCCTGCGCTAACCATTATTCAAATTCTTCAACATCTCTTCCAATTCATCGGCAGAAGGCTTCACTTCACTTGAGAGACCTCTTCGAGCAACCTCAACCGCCATGATCGGAGCCATGCCATTGGCGAATCCAATAACGCTCACAGAAATACATTTTATGTAGGCGTGTTCTGCGGTGTTTGCGAAATCAAGTGTAACCGTCAGTGGATTGACGTATCCGTATGAAACAAGAATTCCAAGAAACGTTCCCACCAAGGCGGCACCAACCTTGTAGCCAATCTCTTCAATAGGACCAGAAATGGATCCCATGGTGATCACAATACCCAACACAGCCGCAACAATTCCAAACCTAGGGAGACCATCCCCCGTCTTCTGAAGCACACTGACCGGTGCGTGGGCTTCGTCTTCCATCGCCTCCAACTCGATCTCCAACAAATTCTTCAACTGATCTGGTTTGATCCTCCCGTCGATGATTGGCCTGAGCCCGCTACAAAGAAAATCCAAGGCATGATGATTCGCCAGAAAGGATGGGTATTTGCTAAAGATCGTACTGCTCTCCGGGCTCATGACATGTTCCTCAAGAGCAATCATTCCATTCCGACGACCAAGAAGGAAAAGCTCATAGAGTGCTTTGAGTAGCTCTTCGTATGCATCCTTTCCGTAAACACTACCCTTGAGCGTCCCCATGATCGCCTTGAACAGATCGATCAGAACCTTCTTCGGGGCCATGATCACCAGGGCTCCAAATGCAGCTCCGCAAATCGTGACAACCTCAGAAGGATGCCACAACGTTGCGATCTTGCCACCTGCCATGGTGAATCCACCAAGAACAGATCCGGTCACAATCAGTGATCCTACGATAACAATCATACGGTGATAAAGTGTGGGTTAATTCAAGGCTCCGACACATGCCTGAACCTTGCTGAAAACTCAGCAACCTCCTTGTTTCTTAAGGCAATTGATGCTCGGGATATCAATCGCCGCTCTTCTCAATCCATTGAGAAGAACAGTGCCAGTCATTCAGTTCAGGCAGGAACTGCTTCGTGGCGTTTCAAATAGCTTTTGATGGAAGTGATGGCTTGTGCATGAATCTGACAGATTCTTGATTCAGTAAGACCAAACACTTCAGCAATCTCACGAAGGCGGAGATCTTCAAAATAGTAGAGTGCGAGAACCTTGCGCTACATCTCTGGGAGCTGCTCCAACTGGTCAGCAATCAATTGAGCTAGTTCACGACGACTTGCTCCATCTTCAGGGCTCTCGAGCCGTTCATCTGCTACGCTCTCAGCAAAGGAAGCACCCTCGCCCTCTTCCGAAGAGGAGACAGAGTCGATGGAGATAAAGGAGGCGGGTTTAATCTCAGTGAGGAGATTCAGGTATTCATCTATCGAAATCTCAAGCTCCTTGGCCATTTCAGCATCGGTAGGAGTTCTACCCATTTCCTGCTCAAGCTTCATCATGGCCGTCTTCACCTTGCGGGCCTTGCTGTGCAAAGAACGCGGAACCCAGTCCAAGCGGCGTAATTCATCAATCACTGAACCGCGAATACGGACACGGGCGTAACTTTCAAATGAGGCCTTGCTGGTTGGATCATACTTACGGATAGCATTCAGCAGTCCGACCAAGCCAGAGGAATAAAGGTCCTCCAAGTCAACATGAGGAGGAAGCGTCATGGCGAGACGTCCAACAACCGTCTTCACCAGTGGGAGGTAGTTTTTGACGATGTCTTCCTCGACGTTTCCGTCGACAGCGTCAGAGTGATATCGTTTCCAGAGTTGGCCGATTTCTAGGGAGGCATCAGCAGTACCAGTCTCGGTTTCAGGGCGTTCAAGAACGTTGGCAGTCATGATAGGTATCAGTTGTTTTCAGGGTTTGGGGTTGGTTGCTCGATCTCAGACATTCTTGCCTCCTGAACGTCCCGGAGACTCTTCAGCCAAACTTTGGCCCACCATTTGAAGAGAGTCCCGGCCACACAGGCAGCAACGCTCGCTCTCACCAGGATGGTCGTCCACTCATTGGAGCGACTGATCCCGGTGCCGATCCCCAGAAGGAATCCGATGCTGCCGCCTATGATCATTAGTGTCTTCATTCGAACTTTTATCCACTCCTTAACAGTGCCCTTGCCAGCCCTGATAAAACCCATTCACAAATTTTATAAACTCCTTTTTTTCAACGATTTAAATACGGAAACATTTTTTCTGCGTTAGCTAGATCCAACGAACCCGGAATATTCTGCCCCCCGCCCAGAAACCGGACAGGATACTTTGTGCCGAGCAGGACGTTCCAAAGCCTGGTCGGAGATGAAATTTCATCCAAGTGACTGAAAATCAGGTCTTTAATGGGCAAACCAGCGAAGGCTCTGGCCTGAGACATCAATACAGGCAGGTCATAGGCTGCATTGAGAACCAATGACACTTCTACCCGTCCTAGCCCCTTTAAACGCGCTCCGAGTTGTTTGATGGCTTCAGGGTTCTTCCAATCCACACCGGGCATATCGATGAACCCAACGGAGAACTCGTCGTTCATGACCTCTCCGGCTTCCCAGAAGCGCTCTTCAGCGACGCCCAACACTTCGGCATAGATGCTTGCCACCTCACTCGCATTGGCCACGTCTCCGTCCAATCGCCACAGTCTGGCCTCCTGTTTCTCGAGCAATATCTTTCTGGAGAGCCATTTACATAAGAGAGTCGATTTCCCAGAACCGCTCGGCCCCACGAGGACTCGAATCGTTTTCTGCTGCGGAAGAGGTTCTGCTTCTGGCTCTCTCCAGTAACCAGAAAGCACTTCGAAGATCGTTCTAAGCATCAAAGCAGGCGTGCGTTCCTGAAGATCGCTCAGCTTCAACTCCACCTCATCGCCAATCTGACGCTGGAATGCAGGCATGAGTCCGAGACTGGCAAGGAGACCGTCGACAGAGGATAGATCGCCAACCTTGCCTGCTTGAGGTGAAATCGCTGATTCCCATGATTGAGGGACACTTCCCACCTCCTGGCCAGGCATAGCAGGCTCGTTGGAAGGCAGGATATCTTCATCTGACACCAGATTCAGTCCGCCTTCGGAGCGTTCAGCCGTCGCTTCTCCTTCGGAGCCACCTTTGGCAGCCACCACCTCTACAAATGGCTTCTTCCAAAGGCGCGAAACGCCGGTTTCTCGGCGTTGTCGAATGTTTAGAATCATCGCAGAAGATCCGTATTCAGCGCGGACCTTCTCCAAAGCCGCTTCAATCGATGGGGCTTTAACAGTTAAGGTATTCATTCAGGCAAGGACGGGAGACTGTGACTTTCAGCAGCTCCAACACTATTATCATCGGCAGGTGCCCGAAGGCCCTGAATGCAAACCCTTTCCAAAATCAAAAAAGCCTCACATCGTTAGCCGCTCATGAGAAAAGCACTGTTCATTCTTACGTGTCTCACATTTGCCACTCCTGCACTTGCAAGTGAATGGAACCAATGGCGTGGACCTCAGCGAAACGGTGTTTTACCTACTTCTGTTCCCCTTTCGACGCAGTGGACAGAAGATGGTCCTCCTCTTCTGTGGAAGAGCGAAGCCATTCCAAGTAACGATGATGGAGGCTTTTCCAGCGTCATCACCTCCGGCAATCGCGCTTATGTGTCCGTCGTCTGGCATGAAGACGTCGCCACAGAGACCAGAGCGATCGACAGTATTGTTCTTCGCCAGCTGGGACATCGAAGCACTTCTCAGCTAGGTAAAGAGCTGACGGCAAAGATGGAAGCCGATCGAATGAGCCTTTCCCCCCGTCTACGTGGCGGAAAACTCACGGATTGGGCGAACAAGTGGGTGGAAGAAAATCTGGACAAGAAGCAGACGCAAAACCTTGGAGGCTGGATCGTCAGTCGCTTCAAGAAGGGCAAATCAGCCATCGACATGAAGGATCTCGACCTTCTCTACAAAATTCGCAACCGACGTTTCGCGAATCACGACGAAATGATGGGCTGGCTCAATGAACAGAATCTTTCTCCTGGCGTGGTCGAAAAAGTGGTCGAAACCGTCCCTGCCACAAGGAAGCAAGCCAAGGACACCATGCTCTGCCTAAATATCGATACTGGAGCGACCATCTGGAAAGCAGCCTTTCCCGGCGAACCTACAGGACGCGGATCTTCTTCAACTCCGTGCGTTCATGGAGACTACCTCATCGCGCTTGGCAGTAGTCACATCCATTGCCTCAAGACTTCTGATGGAAGCAAAGTCTGGTCCACACCACTCGCCAGCAAAGGACCAGCTACCTCGCCAATGATTCTTCCATCCCAGAATGCAGACTCACCTGATCTCGTTCTTT
The DNA here is from genome assembly GCA_965658675.1 of Limisphaerales bacterium. Taxonomy (GTDB): domain Bacteria; phylum Verrucomicrobiota; class Verrucomicrobiia; order Limisphaerales; family CAZKNW01; genus CAZKNW01. Next base: position 126,288 of record CBFHTT010000022.1, read on the forward strand.
TCACTGCCCCAAACCTCACTGCATTGAATCTCAAGGATGGAAGCCTTGTGTGGAATCAAAAACAGGCCAAAGGAAAAACAACATCGCCAGCTATCTGGAATCACAAGGGGCGCAATCTCATCATCGCCAACGCGGGATCAGAAGTAGCCTGTATAAATCCACTGGACGGAAGCTTCATATGGACAGCACCAGGCGGCGGAGACTCCACACCAGTGATTGATGGCAACTTCATGGCTGTCTATTGCAAGAAGACCGATCTGGGACTCTCTGGCTATACCTTGTCTGGTGATGGAGCAAAACTTCTGTGGTCCCACGTTCTTGATGCACGAAGAACACAGAGCAGCCCTATCATCTACGAAGGACACGTCTATTTGATGGGCGCTGACAATCACATGTGTGTGGAGGCTGCCAGCGGCGAGATCAAGTGGAGTCGCAAACTTCGTTCCAACATTTCATCTCCAATCCTGGCGGATGGTAAGATTCTCGTCCTTGGTAATAATGGAAACGATCTCCTAATGATCAACGCCTCACCCGAATCCAATCAGGAATTGGCCAAAGGCAAGGTCCGCGCACTTTGGTGTCCCTCACCCGCCCTGACCAATGGGAAGCTCCTGCTTCGCCACGAAGACGGAGTCCGTTGCTATGATCTTCGACAGTAGGTCCGTCTCAGCCAAACAGCTGAGGTATCACTTCTCCGCCTACCTGACTCAATTGTTTGAAGCGACCACCGTGGAAATAGGTCAGCTTGTTGTCGTCCAGTCCGAGCAGTCTTAAGAGCGTGACGTGAAGGTTCTTCAATGGATGAACAACATCCACTGCTTCAGCACCGGTTTCATCCGTCGCACCGATCGTATGCCCGGCATTCACACCTCCGCCCGCAATCCACATGGGCATTGCCTTTGGATTGTGATCACGACCATAGGCCACACCTCCTCGAACACCATTGTCCGGTGAGCGACCAAACTCACCGCACCACACAATCAGCGTTTCGTCCAGCAACCCTCGATTGGCAAGATCCTGAATGAGACCGGCGATGGGTTTATCGACCTGACGAACCAGATTGCCGTGTGCTCGGCCAATGTAGTCATGTGAGTCCCATGACCCGGCATAGAGTTGAACAAACCGCACGCCCTTCTCAATCAAGCGGCGGGCCAAAAGACACTTTCTTCCAAAACGATCTGTGTCGCCACCATCGACTCCATACATCTCGCGCGTTCTCTGGTCCTCCTTTCCAATATCGATAATGTCCGGCACCTGCATCTGCATTCGGAACGCCAATTCATAATTGGCCATACGAGCTGCGAGGTCCTGATGTCCAGGATGTGATTCAGCGTGTTTCTGATTCAATCGGGCCAACAGGTCCAAATTCTTTCGCTGGTGTTCAGGAGTGATTCCCTTGGGAGGCTGAAGATCCAGGATCGGAGAACCGCTTGAACGCAATGGCGTTCCTTGAAAGTCAGCCGGCAGATATCCCTTTCCCCAGTTGGCCGCGCCTCCCTGCGGGTAGGAAACCTCAGGAAGAACCACAAAGCCAGGGAGGTTCTGATTCTCACTCCCAAGTCCATAGGTTACCCAAGAACCAATCGCAGGATCACCACCAAACTGATTGCCCGTGTTCATATGATACATCGCTGTCGGATGATTCACTGACTCAACCTGACAGCCCCGATAGAAGCAAAGATGATCAGCAACGGTTGAGAGATGTTGCCAATTCGTGGCCATGTCGGCCCCGCCTTGCCCATACTTCTTAAACTCAAAAGGACTCTCAACAAAGTAGCGTTTACCACTGGCCATGGCCGATTGCTGTTCGCCTGATCGATTGAACTCTTTGAGATGTAGCTCCTTCAACTTTGGCTTGGGATCAAACGTATCAATATGGCTGGGTCCTCCCTCCATCATCAGGAAAATGCAACGTTTGGCCTTTGAGGGAAAATGACCTGGCCTTGGCGCCATGGGATTGACCGATGATGCACTCGCTTCATTCGCCAACATGCCGGTCAACGCCACGCTGCCAAGACTGGCACCTAGGCTATAAATGAAATCGCGACGATTCGGGTTCCAGCCAGCGCGGGGACCGGCACAGGGAAAACGGTGTGGTGTCTTCATCGGATTAGTCATTAGTAGATGTAGGCAAACTCGTTGGAATTGAAAAGCACCAGGCAAAGGTCTGCCAGCGCCCGTGTATCGATATCGACATCGGCCATGCTTTTGTCCGGATCAATTTCCGCATACATGTGCAACTTCTCTTCAAACCGGAACGGCTCCCCCGTATTCTCTTCGACAGCGTCACGAACAACCTTGGAAGGATATACAGGCGGTTCGATCTTTAACTTGGAATGACTTTTCTTCATTTCCTTCCAGTGATTGAAAGCTATTTCCACTTCCTCCTCAGAAGCGGGACGATTCAAAACAAGTTCGTAGCCTCGACGAATGGAGGCATGAATTCCCTTGGTGTCATTGGAAAGCCGAATAGCCAGAGCCACAGACCGCTCGTAGGCAACCTTGCCGTTCAACAAACTGAACACCTGCGGAGTCACATTCGAAGCGTCTCTCATTTCGCAACTCTGTTCAGGGCTTGGCTGATTGAAAACCTCCATGAACGGATCTCTAAGTCCGCGAATCTTTAGTGTATAGATGGACCGGCGATGCCTGTGCTCAGGCTCAGGAGACGGTTGCCATGCAGAAGCAAACGTTCCCATCACCTGGCGAGGCTGCAACGCCACCTCTATATTGATCTCAGGTCTTGAGGGAATCCCCCCAAGTTCGGGATTCAACTCTCCAGTGACTGCAATCATGCTGTCGCGAAGTTCTTCAGCCGCCATTCTACGGGGTTTGAACACAGAGTAACTCACACCTTCAGGATCCTTAACCGCTACCTCTCCGAAATGTGGATGATGTGACGATCGTCGGTAAGTTTCCGACGTCATTAGCAAGCGATGCATACTCTTGATCGACCATCCCTTGTTCACAAACTCGTCGGCCAACCAATCCAGAAGCTCGGGGTGCGTAGGCTTCTTTCCCATGCCACCAAAGTTGTTTGGATTACCCGCAATGCCTTGTCCGAAATGATACTGCCAGATTCGGTTCACAATCGAACGTGTCGTCAATGTGTTCTCGCGACTCGCAACCCAGTTGGCGAATGCCAGTCGGCGACCATCAACAGTTTCCGGGATGCTGTTGAACGACGTTTTCTCAATCGTGTCATTCGATCCTGGAATCATACTCAACACCCCTGGCTTCACCGCAACAGTTGGCGAGAAAGGATCACCACCCGACAAAATAGCTCCCTTTTCAAATTCGCCTCCCTTCATACGGCTCTTTGGCATCCTGATTGGCGAATACACCGATTCCCGTTCAGGTGTGACTCCACTGTAGACTGAGAAAGCAAAGGGTTCATATCGATCGAACTCCCATTCCAGCCGACCCAATCCCTTGCGAGCGATCCTCTCCAAACCAAATTCCAATGTATCCACTCCATATCCCTTTGGGACGATCTGGTCTTCGGGAACGCCCTTCGCGATGAGCTTGTTTCGTGGGGCATATTCTAACCCGCGCTCCTTATACCATTCCCGCGCCGCATCCTCCTTCATCTTCGCGAAGTCCTTCAGGTAATCGTCATGATCCATACGACGCCGTTCAAGGTGACGCTTCTCATCAAAACCATTGGTGTTCTCTCCCTCGAAGAATGGCGCTGGTCTATTTGCGAACTGTGTTGTCTTGAACACGGATTGAATCCGGTAGTAATCACGGGTAGGAATCGGATCAAATTTATGATCATGGCACTTGGCACATTGCAACGGATGGCCAAGAAAGACCCGACCAACACTATCGGTCACATCATCCAGAAAGCGCTGACGTGCCACCTTTGCCACTTCCATTCCAGTAAGTTCCCACGCACCCATTCGTAAGAATCCCGTTGCCACCAACATCTCGGGATCACTCTCATCTATTTCGTCTCCAGCGATCTGTTCTTTGATGAATTGATCGTATGGCTTGTCCTTGTTGAAGGAACGAATCACATAGTCGCGATAACGCCATGTGTGTGGGCGTTCGTAATCATTGGCAAATCCGGATGAATCGGCGTATCGAACCACATCAAGCCAGTGCCTTCCCCATTGCTCTCCGTAATGTGGACTGGCCAGAAGCCGGTCAACCACCTTGGAGAAGGCAGTCAGATCATCACTCGCATCTTCGAGGAAAGCTTTCACATCAGCGGGCGTTGGAGGAAGCCCTATCAGGTCGAACGTGGCTCTTCGGATCAGAGTCCTACGATCTGCAAGCTTCGCTGGCGAAATCCCCTTCGTCTTCAATCCCATTTCGATGAACGCATCCACCGGATGCTGACCTGCCCCTCCTGGAACGACTGGACGTTTGACAGGTTGATAGGCCCAGAGATTCTCCTGCTTGTATCGCCGATTGGTCCAATCATCAGCAAGTCCGCCACTGGTCACCACCTGCAGGCCTTCTTTGGCTCCCCATTTATTGTGCCCTTCAAAGTCGGAATCTGATTTCTCCGACCATGGAGCACCTGCTGCAATCCATTGCTTCAAATACGTCAAGTCCTCCTCATTCAAACGATCATTCTCCTTTGGAGGCATCTCGTAATCCGAATTCGCCCAAGTCGCTGCAATATAGATCAAGCTCTCCTCCGGTTTACCTGGAACCAACGACTTCAGGTCAGAATCCCCCCCTTTCAACATCGTATCACGCGTCTGTAGATCGAGCCCACCCTTGATCTTCCCATCCTTACCATGGCAGACCACACATCTTGAGTTCAGAAGCGGCTTTACCTTCAGAACAAACAAGGCTTCAGCATCCGTCTTGGACAGGGTTTCAGCACCAACCACACTGGTTGCCAGAAACAGTACAAACGTCAGCACCAACTCCATTAGAATGATAAATCGCAACATCTTACGTCTTTTTCTGAAAGTATTGTTACTCATATCGAAAAACCTGTTTTTCCCACTACCAAAGGGACTCTACTCGTCCCGACGCCCATAGTTCTTATAAATTCAAAGCACTCATCTATTTCACCAAATTTCACTGAAATATCCCTATTTCCTCTACTCTTTCACATCTCCAAACAGATTACTTCCATTTTTGAAGCTGCTTTTTTAGGATTTACCGCATGCCAAATCCTTTCCAATCCGAGCCCAGTCCGACGATAATTGGCTCAGCCAAGGAGTTCCATAAGGGCAGCGAGCGCCGCACTGCTTGCTACGGCACCTATGAAGGCGACATGCCTGATCCGAAGTTCCGGTTCAACGTTCAGATGGTCGAACACCAGGATGATTTCCGGATGCATTCCCATGAGTATTCGGAACTTGTGGTTGTGCTGGCTGGGCAGGCTCAACGTACAACCGAAGCAGGCAACCAACCCATTCAGACCGGCGATGTGTTTGTCATCAACGGCAATACACGACACGGTTTTGAATCCGCAAAAGGCCTTCGACTTTGTAACGTCATGTTCGATCCTGCTCAGTTTCCGAACGACAAACGGGATCTCGACAGCATGATGGGCTTTCACGCTCTCTTTGAACTCGAACCCCGGCAGAACGAAACTCCCATTCCTCAAAGGAAACTTCGACTCAACCCACAAGATCTCGTCTTTGTCACTGCACTCCTGACCTCCATGCAGAATGAGATCGAGGCAGCAGAAGACGGTTGGCAGACCATGATTCGAAGCAAGTTCCCAATCCTGGTGATCTTCCTTTCGCGGCGCTATGCACAACAACAGAAAGACAACACTTCGCCTTTGGTAAGAATGGCAAATGTCATGGCCTACATCCGTGCCAATTACGGAAGTGCCATACGCATGGAGGAACTCGCACATATCGCCCATCTTTCGGTGAGCCAATTACAACGTTCATTCAAGAAGGTCTATCACATCACGCCGGTCCGGTTCATCAACCAGGTCCGAATTCACCAGGCCTGTGAACTCTTGGGAGACCCAAATAGAGATCTTACAAGCATCGCCCTTGATTGCGGTTTCTCCAGTAGCGCTTTCTTCAGCACTCAATTCAAACAGGTCATGAATGAAAGCCCGTCGAACTACAGGAAACGCGTTTACACTGAAAACGGCACCATCGTCCGCTGATAGCCTAAAAACGTTTACTGAAATAGTTATCCTCTCACTTGAATATCCAGCCCTCTTGAGTCATCACTTAACACCTGAACGCAAGCCGTATCATGACAACACGTAGACAGTTTCTAAATCGCCTCGGCATATCAGCCGCTGCAATGCCCTTTGTGGCTGGACTCCCTTCACTGGGATACGCAAACCAAGGTGGCCCCAAAAAGCGACTCATCTTCATGTTCAGCCCGAACGGCACAGTCCCCAGTGCATTCTGGCCGGACAAGGAAGGTGCTGATTTTGAGTTCAAAGAGATCCTGAAGCCACTCCAACCCTTCAGGGACAAGACCATGATCCTTCATGGTGTGGACAACAAAGTCCGCGGAGACGGAGACAGTCACATGCGCGGTATGAGCTGCCTGCTTACCGGTATTGAGCTCTTTCCTGGAAACATTCAGGGCGGATCACATACACCTGCTGGTTGGGCAAGCGATCTATCCATTGATCAGGAAATCAAAAACTTCCTCCAAAGCCAGACACATACCCGTACTCGTTTTGGTTCACTGGAACTCGGGATCGATGTTCCCGACCGAGCTGACCCATGGACACGCTGGGTCTACTCCGGTCCCAACAAACCAGTTGCCCCAATCGACGATCCCTATCGCGTTTTCAACAAGCTATTCGGCCAGGTCAAAGACAAGGAGACACTGAAAAGCATTCTGGATGATGTGCGGGGAGACCTCCGCAGAGTCCGTGCGAAAGTTAGTCCAGAAGACCGGCGTATGCTGGAAGAGCACGAAACATTTGTCAGAGCCATGGAGAAAGACCTTCAGGATAGTGAGAAACAACAGCTCTCTGTTCCTGCGCCTGAACTGGAACAAGGTATCCGCAATACAAATGACAATGTTCCGAAACTAAGCCGCATGCAGATTGATCTGTTGGTCAACGCCATGGCCAACGACATGACCCGAGTCGCAACACTTCAATATTCAAACTCGGTTGGTCAGATGCGAATGCGGTGGCTTGGAATCGATGATGGACACCATGGCCTTTCTCACGACCCTGACAAGAATGAGGAGTCGCAGAAGAAGCTCATCAAGATCAACACATGGTTCGCAAGCGAACTCGCATATTTGGCACAACGCCTTGCCGAAACCCCAGAGCCGGGTGCTGACGGCTCCATGCTCGATCATACAATGATCGTATGGACCAACGAATTGGGCAAAGGCAACTCCCACACTTTGGACAGTGTTCCATTTGTCCTCGTCGGCGGAAATGGTTTTGGGTTGAAGACCGGTCGTTCTGTAAAATTCAAACACGTCGCACACAATCGCCTCCACCTCGCCTTGGCAAATGCAATGGGTCATGGAATCACCAAGTTCGGCAAGTCCGAGCTGTGTGATGGCGGTGCACTGGCTCTTTCCTAATCATCAGCCAACACCTTTCAAAAAGGCGCGTCCCCCATCAAGGGCGCGCCTTTTTCTTTCTGGTCCTCACGGATTTTTTGAACGTAATCCCCTTTCCGGCTTTCTACACCTTCATGCAGCAACAACCTCAAAGTCGTATGAAGAGAATCTATATGAAACGAGCAAAAGCATTCGTGGTACTGAGCGCCAGCGCGCTCGTGGCAATCGCGCTCTACGCGAAGACCGATGGCAAACGAGATCTTCCGAACCTGAAGGTTGATGAAACACCTCTTAAAGCGTCCATCAAACAAGCCACAAGTCTGGCTCCAATGATCAAGGAGACAAGTCCCAGTGTTGTTTCGATTTTTTCCAAGCGTAAGGTTGAGTTCACGCATGGAAACATGGACCTGAACCCATTCTTTCGCCGCTTCTTCGAAGAGCAAGAAATACAGCCACGTTCACCAAGAAACAGAGAATCTGAAGGAGTCGGTAGTGGCGTCATCGTTTCCAGCGATGGTTACATCCTCACAAACAGTCATGTGGTCGAGAATTCCGATGAAATCGAGGTTCAATTTTCAGATGGCCGCACCAAGTATAAAGCTGAAATCATCGGCACGGATCCCAACTCCGACGTGGCAGTTATCAAGATTGACGCCACTGATCTCCCTGCCATCACGATGGGAGACAGCGCCCACCTCGAGGTAGGCGATGCCGTTCTCGCAATCGGTAACCCCATGAATGTAGGACACACCGTCACACGCGGCATCGTAAGCGCATTGGGGCGTGAAGCCCGAATGGTAAACTACGAGAACTTCATCCAGACGGATGCCCCCATCAACCGTGGTAATTCAGGCGGCGCCTTAATCGACGCACAAGGAAGGCTGATCGGAATAAACACCATGATCGTCAGCAGCAGCGGCGGCAACAACGGTATCGGTTTTGCCATCCCGGTCAACATGGCTCGAAATGTCATGACCCAACTTATTCAACATGGTGAAATGATCCGCGGTTATCTCGGAGTCCGGCTTCAAGAGATGGACGATGAACTGGCCGACACACTGGGACTGGATTCACTTGATGGGGCTTTAGCCGCAAATGTGAATCCAAACACACCTGCAGCCAAGGCTGGAATCAAGCCAGGAGACGTCATCACCCAGTTCAATGGAAAGCCAATCAGGGACACACGTGAGCTTCGTCTCCGAGTCTCTGAGACCGCACCGGGAACCGAAAGCAAGGTGAAGGTCCTTCGCGGCGGAAAGAACAAGCAGTTCACTGTCGTGCTGGAACCATTCCCTGAAGAGCTACGCTTCGCTTCATTCGATCCACGCGAGCGCAGAAGTGCTCCTCAACGCGAAGAGAGTCTTGAGGGTGTCGAGGTTTCTGACATCGAACGAGCCGTCAGGCGCGAACTCAATATCCCTGGCGATATCAGCGGAGCATTGGTGACTGATGTCGATGAAGATTCACCCGCATTCGAAGCCGGACTTCGTGAAGGCGATGTCATTCAACAGATTCAGCACAACGACGTAGAATCTGCAGATGACGCCATTGAACTCTCTGAAGAAATCGACAAGGATCAGATCCTCCTTCGCATTTGGAGCAAGGAGCAACGAGGAAGCCGCTTCATCGTTGTGGATGAGAGTAAGAAGAAGGACTGATCAATCATCACCTTTTCGGCAATACGCTACTGGTTGCCGGCAGTGCTTTGGATGAGCCTGATATTTTTCGGCTCTACCGATGCACTGTCGGCTCCTAATACTTCGAGATTTCTCGGTCCTTTTCTCAACTGGCTGTTTCCTGGAATCGATCCATCCATTATCGACGGACTACGATTCGGAATCCGCAAATGTGGTCACCTCACTGAATACGCGATCCTCGCCCTGTTGATGTGGAGGGGATTTCAGCGGCCGACTCGATTTTTCGCTCCACCTGACCACAAGCCACTGGTCTACGCCTTCGTATCTGCCTCACTTTACGCAGTTACTGATGAATTCCATCAGTCTCTGATTCCGAGTCGCTATGGCTCCATTATCGATGTCATGATTGATGCCTCAGGAGCAGCACTCGGGCTACTTGGCTACAAATGGGCACATCAGTGGGTGGCTGGACGAAGATCCAAACGCCCTGATCTCTCCGAGAAAACATAACGATCACTTCTGGACCCGAAGCCTCCGTTGGCTTTCAATGACCTTTCCACACCATGGACAGACGCAGCTTTCTCCAACAGGGCGCAGTCGCAGGACTCGCAGCAGGAACCCTCCTTACCACTATTGATTCTCAGGCAGATCATCATGGCAAAGGAAAATTCAAACTGAAGTATGCTCCCCACTTCAAAATGTTTCAGAACTCAGCCGGCAAGGATGAGATCGATCAGTTGAAGTTTGCCGCCGATCACGGATTCACCGCGTGGGAGGACAATCAAATGAAGAAGAAGCCGGTCGAGCTTCAGGAAAAGATCGCCAAGACCATGACTCGATTGAACATGGACATGGGTGTCTTTGTTGCACACGGATCAATCGGACAGCTTACGTTCACCCACAAGGACAAAGCCGTCTGGGATCAGGTTCTTTCTGAGATCAAGGGTTCTGTCGAAGTCGCCAAGCGGGTCAATGCCAAGTGGGTCACCGTCGTCCCCGGGAACGTAGATGAAGGTCAGCGCGCCCGCCTCGCACCTGGATATCAGACGGCCAATGTTATCGAGCTTCTTCGCCGGTGTTCAGAGGTCCTGGAACCACATGGAATCGCCATGGTTCTCGAACCGCTCAACTGGTACGCAAATCACGGAGGCACTTTCCTCCGTTATGCTGATCAGGCCTATGCCATCTGTAAGGCAGTCAACAGCCCATCATGCAAGATCCTCTTCGACATCTACCACCAGCAGATAACTGAGGGAAACCTCATCACCAACATCGACAAATGCTGGGATGAGATCGGCTATTTTCAAGCAGGCGACAACCCTGGACGCAAAGAACCAGGGACCGGGGAAATCAACTATCGCAATGTTTTCCAACACATCTACAAAAAGTCCAAGGCAGCCAAGCGGGACTTCATCGTCGGGATGGAACACGGAAACTCCATGAAGGGAGTCGAAGGCGAAGAGGCAGTCATCAAGGCTTACCGCGATTCAGACAACTTCTCCGTGTAAGTTCTGATTCAAAAATCCTTTTGCAAGGCGGCATCCGGAAGTGGATGTCGTCTTTTTTTACCCATATGCACAAAAAAAGCGGTGCTCCTGAATGGAACACCGCTGAAAGGATTACCCGCCCGGACCGTGTGGAACAGTTCCTGTGAACGACCTGGAATACAGGCGGAGCGGGCCTGGCGACATTCGTCTTCCAATTAAGGCCTGACGGCCACCGACAATGGCTTAGGCTCCTGTTCGTGGAAAATAAGGTTCAAGGACATTGTCTCGCTTCACGAGAACAGGCAGGCAAATTACCTGCATCTTTCGATGCCTAAAGAGCAATGCTGCGTTTGGTAGAGATCATCGACACCGAACCTCGCAATCTCAAGCGTTTACTCGAAATCAGCGAAACTATAGTTCACGCCTCTACTTGACATGAGCAAAAGCCCCCTGTTCATCTACCGCGCTTCGAGGCGATGCATCTCAAGAGCAAATTGCATCACCATCGCTCCAGCCCGATCATCCTTGCCCCAGATCGCCTTGCGATTGAAATAGTCCTTCAGCGATCGCTGCTTCCCCGTGCCGGTGCAGACGTCAACCACATCAGTCCCGATGGTTCTTCTTCTCGCTGCATCAAACGCTTGGGCTATGGCAGGCCCGAAAGTCTCCGCATCCAAATTCCCCAACCGAACACCTCTGGCCATGGAAAACCCGATCATACTAGTGCTGGAGAACTCACGATAGGAGCGGGGATCATCCACGACCTGCCTCCATTCACCAGTATCGCTTTGATGTTTGAGCAACGCCGACAAGTGAGCCTTCCAGTGCTTGATGTAGAACCCGCGATCAGGATGTTCTCTGGGCAATGCAGAGATCACGTGTGCCAACCCTAATGCAGGAAACCCGTTTCCCCGTCCCCAAGCAGCATCGTCCAAAGGTGAGTGACGATAGATCCCATCCTTTCTCAGACATTTATCTACAACGAACTCAAAATGCCTACGCGCCATTTTGAAATACTTCTCATCTCCACTGAGCACACCTGCATGAACAAGAATCGGTGTGGCCATGAACACCGCATCACTCATTTCATTATGGGAAGGCATGGCCTCCTTCATCGAGCCATCTTCATTGAACGCAAAATCAGCAGCCTCGAGCACCAGATCCTTCCATCGGGAATCATGCGTCCGTGAAAAAAGAGAAGCGAAGACAAGATGTCCAGCAATGGCACCACCATTGACCCGCTTGCCCATCGCTGCCTTCTTACCTGAGTAGTATCCATTCAGTGCTTTTAGCACCATTGCCTCCCCTTCTGGATTCCTTCCCAAGTCGCCCAGTTCCATTTGTGACATGAGTGCCAGTGCCGGAATATAGGAAACTGAATTCATTGACCGCCCATACACTGAGGAAAGCCTCTTCACGAGATCCAGTGGATCCTCCTTCATCCTAAGCATCACCGCCCGTGCTCCCTTCGCTCTCGTGCCTGTTCGCAATCGATTCAAAATGTCTGCATGACTCCCTCCTGCTTTACAGTGAAACACCTCACGACCTTGCTCTCCAATCCATCGATCAAAGCCGTTCTTACGCCCACCGATGCGGATCACCACATCAACTGGAGTTACGAGCAACCACCTTTGGACCGTATGGCTCTCGATATCTCCTCCATCTTGATAGGCGTCACCATGAGCCGGAATCTGAATTGCTCTAGGTAGCGTTAAATGACTCAGCCTAGCTTCATCCTTACCCAATCCCTTTCTCAACGCCGTTACCAGTTTTTCCGAAGCCTCGGTATTAACTTCTCCCTCGGCCAGAACCATCACTCGCAATCCCCCGGTTCCCCAATCAGCAAACCCCGAGTCCGAGTTCAGCGTCAACGGTTTGCCATCAAACGTTCTGCCAATGACAGTTTTTCCCATTGGTGCAGTTACGCCCGATGCCACCAATCCACACAGCATTAGCGCCAAAAGTCCGATGGACAACAAACTTCTCATGGATTCACCTTCTCTCCATTCAAATCATACTCAGGGTTTCTTCTGTAGACATGGTAGGTCTGATCGAACTGAACGTAGTTTCGCCCGGGAAGGAACCCGACAGCTTTCACCTCTTCAGTAACATCAAACACCTTCACCCGCTCATAGGGCTTCTCCAAGAGCTCCGAGTGCCAGCTTCGAATCCACTCATCCTGCATGGGACGCACAACCACCCATGTGGGATCCAAGTGCTTGATGATAAGCCCCCACTCATCCAGGAAAGCAGCCTCACGAGCCTCGATCATTTCAGGAGAACACAGTCCCGGAAAATCATACATCTTTAGATTCGAGTAGAAACCAATGTAGCCCAAGGGCTCAAGAAAGACGGTCGCGCCCTCTGGCGAATTTTCCTTTAGGTAGAGCCCGATCTGTTTTCGGTTTCCGTTCTCAACAATTCGCTGCTGATGCGCCATCTGCCATGCGGCACACAAGAACATGATCACCTGCAATGAGACCACACCAATCCCCACACCTTTCAATATCTTGAGTAGCGTCTTGGCTCCCTTTTCCTTCGGCTTCAGGTTCTGAACCAATTCGCCTAGATTCGTAAACTGCTGCATGACCTGCGCAAGAATCAGCCACCCTATGATCACCAACATAGGTAGATACCATGCGAAACAGAACGGAGAAAAATACGTGATGTAAAAATGCCCTCCGTAAAACATAAAGGACAATGCCCGCACGTACGGTTTCACAAGTGGACACAACCATAGCAGCGCACAGATGCTCGCGAGCAAACGCAAAATGATCAGAAGAGAATAGTGCCAGCCTCCCAATCCCGCATTCGTTGGCCAGAACGTCAACAGGACAGAAGCATCCTTACTGAACAACTTAAAAGGGAAGGTAAAGAAATGGATCAGATAATCGCCCCAGAACACATGCTGCATCGACAAGCCTTTGGCCGTTACTGTGTGTGGAACAGGAGATCCGTAATACCACGCTGCCCAAAGAAACCACGGAAGATACAGAACCGTTGTGACGCCTGCTGCCTTTAACATCGTTACAAACCATTCCTTACGATTTCCACTAACAAAGGTCTTCGGCAGAAACATCAGAAAGCCCAGTCCCATCAAAGCAATGTAAATGCAACTGTCGGGCCGGCTCCACATCAGTCCTGCCCAACCAATCCCAAGTCGAACGAAGGGGCGTTCAGATTTGATCACAATCGAATGAAGCGTGAACGCGAAAAAGAACATCACGAACGCCGTCTCCATCCCATTGATACTGAAGTCGACTATCTTGGGATCAAATGCATACAGAAGCAGCAACATCAACAACCACCCTTTCCCGATACGTTGCCGTTTCCCCAGTTCCATCATAAGCACCGCTGTCGCACCAAGAAGCCCACAGGAAATAATACGGAAGAGCCACAACGCAGCTTCGTCAGAGGAATTGAAAACCATCAAACTACAAAGCGCCGGAAACAGAACCCCTAGCGGTGATGTGAACGTGTGCACCTTTTGCCCTACGGTGAACACCAACCCATTGCCCATCGCCAGATTCTTACTGGCACGAAAGGTGATAAAGTAATCTTCCCAGATGTGATTGGTGAAGATGGCGAAAAGCATCGCCGCGACAAAGACCAGCCCAAAGGTCCATCGGCGGTCCTCAATCAACTTGCTCCAGTCACACCTTGGTTTCTTACTCATGATCTTCTTCGCATTCTAATCTGGCGAGAGACAGCCTCGTCACCCACATGTTTCTCCTGTCGCTCCCGGGCAAGCCGACATTGTTTCTCGCGCTCCCTCGCCGATGCCAATTTCGCTTCACTCAGTTTCCCGTGACAATGAGGACAGGTTACCCCCTCTTCATAAAGCGGTGACTCCCTGTCTTCAGGAGAGATGGGGTGTTGGCAGGAATAACACATCCGGTATTCACCCGGCTCAAGCTCGTGACCTACTGACACCCTGTCATCGAACACAAAACATTCCCCCTCCCACTTGCTCTCTTCCTTCGGGACTTCTTCCAGATACTTCAAGATCCCACCATTCAGGTGATACACGTTCTTGAAACCCTTTTTCAGCATGTAAGATGACGCCTTCTCACACCGGATCCCTCCAGTGCAGAACATTGCCACCTTGGGAGTCTTTTCCGGATCGAGATTCTTTTCCACATACTCAGGAAACTCCGAAAAGATCTTCGTCTCCGGATCGATGGCCTTCTCAAAGGTTCCCATTTCATACTCGTAGTCATTGCGGGTATCGACGACCACGACGTCCGGATCAGAAATCAAATCATTCCAGTCCTTTGGATCCACATACTCTCCCACAAGTTCATTCGGATCCACACCATCAACCTTGAGCGTAACGATCTCTTTCTTGAGCCGAACCTTCAGCCTGTGAAAGGCTTGCTTCTCAAAGAAACTCTCCTTCCACGAGATACGCGCAAAGCGTTCGTCACCCGTGATCTCGGCCTTCAATCGATCAATCCCCTGACGCGGACCAGAAACAGTCCCATTGATTCCCTCTATCGCCAAGAGAAGCGTCCCTTTGATTCCTTCCTCTTCACAAAGACTTCTCAACGAATCCTGCCATTCCTCTCGGTCAGGCATGGGCGCAAAACAATACATGGCCGCAACCACAAAGGCGGCATCAACATCACTGGCTTTAACTTCAGACATAGTTTCGAATCATCTATCGCCGACAACGAACTCCGCGACGACCGGCCGATGATCCGAAGCCTGGCCCCAGTTGGCAACCGCGTAAACGTAACTTCCGTCCGCATTCCACTCTTTTTCCATCCCCGGGCTCACCATCATGTAGTCAATCCGCTGATACGTATCGTCACGGCCATAAAAATACGTCCATGAAACATTGGGAGGATCGTATCGAGGATTGGACGCCGGCATGTTGTCCCCGTTTCGCTCGAAAGGACGTAGATCCTTCAGCTTCTTATTACCCCGCCCTACGATCTCACGGATCGGCTTCGTGCTCTTCAAATCATTGAAGTCGCCCACCACAATCAGGTTCTCATCAGAAGATCTTTCCAAACGTTCATCCACCAACTTCCTAAGAATCTTCGCCTCAGCCAATCTCATGTCCGCTTCATCTGCGATTCCAACGGGACGTCTTGATTTCAAATGCACATTCATCAGGGAGAACTGATACTTCCCATCCACCTCAATCTCCACATCGCATACACCGCGACTCATGTGCAGACGCTTCCCGTTCAACAGATAGGTCAGAGGCTTGCGTTCATGAACCTTCTTGATCGGATGCTTGCTCAGCACGGCCACAAAGATGTTCGTATCCCAGCCTTTGGTATGGGCCCAATAAGGTAGATCCAATCCATCCTTCTTGAGAGAGTCCCTCAATTCCAACAAAGCCGACTCCCTCCCCACCTCTTGGAAAGCGATCACATCTGGCTGAACCGCCACAATATGTTTCCTGATTCGGTCTCGCTCCTCCACCGGTTTCGGATGCCTCCCCGGCACCTCGATATCCAGATAGTTCTTCAGGTTGTAAGAAACCACCTTGAAGGTATCCGCTCCTTGAGCAGCAACAACGATGAACAGGGCCAAAACAAATCCCCTCCAACAATGAACACGGGATGACATGCACGAATTAAGCAGGCGTGAACGGTTCAAGTCAATCAGTGCAAGAGGTCAGAGCTCTCAACCACATTCCTACAACTCTCTCGCTCGATAAGAACTTGTGTGATGCTCTCACCAAAACAAAAGAGCCCGCCGGATTGCTCCGACGGGCTCTTTCAGATTATTGGATGAGTGGTCTTAGAGGACCTTCATCTTGCCACCGTAAACGGCGTTGCTGCCCAAGACTTCTTCGATACGGAGAAGCTGGTTGTACTTAGCAACACGGTCAGTGCGGCTGAGTGAGCCGGTCTTGATCTGACCTGCGTTGGTGGCCACAGCGATGTCAGCGATGGTGACGTCCTCTGTTTCACCTGAACGGTGACTGATCACTGCGGTGTAACCGTTGGTCTGAGCCATCTCAACTGCGTCGAATGTCTCGGTAAGTGTTCCGATCTGGTTGACCTTCACGAGGATGGAGTTACCGACGTTTGTCTTGATGCCCTTCTCAAGGAACTTAACGTTGGTCACGAACAAGTCATCCCCAACGAGCTGAACCTTGTCGCCCAGCTTCTCAGTGAGGATACCCCAGCTCTTCCAGTCATTCTCGTCACAACCGTCCTCAATGCTGACGATTGGGTAGCGATTGCAGAGGTCGACATAGAAATCAACGAGCTCAGAACCAGAAAGTTTCTGACCGCTGCTCTTCTTGAAAAAATACTGCTTCTTCTTCTTGTCGTAGAACTCAGATGAAGCAACGTCGAGTGCGAGGTTGATCTGTTTGCCAGGCTTGTAACCTGCCTTCTTGACTGCAGCGAGGATCGCCTCGATGGCAGCATCGGCACTGTCGAGGTTTGGAGCGAAACCACCTTCGTCACCAACAGCAGTGGAAAGTCCCTTGCCTTTCAGCACACTCTTGAGTGCGTGGAAAATCTCAGTGATGGCGCGAAGACCTTCTGAGAACGTGTTGAAGCCGGTAGGCATGATCATGAACTCCTGGAAGTCGATAGGAGCATCTGAGTGAGCACCACCATTGATCACGTTGGCCATTGGCACAGGAAGCACCTTGCTGTTTGGACCGCCGAGGTATTTGAAAAGTGGAACGTCGAGCTCGTTGGCTGCAGCGTGTGCGCCAGCCATAGAAACTGCGAGAGTAGCATTGGCTCCGAGCATGGCCTTGTTGGGAGTGCCATCGAGATCGAGCATGGTCTGATCAACCAATGCCTGATCGAGAACGTTCACGCCGCGAAGCGCAGGAGCGATCTTGCTCTGAATGTTCTTCACTGCCTTGGTCACGGCCTTGCCGCACCACTTCTTACCACCGTCACGAAGCTCAAGTGCTTCGTTCTCACCAGTGGATGCTCCGGAAGGGACAGCCGCACGGCCTACCACTCCGGTGTCGAGGATGACGTCGGCTTCAACAGTTGGATTGCCACGAGAGTCGAGGACCTGACGTGCTTTGATGTCGTAGATTGAGCTCATAGATATACGTTTTCAGTTTATGAAATAAAAACGGCCGCGCATCGTAGAGCCCGCCCTAGGCGAGTCAAGGAGCAAGCCTCATGGGTTTTATTGAGAATCAGCCGTTCATACCGATGATTCGAGGTAATCGAGACCATTCCCACCTTCATCTCCCCGTCTCTTGATCGATTCTCACCACAATCCCTCAGGTCAATTATTGGCATCCCCAAGTCAAAGCTACCTATTCACGAATCTGGCTACTTGATTAGAGTTCGCCCCCGATTGCAGCAGAGTTTCTGTACTTCAGCTTCAGAAGCCTGATCGATAAACGATTTCAGTCAGCGCATCTGATGCATACCTAGAGTCAAAGATCCTCACTCCAATCGTTCGTAATCAAGGTATTAAACCTTCATGAATGATATGAAACCACTGAATAGAGAAAATGTATCAAACCTGCCCTCACACCCTGAACGCATTCTGCAGTTCGGCGAGGGAAACTTCCTGCGAGCCTTCGTGGACTGGATGGTTCAGCGTATGAACGAGGAACAGGACTTCGATTCGTCAGTGGCGATTGTTCAGCCTATCGAGCAGGGATTGGCTGATCTGATCAACAAACAGGACGGTCTCTATCATCTGGTTCTGGAAGGCATGAAGAACGGCGAAGCCGTGCGCGAAACAGAACTGATCAATTGCGTTAGTCGCTGCATCAATCCTTACAGCGAATTCGAATCCTATCAGGCACTCGTGGAAAGTCCGGATCTGAGGTTCGTGATCTCCAATACGACTGAAGCCGGAATCGCATGGGTGGAGAACGACTCGTTGGACATGCAGCCTCAGGTCTCATTCCCCGGCAAAATGACTGCCCTTCTCTACCATCGTTTCACGACCTTCAAGGGTGCTCCCGACAAGGGACTGATCGTCATCGCCTGTGAACTCATCGAAGACAACGGCGACAAGCTCAAGGAATTCGTTCTACAGCACGCAGGCAATTGGAATCTCGGCCAGTCGTTCATCAACTGGGTGGAACATTGTTGTGCTTTCTGCTCCACATTGGTCGACCGTATCGTTCCCGGTTTTCCTCGCGAGAACATCAAGGAGCATCAGGAGAAGCTTGGTTACGAAGACAATCTGGTCGTCGTAGGTGAGTTTTATCACAACTGGGTGATCAAGGCCCCTGCATGGGTTGCAGAGGAATTCCCTGCACAACAGGCTGGACTCAATGTGAGCTTTGTCACAGAGGAACAACAACACGAGATCAGGGATCAAAAGGTTCGTATCCTCAACGACGCCCACACGGGAACAATGGCAGCTGGATTCCTTAGTGGTTTTGACACTGTCAGGGAAACGATCGAAGACGACACCGTCGGAAGCTTCATGAACGAGATGATCACCAATGAGATCGTTCCAAACATTCCAGGCGATCAGGCCTATCTTACTTCCTTCGCTGAAAAGATCGTGGAGCGATTCTACAATCCATTCATTCGCCATGAGTGACAGGTGATCTCATTGAACTCCATGAGCAAATGGGAAACACGCGTTCTCCCCAGCCTCCTTGATGCCCAAAAGAATACCGGCAAAATCCCGAACAGACTTTCCTTCAGCCTTGCTGCATTGATGGCCTTTTACAAAGGGACGCGTGGTGACGAATCATATACATGCAAGGACAATCAAGATGTCCTCGATCTGTATGCCAAGGAATGGAACTCATTCGACGGTTCAATAGAGTCCGCGACAAGTATCGTTCGCAATGTGCTCTCCTATGCTCCAGTCTGGAAGCGTGATCTAAACGACGTCCCTGGACTCGCTGAGGCAGTATCCAAACACCTGAATCGGATCTTGAATGACGGTGCGCTATCCGCTTTGAAGACCTGTCAGGCAGAGGCTACTGAAACCGCAGTCAACTCACGCTGATGCCCGGAGTTCAAATCGAGCAAATCGCGCGGTTCCCATCAGAGGGTGACAATGCCGTCATTGCGCTTTCAGATCTGACCAAGGGAACTGTAGTTGAGAACGGATCTAATTCTTCCGAACTAGAGCATGATGTTTTGTGTGGGCACCGCTTTGCCGCTCAGCCGATCACGGAAGGCGAATTCATCACTTCATGGAGCTTCCCTTTCGGTAAAGCCGTTCGTGATATCTCAGCCGGTGAGTATCTCTGCAATCAGAACGTCCTTTTCCGCCTCTCGATCCAGGAGGACGCAAAGTATTCTTCGTTGGACATTCCTGCTGAACCAAACTTCAACGATGACATTCCTCCATTTGTCTTTGATGAAACTGCATGGACGAAGCCAACACCAGTCAACAGGCATGAGAACGTAGAATCGTTTCTTGGATTCGACCGTGGCGAACGCGGTGTAGGCACACGCAATCATCTGGTCGTCCTCAGCACCTCTTCCTCCACCTCTCCTTTAGTGAAGAGACTTGAGGCAGATTTCGAAGACTCCACCAAAGAACTGGCGAGCATCGATTCGATCGTCGGCCTCATTCATACAGAGGGTGAAGAAGACAATGATGAGGAGCGCGAACGCACCCTGCGAACACTGGCCGGAATGTTGGCCAATCCAAACGTGGGTGGATTCCTTGCGATCGAAAGTGGCAAAACCAACGAGATCAGCAATCAGGATCTGCAACATTGGATGGAACAGAATCAGATACCTGAAATGCGTTGCCGTTTTTTGACGGCATCCGACTCTGTTGAATCAGATCTATCGACCGCAGCCCAGCACATCGATGCGTTGTGGAGTGAACTCTCTGAAGACGTAAGATCTCCTCAGCCATTGAGTGCATTGAAGATCGGCCTGCAGTGTGGTGCATCAGATGCATTCTCCGGCATCAGTGGCAACGTTCTTTCGGGCGCCATCGCTCGCGAAATCATCAAACACGGTGGCTCTGCCAACCTCACTGAGACACCAGAGTTATCTGGCGCCGAGGACTACACACTGGAATCCATTTCCTCCCCCAAAATCGGGCATCGCTTCCTTGGCATGTTGAACCGATTCAAGCAACAACTTGGCTGGCACGGTGGCAAGGTTGATAAGAATCCATCAGAGGGCAATCTCCTGGGTGGACTCTACAACATCACACTCAAGTCTTTGGGGGCAGCTGTTAAACGTGATCCCGAGATTCCCATTGATCACATCGTCGAGTACAGCGAACGCATGAGTGCGCCCGGCTACTACTTCATGGATGGAATGGGCGGTGATATCGCGAGCTATACCGGACAAGCGGCATCCGGCTGCAATATCATTCTTTTTGTGACTGGACGCGGGACACCAACAAATTCCTCCATTGTCCCAACCATCAAGATCGTCAACACGACCGAACGCTACCACATGATGTCTGGCGACATCGACGTGAACGCGGGTCAATATCTCGACGGCCAATCGATGAACGCTCTGACTGAGGAGTGCATGAGTCAGATTGGACGCATTTCCTCTGGCGAACGAACCAAAGGAGAGAAACGCAAACAGAACATCGATCTCATCTGGCGGCGCAGGTTCTTCCAAGCTGATGACGACAAATCTCAAGAGAATCATCCGTCCAGACTTCCCGGAACTCCGAGTCCATTTTCGCCGGAACGAAATAAAAGCATCGCTGACTCAGATCCATTCACCACTGAGTATGGAAAGGTCGCTCTGATCATTCCGACCGTTGGTTGTTCCATCGCAACTGCTGAACAGGCTGCAGCACACCTCAATCAAAGTGCACTGGTAGAATCAGGACAGGTAGATCGGTTTGTCGTCCTTCCAAACACAGAGGGCTGCGGAGTAACCACCGGCTCTGAAGTTCTCAATTTCCTCCTCTCGTATTCTTCTCACCAACGAGTAAAGGCATGCCTGTTTCTCTCTTTGGGTTGCGAGATGGTTTCATCTGGTTTCATCAAGTCAGCCATGAACGGATCGGATGTTGGATTCCCTGAAATCAGCGCCGCAGCTAAGAGAAACGGACTATCACCTGCAGCCCACGGCTGGATCACAATTCAAGACTGTGGAGGAACGGAGAACTCCATCAACAAGATTCAGTCCTGGTTCGAATCAAAGCTCGGTAAAGATCTCGAAAGCGATTCTCAGAAGCACTCCAGTATTCGCATCGGAATCATGCAATCCGGACCAATCAGTGGATCTCTCCAACGAGTGCAGGAGAACCTCACCGAAGAAGTGTTCACGCAAGGTGGATCAATCGTGTTTAATCAGACCGAGCAACCACCTACCCTCTGCTTCGCACAGCCTATCGAAAAACCGGGGCTTCATTTCATGGAGAGTATCACGAACAACAAGTTGGAAGCCGTAACAGGACTCGGCGCTGCCACGGATCTGATTCTTCATTTCTCTTCAAACGAGACAGTGCCGTCCAATCGTTTGGTACCGACATTGAACATCACGGCTGATTCGGGCTCTCCTGATTTCGACATCCGGTTGCAGGCCTTTGATGAGAGTCAATGGAAACAAAAGTTGTCGGACCTGATTCGTCAGACGCTAAAAGGAAACTACCAATCCCGACAGGCGCTACTGGGACAGTACGCATGTCAGATTCCTCGCGGGGCACGTGCGCATGCCATCTGATTGGCGTGATCAGTTGAGCCACGGTTTGGCCACTTCAAGGCGCTTGAGTTCCGCCTCAATATCACGCCCCTCATAGAATCCAAGCCAACCTCGCACAACAGACGTCTTACCCGGTTGTGTGTCAGGAAAAACGGGATCGGAATGAAGGCATGGGCACTTTGCGTTGGCCCAGGTTCGGTGAAGCGGTTCCCATGCAGTGATAACCCAACGGGTTTTCCCTCGATCTCCAGCAGCAGCCAAGGCACCTCGCATCACTTTGTTGTCATTGTGCTGTTGCTCCATACCTTTGGCTCCTTTCAGCATGACACAGTTTTGAACACGCAATTTCTGAAGCAGCTGGTCCGTTCCGTTCTTCAATGAGATCTTCATCCCCACACCAGTTGCAGACGGAGTCGCACTGACATCGAACTCGATTCCATTGGGCAATCTTCGTTGATGGCTCAGCGAACCATCAGCGTGTTGTTTCCATTCCTTTCGCTCCATCTCAATGCCCTGCTCTGTCCAAATCGTAGGAACATGGGTATGTGCAAGGTAGGTCAGACCAAGATTGGACCAGATCGCTTCCGGAACATCGACAACCACATAACTCCCCGGATCCCATGGCGTGAATACAGAAAGTTTCGTTTCTCTCTGAGGATCAATCGCTCCCTCTAGAAATCCGATTCGTGGATGGCGGCCACCTGGATAAGGAAGCACTCTCAACGGAGCATCCGCCTTTCTAAAGGATGGCTTCCGGCTACTGATCCGATACTTGGCCATTGCACGTCGGATCTCAGGAATCGTCAATCCGGTAGCGAGCTGCACCTCAAGTTCAGTGAAGTTGTGGTAGACCACCATGTTCTCCAACCACGATTCAAAATCCTTTTCAGACTCAGGCATACGAAAGTTGAATGAATCATGCGTTACCTCCGGATCAGGAAAATCTGGGAGCACCTTCACCTGTGAAGAAACAGTGATCGTCTCCCCATTTCCGAGATCCAAATCTGCTTCTGCCATCCATGCGCTGAATCCTTTGGACGGTTTCTCGACCAGATTTCCCCATTTCAACGTTCCTTGTTTTGTCACTTCATCAAACGATTCTGCAGTCCACTTTGCTCTACGAAAATCACGTGTTTCAGAATGGGCCTTCCAGATACGAACTCTTTTCTGCGGAAGAGAAAAATGGTAACCGAGCATACAGTTTTCTCCGGTTGTCCTTCCTCCTTCAGTGAACTTCCATTTGAATGTAGGCAGTGTATCGCCATCTGCCACCAGCTTCATCCACTGAGCCAATACCGGAATTGCTTCCTTCCCTCCGTTGAGATTATGACCAGCATTCGGAGTCTGGAAAACCAGCTTGGGCTCAGGCAACTCATCATAGTAGTGCCGTAAAGAATCCACCGTCCAATAGGGATCATTCGTTCCAAGGAGAATCAACTTCGGCATAGTGAGTCGTTCACGATAGAACCACGGGTCAATCCAGCTTCTAAGCCGCACAATGCCGGGATCATTCATCCGCTCATGTAAACGCAGTTTGGTGTAGTCCCCAATCATGGCACTCTGCTCGCCATAGACGGTCTGGGCCCACTTGAGTTGTTTCTTCATGTTCAAGGTATCAATCACCATGGGTGCAATCCCCATCACGCGTGGATCGACTGCCCCGGTTAACCAAGTAGTCCATCCTCGTTTGGATGCACCTGTAACAAAGAACTGTGAGATTTCTTCGCCCCACTCGAGGTCAGCCACTGCTTGCACGGAATCCATCCCCTTAATGGCTCCCTTGACCATTGGAAACAGAAGCGGCCATTCCTTGTCACCGGTCTCCAAGAAACGCTTAAAGGTATGAGCAATCAATGCATCCTCAACCAACCCATCATACAAAGGCTGATTTGGGATCTGATGAATGGAGGCAACGATCATTCCCGTTTCATTCGCCAGACGTGTCAGCACATCATCCAAGTCTTCAGCTTCACTGCTTCCCATGATGAAGAGCAGAGCCTTTCCCTTTCGCGATACATTGGTGGGCTTGACCACACGCATTGGATGCTTCCAAGCGATGCCTTGCCAAATCTGTGACTGCATTTGCAACGTCACACAGCTGTATCCATTTCGCTCTTCTTGGGAACGCTTTTCCCAGTAGAAACTTCGATCAGGCTTACTCAACCACTGTTGCAGGGCATTTTCTTCCGCACCGTGAGTCGCAGAAACGAGGATGCAAAAAAGAAGCAAAGAAAAACTCAGCGAACGGGTAAGTTGGCATGGATGAATCAAGGACATGGCAGATGGTGCTTTTTCGATGTTTTTTGCAGAGATTTCAACGTGTTTTACCAACCAACACCCGATACCAACGATCGTTGCGTAAGACCGGTGAACAACTTTTAAGCGAATTCACAAAATATTACTGATGACACGGCGAGGAAACTGCTTAGTGTAATAGTTATGAAGTCGGCTGTGTTTCTAGAAAGGGACGGAATACTCAACCGGTACACCGAATCCCGCCGTTATCACGGCACACCTCTCCGCGTAGAGGAATTCGAGGTCATTGAGGAGACCAAAGACCCGCTCACCCAACTAAAGGAAGCGGGCTTTTTGTTGATTGTGACCACCAACCAACCGGGCGTATGCGAAGGAGCGTTACCACGACGCGAACTTGACATGATGCATCGGATCCTTGCTCACAAACTCCCCGTGGATGACATTCTCATGTGTCCTCACGAAGAGTCTGACACCTGCTCCTGCCACAAGCCTGATATCGGCCTGTTTCAAGAAGCATCCCACACGCATCATATCCAATTGGACACGTCATTCGTGATCAGCGACAAATGGCAGGATGCGGAAGCTGCACTCAATATTGGAGCCACGTCTGTGATGCTTCGCACCGAACGATTGGGCAATGGACACCATGACTACACCGCGGCCACTTTTGCTGAAGCAGTCGAGAAAGTGATGCATCTCCACGCTGAACTCACAGCACACTAAGTTTTCTACTCACACATCAAAGGCCGTTCCTTAAATCAAGGAGCGGCCTTTTCTTTCTGATATGGAATCAAGCGATCAGAGAATCTTGAATTGAAGACGACTACTGATCAGACAGACTGTGATAGAGTTGATTCACCCGCTCAAGGTCCACACCTCGAGGGCGGTTATCCAACAGCCATTTGAAATCTTCGCGTGCACCAGAGTTATTCCCTACACGGTAGCGCATCATACCGCGACTCCATCGTTCAAAAGGAGCATCTGGATTCAACGTCACCATCGCCTCCAGATACGGAAGTGTGCTCTCGGGGGTATCTTCACGAAAGGTGTGGCTCGCCAGATTCATCAACATACGCATGATGATCTGATGCTCCGATGCAGGAAGCAGATGTTCATCACGAAGGGACATCCCCGTATTCTCCTCCACAAGCTCCGCTGCTTCATCCAGCGTCATTAATTCCCCTCCATTGAACGGGTCCATAAATTCCAGAGGATGACTACCTTCGTCAGGTAAATAACGAACGACAAAGTGACTTGGCAAGGGCACTCCTACGACCCTGCGAATCCCCAATCGTTCGGCCATTTCTATAAAGATGACTGACAGCGTGATCGGCAATCCCTCGCGGTCTTCAAGCACTCGGTCCACGTAGCTGTTTGCTGGATGATCATAGTCGTGTCGACTTCCATGAAAACCTGCTTCTTCAAACAGATAAGTTTTCAATGTCTGCACCTTGTCCCAATCACTGTCATTCTCGCCGAATTTCTTACGAACCTCTTCGATCATGTCATCGAGCACACCGTCCATTTCACTGACCCGCACCTCATGATTATCCAACCGAGATATCAAGACAGCGGCACGAAAAAGACTCATAGGCACTTCATCTGTGGAAAACATCCGATCCAGCTCCTTCACCACAGATTGGATATGAACTTCCCTGGCCAGTTTTCGCAGATGTTCAGCTTCCATCTCCAGTCGCCTCGCCTTCCTCGCAAGGATCAACTGAACGTCATCAGCAAAGGGCTGCAATTTGGTTACAGTTCGACTATCTGGAGCGCGTTCAACTGGGAGATCCTTGATCAATGATGCGATAGCCTCCATAGAATCAAGGGTTGGCGACATGGGAGAAACATGGTCCCCAAACTGAAAGCCGCGAAACTGTGCTTCTGTATCGCGGAACTTCGCTAATCCCACCTTCCCAAGCTTCTTGGTCGGATCATTCACCTTGAGCACCAACTGATCATTCACATAGCAAAGGATACACTCCTTCTCCACCCGCACCTTGATCGCATTCCACTCACCGGGGCGATAATACTGTGAGGGAAAGGTCTCAATGATTCTCCAGTTAAAAACCGTAGGTCCCTTGAAGTGCGTCAGGCGCAACTCACCTGCGGTCGGATAGAATCCATAGTGAACATGATCCCCATCACTACCAAAGACCAAACCTGCCGCACCACTTTCATCATTCAGTTTCACATGAACCCCCACCTCATAAGGAACCGACTCGGGCTCATCGGTCGCAAGGCATAAAGCCCTTCCTGAAAACCCAGTTCCCGCCTCTTTGACATGAATCCTTCCTGCCCGCTGTGTCCAACGCGCACCAAACCGAGTCATCCAGCGAGTCGAGTCCAAAGCACCCACCTTCAACCAGCGCTCCATGGTCATGGGATTCGGTCTCTGCAGCATTGCCTTTAGCGAATTCACAGGCATGGCAAAACCGATGTTCTCAGCGAAAGCAGACTTCATTGTCATGATGCCCTGAACTCTCCCGTACATATCCATCAACGGACCTCCGCTATTGCCGGGTTCGACCGGGATCGCAATTTGAATCATCTCCATGTCCTCGACCTCCCTTGTTGCAGAGACCACAGATACCTCCCCTTTGACCACACTGAAATCAAACCCTCGAGGATTCCCGAACGCGACAACTTCAACTCCCTGTGGCAATGCGTCTGAATCGCCCAAGGGAATCGGCTTCAGCCCTTCCTTCTCCACCCTGACGATCGCCAGATCAGACTTCCTGTTCCATGCTTCTATCCCGCTAACAGGAATAGTTTCTCCGGATGCAAGTTCGACGCGGACAGCGCGTCCTTCTCCTATCACATGAAGGCTCGTAGCGATCAGTCCGTCTCCAACCACAAATCCCGTTCCAATCCCATCGTCATCCCCATCACGACCGGTCTGAATGACAACGACCATGGATTCCACGTAAGCCTTGCTTAACTCTTCAACTGATAGCTTCTCCGAGACAGACTCGTCCTGAGCAAGCAATGAAAAGGAAACAAGAAACAGAAGACTGAAAAGGCTGGCACGACTCAGGATTCGCATGAGGTCGCTATTAAGAAAGAGGAGAACAGATTTTGAAAGACCGGAATTATCTGATTCAAGAAACACCCATCACTGAATCAGAGGCACTCAAGACGGAGTTGACCGCAACTTTGACGGCATCCAGCTGAAACGGTTTATCAACGCACTTGGTGTTGATAGAGCCAATGAACTCCTGCGTTTCGCTGTTTACCACGTCTCCAGTAAGAAAGACAAACCGATCACCAAGCGATGGATTGATCTCTATCGCCTTCTGATAGAACTCCGCCCCATTCATTCCCGGCATCCGGAAGTCTGACAACACGACGTCGTAATCAACTTTTTCAATCTTGCTCAACGCATGTTTCCCGGAATGACATGCTGTTGCCTCATGCCCCAGAATCGAAAGCATTTCACAGAGAAGATCAGCGATGGACTCCTCATCATCCACAACAAGAATGTTCCCTACCTGAACAGGGGCCTTTTTCGTTCCCTTATCGATCGGTTTCAGTTCTTCATCGGAATCACCCTTGAGCACTACGGGCGAAGTTTCAGAGCCTTCAAACTCTAAAACGAAACACGCTCCTCCATCTTCAGATTCACGATACTCTATCTTCCCACCATGATCTCTCATGATGCTGTGAGCAATCGATAACCCTAGACCTGTTCCAGCACCCGCTTCCTTTGTGGTAAAGAACGGCTCGTAGACCTTGTTCTGCAAGTCAGGTGGAATCCCCGGACCATTATCACAGATCGAAACGACAGATTTCCCTTTCGAGCTGAAAGTCCGAATCTTCAATATATTGGGACCTTCCGTATCAAGCATCGCCTGAATCGCGTTGTTTACCAAGTTCACCAAGACCTGTTGGATCTGATCAATATCAATCAAGGTCGCCTTGAGATCGTCTGCCAGATCAACATCAACTACGACACCGGCTATCCGACATTCAAACTCTCGCATTTCCACCACTCTGCGAACAAGTGCATTGAGGTCTGAAACCTCCTTCTGCGCAGGGCGCTCGCGTGCAAATGAAAGGAAATTACTGACAAGTTTGGCTGCACGATTGCTTTCCTTCATGACCTTCTTCAGGTCACCACGTGTCTTCTCTGGGATATTCTGATCCGATTGAAACAGCTCAAGGTATCCCTTGATTGCGGCCAATGGATTATTCAATTCGTGCGCAATTCCCGAGATCATCTGCCCCAAAGCAGACAACTTCTCAGCCTGGCGCAACTGTTGTTCCAATTGAGCCTTGTTGGTTTGTTCTCTTATGAAGATTTGAAACGCAGGTTTCTGATTGTCCCAAAGCATTCTGGAACCATCCAAATCAACAGAAGTTGAACGCCCTTCCCAACTTGTGATGACCAGGTCATCGGCCTGAAGCAGCGCTTCTATACGTCCTCCCTCTGAATCTCCATCCACCTTGGTTTCATCAAGATTCAAGAAGGATAGCAGATCCGTCCCTATCACCTTTCGTGATTCATTTGAAAGCATCCGCAATGCCTTGGCGTTCAGTTCAAGAATGCGCCCTTCTTCAGACACAACAAAGATCCCCTCGGAAGCCTGATCAAACAATGCACGATATCGCTCTTCGGTGGCCTTGACCTTCTTTTGAAAGAAACTGGTTTCACTTCGATGAGTATCCTCCAAAGCCACAACCTGCTTCTTGAATTCATGAGACTCCTCCAACAAGAGAACCATCATGCTCATGGCAATAAACAGATGTAGAACTGCCGAAAGAATATACAGCGTGGCCAACATGTCGTTGGCCTAAAAAAACGGAAACCCAACCAGGAACCAACCCCAAAGCGAGAACCCAACAGCCAGTAGTCCCTCACCGCGATACCCTCTGCGATAACGGGGATGCACATAGCACCAGGCAACAAGCAGACTCGTTAGACCTGTTATCAGAAAAACGGGGATTTGAAACTCGAGTGGATTGTCATGAATGTGAAATGCCCCGACGCAGCTCCAAACAAACAGGAATACAAAAAACAACGCCCCCATTTCCTGTCTTACTTTGAGCTTCAGAAACCGGCCGCTTCCCCACATCAGAAACACAGCTGACGCACCTAGAAAACATTGTCGCAACACAAACACCAACGGAGAGTCTGTCCCCATGGGAGAAATGAACCCCATACACAACCAAAGTGCATAGAAGACCCATGCTACAATCCAAACACTGAAGTAAGACCTCTTTGCGAACCGGTTGATGTAAGTCAACAACCCAACGACCATGCACACACTCAAGAGCGCCACAAAAAGTGCCGCCTTCAGATGCTCTCTCGAAAAAATCAGGTCGAATCCGATTTCTGTATCCACGGTATCCTGCCCGTGACGGGTAAGGGCTCAATGCCCACACAGGGTTAATATTGTCCCAGTTGATGTATGAAAACCATCAACTCAATCGAAGAAAACCCACCGTCCTGTTTCACTCACCAAGCATTCCCACAACGTAAGTTAAACAGAGGGTTTTCAACGCTGCTCCAGTTCTACCTTTCCCTCACACAAGGCAGCTGGCCCACACATATCCCGTTGGTAAAATCCTTACTGCCCGGGATAAGTCCGCACTGCATACCCCAAATCGTGCTCCGCAATCAAGTTTTTGAACCCTCTAATTTTAACAGCTTAATCAAAACATGTTTCAACGCTGATGCATGTTCCTCTGGGGCTCTTCCGATCCATTCCTTCAACTCATCAATGGAAATCCACCTTCCATCGTCGATCTCTTCAGGATGAAGAGTAAACGGTCCTTCGTGGAAGCATCGGTAGACTTCGATGAACTCATTTCCGGTCTCCTTACATGCATCTGTGGTGAGCAGGAGTTTCAGCTCATCAGGACAAGGAACACCCAATTCCTCTTCAAGCTCCCTTCTCGCTGCTTCTTCATACCCCTCACCTGAATCCAGATGCCCAGCTGCCGACGTATCCCATTTACCGGGCTCAGCATCCTTGATCATGGAGCGCTTTTGAATGAACAAATCCCCATTCTCTCTGAATACAAGAATGTGAACAGCACGATGAAGAAGCCCCTCGGCATGCACCTTGGATCGTGGCTCCTGCCCGATCACTTCGTTCCTCTCATTTACAACGTCAAAGATCTCTTCCATTTTAATACTTCCTCACACAGATAACGCTTCAGTCATCTGAACAAATTGCTCCACAGTCACCGTCTCGGCCCGGGCCTTGAAATCAACACCCGCTTTTTCAAAGGCAGGCTCCAATACCTCCGGCGACCAATTCTGCTTCAATAGCTTCATCATCATTTTGCGCCGCTGCGAGAACCCGAGCTTCACCAACTTCTTAAAGGTAGGAAAATGTTCTTCACTCACCAGCGGTTTCTCCCTCCGATGCAATGCCACTGAAGCGGAATCCACTCCGGGCTCAGGGAAGAAACATCCCGGGGGCACAGTGAACCAATCACCAACTTCGTAACTAACGGTGATCAACACGGTAAGGATGCCATAGCTCTTAGTTCCTGGCTTGGATGCCATCCGCTCCACAACTTCCTTCTGCAGTGTCACCGCCATCAACTTTGGCCCAAACCCGGGACGGGAAAGCTCAACCAACAAAGGCGATCCAATGCTGTACGGGAGATTCGCGACCATCTTCCAATCCCGCCAGTCGGTCTCTGATTCAGCCACGCATACCATGGCATCATCTGAAATCAGTTCGAAGCCAGCCACGTCTGAAAACCGATCCTTCAGCACTGGGACCAATCGTTGATCAATCTCAACTACAGTGACCTCCCCCCCTCGCGCAATAAGGCGTTCAGTCAAGGGCCCAAGACCTGGACCGACTTCCAGAATCTTCTCCCCGTCTTTCACCTCACCAAGGTCCACGATTCGCTCGACCACGTTCTGATCATGCAGAAAGCATTGACCAAGCGACTTGGTCAGCTGAACCCCATGCTGATCAAGTAATCTCCGGATATCGCCCTTGGTCACGCGTTCTCGCCCTTCTCTTTCAAAATCTTCTCCAGCGCATCAATCGCACGAGATGCCTGCCCTTTGGTTATCACAAGCGGCGGAGTCAGACTGAGCACTTCAGCCTTTTCTCCCTCTGGAAGAATCAGGAATCCAGCAGCCAACATCTCCTTCATGGTATCAAGGACGATGCCCGTTGCTGGCTGCCCCTTACCATCCAATATCTCAACACCCAGC
The DNA here is from genome assembly GCA_965658675.1 of Limisphaerales bacterium. Taxonomy (GTDB): domain Bacteria; phylum Verrucomicrobiota; class Verrucomicrobiia; order Limisphaerales; family CAZKNW01; genus CAZKNW01. The sequence continues at coordinate 157,891 of CBFHTT010000022.1, forward strand.
ATCAGTCCCCTTCCTCTGACAGACATGTTCAGAGACTTGATACGATTGCACATGGACGTCAGCTGTTTGATCATTTCTTTCCCCCGCTCGGCAGCGCGTTCAGTGAGGCCGCGCTCATCGATCTCATCCATCTGTGCCAGTGCCATGGCACAACCCACTGGATGGCCGAGGTAGGTGCTTGTATGCAATGCCTCTCCTTCTGAAGCAGGCCAAGCTCGATCCATCAAACCTGATTCCCCAACACAAGCTGACATAGGGAAGCCCCCAGTCAGCGCCTTTCCAAGACACACGACATCAGGAACGACCTTCTCCTTCTCCATCGCAAACAAATCTCCCGTCCTTCCAAAACCTGTGAAAATCTCATCCGCAATCAGCAACGCTCCCTGCTCATCGCAAAATTTGCGCAGCCGTCCAATAAATCCCTTGAACGGCACACGGATTCCCCCGCGTCCCTGAATTGGTTCGATCAACACAGCACCAACTGGCTCCTTTTCAATCACTGCGCGAATCTCTTCCCAACATTCATCTTCTTCCTCTCTTGTCTGGGGAAACGTCACAAAACTCCCAAACCGCTTCAGCTGATTCTTAAAAGGATCTCGGAACATTCTGCGATGCGTCGTATTGAGCGCACCATAGCCAAGTCCATGGTACCCGCCTTTGAAGGCAATCACCCGTTTTCGTTCAGTCGCTAGATAGGCAGTCTTCAATGCAGCTTCGACCGCCTCAAAACCGGAGTTGCATAAAATGCTCTTTCCCGTTTTGGAACGACGCCCATCAGTCCAACGCTCATAAGTAATTTCGCTCAGGCGATGAAGAAGTCTCGCTTTGGTCTCATGGGGATGAACATCCCCCATCGCATGCAGCAGTTGGCTCATCTGAATCCATGCTGCATCAATAACCTCAGTATTTCCGTGTCCGGCAGCAGCCACACCAAAAGCAGAGGTGAGATCCAAATACTTGTTTCCCTCTACATCCCAAACCCAAACACCTTTGGCGCGATCCCACACAATCGGCCATCCGGCCTCCTTCTCTTCATAGAGCACATTGCGGGATTCATACTTCCGTAATAGTTCAAGAGTTTGTTCCGTTCTCGACATAGTTCAGGTCCGCGACGCTAGCGACTCAGCCTCCCTTTTGCAAAACGAGAACCCTCCCCAAATTGCCCCCGTGCCAACTCGGCCCAAAGGTTACCCAAAATTCAACAAACATCCTCTCCACTTCGCCTTTGACACTCCCATGGTCGATTGGCAAGGTGGCGCCTCTTTTGCGCTTAAGCAGGCAAGAAACTGCCTGAAAAGTCGTGAAATCATCCGTGGGAAACCGCGGTAACCGAACTCAATTACAGAAATAACCAAGACCCTTTATGGCAGACCTAGTCGGCAATCTTCTGGTGGCACAATCCGGTGGCCCTACAGCAGTCATCAACGCCAGCGTCCTCGGCGTGATCACTGAGGCAGGCAAAAACATGGATCAGATCGAAGAGATCTATGGCGGAAAAAATGGCATCTATGGAATCCTCAACGAAGATCTCATCGACATCAATGAGGAGCGCCAGTCCACCATCGAAGCTCTGAGGCACACGCCCGGTGCTGCTCTTGGCACCTGCCGCTACAAGATCAACTTTGACAAGGATCCTGAGCAGGCAGACAAGGACATGAAGCGTCTCTTCGAGATCTTCGAGGCCCACAACATCCGCTACTTCTTCTACGCTGGTGGTAACGATTCTCAGGACACCGCACACAAGATCCATCTCAAGGCCATTGAGCATGGATACGACCTTCGCGTCATCGGTGTGCCAAAGACCATTGATAACGACCTCCCTCACACCGATCACACTCCGGGCTTCGGTTCTGTTGTAAAATACAACACAGCCACCGTCATGGAAGTAGCCACTGACGTTTCAGGAATGGCCACAGATGATGGCTCCTGCTGCATCGTTGAGGTGATGGGACGCTCTGCAGGTTGGATCGCAGCCGGCACTGTCCTCGGACGTGAACTCGCCAACGGTTCTCCAGACATCATTCTTCTCCCTGAAATCGCATTCAACGAGGAAGCCTTCCTCAAGCGTGTTCAGGAAGTGGTTGCGGAGAAGAAATACTGCATCGTAGTCGTAGGTGAAGGACTCAAAGATTCAAGTGGTGAAGAGATCGGCGCTGACAAGAGCCGTCTTGATGCCTTTGGTCACCCTGTTCTTTCTGGCGCTGCTGATCGCTTGGCAGAGATCGTCAACGGCAAGATCGCTCTCAAGACACGCACAGTGAAACTTGGTTATGCCCAACGCGCAGCAGCTCATTTCGCAAGTGGTCATGACATCGCTGAAGCAGAAGCTTGCGGACGTGCTGCAGTCAAAGCCGCACTTTCAGGCCAGAGCGGACAGATGGTGAAGATCATCCGCACCAGCAGCGATCCTTATCAGTCCACCACCGGACTTCAGCCATTGGGTGACATCGCCAATGTAGAGCACTTCATCCCTCGAGACTGGATTAGCGAAGATGGATTCATGCCAAACGAGAAGTTCATCGAATACGTAAAACCTCTTGTTGGCGGAGAGTTGAATCTCCCAACGGTAAACGGACTTCCGAAGTTCGCACAGCTCGCCAACGAGCCAGTGATCAAGAAACTCCCTCCTCGCGAGGCGTAAGCAATTCTTTCAACGGGTGGGAGGCTTGAATCTCTCACCCGTTATTTTATGTCCCCACGCATTCTCAAACCACTTGTGACCATTCTCTTGGTCTTCAGTGTGAGTATGCCGTGGACTCTGCTTCAATCGATCGCTTGGATTGGCATGACCATTGACTACTCGGCAGAGAATGGAATTGGCGCAGCCATCGAAAAGACGCTTTCTTCAGAGATTCAATGTCAGCTCTGTGAGATCGTCGAACAAAGCGCCCATGCTGATGACGAGGGTTCAACCTCCCTCCCCAAGAACCACAAGCTTGAGCTGGCACTACAAAGCCCTGCCAAGATTTATCTGATTTCCTCCCCTCCTGTGATGAATGGATATTTGAAACACCTCAGCGAATGTTTCAATGCCCCACTCCCCAAACCACCTCCGCGTGGTCTTCTTCTTCATTCCTGAAACAGACCTCCAATCTGTATCCCGCACACTGAATGTGTATCGGTGATTAAACCTGGATCCCAATAACATCCTTATTCCGGAATCACACCCTCGATGGTGCGTTTCCTCCTATTTGTAACTTTCGAAATACCATTTTAATGAAGAAGACACTTTCATCCCTGATCGTCCTCGCTCTTGGCCTCCAACTCTCCACCGCCCACGACTGGATCGGTGCCCGCCCTGACAGTCACGCACCCATCGGTGTCATGGGGGAGCACGTTCACAAAAAGAATGAATTCATGCTCTCCTATCGCTACATGCACATGGCCATGGATGGCATGCGCGATGGCTCTTCAAAGACGACGCCTACTTCCGTCTTTGCCAACAACTACACGGTAAGCCCTACCAAAATGTCCATGGATATGCACATGTGGGGACTCATGTATGCGCCGTCGGACAAGTTGACTTTGATGGCCATGTTCAACTACCGCACTGCAGAAATGGATCACACCATCTTTCCAGGAGCAGCTCCTCTACTCGCACTCAACGGAGGCAACAGCGAATTCACAACGACGAGCCGAGGCTTCGGAGACGTCAAAATCTCAGGCCTATATCAGTTCTTCAACGGAGGGCATCACTCTTCACACTTTGGTCTTGGTGTCAGCCTGCCTACCGGTTCCATCGGGAAACAAGACATCGTTCCCGGCCCCGGCGGCCGCATTGACCGCCAACTCCCAGCCCCAATGCAGCTCGGCTCAGGAACAGTCGACCTACTCCCATCGCTTACCTATCTGAACCAGAAAGACACATGGTCATGGGGTGCGCAAATGAGTGGCACTATTCGGACTCACGAGAATCATCATAACTATCGCCTTGGACATGCATTCGACAGCACTGCATGGATTGCAAAGAAGGTAACGCCATGGCTCAGCATCGCTCCAAGAGCAAGATATGGATTCTCAGGTGAACTCAAAGGCAACCAAGCCGGCGTCTCATTGAATCCTCCATTTGCCCCAACACGCAGAACGGTCCCAACCGCCTTCGGTGAAAACTACGGAGGACACACGATTGATCTGGGAGCGAGCTTCAACATCTTCATCCCCAAAGGATGGCTGAAGGGCCAACGCCTAGCCTTCGAGTTCATGGCTCCTGTTTACCGCAACCTAAACGGCCTACAGCTCGAAACCGACTGCACGATGACAGCTGGATGGCAGTTCGCTTGGTAAGAATCAACTTTATAAAAAGGGGCGGAGGCAACACTGCTTCCGCCTTTTTTTTGTACAGTGAAAGCAGTGAGGGAAGAGACGAAGAGGCAGATGACGGAGCCACCGAGAAAAACTCTCCCAACTAGCTGAAACCAAAGCCCGTTCGTAGTCCCGCCTTTAGGCGGATTCGACTTCAGTGAATTCCGAAAACGCACATGTTGTTTTGGGTAAGCCTCTCTTAACGAATTTCTACCTATCCCGATCTAAGACCGCCTAAAGGCGGAACTACAAACGGGCGAATACCACCACAACATGATCATATCACCGAGACTGGCATCGGGGGAACGTTAGACACTTCTGCCCTACTCACTCCTCACCAATTCCGATTGATTTCAGGAATGGCTGGATGGATTGCTCTCTTCCCAGGAAGGTCTCGATTGATTCGGTGACATCTCGGCTTCCGCCTGGTGCGTAAATCTCGTTCCTCAGTTTCATGCCGACATCCTGATTAAGGAATCCTCCTTCAGACTCTTCGAAGACGGTGGCCAGATCTGCGGCGATCGCGTCTGCCCATGCGTATCCGTAATAACCTGCGTCGTATCCCATGAGGTGCCCAAAGAAGGTCACGAAGGAGGTATCGTCAGGCACATCAAGAAAGACATCGCTCAATACCTCGTTGGATCTCTTGATCGCGTTCACATCGCCTCCCGGTGTCACCTCAGTGTGGAGCGCAAGATCCAGTGTTCCGAACGCCAACTGGCGGCGGTAGAACGTTCCGATGGTCGCGAGTTTTGCTTCCTTCATCTTTGCAAGTAGAGCTGTAGGAATCTTCTTTGAAGGATCCCTGTAGTCTTGAGCAAAACGATCTAGGACCTTCTTCTCCCACGTCCAGCGCTCCAACATCTGTGAAGGTGCTTCCACAAAGTCACGCGGAACACTGGTGCCTGAGAAGGTTGCCGTTTCTGCAGTGGTCAGAATCGTGTGAAGCGCATGTCCAAACTCGTGAAACAATGTTTCAACTTCGTTGTGTGAAAGCAGCGAAGGCTTGTCTTTGGTTGGTGGAGGGAAGTTGCAGACCAATGCCGCAACTGGTCTGTGATAGGTTCCATCAGCAAATTGCTTTGCGGGAATGAGATCAAATTGGGCGAAGTGATTGTATTTACCTTCGCGTGGAAACATATCCAGATACACATGGCCCAAGGTTTCACCTGAATTCGAGTCACTGATCTTGTGAAGGGTCAATTCTTCCACCCACTTATAGGGCGCTTCCACTTGCTCGATCTTCAGCCCAAAACATTCTTCGTAGGTGTCAAACATCCCTTGTAGCGTGCGCTCATACTCGAAGAAGACCCTCATCTGTTCCGTATCTACCGAGTATTTCTCCTTCTTCAACAGACTATTGAAGTAGCGCCAGTCCCATGCATGAATCTTGGCCTGAGCATTCCCGGTCTGCTTGACCTTCACCTCTCGGAAGGCATTCAGTTCCGCTTGAAATTTTGGCTCTAGACCCTCCTTCAGCTCCTTCACGAACTTCATTGCCCGTGCACCGGTCTTGGCCATCTTGGGCTCAATCTTGTAATCAGCCCATGTCTTGTAACCGAGCTTGGAAGCAATCGTGGCCCGTAGTTCAACGATCTCTTGGAGCAATCCTGAGTTCTCTTTCTGCGCCAGGCTAAAACGTTTTCTATAAACAGCCTTTCGGGTCGCCTCTACATCGCAATTCTCCATCACCATCAGGTAATGAAATGTCACGTTGGCCAGAATGGTAAACTCATCATCACCAGTCTTGATGCCCGAGCTGAGAAACGAATCAGGAACACCCTTCAAATCTGCCCCATTGAAAGTCATAGGCGCTTTGATCTTGGTGATATTTGACGAGAAATCGGTTTCCAACTTACTCAGATCCTTGCGAAGTTGTTCGACTTCATTTCTCTGCGCCTTGGGTAGCGAAAGTCCGGCACGACGATAGTCTCGAATCGATTCCTCAAGCAGTTTTGCCCTTTCTCCTACAAGCCCGTGCTTGGAATCACTAAAGGCTTTCACTGCCTGATAGACATCCTCTCTGTAGTCCAAGCCAACGGCCCATTCATCAAACTTCTTAACTGATTCAGTTGCTGCCTTACGCACGTCTGGATCCACGCTGGTCTCCTTGATCAACCATGCCCGGTTGGCAACAAGAATAACGTCAAAATACATCTGGTCCAGAGCGCCCATCGTATTCTCGTATGTCACCTCATTCCCATTCAGACTTCCGACTCCATCCATCACCTTGTCGGCGCGTTCAATGGCAGTCTGCATGGTTTCAGCAAGCTCATCAGCCGTCTTTTCAAACACCGGTAGCGCGACAATGACTTCGTTACCTGCCTTCTCTGTCGGGCTTATGCAACCGGTGACCATGGCGATACAAGCCGCACCTGCAATTCCCAAAAACACATTCTTTAATTTCATAAGGATCATTCTGCTACTTGGCTTTCAATTCAAAATTCAGTGACTACTTCAATCCCGAGTCCAAGACCTTGTCAAAGTAGGTCTTTATTTCCGACGGAATCTTCTCAAACCCGACAGCTGACCGAGGCTGCCCCATCGCGAGACGCATGGCGTTATGCATCAGGTAACGCCCTGTCACTGCATTCATATGGATGGCGTCCCGATAGACATCTTCCAGTTTATTAAACGGTGCCTTACCGGACTTAATATCCAAAGCGACCTTGTTCAGATAGTCCTGAGCATGTGTCTGCTTGAACACACGATCAGGAAACCTCCTTTTTAAACGCCGTATCAGATCAGCGATATACTCCGGGCTGTGGGTCATCTTGCCACTCTTCTCTTTGCCATTGTATTCCTCTGCTCTGGAAACCTGCCTGGCCCAGCCTGTATGAATCACGATCTCGGCCTTCTTCTGCATTTCTATCCAGTGACTGATAGTCGTCAGGTCTTGAGAAAGATTGGATCCGTAATGAGGCTGAAACGACACCACGTCATACTGTTTTTCGGAAAGGGCCTTTGGCCAGAGGGTGGATGTCTTCACACATGGCTTGTCAGGATTGGCCTTGATGTAAGGAAGCGGCTTTCCACAGTCCACATGCCACTGAACGTCTCCATCGAGTTTGCTCGGCACGGTATCCCATGTGAGAGAATTCCCGATCAGAAAGAAGCTTCTGGTCTCAGCGGAAAAAGAAACGAGAGGAAGCAGGAAAAGCGTGACTACGAGAAATATCCCTTTGGCCCTGTTCAATTGGTGGATCATGAGTCCGGACAATAAAGATTCAATCCCCCGGTGCCAACAACAGGGTTACCTCATGATCAAGAGGCTATTTCACCGTGAAGGAGTAATAACCCGGCCACTCACTATTTGCTTTCTTGAGTTCATCGCACCTAGACATCATGTATCCACCAAGGGCCGTACCCAACGAGCCAAATTCCCGGGATGCCCCCACAAAGTCACCGGCCAGATAGAGTGCCAATGCTTTTGCATAGACCTCCTTATCCACGGATTCGGTTCCTGAGATTCCATAAAGGTCAACGGGCGTCACACGGCCTTTCACCTGGACTCGATCCAGCAGAACACAGAGCTCTTGCTGCTCGGGCTCCAGATGCTGATACACTGCATCAGACAGAATCAGATCAACGGGATAGTAACGGGTCAGCCCCTCAAGGCGGGCGGAGAGATTCACTTCGTCACCCAGAACGGTATAGCTGAAGCGTTCTGCGTTGCCCATGGCACCTGAAACGACGTTTCCATAATTCAATCCAGCACCTAGTTCAAAGCAGTACTTACCTTCCTTCTTCCGCGATGTATGGATCTCTCTTAACCGTTCCTGACATTCCAGATAACAACGCAGCGATTCCGTGCAGGGTTGTTCCAAAGGTATCGGAGCATTGAACACAGCCAGGACAGCATCTCCAATGAAGTTCACGACAGTCCCCTGATGCCGAGTGACCGATTCTGTAATAACGCCGACGTGATCGTTCAGATTCTGGAGCAGCTCCTGAGGTTCCATCGATTCCGCAGCAGTAGAGAATCCTTTGATATCGAAGAAGAGAATTGCAGCAGGATTCTCCTGCCCCTTCAAGAGATCTTCCGGCTTGTTGGTCAGGAGTGCCTTATCAAGGACTTCATGTGAGACGCACCTGCGAAGAATATCGACAGAACGACTATTCTCGACACGTCCGTCGTGCGACAATTGCACCTTTTCGGAAAGCTCTCTGACCAGTTCCTTCAAGATCGCTGGTTGAGAATCTACAAAGGCATTGAAATCATCTCGGGAAATCTTCCATGCAACCAGCTCGGTAACAGTCACGACACTGGCGGTCCGGGGCTGATTGAGCACCACGCCCATTTCACCAATCACTCCTCCACCTTCCTGAGTGTCGATTGGCACTCCGTCCTTAACGATTGAAACCGTGCCCTCTCCAAGAATGAAAACCGAATCTGAAGGCAATCCTTCCTCTACGACCAACTCCCCTACCTCGAGAACCAGTTTCTCTGCCCTCTCTAAGACAGAGCCAGCCAGTTCTTCTGGTATACACGAAAGGAGTTTGGACTCTCTTACAGCTTTCGCTACGGCAGGATCGAGTGACATCGGGGATGAGTCTAGGGAATCAGTCCCACCTTTCAATCCGCCAAATGATGAAATCTTTTTCTCAAATAATAATGCCCCGGAGGACTGGACGACCTCCGGGGACAGAATCACACTTTGTGAGAAGCGGCTTGATTCTTAGTATTTGAACTCGACCTGGCACCAGAAGTTATCGCGATTGGCGACACCACCATTGCCCTCAAGATGGGCATACTTGGCCAGAACAGACCAGTATTTGCCCAGCTTCTTGCTGGCCACCACGTTGATTTCAGATCCAAAATCCACACCGTTGTTTTCATCCTGAAAGTAGTGATAAACAACTTTCATTGGGATCTCATAGGGCAACTTCACACCAGCGACGACATAGAGATCCTGCAAACCACCAGCAGGAGTCGCCAGGAAGGCATCAGCCCAACCGTTGAAGGCATGTGCTGTTGCGAGAGGCGTGCGAAATACACTACCTGCACCTGGTCCATCTGCACCGAGAACTTCGTAGCCGATGTTCAGGCTGTAACGATCATAAGCAGCACCACCATTGAAATGATAGTAACTCGCATCATAGCTGGTAGGATTGCTTCCGCTACCACTCTGATGAGCATATTCAGCGCGGTAATTCACCTTGAAATCATCGATAGGCACACCACCAGAGAAACTCACGTGGTAGGTGTCAGATGAGTTTGCAGGTGAGTTCTCGAAGTCCAAGAGATACATGGCTGCCGTCAACGTTCCGAACTCCAGTCCAGAATAACTGATCCGACCGATGTGAGAATCCGAGTTAAAATCACCTGCTGGATGATTGTCACCAAGGATACGGTTCACATTCGATAGATACGCATAGCTGAAGGACAAGTCCTTGATGCTCTTGTTCTCGAAAGAAACGGCATCATAGGTTTGGAAGTTGTTACGCCATGCTACATTTCCGATGAAGCGAGCATTATCCCAGACAATGTTTTGGCGTCCGTAGCGAAGCTTAGAGTCCCACTTATTGAATCCAAGCCATGCTTGGTTGATCTCGGTGGCTTCAGGATCCGCGACGACACGCCGAAGTGGCTCTCCCGTAGTTCCGGCCAGATTCGCGTTACGCTCACTGCCTATCTGACGGGTGTCTTCGAACTCAATCATGGCATCGAAGCCATAATAGAGACCAGTTTTGTAGCCCAAGGCAATCCGCTCAGTGAAGGCATTGGAAGGCTTAAATCCCTTTTGATCCGCGTATTCATAGCGCAGACGGGCGTGAACGGAGAGTTTTCCATCCTTTACAAAATTGGGCAGCTTATCCACCCAGGACTTCTCTCCTTCCTCTGCTTTTAGAGCGGGCTCTTCGGCAGCGAATCCAGTCAGCTGAAAGGCACTACAGGCCATTAGGCTGAATAGGACCTTTTTGCAGGTTGCATTTTTCATATTTTTCGTTTTCATCGGTATTGCGTTTAGGGTTGTTTTTACGACCTCCGGGTGTCGGGCTCTTCCAGGGAGTTCGGCACCCGAAATTTTTTCAGGGTTCTCGGTTATCTTTTTTCTCACTCAGTAACGGTTTCTTCAACTGATTCGCGCTGTGTGGGAGCAGCCTGAATGGCCCTTCCCCGCGATCCTGAGTTTCCACCTGATTGATTGTCTTCTTCGATTTTAGCCTTGGGCGGCTTGTTGTGGGCATGCACCTCAAGGAACGTGATCAGATGCTCTCGCTTCTCATAGTAGTCGGAGTGCTCCATGACATCCTTCCGATCTCTCGGACGCGGAAAGTCGACTTCAAGAATATCGCCCACTTCAGCCTCAGGTCCGTTTGTCATCATAACCACCCGGTCAGAGAGAAACAGTGCTTCATCCACATCATGCGTCACCATCAATGCAGTAATGTTGTTTGTGCTCCAAAGATCCAGAAGCACCTGCTGAAGCTCGAAACGGGTCAATGCATCGAGCATTCCGAATGGTTCATCCAAGAGCAGCATCTTCGGCTGTAGAGCAAAGGCACGTGCTATACCGACCCGCTGGCGCATTCCTTGAGAGAGTTCACCAGGTTTCTTGTGCATCGAACCGCCAAGTCCGACAACACTAAGATAGTATTCAGCGATCTCTTTGCGTTCAGCTCGGCTGGCTGTGTAATAGACCTGATCTACTCCAAGCATCACATTTTCAAAGGCACTCAACCATGGGAGCAGGCACGGAGACTGGAAAACCACGCCTCGGTCCGGTCCCGGCCCCACCAATTCCTTGCCCGCAAGGATGATGCCTCCATCAGTTATCGGATTCAGACCGGCTAGCATTGATAGAACAGTGCTTTTTCCGCATCCGGAATGACCGATCAGCGTGACAAACTCGCCTTTCTTGATGTTGAGGTTGAAGTCCTTGACGATGATCGCCTCGCCTTTTGGCGTCGGGTAGATCTTGGTCAGATTGTAAAGGCTGCAAAAATCACTCATGCTGCGTCCTCCATTTCTTTGCTGTGTAAATCACTACGTCTCTTGGGAGCGCGTTTCGGGCTCCACGGTTTGGGAAGAATGGTCAGATCCTCAGGGAGAACATCTGGAAGTTTGACGTCCACTTTTGTGTCCGAGGTTGCTGCCTTGTTTGAATCCATCAGGTAACTGATGACCTCCTTACGGATGCGTTTGTAATCGTCGTTGTGGTTCAACGCCTTTCGATCACGAGGCCGTTCAATAGGAATATCAATCGATGGCCCCAAGGTTGCCTTGGGTCCTGCACTTAAGGGAATGATCCGGTCAGCGAGCATAATTCCTTCATCCACATCATTGGTGATGAGGACAACGGTCTTCTTGTCAGTTCGCCAGATATTCTCGATTTCATCCTGAAGCGTAGCACGCGTCAGAGCATCCAACGCTCCTAATGGTTCATCCAAAAGCAGTATGCCAGGATCCATGGCCAACGCTCTCGCAAGAGAAGTTCTCTGACGCATACCGCCTGAAAGTTCATGTGGCTTCTTTTCCAACGCAGGTGTCAGGTTGACCATCTTGACATACTTCAAGATCCGCTGTTTCCGTTGTTCCTTGGATTCATTCGGAAAGACCTGATCAACAGCCAAGCCGACATTCTCTCGAACGGTAAGCCACGGGAGCAACGAGTAGTTCTGAAAGACCAACGCCCTGTCCGGTCCGGGTTCGGTGATTTTCTTCCCATTCAGAAGCGCCTCGCCAGAATCAGGATGTAGCAGCCCGGCGATCAGAGAGATCAGAGTTGTCTTTCCACTACCGGAGTAACCAACGATGGACACAAACTCCCCTTCCTCGATGTTCAGGTTGATCCCTTCCAGAATCTCGGCGCGCTCCGGCCCAGATGCACCGAAGCCTTTGTTTACGTTCTTTATTTCAAGTAAAGACATGGTTGATTCCTTTCCGTTTGAATTACACATTCTCCTCATAGCTCACCAGCTGTTGGAGCATCAGCATGACGGAATCCAACAAGAAACCGATGATACCGATCGTGAAAACAGCCACCATGATCATAGCGAGGGTCTCACTACTGCCGTTCTGAAACATATCCCAGACGAACTTTCCGAGCCCAGGGTTCTGAGCCAACATCTCAGCGGCAATCAGAACCATCCAACCAACACCCAGTGACAGGCGTAGACCAGCAAAGATCAGCGGCAATGCACTTGGCAGAACGATCTTCCAAATCTTCGTCCACCACCCCAGCTTTAGAACCTTGGCCACATTCAGATGATCCTTATCGATGGACGCGACTCCAAGTGCGGTATTTACCAAAGTCGGCCAGAGTGAACACAAAGCGACGGTAAGCGCAGAGTTGATGAAGGAGATTTCAAACATCCCTCCGTCAGCCTGGTAAAAGGCACCGACCACCAACCAAACAATCGGCAACCATGCCAACGGCGATACCGGCTTAAAAATTTGAATCAACGGATTGAGAGCAGTATTGATCGTGGTGCTGAGTCCGCAAAAGATTCCCAAGGGCACAGCCACCAGTGAAGCCACCAGAAAGCCTGCGAAGACCGTTTTGAGACTGGTGATGATCTGATCACCATACGTGTCCTTACCTGAATAAATTCGTGCCTGAAGCTCGGCATCCGGATTCTTGGCCAGCAATCGCGCATTGCGCTCGTCCTGGCGTTTGTAGAAGGCGGCTTCCTTCTCCTTCTCACGATCAGCCTCACCCATGAGGCTGTCCCATGCGACTTTGACATCCTTGGGCCCAGGCACGGCTCCAAGTTTGGTCTCAATCTTCGAAGAACTGATCTGCCATGCGAGGATGAATCCAAGAACAGCAAAAATAGGGACCAGCACCTGTTGAAATATGGCTCTGGCATTCTCCTGGCGGCTTTCGCCACGGCAGAGGTTGATGACGGGGACGACCCATCCTAGGCGGCACACTTTAAGAAAGCGGAAAAGTCTATTTAGCTTTGTCATAAGTACACAGTGGTTGCGTTAAGTTGGAAAACAGGAACGATTTTGACTGGAAAGAAAGGAAATTGGAGCGGACTGCAGGACACAGCCCGCTCCAGTTGAATTACTTCATCGCCGCAAGCTTGTCGGCATCTTCTTTGATACCAATGGCGAAGGAATTGATGTAGTCGATCGGCTTCTTGCCATCGTAGAGATTACCATCAATGAAGTCCTTGGTTGCCGGCTTGAAACCGTCTGTATCAGGAACCTCTGAGGACTCGATGAAACCCTCTTCCACTAGAAGCGCAGCGGCCTCTTCATAGATGGAAGGCTTGTAGATTTTCTTGGCTGTTTCGAAATACCAATCTTCAGCCTTCGCATCAGGGATCTGTCCCCAACGACGCATCTGTGTAAGGAACCAGACACAATCACTGTAGAACGGATAGCTGGCGTTGTGCTTATAGAAAACATTGAAGTCAGGCATTTCGCGTTTGTCCGTCTTCTGGAAGTAGAAGAAGCCAGTCATGCTGTTGCGGATCACTTCAAAATCAGCGCCCACATACTCAGGTCTTGAAAGGATGCGTGCTGCTTCCTCGCGGTTGATCAGCTTTCCGGATTCATCCGTAGCGTCCAACCATTTACCAGCGCGGATCAGCGCTTTCACGATGGCCACGGTTGTCTTCGGATATTTGCCAGCCCACTCCTGAGTGATGCCAAACACCTTTTCAGGATTGTTCTTCCAAATGTCATAGTTCGTTGTCACTGGAACACCGATTTCCATGGCCACTGCCTGCTGATTCCAAGGCTCACCAACGCAATAACCATCGATGGTCTTTGCTTCCAGGGTTGCCGGCATCTGTGGTGGAGGAGTTACAGAAAGAAGGACATCTGCATCTGTAGTTCCCGCAGTATCAACTGCGCCGCTCTTGCGATCCACGTAGTATCCCGGACTGATACCGGCCGCTGCCAACCAATAGCGAATCTCGTAGTTGTGAGTGGAGACAGGAAAGACCATTCCCATGCGCATGATGTCACCCGCTGATTTCCTGCGATCCACGATCGGCTTGAGGCTGTCTGCAGTGATCGGATGCGGAGGAGTTGGTGATGCCAACTTCGGATCTTCCTTCTGCATCTTCTCCCAAAGCTCATTGGAAACAGTGATGCCGTTTCCGTTATAGTCGAGGCTGTATGGAGTGATGATGTGCGCTTGAGTTCCGAAACCAATCGTTGCACCGATGGGCTGACCAGCGAGCATGTGCGCGCCATCAAGTTCTCCACTGATTACGCGGTCGAGAAGAACCTTCCAGTTGGCCTGTGCCTCAACATCGACAAAGAGTCCTTCGTCTTCGAAGTAGTTCATCTCCTTGGCGATCACCAAGGGAGCACAGTCGGTGAGTTTGATGAAGCCAAACTTCAGATCGGGCTTCTCAACGTCGAGCGGTTCCGTCATAGGACCACTGTCTGCCATCTCAGTGGAGGCAGCAGGAGCAGTATCAGTTGCAGCAGGGGTTGGGGCTCCACCTCCTCCACAACCGACCATCGTCAGACCGGAAGCGACCGCCATACCAACGACTGAGATAAACCTCCTTCGTCTGGTTCGTTGCGTTTCAGAAGTCAACCGAAGTTCCAGGTCGGCTGACGTAAGGGTTACATTGCGTTTCATAAGGTTGTTTTGCGTTTAGGGTTGTTAGAAAGGACTACGCCGCTACGACGGCTTCCATTTCTTCAATACCGGCACCTACTCGCACGCTTTCTAGGGCATCGCGGTAGATATCTGCACGGTAAATTCTACGGGAAACATTTGGTCGGATCTTCGACCGGTCTGTTTCCGAAATTGCGTTTCTGAATGAATTGAGCACCCAGCTCGATGTCTCAGGACAAGGATTGTTGGCTGCTCCAAAGTGAAAGACATGAAACGGAGCGCGTTCTTCGCCTCCCAGAAGATCAAAGCTTCCTTTCAAGGACGCATGAATCAGGTTGGCGGGCAGTCCGATGTATTCATGCCGGGAAAGAATCTTCGCAATCTCCTCCCAGTTCCCGATGTCATCACAGAATTCACAAGCTTCCATGACTGCGGCGGAAAGAGCGACTGCCTCCTCACGGCGATTGTTGGCAAAGTCTGCCTTGGTCATCAGAACCTTTTCAGGATGCCCCGGACTCAGGCTACGACTGGTGGCCACCGGAAAACCATGTCCCTCGCGAATCGCGATCGTGTTCCATGGTTCACCGACACAATAGCCGTCAAGATTACCAGCCTTCAGATTCAGGCTCACCTGGGGAGGAGGCAACACTGCAATCTGCACATCGCGATCAGGATCCAGCCCGCCTTTGCTCAACCATTGGCGGATAAGGAAATTGTGGGACGAATATAGTGAGACAACTCCGAAGGCCAACTTGCGTTCACTTCTCACCGCATGGGCAACTGCTGCCAATGTCTTGGAATCTCTTACTCCTTGCTCCTTCAGGCGACTCGAAAGAGTCACTGCATTTCCCTGGCGAGAAAGCACGAGAATGGCGTGACACTCTACAGCAGCGGAGCCAAGACCAAATGATGTGGAGTAAGGCAGACCAGCCACCGCTTGCGCAGCATCAAGTTCGTCATAGAGCACCTTATCCCTGATTGATGCCCACCCTAGTTCACGACTAAGACTTACATCCAATCCGTACTTACGGTAAAGCCCCATCTCCTTCGCCACCACAAGTGGGGCACAATCATTAAGAGGAACGAAGCCTACTTTCAGGGCCCTTGGCCTACGAATTGCTATTCCTCCGATCACCGGCGTTGCCGGACTTGGTTTAGGTTGGGTCTCTCGCGACATCGATTATCTCGTTAGCGATCGCCGTGCCAACTTTTCAAAAACCGAATCATGCATAAGAAAAATCGTTTTAATCCAGTCAATGAAAGGTATTCATAAGTGAATTATCCCCTAGATAGCAGGCAACTAAGGGCATTTACAGTGCTCGCACGAGTGGGAAGTTTCACCCTCGCTGCCAAAGAACTCTTCCTTTCGCAGAGTGCAGTGAGTCATTCAATGAAGGCTCTGGAACAAGAAGTAGGCTGTCGTCTTTTTGACAGGGTGGGCAAAAAGGTTTTGGTAACACAGGCTGGAGAACAGTTATTGGTGTATGCCGAAAGAATTCTCGCCGATATGGAGCAGGCGCGAGGCTCACTGAAGGAATTGGGACAATGGGGAAAGGGTCGAGTCCGCATCGGAGCCAGCATCATGGCATGCCAATTCATACTTCCGGAGGTTCTGCGTGAGTTTAAGGAAAGTTTCCCTGACTGCCGGATCATGATCGAACCCGGTGATACGCCGGAGGCGATCGAGCATCTACATAACAACAAGATCGATCTCGCCATCGCTCTGCAGCCACTGAATGAAGACAAGATAGAATTCACTCCATTGTTTACAGACGAACTAGCCTTTCTTCTCGGCCCCATGCATCCATGGGCCACCACCAAGCGAGTCATTCAGGATCAGATCAAACATCAAAACTACATCCTGTACAGCAAAAACAGCTACACCATGCGTACCGTGGAAGACTACTTCCGAAGAGAGAACATCGAAATCAATACGATCATCGAGCTCGGTAGTATGGAAGCCATCAAAGAGATGGTGAAACTCGGATTGGGAGTCGGCATTGTGGCTCCATGGATTGCCCGAGAAGAGATCCAGGAAGGCTCCCTTACCTGTCTACGGCTTGGAAAACGGAAACTGCGTCGCAGCTGGGGTGTATTCCATCTTAAGGGGCGTCGATTGGGACTGGCCGAGGAAACCCTCGCCGGCCTTTGTAAATCAGCAACAGAGAACCTTACCCGCGACTACTCGCTCAAGGCCATCACTGGTGCAGAATGATCAATTCTATCAATCATTGGATTCCTTGAGCCTTGACATATAAGGCCGTTCAGGGTCCCCTCCAGACTCATCGATGAATCATTACGTCAAACCAGTTCAAATCGAAAAGCCCGTCGCCACCAAACGACAGGGTCTTAGTATGGGCTGGCATATTTGTGTCGCGATTCACCATCCCACATCGGATAGACAGAGCATGAGATAACAACTCGAACAATTTCACCCTCATCAACCCTGTCTTCCGAAAAGGAAGGCAGGGTTTTTTTGTTATTATGAACAGCCCAGCCACAACACAGGACGAACCGTCCACACTCTCGCAGTTGCAAACGCTTCCGCGTGACGTGTGGATTATCTTCATCGGATCATTCATCAATCGATTCGGGACTTTCGTGATCCCATTCTTGATGCTGCATCTCACTCGTCAGGGCTACAAGCCAGGGACTATTTCGATGATCATGGCATGCTATGGCGCTGGGCATGTCATGGCATCGGTGGTCGGAGGTTGGCTCGCAGATCACTTTCGCAGGAAGAACACGATTGTTCTCTCCACCTCAGTAGGTGCGGTTATCATGGTAGCCTTGGCTCATGCTGACTCGATACCTGCGTGGATCTCCCTACTCTTCCTCCTTGGGCTCACGGCTGAGGCCTATCGGCCTGCAAGTTCAGCCCTGATCACGGATCTCGTTCCCTTGGAAAGCAGAACCATGGCGTTCGCTGCCTATCGCTTTGCCATCAATGCCGGTTGGGCGGTCGGTCCGGCTATTGGGGGGCTCCTTGCTCAGAAATCCTATACCTGGCTCCTCTGGGGAGATGCATTTACGTCGGCTCTCTTCTGCGTGCTCGCTTGGATCACTCTGACTCCAGACCGCGCCACACCTGCAGAAGATTCAACGCCCCCCTCAAGAAGTCGCAACGATCGGCATTTCGTGAGTGTTTGGCGCATCCACGTTTTCTGATGCTCACGTTCTCAACCTTCCTCGTTGCCTTCGTGTTCATGCAGATTCACTCAACGTTGTCCCTGCAAATGAACCAAGGTGGTTACACCGAATTTCACTACGGATGTCTGTTGGCTCTCAACGGAGTCCTGATCATCTTCTTCGAAATTCCCCTGGTGCCCTTCACTACCAAATTCAAGCCGACATCTGCCATCGCGGTGGGATATCTGCTGATCGCGTTTGGTGTGCTTGCATTCGGTTTCTTTGACCACTTCGCGGTCTACATCCTTGGAATGACGTTCTTCACATTTGGCGAACTGATCTCAATGCCTTTGGTCATGACACTTGTTTCAAAGATCGCTCCTCCTGATCAACGGGGTCAGTTCATGGGGTTCCATGGGCTCGCGTGGGGAGTGGCTTTGGCGGTCGGACCTTCATTGGGAATCCTGCTCTTTCACTGGGACGCAGGTTTCTACTGGAAGTTCTGTTTCCTGATGGCTGCGGCAGGAGGCTGTATCGTAAAGCGCCTGAAGCCGTGATCAAGCAACCGGGTCAACCTGCTCTCCACGGGTTGGCCCGCCATGCATTGATTCCTCTATCAAAGCGATGATGCCACCGACTCCCGCCCAGATAACGTAGACAAATGATGCCAGCATCCCCGCAGCCAATGCCTCGGCATCGCTGATTCCGAAGTTACTCAAAAAGATCAACGCAGCGGTTTCTCTGACACCCGCTCCAGCAAACGTCACAGGAATCGCTGTCAGAACACTAATGGTCGGAAACACCCATGCGATCGACAACCACGGAAGTGGGCCATCCACCACCGCTCTCAAACACAGCGCCAGAATACAACACAAGATCGCCTGCCAAACCACCGTGAGACCGACAGCAGCAGCCATCATCATAGGCTCACGCTTGAAGCGCTGAACGTTCTCTCGCAATGAGCTAAAGGTCTTCACCAAAAAAGCCTGTTTACGAAAGCGGTAGAAGACGGCTGCCGCGATCAAGACCACCAACCCTGCTCCACCAGCCACAGCTCCCATTCCCTTGCCCTCCATGTCCATGCCTCCAATCACCGCACGCGCACCGGAGGCCATGACAACAATGAAAGCCAATACAAAGAAAATTGCCGAACCAATGGCTCCCAATAGTCTGTCCATAATGCACGCGGCAAACACCTTCGCACCTTCCAGTCCGTGCCATCGCGAATAGAGCGTAGCTTTCACCACATCCCCTCCTGAAACACCGAACAATATGTTATTGAAGAACTGTCCAGTGTAGTTGGCCCTTACCGTGGCTGGAAAGCTGGCCGCAGTATCGCCACGTCCCAAAGCTAGGTGCCAGCGAACAGAAGTCCCCAAGACCCCTGCCCCAAATAACCCGACCGCTCCCATGAACCAACTCCAGTTCATTTTGGCAAACGTCTCGCGGAGCGCATCAAAGTCCACCTTCGCCAACAAGGCACCCATCAACACGATGGACACGACCACACAAATGAGTGGTTTCCAGCCTAATCGTTTCTTCGGTTGAAGGTTCTTGGACATCGAAAACAATAGCCTAACTGAGTGCCCAAATGACCCCAAGCGAGAACCCCTTCAAAGCCTCATAATAACCTTTTTCACTTTTTCGAAACTTTTCCCGTGACACCTCAAAATTCTTCGATATTGTTCCCGCTCCTTTCCGGACGACCCTATCGTCTAGAGGCCTAGGACACCGCCCTTTCACGGCGGTAACGCGGGTTCGAACCCCGCTAGGGTCGCCATCTTCTTTTTCTTGGATTTCCACCTGTTTTCTCAGTCTAGAGACTAACCTGTAGACCTAGCGACGAAACGAGTTCGTCTTGATCAGTAAGGTTGCACTCACTCCTATTTGGATTCCCAGCTCTTCAATTGCCCCAAGTGTCAGATCAACGGCAATGGGTCTCTCATACTCCCCAATTTGCATCATGACTCTCACCTGCCTGCCACCTTCTTGAATCTCTATGACATTTCCTGGGATCTGGTTCCGCGCAGAGATCATGGAAACATCTCCAATACCAAGAAGTATGTCGCTTGAAGGAACACTGAAGAAACACGCCTCTCCAATGTTCAGAGCGCTTGAAGGTCCTGCAACACTGGTAGAAGAACATCCTTTGAGTTGGACGTGAGTAACATCCCCATCATGCCTCTCAACCGTGCCTTGGATTAGATTCTCAAAAGGGGTCGAAAGGTCGGAAACAACAGTGTCACTCAAAACCTCAAACGCACTGCCACACTTCAAGACACGCCCCCGCTTCAAAGCAATCACTTCGCCACACAACGCCTGCACCTCCAGCGGCTGATGAGAGACCAGAATCATCGGAATACCAAACTGATCTTTGATCTTGAGGAGAAACGGAAGAATTCGATGTTTCAAATCACCGTCCAATGAAGACATAGGCTCGTCCAGCAACAATACTTTTGGCCCAGAACAAAGCGCCCTCCCCAAGGCCACTCTCTGACATTCCCCACCAGAGAGAGATCCCACTCGACGATCAAGCAAGTCATCCAGTTCAAGGACCTTCACCACCTCTTTATATGTTTCTTCCTCGTTCTTCGCCCGTGGCAAAGCAAAGCGGAGATTCTCTCTAACATTCAGGTGAGGAAACAAAAGATGGCTCTGCGGAACGTATCCAACACCTCGATCTTCAGGACTCATTTCACGATCTGTGCCCAACCAGCATTGACCGAATACTTCAATACCCCCTACCGCTCCCCTTCTCAATCCAGCCAGCGCCTCCAATAGACTCGTCTTACCCGCACCCGAAGGACCGTAGATCCCCAACACCTTCGCATTCGTCTTTTGAGAGACATTCAGCTCGAATTCCTTGAGCTGCAATTTCAGATCAATGTTTAACCAAGGATCAGTCATTTGAGACCCCTTTCCCTGCCACCGATTCCGTCAAGCGCTCCGCTACATAGACCGTGGCAAAACCAACGATGATGGCTACAACGAGCAGCGTCGTAGCTTCGGTTTGATTCCCTGACTGTTGAGCACTAAACAGCGCGGTGGAAAGTGTCTGTGTCGCCCCCGGAATATTGCCCGCAATGATGATCGTGGCACCAAACTCACCTATTGCCCTGGCAAAGGATAAAATCACAGCGGCAAGAATCCCCCTTCGCGCCAGTGGTAGGGTTATCTTCCTAAAAACATCGAATCGATTCTGACCAAGCGTCCGAGCAACTCCTTCAAGCTGAGAATCCACCGATTCAAATCCAACACGCGCGGTCCTGACGAAGAGCGGAAACGACATCACAGAGCAAGCAATCACGACCGCCTTCCACGACAAGAGCACATCCAGTTCGGTACCAAACAACGCCCCACCCAACGGTCCGTTCTTGGCAAGCAACGCCAACAGCAAGTAACCAACCGCCGTTGGAGGCAGAACAAGAGGCAGGCCTACTAGTGAAGAGCAAATGGACTTCCCCACAAACTGGCAACGAGCAAGGCAGTAAGCAACGAGAGTTCCAGGGATCAAGATCACCAGTGTCGACAGAAGGGCCCAAAGCAACGTCGAGCCAATCACTGACCATACATCAGTCATCTTGGTCTCCTTCCTCAACAATGAATCCGTGTTTCCTAAAAATCGAACATCCTTCCTCACTACCGAGAAATGAAAGAAAATCTCCCGCCAAAGGATGCAGTGATTCCTTCAACGAAAGGCCGCCTTGGTATCGTATGTTCAGGTCATCATCCTCGTTTGAAGAAAACAGCGTTCCTAAACGATCCACTCCATTTGTCAAATCGCTGGAGTACACAATACCAATGGACATCTTCGTGGATCGCACGACAGCCATCACAGCACGCACGTCCGTTGTTGGCACCACGCTATCAGATAAGGACTCCCACACTCCGTGGCGCTCCATCCAACGCTTTGCGTATTGTCCTGCTGGCACTCCCCGAGGATCGGCGATAACAAGTTTTTCAACATCTGAGCTCTTGATATCACTCCAACTTGTAGCCTCCATGGTAAACGCCGGATCCGAGACAACCGCTAATTGATTGAGAGCAATGTCCTTTATTGAAGATTCAAGAATCTCGCCTTTCGAAACGGCCCAACTCATCCATTCCTCATTCGCACTCAAAAAGACGTCAGCTCGATCAGTAGCCGCCATCTGTTGCGCCAATGTATTCGATCCGGAAAAATTGAATTCTACAGCGCTCCCTCTACTCCGCTCAAACTCATCTCCTACCTCCGCCATTACATCCGAAAGGCTAGCAGCTGCGAAAACCATCAACGAAGAAGGCGCTTCCTTCATCTTTGGCTTACAGCTCGCGTAAGCTGCGACGAGAAGCAGCAAAAGCGACTGAAAACAAAGGGTCCTGGAAACGCGCATGAGTAGTTTCTCCATTCACCCGATTCCCAAGAGCACCTGCCTCTTTCCCGATTTTAACGCAGGAACCGCGGCAAATTCAACTGCCGCACCAAATTACTCTTCGTTGACGTCAATCGAATCGAAGAGACTGGCAAGATCATTAATCGGTTTCGCTTCAGGGAGTTTTGGATCGAGTATCTGCTTGAGATAAGAAATCGCCTCGTTGATCGAGTTGACTGAGCGAGGAAGCGTGGCACCGGCCGCACACGGATGACCTCCGCCTTGCAGTTTTCTGGCAATTTCGAGGGCTCCACCGTCATTACTGCGGAAGCTGGCGATCACCGTGCCATTGGGTTTACGAAAAAGCGTGGTCAACACCTTGAACTCACCAACACCTTCTTCAAGAAGTTGGTGAATGATCAGATTCGTGTTTCCGATCGTCGTACTGACAAATCCCACGTCCTCAGAAATGCGGACGATGTTCTTCCGGCTCCAATCCAGACCGATCGGATCTTCGATCTGACGCTTGGTCTCCATCACCTTCAACAAGGGATGATCAATCAACTTCTCAAGCTCACCACCGATCAGGGAGTGCATGTTCCAGAAGCCGTAGCTCTTGATCAGACCGGCATAAGCCTGCGCCTCTTCAAACTCGGGTGCATCCTTGATGAAAAGATCAGCCACATCATTCAATCGCACCATGCGTTCAAGCGCATCACTTTCGATCCCTGCTTCCTTACAAAGCTCATACGCCAGAAGCCCCGCTGACTTCTTTGTATCAAAGACGAACTGACATTGTAATGGCTCGTACTTGGCCACGTGATGATCGACCACCAACCAACGAGGCTTATCCATCCTCTTATCAACTGTGAAGTCACTGACCCAGCCACAATTCTCTACGAAGTGCCGGTTCTTGAAGGTCTGATGGTTGTAGGCAAGAAGACGCGGCTCGGAACCAAATATTTCTTTGGCCAAGCGCTGAAGCAACAGCCCGGAGACCAACCCATCAAGGTCGCTCTCGTGCGTGATGATCACTTCAGGTTTATGTTCAGGAAGCATGCGGGCGAAAACCTAAGCCAACTCGCCGAATGATGGAAGCGAAAGCGAAGAGACAAACAAACGAAACTGACGGGGCGCCTTTAACGCAACAAAGCCACCGTCCCAAAAAGGACAGTGGCTTTGTCATCAAAGTTGTTCGGTTAACTTAAGCTGCGTCTTTCTCTGGTTCTTCAGTGACGCCTGCTGTTTCCAGAATCTTCTTCAGACGCATCTGGAACGCACGTTCCATCACCTCTTGAACAAATTCACCAACTGCTGGCTCTTTGCTTGCACTGGTGCCGGCAACGTTGAGCACTTGGATATGGTGTCTCTCAAGGAATTCAAGAAGGCGGCCTGCCTGAGTTCCATAAGCCTGATCGCGCCGCAGGTGAATGATTGGTTTCCCATAGCGTGATGCCATTTCAGATGTCTTTGAGCAGGCTCCAGTGAGTTCTTCTCCGAGGGAGAAAATCACCGTCCCGTCAGAACCACGCACATTCCATTCGGTGCGTTGCAGGTATCCGGAGCTTGGGGTTTCTGTCAGGTTGTAGTGCTTGCTGATGAATCCATCTTCACCAGCACGCGCCTTGGGGCACCAACCTCCATGTGGAATACCGTGAGCAGCGGAGAAATCCATCGCTGTGCGTTCGGCTCCAGTAAGACCACCTGCAACCAGCTTCTCAATCATCGCCTTCCTTCCAAGGAAGTGAAGTAGAGGTTCAAGATCGGCCTCGTTCATTGCCTTCGCAATCAGGCGCTGGCGGTTCTTGCAGAGTTCGAGTGCTTTGAAGAGCCAGCGTTTTGCCTGCTCGAGTCGGCCGAGTTCACAAGTGAAGGAGGAAATGTAGAATGGGATCTCTTCACTCGTTGGGAAACGATCCACGATATGAAGCAATGTATTCAGCGCCCTTTGTGAAAGTTTCATCTCATGTAGGCAGATGGCCTGACCAATCCAGCCTTCGACATCGTCCGGCCGCTTCTTCGAGTAAGCTACTGCCGTATCAAAGGCTGCATGCCAGCGATGCTCATGCCTGAAAATCTCGTAGCGAAGCTTAAGAACGTCTGGGTGCGTTCTCATATCTGGAGAAATTCGCTCGATCTTGATACCGGCCTCCAGGCTACGTCCGTTTTTAAGACACTCTTTGGACCATTCCAGCAACAGGGCGTCTTCTCGGCTAAAGGACTCCTCGATGACTTCCTCTTCCTGCCCGAATGCTTTCTTGCCTGAAAAGGAGAGATTGTAGTCAACGTAGTTCTCCTTGAGAGCTTCCCAAAGGTTGATCAGGAGCCAAAAGAAGACAACGATTCCCATGAGAATCCAGAAGCCTTCACGAGGGGTCGATGTAACCTCTGTGACGACGTAGTAGCAGCCTGCCAACGCTGCCAACACAAGCACTGGCTTGAGTAACGAAGATAGGCTCGTTTTGATTTCTGGGGTCATAAGGCCGGAGACATTATTGCTCTGAAATAAGACACATTGAGTTTTCATAGCATTTGAAGCAAGTTCTTACTAATCAACTACTAACATAGGTGATGCCAGCCACAGGAATATTGCTCCCTATCTATGTGCGATTCTTAAAGTTACGCATACGGACAAAACGCAGCCGGATTTAGGATTGGCAACACCTGATCACATTCCCCACCCTGCGCGGCCCATGTCCGACCGACTCACATGGAAAACAGACACCATCCTGCTCGTCATCATGATCCTTTTTGGAAGCATGTCGCTGAGCGGGCTGGGACTCCATTTGCTGGTTGGGACGGAAGACGCGCCAAAGATGGAGCTATCCATAGCGGTCAAGATCCTGATCAACGCCATCTCCTTCCACGGACTGATCATCTTGGGGGCCTACTTTCTGATCAGACAACATGAGACGACCTGGAACGAAGCATTTGGGTTCCAGAAGAATGTATCTCCTTCCATTAACCTGGGAGTGCAAATCGGTCTTATCTCGACGGTGACGCTTGGTCTGATGTCCATTGGAATCAGACTGCTACTTGAGGCGTTAGAGACTGAAGCTCCAACTCAGACTGCTGTTCAGGCGGTTCAAGAGGCCATCACACAGAATCAGGCTTCAGACATCTGGATCATGGGAATTGTCAGCATCGTCGTTGCTCCCATTGCGGAGGAAATCCTTTTCAGAGGAATTCTATTCAAGACTCTGAACGATCAAAACAGAACTGCTCTCGCTTGGATTGGCACCTCTGTGTTCTTCGGATTAATTCATGGAAACGCCCCAGCCTTTCTCCCTCTCACGATATTCTCCCTCGCGTTGACATGGCTCTATGTCAGGACTGAAAACCTCCTCGCGCCGATCACGGCTCATGTCGTTCTCAACGCCGCCAATTTCACTCTCATGCTCTTGCAGAAACCTGCGTAACACACATGGACGAAAACGAATTACTCGCAAAGATACTTCCATCACTTCCCCAGACTGATGCCGTAAAGGTCGGTCCCGGCGATGACTGCGCCGTGGTCTCATCGCCTTCATCCTCCTCCGATACAGTTTTAAAGACGGACGCTGTCGTCAGGGGGATTCATTTTACCGAAGAGACGCCAGCTGAAAGCGTAGGACGAAAGGCCCTGGCGCGATGCCTCAGTGATTTTGCAGCCATGGGTGCTACACCTGAGCATGCATTGATCACCATAGGCCTTCCCGAAAACACTACCGACGAGTGGATCACCCTGCTCTATGATGGAATCAACACCTTGGCAAAGGAACACGGTGTATCCATTACCGGAGGGGAAACAACGTCAACTTCGGTTGATCTCTTTGTATCAGTTGCAATGACCGGTGTTGTTGAGAAAGACAGTTTCGTTTCCCGAAGCGGTGCCCAGCCCGGCGATGCGATCTTTGTGTCTGGCGATCTGGGCGGATCGATTGAAGGTCGACATCTTACGTTTGATCCTCGACTCAAGGAAGGCAAGTGGCTGGCTGAGAATTTCGACATTCACGCAATGATGGATCTGAGTGACGGACTCGCTACAGACCTTCCCCGGTTGTTGGAATGCAGCAAGGTTGGAGCGGAAATACACGCGACTTCTATCCCAGTTCACAGGGACGCCAAGATCCGCAATCGCGACGGGAAATCCAGCAAGCCTCCACGGGCTGCTGCACTGACCGATGGCGAGGACTACGAACTGTTAATCGTCCTGCCGGCATCCAAAGCGGTAGAACTTCTCGACAGTTGGCGACAAACCTTTCCTGAAACCAATCTATCCTGCATTGGTAAAATTCTCGATACTCCCGGGCTGTTGATTCGCGACGAGAACGGTATCAAGGCACTCAACGCACATGGCTACGTTCATTTCAAAGAGTCCTGAAGAAACGTATCAACTCGGCAAGCGCTGGGCATCTGAGCTGAGCGAGGGATGGGTTGTCGGACTGGAAGGCGATCTGGGATCGGGTAAGACCCAGCTGGTCAAAGGACTGGCAGATGGGCTCGCCATTGAGGAGCGTGTCACATCACCGACCTTCACCATTGTGAATGAGTATCAGTGCGAAACCACCATGCTTTTTCACCTGGACCTTTATCGATTGGAGACGTCCACGGAGATCCAATCCGCAGGCCTTGAACCCTATCTTGATCCGGACGGAATCAGTGTCATTGAATGGATTGATCGATGGCCCGATGCGACTCCGACGAAATACAGGAAAGTTCAATTCCGATCACTCGACGAAACGACAAGAGAAATCAGTTATGAAGATTCTGTGTCTTGAATTCACCACCCATCTCCGGAGCACGGCTGTCATGGAAGGCACGCCAGGATCTGAATGGATCTCTCTAGGGGGATATAAGGACACTGATCCCAACCTCAAGCGTCGGGATGGCAAGACGGCACTGGTCATGGCGGAAGAAGCTCTTCAGCAAGGAAAGGTTTCCCCAGCTCACGTAGATGCCATCATTGTATCTGTGGGCCCAGGATCATTCACCGGTATCCGCTCGGCCATCGCATTGGCTCAGGGGTGGCAAGCGGCTCGTGGCACAAAGGTTTTGGGAGTCACTTCTCTCTTTAGTCTGAACAGCACGTCTGAATTCCAAAATGCGCCCGGCACATCCGCCATCGTCATTGACGCGCAAAAGGGAGAATTCAACTACATACCAAAGAAAGCGTATGCATCCCAAGCAGAACTCAGCGATGCTATCGAGCTCTTTCCAAAAGCTCACCTTCTTGAAAAACAGGAAGCAGGAGAAATGTTCTTCGGCCCTCACCTGAAGAAACACTTCCCCAACAGCACTGAAATCTATCCTGATGCGGAAGATCTGGCTCGCAGCATACCAGTCTCACCCGACTGGCAATGCGCATCAGATCTCGAAGCCATCTATCTTCGCAAACCAGACTTCATCAAGGCGCCTCCTCCTCGTGTGATTCCAGACATCGCTTGAGAGCATCCTCTATGGCATCTCGGCCAAACTTCCCTTTCAGAACCGTCCCTTGGTTGAAAACAATTACTGGAATCTCCAGTTTGTATTCCTGATACCAGTTCTCTTTTTCTAAGATATTGCGCTCTTGGATGTCGCAACGCACTGGCACCTCGTTCAAAGATACTTTGAGGTCATCGTATGCTTGTTCGCATAAATGGCATCCTGGCTTCGTGTAGATTAGAATCTCCATGACTACCAGCACGCGATGGAGTCCGACTCCAGTATCAGATCAAGCAAGGCATCATAGTCGACATCCCCTCCCAACACCGCCACTCGGTCTCCGGAAGGCAGGTCGCCAATGAGTTCTTTCATGGATTTCTCCGATGATTCATCTGTCAGTAGATGCAATTTCACTGCGACTCCTTTCCAAAGCATATCAAATACCTTGCTGCTCCAATCAGTTCCCTGCATTCGGCAGAGCCCACTGATTTCAGATTAAAATCAGAATCCTCGCCAACCGCTCCTTCTACAAACACCTGTAATCCATCTTCATCAAGAATCTCTCTGCATTCAGAAATCACGTTACGATCTTTCCAAGACATGGAGACTTCTTTTGAAACCAGTCGGACCGCATCCCCGCGCAACAACATACCCGCATGGTTTTCCTTCCATGCCACAAGGCCCGTGCCAGTGCGAAAAGCCTCAGCAACCTTTGCTGATTCTTCGGGATTTCCTTCAACAATGATCAGCGCATCCATGATTCAAGTGAACGAAAGAAAGTGATCCGTCTTCTTGATCAGGTCGCCGACCACAGGGAGTCCGGAGAAGACTGCATTGTCAGACAACTCAAGTCCCCGCTCCCTTGCGGCATTGGAACAGGCATGAAGCTTCATCCCCTTTGCTCGAAGACTCTCCATGCCCTCCGTCCCCACTGCCAATACTGCCTCATCCAACAAGTAAACAAACACCTGCAGTCCCCTGTTGAGAGCGGACTCAATCAAGCAGGACGCATGACGGAATTTTTCAGAATCCGCTCTACAGGCTATCAATAGCCCAAGTCTCTTAGGGGCTTTGCTCATTTCTTTTTGAACCGCCACTTCTCATCGAAGAATCCAGCGTCGATCACTTTTCCTGGAACGCGGGAAGTAATGGGTGCTGAGGTATCGATCACTGCCCAGTCTGGCAGCTTGGGCACCTGTCTCGCATTGTTCAGATAATCATACTCGCGGTAGGTGAAACCACTGTTGAGCACAATGTATCGCTCAGGATTGAGCGGATTAGGAAATACCAACACCGGCATCGCCTTGTTCGCATCTTGTGCCACTCCGTTCACGACCAGTTTACCTTTGGTCCATTCGATGGGGAGATCAGGAAGGAGCATTTTCAAGAGTCTGTTGCTCTCAGGGTCTCCGAAAAGAATCAGGTTACCGTCCCTAATGTCGTCGTTGGTAACAGCTTGATCCGTCTTAACCCTGGCCTCACCACGGAACTGCCTGCGCCAATGCTGAATGGCATGCGAAGCCTCCCTCTGCGCCCATGCCCCTGTTGCTTTATTGATTGGCACACCAGTAGGTTTCACGATCAGAAAAGAGTCCATGAATGCATCGTCAATCGGTCCCTGCAATTCATGCCGCTTTCGAAGCCCCGACTCCGCGCCAGTCGCCACTACCCACTTTTTCTCTTTCTTCAGTGAAACCTTCCATGACCGATCTGACATCACTCTCGGCGTCTTATCGATGTGTTGCCCATCCACGACCAAATTTACTTTTTGACGGATGTCCAAAGGACAATCTCCCGACTGAAAATGAAGCGTCAATGCGGTCAGATTCTTCGTATCCACGGAAACCAGATTGTCATCACCCAGTTCTGCATCGATTGTGGCCTTCTCCCAATGTTCTCCCAATGCGTCAGCAGTGACCCAATGCATTCTGTTGTATCGCAAGGTATAAGTCTTGAAGTGAATCTTGGAGGGAACGCGTTGCCTGCCCGACCTAGCGATTGATGCAAGTCGTCGATCAATCTCCAGCTTTGATCCCGGATCGATCTTATGCCCCATCCCTGGTCCGATGATGTGCACCATATCGATTCCTTCTTTGGCGAGTGCTTTCTCCATCATGTCAGCGGCCTGCTTCTGTCGGTCAAACTCACCACTATAGGCAATCGTAGGCAACTGATAGAGATTCCCCGCCCAATCCACACAGTCGTAGAGTCGCCATAACTTCTTCTCATACCAAGTGGGGTTCAAGTCTTCGCCCTGAAACACCTTTAGAAAATCAGGCGTTTCAGAGAACCCGGCCCCCGGGGAGGCTGCAAACCATTGATCCGAGTAATGAACTGCAAACTGCCAACATGCGGCCCCTCCCATTGAGAAGCCTCTGACAGCAATCCGGTCCTCATCGATCGGATAATACTTCTTCGCATGCTCCAATGCCTCAAAGAGATCGATCTCTCCAGCAAACTTGTTTGCATTCGAGTATCGGCCATAGGGATGGAGAACAAATGTGTCGGTCGGAGCAAACTGCCCCATCGAATTCTGTCTCTGATTCAGAAACGCAACTTCACTCAAGGTCTCTCCTCTACCATGAAACCAGAAATCCAATCGATGCTTGTGTGCGCTCCCTGCAACCCAGCTTTCAGGGACCACCAAACCATAAGGCTGAACCGAACCATCAATCTTTGATCGGTATCCTCGAACGACCAATCCGCTCTGTTGAGTCCAAGGAGCCTTTCCTTCCAAGAGTAGCGCGGCGCGGTCCCGTCCATTCCTGAGTAAGCCCTTTGCGATCTTGATCTCATTGGGTTTGAAAAATTCCTGATAACTCAAGGCCGACCATACGGCTCGGTGATAGATCTCCACGTCTGTAATCAGTGCCTTCTTTGTCTCATCCTTGGTCCATTTGCGCTCCAACTCATCGATATCCCTTTTCAATCGGGCCAGACCAGCGGTCAGCTCTACTCTGTCAGCTAATGTTACCTCCACTCCCAATTTGGGTATTCTGCGGACATTCTCAAATGCATTATCCTTAGGTCCATCAGCCAAAACAGCCGATAAGGGGAATAGCGCTAACAACGCGATAATAAGTCGATGGATCGAATTCATGATGGAAAGACCTCGGAAATACCCTTTAGGGGCTTCCGAGAAAAGGGAGAAAAAGTTTGGCCTACCATAGCCAAGGACACCTTGTGTCTCACCCTCCTCTTTAGTTTCCACGCCATGTTGACGATCATTAGAAAGACAGAACAGCTTTGGTTCGCCGGTAGAGAATGCATCAATGAGCCATGGTGGAAGGTCATTTTGACGGGGACTTGCATCATTGCACCCTTCATTCTTCTCCTACACCTGACAGCTTCATAATCCGTCTTACCAACAAACTGCACCACGTTAAACCAGTGCAGGATAAAGGGTTGCATTCCCATAATAAGCTGCCACCGTCATCAAGGGTTGGGAATGAAAACAGTACTCCTCATAGAAGACGACCGTGTCAGCAGCCGAATCCTCTCTCGCTGGTTGGAAAAAAATGGCTGGAAGGTCCACTTGGCTGTCGATGGACAGGATGGATTGGAGAAGGCTGCAGAGCACAATCCCACCATCATCATCTGCGACTTGATGATGCCTCGTTGCAACGGCTTTCAGTTTTGCCGGCAACTCAGAGAAGGTTTATCAAAAGCACGCAACACCCGAGTCGTTGTCACCACTTCAAGTGACTATGCAGCAGATCGAAAGAAAGCGCTCGAAGCAGGCGCTGATCGAGTCATCACCAAGCCAGTCCAACGCGAAGGACTCATACTTCTACTCGAGCAGCTTCTGAAACAAGGTCCACGACCGGAAGTTCTACCAGATCCCCCAACCGATGAAACAAACGAAGCCACCCTCAACTTTCCTCCTTCGAAGCATGTCAAAGAAGCCACATCTCCCGCTCGTATCAAGTTTTGGGGAGTAAGAGGTTCCATAGCTACCCCTGGGCCACAAACAGCCAGAACCGGAGGCAATACAACCTGCGTTGAGCTGCGAGCCGATAGTGAAGTCATCGTCCTTGATTCCGGAACAGGGATCAGACCACTTGGACTGGATCTGGTAAACGAATTCAAAGCCAATCCAATCGCCCTGACCAGTTTACTGACCCACACCCACTGAGATCATATCCAAGGGTTTCCGTTCTTCGTCCCTGCCTACAACCCGAGCAACAAGATTAGAGTTCTCGGCTACGAAGGTACCGAGAAAGGGCTGACGTCGACCCTCTCCGATCAGATGGAGAGCCCCTATTTTCCAATCAGCATGCAGGAAATGCCGAGCTACATTGGATTTGAAGAACTGCAGAAAATGAGTTTCAGGGTTGGTAAAGTCAGAGTGAAGGCACACTTCGTCAATCATCCTGGCATCTGTGTCGGCTATCGCCTCAACACCAGTTCAGGCACCGTATGTTTCATCCCTGACAACGAATCATTTCAACGCCAGAAGGCTGAAGCAGTCCAAGAATCCGACGAACATTACGATTCCATTCTCGAGTTTGCCCGCGAAGAGGACGAGAAGCTTATCAAGTTCATCAAGGGCGCTGACATTCTCATTCTAGATTCTCAATACGATGCCGAAGAGTATCCCTCCCGTGTTGGGTGGGGCCATACTTGTGTTGATGACTCGGTCGCGTTGGCAATCCGAGCCGGAGTTAAGAAGCTCTTTCTCTTCCACCATGACCCAGGTCACGATGATGACCACATTGACAGAATCGAGAAGCATGCGAAACAACTCGTAAAAAAGGCAGGCTCTGACTTGATCGTCGAGGCAGCCCGGGAGGGAGTCTCAGTCCCTATTGAGAAGACGGAACTCCTTCCAGCTTGGGGAATTCCCTCCTTTAGGAATTCGACTTCAGTTCCCCCTTGATCAGCACCCATCGCTTGATTTTACTCCCAGCAGAGACTGCCCCTTCTCTCTTCAATAACTGAATACCCACTATATGATGAGAATCACTCTCCTTCCGTTCCTGATCTTTGCATTGAGTTGCCTCAACTTGACCGCCAAACCAAAAATCGGTGACACCGAACTCGAAGCCGTCCTGAAGACCGGTTTTGTTAAAGGCACTCTCTAAAAAGGAAGTTCCAAAATCCTGATCTTTGAGAAGGGACAGATCACCATCGTCGACGGCAAAGTCACCAAGGTTCAATTTAAGGAAGAGAAGAAAGAGATCACCCGACTGGATAGCATTGTTCCAGATCCAGCACTCAATGCCGCTGTTCGTAGCGCTCTGTACAAATCATCCGGAACAATTTCAGAAAAGGATCTGCTCGGTCTCAAAAAGCTGGAAGTCAGCCCCAAAACAAAAGGACATCTTTCGGCCAGTGATCTCTCAGGGCTGGAAAAAGCCACTCGCCTCACTGAACTCAAATTGTCAAACAACAGCATCACTGACATTACGGCCCTGACCAACCTCACAAGCCTAACCAAACTCTATTTTCACGGAGGCACAGGCAAGCTCAACGAATACAGCCCTAATAACGACCTTGGTCCACTCAAGGGATTGACCAACCTAAGAACTGTATTCCTAAGTCGCCATTCGATTTCGTCTGCGGCAGCTCTAGGGTCCTTGACCAATGCCTATGAACTCGCCTGCCCTGGAAATCGTATTTCAAACTTGGCTGGACTTGAAAATCTCACCGCAAATCTCAAACGGCTGATTCTGTCAGACAACATGGTATCTCAGGTCGCCCGGCTCTCGACTCTGGCCAATCTTGAGATTCTCTGGCTGGACGGAAATAATGTGCAAGATTTATCAACGCTCGGAGCATGCCAAAACCTTCGCAATCTGAAGTTGGACAACAACAACCTAGCTGAGGTTCCTCCCCTCGAAGGATTCATCCAACTGAACAACCTCAGCCTGGCAAACAATCAAATCACGTCCTTGGATGCCTTCAAGAAACTCCCTTCCCTTTCGAGCCTGAACGTTTCGAATAACCAAATTCAAAGTCTCGATGCCTTGTCCTCGTTCAAAAAACTGCGTTTCTTGGACATCCGCAACAATCAGATCGATCTTGGCAAGGACTCCAAAGACCTTAAAACCCTGCAAGAATTGCAGAAAAGGGGAATCAAAGTCTTATTCGCACCTCAGAACGTGGCTCCAGCCGAGAAGTCCAATGAGGAAGAAGCAGTTGAGACGAAGGAGGAAACGGTCAAATCCGAGTAATGAAGAAACTCATCCTACGAGTTTTTTACAGTTTTTACCCTCTGCACAGACATTTGCATTGAAACCCCGGCGACTGTTGGAATACTCCCGGCCGTTCGCCGCACTCAAAGGGCGTTCCCGACACGACCTGATCAACACAGCAACATGTTATCTGCCCGAAGACCGACCACTTTGGACATTCCATTCCCTTTGAACTCTTGCGAACACTCTGTTCCATCCCTCTGGCTCCGCTCCCAAGCTTGATCTCTTAAACGATGTACGACGACGACCATCCGAAACATTTCTGCGCAGTTTTCGGAATTTACGGCACCAACGACGCCGCCGCACACACCGCATTGGGGCTACACGCCCTTCAACACCGAGGCCAGGAAGGAACTGGTATCGTCTCATGGGACGGCAAGGATTTCTACGCCCATCGGGCATTGGGACACGTTGCTGACGCTTACAGCAACAAGGAGACAATGAAGCGTCTCGTCGGTCATGCAGCCGTCGGCCATAACCGCTACTCCACCACCGGAGCTCCCATGCTCCGCAATGTGCAACCACTCTTCGCCGAGATCGCCACTGGCGGAATCTCAGTCGCCCATAATGGGAACCTTACCAACGCACGCACGCTCCGTAAGGAACTCATCAGAGCTGGCAGTATTTTCCAATCCACCACTGATACAGAGATCCTTGTCCATCTACTCGCCACTGGCGAAGGCCCATTTGAGGACCGTTTGGTTTCGGCGCTTCAAAGAGTTCAAGGTGCCTACGCATTGGTCATGATGACCAAGGATGGACTTATCGGCGCACGTGACCCTGTAGGCATCCGTCCGTTGATGATTGGGAAGCTCGCTGATGGCGTTCACATCCTTGCCTCTGAGACCGTGGCGTTGGATATCGTCGGTGCCACTTTTGTCCGTGAAGTCAAAGCAGGCGAGATCATCATCATCAACGGTGATGGCATTCGAAGCATCCAGCCTGCACCAGACCACCCTGCCCGTCTTTGTATTTTCGAGCACGTCTACTTCTCGCGTCCAGACAGTTTCATGAACGGCCAGAGCGTCTATCAGGTTCGTAAGAACATTGGAGCAGAGCTCGCAAAGGAATCTCCTGCAGATGTCGATATGGTTGTTCCCGTACCTGATTCAGGAAATCCGGCAGCGCTTGGCTACGCGCAGGAATCAGGCATCCCTTTCGAGTTTGGAATCATTCGCAATCACTACGTTGGTCGCACATTTATCGAACCACAGGACCACATCCGCCATCTTGGAGT
The DNA here is from genome assembly GCA_965658675.1 of Limisphaerales bacterium. Taxonomy (GTDB): domain Bacteria; phylum Verrucomicrobiota; class Verrucomicrobiia; order Limisphaerales; family CAZKNW01; genus CAZKNW01. The sequence goes on from CBFHTT010000022.1 coordinate 193,049, forward strand.
GAAGCTCAAGCACAACGCCAACCGGATGATGCTCAAAGGTAAGAAGGTTGTCTTGGTCGACGACTCCATCGTCCGTGGCACCACATCTGTAAAGATTGTCGAAATGGTTCGTGAAGCTGGCGCTACAGAAGTTCACATGCGAGTGGCTAGCCCACCTATCAAGCATCCATGTTACTACGGAATTGATATGGCCACCGAAGAAGAGCTCTTGGCCAATCGCATGACCATTGAGGAAATGAAGGCGCATATCGGCGTAGACAGTCTGGCATTCGTCACGATTGATGGTCTCTATCGTGCAGCTGGAGAGCCCGGCCGGGATCCTGAAAACCCAAAATACACCGATCATTATTTCACCGGAGATTATCCTGTGCCACTTATCGACAAGGAAGGCGGTGCCGGAAAAGAACAACTCTCGCTTCTACAAGATCTCGGGTAACAAAAGAATTTTTAGTCATCATGAAGAAATCTGCATACGCCAACGCAGGCGTCGACATCGAACTCGGTAACGAGGTCAAAGAAAGTCTCCCCAATCTCCTCGCTTCAACCCATCGCACAGAAGTGCTCGGTAAGGTCGGTGGCTTCGGAGGATTGTTCGCCCTCAACACCAGGAAGTATAAGAAGCCTATCCTCGTTTCGAGCGTCGATGGTGTGGGAACTAAACTGAAGGTGGCCTTCTCAATGAAGAAGCATGACACCATTGGACAGGACCTCGTGAACCACTGCGTGAACGACATCGCCGTTCTCGGTGCGGAGCCTCTTTTCTTTTTGGACTACCTTGGAACCGGCGTCCTCAAGCCAGAGGTTTTCGAAGACATCGTCCGTGGTTTCGCCATCGGCTGTAAGGAGAACGGATGTTCTCTCATTGGAGGTGAGACCGCCCAGATGCCTGGTTTCTATCAGAAGGGCGAATACGACGTCAGCGGCACGATTGTTGGCGTTGTGGACAAGGCCAACATGATCGATGGATCCGGCATTCAACCCGGCGACCAAATCATCGGCATTGAATCCAATGGCCTGCATACCAACGGATATTCACTGGCACGGAAGGTCCTGTTCGACACGATGGGGTTGACTCCCCGCCGTAGAGTAAAAGAGCTCGGTTGCTCTGCTGGACAGGAAATGCTCAAGGTCCATCGTTCCTACGGACCTCTCGTTCAGAAACTCCTGAAACGATTCAACAAAAAGGCACGCGCCATCAAAGGCCTTGCTCACATCACAGGCGGTGGATTCATTGATAATATTCCTCGGACCCTGCCAAAGAACTGCAACGCCGCCATCAAACTCGGTTCATGGGACATGCAACCTGTCTTCGATATGATCCAAGAACATGGCAAGGTCGATACCGAAGAGATGTACCAGGTCTTCAACATGAGCATTGGAATGACTGCTGTCGTGAGCGCTGACCAGGCAAAGGCGGTCCTTTCAGCCATCAAGCGCAGTGGCAATCAGGTTTGGGTCATTGGTGAAATCACCAAAGGCAAAGGAAAGACTGTCCTCAAGAAGGCATAGTCCAAGAAGATGTCTCAAACTCTCTACTTTGGTAATCTGGCCTTCTCTCTCAAGGCGGACCGGCTGAAAGAACTCATCGAAGAACACGCCCCTGTATCTGAGGTCCTTATCCCGACCGATCCCCGCAATGGGAAGATCAAGGGATTTGCCTTCGCCATTCTCGCCACTGACAGCGACACTCAAAAAGTGATCGATGCATTTGACGAGAAAGAGATCGATGGCCGAGTAGTGACTGTAGAGCACGCACGCCCACCCTATTTACCTCCTGAGTCCTAGAGACAGGTCGTGCCAAGCTGACCCAACGTCGGACTTCTTTGGCACAAATCGTGTCTCTTATTGAGCGGAAACCAAGGAATTCCGGTCTGTAATTACAGGCACGGCGATTGCTCTCAATACGCCGATAGAAACAACAAATTACAGAGATGGATATGAACATGTTTCCACTACTCGGATTTATTTTCGCCAACTACTGGTGGGTGGTCATCCCAGGATTGCTGCTCGGGCTATATGCCCAGATGAAACTCTCTCGCACCTTTGGACACTATTCGCAGGTGCAGGCTGAATCAGGTAAGACCGGCGCCCAGTCTGCACGCCAGATCTTGGATCGGGCAGGTCTACAATCCGTTGACGTCCTTGAGGTCCCCGGCCGACTTTCCGATCACTACGACCCCATCAGGAAAAGGCTCTGCCTTTCCGGCGATGTGTTTCACGGGCGCTCGCTCGCCGCTCTGGGAGTCGCGGCCCATGAAGCAGGTCATGCCCTCCAGCATCAGGCAGCCTATGCTCCCCTGCACCTGCGAATGGCCTTGGTTCCAGTAACTCAGCTGGCATCCAACATGTATCTGCCCATCTTCCTCGTTGGAGTGGTTGCTCAAGGTCTCTGGAACCATTGCCTACTCCTCATCATTGGAATTTTCAGCATCCTTACCCTATTCCAATTGATTACACTCCCCGTCGAATTCGATGCCAGTGCGAGAGCCAAACGAGTTCTCTTTGATATGGGATTGATTTCCAATCGAGAACGAGGTGGCGTGGCAAAAGTTCTCAACGCAGCAGCCATGACCTATGTTGCAGCCATGGTCACCAGTGCGCTTCAACTTCTCCAGTTCGTCCTCCTATTTCTGGGTAGACGCGATTGAAGTCGTATCTCTTTTTGCTGGAGAACAGTAAGCCGCGACCAGCATGCTTGTCCTGTGACAAGCATCATCATCGCCAGCGGAAATGCACACAAGGCACAAGAGATCCAGGCCATTCTCGGCGAAGCCTGCTCCTACAATACATTAAAGGACTTCCCCTCCGCCCCTGAACCGGAAGAGGCCGCGGACACGTTCGAAGGCAACGCCTCCATCAAAGCAGAGAGTCTTGCCGACTGGCTCATCGCACAAAGCCTCCTTCCTTCTGAAAGCGTTCTGATTCTTGCCGACGATTCAGGCCTCGAAGTCGACGCATTGAACAAAGCCCCAGGGGTGCACTCTGCCAGATTCGCAGCACTCGACACCGGTGCGAAGGGCAACTCATCAGATGCAGACAACAACGCCAAGTTGCTGAAAATCCTTTCGGAGAAAGGCCTTTCGAACCCAACAGCACGATTCCGCTGTGTTCTTTCAATCATCGAGATCTCTGGAGGAAACCAAGCTGCGTCCAAATCAAAGCCCACGACTTTCAGTGGAAGCTGCGAAGGAACCATTCAACAGCTTCATGCTGGAAATGGAGGTTTCGGCTATGATCCTCTCTTCATTCCAGCTGGCTATGACAAGACTTTTGGCGAATTGGGTGAAGATATTAAGAATTCCCTGAGCCATCGTTCTGCGGCCTTAAAGAAACTTAAGATCTGGATGGATGCACGCACTGAGATCTGATTCACAAATGCCCCTTTGCTCCCCAGAGCCCCCTCTGCTATCTTCTCTCTGTAACCCCCGTATCTTCCTATGTCACAAGCCATAATGGACCCAGAAGAGGTTCGGCGTTTCGCCGAAGAACTCAACCGATTCAACGGAGACGTCCAGGATCGAATGACCTCACTCATCGCTCGCTACCAAGCCCTAGGCGATACATGGAAAGATCAGGAAGCTGAGAAATTCTCGGAAGAATTTCGTCAGACCATGCGAACACTCAAGAAGTTCATCGAGATGTCCGGCCAATACGGGCCCTTCCTCCTTAGAAAGGCGCAGAAAATTCAGGACTACCTCGATCAACGCTAGCAGATGGCCGATAGGGCAAACGTCAAATCCATTGCTTCGATCGAATCCTTTCGATCCAGCCTGATTGTCTATATCGAGAAATCCTGTGCTGTCCTCGACGGTGTTTCAGATGAAGCCAAGCAGCTCCGTATGTGGCTTCAGAATACGCGAACACAACAACTCAAGACTCTGCTCAAGAAGCAGCGTCGGAAGCTTGAAACCCTTCAACAGGAACTTTTCTCTGATCAGCTAGCCGAACCAAACGGCTCTCATACGGTCAAGGAGATGGCGGTCCGAAAGAAAAAGGAAGAGACCCTCGCCATCGAACAGAAACTCCACAAATTGTATCACTGGATCAAGGTCTACGACAGCGAGGTCATCCCCATGGTCAAACAGGTCGACAAGCTGCGGGACATTATCGACAGCGACCTCGCCAAAGGTGTCATTTTTCTGAATAAGGTGATCACCACGCTTCAGGACTACGCAGAGATGACTGCAGAACTTGGCAATCCAGGATCAGAGCCGCCGGCCGATCCTGACAGCCACCCCGCGGAAAAGGAGCAGCAGACCGATGAAGGATAGTAAAAATCAGATCGTGGGACTGACTCGTGAATTGACCAAGCGATGGCAAAGCACCAAGGAGAGATGGTTTGACGCGAAGACACAGGAATTCGAACGAAGGTATTTCGACCTACTCCTACCAAGCATGAACAGGACGATCGTGCAGATGGACAAACTGGAGGAAATGCTCGATCAGATCAAAAGAGACTGCGAACACGATGAATGGAGCTAAGACGTATCAAGAACTGCTAAGCGAACTAAAATCCTTTTCAGGTGAGTTCGCTGAACGTGAAGCTGTCAGGCGAAAAGATTTCCGACTCACAGCCGGACAGCTGAGACGTGACCATCAGTCAGAGCTGGAGACACTTGAAGAAACCGCTCATCAAGACTCACTCGATCTTGAAGCCCGTCTGCTCCAACACCGTGAGGCTCGCCTTGCCCGTTCAACTCAACTCAAGGATCGCGCAGAAGCTCTGGTAAGAAACACTCGAAAGGAACTCGCTCTAGACGAAGAAAGGGACAACGCACGCATCCAACATCAAATCCAAAGAAGCATGTTGGATCACACGCGCCAAAAGGATCAAGAAATCCACGATGCAGAGACTCTCAGAAAAGAACTAGAGGAGAAACTGGACGAGAACGAAGAAGAGCTGGAAACACTCGAAGCTTTAGTGGATACCGCGATTCAAGGATTCGGCAAGTTCAAGAAGGAACGCACCACAGCCGAGCCAAAGGAAGATATAGAAGGCAGCAATATTGAACTTACTGACAAACACTCATCGCTAGTAACCCGCGTCACGGAGGGCCTTCAAGAACTCGATAAGAAAGCAATTCTCAAGATCTTCAAGGAAGTTCCCCTCTTCGTCTTCATCATCATCTTTGCAGCCCTACACGGAGGCACTCCATTCGTAACAGAGATCTTCAAACTTCCCGAAATCTCAACACCGATCCTTGGGGCATCGTTCGCAGCCTTTTCAGCGCTCTTCATCGGACTATACGTTACCGGGCGCTCCAAGAATCAAGAGCTAGTGTCCAGCATCTCCATTGATTTCTCCACTGCTCCAGTTCTTAAGGAAAAAACATTAGCGATCATCGAATCCACCCATGAAGAGACTCTCAAACGAATCGAACAGGAACGCGAGGACGGCAACAATGAACTAAAGAACCAATGGAAGCTCGCAAAGGAAGAAGCTGCTGAGGCACGTCGATTGCGTGAAGAGGTTTTGACGAGCAAGGATGAGCGCATCAAAAAGCGCTGGGCTTCTCATCATGAGTTCACCATCAAGCAGCTGGACGAAAGCGAGGCCAGCCTTCGTAAAGATCACGAAGCAGACGCAGCGAACAATAAAACATCCGCTACTGAACGTTTCGAAAGCGAACGAAAGAGGCTCGAGGACGATCAGGCGAATGATTTGGAAGTAATCCAGAACGAGTGGAAAAAGCGTATTGCTCCAATTTCCTCACAGTTCACTGAAACTACCTCTACCATCACTGAGCATTTTCCTACCATTTCCAAGGATACACTGGATGGCTGGGACGCACCCAACTCATTCAAGGAATTCGTCCCCTTTGCAGAGGCCCATATCGATCTGAGAATCCTTACCGGGGCAATTGATGAAGAATCAGTTCTTACTTTTCCTGAAGGCCGTCATTTCAGACTGCCGCTCGCTTTGGTGAATCCGGAAGAAGGGTCACTCCTTATCGAATCAAAGAACGCCGGAGGAAAAGAGATCGCCGAGATTCTGAATCGTACGATGCTCAACATTCTGCTGAGTTCTCCTCCAGGAAGGTTGACTTTCACAATCATTGATCCGGTGGGCCTTGGAGAAAACTTTGCCGGTATCATGCATCTCAGCGATTACGAGGAGAGCCTGATCAACAACAAGATCTGGACCCAGACTTCTCAAATAGAACAACGACTGGCTGAGATCAATGAACACATCGAAAAAGTGATTCAGATGTATCTCCGCGACGAATACGCCAGCATCAAAGAGTATAACGAAAAAGCCGGAACCATAGCTGAGCGCTATCACTACATCGTCATTTCAGGATACCCTCACAGCCTCAGTGATCTGGCGGCAAAGAGACTACAAAGCATCATCAACAGTGGTCCACGTTGCGGCGTCTATACATTGATTCACTGCGACCATCAGCATCCAAAGCCACCAACAGACATTCTTGAAAGCCTTCGGGAATCATCCTGTTCCGTCACTTGGGAAAAGGATCGCTTCCTTATCACTCCAGAGCTGAATGCTGGTGCCGATGTCCATCCTCTTACGCCAATCGATCCGGAAATAAGAAACGCACTTATCCACAAGGTTGGTAAAGCAAGCGTCGACTCGACAAGGGTCGAAGTTCCATTCGGTCAGATTGCCCCAGAAGAAAGCGAACTCTGGTCTGTCAGAACAGATAAACAGTTGCGCGTTCCAATCGGCAGGACTGGTGCAACCAAACTGCAGTATCTATCCATTGGAAAAGGCACGTGCCAACACGCATTGATCGCAGGTAAGACTGGTTCTGGTAAATCTACCCTCTTTCATATCATCGTCACAAATCTCGCACTGTGGTGTAGCCCGGACGATGTGGAATTCTATCTGATTGATTTCAAGAAAGGTGTCGAGTTCAAGGCCTACGCAAAACACAATCTACCCCACGCACGCGTCATAGCAATTGAGAGCGATCGTGAATTCGGACTAAGCGTTCTCCAACGCCTCGATGAAGAACTCAAACGTCGTGGCGATCTATTTCGCGAACTCGGCGTCCAGGATGTGGCAGGTTATGTCAAAGCCGGCGGCAAAGAGCCAATGCCCCGCACCATTCTACTGATTGATGAGTTCCAAGAATTCTTCATTGAAGACGATCGCACATCACAGAATGCAGCGCTGCTCCTAGACCGCATTGTTCGTCAGGGACGTGCATTCGGAGTTCATGCAATTATGGGATCCCAGACATTGGGAGGCGCCTTCACCCTGGCCAGATCCACCCTCGGCCAAATGGCAATCCGCATCGCTCTGCAATGTAATGAAGCCGATGCCATGCTCATCATGGACGACAACAATCCTGCTCCAAGAATGCTGAGTCGTCCCGGTGAAGGTATCTACAATGACGACGCAGGTCGCCTCGAAGGCAATAATCCGTTCCAGGTTGTTTGGCTTAGTGAGGAAGAACGTGATGCAAGGCTCGAAGCAATCCGCACAAAGACTGAGAGCGACACCCGCAATTGGAGTGCCCCCATTATCTTTGAAGGAAACATCCCAGCAGCCATCGATGAGAACCAACAACTAAAAGAACTACTCGCAACACCTCTCACTCAAACACAGCCGATCGCTCATGCCTACCTTGGTGCGCCGAATTCCATCAAGGCCCCGACCTCGGCGGCGTTCATGCGTCAAAGTGGAAACCACCTGTTGGCTGTGGGTCAGAACGAAGACGATACACTTGCCATCATAGCTTCATCCACTCTCGCTCTCTCTGTTGCACACCCACGAGATCATGCCCAAATATTTATCATCGATGCCACAACCAACGAGTCATTGCACCGGGACTATCTCAGCGAACTTTCCAAACTGCTTCCTCAAGAAACCAAGTTTGCTCATCCAGGCAATGCTGGGGAATTAATTCAAGAAGCTGCCAAGGAACTCGAAGCTAGGAAAGATGGAGGCCAAGGAAACGGAAAAGAGATTTACGTCATCATTCACGGAATCCATCGAGTTAAGAAACTCAAACAGGAAGAGGAGTTCAGCTTCTCTCTTGATGATGACGAATCTGGCGAATCGACTGGCAAACTGTTCAAGACATTGATCAACGAAGGATCAAGTGTAGGGATCCATTTCCTCCTCACCTGCGATTCGGTCAACAATCTGAATCGCATTCTCAATCGTAAACTGCTCAGCGAGATCGAGATGAAGGTCGTCTTCCAGATGAGTGCCACAGATTCCGCCTCATTGATTGATTCTCCGAAGGCAGGTTCACTCGGTCAAAACCGTGCGCTCTACTACAACGAGGCCAAAGGTCACCTCGAAACCTTCCGCCCCTATCTCCTGCCCTCTGATCGTTGGATCAAAGAGCAGTTGAGTTGAATCGCTACCTCTAATTTTCCCATTTACAGCTTCTCAAAGTGCCGCGACAACAGACTTGGTCTCGAGATAATTCTCCAGCACCTCATGTCCCATTTCACGGCCCCAGCCTGATTCTTTGTAGCCTCCGAAAGGAAGCGCTGCGTCAAAGACGTTGTAACAATTCACCCACACAGTGCCTGCTCTAAAACTCTTTGCCACCCGATGGGCTTTGGCAATGTCCTTCGTCCAAACTGCAGCCGCCAGTCCATAAGAGGTATTGTTGGAGGAAGCAATCATCGCTGCCTCATCCGTGAATGATTCAGCCACCACCACTGGCCCAAAGATCTCTTCCTTCACGATCTGCATGTCTGCATTGGCACCGGTGATAACAGTCGGTTCAACAAAGTAGCCTCGCTCACCAAATCGACTACCTCCGGCCACCATACAAGCGCCATCTGATTTTCCGGAATTCAAAAAACCAGTCACGCGGGCGAGTTGCTCGTCTGATACAAGCGGTCCCATCTCCGTTCCGTTTGCAAGCCCCGGTCCAAGTTTGATCTTCTGCGCATGTTCAGCCACGCCCTTTACCACATCATCATAGATTTCTTTCTCCACGATCAAACGGGATCCAGCACAACAACATTGGCCATGATTGAAAAAGATCGCGTTGGCTGCACCAGCAATGGCCGCGTCCAGATCAGCAACGTCCTTGTAAATAACATTTGGAGACTTGCCTCCAAGTTCCAGGGTCAACTTCTTGAGGTTTCCAGAAGCTGCTTCGACGATCATTTTCCCAACCTCTGTTGATCCGGTAAACGCCACCTTGTCCACCCTATTGTGCGCAGCAAGTGCCGCCCCTGCATCTCCAAAGCCTGTTACAATATTCACAACACCTGCAGGCACACCTGCTTCGAGCAGAAGCTCGCCCAAATACAATGCAGTCAGCGGTGTTTGTTCAGCCGGTTTGAGAATAACGACATTTCCAGTCGTCAAAGCCGGGCCTAGTTTCCATGCAGCCATCAATAACGGGAAGTTCCACGGGATGATCTGCCCAACCACCCCTACCGGCTCCTTCAACGTGAAGGCATGAAACTGAGCCCCGGGCGCATAAGGAACTGAGATAGGAATCGTATTTCCTTCAATCTTAGTCGCCCAGCCTGCCATGTAGTGGAAGAGGTCCGCAGCCAAAGCCACATCAGCCACCTTTGCCACGCCCATTGGCTTTCCATTATCGGCAGACTCCAGTTCAGCCAGCACATCAGCATGCTCCTGAATCAAATCCCCAATCTTCCAAACGATCTTTCCTCGTTCTGAAGGGGTCATCGAGCGCCAAGAGCTCGCTCCGTCATCAAAGGTCTTACGAGCGTGACCTACGGCCTTTTCGATATCAGCCGCACCACCCTTTGCGACATGGGCGATCACCTTGCCATTTGCCGGATTGTAGACTTCGAATGACTCACCCGATTCCGCATCCACCCACTCCCCATTGATCAGGAGTTTCTTGGGACGTGAAATCCATTCTAGGACCTTTTGACTGATTTCGATTTCAGGAATTTCGACTTGGATAGCTTCGCTCATGACAGGGTTGGTTGGTTATAGGCTTATGTTGATCAAAGAAACTTTCTTGGAATGATCCAGAGCCTAGAAGGAAGATCATTCCCGTCAATGGGATTTACCGGAGGAATCAGTATCCACCACTACAAATGGCTCCCTCGCCTCCAGTCTCTCCCGCTTCAACACGACGGCGATACTCGTCCAGCATCGCAGCAGTCGCAGTGGCGCCACAGCGGCTTCCACCCAAATCTCTTACCTTGATCAAGCCATCAAGATCGCGAACGCCTCCTGCAGCCTTCACCTGAACCTTCTCGGAACAATTGGCGCGCATCAAAGTCAGATCGTGCTCAGTCGCTCCCTTGTATGAGTATTTCCCATCCTCACCTTTGACGAATCCGTAGCCACTGGATGTCTTTACCCAATCCACTCCTGCACGTTCACTGATTTCACATAGCTTCTTTTTGAAATCATCACTAGATAGGCCTGCTCCGCCATCCGTCAGGTAATCATTCTCAAAGATCACCTTCACCTTCGCGCCGTGTTCATCTGCCTCATCGCAGACAGCCTTTATATCCTGCTCCACATAATCCCAGTCTCCGCTCATGGCCTTCCCTACGTTGACAACCATGTCGATCTCCTTGGCTCCATCCTTGCAGGCCAACTCGGTTTCATAGCGCTTGGATTCCGTGCATGAATTTCCCTGAGGAAAACCAATCACACACCCAACAATCACATCCGACCCTTTGAGCCATTCAACAGCGTCCTTCGCTGCGTATGGCTTGATGCAGACAGATGCCACATTGTATTTGGCAGCAAGTTCACAGCCCTCCTTCAAATCCTGATCCGTCATTGTCGGATGCAGAAGTGAATGGTCAATCATCTTGGCGAGTTCTTCGTATGTGTATTTCATTATTCAGGATTTTAGTGCGACAAAATAGCCAATGCCGTCGTTCAGTCTCAACAGGCGCACTACCACGGTGGCTAAGCCACGTATTTGGGTCAATATCTTTCCTCAACACCTATATGCTCTGAGAACAATTCTCTACTCCAGTCCGTGCCGAGCGAGAGCCAATCCTCCCCACATGCCAGCCTTGTCACCCAGTGAGGATGGAATGATCGCAACGTCATCTGTTGGAAACATACCAACCCGCTCTTTGACCGTTTTACGAACCGCTTCGAAGAATGGATGCCCCAGTCCCGAGGCACCACCACCCAAAACAACATGATCGGGATGTAAAATGGTCACGACATTTGCCACTGCAATACCGACCCCCCCCTAACTCATCCAGTTCCTTTGCTACAACTTCGTCTCCCTGCCCGGCGGCCTGTGCCATCGTCGATGCATTGATGCGATTGAGATCTCCTTCGACCAAGTCTCTCAATCCGGTTGCTCGTCCCGATTTGACCAAGCGAACTCCACGCCCGGCAATGGCACTGCCACTAGCCACCGCCTCAAGACATCCGCGATTACCGCAGCCACATTCAGGACCATTCGGCAGTACAGTCTGATGTCCCAATTCCCCGGCAGATCCGAATGGTCCGAGAAGAAGTTTCCTATTCACAACCACTCCACCGCCGACCCCAGTGCCCAAGCCAAAGTAGGCAAATGTGACGGCCCCTTCACGCCCAACACCAAAATGTAATTCTCCCAGTGTGGCGGCACGGGCATCATTCAATAGGTGAACATCACACCCGATCCGCTCTTTCAAAAAAGGTCCGACCGCGACATCGCGCCATTGCGAAGGGAAGTTCGGAAGAAACCGTGTATGTCCCTTATTGATATCCACCAATCCCGGCGCGCCTACACCAATCCCGATCGCCTTGGCATCAGTCTTGGCCAACTCGCTCTCGACCAATTCCGTCATCCTTTGCAGAACGGATTCCGCGCCCAGATGGGACTCCGTTGCAACAGACGTTTCAGCGATAGGTTCCATTCCCTCATCGGCGAGGGCACATGCAATCTTGGTTCCCCCAAGGTCCAGACTGACGTAAGCGTTGATCATTCCTCAAATATCTCTTTGGAGACAAACTGCGATAAGAAGCGCTGACTCTGACGTAATGCCCCCATTCGTCCGTCCAAAGTCTTCTCATATGGGCGATCCTCCACTTCTACACAGACTGGCCCCGTGTAACCTACCTGCCCAAGCACACTAAAGAACCGTCCCCAATCCACATCGCCCAGCCCCGGCAATTTCGGGGTATGGTATTCCAACGGATTGGCAAGGATTCCGACATCATTCAATTGATCTTTATCGACGATCGCGTCCTTGGCGTGAACATGAAAGAGCTTGGATGCAAATTCTTTCAAAGGACGACTGTAGTCCATCTGCATCCAAACAAGATGAGACGGGTCATAGTTAAGGCCGAAAGAATCACTGGAAATGTCATTGAACATGCGCCGCCAAATCGCAGGACTAATAGCCAGGTTCTTACCTCCGGGCCACTCGTCATTGGTAAAGAACATCGGGCAGTTTTCGATTCCAACCCTGCCCCCCTGATCCTCGGCTCTCTTAATGAGCGGTTTCCACACTTCGAGGAATCGTGGCCAGTTGTCGTCTACTGACTTTGAAGGATCCCGACCTATAAAACCGTTTACCTGCTTCACTCCCAGACGAGGCGCTGTATCGATGATCTTTTCAAACTGCTTTATGTAGACAGCCGCTTCGTCGTGATCAGGCACCAAGGCATTAGGGTAATAACCCAAGCCACTGATGCTGACATCCCTCTCCTTCAGCATGGCTTGAATTTCGCTACATCGATCATCAGACAGGTCATTGACATCGAGATGCGTCACCCCGGCATAGCGGCGCTCTGCCTTCCCCTTGGGCCAACACATTATTTCTACACAGGAGTAATTCTCCTCAGCCGCAAAATCGATGACCTGCTCAAAGCTCTGCTCAGCCAGGATGGCACTTACAAATCCAAGTTTCATAAATCGTTTAGTTGGTTCGTTCTAAATTCAAAATCAGTCTGGGACTTTGACCCACCGTTGTTCTTTGTTGCTTTCGAGAATAGCTTCACAAACGAGGATCTCACGATGCCCATCTGCGAATGAAGCGAAATCATGATCCGTGCCCACCGAGCCAGACTTGATCTGATTGTAGAACGAACGAAAGCACATCATGAACGTATCAGGAAATCCCTCTGCGTGCCCACCCGGATAGTCTGCATACCCTTGGGCATGTTCCCCCAACAATCCGGGATCTTTCATAAGCAGCTCATTAGGTTTATCACGATGGCCCAGCCAAAGTTCGTTGGGACGCTCACCATTCCATTCCATTGATCCCTGTGTACCCGAGATTTCATATCGCAGACAATTCTTTCGGCCAGCAGTCGCTTGTGAAACGAACAGCGATCCTCGTGCTCCATTAGAAAGCCGCAAGGAAATCACAGCAACATCATCGGTCGTGATATCAATTTCCTCAGTCGCCTGAGTCTCATTTAACTTGCCGGAGAAGGTCTGCACCTCACCTGTTGGGCGCTTGCGAACTGGATGTACCGTGTGCAGATCAGCCATTACCTCAGTGACTTTCAATCCGGTAATGTTCTGAACGAGATCCAGCCAATGGGTTCCAATATCTGCCACAGCGCGGAGTTCTCCTCCTTCTTCAGTTAACACACGCCAATTGTAATCCGTATCGTATAGGAGCCAGTCTTGAACATAGCTTCCAAATACGGAAATCACATTTCCGAGATCTCCGGAAGCAACACGTTGTTTGGCTTCCTGATTAAGCGGATAGAAACGAATGTTGTAATTTACGCCCGCAACCTTGCCTGATTCCGCCGCAATCTTGACCAATTCAGAGCTTTCCTCTGCTGTCATGCTGAGAGGTTTCTCACATAGCACGTGCTTCCCGGCCTTCAGAGCCTGACTGGCTTGAGCAAAGTGCAGGTGATTGGGCGTGGTGATATGAACTGCGTCCACCTCATCATCCGCCAAGAGGTCTTCATAGCTAGCATATCCTTTGGTCAGATCGAGCGACGCAGCGGCCTTTTCAGATTTACCTGCGCTGGAGCCCTGAATACCTATCAATTCGACGCCATTGGTGCGTTTCAGTCCCTCTGCATGGACCGAGCCCATGAACCCCGTCCCTGTAATAGCTGCTTTGATCATAAAATATAACGTAAAGAAAACAGGCAGAGCGGCTATCCCGCAAAAAACAACCCAGTTGAAAGAACCAAGTTGATGCCCGTTGTGTTCGCAGGGATATGAGACAAAATTTGGTTTTCACGCAACCCGCTTGTGCCCATGCTCCCGCACATGTTGTTTCCCACCCGAGTTTGCCTGCTGCTCTCGCTGGTCCTTGCTTTCAGTGCCAGTGCTGATCTTCGTATTACACACGGCCCCATGCTCGGGCGCCCGGGCACGGATTCCATGGGAATCTGGATTCGCACTTCTGAGCCTGGAGAGTTCACAGTTCAAACAGGGCTCAAGGACGGAAAATGGGATGGCCCAACCATCAAAGGAATCACCCGCCTCGATTCTGACTGCACTGGTTGGGTGGAGCTGAAGAAGCTCAAGCCACGCACGAAATACAATTACCGGGTCATCACGAAGGATGATGAATCTGCTCCAACTGGCACATTCAGCACACTGGCTGACAACAAAATCCAGGCTAACGCCGAGCACAACCCTGAAGGACTCTTTAACTTCAGCTTCGAATTTGCATGCGGAAACAATCAGAATCCACTCCACGGCATAGGGCCTTCACTCCCCACCTACACCACCATGCTCAAGGAGATCCGCGACAAGGTGGACTTCGCCATTCTGAACGGAGACTGGCTCTACGAAGAACAGCGTGAATACCCGTATAACCAATGGCTAAAACAAGTGGGTATTTCCGACGCGGAAGCGCCTCATGACGTGAAGATTGCGCCAACGATGGTTGGCGTCTGGGAAAACTATAAGCTCTACCTGACTCGTTGCTGGAACCTCAATGAGTGGCATCGTCACATCCCGTCTTACTACACCTTCGACGATCACGAGCTTCTCAATGACATCTGGGGCGCAGCCACTCCGGGTTTCAGAAATCGTCGAGCGGTCTTCCGTGATATCGGCATTCGCGCTTGGTATCACTATCTGGGATGGAGCAACCCAGAAAACACAAAACAGGAAAGCCACTTTGGAAAGGCACGCCTCAAGGCTGACAGCGATATTCTGTTTGACCCCGGGGCCAATTTCTACGGCATGAACAGAGATGAAATGGCCAACCTGCTTGTTCATTGGGGATTGCCGACCGCTGGTGTTCATGACAACGATCTCGACAAGGATCCTCCAGGCGAGCCAAACGCATCGACCTATGACGTCGTTGAAATCATCGACAAACACCACCTTCGCATTTCCCCTCCTGCTGTAGCCGACAGCGAAGCTTCCTACTCAATCGGGCGTCTGAACTACAGCAGTTTCAAGGTGGCAAACTGTGAGTTCTTCCTCCTCGACACGAAAACACATCGCACCAAGCACGACACAAAGAAGCCTGCTGATCCCAATGTCAGCATGATCGGAAAACGACAGAAAGAATGGCTCATCAGCAGCATGAAGAAGAGCGACGCTGAGTTCTTCTTCGTCGTTTCATCAGTGAACTTCATGATTCCACATGTTGGCGGTGGAGGTGTCGCATTTCATTCAAACAAAGATGAGGCATGGACCGTCTTCCTTCACGAACGCGAGGAGTTGATTGAAACTTGGGACTCTTTGAACAAGCCAGTGTTCGTCCTCTCTGGTGATCTACACAACAGCTTCTCCATCAAGATCACTGATCGTGTCTGGGAGTTTGCATCAGGTCCACACAACTCAGTGAACCACACTCCAGCGGATGAAGGAATGCGCCCATCCACAGGTAAGTTCAAATACGGTCCTCGCGAATGTGACATCCGCTGGTCCAGCAATGTGCTCCCTGATGTGGAACGGCTCCAACGCCTCGCCCCCGTCTATTGCGTCGTCCAGGTAAACAATGTTTACAACAGCCCTAAGCAGTTGGGAGATGAACGTTGGGTCGCCTACCCTCACCCTCAGGTCGTCTTTCAATTCTACGATGGTTGGACGGGCGATTTTCTTTACGCGGAATCCATTTCCACAGAGCGATAGTTCATGCCTCTTTCCTCCACCGCTGAGTTTCAGATTCAAGGCCTTGAGTCCGCTCGCGGTGGATGCTGGCCTACTGATGCACAGTGTGGGCTTCTGAAGGCATCCATCTCTGCAAATGTTGACACAGTCGACTTGCTCGACGACTGGTTAAAGCACCTCAAATCACCGCGTCTCGATCAAGCAAGCCATCGACTCCTCCCTTTGCTTCATCATCAGTTGGCTTCGGCAGCACCAGATCACCCGGAGCTTTACCGCTTTGCACCCGTTCAGAGATTCTACTGGCTCCGACAGAGATTATTGAACGAAGAGGCAACCACGCTGTTGAAAGCATTGGCAAAGCGATCGATTCCAACACTGATTCTCAAGGGACTGGCGGTTGGACAAGTAGCCTATCCATCGCCCTACCTACGTCCAATGGACGACTTCGATATCCTTGTGCCTCGCAAGGATGCTGAACGTTCTCTCAAGATCTTTGAGGATAACGGCTGGGTCCCACTCTGTCCCAAGCAGACCGATCCTGAGGAAATGCAGGGCCATCATTCTCTCAACTTTCGCAATGATCGGGAAATGCAGGCGGATCTACATTGGCACCTGATGGAAGACAATCTCGACGAATCACTGGATGCATCTATTTGGGAGAATGCCACGCCAATTGATTTCGAAGGTATTCCAACACTCATACCCTGCAGGACGGATCTCGCTCTTCATTCCATCACACACGGTATCCGTTGGGACCGTGTTGCTCCCCTGCGTTGGATAGCCGATGTTCTTTTGCTCTTTCCTGAAGCAGCCTCGGTTGAGGAGGAAGAGATATTCCTTCATCAAGCCACCAAACGGAACGCCCTGATCTATGTTCAGGCGGGACTACAGTATCTGGCTACTCATATGCGAAATCCGTTTCCTCGGGTTCTAAAGTCACTGGATGCTTGTGAACCTGACGATTCAGATATCCTTCGCTTTCTTCAAAGAACGAGATCCGAAGATCAGTCCACTCTTTCTGAAATCACCACCCTGCTCTGGTATCAGCTACGCAAGGTCGCTTCACAGACCTCTTCCTCGATGCCGTCTGGGCTAAGATCTTTTCTTGATGATCGTTGGCATACAGAGACTTGGAGCGAAGTTGCTGTCACATTTGTAGACAAATCACTCAAGAGACTACGCTAAAACGGTGAGTTCCCTTTCTCGACACTCATTCCGCCGATGGCTTAGCCTCCCCTCATGCCAGCAACTTCCCCGGTAGAAGTAATCGTTCGTCTCGAGGCATTGGTTGGTGCAGCCGGAGTGCTCTCCAAACCACAGCAACTCCTCGTGTATGAATGCGATGCCTATACGCTGGAAAAACATCTTCCAACTGCGGTTGTTCTTCCACGCACCACTGATGAAGTTGCAGCGGTCGTTTCTCTTTGCAACGAGCTTAAAATTCCGTTCATCCCCCGCGGTGCTGGGACAAGTCTTAGCGGCTCTGTACTCTCAGTCGGTCCCGGTATCGTCATCGCCCTGACACGGATGAATCAGATAGAAGAAGTGAATCCCGATGATCAAACCGCTCGAGTTCAAGCTGGCTGTGTAAATGCATGGATCACCCGAGAATCTGAAAAACACGGCCTCTACTACGCGCCTGATCCATCCAGCCAAACCGCCTGCACTATAGGAGGCAACATAGCGACCAATTCCGGAGGCCCTCACACTCTCAAATACGGAGTCACCACCAACCACGTGCTTGGCTTCGAAATGGTGTTACCTTCGGGCGAAGTGCGTTGGTTTGGCGCAACGGAAGAGAAGCCTGAGCCATTGGATGACATTGATCTCAGGGGAGCCATCATTGGTTGTGAAGGCATGTTTGGAATTGTCACACGCGCAATCGTTCGCTTGATGCCCGTCCCCGAAGGATACAGGACGATGCTGGGAATCTTTGAAACGGTTCAGGATGCAAGTCAGACCGTCAGTGACATCATCAAGTCAGGACTTCTGCCTGGTGCCATGGAAATGATGGACCAATTGATTACGCGCGCAATCGAGGATGCCTATCATTTCGGCTTCCCAACGGATGCTGGCGCCGTATTGATCGTCGAGTTGGATGGTCAAGAAGTGGATCTGGAGCGACAACTAAGGCAGGTGGAAGACATCTGTAATCAGAACAACGCCCGCAAGATTCAGATCGCAAAAGACGCAGACGAACGCGTTGCAATTTGGAAATGCCGCAAGCGTGCATTCGGAGCCATTGGGAGATTAAGCCCGAACTACCTGACGGAAGACGGCGTCATCCCCCGCTCCAGGCTTCCGGAAATGATGAATTTCATTTTGGAGACATCTGAGAAACACAGACTTCGGATCGCAAATGTATTCCACGCTGGCGATGGCAACCTCCATCCATTGGTCCTCTTTGATGAACGCAATCCAGACGAGGTGCAACGAGCACTTCACGCCGGTCATGAGATCCTTCAAAAATGCATTCAAATGGGTGGCTCCGTTTCTGGGGAACACGGAATTGGTGTTCAAAAGATGGACCTGATGACCGAACAATTTTCCGAATCTGATCTTGAGGCAATGAACCGTTTGCGGAGAGCATTCGACCCGAAACAACTTTGCAATCCTCACAAGATGTTTCCCGGTTCAAAACGCTGTAGCGATTTCGCTCCCAAAAGACAGATCCCTGCCTGACCGATGGCCGACAACCTGACACAGCCCATCGTGGCGCAAAACATGATCGACGCGCTCTTTGCATCGAATCCGCAACCCATGTGGATCTATGACGAAGAGACATTGGACGTTCTCGAAGTAAACAACGCGGCATGCCAACAATACGGCTACTCACGTACTGAGTTCCTTGAACTGAAGATCATTCAGATCACTTCCGAAGACCGTATAGAAGATTTCCTGAAACACATTCAGGACAACGTCGACCCTCAAAGACATTCTCACTCACGTCACCGGAAAAAGAACAACAAGAATTTCCCGGTCGAGCTGGTCGCCATTCAATTGACGTTCAATGGCATCCCTGCGCGACTGGTGCAGGTCACTGACATTTCACATCATGTTCTGATCGAAGAGCAACTTCGCGAGGCCAGAAACGAAATGCAGAAAGGCATCGAAGAGAGAACTCTCGAGATCCACAACACTAACAACAGCCTTGTCCGCGAGATCGAACATCGAAAGGAGATCGAGAAAATGCTCGTGGAACGTGAAGAATTCTTCCGCCTCATCTCAGAAAACATGACGGACATGATCGCCGTCATCGATCGGGACGGTAACAGACTCTATAACAGCACCTCCTACACGAGTGTAATCGGCGACCCTGAAATTCTGCATGGAACGAACTCCTTTGACGAAATCCACCCTGATGATCGTGAACGTGTCCAAGCGATCTTTAGACAAACCGTCGAAACCGGCATCGGACAGCGTACCGAGTATCGCTTCCAATTAAGCAACGGAAAGATACGTCATGTTGAGTCCTTGGGCAGTGTGATTCTGGACGAGCGCCAGAATGTCTCCAAAGTCGTTGTGGTATCACGCGACATCACCGACCGCAGACAGACCGAACAAGAAGTCGCTCAGCTAGCTACTGCGATCCGTGCGGTAGGAGAGGCCATCATGATCATCGACACGCACGACATGATCCAATTCGTCAATCCGGCCTTCGAGTCATTGACCGGATATTCCGCGATCGAAGTGATTGGTCGTTCCCCTCGCATCCTTGATAGCGGTGAACACGATGATGATTTCTTCGATGCCATTTTCGACAAATTGCGCTCCGGTCAATCATGGTCAGGAACCATCAAAGACCGACGCAAGGACGGCACCAACTACATTGCCTCAGAAACCATTGCACCAATCCGATCAGCCAATGGGAAAATCATTGGATTCGTGACGGTCAAACGAGACATCACCAATCAGATCCAGACGGAGGAAGAAATCCGCGCACTCAATGAAGATCTGGAGAAACGGGTATCCCAAAGAACATCAGAGCTGGAAGCAGCCAACAAGGAGCTGGAAGCCTTCAGTTATTCCGTATCGCATGACTTGAGGGCTCCCCTAAGAGCAGTGGCCGGGTTCACACGTATTCTTGAGGATGAACACGCCAGTCGTCTCAACGATGATGTTCGAAGATATCTAGGACTCGTCCGCAAAAACTCCTTTCAGATGGGCGATCTGATTGATGATCTTTTGGAATTCTCTCGATTAAGTAGGCAACAGATCAGCAAACAGCCGGTAGATATTGAAGTCTTGGCTCAGACGGTTTGGGATTCGCTTCGTCCCTCGTGGTTGGATAAGGAAATCGAGTTTATGATTCACGAACTCCCTAGAGGAATGGCTGATCCTGCGCTCTTGAAACAGGTATTGGTTAATCTCCTGTCCAATGCGATCAAGTTCAGCGCCACGCGCTCACCAGCCATCATCGAGGTCGGTTTCGAGCCAGAGCGGGACACTGGACAATCCCGCTATTTTGTCAGGGACAATGGGGTCGGCTTTGACAAGCGATACGCAACCAACCTCTTCGGAGTCTTTCAGCGACTTCACCATGCTGAGGATTACGAAGGCACTGGAGTCGGGTTGGCAATCGTCCAACGAATCATCCATCGCCACGGAGGATTGGTCTCGGCTGAATCTAAACCCAATGAAGGAGCCACCTTCTCCTTCACACTCGAAAGCCCCGGTTCATGATTAATCAAATCGATCTACTTCTGGTTGAAGACAACCCCAATGATGTTGAGCTGACCACTCACGCATTGAGACTTCATGCACCTGATCTTTCCATCAAGGTGGCCCGCGATGGAGTGGAGGCACTTCAAATTCTGGGAATTGATCCTGGCAAGGCAGCTGACGAGTCATTCGATGACTTTGCCCCCCTGACTCCTCAGGTCCTACCGCGGTTCATTCTATTGGATCTCAAGATCCCTCTGATCCCTGGAGTCGAAGTTCTCAAACTGATCAAGAGCTCACCTTCGACCCAAGCCATCCCTGTCATTGTCCTTAGTACCTCTCGCGAGCAAAGGGATGTGCAAGCCACCTATGATGCAGGAGTAAATTCCTATCTTACAAAGCCTGTTGATTTCCAACAATTCAACGACATGATCAAGCTCGTCGCCAACTACTGGCTACACATCAACGAACAATCCAAACTTTGCTGACCATCCAACGTGTCCCCCCCCATCAAAGTACTGGTCCTTGAAGACCGCCCGGAAGACGCCGAACTCGCAATCCACGAGCTCAAACGATCAGGCTTAAACCCGGACTGGAAATGCGTAGAAACAGGCCCAGATTTCCTGACGCAACTTTCAGGTTATCCAGACATCATCTTGGCCGATTACTCATTACCTGACTTCAGCGCCTTGGCTGCATTGGAAATAGTGCAGAACAAAGGACTGGATATTCCTCTGATCGTGATGACCGGGGCCGTTGGTGATGAAGCCGCCGTCGAATGCATCAGCAAAGGCGCCGCAGATTTCCTACTGAAGGACCGATTGGGACGACTTGGACAGTCAGTTACAAATGTACTGAAGGCCAAGCAACTTCGCCTCGAAAAGAACGCAGCTATCAAAGCTTTAGAACAGGCAGAGAAAAAGTATCGCAATATTTTCGAAAATGCAGCTGAGGCGATATTCCAGATTCATCCAAAAGGGAATATCCTTACGTCCAATCCGGCAGCGGCACGGATGTTCGGCTACAGTTCTGAAGCCGATATGGTCGGTGGTATATCCGACGTCAAGAAACAGCTCTTTGCTTCCCCTAGAACATTTATCAATCTTCAGAAGAAGCTCGATGCTCGCCAGGATATAAGTGCTGCAGAACTTCAACTACGGCGATTAAACGGGTCCCTTCTCTGGGTTTCCATCAGTATTCGCGCTGTTCGAGATGATGCAAACCAGATCGAGCTCTACGAGGCAATTGCGCAAAATATAACGGAACGAAGGAAGGCGGAGGAACACATCAGAGAACAGGCAAACCTTCTGGACCTGACAGCTGACGCGATTGTCGTCAGGGACATGGATGAGAAAGTTCAGTTCTGGAACAAGGGAGCCGAAAAGCTCTTTGAACTGGAGGCAAACGAAGTCATGGGAACAAGTGTCAGCCAGCCCCTCTACGAAGACCGCCTAGCAGTTATTTCTGCCAAGGAACAGATTCTCAAAACAGGCTACTGGACAGGGGAACTTCAGCTGGCGGATACAACAAATGACCCGCGTTATGTGAACAGCCGCTGGACATTGGTCAGAAACGAAACTGGCCATCCCAAATCAATCCTAACAATTGATACCGACATCACTGAGCACCGAACTCTCGAGCGCCAGTTCCTCCGCGCACAAAGAATGGAAAGCATAGGAACTCTGGCCAGCGGAATCGCCCACGACCTCAACAACGTTCTAACGCCCATTCTCGCATCTGCCTCCATCCTGAAGAGCCATCCCTCAGAGAGGATGATCGAGAAAACTATTAAAACGATTGAGACCAGCACACATCGTGGAGCCGAGATTATCAAACAGGTTTTGACCTTCGCTCGCGGCATTGATGGAGACCGCAAGATCCTGACGATCAAACCCATCGCCGACGAAGTTGTCCGCATGGCTCGGAAGACGTTCCCTAAGGACATCACCGTCTATCAGGATATCCCCGACACTCTTTGGCTGTTCGAAGCAGATCTCACGCAGGTGGAGCAGATCATCCTGAACCTCTGCATCAATGCACGCGACGCCATGCCTGTCGGTGGCATCATCACGGTATGTGCCCGAAACACCCGCCTCGCTGAAAAAGACCTCAGACTTCACCCCGAGATAGAACCCGGCCCATTCCTATGCCTCGAAGTGCGAGATACAGGAACCGGTGTTCCAAAAGAAATCGCTGAGAAAATTTTTGAACCCTTTTTCACCACCAAACAGCCTGGCCACGGCACCGGACTAGGATTGGCAACCATCGTTGGCATTCTGAAGAGCCATGGAGGATTTGTTCGGTTGGGACCAGCAGAAGTGGGTGCCTGTTTCCAGATACTCTTTCCTGCTGCCATTTCTGCCACAAGCGATGACGTCGCAGATCTCGATATCGATATTGAAATGGGAAGCGGCGAAAAAGTCCTTGTCGTCGATGATGAATCCAGCGTCCTTGAAATCACTCAAACCATCTTGGAGGGAAGCGGGTACGAAGCACTTGTCTGTAGAAACGGTAAAGAGGCACTTATCATCTACGAAGAGGAAAAAGACTCGATCAACGCAGTCATGACCGACCTGATGATGCCAGTGATGGATGGAGAGAACCTTATTAAGGAACTCAAACAACGAGATCCCAATCTCAACATCATGGCATTCAGCGGAGCGCTCTCCGAGAAGGATGGTAGCGAACGCATCTCAGAATTGAAGAAGCTTGGGATCAAAGCCTTTCTTCAAAAGCCTTTCACAGCCGAGGCACTTCTCAAGACCATTCACGAGACAATCGAATAGTTCTCCCGCTTCGCATGCCTTTCCCTTTCAACGCGTACCTGCTCGCATTCACTGGAGCGTTTTTGGCATCTCTTTTCTCATTTCCTCTATGGAGAAAATGGAGCATCAACACTGGCTTGGTAGACCAGCCCGGACATCGCAAGATTCATCACACGCCCGTCCCCTTGACGGGAGGCCTTGCGGTATTGACCGGTTTTCTATTTCCCATTTTGGCGGCGACAGCTCTGATTGTGTCAGGTGTCTTACAGGGCCCATGGACGGAACCCCTTTCCTACGGTTTGGATAAAAGACTTTTTCAGCTGCTCGCTATCGTGAGTGGCGCATGTGGAATGGTCCTGCTCGGATGGTATGATGATCGACACACGTTGAAGCCGCTTCCAAAATTTTCCGGTCAGTTCCTGATTGCTCTGCTCGTAGCTGCCAGCGGGATTCGCATCACACTCTTCGTCGACAATGTCGTCTTCAGCTATGCGATCACAGTTCTTTGGATTCTCACCTTCACCAATTCACTCAATTTCTTGGACAACATGAACGGGCTTTGCTCTGGCCTGGGCTTCATAGCGGCCAGTTGCTTCGCGATGGCGGCCATTTCACGCGGACAATATCTCGTCGCTATTCTAGCTCTCTTGATAGCTGGAGCCCTACTGGGGTTTCTTCCCTACAATTTCCCCAATGCCAAAGCATTTCTCGGAGATTCAGGAAGTCATCTGGTCGGATACCTAATGGCCGTTTTGGCAATCCTTCCTCATTTCTACAGTTCTGATCTCCAAGTCAGTCAACTGTCTGTGTTGTCCCCTCTATTGATCCTGATCGTCCCTATCTACGACATCACCACCGTCATCATGATCCGCCTCAAACTAGGCAAACCCATCTACGAAGGAGACACCAACCACATCTCCCACCGATTGGTTAGAAGAGGACTCAGCAAAAGCACCGCAGTCTTGACCCTTTGGCTCATTGCCCTCGCTTTCGGCGCCCTCTCCTTCTTCATCTAAAAAGGCTTCAATCAGCCGGCTTGTTTCTAAGAATCCATACCGGCTGATTCTTTCCCTCGCTCCCCACGGCCAGCGATTCTCCATCCTCCAGATAGCAAATTGATTCACCCTGTTTTCTGATCGGCAAAGGAAGACTCCGTGGTGTTTTCGCCAAAGCCTCCTTCCAAGTCTCCCCATCCTGCCTCAAGAACTCATAAGCCAACAAGTAGGTACCAATGATCAATCTTGAGCCATCAGGAGATATATCTGCCCCGGTCGCCATGGAAACGGGAATGGAAGACAGCTTTCTCGCTATAACCGAATGACTCCCCGCAAATCGAGGCAACGCCACCTCATAGACTGACGCACTTCCTCCCCTGCTCTTTTCGATCAACAGCACGACGCCTCTGGATGTATCTACTGCCACCGATTCACAATCAACAGCTCCGTCTTCCAAAGTGACATCCAGCTTGGCCCACACAGGCTCAGCGTGAACGGAAATCTCCGCCGACAGCATAGGCTCCTCAAAAAAGTAGAGCTGAACACTTTCTCGCCGACTTCGATTATCTCCTACATCCCCAACAACCAACATGGGAATTCCTCGATGATCAAACGCGGCCATATCCTCCCAGTCCCTTGCATTCGCCCCCTCCACTATGAGGATATTTCTAGTCGTGCCCTCCTTGTCCAAAAGGAACAACCTCGCAGAATCGCCCGAATCATTGTGAACCCAAAGCCCCTCATCCAAACGACGCGATTGCACCGTGCCGCTGTTCTCACGGATACTACCATCCTTAACACTCAACAATTTCTCACCAACTTGATATGAGATTCTGCCAGCAGCCGCACATTCCAGTCCGGCGCAAAAGACAACCACTAAGAAGACCAGTGCGGTAGAATTCATGGCACGATCAAAACGCATCACAGAAGCAAAGGCAATCTCGCGTCGCCCCCTCGTTTTTGCGTCAGACCATTTCACCAATTCGATGGACCGATCTGAAAACTTTGAACAGGCTGTAGGCAGCAAATGACACAAGTCTTCAGACACATCATAACCGGACTCTTGATTTGGTTATGTTCCGGATGCACACCACAAGGTGCGCCCCCTCAGGAAGAACCGTCTAAACATGCCCCCGCCAACACTGTCGCCCCAGACAGACAGAGAATGGAAAAGGCAGGGTTCCTCTCAAACGAGGAAGGTGAAACATTGGCTAGGGCCATCTGTGCCACCTGCCATCTTTTCCCCGAACCAAAGGTATTGGATAAAGTCACGTGGGGAATGGCATGTCTCCCTTTAATGGGTGAACGACTCGGGTTTCATGAAATGCCATTTGAGGAACGCGCTCTCCCCGATCACTTGAAGGAACTCAATCTCTTTCCTGAATCACCGGTCATCCCCGCCGAACAATGGAGAGCGATCTGTTCCTACTACCTGGAAGAAGCGCCCTCTTCCTTAGCAGATCAAGATCGAGCGCCGATCGCACTAGGTCTACCTTCCTTCGAAATAATCCCGGTCAGCAAAGGACTCAACAATCGGACGCTGATGGTTTCGATAGATCCTTGGAAACCCAGAATTTGGGTAGGAGAAATGGATCCGGCCAGACTTCTACTTTTGGATGACTCTGGAAATGTTAGAGCGAATATTGCGACCGACTCGCCTCCAGTTGCACTGACAAGAAGAAACTCCAATCTCTTGATTACCCTGATCGGTTCCTATGACCCATCAGATGCCCCATCTGGTTCAGTCATAGAGCTGGCTCCTCCTGAGGCAACATCGCCTTTTCAAAGAACGGTAATAAGCGCTCTCCACCGGCCAATCCACACCCTCGTGGCCGATGTGGTTCCTCAACCTGGGCCAGAGCTTGTGATTTCCAGCTTTGGCAACTACGCAGGAAGCGTGGATTGGCACTCGTTGGGCGCAACCAACTCTTCCAGTGGCCCAAATCAGATAATCTCACAGCCAGGAGCGATCAGAACCATCAGGCTAGACGTTGATAAGGACGGAGATACTGATCTCATCAGTCTTTTATCCCAAGGTAAGGAGAGCATCATCCTTCACACAAACGAAGGGAATGGGCGTTTCACAAACACCTCCCTGATCGAGAAACATCCCTCTTGGGGCTTCTCTTCGATACAAGGAATTGACTGGGACTCCGATGGCGACACCGACCTTCTCGTCACCAACGGCGACAATGGAGACTTCGGCGAAACCATTCCACCCTTCAAACCCTACCATGGTGTCAGGCTATACCTGAACAACGCTGATGGCTCTTTTACGGAAGCCTTCTTTCTCCCTCAGAACGGAGCCTACGGAGCCAAGGCATTCGATTTTGATATGGATGGAGACCTCGATATCGCGTCCATCTCATACTATCCCGACTATAGGCGACGCCCATACGAATCATTCATATACTACGAGAACACATCCCTTTCTAGAGCCACACCAACATTCTCTCCAAAATCATTTGAGCAAGCCCTCGCCGGGCGTTGGTGCACCATCGAAGTGGGTGACATTGACCAAGACGGAAAATATGACATTGTCCTTGGTTCCAACATTGATGGCCCTACTCACGTTCCATCAGGGCTCCGAAAAGCATGGCAGGAATCCAACATCGGCATCGTTATTCTCAAAAACATGCGCTAGAACGCACCCTACTTGCGCTCAATTGCATCAAAAAGACTGAATAGGCCGTTTTGCCTAGCATGAAATTTGTCCATCATAGCGTATGATCACTCGTTCAAAGAGATATAAGACAAGGTCCTTTTAAGTTTAAACGCACATGAAAAAGTTGTTTCCCTCAATCGTAGCCATCTCATCTATCTTCCTGCTGACAGGATGCGGGGATAATCCAGAAGAAGATACGTCTGTATCCATCGAGGAGGAAGATGTTGTTATGACCCAGCAAGATCTTGTCGTTGAGGCTACCGCAGCCCCCGCCCCCGCCCCTGTTCCAGAGACTCCTCCTCCCTCCGTGCCAGGAGCAACCACAACTCCTCCTGTGCCTGGCGCCCCCCAAGCTGCTACATCGGCTAATGATCCTACTGCATTCATGACACCGTTCGAGAAGGAGGAGTATAAGAAAGAACAAGACGCAATGAGGGAAGCAGTTGAAGCTGAAACAGCAAATTTCTCAATTATCGAAAACGATGTTCAGGCAGCAGTTGAATCCTACTACACAGATTACAACAAACTTCCTGCCAATCTCGCCGACTTGGTGAAAGGTGAATATCTGTCTAGTATTCCGAGGCTTCCTGCCGGCAAATCTCTCAGAATTGATGGAAAAACACTCGAAGTGAAAGTCGAATAATGCAAAGCATCCAGAGTGCGTTGCTAGTAATCTTGACACTCTGCTTGGCAGCCTGCACTGAAGAAATTACCGATCCTCACGCTTTCAGACTGAATTATCCTGATGAACACTTTGAGCAGGATCCCGAATTAACCAGACAACTTAAAAATGAGTATGAAGAGTTACTGGAACAGCTGAGGCAGAGTGAGGAAGATGAACTTGCGAGGCTCAAAGGAAGAGCCCGTGAAGAATTCCTCGACTATGTTTTGGCTACCAGAGAAGCGATCAAAGCAGAACAAGAAACAAACGCAATTCTCATAGGCGATGTAGAGGCTGCAGTAGAACGTTTTCAGTTCAAGTTTCAACGATTGCCCACGAGCCTACAAGAAATGGTTGATCACAACTGCCTTTATGGAGTCCCCTATGTCCCAGAAGGCTTCAGACTAAGAATTAATGGTAAATCACTTGAAATAACACTCGAAGAAATTTCAACAAACAAGAACTAACAGTATGAAAAACGAATTACGTCCCTCTCGTTCATGCCGGTCAGGCTTGTCAGGGTTCACCCTGATCGAGCTTCTGGTAGTCATCGCCATTATTGCAATCCTTGCAGGCATGCTCCTTCCTGCCCTCGCCAAGGCAAAGAGCAAAGCACAAACAGCGGCCTGTAAGAACAACTTGAAGCAGCTTGCAAACGGAATGTTCATGTACATGTCTGACAACAAGGAGGCCTATCCTTACGTCATGCTTCGGTGGACTCCTGGTCGTGCGATCAGCTACACGGATCTGCTATACAGCTATCTCGAGGTCGGCACTGAACCAGATAGCCGACTCCGCGAATGGCAGCCCCGCTTGGGTCAAGGAGGCCCTGGCACTGACCGCTCTGATGGCAACAAGAACTTCAAATGCCCTTCAGCCATTTCTGCCAACATCGAAGTCAACGACGCTAGGTACCCACGTTCCGCTCTACACTACGCCATGCCAACCCACAGAATGACTACAAGTCCAGGCTGGGTTGCTGACGCGTCTATTTCGTCTTGGCCCCCGGGACCAGGTAACAACAGCGGGATAGGCTTACGCTGGAGAGCTGACAACAACGCCAATGGATGGGACCCCAGAGATCAACGTAGAGTCGCAGCTGTTCCCAGAAATCAGGCCTCTGTCGTTTCCGGCATGGTTCAGGATCAAAGCGGAACAATTGCGTTCACCGAGAAGGTTAGAAGAAACATGAAGCAAGGCTCACTCGATAATCACGAAATCAACCGTGCCAATGACCATCTCCAACGCAACCGAAACGCCCGGGATTATATTGCCCTCAATAACTTCCAGGGTGGTGTGTTCAACTATGCCTACACCGACGGCCATGTTGAAACCCTGAAGCGCGAAGGAACCCTCGGTGGAGGTGATCTCCCTGGTGGACCTGACGAAGGCAGCCCACACGTAAATCGCCAATCAGGACAATGGACGATCACTCCTTTGGACTGATTAATCATCAATAACCGAAAGGCGCATCACTCATTCGGGTGGTGCGCCTTTTTCTTTTGCCCATTTGCTTCCCTTTGAGGGCTTCATTTGATTATATCCTCAGCCATGAAGTCCTATGAGCTGCTTCGCGATGTATTCAAAGTCACCAGCCCCAAGAAGGTTGCTGATGATATGAATCTTTCTCTTTCCATGATCTACAAGTGGGCACAACCACCGGAGGCGGAAAATGGAAGTGGCACCATCAACCCTCTGGACCGAATGGAACAGTTGATTCAGAGCACCCAGGATGCCCGCGTAGCCCAATGGGTATCCGAGCGCGCTGGGGGATTTCACATCGATAACCCTGAATCTAAATGGCCACATCCCTTCTATTTGATTCCCGCAACCAACAAGGTGGTGCAGGAATTTGCAGATCTCCTCTCCGTCGTTGCCAATGCAGCCAGCGACAATCACATTTCTGGAGATGAGGCAGCAACGATTCGCAAGACGTGGGAACGACTGAAATCAGTCACAGAAGGTTTTGTACAATGCTGTGAAGAAGGCAACTTCGGTGAGCTGAAAGATGAGATAACCGAAGCTGGAGAGTAGGCATAGATTCTCATGGAGACACGCCGCCCCAGATACATCGCCATGTGGAGTGGCCCCAGAAACATCTCCACCGCCCTGCTTCGTTCTTGGGGAAACAGGCCCGACTCCTTCGTCTGTGATGAACCTCTCTACGCTCATTATCTTGCCCATACAGGACTGAAGCATCCTGCAGCCGATGAGGTCATTCAGCATCAGGAGAATGATTGGGAGAAGGTCGTAGAATGGCTCACTGGTGAGATTCCCGAGAGCAACTGCGTCTTTTACCAGAAGCAGATGGCTCACCATCTCCTACCTCACATTGGACGTGATTGGTTGGATAGCCTGACCAACTGCTTCCTCATTCGTGAGCCCAAAGAAATGATCACCTCTTTGATCAAGGTGTATCCAGAAGCATCCTTGGAGGACACGGGACTTCCTCAGCAGCTCGAAATTTTCAGAAGGGTCAAGGAAACCACTGGAGAAGTGCCACCTGTTATTGATTCACGTGACGTACTTGATGCGCCCGCCAAGGTGCTGAAACTGCTTTGCGAAAAGATAGATATTCCTTTCTTTGATTCCATGCTGGAATGGCCCCCTGGCCCAAGGGCTACGGACGGGATCTGGGCTCCGCATTGGTATTCTCAAGTCTACAAGACAACGAGTTTCCAACCCTTCAAGCCCAAACCCGACGAAGTTCCGACTCATCTCCAAGCCGTTTTGGCTTCATGTGAAGAGATTTACGAAGAACTCGCCGCCCATCGGCTTCACTAAGTCCAAACAATCTGATTGTCCCAACGACTTCTTTCGTGCTTCATTCAGGGCCGCATTCAGCGCCCTGAATTTATCATGAAGTTAATTCGTTTCGGAAATATCGGACAAGAAAAGCCAGGTCTCCAACTAGAAGATGGTCGTCGCATCGACGCCAGTGGTTTTGGAGAGGACTACAACGAAGCCTTTCTCGGAGGAGATGGACTAACCCGTTTGGCCAAATGGGCAGAAGAGAACGCTGCCTCCGCACCTGAGATTCCAGCAGACGCCCGTATCGGCACGCCAATCACTCGCCCCAGCAAGATTGTCTGTGTCGGACTCAACTACGCCGATCACGCCAAAGAATCCGGATTGGAACTGCCCAAGGAACCGATCCTTTTCTTCAAAGCCACCAGTGCCTTTGTTGGTCCAAACGATCAGCTTGTCATTCCCAAGAAATCAAACAAGACAGATTGGGAAGTCGAGCTGGCAGTGATCATCGGCAAGACAGCATCCTACGTTTCCGAAGAAGACGCCTTCGATCACATAGCGGGCTACGCTCTTCATAACGATTACTCTGAGCGCGAATGGCAGTTGGAACGCGGCGGTCAGTGGGTCAAAGGCAAGAGCTGCGACACCTTCGCCCCTGTCGGCCCATTCATGGCCACCACGGATGAAATTCCTGATCCTTCCAATCTTAATCTTTGGTTGAAGCTCAACGGCAAGGAGTTGCAGAACAGCTCCACCGCTCAAATGGTGTTCAACGTTCCTCAGTTAGTGAGCTACATCAGTCAGTTCATGACTCTGCTCCCTGGCGACATCATCAGCACGGGCACTCCTCCTGGCGTAGGTCTCGGACTGAAGCCTGTGCCTGTATACATCAAGCCAGGCGACATCATTGAGCTCGGCGTGGAAGGTCTCGGCGAGCAGCGTCAAGAAGCCATCGCCTGCCCTTGATGACAAGGTATGACGATTGATAAGCCAGAAGTTCTCAAGGCAGTCATAGCCAAGCTCAAGACCGCGCTGGAAACCCACGCACGCGCAGCTGGAGATGCTCGCGATGGGGCGACGGATTCTGAGGTAAAGGCTGAGAACAAGTATGACACCCGGAGCACCGAGTCATCCTATCTCGCCCGAGGCCACGCGATGCACTTCGAGAATCTCTTGAGTGACATCGCCGAGCTGGAAGCCTATCCACTCCCTGCCTTTACCGAGAAAGACACAGTCCAAAAAGGCGCCTTGGTAGGGCTCAGCCTGAGAGGATACACAGATTACTACATCATCCTTCCAAAGGGAGGTGGTGAGGAGGTCATTCTTGAAGACGGTAAAACCGAAGTGTGCGTCATGACACCTTCGGCCCCGTTGTTTGAGAATCTGAAGGGTAAGAAACTGAAATCAAAGATTCGCGTGGGCGACGCAAAATTTCAGTCCACGATTACCCATCTCTGCTGATCTATTGATCTCCATATATGGGCGGCTTCCATCCCTTCGGAAGTCGCCCTTGTGGTCTCACGCCATATGCATCCGAAGGAATCGGATGCTCAGCAGGCTTCAATAAAGGCATATCATCAGGCAGGTGTCTGATCTTGAAGTCCTTGTATTGAATCTTCATGGCAGGTCCCACGTGAACCTGCACAGCCAAGACTCCTTCCAAGGATCTTCCTTTTTTATCGAAATCAATCAGATCAGCGGTGGGATGTCCATCAATCCAGTGCTGATGATGATTCCCGCGAACCAACACGCGATACTCATGCCATTCATCGGGGGCAAACTCTTTAAAAGGTAGTTCACCAACCAACCACGGCTGTCCCTTTTCATCGATGATTACTTTCTCGCCTGTGTGAGAAAGGATTCTCCGCCCCTTTTCTTCGTAAAGCATCCCGTTGTATTTCGGAACCTTCGCCACAACATCGCACTGGTAGCCGGTAACCACATCCAGCCCCAAGTCAGGCCGTGACGTTCCACGGTACTGAATACCACTGTTACCACCAGGACTGACCTTTACCTTCACCTTGATCTCAAAATTCCGTATCGTAGATCCCTTCCAGGTCAGGAAGCGATTCATCTTCAATGAGCCATCGGTCACGCCAGTGATCGCTCCATCTTTGACGGACCAATACTTGGAATCTCCATCCCAACCACGAAGCCGCTTGCCATCAAACAGATTCACCCACCCGTCTTTGCCCGGCTTAACAGTGATGGCTGCAGAGGCTTCGGGATATGCATCTGTTGACTTCTGGAATCCCCCTTTGAGCGGAGGAAAGGCACCTCCCAATTCGGACACCTGTTTATCAGTCCGCTTACGCATCGCGACCAAAACCTTCTTGAATTCCGACTTATCAGCAAGGTTCTCCAGCTCATCAGGATCATTCTTTAGATCATGAA
The DNA here is from genome assembly GCA_965658675.1 of Limisphaerales bacterium. Taxonomy (GTDB): domain Bacteria; phylum Verrucomicrobiota; class Verrucomicrobiia; order Limisphaerales; family CAZKNW01; genus CAZKNW01. Next base: position 225,871 of record CBFHTT010000022.1, read on the forward strand.
GGAACTCGTACCTCTCATGATCAATATATCTCACATACTTGAAACGCTCATTACGCACTCCCTCAAATGCCGGGATGCGGTTCCTGACAGCAAAATGCTCATGAAACGTCTCCTTGCGCCAGTCCTTCGGCTGCTTACCTGAAACAATCGGTTTGAGGCTACGTCCTTGATAGCGCTCAGGAACATCGATCCCTGCCCAATCGAGGAAGGTGCTTGGAAGATCCAGATTCAAGGCGGAGGCCTGAGTGACTTTGCCCTGTTCCTTTTTGGAAACTCGAGGATCACGAATGATCATTGGAACGCGAAGCGACTCTTCGTAGTGAGACCACTTGCCTGCAAATCCACGATTACCCATGTGGTAACCATTGTCCGCGGTGTAAACGATGATCGTATTTTCCGCCAGCCCAGCCTTCTCCAGCTCTTGAAGGAATCGCCCAATTGCGTGATCGATACCACTGACCATACATAGATAGGCCCGCATGTTCGTTCTGTATTTCTCATCGGTATTCCACCTCCAGAAGAATCGCTCACGAGTAATCGATGTTTTGAGAAACTCAGGCTGACTGTCAAAGATCTCTGGATCATCCAATCGAGGCGGATAGATCTCCATGTCGTCATATATTCCGTTCACCGATTGAGGCCAAGGGAAATGACCGATTCCAGGGCGCCGATCACTGTCTTCTGCGTGGCAGGCGTTGAACCACATATTCAACGCAAATGGTTGATCCTTTTTCTGCTGACGAATGAACTCGATGCCACGGTCCACAATCAGATCCGTCTCGTGTCTTAGTGAACCGTCAGGCTGTTTTTTGTAAAATGGGTTTCTTCCGATCGCTTCGAACTCATCAAAATGATCCTGTGGCTTATACCCCTTTGGCATCTTCGCATGCCACTTCCCAAAGTATCCCGTCCTGTATCCTGCTTCCCGAAGTATATCCGAATAGAGTTCTTTGACAGCATCGGCGCGGGCTTGGTCAGGCCTATCTGGAGTTCCATAGCTCCGACCGTTCAGTCCCGTGAGAATAGTCGTCCGACTCACCCAACAGATTGGATGACTGACAAACGCGTTTTCAAACTTGGTGCCCTGTGACGCCAGTTGGTCGATATTGGGAGTCTTTGCCAATGGGTGACCATAACAGCCGAGGGAACTGGAGGTCTGGTCGTCAGCAAAGAAGAAGACAATGTTCGGACGACCAGCCGCTGAACAAACCAGCGGTATCAACACAAGGGCAAGAAGGTAGCGTAACATAGATATGTAGGGAATGGACGTGGCCAGACTAATTCTCTCAGGGACGAAACAACAATACCTGATTCTTCAAAATCGCTTCTGTTGTAATCCGGCCTTGAAGAATTTCCTCTAAGACAATCAAGATCTGAGAAAAATTCACAAATTCCATGTCCAAAATCCCTCCTCCAAGGTCTTCTCTAGCAATGCGACCGCTCATCACCATCTTCCTGCTCTTCTCTACATTGGCGCTCCATGCTGACCGGCCCAACATCCTTTGGTTCGTGATCGATGACATGTCAGCCGACTTCTCCTGTTACGGTGAGACGCTCATCAAGACACCTGCCGTGGATCAATTGGCGAAGGAAGGCACACGCTTCACCAGAGCCTACGCGACCTCCCCTGTCTGTTCTACGTTCCGTTCTTCGCTCATCACAGGCATGTACCAGACCTCGATCGGCGTGCACAACCACAGGAGCGGACGTCGCAATTCACAGATTGAACTACCAGAAGAGGTCCGCCCTATTCCTGAGATTCTGCAAGAAGCCGGCTACTGGACCTGCAATGGAAGTGGCCTCAAGGATCGCGATTTCAAATACAACAAGGTCAGCAAACAGCGGCTTGGCAAAACTGACTACAACTTTGAATGGAACCAATCGATGTACAACAGTCACGACTGGGAAGGACGAAAGGGGGATCAGCCATTCTTCATGCAGGTGCAGCTCAATGGAGGCAAACTTCGGGGCGCATCGCAGGCGCATTACGATCGTTTTGACAAAGTCGTCCAAAAGGAAATGGGAAAAATCACACCGCCAAGCAAGGTCTCACTCCCTCCATACTATCCAAAAGAAGAGATCATGCAGAAGGACTGGTCCACCTATCTCGACACCGTCCGAATCACAGACCTACACGTTGGCAAGGTCATTGAACGACTGAAGAAGGAAGGACTCCTTAAAAATACTCTGATCGCCTTCTTTACCGATCACGGAATCAGCCACGCTCGAGGAAAACAGTTTCTCTATGACGAAGGAACACACATTCCTTTGATCGTGCGCGGGCCAGGAGTTCAGAGAGCAGCTACACGCACTGACCTGGTGACCCACATCGACGTCGCTGCACTATCACTTGCCGCAGCCGGAATTCCTATTCCTGCAATCATGGAAGGTAATGACATTCTTTCCCCAACCTACACACATAAGCCGACAGTTTACGGAGCAAGAGATCGTTGTGGTGAGGCTGTAGACCATATCCGTTCAGTTCGATCCGATTCGTATCTCTATATCCGCAACTTCCTACCTGAACGTCCTCACCTTGCGCCAAGTGACTACAAGGACAGCAAGTTGATCGTTCAGCGACTCCGCAAGCTTCACGCAGAAAAGAAACTTCCGAAACTGGCTGAAAAGCTTTTGTTTTCTCCGACACGCTCACCGGAAGAACTCTATCTCTACAAGAAAGACCGTTGGCAAGTTACCAATCTTGCATCTAATCCCAAGCACCTGAAGGCCTTAATAAATCACAGGAACCAGCTGGAACAATGGATCACCGAAACTGGTGATCACGGGAGAGAATCCCCTGAAGTATACGCACTGGAGGTTCAGGATGAACTCGACGGAATGAAGCCTTCTTCAGCCCGCTACAAGAACTTTAAGGGCAACGCCGAGCTCTACAAAAAGTGGGATCAAGAAGGCCGTTGATTACTCATCTGCCCAACGGGGCCTATCTGAGAGATACAGCTGATAGGGAAACCATTCTGCAAATCCTTCACCCAAAGGGAATGCATCAGGCACTTCGCCATTCACCACGGCTTCCGTAGCCAACATGCCCCACAGCTTATTCTCGCCCCGATCGAGTTCTGAAACCAGTTTCCGATCAAGGGTGACTGACGTCAGATAGAGAGAGGCAATCGGGCGGCGCTGATGCAGCGCAGCAAACTCAGTATCCACATCCCATGTGTAAAAAACGCAGTCTCTGCGCCCGTACCATGCCACTGCCCAAGGCATATCACTCATCATCCATTCATCTTCCGAGAGCCACGAAGCACCTTCAGCGATCGTCATTGGGAAATAGGGTGGATTGAACTCAATCGATTTCTTCGGCTCCAACAGACGAATCACCAACGGCAGGCAGAGCAAAATACACATTCCACCCATCGCCAACCTTTCCAGTTTCAGGTCACCCTTCGAAAATTGATCCAAAAGGGTTGAGAACATTGCCACCCCAAACAGAACAACCAAGGGGCCCAGATTGAGCAGGTAATATTCAGCGGTAATTCCTCCTGTGAGATCCGTCATTCGCGATTGCCCCAAGGCTTGAACCAAGGTCAACACAGCCATACTCCCAACAAGCCACCAGCGAAGGCGCGTCAAAACCGGCCGACTGAACGGAATCAATAGTCCGGCTACAAAAAAACCAAAGATCCATCCTCCTCCCATTCCCGGAAGTGACTGATTCAATATCGCACCAATGTTCCCACGAAACTTCATCCAGTGCTCCTCAACCGAATAATCACCAGTGTCTTCAGCTGACGTTTCGTCAGGTATCAGAAGCCGACCAAGTCGATCCTCAGGAAACCTATAGGAATCCTCATAGACCGCACTTCCAGCCGTGCCAAACATCTGTCCCGTCAGTTCCAGATTTCGCGAGCACCATGGGGCAATACAAACAATAACCGTCAAGAGAAACGCCACTGAAACCGGCACCCGTAAGCGTTCGATCGAAACAGGAATCACAAGAAGGAAAGGAATCAACAACCACAAAAGCCCATAGCTTGTAAGTGCTGCCCCTGCAAAAAACACACCGCCCAAGACAGCAAACACAATCGCCTTCCCTCCGCTCCATTCCTTTTCTCCAATCCCTGAAATCAGACTCACAATCAACAGAACCGCCATCAACAACAGCCACGTCGATAAGAGGATCGATACACCGGCCAATGAGACTTTCCAAAAGACATCTGCTCCGCCCATCAGAATGACAGAAAGCCAAGCAACCCGCCCATCAAAGAGCTTGATTCCAAGTCGAAACAACGACACCAGAATCATGTAATACAGCAATTGGCTTCCCCACCTGATACGCTTTTCTAGCGATAGTCCAGCCTCTGCCCCTGTAGCGTCCAATAACTCTGGTCCACTACTCACTGAAAACATCTTCCCCATGAGCCACGGCCAACCAGGGGCATTCGATACATCAGGAAACGATTGGGTTAGATCCACTTCAGTCCCCTGCTTCTTCTCCATCAGCTGGATAGCCTGAGGGCGAATGAATTGCGTTTGAAAACCATCTCCCGATGCCAGACTTCGAGCAATCTGTGCCTGGTCCATGACTTCAGGAGCGCCAAGAGATCTGGACTCGCGAAGTTGATGAACCATGGCCAAAGCAAAGAAGACCAAGGTCGCGGTCATCACACGGATGATCGACGCACCGGCGCCCTCTTCCATCTGGTGAATCCATTTCTGTAAAACAACGCTCATGACTCTTTAAAACCAACAATCTTCAAAGGACGCACATCTGAATTAGAGATCCTCAAGATGATACTCATGAAGCTTACGATGAAGTGTGCGACGACTCATTCCAATCTTCTGCGCCGCCTTCGTCCGATTTCCGTTACAGTCCTGCAACGCCTGCACAATCAATTCCCGTTCAGCGTCTTTTACTGTCAGTCCTGCCGTGGGCATCACATTGTTGGCAGCCACCTTGGCAATCTCGGAACTTCCGCCTGAAATTTCCTTGGGCAGATCCCTCAATGATATTGCTGGCGGCGTGGCGAATATGACAGCTCGTTCAATGGCTGAGCGCAATTCTCGGACATTCCCAGGCCACTCATACTTGATCATGGCTTCCAAGGCTTCAGGGCGAAACTCAGTGACCTTCTTTCCATTCTCCTTCGAATATTCCTTAAGGAATGCACTGGCAAGCAACGGAATGTCTTCAGAGCGATCCCTCAACGGAGGCATATTCACAACGATCACCTTCAGACGGAAATAGAGATCCTCTCTAAACGTCTCCTCTTTGACCATCTTGGCCAGGTCTTTGTTGGTCGCCGCAATAATCCTCACGTCCGCCGTCTGCGTTTTGCTTGAGCCAACGCGTTCGAAGGTGCGCTCTCCAAGAAACCGGAGAAGTTTCACCTGAGTGGTGGCATCGATTTCTCCTATCTCATCGAGAAAAAGCGTTCCTCCATTGGCCTGCTCGAAGCGACCTATCCTTCGCTCATGTGCTCCGGTGAAAGATCCTTTCTCATGACCAAATAGTTCACTCTCCAAAAGCATGGGAGACAACGCAGCACAATGGACCGTAATCAACGGGGCTTGTGCTCTGGGGCTCAGCTGATGAATTGCCTTGGCAACCATCTCCTTACCAGTTCCATTCTCACCCAGAACCAAAACAGAAGCCCTGGTCGGAGCCACCTGCTTCACCACATCAAGCACTTCAACTATCGGGCCTGATTGACCAATAATATTCTCTACTCCATGTCGAGTTGAGAGCTGTTGCTTCAGTGACTTGTTCTCTTCTTCCAATGTATTGGACCGAAGTGCCTTCGCAATACGCATTTCCAACTCATCGATCTGCATCCGTCCCTTGGCAATATAGTCATCTGCGCCCCGTCGCATGGCTTCGACCGCCACCTCTTCAGAACCATATGCGGTCATGAGAATGCAGATAGGAGGATGGCTCAATGACTTCGCCCTCGCGATCAGCTTCAGTCCATCATCATTAGGCAGGCGAAGATCCGTCAGCAACACATCAAACCGCTCCTGCTCCAAGAGAGAAAACGCTGCCTCGGCGTCTTCGGCAATGTAGACATCATACTTATCCTCAAGGGCCGACCGCAGACCTTCGCGGGTCGGTTTCTCATCATCTACAATCAGTATTGTCTGTGTTGTCATTTAAAGCTCTTTCTACTCACCACCCACAGTAATCAATCTTGCCTGCCTCGATGCCGCAGGGATCCACACACGAAACCTTGTCCCCCTCCCCGCTTCGCTCTCGACCTCGATACGTCCGCCATGTTCACGAATGATTCGTTGAACAATCATCAACCCGAGACCTGAGCCCGTCTTTTTGGTCGTGAAATAGGGATCAAAAATCCGGTTCAATTTCTCCTGAGGAATTCCTCCACCAGTGTCCTTGATCGTCACCCAGACACCGTCACGATTCCCTCCTGACTCAAGCGTAAGTGTTCCGCCCTTGGTCATGGCCTGAATCGCATTCTTCAAGAGATTCACAAGCACCTGCTTGATCTGCCCGGAATCAAACTCCGTCTTGGGCATGCGTTTACTGAGTCGGTCTTCCAATATCACTCCACGATTATCGATCTCAGGAATCAGTAACTCCAACGTCTCTTTCACCACACTGTTAAGCGAACCTTGTTTCATCTGAGGCTCCGTCGGACGAATGGCTTGCAGGAACTGTGTCACGATATAATCCAATCGTGAGATCTCTCCCTTGGATACCCCAAGATACTTTTCGAGACGTTTCACGACATCCATATCAGTCGCTTCCGCTGCCATTCCTTGATCGAAATCCTCCGCCTGCATGACGCGTTTAAGTTTCCGGATCTCGCGCTCCATCAACTGAAGATGAATATGAAGGGCGTTCAAAGGGTTTCCAATTTCGTGAGCGACGCTCGCTGCCAATAAAGTCAGGGCTTGAATCTTTTCGCTTTCGATCGCCTCAAATGTCTGTTTCCGAGCTTCAGTTGCGTCATGAAAAATCAGAGCCATTCCTGAGGCGCCTGCTTCATCACCATCAAGGGGAGCCACATACATTCTGAGGAATCGCTGCTTCGGATAAGACACCTCAAACTCGTGCCGAACCATCTGCTCTCCCCCCTCTTGATCCATTTCCAAAAGGCGCTTCCAATCCACATCTGGGAGGTAGCGTGAAATCTTCTCACCTTCAGCCTCTTCAGGCAGACCAAGAAGCAATGGTATCGAACGGTTGAAATAGAGAATGCGACCCTTCTCATCTACCACGATCACACCGTCCTCAATCGAATTGAAAAGCGTTTCCAAGAACGACCGCTCTCTAGCCAATCGCTGAACAACGGTCTGCAGTCCTTCAGGGTCCAATTGACCTATGCGGCCAAGAACCTTGTCCAAAAAACTCGATTTTTTCTTTGCTGCCATTCGCGCCAAATCGTCTCTATTAAAAACCAATCAAACCGACGGGAAAAACAGTGCCCCAATGACTCACCATAGCAAGTGTAGAGTCACAAAAAAGCCCCACCGACGCGAGGTCGGCAGGGCTTGGTAAGCTCAATCGATCCTGATTAGGACAATGGCAATGAACCGTAGCTGATAGGATCGATCACAGTACCTTCGCCTGTGGTGATCTTGCGTGTCTTTTCATCGAAGAGGCATGCTACATTCAAGCGCTCAGACATCTCAGCCATAGAGATGACAGCCTGCACACGAACTGCGAGATCAATACCGGCGTTTGGCTGACGGTTCTCACGGATCGAATTGAAAAAGTCCTTCTCATGCTCAGGCACACTCTCACCCGGCTGGAGGTTGGTGAATTCTTCCGGATCAAGCTCATCGGCAAACGGACGCTCAGGAACCAAGTTCACACGGTTACCACCAAACTCGAGACGAGCGTGATGACCGCGGATCACATCAGGAAGCCCATACTCACTGACAGATGAACTGGTCACTATCAGTGTCAAGCCGCTTGGGAATTCAGCCAGTAACTGTGTGTTGTCCGTCACGTCACGATCGGTGGAGATCTTACGTGTTCCAGTGCTGACAACGCGGCTTGGGAACTCAGGGTTACCAGTTGCAAGCATCAGCGGATGGAGGCGATGAGGAATCAAATCACCAAGAAGACCTGCGCAGTATGGAAAATACTTACGCCAGCGGAAGAAATGATCAGCATTGAAAGGGACCTTCTTATCAACAGCTCCCATCCAACGATTCCAATCCAGATTGTCTGGACGTGCATCAGGATCAATCTTGTAGTTCCACTCTCCGCCCTTGGCAGCTGCATTACGCATGTATGAACCTTGTCCAAGAACCAGAGGTCCAATGTCGCCGGCCTTGATCAGCTCAGCTGCCTTGCTCCACTTGGCATCGGCACAACCTTGTGAACCTACCTGTACCTTCTTGCCAACCTTCTTTGCGACGTCATGAACGCGGAAAGCCTCATCGAGGTAACGAGTGAATGGTTTCTCGACGTAAACATCCTTGCCGTTCTCAAGTGCATCAATGGCAACCTGCGCGTGCCAGTGATCGACTGTAGCGATGAACACAGCGTCGATGTCTTTGCGCTCAACGAGCTTTCTGTGATCAGCATAGGCATCAACCTTCCAGTCGGTGTCTTTTTCGATGTAAGCTTTGGCGAGGTCTTTGCGTTTTTCCCAGACATCACATACGGCCACCTGAGTGGTCTTGTTGTCACCTGAGAATTTTTTAACGTCACGCACGTGACGCATTCCCTGTCCACCAACACCGACGTGACCAATGATCAAACGGTCATTTGCGCCTTTGACATTGGCTGAGGGAGCCTTGTTCTGTCCGTAGACAGGTGATTTGAAAGGATTCACCACTGCGGCGACTGCTGTTGCTGCAGCGCCCTTTTGGATGAACTTGCGGCGTGAATCGCCAGACAAATTGGAAGAAGAGGGTTGATTAGCCATAAATTGATCTATGATTTCAGTTCGGGTGCAAGTGGGGAGAATTATACGAAGCCAATACCGGGTCAATTCAGAAGGATATGAAAAATGAGTGAATGTTCAGATCTGAATTCCATGTCAAAATCGTTCATATTCAAGATCGCCTCGATCAATCATGTCACGGATCTCCGCCATGCCAGACACAATGCCTCCTCCTCTACCCTCATCTGACCGGCGTCATGATCTCGATGCGCTGAGGGCGGTAGCAATGCTATTGGGAATCATTCTGCACGTGGCGCTCTCTTTTGCGCCGGATACTTGGATCGTAAAAGATTCCCAACAACACAGCGCTTTTTCCCTACTGTTCGCGGCCATTCATGGATTTAGAATGCCATTGTTCTTCCTGATCAGCGGCTACTTCACCGCCATGCTCTGGCAGAGCCGTGGTCTCAAGGCTCTTATCAAGCATCGCTTCAAACGGATTTTCTTACCCTTGCTGCTTGGGATGGTGACCATCATTCCTTTGACCAACTGGGTGACCTACAAAGCACTCAAGCCAAATAGAACTCAAGCTTCTCAAGAAAGCGCCTCCGATCGTTGGAACGCGGCTTCATCGGGGAACCTCTCGTTACTCAAAAATTTTCACGAATCAGGAGGTGAACTGGATGCAAAACACAACGAATGGAATGTGACCCTGCTGCATCTTGCAGCCATGAATGGTCAAACTGAGACTGTGGATTGGTTGCTGAAAGAGGGAGCATCTCCTCACATTGCAAACAATGAAGGAAATACCGCTCTACATGTTTCAGCCTTTTTCGGGAGAGAGGAAGTAGTAGAACTACTCCTCAGGCACGACGCAGATCCCAACAAAAGAAACCACAATGGCGAGAACGTGTACAACGTCATTGAGCACGATTGGGGCACGACTCAATTTATCGCAGGCATTGCCAAAATTTCCGTTAAAAAAGAGGAATGGGAACAAGGACGCGCCGCCATTCGCTCATTGCTTGATGTCGACACTGATTCACCAGCACCACCTGAATCCACTAAGAACAATGGACTTTTTCTTCTTCTGTTCATGCTCCCTATCTTCCATCACTTATGGTTCCTGTGGTTTCTTCTTTGGCTGGTAATTGGATTCGTAATTTCATCACCTTTTCTACGCAGCATATCGAAGAAGAGTTGGTTCGCTCGACTGACGAGTAATCCCTTTTGTTGGCTCTGGATCATACCGCTTACACTCATCCCCCAATCGATGATGGGCAAAGCGATCGCAACATTCGGACCTGATACGTCTATCGGCCTGCTTCCATTTCCACATATCCTGTTCTACTACTCCATCTTCTTTGGATTCGGAGCACTTTACTTTCTGTCCCCTCGCGAAGATGCAAGACTTGGAAGAGCTTGGAGAATGACTCTGCCAGCACTGCTCCTGATTCTTTTCCCAATCGGCTTGGAGCTGACCAAAGGGACTTTCGGCTTCGGCGACCGCCTCATCCCGCAGGAATGGCAACGCACCTTGGCAGTCGCCATCCAAGTCATGTTCGCTTGGGGCATGTCCTTCGCGTCCATTGGAATGTTCAGGGAGTTGTTCCACCGGGAAAACAGCAGAATCCGATACCTCTCAGACTCTTCCTATTGGCTCTATATCGCCCACATGCCACTGGTGATTGCTTTACAGGGCTTGGCAAAGGATTGGCCCCTACCTTCTTATTTGAAGTTCTTACTCATTTGTGGCGTCACGACAGCAATACTCCTGCTTTCATATCATTATCTGATCCGATACTCATGGATCGGGAGATTGCTCAACGGACCAAGAAACCGGCCATCCTGACTCGAAAACTTGCGTTTTTCATGTAACCCAACTACCTACTGCGACTGTTAGAACCTACTCAACCCATGAAACAGATTGTCCTAAGTGCCCTTGTTACCTCCGTCATTTTCGGACTGACCGGTGTCAGTCTACTCAGAAAGGAGGCGGCAAAGGCCGAATCAATCACTTCAAAGATGCAGGCCCAAATGGAGGCCGAACGTGCGGATTGGGAAAAGAAGCTCAAGAAGGCAAAAGAGCTGAACGCACAGACCACCATCGTGACCGAGACCGTCGAAGTCCCAGTGGTGGATGTAGCGCAAACGCCCCCTCAACAATTGATTGAGGAACTCATGCAAATGGGCTCTCGAGGAAAGCTCCCTGAAGAAACTTGGGAGCGGCAGATCATTCACCGTTTTGAAGCACTCATTGCTCAAGGCCACAATTCCCTTCCTGCAATCGGCCAATTCGTGGCCGCCAATCAGGATGTCATCTATGCCCGGGTTGATAAGGCTATCACCGGCGATACCGAAGAAGAACAGAAGCAATTGGAACGTCGGGAATCCAGCGACCGCTATCAGGCAATGAGGAGAAGTCTCCGGCCAACCATGCCTGATGGAAGTTTCCAAAACCCTCCAACCCTCAGACTCGGATTAATGGAAGCGGCCTACAGAATAGGTGGAGAGAATGCGGCTGGTATTTTGGCAAGTGCACTAGGAGTGACTGCACGCGGAATAGAGGTCGCCTGGCTTACAGTATGGCTGGAACGGATGGCTCCCGGCGAATACAAGGAACTCGCCTTGAGCGCTGCCAGAGAGCTGTTGAGTGCCCCGGTGGCGCTAGACGGTGGATGGAGAGAAGACCGGCTTTCCCGCGAACACCTTTTCAGCGTACTTCATCATTTCAAAGATCCCTCCTACGCAGCCCAGGCACAGCAGAATATAATCGATGAAGACGGTAGACTTGATCATTCCTCTCTCGCATACCTTAAAGAGACACTCCAAGAGAACGTCGTGCCTCTTGCAATCAGCGCCTACAACGATCCACGCCTGAAGAGTTCCCGTGAACGGAGTCGATTGGTAGGGATCAGCCAGGCACATTTCGGAAGCCATCCTCAGGCCAATCAGTTTTTCAAAGATCTCGTCTCCAGTCAGGAAAAGGACGACGCACGCAATCGCTATTACGCAATCTCCAGCTTGGATGGCGGCGGACTTTCCGACTTTGGAAGAAATCCCACGCCAAAAGATAAGACATTAATCCAAGAGCGGATGAGCCTTCTCCGCAGCATCGGAGACGTGGAAATGGACTCAAAGACATTGGATCTTGTTGAGAAGACCTACAAGAATCTCGAGAAACTGGCCAACGGCGAGGGCCTTTCATCAAAGCGCCGGTAGTCATTTTGAAACTCTTTCTTTGAGTTTAAACGGCTAGAAGAAGCCTCCCTCCAAGCCAATCCGAGCTTGTTCCACCAGAGGGATTTACCTAGCGTCAAGCGCAGTGATCACGTTCCTGAGACTTGTAGGTGCATTGAATGCCGCCGTCTGGTTGGGCTCTGTGGTCTTCTTCACCCTTGTGGTCTGGCCCGCGTTTGACTCAGAAATCATGCTCAGCCTCTTGGGTAGCGGAGGCCATGCGCAACTCGCTGGTCTTATCGTGATGGAGCGCTTCTTTACGGTCACCCTGGCCTGTTCCCTTATCGCTGTATTCCAACTTGGTGTGGAATGGCTGTATACAGGAAAACCCGTCAACAAGCCCAATCTCTATGTCTTGGTTGCCACTCTGGCGCTCTGTTTGCTCGGCTGGATGGTCCTCCAACCCAACATGACGGAAGAACATGCGGTGAGGACCAGCAAGTCACGTACTCTTGAAGAGCGACAGGAAGCACACCGTTCTTATCAAATTCTTTTCGGAGTTACTCAGGCCACCACCCTTCTACTGATCGCCGGCGTAGGCTTTTACTCTTGGCGAATCATCCAACCGCCTGCCCAACCGCGGTTTACCTCGTCCCGATTTAGAAGTTGACAAAAGTCTTCTTTACAAGAAAAACCTGTTCAATTTCCAACAGGGAAATCAAAAAACGGGAGAACTAAATGCTGTCTAACGACCATCCTTCGAATCTCAGATTCCAAGATAACAACAATTACGGAAACAAGCGGGATCCGAGGCCGAAACAAAACAAGAAAGCCTCTACCGAGGAAACCATTCGCCTTGAAAAGGTTCAAATCGAGCGCAAGAGCTTCGTATTGGCTCTCAAAGAGAATGCTCGAGGCAGATTCCTGCGAATCACAGAAGATGTCGGAGGTCGCCGCGATACCATCATTGTGCCATCAACAGGTCTCGACGAGTTTCTGGATATAGTGGAACTCATGGTTGAAGCCCACCACGAGTATGATGAACTCAAAGCTGCCGAAGCCAACACTCAGGATCCGGCAGATCAGCCCGGAGACTAGGAAAAGCTACAGTCAGGGAGCAGAGGTGGAGACCTTCTATTTGCTTCACGCGGGAGTGTGAAGCCTTCCAATAATTTATTTCGATGCTGCAGGGTTGGGCGCTGGCTCAAACTCTACACGCTTGGCGTCGCCCCAGAGACCTTCCAGATCGAAGCGCTCACGCACATCTTCACGCATGACATGCACGATAATGTTGAAGTAATCCAAAACGATCCAGGAGTGTGAGGCCTTCTCCACCTGATGCGGCTTTGAATCAGCTTCTTCTCTGAGCCCTCGTTCAATCTCCCCTGCCACAGCGCGGACATGCGGATCGCTGTTTCCAGACACCATCACAAAATAATCCGTGATGCCTGATACATCACGCATGTCGAGAATACGTATGTTCTCGCCCTTTTTGTCATCAGCCAGAGCGGCGCACTTCAATGCCAGTTCCCTAATATCCATCGGCGGAAGTAAGGCCCAAACCGGCTCAGAGATAAAGGCGATTGTTTTGAATTGCCTCAGCAACCGTATCTGGGACGAGGTGCCGAATGCTTTTCTCAAGCCTTACTCGCTCCCGAATCATCGTTGACGACACTCCAAAAGGCACGCCCTTCAACACCTTCCCTTTAAACGGCTCTGGAAGACCAAGGTCATCATTTCCGGGCCTTCCCAGAATTAGAAATTCGGCCATTTCAGCCAGTTCCTTAGAATCCTTCCAAGCAGTCAATTGATCCACATGATCTGCACCAATCAGAAAGAACAATTGCGCATCAGGAAAACGCGACTGGATGTTTCTAACCGTATCAATCGTATAGGAGACACCTCCTCGCTCTATTTCCTGGAGATCCAATTCCCAATTCGGATTACCAGCCAAGGCAAGCCTCAGGAGTCTGAGGCGGTCGTCACATGAGGCTTGAGAGTTCTGATCCTTAAATGGGGACTGTGCGGCAGGAATAAAGAAGAAGCGATCAAGGTGCAGCTGTTCACACGCGGCCTGAGCCACAAGAAGATGTCCGGAATGGACCGGATCAAATGAACCACCAAAGAGTCCTATTCGCATCAGTTTTCTTTTCGAGTGTTTAACACGCAGGAGCATCAACTCCGCGTGCTTTTTCCAGCTTATCCGCGCCAGGTTCCAAAGCACCTTTCACTTTTGGCCACATAAGGAAAGCCTCAACGATCATCCAGATCTCCAAGGCAATCGTTGCCAATCCGATGGAAACCACCAACCAATTACCCTTCTCTATCCAGCTTTCCCCTCCGCCTGTCCCCCGAAAGACCTGAAGATACATCGCATACATGGGCATGATCAGCATAAAGATCATTGGAAGTACAACAAACCAGACCGGCTTGCTGCGACGCCAAAGGTAGAAGGAAATCACCATCAAAGCCAAACCAGCCAACAGCTGATTGGTTGCGCCAAAGAGAGGCCATAGGATCAAACCGCCTTTCCCTGCAGATATAAAACTCCAGCTCTCCTGACCAGGCGCCTTGGCTACAGCCACCACCGTTGCCAACAGAACAGCAAAGATCGTGGCTACGTGTTTATCCTCAAGCCACGCAAAGGCGTGCACAGACTTTCCTTCTTTCTCCTTTGCCCCAGTAAACTCTCCCAGAGTCCTGGCCAGCTCCTGAACAACGTATCTTTGGAGACGGCAGGCAGTGTCCAAGGTGGTTCCTGCAAAAGATGCCACCAACACGCCCATCAACGCCAATGAGATCCCCTTACTGATTCCCATTGCCATCAAAAAATTTGCCGCCCCATCAACAAAAGCACCCACTTTTGCACCAAGTGATCCAGCTGCTCCCCAAGACGAATAACGAGCTTCCCATGCTCCCACGCCTGAAAGCAGCTTTCCACCAACCTCTGTTCCAAGGCCGAGTCCAGCGGCGCAAGCCAGAATGACCAATGTCGCAAGAAAACCCTCGGTAAGCATACTGCCATAACCAATGAACCTGGCATCCTCTTCTGATTTGATCTGTTTACTGGATGTTCCACTGCTCACGAGACAATGAAAACCACTACATGCACCACACGCGATGGTGATGAAAAGAAACGGAAAGATGAATGGAGCACCTTCTGGACTGAACTCAAACGCAGGTGCCACCATCGTCAGTTCTGGTCGTTCTCCCCCCTCAACCATTGGAGCGCCACCCATGAATGCTGCGGCAAAAAGCCCTAGAACAATCAAACCCAGAGCAGAAATGAGCTGTAACGAGTTGATGTAGTCACGCGGCTGAAGCAGGAGCCAGACAGGAAGAACTGAGGCCACATACGAATAGGTCAACAGAATCAATACCCATACAATGATCGGCCACCCAGCCATGGCTGCATTCATAGCCCCGAGAAAACCTACATCCCCAAAGATCACCGTCAGATACATCACCCCCAAGGCAATGATTGAAGGGACCAACAGGTTTGCTCCCTTCTTGTGAAGCATCATACCAATGGCCACGGCTATCGGAATTTGAATCAAACATGGAAAGATAGCTGCGGGGTATTGCTTGAACACTGCGGCAATAACCAACCCGAAGATCGCCAATACAATTGTCAGAGCCATGAACAGGATGAAGAGAAACAACAATCGCACACGCCGATTCATAACCCTTCCAGCGATATCACCCACCGTCTGCCCACTGTTTCGCATACTCACGACCAATGAACCGAAATCATGCACGGCACCAATGAAAATACTCCCCAATACCACCCAGAGCAGCGCGGGCACCCACCCCCACATGATCGCAATAGCTGGCCCGACAATCGGTCCAGTTCCCGCAATAGAAGTAAAATGATGACCAAAGACCACTCCCTTGGACGTTGGCACATAGTCCACGCCATCTTTAAGCCGCTCAGAAGGACATACTGCTTTTGCGGAAAGTCTGAAGATCTTTCCACCAAGCCAGCGACCGTAGGTGTGATAGGCAACGAGAAATCCCGCACCTGCCAACAAGGCAATCAATAGTGTCTGCATAAAGGCAATCGAGGTGTCCGCGCATGACAACTGAAACCGGCCCAAATGACAAGCGGTTGAACCAAAAGACATTTCGCAGCCATGTGCGTCTATCCTTAGGCCGATAGGAACGCTTTTCGGACATCACTTTCTCCACAAGTTCGGCCTTCCGCTCATTTAGCCGGTTAATGCATAAGGTATTTCTCATGAATTCGATTCATGGTTCGAATGAGAACTTCCCTCCCAGTCAATCGCTGTTACTCAGCTCAATCAGCATATCAATCGATTGATTCACCAGCGCCTTTCCTGTGTCCCTCTCAGCAAAGCTATGCGCCCCCATCCATGTCTCGAATCCGCCAAGGTGAAAGGCTGACTCGTCAGGTATGATTCCCATCCAACCGTTCGCTCCGCAGATTACGATCGTATTTCGATAGGGAGATCGATTCTTGATTTCCATTCCCAAGCTGGAAAACAAGTCACACGGCAAAGCAACAATTGCCAACTCGCCAATGGCAATCACCTGAAGATCTGAATGCATCGTCTTCCCCATCTGCCCAACCAGTGTCTTTCGATCTTGCGCCAAGGAATCCATCAGGGCATCTCGCTGCTTATCACCAATCAAATCAGAATAGATCTCTACGCCAGCCCGTTCCGTGAATTCTTCGAAAGTCCTAACCTGCCACTCGAATTTTCTCTTCAGCGTCTTGATACGTTCCCCTTCAACTGGCGCGGAACCCTCAATCAATTCATGCAATGCCCCCGCTACAATCCGATTCACACCGTCGACACCGTTCTTGAACCTTACATCTGCACCTGCACCACGGAACGGTAGGACACCGCCACCATGCAAGTCCATCATCCTCTTCGACGCAGACCAGAAGGCATCTCCTTCTACAATCATTCCAGATCGACCGGTTCCGACAAAAAAGCCTGCTTTCATGGTGTTTTCAGGCTCGATAAAGCCAATAAAATGAAGTTCTTCATCAACCAATCCCGTCGGCCGAACAACAGAGGGAGCATCAAGTCCCCATTGGATTCTGCCGTCTTCTCTAAGCCAACGGTTCTGCCTCAATACAGATAGCTCATGCTCTGTCTCAATCTGAAGAGATACCGCAGTCGGGACTGTCTGCAGTGCCTTCATCGAGGCATCCACTACCGCATCTGACACAGCCTTCACCAGCAGCTCATCTTCGGCGCTCCCCAACCAAGGCACCGTCGGGACTGAATGAGACGACAAAGATCCTGCGATCAGAATCCGTTCATTGGATATTTTGGTCACCTCCACCAAGCGTTGCCGCAACTCTCTTGTCGATTTACTTGAGAGCGCGTGCCCCTCAATGCTGAGCATCAACAGGCGTTCCATTCTTGAAGTCTTTCCCTCCGTTACGATCAAGGATCCCACCTTGCCAGTTCTTCCCTCAACATTGGCAACCAAAGACCGATCACCTATCAGATTGATATCCTTACTTATCGCAAATTCACTCCACCCTTCACTTACCATAAACGCAGCCCCTTGAGTGACATAGAGACCAAGAATCAGATGGAGGAGAAAAAGAAGAAGCCTCAAAATCGGGCCTCCAGTTTGGCAGAACATAGTCCAGTCTGCGGGCATCAAGGGTCAACTGACAAACATTTTGATACCTATATCCATGCGCCGAAGCTTATCTCCCATGCGCAATTAAGGGCACTTTTTGACAAGATTTCGCTGGTTTCGAGTGACTGTTTCAGTATTTTCAGCGCTCTTTTTTCGCTAACGATTGAAAACGAAATACTGAATGGAACCTACAGCAGACATCGCTCTTATCGGCCTGGCCGTCATGGGACAGAACTTGATTCTGAACATGAACGACCATGGATTCACCGTAGTCGCCTATAACCGCACCTTGGAAAAGGTGGACCGCTTCCTCGAGAACGAAGCCAAAGGCACCAACATCATTGGTGCAAAGTCCATCGAGGAAATGGTGAGCCACCTAAAACGCCCACGCCGTGTCATGATGCTCGTGAAGGCTGGACAACCAGTTGATGACTTCATCGATCAGGTTCTTCCTTACCTCGAGGAAGGTGACATCATCATTGATGGTGGCAATTCCCTCTACACTGATTCCAACCGCCGCACCAAGAGCTTGGCTGAAAAAGGAATCCACTTCATCGGCACTGGTGTTTCCGGTGGTGAAGAAGGTGCTCGTTTCGGTCCTTCCATCATGCCAGGCGGATCAGAGAAGGCATGGCCACACGTCAAAGACATCTTCCAGGCAATCTCTGCCAAGGTTGAAGATGACGAACCATGCTGCGACTGGGTCGGCAACGACGGTGCAGGCCACTACGTCAAGATGGTCCACAATGGCATCGAGTACGGCGACATGCAGTTGATCTGCGAAGCCTACAACCTGATGAAGAACGGTCTTGGAATGACCGCCGATGAAATGCACGAAGTGTTCGCTGAGTGGAACGAAGGTGAGCTCGACTCATTCCTCATCGAGATCACCCGTGACATCCTCGCCAAGAAGGACGAAGACGGATCACCTCTCGTTGAAAAAATTCTCGATACCGCAGGACAAAAGGGTACCGGCAAATGGACAACCATTTCTTCCGCTGAACTCGGTCAGCCCGTCACTCTCATCGCTGAGGCAGTCTACGCACGTTGCGTATCTGCAATGAAGGAAGAGCGCGTTGCTGCTTCCAAGAAGCTCCGTGGACCAAAGCCAACCATCAAGACGGATCGCGCGAAGTTTATTGAACAGATCAGGCAGGCTCTCTACGCCTCCAAAATCGTTTCCTACGCCCAGGGCTACATGCTCCTCAAGGCAGCAGCAGATGAATACGGATGGAAGCTCAACTACGGTGGTATCGCACTCATGTGGCGCGGTGGTTGTATCATCCGTTCAGTCTTCCTCGGAAAGATCAAGGAAGCCTACAGCAAGCGTCGCAAGCTCGACAACCTGCTCCTCGATCCTTTCTTCAAGAAAGAGATCCGCAAATGTCAGACCGGTTGGAGAAACGTCGTGGCAACAGCCGCCAAGAAAGGCATCCCTGTTCCGGCATTCTCAACCGCACTCGGATTCTTCGATCAGTATCGCACCGAGACCCTTCCTGCAAACCTGCTCCAAGCTCAGCGTGACTACTTCGGTGCTCACACCTACGAGCGCGTTGACAAGCCACGTGGTGAGTTCTTCCACACCAACTGGACTGGTCGCGGCGGAGACGTTTCCAGCTCTACTTACAACGCGTAAGCCAATCAGGTCGGCCTGAGCCGATTCAGAGACCTTCAGACCCGGATTGCTTCTTGCGATCCGGGTTTTCTTTTGATTGTAAGGGCCAGTGAGATACGCCACTTTGTTTCGACAATCAGACCATGAGCACAGACAACAAGAACTCCTCCCCTTTCGTCATTGGCGCCACAGTAGTCATTGGAATCGTGGTGGTGGGCTTCTTCTTCACCCGCAATAAGAAGGAAACCGTTCAGCCTTTGGTCGTAGAGACTGCTCCTGTAACTGTCCAATCTTCCCCAGCTGCCCCTGATTCACCTGCCACTACGGACACCTCTACATTCGTGGCAAAGAGCGACTTCACAACCAATTCCATGGCTACGCCGGAGGACACCATGCAGGGTTACTTTGCCACCGCTGGCAAAATGAGTTTCGACGAAATGGCGTTATGGATGACGCCAGAGACAAGCAACGCCCACATGCTCTATCTCAACATGCCAAACCAACGATTGAAGCTTGAGACCACCTACCCCAATTCGGCAATGGTCGCCATCGATGGTTTCTCGATCGAGGAGAAGAAGGTCATTTCAAAAAACGAAGCTCACCTCTCAATAAGGGTGAAAGCAAACAAGGAGGGAGTGCCCGAGAAACTAGTGCACTACAAACTCCTCAAGATTGATGGTGTCTGGCGTTATGACTCCATCATCGGAGCCGAGTAAGAAGTTCCAATTTAAGCGGTCCGAGTAAGCAGGAAGTCGATCAAAAGATAGATTCCCACGCAGCTTACAACAAATCCGATCACCAAAATAAAGGACCACTTCAAGCGGGCCATCATCAGTGCGCCGGGCATCCCACAGTCGATACAGCGCTTGTCACGTCTGTGAAGGCGACCTCCACAATACGCACATTTACGTTTGCTCTTCTTCTGCGGTTTTTCCGTTGTAGACATCATTAGCGAATGGAAAGCACGTTCGATAGCTCAAAACCTAAACCTAAGTCAAGGAAGCCAAACGAGTTATCTGCTACCCGAAACACCGTTTCCCATGAAACCCCTATCGCGTGTTCCATCCATGAAGCTTTATTAAGGTGGCACCGCTGATGCTGAGGTATGAACCCCAACCTAGCAACAGGCAAAAAGGTTCATTCGACTTGCCATAGTGCCAATGATGAACGAGCTTTAACCTACTGATTAGAAGGGCATTATGAAAATTATCAGAGCCAATTGTAGAATTCAGTTCACGCAACAGGACATTGATTTCATTCTGACCACATTGTCTGATGGCAGCCAATCCAGTCAGCTAGCGATTGAGAAGTTACTGCTCGATGAAGCCACACGAGACTTGATCCTCGATCAAGAAGAACTGCGTTCCACGCTCGCTGACAGCATTCAGCCCACTCATATCTCTCAACGGCTCTTCTTCTACCTGCATGTTCGGCACGAATTCATTGAGGCAGGGATCAGCGATCCGGCAGTTGCTGACTATGTAGCAGAAGTATTGGCCAATTTTTCTGAGACTGAAAACTGGCGCCCCATCAGTGGTTGTGAAGATTCACAAAGTATCTACCTTTTTGAAATCATAGCAAAAATGCCGGTTGCAGATGAATTCGAAAGATTCGTCCTTAATGCCCACCAGGGCAACTACGTGCTCACTCTGCTGGGACTGTTCAAAGAGCATGTCGAACAACGTCGCAATAGAAAGGCAGCTCCTAGCCCATCCTACTATGAGGGAATGGCAGCACAGAGTTTTCTGAATGCACGAGACCATCGAATGGCTCAGAAGCTTGATTTGGAGGATGTGTTTGACGCCTTGGGAACTGGGATCAAGGACACTCGTCGCGCGCTGAATCAAATGACGGAAACGACACTTTTTGTAGGAAACGAATAGAAGCTGAATCGATGTTCCGCAGCAACTGGACAGCTAAGAACGCCCGAGCCAATTCTTTATCTCAGCAATCGTGACTTGTGGATCTGTGTGATGAATCACATTCCAACCACGACTTTTTGCTGCTTCGATATTCTCCAACTTATCATCAGCAAAAATTATCTGCGACTCGGTAGCCTCCGTCAGGCGCTCTGCTGCACGATAGATCTCCGGAGCTGGCTTCATGCTCCGCTCCAGCCATGAATAAATCCTTCCCGTGGCATTATTGATCTCAGGAAAAATCGTTTCCACGTAACGAATCGCCAGATCATTGGTATTGGACAAAATGTAGATTGGAACACCTAACTCAATGAGTTCATTGAAGAACTTAATCATCGAAACTATAGGAGTAAAAATCCCTGCAAAAGCTCTCTCGAACTCTTCCCTGTTTCCCGAATAACCAGCACCTTCTACAACAGCCTGATAGAACTCTTCAGTATCCAGTTCACCACTTTCATATTCGTGAAGAAGCGGGGATTGATCGATCAGTTTCAGCACCGCCTCCGCCCCCTTTTCACTCTTCGCCAAGACCTGGCTGACCGTAATCGTATAGTCAAAATCGACAAGGACTTTCCCCAGATCAAAGACAACAACTTTTCGGTGCTCCACCATGGATCAATCCACCTTGCGACGTCCCTCAAGGGCACGACTAAGGGTCATTTCATCAGCGTAATCCAATCCGCTCCCGGCGGGTAAACCATGAGCCAAGCGTGTGACCTGCACTCCCTGCTTGGTCAACCGCTGGGCTACGTAGTTGCAAGTGGCGTCTCCTTCGACATCAGACCCAAGAGCCAGAATGATCTCCTTCACCTCTCCACTCGAGCGTTTCTCAAGTTCCGCAATCCGTAGATCCTCCGGCTCGACGCCATCAAGCGGAGACAACTTGCCCCCTAATACATGATATCGTCCTTTGAACGCTCCGGTCTTCTCAAGGCTGTAGATATCTACCGCCTTCTCAACCACACAAATCTGTTCTTCACTGCGGGTGGGATCATCACAAACATCGCAACGATCCTTCTGACTCAGCGCTCCACATCGATCACAGATGGCCACTTTTTCAATGACCTCGCGCAATTGATCAGCAAGCGCATTTGGAACTTCGCTTCCCGCCTGAGCCAGATGAAGAGCCAAACGCTCTGCAGAACGCGGCCCTATTCCGGGGAGACGTCCAAACTCGGCTGACAGCCGTTGAATGGATTCAGGAAGCGAGAGCATGAATCAGCTCAGAACATTCCACCTGGCATACCAGGAAGATTCAGTCCTTGAGTCAATTTGCCCATCTCTTCAGAAGAAATCCGTTGTGCTTCTTCCAAAGCACCTTTTACCGCGGTAAACACCAGATCCTCCAGCATTTCTACATCTTCGGGATCTACAACATCAGGTTTGATCTTGATGCCTGAGAGACTTCCGTCGCAAGTGGCGGTAGCTGTAACAGCTCCACCACCAGAGGAATGCTCAACGGTGCGTTTTGCGAGTTCTTCTTGAGCAGAAGCCATGTCCTGCTGCATCTTCTGCTGCATCTGAGCAGCCTGCTTCATCAACTTTTGAATATTAGCCATAATTCGAAACTAATTTTGTTCTCCATCTGGGCGGACCTCAACGACCTCACCCCTGAAAATTTCCAATGCCTTCTTGATCTGCGGATCATTCTTGAACGCTTCCATATCCATTGGTTTGGCTGGTCCGGGAGGTTTCTCTTGAATTGGGTCGCCATTCGCCTCAGTAGGCGCTGGTCTTGAAGGGGCATAATCCATCACTGATGCGAAAGACCATCCAGAAGGCACTTCAGCCTCGGTATAAACCACTTTCTTGATAGCCACGCCTGAGGTATTCATGGACTCAACAATCATTGCATCCACTTCAGCATTTCCTTCGAGAATGGACAGCGTACCGAAATCACTGGCGGAGGCACCGATGACGAGGGACACACCCTTTACTTCCAACGGGTAAGCACGGCAAAAAGCATTTAATGCGACGCGATTTTCACACACTCGCTTGAGCAACGCAGGCCATGCGCCAGCCAAGTCTTCAGGGACACCTGCCGTTTCCGGTTCTACAGGCGGTTCTGGTTGAGCTTCTGCAACAGGCTCTGGAGCGGAAGACTCCGGTGTCATTGATTCCTCATCTGAGCTCTGTGCGTTTTCAGCCTCTGCTTTGGCTACTGCAGCCTCTTCTTCCTGATGCGCCTTGACCGCTGGCGGCGTTGAAATCGGAGACAATGCCGGGGCGGCTGTAAAACCAGCAGCTTCCTTGCGAAGGTCTTGAATCCGCGTCAGCACTGAATCCAGATTCAGCGCATGCCGTGACTCGACGGCTCGCACAACTGCGATCTCCAGCAAAATCTTTTTGGAAGCGACATCCCGCATGCGTCCTTCTCCATCGGAAAAGATCTCCATGATTCGGGTAAGCGACTCCGAATTGGTCATCTTGACCTGAGTGCGGATCGCCTCTGACTCAGCTTCAGTCGCGTGAACAAGATCCATATTTCCCTTGGACAGCCCAAAGACCATCAGATTTCTGAAATGAGCCAAGAGATCAGTGATCAATCGCCCAAGGTCCTTTCCGTTGTCTGCCAAGAAATTCAAATGCTGCAACGCACCAGCCACATCCCCATCGAGAATGCTCTGTGCCAACGCAACAACCTCTTTCCGAGAAGTGAGCCCGAACATCGAGAGCACATCAGATTCGTGAATCTCTTCTCCACAGAAACTGATCAACTGATCGAGTGTGGATTCAGCGTCACGCATTCCTCCATCCGCTCCCCGAGCAATGGCATGCAAGGCTGCATCATCGATCTTGATCCCTTCCTTCTCGGAAATAGAAGCCAGATGGGTAACAATCAATGGCGTAGGGATTCGCCTCAGATCAAAACGCTGACAGCGGGATAGAATCGTAGGAAGGACCTTTTCAGGCTCTGTCGTAGCAAACAGAAAAATCACATGCTCGGGCGGTTCTTCCAATGTCTTCAAAAGGGCATTGAATGCCTCCTTCGTAAGCATGTGGACCTCATCGATGATGTAGATCTTATACTTAGAATTGGCGGGAGCATATTTGACCGTCTCCCTGAGCTCGCGGATCTCTTCAATACCGCGATTACTTGCACCATCAATCTCGTAGACATCCAGCGAACGTCCGTCAGCGATCTCCTGAGCGCGGGGATCATCATCAGGAAACTCAACGGCCGGCCCATCAGTACAGTTAAGACACTTGGCAAAAATACGTGCAGTCGTTGTCTTCCCTGTCCCTCTCGGTCCCACAAAAAGGTAGGCATGAGCGATGCGCCCTGAAACAATGGCATTGCCCAGCGTACGGCTGACATGTTCCTGCCCCACTACGTCCGAAAACTTCTGGGGCCGATATTTTCGTGCTATTACCTGATAAGCCATGGATCCACGTGATTCAAACGGGAAAAGAACCCTACAAAGCCCCTTCCAGATTTAACAGTTCATACTGCTAACTAATCCTCCTATTGCCGAGTCGATCGATCCAACAGTCTCCTTGCTTTTAAAACGAACCATCACAACCATGTGTCAACAAATTCTCCACATATTATGATTAGATCACTTAGAGTTCTCTCATTTATGGCCGTATTGGCCGCTTGGCCTGCCGTAGCAACGGACTGGCAGCCACTTGTCCAGGCAAACAGCAAGGATGGCTGGATCAAACGGGGCGGAAAGGCAACATATGAGGTCAAGGGAACAACCATCATTGGACGTACTGTCCCGAAGACTCCCAATACCTTCCTCTGCACGGAACGTCACTACGCCAATTTCGTTCTGGAACTGGACTTCAAAGTGCATCCCAATCTCAACTCTGGCGTTCAGATCCGCAGCAATAGCCTCAAGGACTACAGAAAAGGACAAGTTCACGGATATCAGGTAGAGATCGATCCATCCAAGCGTTCCTGGTCGGGAGGCATCTACGAAGAGGGCCGCCGCGGATGGTTGAACAACCTGAAGGAGAACAAAGCAGCAAGTGAGGCTTTCAGACAGAACGAATGGAATCACTACAAGATCGAGGCCATTGGAACCAGGATTCGTACATGGATCAATGGAGTCCCTGCCGCAGATCTGACTGACGCAATCACACCCAGTGGATTCATCGCGTTACAAGTTCACGGTGTAGGAAATAATACTGAGCCCATGGAGGTCGCTTGGAAGAACATTAAGATCAAAGACCTGGGAGAAACAAAACCGATAGCCTTGTTTGACGGTTCCAATCTAAATCAGTGGAAATTCAAAAATGGTAACAAGATCGACAAGGGCTGGGTCATTGAAGGTGACACTCTGTATCGAGGCGATCGTGTTGGAGATATCTTCACCGACCTCGAGTTCGCAGACTTCGACTTCCAATGGGAATGGAAGGTCGCCAAAGCCAGCAACAGTGGTGTGAAGTACCGCATGACCAACTACGGGAAAAGTTTTCTGGGTCCCGAGTATCAAGTCTTGGACGACGATGGACATCCAGACGGCGCAAAACGTGAAGGACGGCGCAAGTCAGCCGCCCTTTACGATCTGATGGCTTGTAGTGATAAAAAGAAGATCATGCCTGTCGGCCAGTGGAACAAGAGTCGTATCGTGGCAAAAGGGTCGAAGGTTCAACATTGGTTGAACGACATTCTTGTCGTGGAGTACGACTCATCTAGTGAAGAATTTAAGGAGGCAGTTGCGGGCAGCAAGTTTGCAAAGCATCCAACCTTCAATCAGAACCCGTGGGGACCCATCATGCTTCAGGATCACAATGATCCAGTCTGGTATCGAAACTTGAGCATCCTTCCATTGGCACCGGAGGCGAACTGAACACCCGCATGAAGAAGGCAGTCCTCTTTCTCGTTCTGCTCTGCTGGTTGAGCGGATACCACTTGCTCGCGGCTGAGTTTAAAGAAGAGACCTACAAGAAGGCCGATGGTTACGCACTGAAACTCCGAATCTACCAGGATACGAGCAGTCCGAATACTAAGCGCCCTGCCATCGTTTTCTTTTTCGGTGGAGGATGGTCCAAGGGAAGCCCGGAACAGTTTCACGAACACTGCAAACACCTTGCGGCAAAAGGTTTCATTGCGATGTCGGCTGACTACAGGGTCGAGTCCCGCCAACAGTCGAAACCTTGGGACAGCACCAAAGACGCCCTTGATGCCATTGATTGGATCCGCTCCAACGCGAAACGGCTCAAGTTAGATCCGTCCCGGCTTGCTGCGGGAGGCGGCTCCGCAGGTGGACATTTGGCAGCAGCCACAGCCACGCTTCCAGAACACGGGTCTCGTCCAAATGCATTGCTTCTGTTCAATCCTGCTTTGAACCTTCTCTACAAAACGGAAAACAAAAACAAATGGAATGCCACCGAAGAACAGTTTGAGGCGATTTCTCCATTCCATCATCTCGACAAAGGGCTGCCTCCGACAGTGATCTTCCACGGAGACAATGACGACGCAGTCCCCTATCCATCCATAGTCGAGTTTGTCAGCAAGGCGACCAAGCTCGGGAATAGTGACATCACCCTGCATACCTATAAAGGACGCCCCCACGGCTTCTTCAATTTCGGACGTCAGGGTGGAAAGGACTACAAAGACACGATCAAGAAAACGGACGCCTTTTTCAAGAAGCTCGGGTGGATGAATGACTGATCTCCACACCGTAAACAATACTCCGTGTAAGGGGTATTGCTCCAAGTGCGACACCATCCACTCTCTTGGCTGGGCTAAGGCTCAAGAGCATGCCAAGGAATTGATGCAGCAAATGGACCAGCATCAGTGTTTGGATTTTGATCTCCCTCAGGAACAACGGCGAGCAGAACTTGCCTTCGACAACCTATTCAACAACGGCGGAGGTTGCATGTTGGGGGTTCTCGAATGCCGCAACCATCACGGCCAAACCATAGTTCTCAAGGCCTTTTCATCTCTAAAGGGCGGCATTCGTCACATCCCTGGCTGGGTCCCCCATTTACTGGGAGAACGTTTTTTCGCCGAGGAAGTGATCCCCAAGCAAGATGAGATCAAATCTCTGACATCCAGAATGGAACAAACCGAGAAAGGGTCGCCCGATTGGAAGTCCCTTTTCGAGAAGCGAAAGTCCATGTCCCAGAATCTGATGTCACTCATGCATCAAACCTATCAGCTGCGAAATTTCCGGAATGAAAGCAGCTCCCTTCCTGAAGCCTTTGAAGCCGAGCACGGGATCAGCGGAAAGGTAGGCCAGTGTTGTGCCCCAAAACTTCTGGTTCACGCAGCACGATCCCAACTGACGCCGGTTGGAATAGCTGAATTCTACTGGGGAGATGGGACCAGTGCATCAGAGCGAACCCACATGGATTTCTATCCCGCATGTAAGGAGAACTGCGAACCTATCCTTGGCTTCATCCTGTGTGGATTGGAGGACAAATGATTACTCCAGATCTATCGATAGTTCACAAGAATAAGCACTTCGTAGTCGTTGATAAACCCAGCGGTGTTCTTTCGGTGCCCGGGCGAGGGCCAGACAAGCAGGACTGCATCACCGAACGGGTCAAAAAAGCATTCCCCGAATGTATCCAACATCCTTCCGTGCACAGACTCGACATGGATACATCAGGACTGCTTGCAGTTGCTCTGACAGCCGAAGCCCAAAAAGCACTTTCCAATCAGTTTCAGAATCATCGGACCAAGAAGAGATACATCGCATTGCTGGAAGGTTTGTTGAAAGAAAGCGAAGGAATCATTGAATTACCTTTCCGGCTCGATATCGATAACCGTCCTCATCAGATCTACGACGAAGTTCATGGAAAAATGGGTATCACCCATTGGAAGAAGATAAGAATCGAAGACGCCTTCACACGTATCGAATTCCGCCCCGTCACTGGCCGCACCCATCAGCTTAGAGTTCACTCAGCACACGCACGAGGACTTGGTATCCCTATCGTTGGAGACCCGCTATATGGAACCGGAACCCAAGCTGGAGAAATGAAACTTCACGCATGTGAGCTGACTCTCTTTCATCCGGTCAGCGATGAAGAAATGACGTTCGAATCAGAAGTTCCCTTTTGACCGGTTAAGTCTTCTTCGTCACACGTCCTCCTGAAATTTTCAGGTACAACTCAGCAAGCCATTTTGGCAAAAGCGGTTTCACCGCCATTTTGAAAGCGTACCATCGACACTTCTTCAAGAAAACAGGAGTAAGGTATCCCTTCAGCGAAGAATCACTCTTCAGGTAATTCATCATTGGTTTACCAAAAACGAACAAAGCACCACTCTCCTGAATAGCAGGTCGGACATCTGAGAACTCAGGTGTTTCCAACTTGTCTACGATTGCCTTCATCACTCCTTCATGCTCCTTCACTTTTTCATCTGTTCGGGCTGAGTATCCCGCCGCGTGCATAAAGAAGACAGCCAGTGCTTCCGGCACAAAGCAGATTCCGTAACGAAAGGCCAATGTGTACATCGAGAACCAATCACAATGCCACTTAAGTTGTGGGTCAAACCCACCTACCTCTCTCAATGCATCCACCCTGAAGATACAGGCATTAGAAGGAATCATCAGGCGCCCACCTATTTCTGCCTCAATCAACGCTTCACATCCCAAAGATTCGTCTTCTCCAGACAGCCCGGCCCCAACGTGAGATACCACGCCCGTTGCTTCGTCTATCCATTCTCCCACTGAAAAACCAAGGCCTAGCCCCCTGTTTTTTGCAAGCCCACTTATCACTTTCTCGAAGAAACCAGGATGCACAAAATCATCAGCGGCGGCATAACAAACATAGTCAGAGTTCACCAACGACAAGCCCTTATTCATATTTCCAACAGCCCCAAGGTTCTCCACGTTCTCGATCACCTTCATCTCAGGAAACCTGCTTGCATAGTCCTTCAAGACGTCACGACTGTTATCGGTTGAGCAGTCATCCAAGACGATTATCTCGCTAGCCTTGAATGATTGTTTCAACAACGCATCCAAGGCTCTTGGAAGCAATCTGGCATGGTTGTAGTTTGGCATCACCACGGCCAATGTAGGAATCTGTTTATCTACGAGATCGCTCATCGATTAGCCTCCTTGTCCCAGTCCGATGGATGGATCTTCAACTCCCCCGCAGAAGCAGCGTTCCTGGCGGCAATCAATCGATCAGGAGAATCAATGGCCCATCGTAAGCCTGTCAGCCCTACTCCATACAATCGCTGATCATGGACGACGGCCGAATAGACATCCCTAGGAAGATCGCTGGCAACATCACTCTTGACCCCTTCCAGAATCAATGGATTCAACACAGCAATACCGGAATTGACCCACTGGGAGTCTACTCCCTGCCTTTCTTCATTAGTGGGACGTTCAAGGAAGCCAACAATTCTCTCTTCATCTCCCAATGATACAACACTATTGGATTGAGCACGTTCATGAAGAAGCAAAGTTGCCTCAGCCTCCATGCGTTTATGCTTCTCAACCATCACCCCCAAGTCCTGATCAGAAACGATATCACCATAATGGACAAAGAAATCATCATCGAAGAAATCACCAACCCGTTTCGTTCCACCTGCAGTTCCGAGCAACTCCTTTTCATAAGAGTAATGGATCGAAACGCCAAAACGGGACCCATCCTGAAAATAGTCCTCAATCATTTCGGGAAGAAAGTGGAGATTCATCGCTACCTCCTTCACACCTGCACGTCGAAGATTGGAAACGATCCAGGCCAAAATCGGATACCCATCCACATCCAACATTCCCTTGGGAATCTCTTTTGTCAGTTCCCCCAGTCGGGTTCCGAATCCTGCAGCCAAAATCATCGCCTTCATTATGCCACTCCTCCGATCCAAGCCGCTGCTTCCTTCAGGTCAGAACAAACGTGCTCTGGCTTTGTATCAGCAAATTCTTCAGGTGCCTCAATCGCCACCGCTTCATGTTCTCCTGACAACACTTGAATTGTCCGGCAACCAGCCCTGACACCAGCGGCAATGTCGCTTACACGATCACCCACCATGAAGCTCCGCCTCAAATCAATGTCGTGAGTCTCAGCGGCCTGCTG
The DNA here is from genome assembly GCA_965658675.1 of Limisphaerales bacterium. Lineage (GTDB taxonomy): Bacteria > Verrucomicrobiota > Verrucomicrobiia > Limisphaerales > CAZKNW01 > CAZKNW01. Next base: position 256,008 of record CBFHTT010000022.1, read on the forward strand.
CAACATCCCTGGTTTCGGTTTTCTACAACTGCACTCCTTCCTATATTCGATCAGATCAGCGTTGGGATGATGCGGGCAGAAGAAATAATGATCAATCGGCACACCTCCCATTTTCTCCAACAAAGCATCTAATTTCCTATGAACCTCACGAACGTCTGCCTCTTTACATAAACCACGAGCAACCACTGTCTGGTTACTGACCACGATCAGTTGATATCCCATCCGCTTAAGAGCGGACAAAGTTTCCGGGACACCTTCAATCACACTGATCTGCTCAGGCTTGGTCAACAGATGAACGTCCTCGATAAGGACTCCATCGCGATCTATGAACACCGCTCGATTCATTTGAGAGCACGAGGAGTTACAATTTTCAACCCGATCCCCAGCGCTTCCAACCGCGCTCTAATAGCCGAAGCCTGAGGCTCGGCCAACGCCACATAGACAGAACTTCCAGCCTTCAACATGTCAGGGGCCAAAATCGGTTTTCCCAAATGAGTCTTGCCTCGGCGGTTCGGATCCTCATCCACAAAGAACGAGGCCTTGTTTCCGGTCTGCGCTTCGAGCGCGGTAGCAGCAATAGAAGTTCCGAAGACTCCGAATTCACCTGAATCCGCCATTAAACGAATCTGTTCGTGAACCTCCCCCAACCACGTCACGCCGAGAAGAACCTCTGGACCGCCACAGGGAAGCGACAATTCCTCTTCATCTTCTGAGGCTCGACTCCCAAGAACCATCGAGAGTTCTCGTGAAACCCATTGATCAGTCACAATCTGAGTCGAGTAACCAGCCAATACACCCACCATCCCTAGTGATTCCTTGGAAAAATGAGAGCTATGGTCCGCGATTAACAATGCAAAAGGGTTTACTGAACAATTGGGAACCTCAACAAAGATGATCCCTCCGGGATTCAGAAGCCTCTCAAGTGACTTTAGAAAATCTGAAGGGGCAGGAATATGTTCGAGTACATGAATCAGAGTAATGAGATCGAACCGCTCATGAATCTCAGACAATTCACCGGCGTGCATCGTTACAACACCAGGGAGCGCCTCAACATGCTCCTTGTACTTGTCATCCACTTCCGATCCGTACAAGTCCCATTGAGGTAGTGCCGGGCTACAAGCTTTGATGAAGCCTCCGTTTCCGCAGCCTATATCCAAGAGTTTTCCTTTCTCCGGCAAGGTCCTAAACTTCAGCAACGACTCGACAATCACATCCGAACGAAGGCTTCCCTTCGAATCGCTTTGAGAGAACACACTCTGTTCAATTCCACCGCTCTGATGATAGATCGTGTATCCCTTGTATATGCTGTCAGCCTCCCGTTGCCATGTGGGATTCGTAACATACTGAGCAAGCCCGCAAGCTTCACAGCACGCCATGATGCCTCCCGGAGGAAAGGGTTTACAATCTGATGTTACGCGATGAAAGGTCCGTGAGCTTTCGGCTTCTTTCAAATTCAAACTCCCACACTGATGACACTTAGAATCACTCATACTTTCAAACCGCTTTCTCTTTGTTCCGCACAAACCACTCTATTACCTCATGGGCAGGTGAAAAGGTCACTCCATCCTTGGCCAACTCTTCCCGGCCTCCAAGTCTGACATGCCTCGGCAAGAACAACGAAGGGACCCTTTCCTTGGCTGATACCGCATTGACACACCCTTTTCCCAATCTTTCCGCAAGCATCGATACCAGCGCGTGGTAACTACACTCAGATTCAGAAGAGAAATGTAACACACCGCCTAGTTTCTTTGCTGTCACACTCAAAATCGCAGAAGAAACCTCGTCCAATCGAATGGGCGTCAGCAGGTAGTCATCAAACGCCTCGACTTCATCGCCGTTTATCAGTTTCTCATGCCAAGAATCCAATAGTGGAAAGTCAGGCGAGATTACTTTGGATAACCGAACGATACCGCTAGCCAATTCTTTCTTCTTCAGAAAAGTCTCTACCTCCACTTTCTGGCGTCCGTATTCGCATTGAGGACTAACCGGTGCGTCTGGTGCAGGATCAGGCGTCTCGCCATCAAAAACTAAGTTCGTAGAAAGAAATGAAACAAAGAGCCCAGCATTCTGAAAATGCTCAATCCACCTGATAGTCCGCCTCACATTCACTTCAGCCGTCCCCTCTGGATCGCTTTCACATTCCTTCAGGTTCGTAATTGCAGAACAAAAAATAACAGAATCCAACTCATCCGAGATCAGAAACTCTTCTGGCTCGTCCTGAAGATCAAGATGCACCAATCCATCCGAGTGCCTTCTGCTTGTTCCTAACACCTTGCTGAACACAGCTGGTGCACTTTTCAACAGAGCCCTACCAATCAGGCCTTCCGCACCAACGATCAGAACACCGGCCTTCATCCCCTCTTGGGCGTCACGCAGAGAGCGAACAAGTAGTGCGCCATGGGATAGTATCCTGTGTGAACGACTTCATCATTCATGGAAAACAAAAACACATTCTCAAAATGCTTCTCCATCAGCTCCTTGAGATCCGGACCGCTCTTGCAGTTCACATGACCTTCCTTGCTGGCTGGCGAGGCATACGTTTGAGATTCGAGAGAAGGGGAACCGAATATACAGACACCATTGGCGGTCACTGAGCCGGCGATATTCTTGACGAATACGTCTTCATCTTCCGGCAGAATATGTTCAAGCACATCACATGAATACGCGGCATCGAACTCACCATCAAGGGGACCGGTCATCAAATCATGAACCCGGAATTCAATATTCCACTTATCGCTCTGCTCTTTTTGATTCCTCTCAATAAAGACTGGATCAAAATCTACGGCCACAACCTCCGGAACCTCCTGTCTTACCACCCGCGTGCCGAACGCATCAGCACAACCGATCTCCGCAACACGCTTCTTTCCTGAAAGCATTTTCGAAACGAATTTGTATCGAGCCAGAACAAATCCCAATCGCCTTGGATCATCCCTCCAGACCTGACTGCTCATCAGGCCCATTTTCTGAAGTCCCTCTCCTTCCTCCATATCTATGAGGAACTGATACTGCGGTTCTTTTGTCTTGAATTCCATATTACTCAAAATAGATGAATGAATGATCCCCGTCGTAGCCAGTCTGCTTGATCCACCAATCCCATTCTTCAGGAGTGCAAAATGATTCACAGGTCAGCTGCCAATAGAGGAGATTGGCTTTCTCATCCTCGTTGCGATAGCTCTCGACCACCATGTACTTATCCTTCCTTGCCACTCGATTCATTTCCCGCAACGCCTTATCCAAATCGTAGCAATGCAGATTGTGAAACGTGTTCAGGGAAATGACCAAGTCAAAACTGTCGTCTTCGAATGGCAGATCGTTGGCATGGCCCACTTTCAAGAAAGGCTTGGTCTCTTCTTTGGCGTTTTCAACTGCGTATGATGAAATATCCAAACCAACAATCTCAATTCCGGGAACAACCTGTGTAAACTCGTAGAGAAGAAACGCCTTTCCACAGCCAATATCCAAAAGTCTATCACCGGATTTCAGGTTGTAGTGCTCGGCCATATTCTCGGCAACCACACGCCAGCGACCGTCATAGCGCATCCCTCCATATCCCATCTTCCGATCACCATCCCAATAATCCTTATCAAACTTCTTGGCCAACTTTGCAGCCTCAGCTTTGGGGAATTCCGTGACGCGGGCTATGTAATCCCGTTCTGTTTTCTTATGCAGTGGTGATATGAAATCAATGTAGGCCATGAGACGAATCTTGAAGGCCGGAATTGAACCCCTTCGCCACTCCAAAGGCAATCTTTCGCTAAAGGTTTACCCTGACTTAAGCGAAGCCTAAACGGCAATTTTCGCCAATGCAGCCTGCGAAAGAGCCAATTGGCGAGCTCTGAAATCCGGATCTCCACCAGCTTTTCCAGCAAACGCCCGTCGGTCTGCTCCCGTTTTCAGAAACTCATTCAACATGATGCAGCACCATTTGAACTGAAAGACAGGCATCAATGCTGCGACTCGATCCTCAAGAAAATGTCCCCATCCACACGCATCCGACAGGGCTTCAATCAATTTGGGTAAGAAACGCCTTGGAACGGGAACTCGAGGCTGACAGAAGACATCGCAGATCATCTTTGCGGGATCATCCATTCCAGCATATTCGAAATCAAAGAACACCAAATTGCCATCAGCTCGTTTGAGAGCATTGTGAAATCCAAAATCAGAAGGCGACATCGCTCTCTCTTTCCCTTCTAAGATCGAGTCAAACCTGCGCCCCATACGATCCTTCACAGAAGCACACACTTTCTTCCAGAACACTGAGAGCTCACGTTCGACAAAGTCGCCCGCGGCAATAGAGACTTCATCCCCCTTTTCAATCCCCTTGAGCCGCAACAGCCGCTCTTCAATCAAATTCAATTGTGCCTCACCACTGAAACATGCTTCTGAGGCATCGGGCAACCTACTCTTCCTTTCAATCGAAACAGATGATTGGCACTCGGATAGAAACCGTTGAACTTGACTCATCTCTATCGCAGTAATCTCATCTGATGCGACAGCGATTCCTTCAACGCATTCCATCAGGCAAAGCCTTCTCACCGGATCCCAGACAAACGTCTCTGGAACAAACGAAACGCCCGATTCCTTCAGCGCTGCATAAAAGGACTGCTCTGCCCTGAATCGATCTCTTTGATCATCGGATTGAGGAAAATACTGCTTCATCACCCAAGACCCACCATTTACCAAAACGCGGAACACCCTGTTATTCGCGCCACCGGCAAGGCCCTCAACTACAGGGGCTGCTTTGTGACCAAGTTCGATCAAGAGAGCTGATGCCAATTCTTCTGGCGATGCATTCAAGGAGTTCAACAGATGACCTCCGTGATCTCCGCCCACGAAGAAACCCGACTCCATGATGGCGAGTTTTCGTGAACATCATTTGGGTCGAAAAGCACACGTTTGATACCCTCCGGCTTCTTAACCATTTTCAAAAACTCAGGAAGGTCATCGATAAACCAATCGCACTTAATTTCGCCAATTCGGTTGGCCTTCGACTCCTTGCTTGGTTCCAAATAAACGTGGTCTGCACTTAGTAGATCATTTTGAAAAAATCCATGTTCCTCCAAAAACTCCATTGCTGCCGCATGTAAGTCGTGCTGTTCTCCTCGATAAGGATACTTGGTCTTGTGGCTTACAACGGAGACACAGTGTCCACTACTCTTCACTGTCTTGATAAAGGATCTCACACCTTCAAATGGATTTGCCTCCACAATTCTCGGTCCGTAAACCAAACCCTGCATCTCAGTCCAGTCGTCTTCTTTTCCTTCAGCGCGAAGATAGTCCCTGACTGCCGATTTGTTTGGGGGAATCTCCTGCGGGATCAAGCCGGCCTCGAAGCAGACCTTATGAAACAGCCTGTCGTAGCAGACGATCGTGTTATCGAAATCAATGCCGACGTGCATACGCGTTTAAAGCGCATCCTGTATGCGCTTGGCCATGGCCGCGGGTGTCAGCCCGTAATGTTCCATGGCAGACTCCTGTTCACTGGTTTCGTGGAGAAAATGATCCGCCGTACCGATCTTGACCAATCTCGGGCGATGATCCCGACGTTCCGAAAGCCATTCAGAAATACTGCTACCAAATCCGCCAAGCACACTGTGTTCCTCAATGCTTACCAATAGATCGAACCGCGAAGACACATCTTCCAGGCATTCCATGTCCAGAGGTTTCACTGTCGGAAAATGGTTTACCTCAACTGAAATCCCTGCTTGTTCAAGCAAGCCAGCTGTCTCCAACGTTCTTGGCAACATGGTTCCTGTGTTCAGAAGACATACACGCGTCCCATCCCTGAACTTTACTGCCTTTCCAATCGTAAGCACCGGGGTTGAATCATGAACCTGAGGCTCGTTCTTCTTCCCTATTCTCATATACACAGGACCATCATGATTCAGAGACGCTCTCAACAACGCCTTCACCTCGTTCGCATCCGCAGGTGCCAAGACAGTCATCTCTGGCAGCAGGCGCAACATTCCCATTTCTTCGCATGAATGATGCGTCGTCCCCAAGGAGGCATAGGCCAGCCCAGAGCCGGTTCCCACAACCACGACCGGCTGCTTGTGATAACACAGATCGATACGAATCTGCTCCATGCATCTGTAAGTGATGAATGGAGCAATTGTGTAACAGATTGGCCTCAATCCATTCATCGCCAGCCCAGCTGCCACTCCAATCATATTGGATTCAGCTACACCACAATTGAAGAAACGCTGCTTGGCGCCTTCTTTGTACTTATCGAACAATCTGTTTCCGATATCGCCAGATAGCAGCACGACATCCTCACGTTCTGCTGCAAGCGCTGTTATCTCCTGAGCAAAGGCATTTCTCATAGCACTCCGAGCTCCTTTCCTGCTTTCTCCACCTCTTCTTCAGTCGGAATCCTATAGTGCCAATTGTTGTCATCTTCCATGAACGAAACTCCTTTTCCTTTCACCGTATGAGCAATGACAGCAACCGGTTTTTCTGATCTCTCAACATTCAAAGCGGAAGAGACTTCATCAATTGAATGTCCATCCACCTCGCACGCCTGCCAGCCGAAAGAAATCCACTTGTCGACCAGTGATTCAAGTTTCAGGATCTCATTGCTTCGGCCCGTAGCCTGCCACTTGTTGTAGTCGACGACGACAGACAGATGACTCAGTCCCTGACTGGATGCGAGCATCGCCGCCTCCCAGACTGAACCTTCGTTGCACTCTCCATCGCTCAAGACAGCGAGGACACGATTTCCAATATTCTTTATTCGTCCCGCCAAGGCCATCCCAACCGCGACTGGCAATCCATGACCTAGAGATCCGGTGGCCAACTCAACTCCCGGAGCACAGCCAGGAGCAGGCTGTTCGGCCAATGCCGCACCGGGTTTCCCGAAATCATTCAGCCATTCTTCTGGAAAAAAACCTCTCTTTGCCAATGTCACATATAGAGCAGACGCTGCATGCCCTTTGCTCAGAATGAAACGATCCCGATCAATCGACTCTACGTTATTGGGGGTCACCCCCAAATAGTTCCAATAGGATGCGATGAGAATTTCAACGCAGGACATTGCAGACCCCAAGTGGGGTGTCCGTGCGCGATTAGAAATCTGCACCAGTCGGAGACGCATCTCAGCTGCTATAGATTGAAGGTCCTCGCTCATAGCGTCAGTCAGCACGTTCGCCATCGTAATGAATCATACAGTGAATCACCTCGCCTGCCTTCATCTTCGCAATACCATCGTTGACGGATGAGAGCCCTATACGATGACTTACGAAGGAATCGGTTTCGAAACGACCATCACGGATCATTCTTAGGTATTTCGGAATCTCAACATCAGGTTTACTGGCACCACCTTCTGAACCGGTAAGGGTCTTTCCAAAATGTAATGGAAGCGTATTCAGGCTCATTTGATGATCATGCCGCATCACTCCAAATATGACACAACGCCCGCTGTTTGCAGCCAAAGGAAATGCTTTTTCCAAAACAGCCGGGTGGCCGGTCCCATCAATCACAACATCAGCATTCCCATCAAGGATCTCACGCACCGCCTCTGGGAAATCAACATTACTGCTGTTGATCGTATGGGTTGCACCATAGGCCTTGGCTATTTCCAATTTATGATCATGAAGATCCACAGCAATTATCGGATGAGCTCCTGCCAAGCGAGCTCCTAACAAGACTCCCAATCCTATGCCGCCACAACCAATCACCACAACTGATTCTCCAATCCGAACTTGGGCGTCGTTATTGATGACTCCAAATCCAGTCGTCAGCGTATCGGCCATCAAACAACCGACTTCGACATCTGTGTCGGACGGAACGGTGGTCAGACGGTTTTCTGAAATAACGGAATATCGATTGAAGGTGGTAATGTTGCCCGCATTACAGACCCGTCCATTCCAATCATACTTGGGAGGAGGAGCCTGAATCCCTGCGCCGGGTCGCCAGTGGGCAACCACGCGATCTCCTGGCTTCACATGTTTTACTTCCGGGCCAATCTCGACCACTTCACCACATGCCTCATGTCCCAACAAATGGGGAAGCCAGCGATCAGGCCCTTTCACCCCTTCGATCTCACCGATCTGCGATCCGCAAATCCGTGTGGCCTTCAGATCAACAAGCACCTGCCCATAAGCCAGTTTCGGAATTTCAACCTCACCGATTTCTAGAGGTTTCTTTTGTTCAACCAAAATTGCCGCAGGAGTCTTCATTCGTTTGCAAGATTCAACACATGACTGGCAGAACGCAATAATACGTCTTTGGAAATGGGTTCCACATTACCGACAATTCGAACAGCCTGAGCCCCGGCCAGCTGTCCAAGAAAAGTTCCGATATGCACAGGGAGTCCCTTTGCTGCAGCCAATGATGCTACTGAGAAGAACGCATCACCTGCCCCGACAGTATCCACTACTTCTCTTTCCAATGGCGGACAAAAGCTCAGTTCACTCCCTCCGTGGTTTCCGATCGTTTCCACCGGACCACGTGTCAGCCAACCGAATCCAGCCGAAAGATGTCCTCGAAGATTTTCCAACTCATCCGAATAGGACACATGACGATGACCACAGGCCAAGAGCAACTCCTGCTTATCAAGCGAGAAGGCATCAGCCCTACGATACTGTCGATTGATGATGTTGAAACCGTGGTTATTGCTGTTGGTCTGACAATTGAGCGCCAGATACGGAGCGCTATCTTGAACTAGATCGCGAATCTTCTCCTGCATCATTCCATGGCCGAAGTCAGCAAGCAGCACCACATCAACCTCCTTCATCGCATTTGCTAGATGATCATAAACGCGTTGCTGCACGTCATTCTTGGGAGGATCGGCATCAATAAAATTTACAGAGAAGAGCTTGGTCATCTCCTTACCTTCTGAGACCGGCTCCACAAAACGCTGCTTGATAATCGTCGTAAAACTCGCTTCCCGAAGGGTGACATCACGGATTCCCTTGAGAGAATCATTCAGCATCGGATCCACCCAATCTTCACACCCGACAAGACTTAGGAATCGCGTATCAGGACAAAACTGAGCCACGTGTCTTGCTACTGCGAGTGCCCCTCCACACTGCGTATCCTCATTTACAAACCGACTCGAAAGAATACGGTTCTTGGAGGTGAGTCCCTGAACCTCTGAATAGGAATAGCGATCAAAGATGGTATCCCCGATAACTAAAACCCTCAGTCCGGCAAAATCCTCTACGAGTTTTGTAAACTCCTCGGCCGAGAGCTTCAGTCCCCGACAAAAATCGAGAATACTTTCATCTGGCTGAATGGTTGGATCAGGCATGCAATCAGGGCTTGTGGATGTATTGATGAGGCTGGGCTGACAATTCATCAAGATTGTCATCGATCCACTGAATCGTCTCTGCAACGCCTTCCTCCAGCGACACCTGATCTTTCCAGTCCAATGTCTCGCGGGCCTTGGCGCTATCGAGAATATAGGCAGCGTCCTTGCCTGGACGTTCCGGTCCTACTTCGACACACTCTTCAAACGATACGTTCATCCGTTCACAGATCATTTCCACCAACTCACGAATAGAAACCCATCGATTGGTTGAGAAATGATAACATTCGCCAACGGGAGCCTGCCGCGCCACTTTCAAGGTGCCATCTGAAATATCGCGACCATGGATAAAGGACCTTACCGAAACACCACCGCCATGCAGTTGCAGTTTCTTGCCCGTCCGGATGTAAAGGATCGTGCGAGGAATGATTCTGTAGAGCTGTTGCCCAGGACCATAGACATTGGCTGCGCGGGTAAAGCAGACCGGGAAATCATACTGCTTCAGATACGTTTGAAGATGTAGATCACAGGCTGCCCTTGAGGCAGCGTAAGGAGTGCTTGGGTTATAGGGAGCCATCTCATCAATTTTGCCATCCGTACTCCCATAGACCTCAGGTGTCGTGATGTGGACGTATTTTTTTAGAAAATCAAATTTCCGTATCCCCTCGTGCAGTTTCACGTTGGCCACCACGTTAGTCTGATACCAGTGCTCCGGATTCTCCCAGCTCTCGGCCACCATGCTTTGAGCAGCAAAATTAATCACGTAATCAGGCCGGAAATCCCCAATCGATTGAATGAGCTTGCCCGAGTCCTGATTCAGATCTAGCTGCTGGAAATCAAACCTCGATTGCTGATCCTCATTCAACCAGCGGTAAGGGAGAAGAGACTGCACAGACTCCGGAGAACGGCTCGCCCCAATCACCTCTGCCCCTTGTTCCAAGGCATAGGCGGCAAAAGTGGCTCCCGAAAAGGAATTACTGCCAATTACAAAGATTCGTTCAGACATAACGGCTCCGCCTACGATTCATCAAGGCGACAGAGGCCGGTGTTGCTAACAATTCAAGAGCGGACTGAACAGCAAATTCCAAGGATTCGGCCCTGATTAAGCCGTGTAGGCTCAAATCTTCTTTTCTTTGATCAAGGCCGTCATCTGCTTGACGTTGTAACAACTCAGGTCATCCACAATCTTCCCTTCCTTGTATGCCTCGATGATCTCTCCAATGGCCTGATCGACGGATCGCTGAGGAGTGAACCCCGTTGCCAACAACTTGTCAGAGCAGAGGCGGTATGAACGCGGATCATTGGATTCCTTCACAACAATTCTTGTTCCGGTGCGCTCTTTGGCCCTCTCTGCAATCTCCATGATGGAAATATTCTCGAAACCCGCGTTGTAATCTCCTGAGGCAATTTCCGGATGGGCAACAAAATGGGCATAGACATCTATGAGATCCTCGATGTGGATATTTGGTCGGGTCTGATCCCCACCAAGCACTGTTATCTCCCCTTTGTTCAAAGCGGCCATCGTCAGCAGATTAACAGCAACATCCAGTCTCATACGTGGCGAAACACCGCAAACCGTAGCAGGTCGTATGTTATGAATCTGCATTTTGTCGGCATAGCTCAAGAGAACACGCTCGGCCACCATCTTGGTCTTGTTGTAGACAGAAATCGGAACGAGATCCAAATCCTCGGTTACCTGATCTTCCTCTTTGACACCATAGACACTTCCTGAGCTAGCAAAGATGAATTGCTTTACTCCAGCCCGCACTGCCTTGTCGGCCATTCGCATGGTCGCCAGAACGTTGACTTCCCAAGAGAGGGTCGGATCCAGATCCACACTCGGGTCATTGGCCACGTTTGCAAGATGCAGCACGGAATCTACACCATCCAGATCCAGACTATCGGTATCCCGAATATCAGCCTTGATTACAGTCAGTCCGTCCCGCGCCTCCAAGTGATTACCGAACCACTGGGTATCTACCACCGTGATTTCATGACCTTGTGACAAGAGACGCCTGGTCAGCAAGGTCCCTGTGTATCCACATCCACCGGTTAAGAGAATCTTCATAAATACCTACCGTTTCAATCTGGGTTCCCAGCAACTGATGCCTCGGAATGCCTAGAACGGCGGAGCTTTGCAGCAGGCCTTTATTCAGGCCAGTTTTTTCGTGAATTTCAATAACCCCAATGGCAGACCTTTATCTGTTTCCCTGAGACGACCGGTCTCCTACACTATGCCCGCCTTTCAATGAGTAATTCAAAAAGCCATAGAAGTTGGATTCAGCACCCCGCAGTTCATATCGCCATCATGGCGTTCGTGCTCCTGTTTCTCTTCAAGGACAGCTTCAAGAGCGGTTACGTCCATTTCTCAAATGACACCCCATTAGGGGGGGAAGTAGCCCAATGGGACTATCTGACGGATAATCTGAACGGCGCTTGGCAACCCCTTTATTGGCTTGGAAATGAGAACATAGCAAACCGTCCTACCATCAGTCTTCTATTCGGCCTGCTGGCAGGGGATGCAGTCATCCATCACAAGTTCTTTGTTCCGTTCTCATTGTTTCTAATAGGGATTTGTTCCCTCTTCTGCTTCCGGCAATTCAATATCAAGGGTGAAGTGGCGTTCATCGCAGCACTTGCAGCAACCTTGAACATGAGTGCTTTCTCAAATTCCTGTTGGGGACTTCCCTATTGGCAAATTTCCAGAGCTTTGACCTTTCTTGGAATCGGTTTCGCAATATGGAAAAAATGCCCAAATCCTTGGATCAGAGCCGTCATGTCTGGCGGCTGCATAGGTATGGGGGTGATGGAAGGCTACGACATCGGAGCGCTATTCAGCGTATTCGCTGCTGCCGTGGCTTTTTGTTGGTCGCTACTGAGCGATTCTCCATCCTCGGAAACAGCCCCAAAGAAACGCATCACAACCTCCGTTATAGGAATTGCCATTATGGCCGTCACTGCCGGGATCGTTGCCACTCATGGCCTTTCTTCACTGATCAACACACAAGTCAAAGGAGTCGCGGGTGTAGAACAAACCCCAGAAGCCAAAGTCCAAAAGTGGGATTTTGCCACTCAGTGGAGTCTACCCAAGAAAGAAGTAGTTCGATTCGCCATACCAGGGATTCTTGGATATCGGATGGACGAGCCGGACGGTGGTCAATACTGGGGTAGCGTGGGAGAGAACCCAGGTTTGGAAGAACTCAAGGAATGGGCAAAACAGAACCCTCAAGCAGCGAGCCATCTAAATTCGCCAAACACCTATCGATATTCGGGATCAGGTGAACATGCCGGCATTCTCATACTGATTCTTGCGGCTTGGGCATTGATCATGACGCACCCAAAGGCAAACTCGTCTTTCTCAGAGAAAGAACGAAGATTCATTTGGTGTCTCGGAGGAATCGCATTGATCAGCCTTCTTCTCGCGTTTGGGAAACACGCCCCCTTCTATCAACTATTCTATCAGCTCCCATATGCATCAACGATCCGGAACCCGATTAAGTTCACCCAACCCATGCATTTGGCCCTCATCTTCCTTTTCGCCTTTGGGCTAAACGATCTTTGGAAACGATTCATCCGCCAATCTTCTGAACTTTCCAAACCCGAATCACCAGTCGGAGATTGGCTTCGCTGCCTTCCTGATTGCTATCGCAATTGGGTCAAAGGGAGCATGGCATTGGCAGTCTTGAGCGTCGTTGGTCTCATTATTTACGTTGGATGTGAATCCCGTCTGGTCGCATACATGACAAGCACTGCAATTCCAGAGGAGGATGCTTCGAAAATATTCAGTTTCAGCGTCGGCGAATATGTCTTTTTCATGGTCTTTTTCGCAGCCTCAATTATCGCGATAAACTTGTCACTGAAAGGCAAGTTCGCGAATTCCAATGCCCCAAGAGCCTTTATCTTTTTGACGCTACTCGTCGTTTTTGATCTGGGACGGTCCAATGCCTATTGGGTCAAGCACTACAACTACGCCAACGAATACGAATCGAACCCTGTCTTTGAGAAACTCAAGGAGAGCCCATATGAAGGCCGCGTTGCAATTGCCCCAAACCCGGGTGCTCAGGCCATGGGCTTCATCGAACAGGTCTACCGCATCCATTGGCTTCATAAGCACTTCCAGTTTCACGGCATACACTCACTCGACATTGCCCAAGAATCTCGAATGGGAGAAGACAAGGTCACCTACCTAAAAACACTTCAGCAAAGTCCTCAACGATATTGGCAGTTAAACAATGTCCGCTACCTCATAGGGTTGCATAAACTCCAATCGCCGCAGGGAGAAATGGGATTCATAGATGTGCTCAATGCCCAGCTCGATCCACAGAAGCGACGCTTCAAAGTCGCGATGGCATTTCAACTAGGTCAGGATCCAACCACAGGACAACTCAGGGTTGTCGAAGATCAGAACGGACCATTCGCACTTATTGAGTTCGGGGGAGCACTTTCGAGAGCTGTATTGCACAGCACTGCTGAAGTGATTTCCGACGATCAGACTCTCCTCAACAAACTCATCGCTCCGGATTTTGATCCTGAGAAGACCGTTCTTTTATCAGAGGCCCCAAAGACTCAACCGTCGGGAGGCGACACAGAGGGCAGCGCTACAATCAAGACCTATGAGCCGAAACGTGTCGGTATCGACGTTACGGCCAGCACTGACTCAATTCTCACTCTCAATGACCGCTACCACCCTCATTGGAAAGCGTATCTGAACGGAACTGAGGTCCCAGTGTTGAGAGCAAACTACATTGCTCGTGCGATCGAAGTTCCGGCGGGTTCAAACAAAGTTGAGTTCCGTTTCGAGCCACCCTCAAACACGCTCTATGTGAGTTTGTTCGGAATATTTCTCACCTTGGGCACGGTAGGTTTCGTGCTTTTCACAAAAGGTTCGAGCCAAGGAGAAGCACATCCAGAGCAAGTATCAGAAAAGAAAACCAAACCAGGGTCCGTTAAGGGCAAGAAGAAGAATTCCCAATAGGGATACTTTCTTGAGGCCTCGATTGAATGACTGGTTTGAGTTGTCTATCGGCACCAGATGAAGGTCTGGCATTCGGTAGAAAAGGAGATTTTCAATTCAACGTATGCCCTTCGGCCGATGACAGCGAACAGCTCACTCTGCCCTCCACTGCCCCAATCGTATAGGCGCCTCCGGTCGGACATGCAGGCTCAGCCCTCAAGTAGAGATTCGTTCCCACAAGATCGCTCCAGGTCGGGGTTTCGGATACTTCCTTACCCTGGTCAAGCGCCCAGCGATTCTTGGCAGCCTCAATCTGCATCATATTTCCAACACAGACTTGTTTAGCTGCAGACTTTCTCGCTTTTAGCGCATTCGGAACAACCAGTCCTATCAACAGGCCTACAATGGCTACCACAACCATGACCTCAACAAGCGTAAACCCCAAGCGACTTGATCTCTGCACTAGCTTCATGGCCGAAAGACTACATTTCTCCGCCTCTTTGGAAACACCCAATTTGGGTGATCACGCCATGCACCTATTCAATCATTCCCATTGTATCCAGAACTGCCTTCACCCTTCCCACCTCATGAGTCCGAAAAAGTGACGTTTGCCCAAGCGCTGCCAATACGGCAAAAAAACCTTCAGCAGTCCTGACTTCCTGACCAAACGTTTCAAAGGCATGGGGTAAGGCATGACAGACTGGAAATCCGAGTTTACGAAACCTGAACGAATTCAAGAATGTACTCATCTGATAGGCCACTCTGGCCTTTCCATCAGTCAGATTGCGATAGTAGAACCCCATCCCTGGATCGATGAAGATTCGACGCAGCCCTACCCGCTCTGCCTTTTCAATCTCACGACGGAAATAATCCCGCATGACAGGAAAAAGATCCTTGGTGATATCGATCTCTAAAACGTTTCGAACGTCGTCTCCAGCAACGAAGCAAATAATGACACCTGCCTCATGTGCTGCAGCCAACTCATAACATGCGGAACTGTCACGACTTCCCGTAAGATTCAAGACCGCAGCACCGGCCTCTAGGCAAACTCGAGCGACATCTGATTTATAAGTCTCCACAGAAACAGCAACGCCTCCGTCTGTGAGCCCTTTTATGACCGGAACTAGTTTTGACGACTGAGCATCGCCCGTTACCAATGCTGCATCGGGCAGTGTCGACTCAGCACCAACATCCACCAATCCGGCTCCTTGAGACTTCAAGACCATCCCCCTTTCGATAGCCTTCTCTGCTGAAAGGCAAACGCTCTCCCGGTACCATGAATCAGCAGAAAGATTCACCACCCCCATCAACTTAGGACCAGATTCATCGCTGTAGGTCGTTCCTCGAATATCGAACGCTGCAACCTCGTGAGATAGAGAATCAGCATGTGCTTCAGCAATCTGGCGTAAATGGGCTAATGAAAGCATGAGTGGAAGGAAAAGAAGTGGCACGCCCGACTGGATTCGAACCAGTGACCGCCTGCTTAGAAGGCAGATGCTCTATCCAACTGAGCTACGGGCGCTGCCGCAAAGCGCGGAAACATAGGCCGACCTTTTCGAGGTTTCCAGTCCTTATCGCGTAGATTCGTCACAAATTGCTCTGACTAGGCCTTATTCCATCCAGGATACCGAAATTTAATACGTATAGGTATTATTTCTTGATCCTAGCCAGAAGCCGGTCAATAGTCCGTTTCAAATCACCTGAAACCAAACATCGTCACATGAAGATGAATCGAACAAATTCCCACCAAAGAATGGTTTGGCAGATCTTCCTAGTCTGCTTGACGATCTTGATTGCCTCTTCTCTTACGGCCGCCCCTGCATTTGGCCCTTCGAAGGATTCGTGGCCAATGTTTCGTGGACAACAGGATCTGACTGGAATAGCCGCAGTAACCCTTCCTGATGATCTCAAGCTGGCGTGGACATACAAGACCGACTCCATCGTCAAATCCTCACCGGCCATTGAAGACGGATTTGCGTACCTCGGAGACGATGAAGGCATCGTCCACAAAATCGATATCAAATCAGGTAAGAAGGCCTGGACATTCAAGACAGAAGGGCCCATCGAGTCATCTCCTCTTCTCCTAAACGGCAAACTCTACATCGGGTCTTCTGATGGATTTCTTTATGCCCTTGCGATGGCCGATGGATCCCTAGCATGGAAATTTGAAACTCAGGATAAGATTCTCGGTGCTCCAAACTGGATGGATTCTCCAGACGGAAAAGGAACATGGATCGTCGTGGGATCTTACGATTTTCTTCTCTACGCAATCGAGGCAGACACAGGAAAGCAGGTCTGGAATTACGAAAGCGGCAACTACATCAATGGATCACCAGCTGTCTCAAATGGACAGACCGTCTTCGGCGGATGTGACGCTCTTCTTCACGTCATCAACCTCAAAGACGGAAGCCAGGAAAAGGAAATCGACGCCGAGGCTTACATCGCTGGATCAGCCACAGTTGTGGATGGTCGAGCCTATGTCGGGCACTACGAAAATGAGTTTCTCTGTGTCGACATTGCCAAGGGAGAAATCATCTGGAAATACAGAGATCGCGGTTTCCCTTACTTTTCTTCACCGGCCATCACCAAGGATCGCGTGATCTTTGGGGGAAGGGACAAGCGACTTCACTGCGTTGATCGCAAGACCGGTAAATCGATCTGGAAGTTTGCCACTCGCGGCAAGGTCGATAGCTCCCCTGTCATCGCAGGCGAAAAGGTGATTGTCGGCTCCGATGACGGCCGACTCTACATGGTTTCACTGAAGGATGGTGAAGAGATTTGGAACTTTGAAATCGGTGAGGCAGTGACAAGCTCACCAGCGGTAATTGAGAATACAGTCGTAGTTGGAGCGGATGATGGAAACGTCTACTGCTTCAAAGCCAAACAATAACTTACACATGTCGACAGAACTCGAAGAAATCCCCCCACGCCCGGACGAACAGGAAACCAAGGCAGGCAACTACTTTGTCTCCAACTATCCTCCATTCGCAGCCTGGAAACCAGATTACGTTGCTGACTTCAACAAGGCTCTTGAGACGGCACCCAAGCCAGATACAGACCTGGGCCTCTACATGCACGTACCGTTCTGCCGCAAGCGCTGCCACTTCTGCTACTTCCGTGTCTACACCGACAAAAATGCCGATTCCATCAATGGATACCTGAATCGCTCGATTCAGGAACTTGAGATGTATGCAAAAAAAACCTTCATCGGGGGACGTAAGCCCAAATTCGTCTATTTCGGTGGAGGAACCCCTTCCTATCTGTCCGTAAAACAGCTCAAGACCTTCACTGATCGGATGAAAGACATCCTACCTTGGGATGAGGCTGAAGAGGTCGCCTTCGAATGTGAGCCAGGTACACTGACTGAGAAAAAACTCGAAGCCATCAAAGAGATCGGAGTCACCCGCCTCAGCTTGGGAATCGAAAACTTTGACGAGCACATTCTGGAAATCAATGGACGTGCCCATCGTTCGAAAGAAGTCGATCGCGCCTACTCATACGCCAGAGAGGTGGGCTTTGAGCAGATCAACATTGATCTCATTGCAGGCATGCTCGATGAAACAGATGACAACTGGAAACGTTGCATCGATAAGACCATCGAAATCGCCCCTGAGTGTGTGACCATCTATGAGATGGAAATCCCCTTCAACACCACCATCTACAAACGGATGCAGGAAGATGGCAAACTGATTGCCCCTGTGGCAGATTGGCGCACCAAACGCGCATGGGTGGACTACGCTTTCAGCAAGCTGGAAGATGCTGGCTACACAATCACCAGTGCTTACACAGCCGTCAAAAATCCTGAGAAAACCAAGTTTGTTTATCGCGACAAACTATGGGCAGGCGCTGACCTTCTCTCACTTGGGGTCGCTTCCTTCGGTCACATCGGAGGCACGCACTATCAGAACCAACACGATTTTGATCCTTACCTCTTGGCATTGGACAAGGGAGAGTTGCCAGTCTATCGAGCACTGACTCCATCGGATGAAGAACGCTTCATTCGCGAACTCATCCTTCAGATGAAGCTTGGGAAAGTCAGCCGAGCCTACTTCAAGGACAAGTTCGGTCACGACATCGTCGAGCACTTCGCCAAGCCGATAAGCATACTCAAGGCTTGGGGCTACCTGACGGTTGAGGGAGACAATGTCTGCATCAACCGCGAAGGACTTCTGCAAGTGGATCGTCTGCTGCACGAGTTTTTCCTGCCTGAGCACAGGGACACACGCTACGCATAATACTTTTCCAACTGATGGACACGGTTTCGCAAGATATCCAATTCGACGTCATCCATCCCTTGGATGAGTTCTATCGCCGTGGAGGGAAGCCATTACCCCCCTACTCCAAACTGGAAGGACAGGAAGTACCAGAGCCCTATCGTCAGCTCCTCGTTCACAAGAACGACATGACTCCGACTCTGGAGAAGTTCCACGGTGCCCGCATTCATATTCGTGTTCTTGGAAAGACATTGAACGAGAACGATTACTATCGTGAGGTTGTTCTTCTTCTCGATGAGTCAAACAAGCCGGTGGAGTTCGGGGCCATCAAAATAAATCTGGACCGTTTTCCTGAACCAGCCCGAGAAGCAATCCTTGGCGAGACACTTCCTCTCGGAACCATCCTTGCCGAGTTCAACATAGTTCATACAAGCAGACCCAAAGCATTCCTTCGCGTAGCGTCAGATCCGCTGATCAATGAAGCATTGGAGATGAGCGGCGCACACGTTCTCTACGGACGCCGCAACACACTCTTTGATCACGAGGGGTTGCCACTCGCCGAAATCGTGGAAGTCTTAACCGAATCCTAGAACAACGATCCATGACCGAAACAAAGACATACGACGCAATCATGATTGGCGGTGGCCCTGCAGGAGCCTCAGCCGCCAGCATCCTGGCAGAATACGGGCACAATGTTCTGGTGTTGGAGAAACACAAATTTCCTCGTTATCACATCGGCGAGTCTCTGCTTCCTTTCACAAATGCGCCCCTCAAGCGGCTTGGCCTCATCGACAAGATGCGGGACTCTGCATTTGTCAAAAAATACAGCGTTCAATTTGTCGCACCATCTGGACGCGCTTCCACCCCGTTTTATTTCAACACGCGCTACCCTGACGACATGGCCCAAACATGGCAGGTCTTGCGTTCTGAGTTCGATCAGATGCTCGCAGAACACGCTCGATCAAAGGGAGCCACCTTTCTCGAGGAGATCACAGTCAAACGCCTTCTCAAAGATGACGACGAGAATGTGATAGGCGTGCTCGCAGTCGATAAGGACGGGAATGAAACAGAATATCTCGCCCCAATCACGTTAGACTGTTCCGGGAAAGATGCTTTCGCAGCGGTAAGACAAGGCTGGCGCAAAAAGGATCCAATGCTGAATAAAATCGCAGTCTGGACCTACTACAAGGGTGCAAAGCGCGATGAAGGAATGGATGAAGGCGCTACCACCGTGGCATTTGTCCCTGAGAATGGCTGGTTCTGGTTCATCCCTCAACATCATGACAAAGTCAGCGTTGGAGTTGTCGCTGAGGGAAAATACCTATCACGTGATGGCGTTAAAGACCCTAAAGAGATGTTTCACCGAGAAGTATCTCAGAACAAATGGATCGAGAAGTATCTCTCGGAGGGTGAATCGACTGGAGACTACTACATCACCAGTGAGTATTCCTTCCACTCAGAGTTCTGCGCCTGCAAAGGTCTTCTCCTTGTTGGTGATGCCTATTGTTTCCTCGATCCGGTCTTCTCATCCGGCCTCATGCTGGCATTGAAGAGCGGTGTCATGGCTGGCGACGCTGTTCATCAAGCATTGGAGAAGAACGACTTCTGCCCATCACAGTTTGCTAACTATGGTGTTTCTCTACGTGAAGGAATCGAGAACATGCGCAAATTGGTCTACGCATTCTACGATCCTGGATTCTCGTTCAAGGATCTTACGATGAAGTACCCAGAGCTAGCAGGAGACGTGACGGATTGCCTCTCTGGAGACGTAAACAAGGACTTCACAGAGCTTTTCAAGGCAGTAGAGGAATTTGCCCCTGTGCCTGATTCGCTCCCCTACGGAGGCCCAAAGGTCGCCCCGGCACCCGTTTCGTCCACCTGAAGCCCCACATCCTCTTTGATTTAGGCGACTTCTTTGGATAACGTCTCGCTCCCATGCAGCGAGTTCGTAACTGGATATTCATTACCCTCACCCTGACGCTGCTCGTTCCATCGAGCACTTGGGCTCAGAGCAAGACCATCAAAGCCCTGATGGCTCAGGCTGATGCAGGTGACCCTGTCGCTCAAAATTCTCTCGGCTCAGCCTATCAGACTGGAAAAGGAATCAGTCAGGATGATGACGAGGCATTCGAGTGGTTCACCAAGTCTGCGCAGCAAGGTCTTCCAATTGCCCAATACAACCTTGGATTCCTCTACTACAGGGGCACAGGAGTTCAGCAAGATTTCAAAGAGGCACTTCAATGGATTGGTAAAGCTGCTTCCCAGGGGTTTGCAGTCGCTCAATTCGCTGTAGCTGGATTCTACTACCGGGGATCAGGCGGGTTGCCAGTCAATCATGATGAGGCGTTCTTCTGGTATCAAAAAGCAGCCGCTCAGGGCTATCCTCCCGCCCAGTATTTACTTGGATTGATGTTCTTCTACGGAAACGGCGTCGAACAAGACTACATCAGGGCAACCGCCTGGTTGGAACTCGCCGCAAAGAAAGGTGAAAAGGGCGCCGCTCAAGCCAGAGATAAGGCCACTCAGTTTCTCGATGGCGAACAGAGTTTTAAAGCTCTCCAATTCGCAGGTGCATTCCAACCCATTTCACAGGATGAAGCCAAGGGGCCTGAACCCACACTCGGGCTGGATCGTTTTCCCACCTCCTCAGGCGTTCTGGTTGCCGGGCCGAAAACAAAAGAAGAAACCAATCCAGCTGAGCCACGGCAAAACAGAATGGCTGCTGCATCCCCTGACTCATTGGCGATTCCAACCAGAGATCCCAATGCTCCAGTCCCCTCGCCTACAGTAGAAGCTCCCCCCGCTCCAGCACCGTCTGAACCCGGGATTCTCAGCAGTCTGAAGAAACTCTTCTCACCGGGCCCGGATTCGACCACTAGTGTCCAGCCCGAAACAGCCTCTACTCCGCCTGCTGTTTCAAAGACAACAGGTCTCCCTGCAATGAAACCGGTCACCGCGCCCAAGGTAAATCTTCCACCTCCTCCAACTTCAGCTGGAGGCTTGAACGAACTATTGGCCAATGCCAAAGCAGGTGATCCAAAGGCTCAGTATGATGTTGCCCTGCTCTTCACCCGTGGCTCGATGGGCGCAAAACAAGACTACACTACCGCCATCCAGTGGCTCACCAAATCCGCAGATGCCGGACATGTGCCGGCTCAAAGAACACTTGGACTCCTGCATCTGCACGGACGAGGCGTAACCAAGAACCTCACATATGCTGTCCAGAGATTCGGACAAGCAGCCCTTACAGGCGACACCGATTCCCAGTACTGGCTTGGTGAGATCTACGAGAAGTCCGATGATGTGGAAAGCCTGCGATGGTATCGGATGGCAGCGGACAAAGGACACTCTCCTTCTCAATTGGCTTTGGGCAGAATGTTTGCAGGAGGACAAGGAGCCTCACAAAACTATATCGAAGCGGCAAAGTGGCTCGAACTCGCAGCAGGCCAAAGCGGCACTGAAGCGCTCAATCTCCTCAAGACACTTCATCAATTCATGAGTCTCGAGGAAACCAATGAGGCAAGACGTAGGGCGCAGGCCTTCACACCAACAGGCAAGTAACGGCTGATCTGTCCCATGGATCTTTTCGAATTCATCTGCGCTGGTTGCGTCACAAGTTCTTCCCGAACGTAATCGCTTCTCATGTCTCTTGTGCCACAGAAAACACTTCCCCCAGTCACGGACCGCGTCCGGACCGACGGTAAGTTCTTTCGCAAGGCAGGACAGAAACTCTTCATAAAGGGAGTCACTTATGGCCCTTTCGCCAAGAACAGTGATGGCGAGCCCTTTCACAGTCCGGAGCAGACGGAGAAGGACTTTGAAACGATCAATGAGTTATCAGCCAACCTGATTCGGATCTACGACATCCCTCCGCGTTGGCTACTGGACCTCGCAGACAAGAGTGGCCTATTGGTTTTCGTGGATGTGCCATGGAACAAGGGCGTCTGTTTCCTCGATAGTGACAAGAAACGGAATACCGCTTTGGAATCTGTGCATGATGCAGCTAGAGCCTGCGCTCATCACCCTGCTGTATTTGCGATCAGCGTTGTTAATGAGATCCCTCCAGATATCGCACGCTGGAGCAGTGCAGAATCAATCGGCGCTTTCATTGACGAACTGATCGAATGCGTAAAAGCAGTGGATCCAGCATGCCTTTGCACATTCGCCAATTTTCCTCCCACCGAATATCTTACCGCACAGTCAGCAGATTTCCTGACGTTCAACGTTTACCTTTACGAGCAACGCCCATTCGCAAACTATCTTGCGCGCCTCCAAGCCAAAGCAGGTGAACACCCTCTTCTCTTGGGTGAATGTGGAATCGACACCATATCTGAAGGTGAAAGCTCTCAGACTGAGATTCTTTCCTGGCAGCTCGAGTTAGCGTTTCGCAACGGGCTTGCCGGCACCGTCGTTTACTCCTTTTCTGACGAATGGGCGCACAACGATCAGATGATCACTGATTGGGCCTTTGGACTCACGCGGACCGACGGCACACGCAAACCATCATTTAAAAAGGTTGCTGAGTGCTACAGTACCGCACCTCATTTCCCTCTCAACTACTATCCGAGAGTCAGTGTCGTGGTCGCCTCCTACAACGCACATTCGACGCTGAGGCTCTGTTTGGATTCCCTGCAAAATCTGAGCTATCCGAACTATGAGGTCATCCTGGTCGACGATGGCTCCACCGACGAGACACCGTCCATAGCCTCGGAATACAAATACATCCGCTACATTCGATATGAGAAAAATCAGGGACTCTCGGTAGCTCGCAATATTGGAATCGAAGCAGCCGAGGGAGAAATCGTTGCCTTCACTGATGCTGACTGCAGAGCGGATGACGATTGGCTTTTCTTTATCGTTACCGACCTTATCGGCAGTCGCTTTGCTGGAATCGGAGGGCACAACTTCCTTCCGCCTGATGATTCATGGACGGCCAGTGCCGTCATGGTGTCCCCTGGAGGTCCCGCTCACGTGATGCTTACTGATCGACTCGCTGAACACGTCCCCGGTTGCAACATGTTGTTCTACAAGTGGGCGCTTGAAGAGATCGGAGGCTTCGACCCTATTTATAGAAAAGCAGGCGACGACGTAGACATCTGTTGGAGACTGCAAGAGCGTGGTTATAAAATCGGTTTTTCTCACTCAGGATTTGTCTGGCACTACAGACGGTCCTCAGTAGGCGCCTATCTAAAGCAACAATACGGATATGGTGAAGCGGAAGCCCTACTGGTTCGAAAGCATCCAGGCTATTTCAATCGCCTCGGTGGCAGCCTATGGAAAGGCACCATTTACGGAGCAGCCAAACAAGGGATTATCACTGGCCGCCCCATGATCTATCACGGGGCATTTGGAAGCGGGCTTTTTCAGACCATCTACGGAGCCCAGAGCTCTTCCATTCTGATGTTCCTCACCAGTCTGGAATACTATTTCCTATGCGCCCTGCCTCTCTCAACTCTCGCCATCATTCATCCGGCGGCCATCCCTATCGCCGTGTTGTCGTGGTTGGTGTCTCCGATTCTATGTGTGGTGGCAGCAGCTCAGGCTGAAATACCAGATAAGAAGAAGCGTCTTCTATCCAGACCGCTGGTCGCCACGCTATTCTTCCTTCAACCGATCGTGCGCGCTTGGGCTCGTTATCGAGGTAGGCTCAGATTGGACGCACCTTCACTATCGAAGTTCGAAACACTCGAATCAAACGATCCAACTCTCAAGCAGCGTAACCTCGATGAGATCCAATACTGGGGCGCCGCTTCGATCACTCGCACAGAGTTTCTGACTGACTTCATAAAGGATCTCGAGAAGCGCGACTGGACCTTTCGAATGGATTCAGGGTGGAGCCCCTTCGACGTCGAAATTTACGGTAGCAAGTGGGCCGAGGTTCAACTAACGACTGCATCAGAAGCGCACAAGGGTAGTAAACAGCTTATCCGCTGCCGCTTGGAAACATGCACCAGCTTGTTGGGCAAACTCAGCCTCTTCACTCTGGTCATCATCTGTGTCCTAGGAGTCAGTCTCTCTGAAGAACATATGAAATGGTTTGCAGGAAGTCTGGCAGCGATCTTCTTGGGTGCACTTTTACTCAGAACGGAGCAACGCAAGCTGCAACGAATTATTGCACTCATCCTTGACGAACACGCCAGCGCACGGAGCATGGTGACGATTGAGCCAAGACCGGCGATCAAGAAAGCGGACGCCTCCAGTCCATCGTCAAACGCCACAACCACCGATTCGTCCAAATCATGAAACGCGCCGTTTACGCAGGAAGCTTCGACCCATTGACACACGGCCATCTCTGGATGATCGAGGAAGGAAGAAAACTCTTTGATGAACTAATCGTGGCATTGGGTATCAACCCTGCCAAAGATTACACCTTCAACATCGAGAAACGGATGGAGATCCTGAAAGAGACGATCGGGACCAAGGACAACATCCGCGTGGATGAATTTGAGAACAAATACCTGGTTCAATATGCCAGCGAGCAGAATGCTCAATTCATTCTGCGAGGCATCCGAACAGAGGGCGACTACAGCTATGAGCGCCAAATGCGCCACATCAATGGTGATCTACAGCCGAACATCACCACCATTTTTCTGATTCCACCCCGCGAGATTGCGGAAGTCAGTTCCAGCTTCGTCAAAGGACTTGTGGGACCAGACGGCTGGGAGGACGTAATCGATGACTACGTCCCCCCTGCTGTTCACAAGATTCTGTTGGAAAAATTTTCCAAACGCTGAGCACTAGGCGTGCTTGCAGGCGTGTAGAGTAATTCCGTTTCCGTCCGGATCCGCAATCACTGCAAATCGGCACACGGGTGTGTCATAATTCTCTATCATGAACGGTAGGCCTGCCTCTTTCATTTCTGCGACGGCAGCGTCCAAGTCTTCCACCTCGATTCCTATGTATCCACCCTTTGCCCCAGCCTCCAACTCCGGAACCATATTGGTGATTGCAAAGGTCATGCCATCCAACTCGTATTCCACCCACTGATCCTCGAAATTATCAGCAGCCGGAAGCTTGAGGGTGTTTTCGTAAAAGTCCCGAGCCCGTTTCATATCGGTCACCGGGTAACAGAAGAAAGCAAAGTGTTTCAGTTTCATTGTCGTCTAGGATCTATGTAGTTCAATTCTTTGATTCAGGCATCAACCGCCATCTCTACGGCGATGGGATTAGCAAGATAGACAAGAACGCCATCCGGATCACGAACAACCACTGTTCTCTCTCCCCATGGCTGATCTGTCGGAGGCTGCACAAGTTCCACACCTTCCTTCTCCAGTCGTGATCCCTCGGCGTCCGCGCTCTCAACCTCCAAGCCGATCCATGTTCCCTTACCTGTTGTTGGAGCATCGAACTCCGGCATCTGATCACACTCCCCTGCTTCGAGCAGCGCCAGACTCGTACCTGTCTTCGGGTGCGCCAGATGCATATATCCCTCTGAAGAAAACACGGAGATGTATCCAAGGTGTCCTTCATAGAAACTGGCAGACTTCCTCGCATTTGATACTACCAACCCTGTGTAAGCATTCGACGGCATGTGTGTGACCGAAACCTCACCTCCGCCGAAACGGGCACCTATCTCCTCCAACTCGTGTTTCAACGAACGACAGTGTTGATCATACATCGCGTCCGAAATATGAGGGCATTTGCAGAATGTGAATAGAGCCGAACAAGAAGATTCATCTCCCACGACACGAGCAAACATTGGATTCATCTCTTCCTTCGAAGGCCTTGATAGCATATCGCAGACTCCTGAGTCCTTGTCTGACTTGACGGAATAGACCATTTCACCGCCTGGTGTGGTGATTCGCCACTCCCCATTCTCAGATCGAATCCCTTGGCAATATTCCTTCGCCCAAACAGGCAATGATTCAGGGTTGGAAAAGAACTCGAACACGTCGTCGCGTCCGGCCGATACGGTTAAAGAAAACGTTCTAATTTTCATAAGCAGCGCCACCCTGCACGCCACTACTGACAACCCTATGTCAGGAGACTTTTCAAAGAATCAACTAAGCCGCTCCACAATTTCCACAGCAGCCGCTTTCACCATCTCCTTCAACTCGGGAGGATCAATAACCTCCGCCTCTGATTGGAAGGACAGGATCTATCCCACCATCCACTCATAAGCACCGGTTTCCAAAATCAGTTCCACTCCGTTCGCATCATGAACCTCGTCAACGATCCCCAGAGCCCAGTCCCTCCGGGCTCGCTCCGATACACGCCTCGAAAATCTGATCCTCGCACGAACGCATTCCATGTTTCGTTCGTTTTCAACAATCGACTCCAACGTGACACCAGGTCTTTGCGAAAATTGCTCGTCCTCGACTTTCATCGAAACTATCCGATCCAATCGAAAATCTCTTGAATCACTTCGCAATCGACACCAACCGATCAGGTGCCAATGTTCCAGATAGTGAACCAAGCCAAGAGGTTCCACCTCACGATGAGTGATCTCTTCCCGCCCTCCTGCCCGGTAAGAAATGTGAACCACCCGCCTCTCTGCCAACGCTCGCTGAAGATCGAGAATATCCACCTTCTTTTCGATACCTCTTCGACCTGAGAGCCTCGTGCCCTTTTCAATTCTTTCGATCCGATCCTGTTGTTCCTTCGGTAGAATCGCCCTAATCTTCAACAAAGCCGACCTCATGGACCCATCCATACTCTCGTCCGTCATCTGCCTCGTCAGCACACCAGCCATCGTCAATGCGCCTGCTTCTTCTGGAGTGAACATGACAGGAGGCAAGTGATAGCCTTTCATCAGGCTGTAACCGACGCCTGCCTCCGCCATGGTTGGGACACCAGCTTCGCTCAAGGCAGCCATGTCCCGATAGACGGTGCGCAGACTCAACTCGAAATGTTGGGCTATCTCCTCGGCGCGCGTTATTCTTCTTCCTTTCAGGTAAAGAACCAACGCCATCAATCGATCGATCCGATTCATCGTTGTGCCAAGCATGAACAGGAACGATGAAGGCGTTCAAGTCGCGAAAGATCTCCCGACTCACTCACCGTAATACATATTCGCCTCGCCCCTCCCAATTCCGGTAATCTCTGAGTGTGACGAAAGAACTGTTCTTGTGTTGAAATAACACTCGCTCCCAACCATTCTCTCCCTCCGCCGCCGAACTTAATCGGCGGTTTCTTGTTCGACCGATGAGCGACGAAAACAACGATCTTAATATTGATCTCAGCCAGGTATTCCTACCCGAATGGGCCAAGGAGTCACCAGCCAAACGGCGTTACCTCGATATCGAGGACGATTCCAAAGCTAAACGAGGTTCAAGACCACGCCCTGGAGGTGGCGGTCCACGACGCGACCAAGGCGGCAATCGTCGCCCTTCTCAAGGCGGCGACCGAAACCGACCTCGAGGTGATCGACGTGACGGCCCTCGCTCAGGTGGAGGCCCACGTGGAGACCGGCGCGATGATCATCGAGGCGGAGACAGACGTGGAGGCGACCGCAGAGATAACAGAGATAGGAGAGGCGGCCCACGTCGTGGTGATCGTTTCGACCGCCCAGAGATCCCCCTTCCCGAGATCGAAGCCACGCTCATTCCCGAAACCGCTGGAGTTCAGTCCATTGCCAAGCAAATACGCCTGACAGGTCGCGCATACCCACTTTTCGACATTGCTCATTTGATCGTAAAGAGTTCTGCACGTTTTCACTTCCGCTACGATGTGAAGAAGAAGGACGGCAAACCTCTCGCCAGGCTCTTTCACTGCACGTTGGACAACACCCTGTTCACTGACGAGCAAGAGGCATTCACGCACCTTCTCAGCAATCAAAGAGATACTTTCTACAAGACTGACAAGATTCCGACTGATCCACCAAAAGGCACCTACACTCTGGTCGCACAATGTGGCATGTCAGGTGAGATCCTCGGTCCACCAAACTACCACGACTATCAGACCAAATTGGTAAAACTGCATAAGCGCAAGTTTCCCAAGATGCCTTTCGAAAAGTTTAAATCACGCGTCGCCATGGTGCGTGACGAAGAGGTAATCGCCAAGTGGGTCGAAGAACAGAGCTTCAAAACAGAGTGGGTCTGTCTCAATGTCCCTGAAGAGAAGCGACTCACTTCACTCGAAGAGGTCGAGAATCACTTCCGTGAAACACACTTCAAAGAACTAATCAAAGAAGTCAGTTCTCACACGGCTACCGGCAAGGAAGGGCTTAACCAATCCAATCGAGGACTACGCTCCCTATCACATCGTATCCTCAATGAGCAACGTCGCTTCCCGATCAAGGTTGTTCACGGATTGAGCCAGCAATTTGCGGGAATGGGACTACAGTTCTTCAAGATCAAGAAGACCGTTACCTATGTCGCCGTCGCTCGCCCTCGTTATTTGAATTTGGAAGAAACACCGGTTTCAGAGGGTGTCAAAAAGATCATCGACTTCGTACGAGCAAACGAAAAAAGCACACGGCTCAAACTAATGGAGGCACTGGCTCCACGTCCTGCTTCTGCTCCGAAAGAAGCTTCCCCTACCACTGAGCCGCCAACAGAACCAAAACCTGATTCCGAAGAACCAACAGCCGAATCAGCAGCGACTGAGGCGGCTGCTCCTGAGGAACCTGCACCAGCAAAACCTCAGCTAGAAGTCACATTGACACCTGAGGAAGTTGAAGTTCGAAACAATCTTCACTGGCTGATCCATGAGGGGCACATCGTAGAATTTGCCAATGGCGAGCTCTATTCTCCAGCCAAGCCTCAGCCAAAACCCGAGCCAAAGAAAAAGGCCAAAAAGAAGCCAGCGAACAAACCTAAGTCATCTGCTCCAGCTGAATCTGACTCCAAACCCAAGGAAACGGCACCTCCCGAAGGTGCCACGCCTCCTGAATCTGAGCCTAAAGCAACTGAGCCTAAAGCAGCAGAGCCTGAGGCAACAAGTCAGCCTGAAGAAACACCAGCAGCTGAGGTTCCTTCAACGGAACAGCCTCCTTCAGCAACTGAAGAATCCCCTTCTTCTGAAACAACCAGCACCGATCAGGAAAAGCCTGAACAGAGCTAATTTCTCTCCAGCGATTGATGATTGAAGATATCGTCCACATCACCCGTTTAGCCGGGGACGCCATTCTTGAGATATACAAGCGCTCTTACAGTGTAGACTTTAAGGATGATAAAAGCCCTCTGACAGAAGCAGATCTTGCGGCTCACGCCTTTATCGTCGATTCACTCCCCAAACTGACGCCGGACATCCCCATCGTGTCGGAAGAAATGACCGAAGAGGAAAAGACTGCCAATCAAGGCGACCGCTTCTGGCTGGTAGACCCGCTCGATGGCACCAAGGAATTCCTTAAGAAGACTGGTCAATTCACTGTAAACATCGCCCTGGTTGAGGATGGAGAGCCCGTGCTTGGTGTCGTGCACACTCCAGCCATACGGCTAACCTATTGGGCCAAGAGAGGTGAAGGAGTTTTCAAGCAAGAAGGTGATGACTCACCTGTTCAGATCCAAGCCCGAAAAGCATCTGAACAATCCATGGCAGTTGTGGCCAGCCGTGACCATGCCGGACCACTCGTAAAAGAACTGCTCTCAAATTATCCAGATGCTGAATCCACCAGTATGGGAAGCTCATTGAAGTTTTGCCTGATCGCTGAAGGCAAAGCGGACATTTACCTCAGAGACGTTCCCACAATGGAGTGGGACACTGCAGCCGCTCACTGCATCGTGAACGAGGCTGGTGGTTCTGTAACTCTGCTGAATCAAGAACCACTCTGTTACAACAAAACAGGGCTAAAAAACCCTTCCATTGTGACGATTGGCGACCCTGACTTTCCTTGGCGCCTCCCCAAATCCGAATGAATGAGAATAACCTAGTTTGGATCGATCTGGAGATGACCGGGCTACAACCAGCCACGGACCACATCATTGAGATTGCCAGCATCGTCACAACTCCAGAACTGGAGATCATTGAAGAAGGGCCTGTCATAGCCGTCCATCAACCAGATTCCGTTATCGATTCAATGAATGACTGGTGCAAGGTTCAGCATGGAAAATCCGGACTGACCCAACGTGTCAAAGACAGCAGCACCACCCTTGCTGAGGCGGAACAACAAACCATCAATTTCCTACAAAAACATGTCCCAGCCGGCAAATCTCCGATCTGCGGCAACAGCATTTGTCAGGACAGACGGTTTCTGGCCCAACATATGAAGGCCCTTGAGTCCTTCTTTCATTATCGCAACCTGGATGTCAGCACTCTCAAGGAACTGGCCAGACGTTGGGCCCCAGACGTCCTATCCAAGGTTGATAAAAAAGAGACCCATCTCGCTCTGGATGACATCCGGGAATCCATCGAAGAACTAAGAACCTACCGCCAATTCCTTTTCCACATCGGATGAATCCCACTCTCCTATTTTGACTTTCCACCCCATTATTACTAGTTTCGCGCGCCCATGAACATTGTCCGCCATAAGGATCCAGATTTCGTTGAACGGATCCGGGAGATCTGTGCTCCATCCAGCCTGTTCGATCCAGAAATTGAAAAACGCACTCGTTCCATCATCGATAAGGTGGCCAAGGACGGCGATGCAGCCCTCGTAGAGTTCACCAAGAAGTTCGATGGTGCAACGCTGACTCCTAGAGAATTTGAAGTCACTGATGATGAAATCGAAACCGCCCTTACCGAGGCAGACAACGATCTAAAATCAGCAGTGCGTTTCGCTTCAGAGAACATCACGTTCTTCAGCAAAGAGTCCAAGCGCCAGAACTGGACCGCCCAAAACAAACAGGGAGGTAAAGTCGGCGAGAAGTTTGATCCATTCCAAAGAGTAGGCATCTACGTTCCTGGCGGCACTGCGCCTCTAGCATCCACTGCCCTGATGACCATTACTTTGGCAAAAGTCGCAGGATGCCCAGAAATCGTGGTCTGCACGCCTTGCGACAAGGACGGCAATGTAAACAAGGATCTCCTATACGCAGCGAAACAAGCCGGAGCCACCGAGATCTATAAGATTGGTGGTGCTCAAGCAATCGCAGCAATGGCATTTGGAACGACCCGAGTTCCAAAAGTGCAGAAGATTTTCGGACCAGGAAACGCCTATGTGGTCGCCGCGAAGCGTCTGCTCTTTGGACACGTGTCTGTCGATTTGCTTCCCGGACCAAGTGAGGTTCTTATCCTCGCTGACTCAACTGCCAACCCTCGATATGTTGCGGCCGACATGCTCGCACAGGCTGAGCATGGTTCTGGTCATGAACGAGTCTGGATGGTCACCACCTCAGCTCGCGTAGTCCGTGCTGTTGAGAAAGAAATCGAACTCCAGCTTCCAGAACTTTCTCGTCGTGAATACATCGAGAAATCGCTGAAAAACAGCTACCTAGTTCACGTCAAGTCACTCGAAGAGGCACTCATCTTGACCAATCGCCTTGCACCGGAGCACTGCGAAGTTATGACGGACAAAGCTGCAACCGTTTCCAAAAGCATCACGACCGCAGGCTCTATCTTCTTGGGTAACTATTCCCCAACCGTTCTAGGTGACTATGTCGCCGGACCGAGCCATACCCTGCCCACAGGTGGCGCTGGTTCCTCCTTTGCCGGCCTCACTGTCGATCAGTTTCAGCGTCGAACAAGTGTCGTTCAATACACTCAGGGTGCATTGAAAAAGTCACTTGAGGCTATCGGCCAGTTTGCTGAAATCGAGGGATTGAGCGCACACGGACGCAGCGCGTCCATACGGATGGAATAGAATGGCTGCCAAATCAGTCCAAAGCAGGGTCCGCCCTTCTGTCCGAAAGTTGCATGCCTACACACCCGGCGAGCAGCCCAAGGTAAAAGGACTGATCAAGCTCAACACCAACGAGAACCCAGCTTCTCCCTCTGAAAAGGTCCTCACGGCTCTAAGAGGTGCGGTTGATTCGCGCCTCAGGCTTTATCCGGATCCCACAGCAAGTGAAGTCAGAGCCAGACTGGCAAAACTTTACAAGCTCCAGCCTGAGCAGGTCATTGTAGGAAACGGTTCTGACGATCTATTGGCACTGGCAACAAGGGCCTTCGCAGAGCCTCAGAATGCTGATGACAAAGGTGCGGCTCTTTCGAAAAGCACAATCCAATATTTCGTCCCAAGCTATTCCCTATATCCAGTCCTCACGGATATTCAGAACGCGCGGCGGAATGAAGTGCCATTGCTTCCAGATTTCGATATTCCCGCAGGGCCAGCACTTAAAAAGGCTGGTTGGA
Organism: Limisphaerales bacterium; assembly: GCA_965658675.1. Classification (GTDB taxonomy): domain Bacteria; phylum Verrucomicrobiota; class Verrucomicrobiia; order Limisphaerales; family CAZKNW01; genus CAZKNW01. Next base: position 288,595 of record CBFHTT010000022.1, read on the forward strand.
AACCGAACGCGGCATTGAGTTTCGTCACCACTCCAAATGCCCCAAGCGGCCGCGGCTATACAGTTGAACAACTCAGGCAGCTCTGTGCCTCCACCAAGGGAATCGTAATTCTTGACGAAGCCTACGCGGAATTTGCCAAAGAGAACGCGCTCTCATTGATCGAGGAGTTTCCAAACGTTTTGATCTCAAGAACGTTTTCCAAGGCATATTCTCTCTGCTTTCAAAGGATAGGATACTTTCTTGGCAACCCTGAGTTGATCGAGGCATTGGACAAGGTACGTGACTCCTACAATGTCAATGGCCTGGCACAGACAGCAGCCATCGCGACCCTCAAGGACCATTCCTACTACAAACGAAATTTCAAACAGATCATCAAACGCCGTCAGGCAACTGCTGATCGACTGACCGAGCTTGGATTCGAAGTATTGCCCAGTGATACCAATTTCCTTTTTGTAGTCCCTCCAATCGTTGACGCAGAAACATGGTTCGCTGCCTTGCGAGACGAAAAAATTATTGTTCGCTGGTTCAAGGCTCCAGAGATATCAAAGTTTCTCCGAGTTACTATTGGTACTGAATCGGAAATGAACACCTTTCTTCAGATCTGTCATAATCTCGTTAAGAAACTCTCCTGATCATGTCGACCTATCACCGTATCCACGAGCTCATCCACGCAGACAATACAATCTGCCACCTGAAGAGCACCAACAAGCAGGCGGTACTGGATGAATTGATCGATCAGATCAAACCACTGAAAGGTGAGCCCGAAGCACGCGAGAAATTGATTTCTGCTCTCCATGAACGTGAACAGCTCTGTTCTACTGGTGTCGGAAACGGTATTGCCATTCCTCATGCTAGAAATGCTCTTGTCGGTCTCGTTGACGACGCAGTGATCGTATTCGGTCGATCCCCTGAGGGAATTGCCTTCGAATCCATCGACAAAGAGCCTGCCTATCTCTTCTTTCTGGTCGTCGCACCAAATGTTAGGGAGCACCTTCAAATCATGGCCCGACTGAGTAAGATCCTGAGAGACCCAAGACTCAGAAAAAACCTTCTTTCAGCAGACCGTCCAGAACGCGTTCATCAGGTCATTCAGGACGCTGAGTCCGATCTGGACTGATATTTGCCCCCCTTCAGCTCCGAAGGAAATTCAGAATTACTCCCTTCGAATTCTCGATAGGGAATTTCTTCCCACGCACGGATTACCGCCTCTTCTCGGCATATATTTCCCCCGATTCTCTATCCTTAATCGGCAATTCCTTCCAATTTAGACCAAAATAGACTCGTTTTGAGCCTGTTTTCATTACTGGCACGCCCGTTGCTCAACGGGACACAGCCTTACTAGAAAAAATGAAAACACTCGAAACACCAGTTCTGGAAACCAACACGATAGGAGAGGACAACACTGTCACACTTCCCCTCGGACTCCTGGGCTTTGAGCGAGTAAAGAAATACGTTCTTCTCTCCTCACCCGACGAGGCTCCCTTCATGTGGTTTCAGGTAATGGACGACCCGAATCTGGCCTTTCTCGTAGTATCGCCATTCGTCGTCGATCCCGACTACAGCCCCGACATTAGCGACGAAGATGTGCGCTTTCTCGGACTAAACAGTCCAGAAGATGCACTTCTGTTCAATATTGTCACTGTTCGAGGCAACAGCACGGCGACCATCAATCTCAAGGGGCCGATTGTCATCAATCGATTCACACTAGTCGGCAAACAGGTCATCCCTGACAACGCCAATCAATATTCCGTACGACACGAACTCGCAGTGGAATAAGCCTGTCCGGACCTGCCTACCCTGGAGCCAACCATGTTAATACTTTCCAGAAAAAGAAACGAATCCATCGTCATAGACGGACATATCACCATCAAGATCGTCAGGGTCGATGGAGACGTCGTCAAAGTGGGGATCGACGCGCCTTCGGAAGTTCCGGTGCATCGACAAGAAATCTACGACGAGATTCAGAAGAGCAACAAGGAAGCCCTTACTCAAAAGGGAAAGAAGGCACAACCAGCAAGATATTCATGCCCCAATGGTTTACCACTTGGTCCGCCAGCGAGCAGAACAATCTTCTTCAAAGACTTCTCCTGAGTATCCACTTCAAGAGCAACGCCAGATTGGTCATAAGGATCAGCTTGTTTATCCGCAGCTACAAACGTTGCAACAGACAAAACAAACAAGATCCCGAATAAGCGAAGCGGTTTCATTGGACCATTGTCTCCTTCTTCGGCTTCTATGTCATGGCCGAAAACAATCGACGGCGTTTTCATCGAGTGTTCGAGAGAATATTGAGACCAGTCCCCATCTAACTGGTAAATGCCAGCTCCTCAAAACATGCACTTTCCTTCTGGCAAGGCAGGCGTCACTCTTGACTCTGAAGGACAGAACATGACCAATGATTTCGTTACAGTAGATCGTTCGACGTTTGACACAGGTAAAGCAAAGGACTTTTACGGCGCTCTCTTCGATTGGCAGTTTGACCAAGACGCTGATGGCTACATCCAAGCTCACACAAACAATCATCCTGTAGCAGGCGTCTACCTGATGCCTGAGTTTTTTCAGAAGATTCGAATGCCGTCCTTTTGGATGACATACATTTCTGTCGCAGACATCGACTTGGTGGTTTCACGCGCTGAGTCCATGGGGGCAAAGATCGAGCTTCAAGAAACGAATAGAAAAGGAAGCATTGCACTCATCCGAGATCCATCGGGAGCCGGATTCACATGCTTTCAAGGTGAGTCCGATTCCACTCGGGGAAAGTTTTCCCAACAAGGTGCATGGGTTTGGTCCGAACTGATGGTCTCGGACATCTCTCTCGTAAAAGATTTCTATGAAAGAGTCTTTGATTGGAAGATCGAGTCAGAGTCTGAAGATCGATTTACAATCAATTCCCAATCAAGAGACAATATCGGAGCGATTCAAGTAGCGCCCGATGAGATCAAGGGTAGCAAACAGTATTGGGCCGTGTATTTCGCTGTGAACGACATTGACGCGACGCTAACAAAAGTGGAAGGAGCTGGAGGCCAATCAGAGGGAACCTACGAACACGCCTTGGGACGCCAAGCATTTGCCCTCGATAGTCAGGGAGCCGCTTTTACCCTTCTGCAAAAAGGTTCCTCGTCGTTGGAACAAGTTTCCACCCCAAACCACGACAATGATTCTCAAACTAAATGGCGAAGCATCATTGGACTGATCTCCATCTACTTCATCGTTTTCTTTGAGCAGGATTGGGCCTGGGGCTTACTTTTCCTTTTCTGGGTGGTCCCCGACTTAAAGAGCGGAACAACACATTTCATTGAGTCGATATCGAGAAAAACGAATCCCATCCTCTACTGGTCGATCATCACTACATGGTTGGTTCTTTCCCTAGTATTGCTGACAACAAACTAACATCCACGTCATCAATCCGTTCCGCGATTCCACCCGATGAACTATCTGCGTTACCAATTCATTCTGAATGCCGGTTACCAACTTTAAGTTAGATTGCAGTCTTCCTATTCTTTCAAATCCAGAGCTCAATGATTTTGAAATACTGTTGTTCATTCATCCTCCTTGTCCTTCTTAGCCTTACAAGCATTCAGGCTGTCGAACCGCTCTCTGCCTATTCTGGACAGACAATCAAGGGTGTCGACACGTCTACCCTGACCGGGAAGGTAATGACCGGGTATCAGGGGTGGTTTACTTGTGAAGGCGATGGAATGGATATGGGATGGACTCATTGGGCAAAGAATCGCACCAAGCCCTTTGGGCCCGGCAACGTCACGGTCGATCTTTGGCCCGATGTATCCGAATACTCGGACGACGAACTCTATGAAACGGGCTTTCGGTTGAAAGACGGATCTCCCGCCAAAGTGTTCTCAAGTTCAAACAAGAAGACCGTCCTGAAACATTTTGCCTGGATGCGAGACTACGGGATAGACGGTGCCTTCGTTCAACGATTTGCAAATGGTCTTCGCAGCCGAGGGCTTACCAGACAAAAGAATATCGTCCTCTCTCATGCCCGCGAAGGAGCCAATCTTTCCGGGCGCGCTTACGCCGTCATGTATGATCTAAGCGGGCTCAGGAAAGGCGGCACCGACATCGTAAAGGAAGATTGGAAACGTCTGCGTTCAAAGATGGAAATCACAAACGACCCCGCTTATCTAAAGCATGAGGGCAAACCTGTCGTTTCAATCTGGGGAATCGGCTTCGATGACAAACGAGCATATACCCTTGATGAATGTCAGGCATTGATCTCTTTTCTCAAATCCGATGGCTGCACTGTTATGGTTGGAGTGCCATCGTGGTGGCAATCAGGCATACGCGATGCCATATCCGATCCAAGGCTTCAGAAGATCTTGGCTGAGGCAGGCATCATCAGCCCTTGGACTGTTGGTCGTTATCAGACTCCCAAACAAGCAGCACAGCATGCAAAGGAAGTTTGGGAACCGGACGTGGAGTGGTGCAAGATTCGCGAGATCGATTTTCTTCCTGTTATTTATCCAGGCTTCAGTTGGCACAATCTTACTGGTGCCCCGATCGATTCTATTCCTAGGCTAAAGGGAGAGTTTCTCTGGTCTCAATTCATAGCGGCGAAGAAAGCCGGAGCGGAGATGATCTATGTGGCGATGTTTGATGAAGTCGACGAAGGCACCGCCATATTCAAATGCACCAACCTGCCACCTGTCGGAAAAGGAGTTCAATTCCTCGATTACAAGGGACTACCTTCAGACTACTATTTGAAGATTACAGGACTCGGCGGCCAGATGCTGAGAAACGAAATCCCTCAGACACCCCGAATTCCAATGCAACTCATTGAGGGGGCACGATGACTTCATACAATCGCAGATTGGCATTCTTGGGCCATAAGAAGTAAAAGCACGCCGTGCCTTTTTACCAGCATGTCATCCGTCCCTTGCTCTTCAGGATTGATCCAGAAGCAGCGCATGCACTATCGATAACGACAGTGCGTGTTTTGGGACAGATCCCCGGCCTTCCTGATCTGGTCGACCAATGCCTGCGAATCCAATCGGATTCACTGACACGAAACATCGCCGGTCTGGAATTCCCAAATCCCATTGGCCTAGCGGCCGGCTGGGACAAAAGCGCCGAGGCACTGAAGATGATAGACCACATGGGCTTCGGCTTTGCTGAAATCGGGTCTGTCTCCGCACGACCATCAAAGGGAAACCCTGCCCCACGCCTATTCCGACTTCCAGATGAAAAGGCCATTATCGTCAACTATGGACTCCCCAATGACGGAGCCAACGTTGTCGCCAAGCGATTGGCCCGCTATCGGTCCAAGAACCCGATTGGAGTGAACATCGTCAAGACGAACGACGGTCCTGACGCACCACCGGCAAGTCCCGAAGAGATCATTGAAGACTACGTCTGCAGCGTCAGTGTTCTTCATCCGCATGCAGATTACCTCATGCTCAATCTCAGCTGCCCAAATGCAGAAGGCAGAAAAGACATTTTCGCTCAACCGAGCAATATAGCACTCCTGCTCACCCACCTGAAAGAGGTCCACGTTCAAAGTCCCATTTTCCTGAAGCTCTCCCCAAATCCAGATTCGGAATGGCTACAGCAGATTGTGGACATCAGTCTTCAGCACGATGTCGTTGCAGGATTTAGCTTCAATCTACCGCCCGGAAAACCAACCTCCCTAAAGTTCGCAAATGAAAGCCGATGCTTTGAGGCCCTGCCAGGCGCCGTCTCTGGGCAACCAGTCAGCAACCTGATCAATCGATGTATCGCGACGTTGCATCCGCTGATCCCAAAAGGTCGCTTTCACATCATAGCCTCAGGAGGTGTCTTCACCGCACAAGACGCTCTTGAGAAAATTCGACTAGGGGCTTCATTGGTACAGATCTACACATCGTTGATCTACAACGGTCCGAATGCAGTGCGCCAAATCAACAAGGAGCTTTCAGAATCGATCGATACCGGAGGCAACTGAATCCGACCAGAGCCTCTTCCTCAATATCTTCTACTGGAGCAGACTCGCAGCTGGTTTATCGACGAAGAAGTGACAATCCGGATGTTGCTGAAGAATTGATGCAGGCACGTCAGGTGTGACCGGCCCTTGAAGGGCATTCTTAAGTGCTTCGGCTTTACGCTCATCAGGCACGGTGCAGATGATGGTCTTGCTCTTCATCAATTGTTTCACAGACATGGAAAGAGCATGCGTGGGAACCTCGCCCATCCCACTGAACCATCCCTCTCCTACCTGTTGCTGCCGGCAACGCTCATCCAACTCCACCAAGAGACAAGGATCTTCCGTCTCAAAGTCTGCCGGCGGATCATTGAATCCGAGATGAGCATTTTCTCCAATCCCCACAAACGCCACTGAGATCTCTTCATTACTCACAAGTCCTGACAGACGTTTACGCTCTTGTTCCGGATCATCATCACCATTGATGAAGTGGAAGGATTTAAAAGGCAAAGGGAGTTGGGAAACAAACCGTTGCCATAGGTATTGTCTGAACGATGCCTTATGTTCAATCGACAGACCGACATACTCGTCGATATGAAACCCGGTAATCTTCGACCAAGGTAGTTCCTCTTTCGTCAACTGAGCCAACATTTCAAATTGTGACGCCCCTGTGGCAACCATCAAGGCTCCTGCGCCAACTGTATCCTTTGTATGTCTTCTATAGGCATCTGCTCCTGCCTTTGCAGCGGCAGCGCCCATGGACTCTTTGTCGTCAAATATGTTGAGTTTCATAGATTCTTCTTTTGGTAATCTGGGTTCAGTTGCCTTTCAGCTTCATTAGACTCTTGCCTGTGAAGCCATAGAAAATGGCGATCAGCGGAGTCAGTAGATTCAAGAATGCAAAAGGAAGGTATTCAAAGGCTCCGACAGCAAGTGCTCCCCCCATAAACGCTCCACAGGTATTCCAAGGGACCAAAGCAGAGGAAAGCGTTCCAGCATCCTCCAAAGTCCGGGAAAGATTCACAGGGTGTAGTCCCTGCTCTTTATAAGCATCCCGGTACATCCTGCCCGGCACCACGATCGACAGGTATTGATCGGGGGCGATAACATTCATTCCAAAACAGGTGGCAACTGTCGCTGTAATCAAACTCCCTGTGCTCTTGGCCAACCTAAGGATGGACTCGGCAATCGCTTTCAGCATTCCACTCTTCTCCATCACCCCTCCGAAACTCATCGCACAGAGAATGAGCGAGACCGTATTCATCATTCCCATAAGTCCTCCCTTTTCCAAAAGGGCATCCACATCCCCGGAACCTGTATCAGGTTTAAAACCATCAAAGGCGATATCAAATACACCGGCGAAAGAAACTCCCTGAATCCCCAACGCCAAAAGACCTCCTACACCAGAACCTATCAACATGGCTGGAATCGCAGGCAACTTGAACACCACCATCAAAACAACCAACACCGCTGCTAGAAGCAGCAGCGGACTAATCTTAAAATGCTCATTCAGCACCGCCTGTATCACCTGCACAGATGAGGCATCAGCTGTTCCCTTAACGGAAAAAAGTCCGAGGACGAAATAGAGCACAATTGAAATCAGAAGAGCCGGCACAGTCGTCCACAACATGTGCCTGATGTGGTCAAACAATTCGGCTCCGGCAACCGCTGGGGCAAGGTTGGTCGTATCAGAAAGCGGCGACATCTTGTCACCGAAATAAGCCCCCGAGACCACTGCTCCAGCACTCATTCCAGCGGGAACTCCAAGCACATTTCCTACGCCAATCAAAGCAACCCCAACCGTTCCAGCTGTCGTCCAAGAGCTCCCAGTGGAGACAGACACCACCGCACAGACAAGGCATGTAGCAGGCAGAAACCATCCCGGGCTCATCAGTTCCAACCCATAGTAAATCAATGCAGGCACAATCCCTCCGGCGATCCACAATCCGATAAGAATCCCGATGATCATCAATATCAGGATTGCCTTCATGGAAACCTGGATTCCTTCAATCATCCCTTTCTCCAGGGATTCCCATGAATGCCCGAGTCGAATCCCCACAAAACCGGCAACCGCTGTAGCAAGGATCAGCGGGATATGAGGATAACCATCAAACTTAAAGACATTGATCCCCAGCAGAATAATCAACGCAATCACCGGAATCAAAGCGACCGCCAGTCCCGGTTTACGCGGAGCCTCTTCAAGATTTGATGTATTGTCAGAATCGCTCATTCAGCAATTGAGGGTTGGAGTCTCCTATACTTCTTCATCACCGATCTCAGTTCTTCATGCGGGAGGGCATAGACGGTATTTCCATTGATGCCCGTCATGGTTTCAGCCGCCACCATGGCATTCAAAATGGCTTCTTCCACACACTGAACGGTTGCCACAAAGAAGGGATCGATCAGCCCATTTCCGAGCATTTGCAGATTTTTTATGCCGTCGTCTCCCTCGGTGATAGCAGCTGTAGAAAATCCAATAAATAGATCCCCTGAAGAATTGTGGCCGATCCCCCCCACTTTCGCCAGACCACTTGGGATACGATTTACAATTCGTTGAAGTTGATGCGGCAGAAAAGGAGCATCCGTAGCCAACACAACGATAATTGAGTTACCCTCTCCTCCCGGTCCGATTCCATTCATCAACGGCTGCTTATCAGATATTTCTTCTCCAACCGGCACCCCTGCCACTGTCAATTCTTCACGCAATCCGTAGTTAGCCTGCACCAACACTCCCAAAGTCCACTTTCCCGAGACCACTCGAGACGCAGTTCCAATACCTCCTTTGAAACGGTGGCAGACCATTCCAGTGCCTCCACCCACATTCCCTTCAGTGACTAGTCCGCCCTTCACTGCGGCGTCCAATGCCTCGAACACGTGTTTCTCCCTGACATGAAAGCCGTGAATGTCGTTCAACCGCCCATCCCATGTTTCAGCCACAACGGGAAGCGATGCCCATTCAAATTCTTCACCTGCAGGAAAATAGCCACGGGCCGCACGCCATTTGATGACAGCCTCATGAACGGCTCCAACGGAATGGGTGTTAGTCAAAAGAATCGGCTCTTCCAGAAACCCGCTTTCCTTCACCCAGTGGCTACCAGTCAGTTCTCCGTTGCCATTGAGTGTTCCAATAGCGGCAAAAACAGGTCTCTGTGTTTTACCCGTGGGTAGAACAGCCGTAACTCCAGTTCTGATCGGGCCTTTTCCAATTCGCAACGGGCCTTTTCCGGAAATAATGGTAGAATGACCGACCTGCACACCTGCCACATCAGTGATCGCATTCAGCTTCCCCGGAGTGCCGGTAAACGGAATGCCAAGATCTCGCGCCCTCGGCCCTGCGCCCTGCATTGTCAGACAGGCAGCCATGGATACACTCAACAACAGAAGTCGCTGAATGGCGGAGTGAATCAAAGTCATGCCCCATGAAAGACAGAATCTCCAACAAATCCCAGACCCGAATCAGGTTGAATGACCAAGGCTTGGGCTGCTACTTTCCAACCACTCTTTCAAGCCCATGAAACGATTCATCATTCTAGCGTCCATTCTCGCCACTTCACTGAGCCTCTCTGCGAAGGATCTTCCCAAGCTGACCCTTCAAAAGGTCGCTGAAGGATTCACTTCCCCTGTCGTATTCGAACCCGTTCCAGACAAGTCGGGCAGAATCATCATTGGGGACCAGGTCGGAGAGGCAAAGGTCCTGAATAAAGATGGCACCGTTGCAGACGCCAAGTTTCTCGATCTCAAGAGCCGATTGGCAAAGATCAACGAAGGACGCTTCGATGAAAGAGGCCTGCTTGGACTGGCCTTCCACCCAAAGTATTCCAAGAATTCAAAGATCTACGTCTTCTACAGCGCCCCACTGAAGGAAGATGCTCCAGAGAAATGGGATCACACCAGCCGTGTTTCAGAGTTCAAAGTGAACAAGAAAGGCGCACTACAGGTAGATCACAGTTCCGAGCGTATCGTTCTTGAGATTCCACAACCTTCATTCAATCACAATGGAGGGCGCATTGCTTTTGGACCTGACGGTTATCTCTATCTTGGAATTGGTGACGGAGGGAAAGCAAACGACCGTGGCATCGGACATGCCGAGGAAGGCAACGGACAGAACCTACAAACCCTGATGGGCAAAATTCTACGTATCGATGTAAATACCAAGAAGGGCTATAAGGTCCCGGCCGACAACCCTTTCGCAAAGAACGGCAAAGGACTTCCTGAAATCTACGCTTATGGCATTCGCAACCCTTGGGGCATTTCATTTGATAAAGGTGGATCCCATCGTCTTTTTGCAGCCGATGTCGGACAGAGCATGTTCGAGGAAATCAATATCATTGAAAAAGGTGGTAACTACGGATGGCGAATTCGTGAAGGACTTTCCGGATTCAACCCAGACAACCCAATCAAAGCACCTGAGAAGGCTCCAACCAAAGGAGCAGACGGATCAAAACTCATCGACCCAATTGTTCATTATCGCAACCTGAAAGGGCACAACAGCAATCGTTACGCAAAAGAGATTCGCGGGATCAGCGTTACAGGAGGCTACGTCTATCGTGGTTCGATCAAGGCGCTCGACGGGCACTACCTCTTTGCAGACTGGAGTCGTAACTGGGGACTGGCTGATGGAGTCGTCCTCGCAGCTTCCCCTAATGGAGACAAGTGGGACCTAAGCACGCTTCCTATTGAAGAACTTCCCAAGAAGAACCGCCTTGGTGCTTATGCTGTTGCAATGGGACAAGATCTGGACGGAGAAATCTACGTCCTTACCAACGACACAAACAGCCTCCGAGGCAACAGTGGCAAGATCTACAAACTGATCGCCAAATAGCCTCTCAATTTCCTCCCCTTTTCTTGCCTGCCAGCTTCAGAAAAGGGAATGAATCGCCGATTAAAGAATAGCCTTTCATGGTAACATGCTTCGTCATTCGAAGCTCAACTGAAACCCATTGACCCAGAAATGAAGTTTCCTACATATCTGATTCTCGCCGTCAGCCAGACAGCGGGCAGCTTGAGCCTCAGTGCTCAAACTCAATTTCAACTCCCCGCCCGCCCCGACGTACGTCCTGCGTTCGAGCTCCAGAAACAAGCAGCCGAGCAACCCAAAACGCTCACACTAGCGGAACTGGAAGAAGCAGTGGGCCGCAATATTCCCAAAGCCCAATGGCAACTGGGCATGCGTTACATGCTTGGTGACGGAGGAGTCAGTGAGGATATCAAGAAAGGCTCCACTCTCATCCGCCAAGCAGCCGAACAGGGAGTTCCCGAAGCTCAGTATTTTGTAGGCTTGGTCTACGAAAGATCAGACAGCCCAGAAATGATTGATTGGTATCGCAAGGCTGCCAATGCAGGAAACATCAGTGCACAATCCAAACTCGCTGATGCCTACAGCAGTGGAAAACACGTCTCCCAAGATCACACTCAGGCATTCACCTATTACTCCAAAGCAGCAGAGAGCGGCGAGGTGCGGGCACAATTTGCTCTGGGGGCCTACTATGAGAATGGAGCCGGGGTTGCCCAAGATTACAGTGAAGCAGCAAAGTGGTATCTACGCGCTGCGAACAAACGAGACGCACAGGCCCAAGTGAATCTAGGAAATCTCTACCTACATGGCCACGGCATGAAGGCCAACGCTCGCAAAGCTTACGAATGGTTTCGTACAGCAGCCTACCAGAAACATCCGCTTGCCTACCTCAAAATGGGTATCTGCCACGAACGAGGTCTTGGTGTTGAGCAGAATTTCAATGAAGCCTTTCGCTGGTATTCAAGAGGTGCTGAAGCAGGAGATCCAGCCTGCACCTCAAGCGTCGGTCGCTTTTTTGAAGAAGGTCAAGGTGTGAAACAGAATTACGAAGCTGCAGCATCCGCCTATCTCTCTGCAGCAGAGAAAGGTGAAGCCTACGCACAAGTGGCTCTAGGATCTCTCTACCGCACAGGCAAAGGCGTGGAGAAAGGTTACGTCCAGGCCTACAAATGGCTCAGCATGGCTGCCGAACAAGGACACGGTGTCGAAGTCAAAAATCTTCTAGGACAAGTCCTCACCAGTGATCAGCAGGCTGAAGCTCAAAAAAGAATTGCTCAGCTAAAAAAGACTGAGTGATCGGCGAGACGATCTCTTCAAAGCACTCTCCCAAAGTAGCCCAAAAAGCAAAAAAGCCTCAGTCCATCATTTGACAGACTGAGGCTCAAATTACTGGTTCTACTGGAAGAGACTCAGCTCAACTTCAGATGCAAAAGGGCATCTTCAGGAGTTGCAGTCACCCCAATGTAGAAAGGACCAAACTCTCCGTATTTGGCACTGACTTCATCAAAGCGCATTTCGTATACGATATCACGAAGCGCATCCAGTTGATGAGCCATCAAGGTCACTCCCCATTCCCAATCATCCAGTCCGGTTGAGGACGTGATCAATTGGGAAACGCGACCATGGTATCCGCGACCTACTCTGGCATGTCCCGCCATCAGCTTCTTGCGGGCATCGAAGTCGAGGGAATACCAGTTGTCTTCCCCTTCTCTCCGCTTTGCCATCGGATAGAATCCCATGACCTCCCACTTCGGCAGCTCTGGATAGAGACGGTAGTGTTCATATTCCTTACGCTTTTCATTCATTGCCGTAAGGCGCTTCTCAAATTCTTCAGTGCCTGGTTCAAGCTTCTCCTGATGCTGAATCAGGCGCTTGTAGTCATCTTCCGTGGATGCATATTCGGAAAGTTCCGTCACACTAACGTATTGATAGACGCAATCCATAGATCCTGCAGGGAACGCAGCTTCTATCTCACGATGCCGATCCATTGCCTGCACCAAGGTTTCGGCATAGACCACAAATCCAATATCGAAACGCGGACCAACTCCAGCATAGGTATCAACTCTGGGATGACCGGGACCTGGATTGACGGCTGCGATCTCTTTCAGCGAGGAAGCGACCTTGGCAGAATCACCATCCTGCCACTTCTCACGGTTGATCCGGTAGAACAAATGCATCACGTGGATGCCCTCATCGAGTTTGATTTCTGGTAGGCTCATAAACGAACTAATCGACCTGTAAAATGTGTTCCAGCAGACTTCCCAACTGATCCAGCAACCCTTCGGATGCTGCTACCAGTGATGCGCCTGCACTACGCCCTGCATCCTGTAAATCCGGCTTCTTCGCACTTGCATAACCAAGCACTGGAAGATGTGCAGTGGATTCTTCGCTCCGGATCTTACGAATCAGATCCAAAACTCCCTCGTCACCCTCCACGATCTCGATGATTGCCAGAATGGGCTTTTCATCTCTCACTCGTGCTACGATGTCATCATCCTGCGCAAGATTCTGAACACGATACCCCTGATCCCGGAGACGGTTAGCAAGTTGGCTACCTGGGTGGATATCGCTGTAGCAGATGAATGCGAGCGGCAAGTTCATGACCGGCAGGTTGCGACAACCCAAACCGAAAATCAAAATCATTTCCGACTCATGAATGCCCAATCTGTATTTTTTACCAATTCGCTTCCGAAACAGGTCAAGATTGGGTCAATACGTCACTCGAATCGATCCTCGATCAGCTTCTTCAATCGCTCCACTGTTTTCGCCTCCTTCGTGGCCAGGTTCCGGGTTTCGCCATTTGGTTCACGATGATCATAGAGTTCTACGTGGCCCTTTCCGTGAAGAATCATTCGGTGAGATTCCGTCCTGATCGTTGTCATATCCCTCCGATAGGAAAATGCCGGATGTCCCGCTGCATCGGGAGACTCGAGCATCGGCTTCAAAGATACACCTTGAGCGTGCTCTGGCTTTTCGATTCCCGTGAGTCCGACCAATGTAGGAAACACATCCAAAGTCTCCACAATCCCAGCTGCCTGTTCCCCGGCTGAGGGCATGCCTGGGTAACTGATGATCAAAGGGGAATGTAGTGACTCCTCGAACAAGGCATGCTTACCCCAGATCGAATGTTCTCCCAGGTGCCAGCCATGATCTCCCCAAATGACAACTACTGTGTTGTCTTCTAGACCGTGCATCTGCAGGCGGTTCAGGATATGTCCAACCTGTGCATCGGCAAAAGAGACACACGCTGCGTAGTGCTTACGAACCTCCAAGGCGAAGTCAGCATCCTTGTTTGGATCCTTACCCCAGCGATTGTATTTATAGAACTCTCCCGAGCCATGCCACGTGGTTTTCCCTTCGGGCTTTTCTGGGTGAGCCACAGGTGGAAGCGTCGCATCCCGATAGAGATCTAAATATTTCTTGGGTGCACCAAATGGCAAATGAGGTCGCAGGATTCCAAAGGCCATGAAGAAAGGCTTTTCATCAGCTTCCGCAGCCAAAAAATCAAGTTCACGCAAAGCAACCTTCGTATTGATTCCATCAGGATAATCAGTGTCTGGACCATCCAGCGCCTGTATCACATCCATCTTGCTTGCGTTACCGCGGATTTCACCTTTGCCCAATCCATGCATCCAACCCCGAGGGTGTTGCCATGCACCTGCTTCGAGGATATGACGATCCCACGATTCCGGCATTTCAGGAATCGATTCATCATCCCAATCAGAACCACCACGGCCGCCTGGGTGATGCGACACCTTGCCTACGGAAACGGTCGTATATCCATGCTTCCTAAACCACGCCGGCATGCTCGACGGAATCTCATCAGAGGAACTAGCCAAGGTCTTGGCCCGCTTGAACAAGGCATCATTTCCAGCGCTTCCATAACGCCCGGTCAACAACGTGTATCGTGATGCTCCACATGTGGGCGCCTGAACATAGTGCCGGGTAAACGCTCTTCCCCTTGCTGCGACTGCATCAATGTTTGGCGAATGAATGTAGTCCATCCCGAAGCTCTTCAATTCAGGCCGCAAATCATCGATGCAAATCAAGAGCACGTTCGGCTTGCTCACCTTGCGAAGGCGAATGTTCCGATACTTCACAGACATGTCTCTTTTACCATGCAACTGCAATCCGACTGGGCCAGACTCAATGGCTGTCTCTGAATTGTAATTCATCACCCGCTTCCCATTGAGCCAGACGGTGTAATCATTACCAACAGCACGAATCTTCATTGCGTTCCAATCTTCCGACTTAAGGAGTTCTGAAACGCCTTTGGCTTCGACGGGATAGCCCTTCTTTGGAATGTAAGGGGAGCCTGTCATATCACGTTTGAGGGAGCCTGAGATTCCAATCTGAATCTGGTCCATGTTTCTCAAATGCACTCCCGTATCCACAACGCCTTCGCCAAACTGAAACTCCAGCTCGATCTCGAAGTCCTTGAAACTCTTCTTCGTCCATAGGATGGAGCCCTTCTGTTCAGGGCCACTCTGAATTCTGAGTTCCTTGTTCACCGCCTTATACCAACCACTCTTCTTGTTTCCTTCCGGAACCACCCATCCCTTGAGGTTCTTTCCGGAAAATAGAGTCGTCCAATCAGAAGCACCGAAACTGGTACAGGCAGACGCCAAAACCAGAAGAATAGCAGAGAGCAAACGTGTCATGCGCAATAGGAGACCGGGAGCGTCCGCGAAATTCAACCAAAGTTTCAAATCCCATCCGATTCAGCCCATCGATATCCCTTTCCAATCGACGCTGTACAT
The DNA here is from genome assembly GCA_965658675.1 of Limisphaerales bacterium. Lineage (GTDB taxonomy): Bacteria > Verrucomicrobiota > Verrucomicrobiia > Limisphaerales > CAZKNW01 > CAZKNW01. Next base: position 304,064 of record CBFHTT010000022.1, read on the forward strand.
ACACTCGCATTTCAATCGAAGCATTCGTTTGAATCTCACCACCGTCTCGCTAGTCTCACTCCTTCAACTGCTTTCAACTATGAATATGTATCCGTCTCTCCGCATTGTTGGTGCATGCGCCCTGTTGCTTTTACTCACGGCATCCGGTTATTCCGCCGCCGTTCCAACACCAGATGAACTGGCAAGCCGTTTCAAATCACTTCCATCAACACCTGAAGAAGATCTGCCCCAACTGAAGAACCAGAAAGATCCCTTTCCCGGACAGATTAAGCACGAGGGACTTGAGGGGCATACATGGGTCAAATTTCCCTTCATTGAGAACCCTGCCAGTTTCGGTTTCGATCGCAAGGGACGTCTCTATGTGACCGAGGCTCATCGCTTTTGGTTGGGCGTTCCTGATCTTCGCGGTGCAAGCGAATTGGTACGCGGTGACTTCCAATCAGTCACAGTTGAGGACAGGCAAAAACTCTATGACGACAATCCCAACCGCTTTCCTGAGGGATGGTTTACCGCCAACGCTGAACGGATCATTCGACTTGAGGATCGGGATGGTAACGGAGCAGCCGATCATCGCTCTGTCTTCTCGGAGCATTTCAACAGTGCGCTGGATGGCGTAGGCTTCTCCGTCTTGGCCGAAGATGATGCTGTCTATTTCACCTGTATTCCAAGCCTTTGGAAAATGACAGATTCGAACGACGACGGAAAAGCCGATACGCACAAAGCAATCGTCGAAGGTTTTGGCGTTCACGTCTCCTTCATCGGACACGATCTGCATGGAATCACCCGTGGACCTGACGGCAGACTCTATTTCTCAATCGGAGACCGCGGATTTCATGTCACAACGCCCGATGGAAAAGTTCACAATGCCGTTGGTCGAGGAGCCATTTTCCGTTGTGAATCTGACGGCAGCGGGTTTGAAGTTTTTTGCCATGGCCTGCGAAATCCTCAGGAACTCGCATTCGATGACTATGGCAATCTCTTCACCTTCGACAACACAGGAGACATCGGTGATGTCGCACGCATGGTCTATGCACTGGAAGGAAGTGATTCCGGATGGAACATGTCCCACCAATCACCGCACCACTACAGAGAGATTCTTGATTGGGAAGCATTCCACCCTGAGAAATCGATGTGGGTGGCTGAGAATATGTTTGAAACGTTTCGTCCCGATCAACCTCAATGGGTCTACCCGCCCGCGTCACATGTTGCCCGCGGACCTTCCGGTGTCACATGGATGACCGGTGAGTCGCTTCCAGAGAATCTTCGCAACAAGTTCCTCCTCGCCAACTACCGTGGCCCATCTGTGAACTGCACCATTCTAACAATAGGCGTAGGACCAAAAGGCGCAGGTTACACAGCCACTTCAGAAGAAGTGCTGGTTGAGGGAGTTGGAGCAACCGATGTGGAACTCGGTTTCGATGGAAATCTCTACATCTGCGACTTCGGCGGAGGATGGAGCATCAACCAGAATGGGGCCATCCAGGTGCTTTCTTCCAAGTCTGGAGAACAACGCAAAGCCGGCCAAAGAGTTCAGCGCGCCTTCAATAATGGATTCGCAGACAGCTCCATCAAACAACTTGTTGTCCATCTTCATTCCTCAGACCGTCGACTGCGACAAGCTGCCCAGTTCGAACTTACCAAGAGAGGGACCAAAGGCAGGAACGCCCTACTCGCCACAGCAAAGAACTCAACAGCCAAGGCTACAACGCGCCTTCACGCCATCTGGGGTCTGGACCAATTGGGACGCACGGGTATCGACGTAACGAAGCCTCTGTTAGCACTCCTCTCTGACGATGAACCCGAGATTAGAGCCAATGCAGCGAGGGCACTCGGCAGCCTCAAGGAAGCCTCTGCTGCAGAGCCCCTCATCAAGTTGACGAAAGACGAATCACTCAGAGTGCGATCACTCGCTGCAATCGCTCTGGGTCGTGTTGTTGATCCAGGCAACGAGAAAGCAATTGATGCCCTTTATGATATGGCATCAGCAAACGGCAGTGGAGACATCGATCCCGTGATCCGCCATTCTGTGATTTCAGGACTCGATCTAATCGGCACCGTCGATTCAGCTGGTTTTCGAGTCAACTCAGAGGAGAAGGAAATCAGAATGACCGCCCTCCTCTTTCTGCGTCGCAAGCAGTCACCCGAAGCAGTTGTTTTCCTGAACGATGATGATGCACAGATCAGGCATGAAGCGATCCGGGCCTTATACGACACAGCCGCAGTCGACAGCACATCCGGCGACCGTCTCGCAGCCATAGGCACCGCAGCCAATGAGTTACCAGAAACGGTTCAACGAAGAGTCGTCGCAGCCAACTACCGCAGAGGCAAAGCGACACACGCACAGACGCTGATCGAGATGGCGGCTGCGGGGAATCTCCCACCTTCCATACGCACTGCCAGCCTTCATGCGCTGCGTCTCTGGGAGAAGGCCATCGTTACTGATCCCGTCCTCGGACACTACCGCCCATTGAAAAATGCATCCCGATCAATGAAAGCACTCGGGCCAGTGATTCAGAAGGGACTCAGGAAGTTGGTGGCCTCCAATCCCCCATCAGAAATCGCCGCTCTCGCGTTGAAGCTTGCCGATGAGACAGGTGTTGCATTGAGCGAAGATGCGCTACGTCAGCAATTGGCAAATCAAGAACTCGATCCTCGCCTAAGGTCAGCAGCACTAGACAGTCTCATCATGTCCTCTGAAAAGGATCGCAAAACCCTTATTGCAAAGCATCTTGCCGACTCTGCGGGACTCGTTGCGGCCACCGCAATCCGGCATGCATTCGCCCATGAATACAATGGCATTGCAGGAATCGCCAAACACGCGATTACCAATGGCAGCATCAACGCTGCACGAGAGGCCATCAAGGGATTCACCAAAGCCACCCCTACCGACATTAAGAATCTTTGGAACAGAAGAGTTACTGTCCGCAAGGAACTTTGGCTCGATCTCTATCTAGCGATCAATGAAATCGATTCGGCAGCTGCGGCAAAACTTTCTGAAAGCAATCCATTCGCTGTCTTTCATTTGAGTGAAACAGGCGGCGATCCCATCCGCGGAGAATCGGTGTTCAGAAACCAAGGAGCCTGTCTCCAATGCCACAAGGTAAACGGAGAGGGAGGCATCCAGGGACCTGATCTCAGTTCGGTTGCCAAACGACTACCTGCTGACAAGTTGGTTGAATCACTCGTGAATCCCGGAGCCGTCATTGCAGAAGGTTTTGGAACCACCATGCTGACCTTGAAGGACGATTCGCTTCTGATGGGAAGAGTTGCCAAGGAGAAAGAGAGCCTACTTACAATCGTCACCATGGATGGGAAGACAGAGAACGTGAAGCGTGATGACATTCTGGAGATGAGCCCTCCGAACTCGGCAATGCCTCCTTTGGGTGCGGCACTGCCACCACAAGATCTGCGAGATCTGGTTGCCTATCTCAAAGCCTGCACTGGTGAAAAGAAATCCGACTCGGCCAGCCATGGTGAAAAATAGGTTAGGCGTGGGCTTGCTCTCCCCCCTAGGATTCCACTTGAATCTGCCGCGATGAAACGTTGGCTGGTCATACTGCTATTCGGACTCTGGCTTCCCCACATACAAGCCGAGCCCAAGAACGCACCCAAACCCAATATCATTCTGATCCTGGCCGAATCATTGGCATGGAGTGATCTTGGCGCCTTCGGTTCTGAGCTACCTACCCCCAATCTCGACTCACTCGCGATGTCGGGAACAAGGTTCAATCATTTCTATCACTCGGGCAGCCCTCAACAATCCTTGCAGGCACTCCTGAAGGGTCAGGAAAAACGAAATTCTCCGCTTGATACCACCTCTCAATTGGTATCGAAGCTAGGTCAATCAGGCTACTCGTCACATTTCAGCGGGAAATGGAGTTACTCACACTCCCTAAATCACCATCCCGGAAAGATCGGGTTCAATGGTCACTTTGCTGCAGTCGGTGACAAGATTCATTACTCGGCACCAAACAATATGCTTCCGGATGCCAAGAAGCGACCTGTTATCTTGAGCGACGGAACCCCTATTTCCCTCTTTCCGGATTCTTTCCATCTGACCCAATGGATCGGCAACTACTCTGCAGCCGTCATCAAGAAACAGACATCTGACAACCAGAAGCCCCCCTTCTTTCTCACTGTTTCATTCAACGCTCCATCCCCTCCGCTTATATTGGAGAATGGTTCTGACACCTCTTCAACCAGCCATTATCTCGCCGGATGGAACAACATGAGACAACAGAGATTTCAAAACCTGCGCAAACTGAATCTCGTCACACGCACCACAAGACTACTTCCCGATCTCAAACTTCAAAAAGCATGGCAACAAACACCACACAAAGAATGGGAGTCCAAACGGATGGCCGTTCGTTCAGAGATGATTCGAGGTTTGGACAAAGCCGTTGGCACAATCATCACTGCTCTCAAGAATGCCAATCAGTTCAACAACACCATAATTCTCTTCGCTTCCCTTTCTGCACCAACATCAGTTCCTTCACCGCATGATGCTCCTGAATTCACTCCTGGTGACGCCAGCCATTCCATGTCCGTAGGCCCCAACTGGACAACGGCGAGCCTGACTCCTTTCTCCTCTTCAACGCCTCTTAGCGAAGGCAACATCAGCTCTCCCTTTTTCATATCATGGCCAGGGAAAATCAGCCCCGGAGGCATTCATTCCCAGATCGCTCATCTCAGGGATATTCCTACAACTTTACTGGCAACCACAGATCAAGAAGCGAACCAACCTCCAGTATTCGAAAGCATCAATCTCCTCGCCCCGGATCGAGGGAAGGAAGACAAACCCCGTCAGCCTATTTGTTGGGAGAAAGATGGATTTCGTGCCATTAGAAACGACGACTGGAAGGCAGTCTTCAGCCCGATTAACAAGAAATGGGCGCTCTATGATATAAAGCGTGACCGGACCGAAAGTGTGGATGTTTCCTCCCGAAATTCGAAGATCTTGAAAGTGCTCGAAGCAAATTGGCTGGAATGGTCCGTCGCTGCCGGAATCAAATAGGCTACGATTTTGTCATCACTACTTGAAACAACAGCTCCTGAACTTCCGTCGAATCCAACTCCTCTCTTGATGCCCCCGAGTGTGTTTCGATCAAGACTGGCCAATCCTCTCGACTTGCGGGCACGGCTCCATGTGAGCCTTTCACTAAGCTTGCGTCCAAAGGAATCACGTCCATTAACATTCGAAATCCCAGCTTCTTCTTGAGCAGTCTCCACAGGATCTGAAGCTTTACCACTGGACGTCTTGGATCCAGGAAGAGTTCCACAGGATCGTAGCCCGGCTTGCGATGGATATCCACACAGCGTGCGTAGTCAGGTGCTTTGTTATCGTCCAACCAGTAGTAGTAGGTGAACCACGAATCCTCTTGGCTCACGACGACGATGTCGCCTGACCTTTCATGAGCCAGCCCTTTGTCTGCCAAGGATTCACTGGAAAGCACTTCCCCCACGCCATTCAATCCGTTCAACAACTCGGTCACATCGCTCTCAATCGATTTGTCATTTAGATACACGTGAGCCAACTGATGATCCGCCACAGCGATCACTTTGCTTGCACCGTAATCAATCAGTTCCCTCCCTAGTTCCTCTTTAATGGTCAACCAGCCTCTTTTCCTGAACTCCCGATTGAGGTGAATCGGATTGGAAACCTCAGTAATACCGTACTCCGAAAGAAGAACGACGTTGATGAATCTCTTCTCAAAGAAGCCAATCAGATCACCAACGATTGTATCGATCTCCCGAAGATCCTTCGCGATGCGAGAGTCATTTGGCCCGAAGCGTTGCAAGTTGTAATCCAGATGAGGCAGATAGATCAGGTTCAGAGTAGGAGACTTTTTCTCTTCAATCCATTTGGCAGAATCAGCAATCCACCTGCTCACGCAGTCGGCCTTCCCCTGCGGCGAATCGACTCCCGCTGCCGGCCCCCAGAATCCAAAGAAAGGGAATTCACCTAGGTCCTTCTTGATCTCCTCTCTGATCGAATACGGCCAGCTGTAGATATCGAAAAACTTGCGACCATCGGAAGGATACATCGGACGTGGTGTAATCGAGTAATCCACCTCTGAATACATGTTATACCACCAGAACATCTTGGCGCAGGTGAAGGAAGAATCCTTCTCCTTCAAACGATGCCAGATCTTGGGTGATTGAACGACCTGGTCAGGTTGTTTCCAGAACTGTGTCTCAGCCAGTTCACGGGAATACCAACCATTGGCAACGATCCCATGATCGCTTGGTTGCTTACCTGTCAGGTAGTTGGATTGTGCAGTGCACGTGACTGCAGGAAGTGAAGGTCGGATGTGAGACAGGCTCCCCTTCTCGACAAAGGCTGCTATCTGAGGCGTGTGCTCGCCGATCAACCCAGAGGTCAACCCTACTACATTGATGACGGCAGTTCGCTGCATCGAGATCAGGCCAGTTTGAACTGGCACGCCTCGCCACGGGCTTCAAAGCGTTCCTTCAATTCATACAAGGAATCAATCACGCGAGGAGGATTCATCTCATGAATCTCAAAGCCACGTCCGATCCCCTCCAAGAGAGTAATCGTCAGACGACCACCCAGATGTTCTCTGAACTCCTCCAGCCCTTTCAACAGGACCAGGTCACCTTTTGAATCGGCATTGAAAAGTTCGTTGGCGAACAGCTGAAAACCAAGCTTCTCCAGAAGATTCAAGATCCTGTCACATTCGTCATTCTTCAGGAATCCCATCCGTCGCGCATAGACGGAATCCAATGCGATGCCAATGCCGACGGCTTCTCCATGAGAAATCCGGTATTCAGATAGCTGTTCCAACTTATGTGCCGCCCAATGGCCGAAATCAAGTGGTCTGGCAGATCCGACTTCGAACGGATCGCCTCCGGAGCAGATGTGATTCACATGAAGTTCCGCACTCCTATAAATGAGCTCCTTCATCGGCTCCTCTTCAAACGCAGCAAGTGCAGCAGCCTTCTCTTCAATGGAATCAAAGAACGCTTCGTCCCGAATCAAGGCCACCTTCACCGCCTCGACATAACCAGCACGCTTCTCGCGCTCAGGGAGAGATCTGATGAACTGAAAATCATTTACCACTGCAAATGGTGGGGCAAAGGATCCTACGAAATTCTTCTTACCAAAGGCATTGATTCCATTTTTCACACCCACGCCTGAATCATCCTGACTCAAGGTCGTGGTAGGAAGCCTGACGTGACGAACGCCACGATGAGCCGTAGCTGCCGCAAGCCCGACAACATCAAGCATGGCGCCTCCGCCTATGGCTATCAGATATGAATGCCTGCAGACGCCATAGCGCTCCAGCTGGCTTTGAATCTCCGAGACGTGGAAATAGGAATTCTTTAACCGTTCTCCACCCTCAAGAAGCATTGGAGCAGCCACCAACTTGAGTTTATCGTTGTGTGTCTCAAACCAGCTTTTGATCTGAGGAACCAGCTCGGGAAGTGAGTCTGAAACACCTTCATCAATGATCACAAACGCCTTGAATACTTCCCTATCCTCGCCATTCACCAAGATATCACGCAATACGCGGCTATCAGGAGAAAAGACATTCTCTTCAAAATGAATCTGGTGGCGGAATTGGACTTCCACTTTCCGGTCGATCAAAGACATCTGCATAAGTTGACGTTCAAGACGAAAGTGAAAAAGAAATTATTTGAAGAAATCCCAGCAAATTTTGCCTTCAACACTCGATGGATCGGTCATCAGGCTTCGAACGACTTGCCACAGCCGCAACTGGTCTTGGCATTCGGGTTCGTGATCTTGAATCCGTGATCATTCAGATCTTCAGAGAAATCAACCACCGTGCCCTTGAGGTAGTCCGCGCTGAAGGCGTCGATGATCAACTGCACTCCATGGAATTCGCGGACCAAATCTCCATCCCTGATCTCATCAAAGGTCATACCATACTGCATGCCGGAACAACCTCCCTGCTCTACATAGACACGCAATGGCTTGTCGCCACTTTCGGGATCATTCTTACGCATGTTTGCCACTTCTTCAGCCGCAGCCTTGGTAAGGCTGACAACGGTTTCATCGGCGGTTTCAACTGGTTCACTCATAGAAATACTCTTACAGAATACGGGATTGATGCAACGCAGGCCCCCAATCCATCGGTGATTTGGCCACAGCCTTCAATCTCAAAACCTCATCCACCAATCTTCCAAAGTCGGGCATCGCTGCGGATAAAGAGCGCGTTTCCAGAGACAGCAGGCGTTCCAAGGATCGTATCCTTCAGATCCAGCTTGCCTACAATTTCACCCTCTTCGTCGCCCGATGAAGTGTCCACAACCTGCACAAGTCCCTTCTCATTAACAAAATAGAGGAATCCGGCTGCAGATACAGGGGAGGCGCTGAATGGCCCTTTCATTCTCAGCTGCCACAGGCGCTCACCATCTTTGACATTCCCCACACTGAGCACGCCCGCATTGTTCGCTGCGTAGATGCGACGATTCAAAACAATGGGGCTGGCTGTTCCCGGACGAAACATTCCTGAACGCCATAATTGATCCACCCGTCCATCACCTGTCGGCTTTAACGCTGTGATTCCTCGCGATACGGCATAGATCACTCCGTCCGACACCACCCCTGAAGGAATGGTCGATGCCCCGTCCGAATAATACCAAGTCTCTTCACCTGTCTTTACGTTCACTGCATTGACGCCCGTGCTGGACTGAAGAAGCACCACCGCCTTTCCACCTTTGCCCTTCATCAAAATGGGAGAAGTCCAGTTGGCTGACTTTGGACGCTGCTGTTTCCAGCGATTGGCTCCGGTTTGAGAATCAATTCCCAAGGCCAGCGATTGGCTGTCATTTTCCACCTGCACTACAACCGTGCCATCGACGACTGCTACAGATGACGACATCCCGAGACTGTTACTTACATTCGGATAATCCTGAGTCAGCCCACGCAGCCAGATCAGATTTCCATCGAGATCGAGACAGAACAGATCATTACTGGAATACAGAGCATACAAATGCTTTCCATCACTTGCCGGCGTGGGTGCTGCAACACAGGTCTTCTTGTGAGTCATCGTGCGGCCGGTCGCCCAGAACTTTCGCTCCCAGATCTTTTCGCCGTTCTTTGCACTCATGCAGAGCACATGAAGCTGATCCTGATCCGGGCCGCTGGATGCTGTAAGGAAGATCCTGTCACCGACAACGATTGGACTGGAGAGTCCCCTGCCAGGAAGTGCCACATCCCAGTCGACATCCTTCTCGGAGAGTTCAGTCGGGAGAGACTTTGAGTCTGAAAGGCCATTTCCGTGAGGACCGCGAAATTGAAGCCAGTCTGCTTGAGTTGATGAACTGACGACAAACGCAGCTGCGCAAAGTAGAGAGTAGAGTTTCATACTTGGTATCCGTTGAAAGTTAATCCGTTTTACTTCTTCTTTGGTGTCTTCACGAGTTCCGGAGTAGGAGGTCGATTGGCTGCCAAGACAGCCGTTCCGGTTGAATCACAAACTCGCAGCTGAAACTGCCATTCCTTGGTCCATGTTTGCTCCTGCTCGTTTTGACAGGCCTTCACCAGAATTGCATTGGTCCCAGCCTTCAACGTGGCTGGAAGTGAATACTGATCGATCCGAATACCGCGGTGATACTCATCGCGTTCAAACAGCAACTCGCCATTCACCCAGACTTTCCACGCATTCTTACAACCCAGCCTAATCTCCACGTTCCGCTCTGAGGGAGACTCAAACTCGGTGTAGGCATAGCCGGTGACCTGCTTCTTCATTCCGAGAGGTTTGTTCAAGTCCACCGTTCCGTATTCATGATCGCTGACAAAAGGTTTCCAACCGACCTGACCTTCCTTGCCCTTGTATGTAGCGGTCAAATCGACCTTCTTCTCTGGTGGGAACACCTTCGCAAAACCGGTTCGGTCTGTGTTGTCGAATGGCCCGATCACATTCCAATGCATCAAGAAACCAAAGTGGGTTGGAAGATCCACATCCTGATTCAGATCAGCCAGCGCTTCCGCGATCTCCTGAGTCTGATTAGCCTCTCTCGAATACGAAAGGGCCTGTCGCAACACGACAGCCGCCTCCGCAGCATTCCCGGATTCTATCAGTCCCTTCCCTTCATCCACCAATCCAGCAACAGCCATGCGCCTAAGTGCCGGGCTCGGATCATTCAACATTCCTGGAACCAACTTCTCAGCGGTGGAAGCACTGACACGCTCAATCAACGCAAACGCCAGGTCACGTGACTTGGGTGCATTCGTTCGGTCCAATAGAAAATTGCCAATATCAGCAATCGGCAGACTTCCTCCCGCACCCAGTGTCTTGTCAGAAATGGTCTCCACCGCGCTCCGGAGATAATTGGCAGCCATGGGATTCGCATCGTTCATATGTTTGAGGATGCTGACGATCTCTGAGGCATCGGAATCAGCCAGCTTCTTCCATGCGGCTGCAGCTTTCCGATTACCAGCCCCCTCATTGCCGACTTTGAGGATCGGTGCCACATCAGCACTCAGATTCAAAACAGCCAGCACCATTACACTACCAATAAGGATTCTCTTTATAGAACAATCAGATTTCACGGGATGCACGGGCCCATGATGCTTCAGAGTCAGCCAAACTCAAGCACAGCTGATCTCTTTCGGCTACGGCCCTCAAAGACCTGTTGGAATGCACTTCAGCCATTTCCATTCAAACAAAGTCGAATGTTCCCTCCACCCAGGCGTCTCAGAGGCTTCCGATTTTAGATATTGCACACGACCTGCCATTCACGATTAATCCAACCATGAACTCCAGCCTGACTGTCCCCTCCAGCCTGCTTGCCTTGTTTGCCCTTACCCTGAACGTCAGTGCTCAGGTTCAGATCTCCACATCCAAAGACTCCGCTGTCATCAAGGTGGATGGAAAGCTCTTCACCCAATACAACGTTGGCGACGTTCCCAGGCCCTACTTTTACCCCGTAATCGGTCCTAGTGGGATAGGAATGACACGCAACTACCCGATAAAGAAAGGCATCGAAGGCGAAGAGACAGATCACATTCATCATCGAGGCGTCTGGTATGGCCACCGTCACGTCAATGGGCACAACTTTTGGGGAGAAAGCAAAGGTCATGGAAAGATCGTTCACAATGGTTTCCATCAGATCAAATCAGGCAAGGACTCAACCTCATTCAAGACGACCAATGACTGGATCAGTAACGCCGGAGAAACCATCTGCACTGACGAACGACTGATCACCGTCTACGACCATCCTGAATACCGCATTCTTGATTTCTCAGTCACATTGAAAGCCTCACATGGTGATCTGATATTCGGTGACGACAAAGACGCCGGCATGGCAACCAGAGTCCCTCACACAATGAAAGTCGTTCGCCGCGATAAGACTCCCGCCCAAGGACACATTCTCATGAGCGATGGCAGCACAGACGGAGGCGCATGGGGCAAACAAGCCGCATGGTGCTATACCTACGGCCTGGTCGAAGACGAACAAGTCGGGGTCGCGATCTTCGATCATCCCAGCAATCCCCGTCACAAAACTTGGTGGCATGCTCGCACCTATGGACTCATCGCTGCAAATGCCTTCGGAAAACGCCATTTCGAGAAGCTGAAGGATCCTCATGCGGGCGATCTAAAGATTCCCAATGGGGAAACACGCACTTTCCGTTATCGCCTTCTCTGGAACACGGGCACTCTGAATAAAGAGCAGCTAGATGCTGAATTCCGAAAGTTCGCCCAGAAATAGTTCCATTCGGCGCATCCATGAAAATCCGCCTTTGAAATCACCTCAGCTTTTGTAAAACAGAACACAGTTACCCGGTAGAAAACCCAAAACGACACACTCATGTCCAAATACAATCGTAGACGATTCCTCGCTACCTCTTTCATGTCCGCAGCCGCGGCCACTCTCACACCTCGCAACTGGGCGAATGTTGTAGGCGCCAACGACAATATCCGTGTTGCTACAGTCGGCTTCCGCAGCCGCGGAAATTCCCACATCAGTGGAATGCTCAAGCAAAAGCCGGAGGGCGTCCGCGTGGTTGCACTCTGTGATATCGACGGGAAGGTTCTTGAGAAGGGCATCGCCAATCTGAAAAAGAAGGGCGAAGACGTGACAGGCTTTACCGACATGCGTGAGCTCTTCGATATGAATGACCTCGACTGTGTCACCATGGCCACCCCAAATCACTGGCACGCACTCGGCGCCATCTGGGCGATCCAAGCCGGCAAGGATGTGTATGTTGAGAAACCGGTTTCACACAACGTCTGGGAAGGCAGACAGATCGTCAAAGCAGCCCGCAAATATGGTCGCATCTGTCAGACAGGCACTCAGGCCAGATCCTCCGTTGCCATCAAGCAGGCAGCCGAATGGGTCCAAGCCGGCAATCTCGGCAAGATCAACGTCGGTCGTGGTCTCTGCTACAAGCCACGCACACCCATTGGAAACATCACCAAGCCGGTCGAGATCCCCGAGCACATTGATTTCAATCTCTGGTCCGGCCCCGCACCCAAAGTGGCCCCGATGTATCCAGGTTCAAAAGCAGGCGCCCTTCATTACGATTGGCACTGGATGTGGGCCTATGGAAACGGAGACCTTGGCAATCAGGGAATCCATCAGATGGATATTGCCCGCTGGTTCCTCGGCGAAGACCAACTCGCTCCTCGAGTATGGAGTGTCGGCGGACGTCTGGGATACGAAGACAACGGCGAAACACCCAACACGCAGATCGTCTATCAGGATTACGATGCAGCACCACTCATCTTTGAGGTACGTGGACTACCCAAAGACAAAGGTTCGCAAGGCAAAGGCTGGTCCAAACTTATGGACGATTACAAGGGGGCCAAGATCGGTGTCATCATCGAATGCGAAGGCGGCGACGTTCGCGTCACCAGCAGCTATGGAAAAGCCGAAGCCTTCGACAAGGATGGCAAGAAGATCAAGGAATGGAACGGCAGCATCGACCATTTCGAAAACTTCATCAACGCAGTCCGCAGCCGCAAGAGCAGTGACCTCAATGCAGATATCTGGGAAGGCCACCTATCCAGCGCACTCTGCCACACTGGCAACATCTCCTATCGCTTGGGTGCACAAAAAGCCCCAGACGAAATCCGCGAGAAGATCAAAGGCACACGCGGCGGCGAAGAAGCACTCGGACGAATGATCGATCATCTAGGCCGCAACGATGTCAATGTAGCCAAAGATCAACTCGTCTGCGGCGAGATGCTCAACATGGATCCGAAGGTCGAGAAATTCTTCGACAACACCGATGCAGACAAAATGCTCACCCGCAAATACCGGAAGCCATTTGTCGTGCCTCACAACGTATAGATCATCATTTCAACGAAAGAGCCCGGTTGCCTTACAGCAGCCGGGCTCTTTTCCTTTCAAGAACACCTTGTGATAATGATCACCCTACTCACTCTCCAATCTTCTGAAGGACGGAAAAACTTTCTTCTGCGCTATTGGCTATCGAGTTTTTGTTTCTTAAAAGACGACCGTTCACTGACTCCTCCAATCAGCCCCTTTTAGTATTCGGCCGTCATTTTCCAGGACGCGTCCCCAAATTTCTTAGTTATGAAGAGATATCAACTATCACTCTTGGTTGTGTTCGCACTTGGGTCCTTCAATTTTTTGGCACGTTCGGATTTGTTAATTGACGTCTATATTCCAATTTGGGTGTTGCAAATCTTTCTTCTCCTTTCCTTCAGGAAGCAGGCGGAGGGTTTGGGGAAAGACTTGGCGCTAGGCGTAACTAGCGGCCTTCTCGATGGGCTCCTGACCCTCCTGGCTACCTGGCTGCCTGGCTGCCTGGCTCATTAGTGATTGATTTTCTCATAGTAAAAGAAACGGACTCGACGCTGTTGCTGGCGTGTTTGGCGGTCGCGTTTCTTCCTCGTTTTCTTGTGAGGTGGATACTGCTTGGGAGGAAGTCTCGGATTGGAAGGTAGGTGGTCGCCCCTTAAAAACTCCGAACGAGCAGGAGAAAAGATCGAAACTTGTTTTGAGTTAGCCCGAAAGAGGGAGGAGGGGTTCGATGATTGGATTTGTATATGAGGTTTGAAGCCTAGAAGCTATCTCATAAATGGTTAAGGAGTATTTTTATGCATGCGAGATGGAGGAATCCGAGGAAGTTTTGAGCATGATACTCCCAGCGGACGACCAGTCTTCTACAGTTTTGAAACCATGCAAACATTCGTTCAACTTT
>CBFHTT010000023.1:0-51300 GCA_965658675.1 Limisphaerales bacterium
ATCGTGAAATCAAACTGTGTCGTTCCTGAATCTCCTTCATCCTTGGATGCGGATGTCGCCGCAATCGCCAGATTCGGAATCGAAGAATTCAGGAAATCAACACCCGCCTGAAGATCATTGGCGCCTGCCATTCCAAATCCACCCCATGAACCGATACTGTCGATGAACATATCTGGACCCATTGCTTCAATGGGAAAGCCAACGGAGCGGCCTAACCCATATCTCCCCAGCGCTCCAACTCCATTCGCTGAAGCCACTTCGAAACGATCATCAGGAAAACTGACTTGAGGCTCAGAGGAATCTCCAGAGGGATCAATCCACAATTTGAATGAACCGTCCGTGGCAGTCAGAGACGACGCAGAAGTGTAATGAATCACGCAGCGATGCCACACATCAGGAGAAGCAGCAGCAAACCCGATGTTGAAATCATTGATGCCTGATGCGGGGAAAAACGTGTCCAACGACGAAATGATGACTCCCATGCCGTGTTCGCCTGCGCCATTCACTCCCACTTCCAATGTGTATGAAGCATGGTTGACCGTAAGTGGATCACGATTGTAGACAGACATGATTTGACTCATGTGATCCGTGCCGGCAACGGATGAGAACCGAAACCAGAATGCAATCATATGTGAAGGAGTGGTATAGTCCGAAACCGGAAGATCCTCCGCCATCCACATACCCGTCTCTCCCTCCGGAGCAATCAAAAGCCCCCTCCCGTTCTGGGACAGCGCGGTGTCGACCAAATAGCTACCTGCGGTTGTCCCCGTAAAATTTATCGATTCAAATTGCGTAGCTGTATCATTAGAGACTGGATCTGGGAAAAAACCGGTCATTCCGGTGAACGCATTGAACTCCTCCACATGATCGGGCCCCTCAACCACAAGAACATCTGTTGACGCTGTATTGTTTGGAGCATAGGCATCGGACTCTCCCCGAGTGACCATCACCGTGTTCATCAACGTGCCGGTCATTGATGCGGAAAGGTTGATGGTCACAGTCGCTGAACCGCCTCCAGTGATCGTTCCGAGATTTGCCGTCACAATTCCACCTGACTCGCCTGCACTCCCCTGACTGGAGAATGCAGACACAAATACCGTATTGGCAGGGAGAGAACTTGTCAGTGTCACCATCGTTGCCTCATTTGGCCCGGCGTTTCTGACCGTCGCGGTGTAGGTGATGGTTTCACCCGCTCTGACAGAAGACGGCGCAGCCACCAGCTCCACGGAAATATCATTGATAAGCCCCACGTCAAAAGGGGCACTGTAGCCCACATGCCCCGCACCATCATCGGCCTTGAGAACAACCGAATCGCCCGGCTCAGAGAAAGTCACGCTTACAGATCCTTCCCCGGCAACAAAGGCACTGGTTGTTGTTGGTGAGAAGGCTATTGAACGTGCAGGAAAAGGAGTCGTAAGTCCGGAGCTCTTGGTTCCGAAGGTCTCTGATGCAACGGACCAGTCCACGTTCGAGTTGGAATCCGATGCCCCGGTCCTTTGGTAGGTATCACTGGCTGAGGACATGATTCCGGGGCCACTCCATTGATCGGCAGGAATCAACACCGGAGACGTAATCGAACTACTCTCACCCAGCGTGGCGAAGTCCACCACATTTCCGCCACTATCCAACAGAAGCACAGCAATCGAAGAACTGTTTGGCGACCAATCAATATCTGTCCCTGAAAAGAGATTTGGCAATGCGCCAGGGGCCGCACCATTCTCTGTGACTGTAAACACCTCTCCCGATGTCACAGAACTCAAGGCAGGCAACGTAATTATCACATCAGGCATGGATGCACTTCCTGCATCATAGATCACTATCTGCCATCCAGAGATATCTATGGTGCGATCTGCAACATTACAGAACTCCACCCGATCTATGCTCCCCGGATCAATCTCTGCGATAAGGACTGTTTCCTTGGACACCACACTGAGATCCACCGTGTCAGTGAACGATGCCACCGGCCCGTTGAAAACATCCACAGCATCAATTCCGACCTGAAATCCCACACCCACTGACTGCCCCGATCCCAAGGCATCAAAACGAAATGAATGCAGCGTCCCCGTCTGCCCTTCACCAATGACCAGATCCACTTCATACATCTGTACATCATCCTCGGCTCCGCCAAAGACACGCACAAAGAACGGCCCGGTGCCACCCGCCAAGGGGATATCAATCAGCGTCTCAGTTCCACCCACGCCATTCAGATCCACTCTTCCCAAAACCGTACTCGCATCTGAGCCAACAACCTCGATTCCCAGATCCTGATGCAATCGTGAATCCGTCAAAACTCCAGGCGGGCATGTACCATTGGGATTCTGTGCCGCTTCAAGATACGACTCTCCTATTGGGGTCAACGTCACTGCAAGATTCTTTCCCGCTGAAGGCAACGTGAACTGAAAGATATCCACATCATCATTGCCATCCAGACTCAGGAAGGCGCCATTCAAGATCGTATTCACCTTATGGTTTCCATCCGCCAAGGATCCAAGGTCCGTCGCCTTGCCAAAGGAATCATTATCCTCGTAGGGATCTCCGTGTTGACGCTGCGCCCCGAGGATATCGTCATGCTGTGGACCATCCACCATGTCCGGGACCGTCGGCTCCATCACCTTCGTTTCATTCACCGGACAGGTATGATTCAAGCCGAGGCCATGTCCGTGTTCGTGGGACAACATGTTACGAAATAAGCGCGAGTTATTCTCCATTCCGTCAAAGGCATTGTCATTTGTATCAATGACCATCTCGCCATTTGGGGCTCCAAAGTTGAACGCCAAGGTTCCAAAGTTCCCGTCAATAGGACGCCCTCCGATTCGCACATCTGGTCGCACACCCAGAATTCCCGGAGCCGCGTTCCCGCCTACCGTGCTTGTAGTGAAATCAGCACCATCGTCGTTCGGTTCATAGACATAGGTGATTCCAGTCAATTCCTCCCAACGATCAAACACCTGCTGAAACAACGGAAGCCAGACACTTTCGTTTCCATAAAGGGCATCGAGGCGTGCGCGCAGGTTGCTGTTTGCGGCCGCACCTGAACTGAAGGCAGGGATATGCGTTCCATCCGGCACAATTCCCCAAGTAAGCGTGATGGAGTCTCCTCGCTGAATATTCGATCCATCAGTCGCTGTGAACTCCCAGTGAGCAGGCGCTTCATCCAATCGGTAGCTCAACGACAGTCCCTGCGAACTGGCCTGAATGGCCACCTGTTGCATATAGCGCTCCGTCGTCCCTGGCGCAAAGCAGAAGTTCATCCCCGAGTTGTGCTCATGTCCCGGCTGCGCCTGACTACGATGCTGCTCCACCAAGGCCCTCATGACCTCACGTGACGATTCAGAGAGTTCGCTGCCGCTATCAACTGCAGACAGACACGACGGGGCAACCAAGGAAATCAGGGCGAAGACAAGGAGGCATCGGATCGAAAGGTTCATTGGAGGTAAATCGGAAGAATTTTGGACAACGTAAGACGAAATGCATCTTGCACCACTCCCCCAATCCCTCAATTCAAAAAGGAAGGCTGATGTTCACCTACCCAAGAGGTGACCATCAGCCTTTCCTGCAAAAAATGCCCAATCCTTTATTTCTTCTTTGCTCCACCTCGGGGTGTCCTCTGGATATGAGCCTCCAATGCAGCCGCCAAGCGTTTCGCTACTTCTGGATGTTCCTTGATCACATTCTTCGCTTCACCGATGTCATCTTTCAGGTTGTAGAGGGTCGGTCCTTTTGTGTCTCTCTTGGTAGCCTTCACTTTGAAGAGTTCACGTTTGTGATATTTCCAGTCTCCAGAACGGACTGCGTTATGGACAAAGAAGAAGTATTCATGCGGGGTCTTGGCTCCCTTTTTCCCGCTCAACAAATCAATGATGTTCCTTCCATCAAGAGGCATCACCGGTTTCAACTCAGCACCTGCTATATGAGCCAGCGTCGGATGGAGATCCATAGAAAGAGCCATCTCGCTACATACACTTCCTGCAGGCACATGCCCCGGCCACTTGATGATCGCCGGCACCCGCTGCCCTCCTTCGAAGCTCGTCATCTTTCCCTCAAACAGAGGAAGCGCACTTCCTCCATGGTCACCCTTGATCAACCAAGGACCATTATCTGAAGTGAAAACCACGATCGTGTTCTCGTCCAAACCTTTCTTCTTCAAGTGAGCCATCAGACGACCGGTATTGAAATCAATCTCCTCAATGACATCTCCATACAGTCCCCGCTCACTCTTTCCCTTGAAATCAGGTGACGCATAGAGAGGTGTATGCGGCATGGAGTTTGCGAGATAGAGAAAGAAAGGTTTATCGGCCTTCACGCTCTTGTTGATGAACTTGATCCCCTCATCCACAAACCGACGCGTGATGGTCGATTGATCAGCAGGAAACTCCACGCATTCTTCATTCCGCATCAAAGGCACCTTGTTCTTGAAAGGCCTCGTGTTGCCCTTTTCAAATTCCGCATCCAGCTTCGACTTGTTGAACCCCTCAAGCCATACGCAATCAGCTGAATACTTCATGGATCCAGCAGCCGTCATGTCATTGCTGTATGGAATACCGTAATAGGAATCGAATCCCTGATTCGTCGGAAGAAATTTCACTTCATCGCCAAGATGCCACTTCCCTACCGCAGCCGTCTTGTAGCCCACCGTCTTCAGCGTCTCAGCCAAGGCGACGTGCTTGGGATCCAGCCCTGTAGAACCGCGATTGGGAAAAAAGACTCCATTCACTCCAACCCGGTAAGGATAACACCCGGTCAACAATGCAGCCCGGGACGCGGAACACACAGGCGAAGCCACGTAGAAATCGGTAAAACGCATCCCCTCTTTCGCCAACTGGTCAACGTGAGGCGTCTTAATATCCGGTGAGCCGTAACAACCCAGATCCTGATACCCCTGATCATCATTGAAGATGATCACGATATTCGGTCTCGAAGCAGCCGAAACGACGCACGAGTACAGGAGAGAAACCAACAGCCCAAAAATAATGCGATTCATAACAGGCCTAGGGCTATCCCTTCGGTATGTCACTTGACAAGCCAAGAAAAGTAACAATCAGAGGGCCCAGTGCTGTTAATGCAAACTTTGGAGGTAATCGATCAAGGAAGCGAACTCACCAACCGTCAGACTGTTTACCAATCCAGCCGGCATCATGCTGGTCTTTAAAACCTCTTCTTTGACGACATTTGATGTCTGGATCACTTGAACGATCCCAACAACGTTCCGAAGCTCGATCTTCTTCTCATCTCGAGCAGTGACAAATCCTGAAGCAAACGATCCATCCTTCAGTTCGAAGTTATATGTCTGAAATCCCTGTGCGACTTCTGCTCCCGGATCGATGACATGGGTGATCAATTGCTGCCGGTTGAAAAGGTTTCCGACCGATCCCAGATACGGGCCCTTCTGCGGCTCGTCCGGAGAGATGGCGTGGCATACAATACAGCTCAGGCGGGTGAACCACTCACGCCCCTCTTCAATGGATCCCTCCATGGTCAAAACCGCCTTTGAGGCATCAACGACCGAGAGTTCTCCCACCCGTTCTTCACCGGTCTGTTCAAATGATTTCAGAACCTCGCGAGCTTTTGCTTCAAGCTTGGGGTTCTTAAGAGCTGATTTAACCAACGGAGCAAATGCAGCAGCCCGATACCGGAGAATCGTATCAAGAAACTCTGTGTTCAGATACTCAGCCTTCAAACCTCTGATCACACTATTGCGATCGCCTTCATCAGTAAGAGGGCTCTGCACAAGGTTACAAAGAACTTCATTGAAGAGTGATACTTGGATAGATCCACGTTTTCGAATCTTGGAATATGCCTTGGGCACCCTCTGCATGAGCGAGATCCTATGAGAGGAAGTCTGGACAAAGTCACGACCCAGAACGTCGAAAAGATCGCGTTCATTCTCAATTTTTTCCAGCGCCTGCAAATTGGCCTGAGCCCAATCAGCGTAAAGAAGACCAGTCACATCCAGTGCAGCCCGAAATGCCTTAACCCGCATTTCGCGAGGGCGCTTGGAATCCACGACAACGGAAAGAAGGTCCGGCTGTTGCTCAAAAGTATGTTGTGATTGCTCCAGAAGTTGCTCAAGCGGATCCACCTCTACGGGCAACTGTAGTTCTTCCAAAGAAAGATTATGGCGACGCACTTGAAACAGGGTTTCTTTCTGAGATGCCTCGTTCATCCCAGCCACAACCTTGCGCAGGGATTCGGCTATTATTTCGGAGCCTTCCCATGCGGCCCCCAAGAAGTAAGGCCCCGCTGAATTTGGGCGTGTCCCCCACCATGTCTCTCCGTCCCATTCTGCCTCGCGATGATAAAGACGCAGAAGTACCGCAACCAACTCTTGCAGCTCTCCCTTATTGGACGTGTTCTCCAACGCACTAATCAACCCGGCCACATTCTCCACGGTGTGGATCTGGCGAAGGGCCAACAAAGCCGGTCGTCGCAATCCGGGATTCGCCAGAGCTTGATGCAGGTCGGATACGGCAGCCATCTCGATCAATGCCCGTTGTGCTGTGTGAGGCACGATCTTGTGAACATGAGCAACACCCTTTTCCAATGGAGCCCAATCCTCCTTCTTTGAAATTCCGAGCAGGCGCCCGGTCAACGTCTTCAAACCCAGTTTTCGAGCACCAACGATCCCGTGCAGTCGAACACGCGGATTTTCACTCTCCAGCGAAGCGGCAATGATGGGACCAAGGTCAAGCTCAGCACTGTCCCTGCGATCCAACAAGGCGCGCAGAGCATACTCCTCGAGTTCATCGTCTTTGAGCCAGCCTTTCAACAAGCCCACGCTGCCGTTGTCATCTCTCAGGCTAACCGCGTAAAGAGCCGCCAATCGCGCCTCCAAGGACGCCGCCTCGCTCTCTACAAACGTGGAGAGGATATCGACGGTCTTCTCATCTTTACTTCGAATCAACGCCCACTGCGCTTGCTGCCGCAAAACAGCTGAGTCTCTGTCCAGAAACTCAACCAAACTGTGTGTGGAAGCCGACGCCAATTCAGGAAACTCACGGTATTGCCACCCTTTAGGTTTGGCTTGCACGACATGCCCAACAACAGCATCAGGCTCGATCCGGGCACCACCACCTTCAAAGTTTGCGAAATAGATTCGAGAGCTCCCGTCAACATCCAGATCCACCAGCTTGTTGAGGGTCAGGGAAATTTCGTCCTCATTCACAAAAGTGGCTTCGTGCGACGTCAGACTATGAGTATGAAGTTTACCCCAACTGATCGTATGAAACCGCCGATTGAACCAATCTGGAAAACCAGGTTCTTCAAGATACAGCGCTCCACAACCAGAACCTCCGCCGTAAACAAACAAAGGAGCCATCGCGTCCTCACTAAAATTCTTATACAGGTTCGGATACCCCATATGGGCAAGTGGTGTGAGGTGATGCAACCGCATGTCCCAACCGCCACCATCATTGGTGTTATCCATCGCTAGCATGTCCAGCCGATGATTGATAGCGAGATCATAAGTATTACGTGTGCCCTGCGTGTAGACCTCGACATCGCTCCCATCGATCCTCATGCGAATGACTCCACCGCTCATCAGACTTGCTTCTGAACCGTCTGAACCAACCACGTTTCCTCCAAAGTCGCCTACAGCCACATAGATCCAACCATCGATTCCCACCCGAAGATCATTGGTGGTGTGATCACCTCCGCGCCTCCAGCCCAGATCATGAGCAAAGCCTCGCGCAAGTGTCTTTCGGGCGTCGGCGACACCGTCGGCATTCGTATCCATAAACGCTGATACAAACGGTGGATGCACCAGATAAAGCGTCCCATCCACAAAATGGCCGCCTCGCGGCGTATCGATGTCAGGAATGAACTCAGTCCCATAATCGGCTTTGCCATCATCATCTTCATCCACCAATCGCCAGACTTTGCCTTGATTCGGCAGTCTCCCCAATCCTGCATTACCATCACATAGCACGTATACCGCTCCTCCCGGTTCAGCGACCACCGATACAGGGCAATTCACTTCGGGAGCCATTGCAAAGAAACTCAGATCGTGATCGCGAAATTGCGGCAGTTCACGGAACGGTTTCTTGGGACCAGTGTGTTTGAAGTAAGTCCGCTTGGACTGAATCGACGATGCGGAGGATTCACCAGATGCAACGGTTTGGAACAGAAGAACTCCGGCCGATATAAAGGCGATAACTTTGAGTCGGGAAATCATATTCTTTGCCAAATTAAGACGGGTACCGAAGGTAAATGCAGATTTCGATGCCGTGGTAACGGACAAATTCATCCTCCCGAAAATCAATCACGGTATTTGGCAGAATCAGTCTCAATCACCCCGCGAGCTGAATCTTCCTCACCACACTCCTCAGAGACTGAGATCAATCTGCTTAAACCAGCAGATCAAAGCTCAGAAGAATGGACAGTTCTGTCTCCCAAGAATCAGGCACGGATGACAGAGCTTTCCCTGCAACTACTTCCGCTTTTTTTTGCGTTTGGTATTAGGCTGCGCCTTTTCTGCATTCACTGATTCAAGATAGGCAAGCAGGCGCCTCTCCATGGACGCAGCCAACTCAGGCTTCTTTTGGATGATATTGTTACCTTCCTCAGTCACCTTCCCTGCCACATTGTAGAGCTCTCGTTCCCTGATTTTTCCATTGGCCTGCCAGGCGATCCGGAGTTTATGAAACCCCACTCTGATGACAGATTCCAACCGCTTTGGTCGATGGAAGTAAAGTGCACGTGGCTTGTCAGCAAGTCTCTTAAGGCCAGGATCACGAAGAGCCGGAACAAAGCTCTTTCCATCCAACTCCGAATCATCCAGATCCTTTCCACCTGCGAGCTCAAAAAAAGTGGGCAGAAAATCATATCCCACCACCGGCACTCGAGACACAGACCCAGCCTTCACCCCAGGACCACGAACAATGAAAGGAACGCGTATCCCGCCTTCGAATAGAGAATGCTTGGCTCCCGTAAGCGGAGCATTGGTCGCCAGACGATTCACGTCACCGCCTGGCACTGTGCCTCTTCCTCCGTTGTCAGCGGTGAAGGCAACATAGGTTTCACCAGCAATTCCCTGTTCATCCAGGGCACCAAGGATTCTTCCAATACCGCGATCCAGCTCTTCCAACATGGCCGCCCATGCAGGCGGATATCCCCGATCAGGTGTGCCTTTCTTTTCATACTTCTCAAGCGTTTCCTCCGAGCAAACCACAGAGAGGTGCTGAGCATAGTAGCTGGCTTGCACATAGAATGGATTCCCAGCCTTGCTCTGTTCCTTGATGAAGGCAATGGAGCGATCCGTCATGGAGCGCGTGCGTTTCGGATCCTTGTTGTCGATAAAGTGGGGAGGCCCGTCTTCGTGACTACCTTTGACACCCAGCGTCCTTGGCATGCCTCCGGTGTTGTTTCCGGTCTCACCATCACTAACGTCGTAGCCACACTGCTCAGGTGTCGAGATCATCTGTTCACCCCACTTGCCAAAGTGCGCACAGCGATAATCCGGATCAGCCGCCTTCAACGCCCGCGGCATGGTAAGATGATCCGCAGGAACCCAACTGCTCTTGAACTCCGTTCCAGAACGCGCCGCAGAGGTACCGCACAAGATACTTCTCCGGGTAGGCGTGCACAAAGGCGCGGGCGAATATCCGCTGCTGAACCGCATCCCTTGCTTGATAAGCCGATCAATGTTTGGGGTTTCCAAATACTCAGACTTCGAATCCCCAACCTTTGGGTCCATGTATTCCGATAGCTGACTCCAACCATGATCGTCCGTCAGGATCAGAACGATATTGGGAGACTTGGCCACCGAGCTGGAAGCAGTCAGCAAAGCCAACAGAAAAAGAGGCAGAAGCAAACGGGTCATGCACTCCATAGGGACGAAAAAGGCGACTGTCACTGATCCTAGAACCCCTTTCTCATAAGTTTTTCAAAAAAAGTTCCATCTCGTGTCCAAATCAGGTGGAGTTGTTCATCATAGAGTGTTGGAACCAATCACCAACGCAACCAACCTCAATAAAACAACATGTCTAAAACAAACTACTTATGTGTCGTCCGCAGCGAATCCGGCGGATGTGAGAAGCCATCACCTGCTGAAATGGAGCAGAGCTTCGCCAAGTTCAATGCATGGCGGGAGAAATTCCAGGACAACATCGTCGATCTCGGTGCGCCCTTGGCTGATGGAGGCGAGGTCGTGACCTCAGAGAGCGCAACTGATGGTCCTTTTGTCGAAGTGAAGGAAATCATTGGAGGCTACATGATCATCTCAGCTGAAAGCATGGACGAAGCCGTGGCCGTGGTGAAAGAAAGCCCGGGCGTCTGGTCTCCCAAATCAAGCGTTGAGATCCGCGAGATTCAATCCCATTGAATCCCTCTGAGCTGACAGAGAACTTCTTCCGGCACGAGTATGGACGGATCGTCTCCGTCCTCTCGTGCCGCGTAGGAGTGCAACGGATCGAGGACGTCGAAGACGCCGTCCAATCAGCCCTGATGACCGCTCTGGAATCATGGACCGTCAGGGGCATTCCGGAGAATCCATCAGCGTGGCTCTATCGGGTTGCCTTGAACAATCTTCTCGGAGATCTGAGACAGAAAGTCGGACGGACCAAAATTCTGGAAGAGAAGGTGGCACACGAACAGGAATCCACAGCTCCTGCTCCCGAGGCATTTCTCGAGGGAGAAATGAAGGATGATCTACTCAGGATGCTCTTCGTCTGTTGCGAGGAAGGCATCCCGGTCGAATCACAACTCGTACTGGCCCTAAAGACTCTCTGCGGCTTCAGCATTCGCGAGATCAGTCATCGCCTCTTCACTTCAGAAGCCAATATCAACAAGCGGCTTCAGCGCGCGCGTAAACAGCTTAGGCAGCTGGACAAGGATCCCACCGATCTGGCCTACCTTCAAAAAGACAACCGCCTTCCATCTGTCCAACACATCCTCTATCTCCTCTTCACTGAAGGTCATCTCTCGACACACGAGGAATCAGCACTGCGTATGGATCTCTGCAATGAAGCCATCCGCCTGACATCTATTCTGGCAGAACACGCACTTGGAAGGACGCCTGACACACACGCCCTGCTCTCTCTCATGTTCTTACATCGAGCCAGAATGAACTCTCGCAGCAGTGCCTCAGGAAACCTGTTGCTACTGGAAGAGCAGAACCGATCCGACTGGGATCAAGCCGATATCCAAGAAGGAATGAAGCAGCTTGCAGGCTCTGCCGAGGGGGAAACATTCAGTCGCTACCACGCTGAAGCAGGAATCGCAGCGGAACACTGCATGGCCCCTTCGTTCAAAGACACCAATTGGACCAAGATCGCCGACTCCTATGCCCTGCTGGAAAAAGTCGCTCCATCACCAATCCACAGACTCAATCGAGCCGTCGCCGCAGCTGAAGCACATGGCCCGACAAGAGGGCTTGAGATACTGAGGGAATTCGATCCTCCAGCCTGGCTCACCATGTCCTACCAATGGACGGCGGTACTTTCCGACCTCCATCTCAGAGCCGGGAATTTGGATGAAGGATATCGACACAAAGAAACAGCCCTCAGCAAAGCTCCGTCAGAGGCAATCAAGAAGCTGCTGGAAAGAAGACTGTCCCGCAAACCCGAATAAGAAAGTGCGACCACGCTCCAACAACGTGATCGCACTCTGCGGATTCCCCAGTGGCATTGCCCCCATTGCCACCGTTATCCAGACACTTTCGTGTTTGGACTTTCCGTTGCTCAGTCGCCTAAATCAGTGATGATCATCACAACATTGCAACAGCTTTACCTCCGGCGTCTTTCGACTAAAATCTAATACTCCCAATCATCCCCTGCCCCTTCGAAAGACCTCTTCCATATTCTTCTCAAGTGGATAAGCAATTGATACGCACACATATTAGATTTAGCTTGGAGCATTGGACATAAAACTAGGACTATTGGCCAGAAACACCGAATCCTCCTCGCCTTCTGGCAACTCCCTTATCCCCGCCGATAATCACGCGGAGTGCAACCAAACCGTTCACGAAACCGCCGATCAAAGTAACTTTGATCCGAGAAACCAACTGATTGCGCCACTTCACCAACCGACAACTCACTCTCCTTCAGAAGTTGAGCAGCCTTGGTAAGCCGGAGATGGATCCGATAGCGGGTAAACGTGGTTCCTGTCACCTCTTTGAAACAGTTCTTGAAAAGCGTCCTACTCATCCCCGCACGGCCGGCGGCTTCTTCCAGACTCATTTGCTCAGCAAAATGTTCGCGCAAGTGCTTCAGCACCGGAGCCAACCCATCCACCCGCCGCTGACGTTCCTTGTAATGATCCTTGGAAAGCCGCGAGGTCCCCATGCATTTCCTGAGCTCGTTGAGGACGTTGAGCAACCGCAATTTGCAGGTCGCTGCATCCCTATCAACGAGGTATGCATCGATCAGTTCAATCAACGCACGATGTACCGCAACCGCACCTTCTGACTCACGCGACAACATAGGCTCTTCGTTGGGGCGCCTACCGAAAAACGGACTTAAAAAATCGTAATCACAAGCAACCGATCCCGGATTGAACACCAGCTCCGGCATAAAGAAAATCACTATGGAACGATGCTCCCCGATGGACTCCGTAACGCCATGCAGCTTCAGGTTCTCCACGACAAGCAGGTCTCCTTCTTCAAATTTCATGGTGTGACCACCCATCCGAAACTGTCCTGAACCAGAGGTAGGAATGATCAATTCAAGGTAGTCATGTGAATTGATCCAATGCTGTCCCAGATCCTCCTTGTGATCAGGAAAACAATAGGCATGGATCTCGAACGGAAAGTTAGAATCAAACGACCTGACAAGTCGTTTGCGATCGTCTGTAGCCTTGGAGAGATACATGGACTCCAGAGGCAGTTGCTCTGCCTTCTTCAATAATTTTTGCCACGAGTTCGGCATGATTCAGCTACATTCCCCAAAGACTCCGCACCGGTGAGATCGAGTTCAGAATCCGCTCAACTCCCCCCTTCGTCAATGAAGACTCCGATGTCATGAATAGCTTCTTCTTGTATCTCGTTGTATAAACGGCCCTGTTCCACTCCAACAAACCTTAATCATGCGTCTACCTCATTTCCTGATCGTCCTCGCGTTCTTGACCGCTTCGCAGCTACTTGCAGCGACCAAGCCAAACGTCGTCATATTCCTGACAGATGATCAGGGCTGGGGCGATTTGAGCGTGCACGGGAACAAGAACCTTTCCACTCCACACATTGATTCACTCGCACGTGACGGCGCCACTTTCGACAACTTTTACGTCTGCGCCGTGTGTGCACCCACGCGAGCCGAGTTCCTCACCGGGCGCTACCACCCCCGCACCGGAGTCAGCGGTGTTAGCCAAGGAGAAGGAAGATTGAATCCTGATGAGACCACCATTGCCAATGTCTTCAAATCTGCCGGATACACCACCGGAGCCTTCGGCAAATGGCACAATGGAACACAGTCTCCCTATCACCCGAACGACCGCGGATTCGACGAATATTACGGATTTACTTCAGGCCATTGGGGTCACTACTTCAGTCCGCCCTTGGATCACAATGGAAAGAAGGTTCGTGGCAAAGGCTACGTGGTTGACGACTTCACCAACCACGCGATTGAGTTCATCAAATCGAACAAGGACAAGCCCTTCTTCTGCTACGTCCCCTACAACACACCTCATTCGCCAATGATGATCGATGATCAGTTCTACGATAAGTTCAAGGACGTCGATCCAGGAATGAAATACCGCGAAGAAAAACGAGAGGACGTCATGATGACACGTGCCGCATTGGCCATGTGTGAGAACATTGACTGGAATGTTGGCCGCGTGCTGAAGCAACTCGAGGAATCAAATCTCAGCGACAACACCATCGTTCTCTATTTTTCAGACAACGGCCCAAACTCGTATCGATGGAACGGAGGCATGAAGGGTAAGAAAGGCTCTGTTGAAGAAGGGGGACTGCGGTCTCCATTCCTCATTCGCTGGCCGGCAAAGATCGCAGCAGGTACCACCCGCAACGAAGTTACCGCCGCCATCGATCTGCTTCCATCATTGGCTGACATGGCAGGTGTGCCCCATCAATCTACAAAGCAGATTGATGGACGGAGCTTTAAGTCACTCCTTCTGGATTCTTCCTCTCAATGGAAACCCCGCAACCTCTTCAGCACATGGAGAGGAAAGACCACCGTGCGCACACAGCGTTTCCGGCTCGATGGATCAGGCAATCTCTACGACATCCAAAACGACCGTGGACAACACACCGATGTGTCCAAGAAATTTCCCGACATCGCAAAGAGGCTCAGATCAGCCACCGCCACCTTCAAAGCCAAGATGGCCAGGGCCACGGAAGCCAACAAGGATCGCCCATTCACAGTAGGCTACGCCCGATCCACCACTTTACCCGCCCGCGACGGAGAACCACATGGAACAATCATCCGTAGTTCAAAAGCACCCAACAACTCCTTCTTCAAGAACTGGACCAAGGAAGACGACGCCATCACATGGTCAGTCGATGTCGGTAAATCAGGAAGGTATGAAGCGATCGTCTACTACACCTGCGCCAAGGAAAACGTAGGTGCAACCATCCGTCTTTCATCAACAAACGGGGAAAACAAAAAAATCACCAAGACAGAGACGAAAGTAAAAGAAGCCTTCAATCCTCCGCTCTACGACAAATCAAAGGAACGCGTCACAAAATCACACTACTTTGTGAAGGACTTCATACCACTCAACCTCGGCACACTACGCCTGAACAAAGGTGACGGCACACTGCGATTGACCGCCCCCAAGATTACCGGATCGGAGGCCATTGATGTCCATTCGATCGAATTGATACAGAAGTGATCAATCACTGACCTTCAGGACATACTTCCCAAACTGCGGCGACACTTTCATCTGAACCAACGCATCATTCACAGCATCCAATGGCTGCACCGAATCCACGATTGGCTTGATGCTCTTTTCGGACACGAACTGAAGCATGGATTCGAAATCAGCGGGCGATCCCATTGTGCTTCCCTGAAGACGCAGCTGATTCCAGAAGATCTTGAACATGTCCAACTTCTCAGGCGGGCCAGCAGTGGCTCCGTAGTTCACAATCCTTCCACCGGGTGCGGCCACATCAATCAGTCCTGAGTATCCCTTGCCTCCTGCACTATCGATCGTGAGATTCACCGCCCCTGCCTTCTCCAGAAGCTGCTTCGTCCAGTCCTCTGCTCTGTAATCAAACCCACCCTGCGCCCCGAGGGACACGGCACGTTCGATCTTCTCATTCGACGAAGATGTCACCCAAACCTTTGCTCCGGCCGCGACCGCAAACTGTAGAGCAAAGGTCGCAACACCGCCGCCGATTCCAGTGATCAATATCGTCTCCCCTTCTTTCAATCCACCCTGAGAAAACAATGCGCGATAGGCCGTCAGCCCAGCCAGAGGAAGCGCTGCCGCTTCGGGCCAATCCATGTGTTCAGGCTTCGCATGTAGTGCAGACACTGGAACGGAAGCCTCTTCAGCAAACGTCCCGTCACGCGGCAGTCCCAGAATATGAAATTCTCCAGCCTGTGCCTCCTGCGTGTTCCCCCATTCAAGCCCGGGATTGATCACCACCTCCATGCCAACCCATGATCCGTCCACTCCATCACCAACTGCAGAGACCACACCGGCGCCATCCGACCCCAACACCACCGGCGTTGTGATTCCGGGATACATACCCTGCGTGATCCAGTAATCACGTCGATTCAGCGCTGCAGCCTTGAGAGACACCACTGCTTCGCCCACACCGGGCAACAATGATTCGCGATCCTCCGCTTCTAGAGGTTGTTTCAATTCCTTCAAGACATACGATTTCATGATACTTGTATCCTTACTGTTTCCAGCCTGTAGTTCCGTCCTCACTCAATTGAATCTATCGGACCATTACACCGTCAGGCAGCACCGTCACTACTAGATATGAAAACACTTTTCACTCTACAGCTGGCCGCTTTAGCCGCGCTTCTCCAAATCCGATTGGCAGATCTGCAAACACGGGAAGTGCACTGACCATTCGCTCACGCGATGCAAATGGAATAACATTAGCCGAAACACGCATACCGATTCTGAAATAAACCTCTTCGGTTGATCAGAAGGAGCACTGGCGAGAGGCACATCTTTGATCTAGATTATTCCGACTCATCACCTCGGAGCATGCCCACGCACAACAACATCCTTCCTTTTTCCGTGATCGTTGTGGAAATCATTCTTTTTGGAATGTTCTGGGTGCAATGGTTCTTCGAACCCGCGCTTTGCTTCCAATGGGCTTTGACACGTTGGAATTCGAATCAGCTTTTTTTACATTGGATTCTCCACACCGATGGCATTCACCTCTTCTGGAACATGGCCTGTCTTTGGATCTACGGATGCCTCTTCGTCAGCAAACACTCCAACATCAAACTGATTCTACTCCTGACTATTTCCACACTGATCGGTGGAATCAGTCATGCGCATTTCGACGGAGACATGGCTGTAGGAATCAGCGCAGGCTTACGCGGGATCATCGGCTATTTGATTATGACCAATTTCAGATCGAGGTTCGATAGCCCTGATCAGATTCAAACAATTCCCCACTTTATTCTGTCGGTTCCATTGATTGCGTTCGACGTCATCCGTCTCTTTACATCTGAAAGTATGACTTCATCCGCGGGGCACCTCGGAGGAGCAGCAACAGGCGCAATGATTGGAGCGATCGCACTGGCTCACGCCAAGTTTCGGAAGTGAATTTCCTATTACTGTCCACGCGGCACATTTTTCAATTCCAGAATCGGCGAACGACTTTTCGCGTTACCTTCTTATCCGGCAGGATCATTACCCTGCTACACCCGGAACAATATATTTTTTTTCGAGACCCTCTCTCCTAATCCAAGACTCCCTATGTCTCTTCAGATTGCAACAAAAGGAACAAATCCGCCGACATGGCTGATCATGTTCCTCATCGCACTCTGTTCGCCCTTTTCTGCTAAAGCCGCCAGTGGCCCATTGCCTGAGTTCACTTTCCAGGGAATCGCACTCCATCCGAAGGACCTGAAATACAAACCAACGGACCAGTTGATCCATCCGACCATTATCAGGATGGAAGGCAAGGTGGATAACCCTTTGGGAACATACTACCTCTACCACGCGCCGCACAAACACATCGCCATAAGTCTCGCCTACTCCGACAACATCGAGGGGCCGTGGACTGAATACGAGCAGAACCCTGTCATCAAGGGACCTTCCGCCCCGGACATTCGATGGATCGCCGACGAAGAGAAATTCTATATGTGGGGTCACAAAAAAAACTCCCTTACCGAACTATGGACCAGCAAGGATGGGATCCATTTCGAATATCACAGTCAAAGCGTCAAAGCATCCGAGATAGGAACACGCAACGCCTCCTACTCTCGAGTCTACGAATACCCATTGGCGAAATACGACAGTCGCTACATCATGCTCTATTCTGGGTTCATCGAAGGAAGAGAGATTCGCTGTGTCTGGCTTGCCCATTCAAAAGACGCCATCAATTGGACTCAACTTGCGACACCCTTGGTTGAACCGGTAGCGGGGGACATGAATAATCTCTACGGCCCGGCATTCCTTAGATGGAAAAACCGCAACTATATCACTTTCCAAGATCAGACCTCGTGGAGAGGAGGCAATATCAAGTATGTGGAAGTCGACAACGAGTTCACCTCTGTCGGGAAGGGTGGAGAGCGTCATATTCTCATCGATCCCCCATCCGAAGCGCCACTGAAGGACCGGTATCGCGGCAGTGAGTTTTTCATCTATAACAACAAACTATATCTTTACTCGAGTGCTTCCAAAGATCCCCGAATCATTGCCTGGGCCACTACCGACGAGGTTCCCGACCCTGACAGCAAGAAGGGCAGATTAGACTGATCCAACACCATGAACACACCAACAAGACTCATTCTGAAACTCCTGCTCGTCCTTGTCTCCATCGGCACATTGGAGGCAAAAGACCAGAAGCCAAACATCGTCCTGCTCTATATTGATGACTGGGCGTGGAACGGATCATCAGTGGCCATGCATCCCGACATGCCCAACTCCAAGATGCCCGTTGTTCAGATGCCCAACATCGATCGCTTGGCTCGCGAGGGAATGGTATTTCAAAACGCCTATGGATCACCGCAATGCTCCCCTGCAAGAGCCTGCATCCTTACGGGCCAGACTTCTGCTCGAAACGGTTTCACGGTCTACATGAATCCGAGAGACGACACTTACTACGATACCAGCAAGGAGTATGACGGGTTCAAGGTTCTGGCGTGTGTTGCCAATAAATCCATGGAACCCAAAAACACTTTTGGGATCCCGAAAGCATTGGCTCCTTTGGGATACGAGTCTGCACACATTGGCAAGTGGCACATGCGCAGCGATCCCGGTGAACATGGCTACTCCGTTCACGATGGCGACACGGACAACAATCCCGGCAACACGATCAAAATAGGACTCAAGAAAGGAGAAGATCAACCCAGGCGGCTCACCGAAGAAAACATGGCGGATCCCAAGTTGATGTTCAGCATCACGGACAAGGCGATCAGCTTCATTGAACAACAGGCCAAGGCCGACAAGCCATTCTACGTTCAACTTTCCCACTACGCCATGCATGCCGGGAGTGAATGCAAAGTGGCCACACGTGAAAAGTATGTGAAACACCCTCTGGTCCAAGCCTGGTATAAAGAGCACGGCAAGACGGAGCACGATGTTGCACGCAAGGAAGACCCTGCAGTCTGGCTGGGTATGGCAGATGACGTGGACGGAAGAATTGGCGCTGTGTTAGACAAGCTTGATGAACTCGGAATCGCCGACAACACCTACGTGGTCATGGTCGCAGACAACGGCTATCGACATGAATTTTTCCCCGGAAAGAATCAGCCTCTTCACGCTCGCAAGTGGTGGGTATGGGAGGGAGGCATCCGCGTGCCCATGATCGTCAAAGGACCGGGCATCAAGGAAGGAAGTCATTTCACAGGAAACGTGGTGAACTACGATCTGCTTCCTACATTCGTCGATTGGGCCGGCGGTGATCCAGGCAAGCTAAAGGACATCGATGGCGTCACTCTCGCGTCCTACATGAAGGGCGAGAAGCCGGACGAAGCCTTCCAGAATCGCAATCTACATTTTCACTACCCTCACTACAGGGGAACCATGCCCCACACCGCCATGGTCACGGGCAACACAAAGATCATGCACTTCTGGGGACATGACGAGGTGCCAATGATGTTCGACCTCTCCAAGGACGTCGGCGAGGTCAGAAACATCGCAGCAGAACAACCCAAGGTTCATAAGAAGCTCTTCGGTGAGATGATGGGTTACCTGAAAGAAGTCGGCGCTCGTCTTCCCAAGACAAACCCAGACTACGACCCTGAGAAATATCGCGCGGACAAAGACTACTGGTACCGCGTGAACTGGGGACCATTCAAAGGCACACGCCTTCTCGATGATGACGAACAAGGTACGATCACCGCATCACCAGACGCCTCACCCAAGCGCCCCAAAATTCAATTCACCGTCCCCGAGAACGGAGCCTCACTAGCTGAAGGACCCGATCTCCGCGTTGAGATCGATGTCAGTGGTGCCGAGATCGAGGCATCAAAACTGTATCTGAACGGAATGCTGATCAACGCGCAGGGAATGGTCTCAGCCCCCACATCATGGAGCCCTTCTGGAGACTACATGCTGAGCAGCCTGCCCTCTGGCACTTACAATCTCCTGGCAATCGCTAAAGGCATCAACGGAAGAACATCCCGAAACGAAATTCAGATCACCGTAGGCAATGGCATCAACCAAAGCCAAGATCCCATCTATCGCATTCTTTTGCACCCAGGCGAACAACTTGTGGGCGGCAAGGCTCTCAAATTCCCTCGTCTTGAAGCTCTCTTGAAACTGGAGGAAAACGGCAAGTTGATGCTTCGCGATGAGATCAATGGAAAGCTCTTCGAAGTCCCATCCAAAGAAGCAAAAGATGATTACCACGCCAGCGTGATCAAGGGGCAATTAACGATCTACAAGGGAAGACGAAACAAACCGGAGAAAATCATTTGGCAATCCCCCAACCCATCTCGGCCCGGAAACCATCTCCTCGCACTCACAAAATCCAAAGAACTGGCCATCATTCAGCAGAGCCCTTCCGGGAACAGTGAAATCATCTGGAAGAGCACAGACCGCCGATAAAGATTGCCCAATCCTCCAGATTGAGTGAAGCAGAGCCCGCAATCAGTGCGGCGATCAAGCTTTCCGGAAGTGGCGGTCCCTCGAATAAATCCGTTACCAACCGACGTCCACGTTCATTCCCTTTGAGTCATTCAGCAAACAGAATGAATCATTCGACAACAAAAACACCAAAACTTCAGCGTTCACACCACGCCCTTCTTTGGGCAATGGCGATGGCTCTCTGCTGCCTGATTCCCTCGGCTGCAATTGGCCAGTCCGAGCACACCAAAGACATCAAGATGCTCGTTCAGGAATCCTGCGTGGATTGCCACGACGCAGATGTCCAGAAAGGAAACATTCGATTGGACAACCTGCCGGCAGTCGATGAAGACCCTGTCTCGATCACGACGTGGCTGAAGGTCTATGACAAGGTCGAAGCCGGTGAAATGCCTCCCAAGAAGAAGCGTTTCTCGGAGGAAGAAAAGAACGCATTCACAACCGCCCTTAGTAAGGAGCTTCGGGAGTTCGATGCCATAAGCCAACGAACACAAGGTCGAGTCCCCTTAAGGCGACTCAGCTCAAAAGAATACGAGAACATCATCCGGGAACTCCTAAGCGTCCCTGGTCTCGATGCAGCCCACTATGTGCCCGCGGACAGCGACTATGTTGGCATTGATAACGTGGCTGACATGCAGGAGCTGTCCTACAATCAGATCGCCCAATATCTCGAGGCGGCAGAAGCCTCCCTACAGGCTGCAGTCGCGCTTTTCTACAAACCACGCCCATCGACAAAGCGCTACCCCCCGAAAAGACTGGGAGCATATAGAAAGGCCTTCAGAAACGCCTTCACGATAGCTGACAACAAATTGACGCTGATCAAGGAACCAGTGGAAGCTCAAGGCCCATGGACACTATTCACCACGCCGCAACAACCAGGCTACTACACGATCCGTCTCCGCGCCCAATCCGCCCGCATCTCAAACAACGCTTTCCTTCCGAAGAAGCCTGCGTCTCCAAAGCTACTCCCGGGAAAAGAGAATCAGACCGTCGCCATCGGCATCGCCTTGGGCCGCATCCTCAAGACATTCGATCTGACACCTGAGACAGACACCTACGAATGCAAGGTCTGGCTACACGGAGGTGAGCGCCTGTGTATCCGCTGTCCCGACCTACCATTTCGAAACACACGATTCGCCACTGGCACCAAGGGAGATATCTGGGAGGCCGTCGCCATAGAATGGGCAGAGATTGAAGGCCCGTTGATTGAAGAGTGGCCACCAAAGGGACACCAAGCGCTGTTCGGAAACGCACCGTTGAAACGATGGACACCCGATAGCGGATATCTGAGACCACGCGCCATCGCGGCAGGCACTGGAGAAAAGCGGCAACCTCAATCCTTCCCCGGCGGCCCGTACTTTCTCGATCCCGAAACACCCAAAGAGGACAGCCGCCATCTGCTGAAGGCATTCATGGAAAAAGCCTATCGTAGGCAGGTCTCAAACGACGAAGTCACCGTCATGCAGAAACGTGTTCTGAACGCACTCGATCAAAAGATCTGTTTTCAGGACGCCATGCTCATCGGCTACAAAGCCATTCTCTGCTCCCCAGATTTCCTTTTTATCACTGAAAAGCCGGGGCGCCTTTCCGGCAACGAGCTGGCCAACCGTCTTTCCCTCTATTTATGGCGCTCCCTACCCGATCAACGACTGATCAACCTCGGCCGCTCCGGCGAGCTTGAAAACACATCCACCCTTCTCGCCGAGGCCCGGCGGATGTTACGTGATCCGAAAGCGAACCATTTCATTGATGACTTCGCAGATCAATGGCTCGAACTTGATGCCATCCACGCCACAGCACCCGACAACAAGCTTTATCCCGAGTACTACAACGACGGTTCACTCGTGGAGTCACTCGTGAAGGAAACACGCAACTACGTCAGAGAAATGGTTCGCAACAATCTTCCGGCCTCGAAAATCGTGGATTCCGATTTCACATTTCTGAACGAGCGACTGGCGAAGCACTACAACATACCAGGAGTGGAAGGCAGCAGGTTCAGGAAAGTATCACTCCCCGCCGGAAGCGTCCGCGGTGGTATCCTGACACATGGGAGCATGATGAAAATTTCTGCCAATGGATTTACCACATCACCAATCAAGCGGGGCATCTGGGTCTTGGAACGCATCCTTGGCACACCGCCTCCTCCCCCTCCACCAAACGCAGGTGCCATCGAACCGGACACACGCGGAGCGGTGACCATTCGTGAACAACTTGAGAAGCATCGCGCAATCGAGTCCTGCGCAGGTTGCCACAGAATGATTGATCCACCCGGATTTGCACTCGAGTCATTTGACGTCATGGGTGGGTATCGCACCCATTATCGCAGTATCGACAAGGGAACCAAGAAACGGATCTTCCGAGGAGATTTCAGGTTCGAAATCAAACTTGGACTACCTGTAGATGCTACTGGTGAATTCTCAGGAAAACCCTTCGCTGATATCAACAGCTTCAAGAAGCTCATTGCCAAAGAGGATCGACAAATCGCACGAAACATTTTGAATCGATTGCTCATCCACGCAACCGGAGGAATCGCCACCTTCAGTGACCGGGCTGTTCTTGAAAAAATACTGGATGAGCACGAGGCTGAAGGCTACGGCTTTCAATCCTTGATCCTGAGTGTACTTGATACGCCCATGTTCCTGCACAAATAATTTGAGACCTTATCAGATGAAACGCACGCCCAGCAAAGAACGAACAGATCACTCCATGCAGATGCCACACATCCGCAAGATCATGGACAGGCGCACTTTCTTGCGGGCCGCAGGAGTCTCTGTGGCACTTCCGTTCCTCGATGCCATGAAGCCGTGCATGCATGCCGCCGAGAAGGTCACTGAAGCAGAATCACCGCGCAGGATGGTGATCCTGATGAACAGTCTCAGTCTGCTACCCCAACACTTCTTTCCAAAGAAAGCCGGCCCAAACTACGAGACCACACCTTATCTCGATCTGCTCTCCGCACACAGAAAGCAGATGACGGTCATGTCTGGAGTTTCCCTGCCGGGTGTGGATACGGGTCACGGAGCACTACCATGTTTCCTCACAGGTGCCCCTCACCCGGGGCGCCCTGGTTTCCGCAACTCCATTTCTCTCGACGTTTTCGCATCGGAGAAACTGGGCCAGCAGACTCGCATCCCCTTCATGCCCATCATGATTTCACCGTCCAATGGTGGCGCAGAGAAAGGCGAACCGATGTCCTTCACATCAGCCGGTGTCCCCATCCCCGGGGAGACCAAGGCAGCCCGACTGTTTCAGCGTATGTTTCTTCAGGGAAACAAGGCTGAGGTGGAAGCACAGATGGTCAGACTGCAGGAAGAACGCAGCATCCTGGACATGCTGGTTGGTCGCGTGAAGAAACTGAACTCCAACGTCAGCGCAGCCGACCGTTCCAAGCTCGATCAATACTTCACCTCGGTCAGGGAATTGGAGCAACGTCTTGTGGAAAGTCAGGCATGGGTCCGCCGGCCCAAACCAGTTGTCGATGCACCGATACCACAGGACATCACCACCTTCACAGACGGTATCAAACAGCATCGCAATATATTCGATGTCATGAAACTGGCGTTGAGCACCGACTCGACCCGAATCATTTCATTGGGGATTCATATGGGATCCACCAGACAAAACATCGACAACGTAAACGATGGTACCCACCCCCTTTCTCATCATGGAAACGATCCGGAAAAGATGGATCAGCTTCGAATCATCGAGGAACTGCAGCTAAAGGAAATCTCCCTCTTCTTGGATGGTCTCCAAGGTGTTCAGGAACGGTCCGGCACACTCCTCGACAACACCATGGTGATGTTCGGCTCCAACATGGGTGCAGCCAACTCACACTCAAATACCAACCTTCCGGTCTTCCTTGCAGGCGGTGGTTTCAAACACGGTCAACATCTCGTGTTCAACAAGGACAACAACTACCCTCTGACCAACCTCTATGTCTCCATGCTTCAACGTCTGGGACTGGAGGTGGACTCCTTCTCCTCTAGCACCGGCACCATGTCAGGTCTCGAATTGGCCTGATCTAAGGCTTCGATGGCATCGGTGGTTTATAGATCGGATCGCCAACCACGGTGATCGCCCAAGACAGCTTGGGCTGAGAGGCGTAAGCCGCTTCGCCGAAGGTAAAATGCCCACTAAGAAAGCTGGCGGCAAAGACACCCAGATTCGGTGTGTTCTCGAGATAAGGTTCACGCACGCTCCCCATGGATGCAGTGGCTCCTCTCGCCAACAAAGGCCCAGTCCAGCGCTCGTCAGCATTCCTCAAGCTCGCTGCACTGAAGGAATGTAAATGATAGGCCACTGCACCAGGAACGAAATCCACCTCTCGCAATCCCAGCGCTCCTGAGATGTCCTTGCCATACCAGCCCAGGTAGATCGCCGCGCGTCTCAGAGGTTTCTCTTCGGGAATCAATCCCCGCTCCGTATCCACGATCGTATTGAACCCCGCCCGCTTGCAGGCCAGCGCTGCAGCCCGTAACCAATCGTCTCCCATTTTGTATCCACCGGAGGTAAGTCCTCGCGTGTCTATATATGCATTTCCAGCAAAGCCTCTCCTCTCAGCAGTGATCGCCTTGTCCACCAACCCCATGGCGATTTCAGGAGTCGGCCCATCAAGCCGGGCTACCATTAGAATCCCTTTCGTAGGATGAATGAGTTGTGGATTCCGGGTTTTGAAAAAGGGATTGGAATAGGGCCCCGTTCTCATGAACCCAAGCTCTGTAAGCGGGAGCACTGCCAGTTCACTGTCAACGGCAGCATCGTTTCCTCTGAGGTGTTTGGGAAACCGTTCTGCACCAGACTCAACCAACCGCGCATCGCGTTGGATTCTCAATGGCATGCCGTAACACAGAACGAGATAGCGAAACGCAGATTCCTTGACCCGCCTCCTTGGCCTCCGCGCCATCCCGGATGCCTTCACCGGTTCCAGAACAAACAAACCTCTCTCGACCAAGGCCAGCATCAGTGGCAATTCGATTTCCTCACGAAAGTGCTTCCGGCTGATCGATTCGTGAACAGATGTATCCAAAGCGATCATCCGCTCCTCAGGAATCTCTCTGAGTTTTGCGTAGTGCTCCGCCACCTTCTTGGATTCAGGCACGCGTTCGTTATAAACAACAACCACCGACTCCGCCCGATCGCTGCCATTCGCAGTCTCCTCCGCTGCTCCAGCAATCGCTGAAAACAACAGCGCCAAACAGATACAGAAACAGCGATGGCCAGTCATACCTCTATTAGACGCAATATCACGGCCAAATCCACTGAATTCAGCGAGAAGCAACTCCGCCAAGGCTATGGAGCCAACCCTGTTTTTCCGTTACCATTTCCACCTCAAAGTCATTCCCTTTCTATCCCGACCTTATGAAACGATTTTCAATAGTCCTCATCGCCAGCCTGTTTCTCACTGTCGCGCTTGAGAGCCAGGCTGCCAAATCGCGCCCCAACGTGTTGTTCATTGTCTGCGATGATCTGAACACCCACGTATCCACATCCGGCTACCCGCACATCAACACTCCGGCGTTCGATCACTTGGCCAAGGAAGGCATGACCTTCAGGCGTGCCTACTGTCAGTATCCCGTATGCGGTCCATCGCGGGCGTCCTTCCTGCACGGCCTGTATCCGGAATCCACCGGTATCCTCGACAACAAGGCTGAGATCCAAACCGTCCGTCCCGGAACAGTCTCTCTTCCACAACAATTCAAGAAAGCAGGCTACTGGACCGGTGCCGTCGGAAAGATATTTCACAACACCAAGGTCGATCCGGGTGATGTCGCATGGAACAAGATGCAGCGTTTCGAGAACGAAGAAATGCCCATGGTCACACCGCTTCGTGAAAAGTTCGAAGCAGAGCATGGAGACATCACACAAGGAAAGGCCCGTCGTGAATGGCGCAAATTTTATCCAACCATCGCCACCCAGACCCGCGGACAAGATCCCGGCTACGGACCCTCAGGTCTGAAGGATGACCAACACAAAGACGGCAAGAACGCACGACAGATCGCAAACTGGCTCCAGACCAAAGCACATGGCGACAAGCCCTTCTTCATGGCCTGCGGCATCCAAAAGCCACACGTCCCCTTTCTCGCTCCGGACAAATACTTCGACATGTATCCTGTAGACAAACTCCAGTTCACCCCTGCATCTCTGGAGTTTTGGAAACAAGCACCCAAGATTGCTCAGACCAAGCGCTATGATGGCTTCGGTTTTGAATTCGGAGTAGAGAATGACAAACTCCGGCGCGACTACATGCAGGCCTATCACGCTTGTATTTCCTTCATCGATGCTCAGATCGGATTGGTGTTCGACGCACTGAAACGCAGCGGCCACTGGGAAGATACCATCGTCGTCCTCACTTCCGATCACGGCTACATGCTCGGCGAAAAATTCATGTGGGGAAAAGTGATGTTGTTTGAGCAATGCGATCGCGTGCCATTGGTGATCCGTGTCCCTGGCCAGACCAAGTCAGGAACCACCAGCGAAGGACTCGTGGAACTCATCGACCTCTATCCCACTCTGGCAGAACTATGCGGAGTGAAAGCTCCTGCCGAACTTCAAGGTAACAGCCTTGTTCCCATGCTCCGCAATCCCAAGGCCAAAGGAAAACAGGTCGCCTACACGGTCGTATCTCGTGGTCCCTCACTAGGCAAAGCCATCCGCACAGACCGCTGGCGCTACACAAAGTGGAGCAACGGTGAAGAGCTCTATGATCTGAAGAGCGATCCCAAAGAGGAAACCAATCTCGCCAACGGCGACAAACACACAAAGACTCTGAAAATGATGCGCAATCATCTGGCAAAGACAGAGAAGCGCGCCATCGAGAAGAAACGTTGATTTACAATACGCCATTGCAAAATCCCATGTCCCTCATGAGAAAGCTGATCACACTCCTGTTCCTTGGCTCACTGCTGTTGCAATCTGGTTCCGCTGCAACCTCTCGCCCCAACATCGTTGTCATTTTGACAGACGATCAGGGCTATGCAGACATCAGCCTCAGTCCGCATCACTC
Source organism: Limisphaerales bacterium (assembly GCA_965658675.1). Classification (GTDB taxonomy): domain Bacteria; phylum Verrucomicrobiota; class Verrucomicrobiia; order Limisphaerales; family CAZKNW01; genus CAZKNW01. The sequence goes on from CBFHTT010000023.1 coordinate 27,179, forward strand.
CAAGGAAGTTTCCACTCCTCACATGGATGCCCTGGCCAAGGACGGGGTCACCTTCAGTCAGGGCTACACAAGTGGACACGTCTGCTCACCCACCCGGGCGGGAATCATGGTTGGGGGATATTCACAAAGTGTCGGCGTCTACACAGCTGGAGATGGCGGACGCGGCTTTGATCCAAAGAAGAAAATTTTCCCTGGCTACCTCCCTGCCGAATACGTCTCCTCCGCCATCGGAAAATGGCACCTTGGATTGGACGAAGACTACCCCGAGTTGAAATGGCACGCCATGAACCGCGGCTTCACCGAATGCTACAAATTCATGGGGCGTGGCGGACACAGCTATTTCGACCTCCGTAGCGATTCAAACGCCAAATTCGCCCACCCCATCTACCGGAACAAAGAGCGCATCAATGACGAAGGCTACCTGACCACCCGCCTCACGGAAGAAGCCGTCGCATTCATCGACCGAAACAAAAAAAGTCCATTCTTTCTCTACCTCGCCTACAACGCCGTCCATGCACCAGCCGAAGCTCCTGAGGAAGACATCAAAGCCTATCAAAAAAAATTCCCTGGGATCACCAAGGAGCGAGCGATTCTCATGGCAATGTTGAAGCATCTCGATGACGGCGTCGGGGCAGTGACCGGAAAGCTCAAGAAAGAGGGATTGTTCGACAACACACTGCTCTTCTTCCTCACGGACAACGGTGGCTCCAAATCAATGAGTGCGGACAACACGCCACTCCGCGGTTTCAAGCAAACCCTTGATGAAGGCGGCATCCGGACTCCGTTCATCGTTTCATGGCCCGACAAGTTCAAAGGAGGAAGAACCATCGACACACCCATCATCTCCTTCGACATCCTGCCCACAGCGCTCGATGCACTGAACGCTACGCCTGAAGAAAATGATTTCGCAGGCAAAAGCATCCTTCCATTGCTCACCGGGAAAACCACCAAGCATCACAAGGAGCTCTTCTGGAGCAAGGGCCCCGAAAACGAATGGGCCGTCCGCCGAGGCGATTGGAAACTCCACTGGATCAAAGGAAAGATAGAACTCATCAATCTCGCCAAGGATCTTACTGAGAAAAAGAATCTGGCCGACGCCAACCCGGCAAAAGTGACGGAACTGAGCAAGGCCTACGACGCATGGATCGGTACTATGGCGGAACCCATTTCCGGAAAACCAAAACGCGTAGACAAATCAACTCCCAACACTGCAACCGCGACGAACAAGGAGATGACTCCCCGGGAAATCGAACGCGCCAGGATCCGCGCTACAAAGAAAGCAGCCAAGAACAAGAAGAAGGCTGAGGAGAAAAAACAATCGACGCCATCAAAGCCCACCACTGGAGCCAAGTCGCCCATAGAGCTGAAAAGCAGCACGCCTCCAAGCGAGCACTTCAATCTCAGCCATTGGAAGCTGACGCTCCCAACCAATGAAAAAATGAAGTATGAGGGCCACCCAAAGGAAATAGCTTCGAAAACACTAAACCATGGTTTCATGGACGCGCATTTCTATACCACCGAAGGAAACGCCATGACGTTTTGGTGCCCGGTAAACGGTGCGACAACAGAGGGCACTGAGTATCCGCGTTGTGAACTACGTGAAATGCTTTCTCCCGGAAACCCGCGTCACAATTGGACCATGTCCGGAACACACACCCTTGAGGCGCGTTGCAAAGTCATTCAGGTCCCCTCCTATCCCAAAGTCGTCATCGGCCAAATTCATAGCTACTCGGGAAAAGCCAAGCCGCTCGTAAAACTCCAATACTATAAAGGCCGTATCGAGGCACTCGTGAAGCAAAGCCCCAACAAAGGCAAAGACAAGAAACTGACATTCGAGTACGTAGACCTGAACACCGATATCCAATGGCGAATCGAATTAAAAGACGGCACCCTGTCCATCAAGGTCAACGAAACCACTCTTTCGGAAAACATGATCCAGCATGACGAATCCTGGGCTGATCAAACATTCTATTTCAAAGCAGGTGTCTATCCCCAAGAAAACGACGGCGACTCTTCCGAAGGTGCCCGGGTTTCCTTTTCCCACCTCAAGGTCGCTCACAGCGACTAAAGCACACCTCCTCTCATCCCACTCCGACCTTGCCGGTTGACGGTGGGCTTGTTAACCCATGGCCATGAAATTCCGCATGGCTCTTCTCGCCGCAGCTCTTGTCTGCGCGTTGACTTCTCAGGCTGCATCCAAGCCCAATATCATTTTTGTTCTGGCCGATGACCTGGGCTATGGCGATATCGGCCGATTTGGTCAGAAGTTGATCAAGACGCCCAACCTCGATCGGATGGCCAAGGAAGGCATCACGATGACCAGCTTCTATGCAGGGTCCACCGTCTGTGCTCCATCTCGCTCAGTGCTTATGACAGGCCAGCACACAGGACGCACATGGGTTCGGGGCAACGCAGGAAGGGACAACAGGGATCCACAAACATTACGCGACCAGGATGTCACCGTCGCTGAACTCTTGAAGGATGCTGGTTACTCCACCGCTCTATGCGGCAAGTGGGGACTCGGGGAGCTCGGCTCCATTGGCCACCCAAACAAACAGGGCTTTGATTACTTCTACGGCTATTTGAACCAACGTCACGCCCACAACTTCTACCCTACGTTTCTGGTCCGTAATCAAGAGAAGGTGACATTGCGCAATGAGCCCCATCCCTACTGGGTCAAGGAAGCCAAAGCAAAAGGGTATCCGGATGACGGCGCTGGTTACTCCATCGTAAAGAAGGACTACGCACATGATCTCATCGTTGATGAAGCCCTTGGCTGGATTGACGAGAATCACAAAAATCCATTTTTCCTCTACCTTGCTCTGAACGTTCCTCACGCCAACAACGAGGCTGGGCGCGGATTGGGCAACGGACAGGAAGTACCTGACTACGGAATCTACAAAGACAAGCCCTGGCCTGATCCAGACAAGGGACAGGCAGCCATGATCACCCGCATGGATCGCGACATGGGCAGATTGATGAAGAAGCTCAGCGACCATAAGATCGACAAAGACACACTCATCATCTTCACCTCAGACAATGGGCACCACAAGGAAGGCGGCAACAACCCAGACTTCTTCGATGCCAACGGCCCACTGCGCGGAATGAAACGTGACCTGACAGAGGGAGGCATCCGCGTTCCGACATTGGCCTGGTGGCCCGGGAAGATCAAAGCAGGCTCCATCAGTCACCATGCTTCCTACTTCGGTGACTTCATGGCAACCGCTGCAGAACTTGCAGGTGTCAAAGCACCAAAGAACATTCAGTCCAACAGTTTTCTCCCGGCCCTGCTCGGCAACAAACAGAAGCCCAGCAAGTATCTCTACTGGGAGTTCTACGAACGCGGAGGCAAGCAGGCTGTTCGATTCGGCAAGTGGAAAGCCATCCGCATCCCCATGCATACCGGCGACGTTGAGCTATTCGACCTGAGCACCGATCTTGGCGAACTCTTCGACGTCTCATCGAAGCACCCGGACATTGTAAAAAAAGCACAGAGCTACATGGCTGAGGCTCATGTCCCAAATCCAAACTGGGTCAACCGGGTAAAACGGTAAGACAGGCAGAAGCGATTCCAACTTTGCACCAACACTGTTCGTTGTTCCGTCTTTAGACGGCTTTCATCAGCAAACGAACCTGAACACACTCAGCCTGAACCGCCGAAAGGCGGGACTACAAACGGGCGTAATGAGGACATCACCTCGCACTAGAGGTATAGCTCATTTCAGCCCTATCGCCGCATCCATGAAACACTTCACCCTGCTCCTCATCACTGCGTGCCTATTGGCTCGATCCTCTTTCGCGTCGGCTACTGATCGGCCCAATATTCTGTTTTTCTTCGTGGATGATCTCGGACGATATGCAGGTGTCTATTCAGATCCTGATAAGCCTTCGTTGTCTGACGTGGTAGAGACCCCAAACTTCGATCGCATAGGACGAGAAGGAGTGGTGTTCAACAATGCCTTTGTGCCTGTGGCTTCGTGTGGCCCATGCAGGGCATCGCTCGCAACCGGTCGCTATTTCTGGAACTGCGGAAGCGGAGCATTCCTAAATGGCAAGGCCAGTGATTGGAAGGGCACGCCAAACCCGATGAGCACGTTGCCCAAGTTCGCTGATCTCCTGAAGGAAAGCGGATACTTTGTTCAACGTTCCGTGAAGACCTTTTCATTCAAGCCCGACAAACCCACAAAATCCATGAGGGAGATCAAGCAGGTCCCCTATCAACGCTACGGTCTTTATGTAGGCACGGCAGAAAATGATGCAGAACGTAAAGGCAGACACGAAGAGACACTTGCTCATCCCAGAACAGAAATGCGTCGTGTCCTGGCTCATGGAACAGACAAACCATTTTTCTTCGTCTACGGATCGATCAATGTTCATCGGCCGTATGTTCCGGATTCCGGCAAAAGACTCTGGGGAATTGAACCCGATCAATTGAAGGGGCTTATTCCAAAGTTCCTTCCCGACACACACGATATCCGTCGTGATTTCTCTGACTACCTCGGGGAGGTACAGGCAGCCGACGCCATGCTTGGCGTGATGCTTGATGAATTGGAAACCGCCGGCGAACTGGACAACACATTGGTGATCGTCTCGGGGGATCACGGCATCCCCGGTGTCCCCCGCGGAAAAACCACGTGCTACGATCTGGGGACACGAGTCCCTTTGCTCCTTCGCTGGCCTTCTGCAATTAAAGCAGGCAGGCACGTCGATGATTTCGTCAGCGTGATGGACATCGGACCAACGTTGATCGAACTGACCAATGCTGACGCACCATCGATGGATGGACGCAGCTTCATGAAACAATTAGCCAGCAGTGAGAGCGGTTGGATTGATCCCATGAGAAACGAGGTCGTGATCGGCAGGGAACTACATGTGCACGATTCACGGGCCGGCAATGTCCCCTACCCGATGAGAGCCATCCGCACGACCACGCATCTCTACATTCGCAACTTCAAACCCGAGCGCTGGCCGATGGGGGATCCCTATCAATCCGCACAGATGACCAGCCCAGGAGAACTGTACAACACAGGGCTCGCCACCAGCCCTGCCTATCGTGACTTGGACGGATCTCTCACCAAGGCCTACATGATGTCCAAGCGAGACGATGCCAAGGAAGGTCAGTTCCTAGAGCTCACCATGAACCACCGCCCAGCAGAAGAGCTCTACCTGATCGGCGAGGATCCTGATCAACTGAATAACCTCGCTGGAGATCCGGTCCACAAGGAAGAGCTCGAACTATTAAGGTCACGAATCGATAACATCATGAGGCAGACAAAAGACCCACGCCTCACCGATGCCTTCGATCGAGCCCCATGGGTCAAAGATCAATGAAACCTTACAATGATCTCATGAAAAAGAAGTCGCCCGATCAGTAAATCCAGCCAACTATCCGCTCACGCAAATGAAGTCTACCAAACTGAAAACATCTTTCATCTTTCTCATTCTGGTTTCTCTCGGACTGTGGACAGCAACCGCAGCCCAGCTTGATTCCAGCGACCTTCAAAAGAAATGGTTCGAGCACTACAAGAAGCAACCCAACGTTCCCGACCCAGCCAAGATGCTGATCAACGGGAAGAAGGAGCCAGCCTTGGAAAAAGGATTCAAGGCCCTCTTCAATGGCAGGGACATCGACGCTTGGGAGCCCATTGGTGGGGATTGTGAGTTCGATGTCGTAGACGGAGCTATCCGCGGCACCTGCAAACCAGGATCCCCCAGCACCTACCTCTACACCAAGAAGGATGATTACAGTGATTTCATCTTCACCTGCGAAATGAAGTGGGAAGAGGAAGGCAACTCCGGCGTCATGTTCCGCGCAGGTCGCGGCAAGGGCAAGAAGGGTGGTATCTCAGCTATTGGACCACAGATGGAAATGGAACCCTACTCACAAGAACGCGAGTGGTCTGGTGGCATTTACGGACAGGGTTGCGGCGGATGGTTCTACCCTCTCTGGCTCGAAGAACATGCCGAAGCCCGCGAAGCACAGATAGAGAAAGAATGGAACCGCATCACCATCGAAGCCCGAGGAAGCAGCGTTCGCACATGGCTGAACGGCACCCCCATGGCATTCTGGAAAACCGATGAGTTCAAATCCGGAGCCTTCGGCCTGCAAGTTCACTCAGGCAAGAAAGGAACCATCCTCTGGCGCAACCTCAAGGTGAAGGAACTGAAGAAGAAAAAGAAGCAGCAGTAAGCTACTTTCCTCCATCAACAACTCTCCAAAAAGGCCCCGATGCAACCCATCGGGGCCTTTTCATTTTTTACCAATCGAACCGATGTAGTGAGGCTCCATCTTCAACGCCGACATTCGATAGCAGAACCAACACCTCATCGCACGAGGGGAAGGCAATCTCCTAGCCACACATCTCGTCAGCAAACTCGACTCGCTGGGAACAAGAGCTACTGGTGAATTTCATAATGAAATCAATAACCGCCAGGCCATCAAGGGGGCATAGGAAACAAACTTCCTTCAAAGGATTTTTGGGATAAATATTGCCACACGGGACCAGTCAACAACAATGAACAAACTTACCTCCTCATGCGACCACTTCTTTTAGCCCTGTCGTGCCAGGTGCTCCTGTTTCAGGTTTGCGCCTCCGCTGAGCCGTTTATTGTCAATAACGGCTCCGCCAATGCACAGATCATCATCTCGGAAAACCCCACCCGCACACAGCGATTAGCAGCACGAGAGTTGCAGACGTATATCCGCAAGCTCTCCGGGGCTGAACTGAACATTGCCTCCAATCCTTCTTCTGAATTCCCCGTCAATCTCCACATCGGAAAAAGCATCCACACTGATGAACTGGGGATCTCGAACGAGGGACTGAAAGACGGAGCGTTCCGAATCGCATCCGGCAAAAATTGGATGGTTTTCTTAGGAGACGACACCGATTTCGTGCCGACCGAACCGTGGCCCAGAAACAACAACGACAACGTCAGCGGAAAGACTCAGCAGGCATGGAATGAAATCACAGGCGAACACTGGGGATTCCCTCTCAAGCGGATCTACAAAAACTACTCCGGACCTACCAAACTCTTCGGAACGGATCAGGAGGTCAAAAAGGATGCTGAAGGGAACATCCACGTTTGGAGTTACGACGAGCGAGGTTCATTCAACGCCGTCTGTCACTTTCTGCGAAGCTTGGGAGTCAGGTGGTACATGCCCGGTGACATCGGTGAGATCGTTCCTGAAATCAGCTCCATTGCTCTGCCTAAAATGGATCAGACAATACACCCTGCTTTTCCGATGCGCATCTTCCAGTTCCTGCCGGGCGCTCATGACCATGAGGTGGTGATGTGGGCGTTCCGATTGGGGGTGCGTCGTCCCTACGGCCGGCAAGCAGCTCATGGCTTTCGAGACATGACAGACAATGAATTCACGATGAAGAACCATCCAGATTGGTTCGCTCTATATGGGGACAAACGACAGAACCATCCAAGCATCAAGAACAATCAACTCTGCTATTCCAACGAGGAACTGTTCGAGGAAACCATCCGCTTTGCACAAGCGCAGTTCGATCACTTCGATATGGATGTCGTATCGATCATGCCCCCCGATGGCTACACTGCGATCTGCCAATGTGAACATTGCGAGGGCAAGACTTCTCTCCAGCTGGGTCCTCGCGGAACGCTCTCGAATCATGTTTGGGATTTCGTCAATCGCGTCGCGAAGGAGATTGCCAAATCACACCCCGGCAAAATGATCTCCAACTGCGCCTACGGCGCCTACACAGCACCACCCGACAACATCGACAAGCTCGAGCCCAATGTGCAGGTGATCATTGTGGGAGGCCGACGCCCCAAAGATCCTGATCAGGAATACATCAGACAGCTACGGGAAAGTTGGGCCGACAAGACAGACAACCCTTTGGAGATCTTTGAGAACTACCCCTTCACCGCACGCAGCTTCTATCTCCCCGCATTCAATCCCACCGTCTTGGGTGAAGGGATCAACGCGACCAAGGGAATCTCACGCGGAGAAGATGTCTGGCTGTCCATAGACTTCAGTGAAAAATCTGCAGCGCTCAACTCCTTCATGGTCTACTTCACTGCACGCATGTACTGGGGAGACAAGAATCAGGACATTCACGCGCTCTTTAACGAGTTTACAGAGCGCTTTTATGGACCGGCCGCTGAAAGCATGAAGAGTTTCTTCAGCTACTGCGAAAAGCATTGGTATTCGATGGATCAGGATGTCGCAAAAGCCACGCAAGCACTCGCACTGTTTGATATGGCAAAGGAAGGTATCGATGGGAAGTCCATCTATGGCAAGCGGCTGGCTTTCATGGACTCTTATCTTGAGCGGCTCCGCATTCGTATGAACGTCCTTTCACAGAAGCGAGGTCCGGTGCCAAGCGTCAGAAAGGTCGGCGGATCCCCTGTCACTCCCATCGTCGTGGACGGCAAACTTGATGAACTTCCGTGGACGAACATCCCAACCTCCTCCACCGGCAAGTTCCGTGAGAACCAAACCGGCGAAGCACCTGAGTTAGGAACTGCGTTCATGGTGGAATTGCGCAACAATCATCTCTATTTCGCAATCAGGTGTGAGGAAGATCCCAACAGCCCGCCCAACATCACCACACGCGACAACGAGGACCCGGCCATCTGGTATGGTGACGTGGTGGAAATCCTTCTGGAGACAGATCGCAACAGCTACTACCAGATCGCCGTCAACCCGGCAGGAGCCATCGCCGATCTAGATCGAAGCATGGACAACAAGAACCGAATGCGATGGTCCTCTCAGGCAGAGGTCGCCACGCACATCGCTGACGATCATTGGATCGTTGAGATTGGTATTCCCGTCACTCGCGATGAAAACGACCCATACCATCAGGTCATTGGTAACAAGCCCTCCATCACAATCCCTTGGCACATCAACCTCTGCCGGCAACGCGTCCGCGACAATGAAACCGAACATAGCGCATTCTCGCCCACTGGGACCAAGGGATTTCATGTCCCAATGAAGTTTGGTCATTTTCATCAGGGAGGCTCTCACCGATTCGATGCAGATCCTTCGATCTCCGACTTCATCATCGATAAAGCCAGAGCACAGAAACTGGCGCGCACCAAAAATCTCAAAGAAGCACTGAACATCTACCTTTCGCTCGCCGACGGAAAGCAGGCCACGCCCAAGCAAATCGTCTACGCATTGGATCAGGCCTACAGATGTGCACGGCGGATGAAGGACAACGATCTCGCCAGCCAGCTACAGGCCAGACTGAAGGAAGCCTCCGCTGCAAAGAGTCGGTGATCTGAATCCGCCCACACCAACCGACGACAGCAAAAAAGGAATCGCCCCAAAAGGCGCAACCTCAAGATGAAGGAACTGAAGAAGTAGCAGTAAGCTACTTTCCTCCATCAACAACTCTCCAAAAAGGCTCCGATGCAACCCATCGGGGCCTTTTCATTTTTGACCTATCGGACCGATGTAGTCGCGAGCGATGACAAGGTTGTCGAAGTAAACGACATTGACCGGGTTCTTGGTCCAGCGATCAGTCACATAGCTTTCGAGAGTCAGGGCATTGGCCATCAGACTCGGAGACGTGCGCCAATTGATGCCTTTCCAGTGACCCTGCAATTTGCCGTCGATCCAGAATGCCTGTTCCCCATCAGCCTCGCCCGGGGTGTTGTGCTTGATCATAAACTCGGCGCAGATCCACTGGTCCTTCGTGATCAGAGGCTGAGATTCTGGACGAAATCCATTTCCCCAATAGTTACCGTCTGGACTGGCTTTCATCTCATGCCAGTAACTGTAGAAGTTCCATTTACCAGGCGCATCCCATCGTCCCCAGTTACCCCATGGCTCCAGTGCTGTTGAAAACCGCTTGGTTCCTTCGGGCTTCTTCCCTGCTCCACCAAACCCAGACCAACGATCTCTTCCCTTGAGGCTCTTGTTGGCACGTAGGGTTACAAAGTGATGGACGTAATCGCAGTCCTTGTCGAAGCGGGTATAAAAGCGAATGAACAAAGTATCCGATGACTCAAACCACTTGGTCATGCCGCCGCCGGTGTTCTCATCCAATACAGCCCTGACCTTCAGACTCTTTCCAAAAGGAGAGCCCTTCTCCTCGTCGACCAATGACAGGACCTTCTCATTCTTGTCGCGGACTTCATCCCAACGCTTGCGAAAGCCTGCCTGCTCAAAGTCTTCGGAGAAGATGACCGCCTTGTGATCACTGATATCCAGATCTTTAGAATAGGAATGAGCCAGCCCGGATCCCTGCGGCAGGCTCTCCGCGCCTGATAACAACGGAGCAATCCACAAAGCCGCAAACAGGAGGAATTGATTGATCGGTCGATGCATGGTCATGAAAGGTTTCCCTTCACACCAAGACATCGAACCTTTTAAGACTTAACAAAGCTTAGAGGATGATGCTCAGGAGGAAGGTCAGTGCGAAACCGACGACAGAAATCACCACGGAGATCATCGTCCATGTTTTCAGGGTCTGAGCCTCGGTCAGTCCGAGATAACGGGAAATGATCCAGAAGCCTGAATCGTTCACATGAGAAAGCATGGTGGAACCAGCCGCAATCGCGATCACGATCAGGGCAAGGTCAGACTGGGAATAATCTCCAGTGCTGACAATACCCGCCATAAGACCAGCAGCCGTAATCATGGCAACCGTGGCGGAACCTTGTGCCACACGGACAATCATGGAGAACAGGTAGGCCAGCACCACAGCCGAGATCCCGAGCCCATTGAGAGCATCTGCCAGCGCATCGCCAACGCCACTAGCACCAAGAATCTGTTTAAAGACACCACCTGCGCCAGTGATGAGAATGATGATTCCAGCAGGACCCAATGCCTTGGTGGAAAGCTCTAGCAACTTCTCACTCTTCACACCTCTCATGGTACCCAAAAAGACCAGCGCCATTAGAGTGGCGATCAGCAGAGCAATCACAGGGTGACCGAGAAAACCCACCAAGGACTGAAGCCCGGTTGGATCGTCTGATTTGGCCCACGTGCTGCCAAAGATGATCAGAATGATCGGCAGTCCCATGATGAAGGACACGAGTCCGAAGTTCGGAAGCGGACCGGATTCCTTGGCCTCCTCAAAGAACGGAGGAATCTCGACTTCGATGCCTTTGGATACAAACGGAACGAAGTAGATACCTGAGATGATGGCTGTTGGCAGACCGATCATGATACCATAGAGAATCACCCGTCCCAGATCCGCCCCAAGCATCTCAGCCACTGCCACCGGCCCCGGAGTAGGAGGCACAAAGGCGTGAGTCACCGCCATGCCTGCCACCAGCGGAAAGCCGAACAGGAGGAGTGATTTTTTGGTATCTCGCGCCAGCGCATAAATGATTGGCGCTACAATCACCAAGCCCACATCGAGAAAGACAGGAATGGAAATCAAGAAGCCGGTCAGAAGCATTGCCCACGATGCACGCTCCTTACCAAAGAGATTTACAAGCGAATGAGCCAGCGTCTTGGCTCCTCCGGAGTTTTCGAGAATCTGTCCGAAGATTGCACCCAGACCAATGATGGTGGCAATGAAACCAAGGGCACCTCCCATTCCTTTGACCACCGTGTTGGGAATGTCGCCCAAAGGCATACCCGCAGCAACCGCAACAAAGATACTGACAATGATCAGCGCCACAAATGCCTGCAGGCGCAGTTTGAGGATCATGACCAACAGGAGCAGGATCGCCACACCCAACACTCCGAGAAGATAACCAAGACTATGAGTCGGTTCATCAGCCACGACCCCTGCCGCAGTCTGAGCCACATCATTGGTCGCGACAGCATTCACGACATTGGTTGCAGCATTGGTCACAGCGTTGGGCACAACATTGGCCGCGGCGAGAAGAGCAGGAATCGTATTCATTCGCTTAAAATGGGTCGGGGAAAGACGGCCATGGGTTAACGTTCCCCACCCCTTACCGTCAAGAAGTTCCTAAGGCGCAATTTGATTCAGAAAGCAAAACACCTGCTCCGCTGACTTCGAAATCGCCACTAGACCATCTCGATCAATTGCAGGTCCTTGAACACTCGATAGTCTGCTGCATTGCCCGTAATCAGATGGTCAATCCCCGATGCAATCAACGTGGCTGCCAAGGAAGTATCAAGCACACGCTTTCGACCAAGCCGATGCTTCACCATCAATTCAAAGAACCTCGACAACGAATCAGCATTTGGAAACAGAGGCTCCACGTCGTCCGCATTACACCAATCACTGGCAATGGAAATGGCCTTGGGCATTGAAAGGGGGCTGGTAAACCGCCGGGAATCAGTGACCACATGAACGAATTCGGAAATCACCTGTGGCGCAAGAACGAACATATCCCCTGAAGCAATATGGCTATCACGTAGTTCGACAGCCGCATCTCTTCCAGGATGACCAGCAATCGAAAGACGAACCATGAAATCAGTATCTATGCCCACGCGCATCAAGCATATCCCCCATTCGGTCTTCTGTATCAGTATCGATCAAGGTCCCGGCGGAAACTGGTCGTAGGTCGCCAATGCTCTTTCGGGGACGCTCATCAAGTATCCCCAGATCACGGCGCAGAGAGTCGGCTATGATATCTTTCATCTTCCGGTTCTCTTTGGCCGCCTTGATCTTCACGGCTGTCATAAGCTCATCTGGCAAATCCAATGTTGTCTTCATCAGCTGAGCCATATTTCCATAAATATGGTTTTCTGTCAAAAACACAGAGAACCACGCCCCTCCGAATGTCCTCCCTCGCTTCCTACTCCTCGCGCTTCCTGTAAAGGAAGGCATCGGAGGTCACCAGCGATTTGATTAGGGCATTCATGCTGCCTCCGTTGTCACGGTAGGCATGCCAAGCATCCTGAAGGACAGGTGCATCATTGAGGGTTTCATTGCGGCCCATCCAGAATCGGAAGGCATGGCGAACGAACACCTGCTCTACTCGCTCGCTCTTTGCCAGTTTCGCTATCATGTCCAATGCGTTTTCCACTGGCCCATCCAGCTCAGGGTCCCCGGAATCGATGATCGCGCCGGAGGTGTCCACTGGCTTGTCTAGTTCATACTCACGGTAAACGCCCGCATGGTTGTACATCTCAAATGGTAATCCCAACGGATCCATCTTTTCATGGCACGTCCAGCAATACTCCTGACTCGTGACTCGCATGCGCTCGCGCAATGTGTTCTGCGGCTCATCGGGAAGCATGGCATCGACTGTGATCGGAACATCAGGAATACCGCCGCCAAGGAGTCGTTCACGAATCCAGCGACCGCGCAGGATGGCGTGATTGTCCATGGCATCGGAATGCGATACCAACCAGCTCGGATGCGTCAGGATGCCCATCCTCTGATCTCCAGGCACTGTCGAGAGTGTACGATCCGGCTTCATCGTTCCTGCGCCGAAGCTGCGACGACTCACACGGGCAAATATTTTTTCGCCGGATAGATCAACCGGTTCGATATTGTGATTCCCACGATCCCGTCGTTTCTTCTTCTCTTGATCCAGTTTCTTCTTTGCCGCAGCCGCAAGCCTCTTCGCGGCAGTCAATTCCTTCCTTTTCGCCCGCTCTTCATCTGGATTGGCCTTCAGGAATTTCTCAAGCTCAGCAAGTTCCTTTTGTGCAACCGCATTTTTCGCAGCCAACTCTTTCGTTGCCTCTTCCGCCGCCTTCTTCGCCTTGGCCACAGCCACGGCGACTTCTTCCTTCGTGCGCTTACGCCCGAAGTAAGTGTTGTCGGTCTTGGTAGCCACAACCTTGTCGGTCGTCAGCAACTGCCGAAGCACATCCTTGTCTTCCTCCAGGATCAGCTCGATCAAACGATCAGTACTAGCCGCAGCATCAAACATCGCCCGGTAGTGCGACGTCCCTCTTGTGCTCACTCCTGTGTTCGCCAAGGCTTTGGTGTCTTTGCAGATGTATCCGCCCAAATCGTGATCAAAGAAGTCGCGAAAGAAGCGTAGGAGGCGCGGCTTGCGAATGCTGTCATCAGCCAACATACGATCGATCTCACGTTCGACATCCGCTTTGGTCCGCATACGCCCTTCCAGAACGGCCTTTCTCAGGTCCTCGTCAGGCTTGATATAACGCAACGCGTGATTGACCGCCAATCCAAGTTCCCAGTCCTGCAACATGACACGGTCGTGTTTGTCAGCCTTACCCTTCTTCACCAATTCAGGACGGAACAGAGCATCGCGATCCAGAAAAACGGATGACAAACCAAGAACCACTCCCTCTTCTTTACCCAGCCGTGCAATCGAGTCTTTGACGATCTTCAGATACTCATCCGATTCCTCTTTGTGAGCCGGACGAAAGGTCAGTGCCTCAAAAAGGTAGTCCACTGCCGCGCGTATCCGCTCATCCGAAACGCCTTCTTCCTTCATCAGGTCATAGACCGGCGTCAGTGGGCGTACAACCTTGGTGTTGTATGTGATGGCAGTAGGTAGACCGCGAAGATCTCCCGGAGGTTTGACAGCATCGTAGGTGGCAGGGTTGTCGGTAATCTGTTCCGGCATGCCCACAATACTCAGAGGGCCGTAGGCCATGTATTTGATGACGTCTTCAGCCGTGCCAAGAATCCGTGTCGCCTCTGCACTGTTGACCGTGTAAAAGTCGGGATAGTTTTCGAAGCCATGCTTGCGAGCAGAAGACAGGACAGCCGGGATACTCTTGACCGCCGTGGCGTATGCGACAGTCCCGCCAACCCACTTGGTAATACGATCCGTGCCAAAGTACATCTTCAATTCGCCGCCATGGTTGGTGGGAACGACATCACCTTGGGTGCGCTGCCCCGGCTTCTTCGGATCAAATTCTGGTTCCGTGTTGATCAGCTCGTTCAGACGCGTGATATGCTCCTGCGGTGTCACTCGCCAAAGACGTGCCGGTGAGGAAGAAGGCTCCAGCTTGATTCCCTCGGGAAGCGGACCGAACAGAAGTTCATGATCAATGAAGTTACCCTTGTGTGGGTCCTTGTCCGCATGAAAGCCACCCTTGTCGCTCATCACGCGTTTCATTTCCTCCACGATCCAAGCCGAAAATTGCAACCGCTCCACCACCTCCGGTTGATTCCGCTTTTTCTTTGGCGGCATCTCCTTCAATGACACTTGGGCCCATACCGATTTCCAGACATCCGCGTTGGTTTCATCCACCGGTCCCAGATCGTGCAGAGACAGATTCCCTTTGGGTTCATCGTCGTCGTGGCAATCCAAACAGTAGTCTTGAATAAAGACCTGAGCGAAGCCCTTGAAGGACTTGCCAACCTTCTGCCCGGGAACGAATGAAGCCGACTGGGCCCCAGAAACAAAAAGCGCGCTGCCAATAAGCAGCGCGCCAGTAAGAATCATATTTTTCACGCGAACACTTCCCTGAGTGGTCCGGAGCCAGAATCGAACTTCCGAGCCAGTTTGTCATTCATGTTGAAACGATCGGTCTCCTGGCCTGCAGCGCGCAGGAGTGAGGTGTAAAGAGCGTTGATTGGACGCTTGCCATCCAACTGCGTGAAGCAACCCGTCTTGAAGGCGCCGTTACAGTTACCCAACAACATGACAGGCCAATTGGCACCGTTTGTGTGCTGCTTGTCGGCGTTGTTGCTGGTGTAAACGATGAGAGTGTTGTCCATCATGGTTCCACTTCCCTCAGGGACGCTTTCCAGAGCCTCCATGATTCGAACCAACATACGACTGTTGTATTGGCGGATCTTGATCCAGATCGGATTGTCAGGCTGTTTCATGTGGCCCAGATTATGGCCCTGCTGCTCAACTCCCACCCCCTTCCATGCACCAAAGATCTCACCACGACCGGAGCCGATGGTAAGTGTATTGGTGATACCGGAGGTGATTGCTGAGACACCTAGATCCAGAACCCTGTCGTGCCAGTCGGTTTCAAATTCGGGATTCGCATAGAGGTCATCCACCTTGGGAGCAAACTTCCGAAGATGATCTGAAACCGTAGCCAATCGAGCGCGCAGTCCATTGACGTCCCTGAAGCCCTGCACGTATTGCCCATAACGCTGACTGTCAGCGCCCGGAAGTGCCTGCCCCTTTGCAGCGGCCAGTCTCTCAATTTGATCCATCACTCCGGAGCGAGCTTCGAACTGCTTGCGGATATCACCAGAGGAGATCCCACCGTAAAGCATCTGATAAAGATGGTTCGGGTTGGAATGCATGAAGATCGGCTGTCCTGCACCGCTGGCCGAGAGATTGGCAACGGTCGGCTTGGTCTTCATGTTCTCGATAGAGTCCATGCCCACGCACAAATGCGGTAATAGGGTCTCTGGCAGGACCTTGCTCAATTCATAATCGATCGTCGAAGCACTTGGCGGCACGCCGTCACTCCCGCGGTAACCACCCAGAGCGCCAAAGAAGGCACTATGCGATGGGCTGGTGTGCATACCATGGAGACCGTTGATGATGTGCAGCCGGTCCTTGAATGGCTCAAGCGGGCTAATCGGCTCGGGAAGCTTTACGTTTGCCAGCGAACCACTGTTTTTCATCCCAGAGGGAATACAGGTCAGCGGGTCAAACCCCTGATTCTGCATGAAAAAGATGATACGCTTGGCAGCGCCGTTATGAGATGTGGCAGCCTGGGCAACGCCAGGGAACATCGAGGAACCCATGGCGGCACCTGCGCCGGCCATCAGTCCTTTGATCATGCTTCTACGATTTAGTGCCATGGTGAAAAAGTAGTGCTCCTAATTCTCCTTGTCACACGTTTTTCTTTTGTGAAAAGCCGTCTTTTTGTCTTTCGGCAAAAGGGATAAAAGGCTCGTAAGGCGGTTTCAGCAGCATTCCGCAAAGGGTATCTACGTCTCTCAATCGCCATTCTAGCGACTCCAATCCGTATCAAAAATGTTGAATTCGGGACAAAATCATCGTGATTTGTCATTTATGGAGTGTCAGAAACTTGATCTTGGCGTTGTTGTCAGCAGTAATCCCCAACTCACACCCGAGTTAACGACTTTCTCATGAAATCATTCTGCATTCGTCTTTCGTGTCTACTGATCGGTTCTATCGCCCTTCTTGGGCAACAGGCCTCCGCGGCCCAACTCAGATCTATTTTCAACGGCAAAGATCTCAGCGGCTGGGAAGGAGATACCACACGCTGGTCGGTCAAGAATGGTTCCATTTATGGACAGACCACCAAAGACGCACCAGTCCCCGCCAATACATTCCTTACCTGGACCGGCGGCGAGGTCAGTGACTTTGAATTCACCTGCAAAGTGAAATTCGAAGGAAACAATTCAGGCGTTCAGTATCGCAGTCAGCCATTTGGCGATAGCGGCCATGCTCTCATGGGCTATCAGGCAGACCTCCACCCCAAGCCGGAATACTTCGGCATGATGTATGGTGAGAAGTTTGGCAAACGCGGGATCATCGCCCAACGTCATTCACGTATTGAGGTAGGCAAGGACGGCAAAACCAAGGTGATTCAGAAAGTCGCCCCGAGCGAGGAACTAGTCACCACCGAATGGAACACACTACAGATCGTGGCCGTGGGCAATCGACTGATACATCTGGTCAATGGTGTCATAACCGTGGATGTGACAGACAATCACCCTGACGCCATGAGCAAAGGGAAACTCGGACTTCAGTTGCATCGTGGCAATCCCATGACGGTCGAATTCAAGGATCTGAAAATCCGCCCGCTGAAAGGCCGATTGGCAAACCAGATCCTGGAGAACGTCACCGGCAACTTTCCCAAGGCATCCGGCACCAAGAAGGCGACAGCAAAAAAAAAAACTGAATCGGTAAGCAACGACTGGGCATCATCCGCTCCAAAGCCAGACTGGATCTGGCGCGCAGACAAGACGGACAAGGAACCAATCTATCTCCGTCATTCCTTCGACCTTTCGGCTGCAGCAAAGTCGGCTCGCATTTACACGACCTGTGACAACGGGGCGACCGTCTGGATCAATGGAAAGCAGCTGGGAACAATTCCTGACTGGTATTTCCCGATTCAGAAAAGTGATCTCGCTTTCTGGCTAAAACCTGGCAGCAACCACATTGCCGTCAGGGCCACAAACGCAGGCGGGGTTGCCGCGTTTGTGTTGAAGCTTGAGGTAAACACCACTGACGGGAAGACACATCACATCCTCTCAGATGTCGATTGGAAGCTTTCGACAAAGACCGCCAAAGGCTGGGAACAACCACCGTTCAACGACAAAGGCTGGACGGCCAAACTCAAGAGCCTCGGCAAACTGGGAGTGTCGCCATGGAAGGTTCCAAAGGACAAAAAGCCCAAGACATTGGCGAACACGAGCGAGCTCGAGGTAGCCAAGGACTTCAAGGTGGACAAGCTCTACACCGTGCCCAACAACACTCAGGGATCATGGGTGGCAATCTGCACAGAACCCAGCGGTGGATTTTACGCCTGCGACCAAGGCAAGAAGGGACTTTTCCACATCTCTGTTTCCGGTAAGGGCGTCAAGGTAACACCTGTCCCATTGATGCAGCCGGACAGCAAGAATCTCCTCTCTGGAGCACAAGGTCTCACATGGGCACTCGACAGCCTGTGGTTCCACAAAAACGGCGGACATCTTTATCGCATCACTGACACCAATGGCGATGGCACGCTGGACAAGGTGGAAGCTCAACCTTCGGGCACCGGTGGAGGAGAACACGGCAATCACTCAGTCATCCCCGATGAATCCGGCAAAGGACTCTACGTCGTGGGAGGCAACCACGCCCCTACCCCACCGGAAGACGCCATTGCTCGCAACAGGGTTCAGTCGTGGAATGAGGATCTTCTCCTTCCTCGCCTTTGGGATGCCCGAGGCCATGCCCGTGGACGTCTCGCTCCGGGAGGTTGGATTGCCCACTACGATCCCGCAAAAAAGACCTTTGATCTCCTCAACATGGGCTATCGAAATGAATACGACGTCACATTAAATTCCGCAGGCGATCTCTTCACCTACGATGCTGACATGGAATGGGATCTGGGAAGTCATTGGTATCGCCCCACACGCATCAACTTCGCCGTCAGTGGCTCGGACCACGGTTGGCGCTCAGGAACAGGCAAGTGGCCGACCTATTACGAAGACAGCCTTCCGCCGGTGGTTGAGATCGGCCCAGGATCACCCACGGGTTTCATCGCTGGCACTGAAGCGAAATTCCCGACGAAGTATCAACGTGCACTCTTCGCTCTCGATTGGACCTTTGGAACAATCTGGGCAATCCATCCAAAGCAGCAGGGCGCCGGCTACACAGCGTCAAAAGAAGCATTCGTCTCAGGTGCTCCCCTTCCCGTTACCGATGGAGTAATCGGCAAGGACGGCAATCTTTACTTCCTCGTCGGCGGACGCGGCACGCAGTCCGCATTGCATCGCGTTCGTTATGTCGGTCCCAAGCCAACACGCAAGGCACCTGCACTGAAGCCGACCAAAGAACGCGAACTCGCCCGATCACTTGAAAACTTTCACGGCATCAAGAACAAGAAGGCAGTCTCAGCTGCATGGCCGCACCTTTCTTCCAGTGATGTTTATCTGAGACACGCGGCTCGCGTGGCTATCGAATCGCAGCCTGCCACCTCGTGGGCATCGCGCCTCAAGAAAGAAAAGGACTCTCAGACCATCATCACCGCAAGCGTCGCATTGGCCCGATCCGGATCACCAACGCATCAGGGACTCATCCTCGACAAGCTACAATCGCTCGACTTCAAGAAACTCACTGAGCGACAAAAGCTCGGAGCACTCCGCGCCTACGCTCTTACCTTCATCCGTCTGGGCTCTCCGTCCGAAGCTCAAACACAAGCTGTGACGGCAAAACTCGATCCACTCCTCCCAAGCAAGAGCGCCGATCTGAACACAGAATTGGTCCGCGTGCTGACCTACCTTCAGTCACCCACAGTCGTCCAGAAGACAGTCCGCCTTATCAAAGGACGCGGCAAACCAGACGTGCCTGATTGGGCAGAGATCGCAGCTCGCAATGCTCGCTATGGCCAGAAGATTTCAGAGTTCTTAAACAACGCCCCCCCAAGTCGTGAAGTCTACTACGCATTGATGATCTCAAACGCACGCAAAGGTTGGTCTACCGACGCACGCCGCACATCCATCGAGCTGCTCAATGTTGCAGCCAAAGGTTCAGGCGGAGCCAGTTTCCCGGGCTTCCTGAACAACATCCGCGACCTTCACCTTGGAGCGATGAGTAACAAAGAACGCAAAGCCATCTCTGATGTTTCAGGCGAAGACTTCAACCCTGTGCCCAACTTCGAAATCACGCCTCCAAAGGGACCAGGTCAGAATTACACTGTGGATTCTGCGATGGAGCACATGCGATTCAAGAATGCCAGCTACGACAAGGGACGCAGTCTCTTCTTCGCGATCAGTTGTGGCGCATGTCATCGATTCAACGGACTCGGTGGCGACATCGGCCCTGATCTGACCAGCATTCCCAACAAGTTCGATACACGCTACGTGCTCGAAGCCATCATTGACCCAAGCAAGGACATCTCCGACCAATACGGAATGTTCGAAGTGGCTCTCAAAAACGGCGAGACCAAGACCGGGCTCTATGTGCAGAACGGAAATGATGTCTCCATCTATCCTCCCGATCACACCGAAGCCCCAACCAACGTGACGCTCAAAGAAGTGAAGTCAGTAAAGCAACTCCCGGTCTCTCAAATGCCTCCCGGATTGATCAACTACCTCAACCCAGAAGAGCTCCGCGATCTCATGGCCTACCTCATGTCCGGCGGCGATCGCGAGAGCAAGATCTTCCGCAAGTAGTCTGTCTACATCCAGGCCACCAGCCTCAAAAACAAGGCATCTTCCATGAAACGAATCTTCACCCTTCTGACTACGGGGTTGGCCCTCGCGTCTTCCTCCATTTTTGCGCAGGCAAAGAAACAGCCCAACGTGATCTTCATTCTGGCCGATGATCTGGGCTGGACAGACACCTCCCTCTACGGCCACACAGAGTTTTACAAGACACCTCACGTTGAGCGACTGGCCAAACGCGGCATGACCTTTGACCACGCCTATTCCGCCAGCCCGCTCTGCTCACCTACGCGCTCCGCGATCCTTACCGGATTGAGCCCGGCACGCACCGGACTCACCTCGCCAAACTGCCATTTACCCGCAGTCATTCTCGAAGCGACTGCCGGGACAAAAGGGAATCCAGGCAACAAAGCGATCAGTCCAAATGGCGTTACCCGACTGGACACCAGTTACCCAACCATTGCCAAGACCCTGAAGGCTGAAGGCTACGCCACCGGGCACTTTGGTAAATGGCATCTTGGTCCTGAACCTTACTCCCCGCTCCAACACGGATTCGATGTCGACATCCCACATCACCACGGTCCCGGTCCCGCTGGCAGCTACGTCGCACCATGGAAATTCAGAGACTTCGACCACGACCCTGAGCATCCGAATCAACACATCGAAGACCGCATGGCAGAAGAGGCCGTGGAATGGATGGAGAAGCAGAAAGACAAACCCTTCTTCCTCAACTACTGGATGTTCAGCGTGCACGGCCCATTTGATGCAAAGGAACCACTAATCAAAAAGTACCGCGGCAAAGTAAACCCCAAGGACGAACAACGCTGCCCCACTTACGCCGCCATGATTGAGAGCATGGACGACGCCATTGGCACTCTGCTCGATGCCATAGATCGCCTGGGGCTAACTGACGACACCATCATCATTTTCACCTCTGACAACGGAGGTAACATGTACAATGTAGTGGAAGGTGAATCACCCACCAGCAACCGCCCACTACGAGGCGGCAAGGCATCCATGTTCGAAGGCGGCGTGCGCGTTCCTGCTATCGTCATCATGCCCGGAGTGGTGAAGCCAGACACGCGGAGCAAGGCGGTGATTCAAAGCGAGGACTACTACCCCACTCTGTTGACTGCCCTAGATCTCAAACCAGCAAAAGGCCAACAGTTCGACGGCACCGATTTTATGCCTGCACTCAAGGGCCGTCCGTTTTCACGAAACAGCGTCTTTCAATACTTCCCGCACAATCCACCCGTCCCGGATTGGGTACCGCCATCGATCTCGGTTCATGAAAACGATTGGAAACTCATCCGACTCTTTCATCAGGGAGAAAACGGTAAACACCGCTACCTGCTCTACGACCTTTCCAAGGACATCGGTGAGAAAAAGAACCTCGCATCAACGCACCCGGAAAAAGTCACAAGACTGGATGCCCAGATCGAAGCCTTCATCAAGGACACCAAGACAGTGATCCCGGTTCCCAACCCCACATTTGATCCATCAAAGTATCGCCCCGAAAACGAAGGCAAAGGACGGGTCAGAACCAGTTCCAAGGCCAAGCCCAGCGCACCCAAACCACCTACTGACCTGAAAGGATGGAAACGCCGCAACGTCAACACAGCCAAACAAAAAGGAACCCTTACCCTGTCAGCAGCCGGGCCAACTCCGTTTCTCGGCACCGCAATCGCCGGCGAAGGACCACTCACGTTTTCCATGCGCGTGCGTCCCAAGACAACAGGCACCGGAAGAATCGAACTTCTCCACAAAGGCAAGGTCACCAAAACAACGCCGTTCCAAGTCACTAAATCCGGCTGGCAGGAAATCAACGTCGAGATCGCGAACGATCAACCCTTCAGCATCATCCGCTATCACCTCCCAAGCAAAAGCCTCCCCATGGACATCGACTGGCTCAAGGCTCGCGGCACCAAAGCCCCCCGCACCTGGGACTTTTGAAAAAGCGCCCTCTCTCCCCTAAACCTGAACAAACCTGAAACATTTACGGACGACCCAGCGTTTAGGTTTCCGGATATCAACATATCCTCAACCCAATCCCCTTTCAGAAAACCATGCAAACCAACGTCTCTGAAGAAACTGCCGTCCACGTCCCCATCCCTCAGGAAGCCTTTGATTGGTATGATGAATATGCCCACGGCATGATCGACCGCCGGACCTTTGTCACGCGCCTGTCGACCATCACCACCGCCACCCTCACCATGGGGGCACTTCTGTCTGCGCTTACCCCGAACTACGCATTGGCAGAACAGGTTTCCTTTAACGACGAATCCATCAAGGCGACCTACGAGACTTTCAAATCACCGCAGGGACATGGTGAAGGACGCGGCTACCTCGTCATCCCAACCGCCCTCAAGGGAAAAGGGCCATCAGTGCTGGTTGTCCATGAGAACCGTGGATTGAACCCCTACGTCAAAGATGTCGCACGCCGTTTGGCCAAGGCAGGCTTTGTCGCCTTCGCACCCGATGCACTCCATCCAGCAGGCGGCTATCCGGGCAATGATGACGAGGGACGTGCCATGCAGCAGAAGCTTGATCGCGGCAAGATCGAGCAGGACTTCATTGCCGCCGCCCGCTTTCTAAAATCACACGACCGCAGCACAGGCAAGCTCGGTGCAGTCGGTTTCTGTTTTGGTGGCTATGTGGTCAATATGCTGGCTGCTGCCATCCCCAATGAACTCGACGCCGGAGTCCCCTTCTATGGAACTCCCGCCGCTGAAGAAATCCGCGGCAACGTCAAGTGCCCCATGCTCATCCAGCTCGCCGAGCTAGATCGACGCGTCAATGGCAGCTGGCCGAACTACGAAGCTGACCTGAAGAAGAACAAAGTGGACTACCAGATGCACATGTATGCCGGAGCCAACCACGGATTCCACAACGACTCCACAGGCCGCTACGACAAGAAAAACGCCGACCTCGCCTGGAATCGCACCGAAGCCTTCTTCAAGAAGCATCTGGGATAAGCGTAAAGGAAGAGCAACACTCCGACAGGTTCCCGGACTGCGGGTATCCCGCAAGGCGGCGATACCGCTCATACGATTCGCGTCCCTGTAGCTTACTTGATGTGAGGAGCGGCAAAGGGACCATCGAGGCAATGCCTCTATCCTCCGAATGCACAGAACGTTACCGAGAGCCCACAGAATTCCGAAAGCCAATTGTATAAGCGGCAGCTTCGCTGCCCGCACTCCACTGACGCTACCGCGCATTACACAGATCATCCCTATTCAACTCAGCACTGTTAAAATCGGAAAATCACCCTTCTCTACACCAACACACAAAGTCGCAAAGAATGACCCGCGCTCCGAAAGGTTTCCGGACTGCGGGTAGTCGGGCTACCGCTCATACGATTCGCGTCCCTGTAGCTTACTAGGTGCGCCGGTTCACTCGACCTATTTGGCACCCTCCTCAAAATTAATTAAGAATTCTAAAAACTCTTGTTTTCCTGCGAGCCAATCCGAAATG
>CBFHTT010000024.1:0-186512 GCA_965658675.1 Limisphaerales bacterium
AATAAGGGAGGTGTGCTCTTGGACACACCGTATACGATAACAGCCGGCACTGCAGACTTCTTGGCCAGTCCCTTCAGAAATGTACGCCGAGACTTCAACTCAGCATTCTTCAGCTTTTTCATAATGAATCCCTAAACAATAGTGTCTGCCGGCAGGCACTGGATGTGAATGATTTTTATGCAATCCGGTAAAGGCAGATTTGAGAAAAACTTTAGAAAAATATTCATAGTTTGATTCGGGTTTCCATAACCCCCTTATTATAGGCATCTTACATTCCAATTAAGGCAATAATGATCGTTTAGAATTGTCGCTAGTTGTCAAAATACGGCCCTCCTTTTGCCTCAATCCGTTCACTATCCCTCAGATTATCGAGCGCTTGCTTGCCTCGGTCGGCTCTGCCCTTCTAGGCTCCCCCCATGCAGTCACAGCTCCGGTCTATTCTCATCCTTATTGCAGTTTGCAGCGTGTTTGTCGGGTGTGGGAGTTCTGGCTATGAGAAAAAGGGAACAGTTACGCGGATGCCTTCTCCTTCGGGAAAGGCGTATCAATCGATCACTTGGGTCGACCTCGCTGACTGGTTGAGGCATCAACGCTCTCCCTCAGCTACATTTCCTAAAGTCGCAGGCAAACAGGC
The DNA here is from genome assembly GCA_965658675.1 of Limisphaerales bacterium. Classification (GTDB taxonomy): domain Bacteria; phylum Verrucomicrobiota; class Verrucomicrobiia; order Limisphaerales; family CAZKNW01; genus CAZKNW01. Next base: position 635 of record CBFHTT010000024.1, read on the forward strand.
TGCAGTCATAGGAACTCCAGGCGGACGCCTTACGCTGACCGAGGGAACACGTCAGGCAGTGTTCAACGGCGTGAATCTCTGGCTCGCGTATGGCCCCAAGATGGCCAATGGGAAGTTCATGGTTCACACAGCAGATCTACACAAGACGGTCCTTCATCTCCTGAAACCTTCCGCGCTTCCTCAGGGGAAACGAACCGTCCTGATCGATCCCGGTCACGGAGGAAAGAATCAAGGAGCGCGCAACACAGTATCAGGTCACTATGAAAAGGAATACACCTTCGATCTGGCAATCCGCCTGAAGCCACTGCTGGAGAAACAAGGATGGCGCGTTCTCTTCACTCGACAAAGCGACAAGGATGTCAGTCTCAGCGATCGGGTCGACTATTCCAATTCTGTGAAGCCGGATCTCTTCATCAGTCTTCATTTCAATTCGGCCGGAAAGAACACTTCAGCCAACGGAATCGAGACCTTTGTCACCACGCCAGTAGGTCAGGTATCGACCCTGACAAGGAACTACAGCGATGACCCAAACACACAGCATCCCAACAATGGCTACGACGCACTGAATCTCCGCTACGCGCTTGCCGTTCAACAAGGCATGGTCCGTAGCACCAAGCTGACCGATAGAGGTGTCCGGAAAGCCCGCTTCATGACAGTCATCCGCGGACAACGCTGTCCGGCGATCCTTCTTGAAGGCGGTTTCTTCTCCAATCCGAATGAGGCAAAGCTGGTCGCATCCAGCAGCTTTCGCCAGTCACTTGCTCAATCCATTGCCACTGCCCTTCGTTGATGCCTGATTCTTCACATATTCTCATTACAGGCGGAGCCGGATTCATCGGGTCCCACCTGACCGACCGTCTTATTGCAGATGGAAACAAGGTCACCATTCTGGATGACTTTTCGACCGGGCAATCCAGCAATCTAGACCACCTAAAGAACCATCCTGATTTGACCATGATTGAGGCTCAGGTATCGACTTTCGACAACCTCCCTCAATTGATCGAATCAGCAGATTTCGTGGTTCACCTCGCAGCGGCCGTCGGGGTGGAGCTGGTGGTCAAGTCACCGGTCCGCACGATCGAGACCAACATTCACGAAACGGAAGTCCTTCTCGACGCAGCCAGTGCAAGCAAAACGCCAGTGCTTCTCGCATCCACTTCAGAAGTTTACGGCAAGAGCAGTCGTGAAGCCTTTTCAGAGGAAGACGATTTGTTGATTGGGCCACCACATCTCGGGCGATGGAGCTACGCATGTTCGAAGCTGTTGGATGAGTTTCTGGGATTGGCTTACCACAAAGAAAAAGGCCTACCTGTCATCATCACCCGGTTCTTCAACACTGTCGGTCCACGCCAAACAGGCAAATATGGGATGGTCGTCCCTCGCTTTGTTGAAGCGGCTCTGGAGAACAAGGATCTGAGGATTCACGGTGATGGAAACCAGACACGCTGTTTCTGCCATGTTCTCGATACAGTCGAAGCTTTAACCAGATTGATTCAGACTCCCGAGGCGATCGGTGAGGTGTTCAACATCGGTAGCACCCATGAGATTTCCATCAAGGAACTGGCCGAGGAAGTCATTGCTCAGACCGAGTCTGATTCTTCATTGGAATTCATACCCTACGATCAAGCGTATGAAGCCGGTTTCCAGGATATGCTGAAGCGGAAACCAGTCGTCGACAAACTGGAGAGGGTCACCGGATTCCGTCCTTCCAGAACGTTGAAACAGATCATCGAAGATACAGCCGCGGCAATTCGCTAGTTCAGTTCCGGATTCTCTGGAAACTCAGCCTCAAGACGATATTTCCATCCTTTGCTGGAGAGCACTCTCTTCCAGATCTCCTCGACCGGCATATCGAAAATGATCTCTTCAGTAGCGGGCATGGTCAGCCATGAGTCGCGCTCCATCTCTCCTTCGAGTTGCCCGGGGCTCCATCCTGAGTAGCCTGCAAACACGCGCAAGCCCACGTCCTCTGTGTAAGTCTCTCCCACGGCAAGAAGGTCATCCATCGAATTATAGAGACTGGTGGAGCCAATCACGTTTCCTTCAAACAATGATTCTGAGCGATGCAACACACTGAGCGCTGAAGGTTGAACCGGTCCACCAAGCATCACTGATAATTCTAAGATGGCCCCAGGAATGTCATCACGGACAATGTTTCCAAGTTGCTCCCCTGTTCCTTTGTTCAACACGAGTCCAAAGGCACCTTCCTCATTGTGTTCACAGATCAAAACCACAGTGCGCTCGAAGAACGAGCCGTGAAGCTCGCCTCCATCAATCAGCAACTGACCTTTCAAACTCTTGAACTCACTCATGAACCGAAACGGAGTTTCAGCGATTTACGCACCTGAGGCAATTCTGTTTCAAGTTGTCGGGATAAAAGAAACTGCCCGGACGCATCACATTGACACGCCCGGGCAGATCAAAACCGATTTCCTTCAGACTACTTTGAGAGCTTCTTCAGTTCCTCAACAGTCCACGGCACTTCACGAGTGCCAACCTTCTTGCGAAGTGCCCCAACCTGCTCTGGTGTTACAGGATCGGCAGGGTGCTCCCACTCGCGGCGGGAATAGGTCAGGATCGCAGCAATCTGTTCATCACTGAATCCCTGGAGAGCCGGCATAGTCATGTTGTAGGTCCGTCCATGAACATCAATCGGACCCGTCACACCATTCAAGACGATGGCTGCTGCCACATCTGCAGAACCAAGCAACCATGGAGAATCGAGAATTGGAGGTGCCTTACCTTCTTCGCCCAGTCCGTTTGGTTGATGGCAAGCAGCACAGGTGACCATGTAGAGTTCCTTGCCCTGCTCAAAGAGACTCTGCTCAGACTCGGTCATCGCACGAGGAGGGGGCACTGGCTTGGCAGCTGCACCCCAACTGAAGAATCCTTTGATCTTTCCGAAACGCTGCTTGGTGGCTCCGTCCTTGGCCATGGCGAGTTGAGCAATCGCACGTGGTTGATTCTGATAGTGCATGGGCTTCGGCTTGCGCCCTCTGGAAGGTGAGGCCACGACTGCCACACCATCGAGCACGGCATTGCGTTTCCAGACATCTTTGCCTTTGGTAGAATCGGCAACACTCATCAGGCGTGCCATGCGTGCAGGATCCTTTTCGCGAGCCACACATTCGGCAAGATCCTTGAGAAGTGCCGTCCTACTCTCGTCGGACTTGGTCCAATTTGGTGCGCTTATCAAACGTTGAACAAATTCCAACTCACGTCCCTCGAATCCACTCACCAGGGCAGCGCGTAGAATCTCATCACCGATATATCGGCTCAGCAGATCATTGATGATCATTGCCGCCGTTCCGTGCTCAACCGAACTTACAGCAAAGGCGACTTCGCGCATCAATCCAAGGTCATCGTCTTCAGTCAGCTCCATGATCCGATCCAGAAGCCCCATCTGGGCTGCCTTCTCTTCTTCATCTTCAATCTTCTGTGTCAGGTGCAGACCTGCAATGCGGAGCGCAGCTTTCTTCACTTCGATATCGCTGTCGTAAAATACTTCATCCAGCAATCCACCATCGACAACGCCCAAGCCCTCCAAAGTCCAGAGCGCATGGATGCGTGCAAGGCGGGTCTTTCCTTTCACTGCCAATTCCTTGAGTGCAGGAACTGCGTCATTCAATCCACCATCCACAATCAACCGTTGCGCCGTATCACGATACCAGCCGTTGTCATGTGAGAGATAAGCAACGAGATCTTTGGCTGACTTTCCAGAAAGCTTTTCAACAGGCTTCGTTGGACTTCCCTTATGAACAACACGATAGACACGGCCGAGTCCGATCGGGCGGTCCAGATTACGCTCGAGGATCTGCTTGCGAAGGAACGATGTCACATAAACGCGGTGCTGCAGAATACCGCGATACATATCCACAATGTAAACTGCTCCGTCAGGACCGTTATTGATGTTCACCGGACGAAAACGTTCATCGGAAGATATCAGCCACTCACTCTCTTTGTAGGCGTTGGCTCCCGACGGCTTCTCATTCTTCCATTCAATCTTCTGGTGACGAACCATGTTTCCAGACGGCTCAGGAATGAACGCGTCTCCAACAATCGAACCAGGATACTGATCACCGCGATAGATGACTGGTCCTGAAGCAGCGGTAAAGACAGCGAGTTTCCCGTCACGAAGCATGTTGTCCTGATAACCACGATTGATTCCGGGGTTCACACGACCGGTCCAAACCTTGGTGTCAGAATAGAGCTTTTGCTTCAAACCCGGACGCGAATCGAAATGTGGATTACGAGCCATTGTCTCGCCGTGCACGACATCTACATAGAGTGGCGCAGAGTTCGCATTGTGATAGAGGCGACCCAGGTCGTCTTTGGTAATTCCCCACTGCCCACGGAAAACACGGTTTTCAACGATCCATTTTCCATCCACCTGACGAAAGCGCTTGGTGCTCTTTGCATTGTAATACCAGTTATCCAAGCCCCGTAGCAAACCGTTGTCTGTATGCTCGACCGGTCCTTGCAGACCATAGTCATCCATGATCTTGGTCTTCTTGTCTGCCTTCAGATCACCATCGAGATCTTCGCAGAACCAAAGGAAAGGAGGTTCAGCAACCAGCACTCCGCCCTTTGCAAAACCGATGGCACGCGGCATCTGCAGGTCTTTAAGAAAGTCGGTCCGTTTGTCCATCTTGCCATCGCCATTCGTGTCCTCGAGAACGGCGATCACGCCAATGCGGGCATCCTCGCCTTTGCCGTCCACGTTGGGCATGAAGCCGCGCATCTCAACAACCCACATGCGCCCGTCTTCATCAAAGGTGATGGCTACGGGGTCTTCGACCAAAGGCTCGGCAGCGACGAGCTCGATCTTGAAGTCCTTATGCATCGTGATGGACTTGAGTCCCTCTTCTGGAGAAAGCACCGGAGCCGGTGGCACGTTCATTTCCTTCCAGACTTCTTTCATCACGTGTCCCTTGCGGTCGCCCGCCTGGCCCAATGCGCTGAAAGCCAGTCCTACAACCAGCAAACCAGAACCCAATCGTTTTAAATTCATCTTCATAACTACCCTAATTGGTCGAACGGCAGTGCCGATCTATTCAAAAGCCGGATAGCTTCCATGGATTTGAAAACACCGGCAAACCTTAACCACCCAATTCTTGCGCAGGAATCTCGGCTGAATACGTCAATTCGCGAACCGAACGCCTGATTTCCATCGACAATCGAACCACTCTTGCCTCAAAACGGAAAAGTTCAACTGAACGGAGGTTATTCAAATGGGGAAACCGCTACTGATCATTCTGATCTGTTTCTTGCCAGGGCTGGTGCTTGGTCACCAGCTCCCGGCCCCTCCTTGGCTTCTTCTCACGTCTGCAGGTGCACTGGCACTCCTTTCACTAATCAAGCCCGAGGAATGCAGAGTGGCACTTCCGCTGGCAATCTTCGTGACCGCCTGGTGTCTGCAAGTGACTACCGAACACCCTGTTCATTCCAATGATCTAAGAAACATCTTCGGACAAAGGCATGCAGACATCGAACTCGAAGGAACGATTGCAGAAGCACCACGCCCCACCCTCATCAACACCCCGGGCTCTGAAGCCAGCAATCGATGGCGGCTGATTCTAGATCGACTTACGATCACTTCCCCTGACACGCCCTTCACGTCCCCTTCATTGGTTCAGGTTGAAATCAATGCGCTTACAAATGTCGTGTTCAGTGTAGGAAACCGAATTCAGCTCACTGGTGTGATCGGTCCTCCGGAAACGGGAATTCATCCCAAAAGCTTTCGCCCAGACATCGCTCTCGCTCGCAAAGGCATTCATCATGTCCTGCAAGCTGACGCGCATTCTCTGAGGTTCATCGACAATCGCACCTCTTGGGTCATCCAACTTCAACAATCTTTTCAGCAACGCGCATCTGCTACGTTGTCAAAAGGACTTCCTCCAGATGCATCAACCGGATTGATTCGAGCCATGGCACTTGGGTGGAGAAACGAGCTGTCCCCTGAAGTTCGCACGGCTCTTACCAGATCAGGAACCATCCACCTTTTTGCCATATCGGGCCTGCATATCGGATTGATCGCATTCGTCTTGGTACAGTGCCTGTCATTCATTGGAGCACCTCGCTGGATGTGCGCACTGATCTCCATTCCCTTGATCTGGTTCTATACCGCAGCGACAGGTTGGCAGCCCTCAGCCATCAGGGCATCGATCATGGCCACGATCATCACAGCCAGTTGGGGCGTTCATCGTCCCACGAATCTGCTGAACAGTCTCGCAGGCGCAGCGCTATTGATTCTTCTGTGGAATCCCCTTCAGCTATTTCAGCCAGGCTTCCAGCTGTCATTCGGAGTTGTGACATCAATCGCCGTCAGTCTCCCTTGGATTCAGGAGCGACTGATCCGAATCAACTTTAAGAGCCTGCTGATACCCCATTCAAAGAAAAGTCGTTTTACGATCATCAGAGAACAGTTCATGACTTGGATCGGGCGATTACTTGTAGGTTCTTTTCTCATCTCGGTCGCTTGCTGGCTGGGGGCTGCCCCATTCACAGCAATGCACTTTCACCTGGTGCCAATGATCAGCCCGTTGATAAACGTGCCTGCGGTCTGGGCTGGAAGCCTGTCGTTGATGAGTGGATTCGGATCACTTGTAACGGCCGCTATTCTGCCATGGGATTGGCCCACGGAAATATTCAACGCATCTGCATGGTTCTTCATGAACGGACTGATCGGCATCAGCCAGTGGCTTACCAATAAACCTTGGATCGTGTTACCCATTTCCGAGCTCTCGCTGCTTTCGGCATTGTGCCTATGGGGAGCCATCCTGATCATGCTAGGCAACCTCGCGATACTTATTCGTTCGCGCAAAATAGCCTCAGCAATCCTTCTACTGATAACACCTGCCCTTTTCGAAGCCGTTGAGGGAAACAGAACGCCCGAAATAGTTCTCCACGCCAACGCAGCGGGCACCACATTGATCAAGGACTCTCACGGAGGGATCAGCCTGATCGATCCTGGACGCAACCAGGAAATCGGCAGACTCCTTGGTGAGCTCAACTCACGATCCATCAGATCACTTGATCGACTCATCCTCAGTCACGGCGATATCGAACACGTTCAAGGAGCAGCAAAACTCCTTACCTCCGTTCCAGCAAATGAAGTATGGGTATCCGATGCTTCTTTCCGCTCAACTCCATACAAAAGAGCGATCAAGGAACTGGATCACCTCCCTGTCAAAAGCGGTTTCACGCAATCAGGGATTCACGTACTCCACCCGTCAAATCCCACACCACATACAGCAGACGAGGCATGCATGGCTTTACAGCTGGAACTACGTGGAACATCAATTTTGATGATTTCTGATCTTAATCGCGAAGGTCAGAACCAGCTGATTACCAACCATCCCAATCTCAAAACAGACATCCTGATCTGCTCCATTGATGGTGAATCCAAACCTCCTTCACTCGGATTTATCTCAAGCCTTTCTCCTCAATTGATCCTTCTCCACGACACAGGGACGAAAACACCCAAAGACCTGGCGGTGAGATTCAGAAACCGCATGAAGTTTCATGGCATTCCGTTCCGTTCAACATCAGTCAACGGCACCTTATCCACTCAGTTTGTAAACGGTGAGTGGAAAACGACGGGAATGAAACTGGCTCCCTGACACCCATTTTATTTCATTCAAAATCTGCTCATTTGGATTTGGCCACTCAGTATCCAAGCACTTAACATCCCTCGCATGCGAAGACAATTGGTCACAGGCCCGGCCGGTGCGTTGGAAACGAAACTCCATCGTGCTGATAATGCCGACGCGCCCGTAGTGATCGTGTTGCACCCCAATCCACAGTTTGGAGGCAACATGAACACGCCTAGTGTCTACAATCTCTTCACCGCCTTTGCAGATGCAGGATATCACGCCTGTCGCTTCAACTATCGAGGTGTCGGCCGCAGTGAAGGAGACTTTTCGGCAGGCGGAGGTGAAGTCGAGGACGCAAAAGCCATTCTCGACTGGTTGCGCGAACAAGACATCCAGACATCCAGTATCTGGATCGCAGGCTTTTCCTATGGAGCATGGATCGCAACCGAGTTGATCAAAGTTCTGGGCAATATCACCGGCTCCATCATGATTGCTCCACCTGTGCAAAAATATGATTTCATCACCGGCGACCTTCCAGTTGAGAAAGCGCTACTCATTCACGGAGACGCCGACAATCTGATTCCCCTAACCGATGTCCGCTCATGGGCCGACTCGATCCGACTGACTGATGGTAGCCCCCTGACTCTCCTTACTGTCGAGGGCGCAGATCACTTCTTCAACAATCACCAGCAGGAGCTGACCAACATCTTAAAGGAATTCATTCCCGCAGTCGCCTGAAGTCGTACATGATTCTCCGTTTGTTCATCCTCCTTGTTTCCTGTGTGTTTGCTCATGCAAGCGGACAAGAGCAATCCGAGTTAACCACGAAGCGGTTCGATCATACAAACGTGTTGGGGGCACAGACCTGTGCAGAATGTCATCAGGAAGAAGCTGCCATTTGGAAACAGAGTGCTCACTACCGAACCTACTTTGAGATGCATCGTCTTCGCTATGGACAGAAGATCGCCAAGCGAATGGGTTACTCGCGCATCAAAGCAGACACAAGCTGTGTCCGCTGTCACTACCTCCCCCAAGAAGACGCGCCCCTCACTCAGCCAAATCTGATTTCAGGCGTCTCCTGTGAACATTGTCACGGTCCGGCCAAGGATTGGAACAAGACACACAGTAACCCGGATGACCCAAACCGGCTCAGCAATGCAAAGGCCATGGGAATGGTCCGACCGATGGACGCCTATAACATTTCGAAGAGCTGCTTCGAATGCCACATCATCGACGACGAAGAGTTAGTCAACAAGGGAGACCACCACACCTTCAGCAATTTTGAACTGGTCGCATGGCTCAGCGGAGAAGTCAGGCACAACGTCCATCGCAACCACGCAAGTGCCAACCCTGAGGCAAGCATTGAACGCCGCAGAGTCCTCTACCTGACCGGACTGTTGTTGGATGTAGAATTCACGCTCAAGGCCCTTTCCAAATCCACCAAGGAAGGAAACTACAGAACGGACCTACTCAACCACCTCGACACACTCAACACCTCCGTCAGAAAAGCCCATTCACTGACCAAACTTCCATTGCTAGAAAAAGTCTCTGCAACTATCCCAAACGAATTCGAGCCCCCAACGAGCCTGATAGAGAAGGCGGATCAGATCGCCCGCCTGAATAAACAGCTCATCGCAAAGAGCGATCATTTTTCACTAGAAGCACTGGATTCTTTGCTCCCAAGACCCGATCAATACATAGGTGAGGTGGTGTTGCCCAAGCGCTGAATTGATCAGAGCTTGTTGATTCTGCATCCTCTCCTCCTGTTCAAACATGTCCACGGGCCGCCAGCTAGTTAAAAACTCAGTCGTTCAAACTTCCACGTTTGTCGCCGAGGTCGTGGTCATGTTCTTGATGACACCGATCATCATCGGCGACCTGGGCGTCCCTATCTATGGAAAAGAGACGACCACGAGTTGCTCGAACGTTTTCGCTTCAGCGGATTCATCCTATTCACAGCGATTACCGCAGCGATCGCATTGGCTACAGCAGGGATTTATCTGGCTGCCCCACGCTTTGTCCCCGAGCAACACCTCTCTTCTTTTCGCTTCTGTTTCTCTTTGTTAGCGATCCAATTGATGTTCAATTTTCTGGCCCGCGTTCACCTGGCCAATCTTTCAGCCTTCCTCCGCCATGATCTGATTGGCATCGCAAACCTTAGCAGAATCGTCCTGACCAACGCCCTGATTCTCTATCATCATCAAGAAGGATTGATTCTCGAAGACCTTGCCACTGCAGGTCTCTTTGGTGGGATACTTCAATCCGCATTGTGGATTGGTTTCAATCGCATGCCAGCGATCGGATTCAGGCTAAGTTTCAATCCTCAACTTTTTTCAAAAGAGTGCATTCGGGAACTGTTCTCCCATAGCTGGAAACTCGTCCTGATGTTGCTGGCTGAGCTGTTTCGCTATCGCTTGGACGCACTGATCATCGGGCTCTATCGCGGAATCGAACGTGTGGCCGTCTACTCAATTGGAGCACGGTTCATTGAATACTACGTCCAGATCTGTGGAACGATCCTGGGAAACATGGCCCCTGTCTTCAGCCGGCTCGAAGCCAAGGGAAACAGCGATGATTTTCTCTCTTTCTGGAGGACGGTTTCCAAGCTCAACATCTATCTCAGCAGCGTGATCGGTTTCTGCCTTCTTTTCTATGGGAAGGTATTCATTCTCAGGTGGCTTGGTCCGGACTTCGATGACGCCTACACGATTTTGTGCATCCTGACGCCTTCCTTCATCGTCGGCTATTCGCACATCGTCACCATGAATTCAATTGTGGGCACATCTCGACACAAGGTGCTTGCTGGAACCGCTCTCACCGGAGGGATTCTGAATATTGTGCTAAGTATCATCTTGGTTCAGGACTACGGAATCAAAGGCGTTGCAGCGGCAACAGCGATCGAGATTGCACTCATGAAGGCCATCAACGAGCCCTACTTCTTTGCAAAGCTCCTCAAGATCTCACACTTTGATTTCTACCGCCAATACATCACCCACTTCGTCATCGCCTTCATCCCACTTCTTGCAACGGGATACCTCCTTCATTCCTATCTTGAAGCAGACTATCTTAGAATCACTTTGCTGGCATGAATTCAAATCCTTGTCGCTCTGCTTTTCATCCATGCCGTAGGTTTCAGCAAGAAAGAGAAACAACAGCTGAGATTAATACTTTCCAAGAAAGCCACCAACCCGCAATAAGGCCCTCCACCATGGTTCGCCAACTCCTGAAGAAAACCGTTTCAAAGCCTGTCTATGATGCCATCACAGGCAGCGCCAAGAATTTGCTGGCTGAATACAAGATCGCAGCAAAACACCGCAAAGGAGTCCGCAGCGCTTCACACTATGCTTCGCAGAAGGACCTGAAGCTGAATCTGGGTTGTGGAAAGGAAACAAAACAAGGTTGGGTAAACATTGATCTGAGACTGGATGACAAGGCTGAGCCAGATCTAACACTGGATCTTAGAAGACCCCTGCCTTTCGCAGACCAGTCCTGCCAAATCATTTACTCCGAGCATCTACTGGAACATGTCCCCTATCCCGATTCGGCGGTCCAACTCGTAAAGGAATGCCTGAGGGTTCTTAAGCCTGGCGGGATGTTCAGTTGCGGTGTGCCCGACCTCGAATGGGCCACCAAGTGTTTCTGCGAGACGGATGGCGGAGAGTTTGCCAAGTGGTATTGGACAGTTTGGGATGAAGGGGATGTGCCCAACCTTTTCAAGGAACCAGCAGAAGCACTGAATTCCCTCTTCCGCCAGAATGGGGAACATCAATTCCTCTACGACTTTCCCACCATGAAGAAGTTCCTCGAACACTGCGGATTGGAGAATGTCCACCGACGGGAGTTCGATGAAAAACTCGATTCCGAACATCGCAAGCTGGAAAGCATGTACGTCGAGGCAACCAAGCCTGAGTAGGGTCAGTAAATATTTCTTCTAGCTACATGCAAGAAAAGGCGGACCTGAGATCAGGGCCGCCTTTTGCGAAACAGGTCTGATAATCAGCTCTTAAAGCCTCTCGATGCAACGGTCCAATGCATCATAGAGCTGTTGCATGGTTTCGTCGGTTTCGTCTCCCATGTTGGACAGACGGAATGTCTTGCCCTTTATGCTTCCGTAGCCGCCGTCGATCATGAAGCCTTCTTCCTTCATCAATCCCTGAAGCTTGGCCACATCGATAACACGTCCGCCTTCATTAGCTCCATTGTTGATACAGGTGAGGCTGACGGACTCGTATCCCTCTTCAGGGAATAGTTCGAAACCATGCTTCTTGGCCCATTCACGGGTCTTGTGATTGAGGCGTTTGTGGCGCTCAAATCGATTCTCCAATCCCTCTTCAAAGAACTCATCCAGCTTCTGCGACAAGGCATAGCAGTGTGAGATACTCGGGGTGGAAGGAGTCATGTCTTTCTCGGCGTTTTTCTGGAACTCCGCGAAATCAAAGTAGTAACCGCGTGTGTCTATCGTCTTGGACTTGGTAAGTGCTGCTTCTGATACGGAGAAGACTGCAAATCCTGGAGGTAGCGCAAAGGCCTTCTGAGTACCGGCTAGAATCACGTCGATTCCGAGCTCATCAAAGTTGATATCGAGCGCGGTCATGGAACTGACGGTATCCACGATGAACATGACGTCAGGGTATTTTGCCTTGAGCGCGGCGATTTCTTCCAACGGATTCAGGACGCCGGTGGAGGTCTCATTGTGCACAATGGTCAGTACATCGAACTCTCCCGTGGCGAGCTTTTCATCCACCATCTCTGGCTTGATGGCCTTGCCCCAGTCGACCTTGAGTCCTTCGGCTTCGAGTCCGAGGCGGCGGGATACATCCAGCCACTTGTCGGAAAAGGCACCGTTCATGCAGCATAGGACCTTTTTGGAAACGAGGTTCCTGAGAGCCCCCTCCATGATTCCCCATGCCGAGGAGGTGCTGAGAAACACCAGTCGCTCCGTGTGGAGGAGTTTCTGCAACTGCGGCTGAATTTTTCCGTAGAGATCCTTAAATTCCTGACCACGATGACCAATCATTGGCGTGCAAAACGCCTCGAAGGCCTTGGGGCTGATCTCGACAGGACCGGGGATGTGAAGCTTCAAATGACCCATAATCTTTCAGTTAAAAGGACGCGCAAATTTCCATAACTCCTCTGCCCGCGCAAGAATCGTTTTCACTCAGACCGAATTAGTTCACCAGATTCAGCTCTCCAATCTGGCGGGATCCCCGTGTTCAACAGCAAATTCTATGGGGAAATGCGCTGGTTTCCACCTCATCTGGCTGCTTAGAGTCTCGGGCGCATGCCGAAATTTGACCGAGAGAAGTTCAAGAAAATGGTCGAGAAGTCCCGCCTCTTTCTGGATGACAAGAAACTCATTCAGGAAAAGGAGATGGTTTCCACCAAGCTGGGGACATGCATCCACTTCTGTGTGATGACCGGCAAGAGCTTCATGAGGAACAAATGTTTGGTCCGCGCTTCAGCCCTGGCCTACACGACGATTCTCGCGCTGATTCCCCTTCTCGCAGTCATGGTCATCATTTCCACAGCTCTGCTGAAGCAGTAAAGCGATAAGCGAATCGACGAACTGATTGACCAATTCATTGGGACCGTCGCCCCGCAATTGGCCATTCTTGAAGAAGCCCATGCCAACCAGACCAATAAGACTGACTCCGCCACAGTCACCGTGCCGATTCATGATGGCTCTCCATCTGAGGTTTCGATCGAGTCCACGGAATCAGAATCTCCGGGCGGAAAGCAAATGGCAGTGGATCACATCAAGAGTTTCATTCACAACGTGGACTCAGGTCAGTTGGGAATGGTGGCCACGATCTCCATTGTCATTGTCGCCATCTCTCTCCTGAGCACGATTGAAAACACCTTCAACGATATGTGGGGTGTTTCGAAGGGGCGCAATTTCATGAACCGGGTCATGCGATACTGGACCGCCATCACTCTTGGCCCTGTCTGCCTGATCTCAGCCATCGCCATCACGACAGGTTCCCGATTCGAGAAAACCCAGGAATGGATCGAGAGCCTTCCTGTTCTGGGCGCCCTATTCTTCAAGCTGATTCCTCTAGCCATCATTGCGACAGGCTTTTCCATTCTCTACAAGGTCGTCCCCAACACATTGGTCACCTGGCGGGCAGCATTTATGGGCGGTGGTGTAGCGGGCGTCCTTTGGCAGATCAACAATCTGTTGAGCGTCATCTACGTCGCACGCGTCACCACCTACTCCAAGATCTACGGAAGCATCAGTCTCGTCCCGGTCTTTCTGCTGGCGCTCTATTTCTCGTGGCTGATTCTCTTGTTTGGAAGTCAGGTCGCCTATTCATTCCAGAATAGGAAGATTTATCTACAGAACATCGCTGCCGACAATGTGAACCAGATTGGGAATGAGTTTGTGGCAGTGCGAATCATGGCACACATCGCACGTTCGTTCCTGAAGGGAGAGATTGCTCCGACTTCGACACAGATCGCCAAGCAGCTGGATATCGCCAGTCGACTCTCAAGCAGGCTGATCCGTCGGCTATGCACTGCCGGGTTGCTCGCTGAAGTAAATCATCAGGACGAAATGGGCTATGCACCCTCCCGCCCTCTGAACGACATCAACCTCGCCCACATCCTCAGATCCATGAGGGAACTGGAAGGAATCATCCCGATGACAAAAGAAGGAACAGAACGCGATCACGTGAAATCGATCCTTCAGAAATTGAAGAAGGACGAACATGATGAAGCATCTTCCATTGATCTAAACCAACTGGCTCAAGCCGCATCATGACCCCTGCCATCCACTCCATCCTACTTTCCAGTCTGCTTGTCCTTACAAATTCGGCCACAGCGTCTGATTGGCCTCAATTTCATGGTCCTACAAGCACAGGCCACTCATCCGAAAGCATCAATCCCAAGGGACCATTCAAGACACTGTGGAAAGCCAATGTGGGAACAGGTTTCTCTTCAGTGACAATTGCTTCTCTGGAAACAAGGGTGCTCGGGCGTGGAAAAGTTACCAGGGTCCAGAAGCCATTTGCATTCACTCTCGGTCACAATGGAAGAAGCGGCTCAAACGGCAAGGAAAGCATCTACTGCCTGGATGGGGACACTGGCGCCATCGTCTGGCAACACAGCTACGATGCTCCATTGATTGACCGTTTCTACGAAGGTGGCCCCGGAGCATCCGTGACCGTCCGCAACGGGAAAGCCTATGCCTATAGTAAACACGGACATCTTTTCTGTTTGGACGCCGCAAAAGGAAAAATGATCTGGAAGCAGAACATGCCCAAGCTGGCAAAGATCAAAGTTCCTGAATGGGGATTCGCCTGCTCCCCTACCTTTCTGGATGAATCCACTCTCCTGATCGAAGCCGGTGCCACCTTTGCCCTGAATCCAGAAACGGGCAAAATCAAATGGCAAAGCAAGGCATACCAACCAGCCTACGGATCTCCAGCAATCTTCGCTCTCGAAGGAAAGACCTACATCGCATCACTCAAGAGCTCAGGACTGGTGATACTTGATGCAAAAGATGGTGCCACCATCGACACAGCAGAATGGCGCACCTCATTCGACACCAACGCCACAACACCCATCATCAAGGGAAACCAAATCTTCATCTCCACCGGCTACCAACGTGGTTGTGCACTCTTCGAATTGAAGAACGGAAAACTGACCAAGCGGTATGAGAATCAATCCATGAGCAATCACATGAATCAGTCCATGCTCATCGATGGGCATCTTTACGGATTCGACGGCACCGCGCACCGCGGACCCAAATCATCCTTTGCCTGCATCGATTTCAGCACAGGCGCTGAAAAGTGGAGAATGTCTGCCCGCAGTGGATTCGGCTGCGGCTCACTGATAGCAACCGCCGACAAACATCTGATCCTGTTTTCCGAGCGAGGCGAACTCGTCACCTTGAAGGCCACACCAGACGCAGCCAAGATACTCCATCGCCAACAGATCCTCGGAGGCCGCTGCTGGACACCACCCTCACTGGCCCACGGAAAGATCTATCTAAGAAATGCCAAAGGAGACGTGGCCTGCGTGGAGGTGCAGGAATGAGGAAATACCAAAACACTCAACCAGCGGGAATATGAATGGAATCAAAGACAAGGCATCTCATTGGACTGGCCGAAACAACGAAAGTTCTACTAGAAGAATTGAGGTAATCCCCACATACCAGCTGGGGTATTTGGGTCTTTCGACATTAGACATTTTGCCACCGTTCCCATTTGCCTTGAACATATTCGGTTCCTAGTCTCTCCAAACCATTTCGAGTTCCTGATCTCAACTTTCAGATCTGACATGATGAAACGATTTTCAATCTTCTGTATCGCTGCCCTTCTGGCGACCGGCCTGAACACTCAGGCCCAACAAGTCCCCGTCGTCGAAAAGGAGCTATCCAATGGCATGACGCTCCTGATGCTTCAGCGCAAGGGCGAACCTTCCATCTCCGGTGGTTGGGTGGCCAAGGTGGGTAGTTCAAATGAACGCCCAGGTATCACAGGAATCGCCCATCTATTTGAGCACATGATGTTCAAAGGCACGCCTACGCTGGGAACCAAAGACTACGAAAAGGATCAGAAGATCATCGCCGAGCAGGAGCGCGTCCGGGATCTGATGCGCCAGGAAGAGGCTGGCATGCGACAGCTTTGGCGCGAGGGTAAGATCGATGACCTGCGCAATCCTGAAAATGCCACGCCTCGCTACAAGGAACTGGAAGCCGAGTTCAAGAAACTGATCGAACAACAGCGTGAGATCTTGGTTAAGAACGAATTCGACAAGGTCTACACCGCCGCCGGCGCATCTGGAATGAATGCCTTCACCACGTCGGACCTCACCGGGTATTTCATCACTGTGCCATCCAACCGACTGGAGTTCTGGATGTGGATGGAGAGTGAGCGACTCTACCGCCCCGTCTTTCGTGAGTTCTATGCCGAGCGAGATGTCGTCTTCGAAGAACGCCGCATGCGCACCGAAGCCACGCCCTTGGGTCAATATGAGGAACAGTTCGAATCCATGTTCTGGGTCTCTCATCCCTACAACTGGCCCGTCATCGGTTGGCCATCAGACATCCCTGCCATCAGCAAGGCGCAGGCAGATGAGTTCTATGGAAAGTTCTACGCACCACAGAACATCACACTCGTTCTCGTAGGTGACTTTGATCCCAAGGATGCTGAGTCCATGGCTGAAAAATATTTCGGTCGTATTGCCAAAGGCAAACAGGACGCCCCTGATGTGATCACGCTCGAATTGGAACAGAAGATCGAGAAGCGTATGAACGCCGAAGTGGAGGCCAACCCTCAGGTAAGCATCCTTTGGCATTCCGTTCCTTTCCGTCATCCAGATTCTTATCCATTGGAAGTATTGGCTGAAGTGCTCTCCAGCCGCACTGGTCGTCTCTACAAGAGCTTGGTGATTGAAAAGCAATTGGCCACCTCTGCATCCGCGCGTCAGGACCAACGCAAATGGGCCGGCGCTTTCAACATCAAGGCTGAGGCCAAGGGAGATGTGACTCCAGCGCAATTGGAGGAAGCCATCTACGAAGAGCTGGAGAAGCTTAAGGAAGAACTCGTTCCTGATCGCGAAATCCAGAAGGTGAAAAACAACTTCGCCGCCTACGAATATCGGAAACTTGCCAACAACTTCTCTATCATGATCCAGCTCATCTTCTACGAGGGATTGGGCGACTGGAACGAGATCAATGATGGAGGATCCCGCTATCAGGCTGTCACTTCTGAAGATATCCAACGAGTCGTGAAGAAATACTTCACCAAGGAAACACGCGCTGTCGCCACCTACACCCGCAAGGCCGGAGCCAAAGAAGAAGATCCTGCACTTGCTGGTTTGAGTGCCGAACAGAAATCAGTCGTCCGCATGATCTCCAGCAAGCTCAAGGCTGAGACCAGCATCGAGAATCTGCAAAAGACATTGGCTCAATTCGCGAAACCGCCCGCCAACGCAGGCGAGGAGGACAAGCAGATGATGAAGATCTACAAATCGCTCATCCAAAAACGTATCGAGGAACTGAAGTCCAACAACTAATCACCAGCCCTGAACAACATGAGAAACGCACTTTCCATTCTTCTAGTTCTCTCCCTCGGAGCCAGTGCCTGGTCTTCTGAGATTCCAGACCGCCCAGAGAAACTCCCGGTCAAACCACTGGTCTATGAGCCCCCCACGCCTGCTGACTACAGAGTGGAACTCAAATCTGGTCCGGTCGCCTATCTGGTGCAGGACAATGAGCTTCCGCTGATCAACTTCCGCGTCATGATCCGCACTGGCACCTATTTAGAGCCCGAGGACAAGGCAGGACTGGCTTCCCTCACCGGACGACTCCTCACACAAGGTGGCGTGGCAGATCGAGATGCCGAAACCTTTGAAGAACACACCGCATTCCTTGCAGCACAGGCCAGTTCATCCATTGGCGATTACAATGGCACCGTAAATCTGAATCTACTGTCCAAGGATACCGAAGAAGGACTTTCCCTGCTTCGACAGATCCTCACACAGCCTCGTTTCCAACAGGATCGCATTGATTTGCTCAAGTCACAGACTCTGCAATCCATGAAGCAACGTAACGACGATACTCGCAGCATTGAGCCTCGTGAACGCGGCTTTTTGATTCGGGGCGAACACTTCTGGTCCAATCGCTATAGCACTGAGGAATCTGTCAACTCAATCACCCGCGATGATCTGCAGGCTTTCCACAAGAAGTGGTTTCATCCTTCCAACTTCATCATTGCAGTAAATGGCGATTTCAAGAAAGCAGAAATGAAGAAGTCGCTTGAGAAGCTATTCACAAACTGGCCGCTTCCCAAGAACACCCCTCCTGCCATTCCTGATGACATCAAGTTTGCCGATGCCGGTCTCTACATGGTGAACAAAGAAGTCAATCAAGGCCGCGTAAACATCCTCCTTCCCGGTGTCCAACAGGACAACCCAGACTTCTTCGCCATCCGTGTCATGAATGACATCCTTGGTGGCGGCGGATTCACCTCTCGCATCATGAACCGCGTTCGTTCAGACGAAGGTTTGGCCTACTCTGCCGGATCTCACTTTCCCGGCGGAACCTACTTCCCTTCCATCTTCATGGCTGGATTCCAGTCCAAGTCACGGACGGTTTCCTACGCCTCCTCCATCGTGCTCGAAGAAATCAAGCGCATCCGTGAAGAGCAGGTTACCAAAGAAGAGCTGAACGTCGCCAAGCGTTCATTCATCGACACCTTTCCTCAAACCTTTGCCACCAAGTCCAGTATCGCCAGCACCTTCGCGAGTGATGAATTCACCGGGCGCTACGCAAAGAACCCAACCTACTGGAAGACCTTTCGCGACAAGATTGATGCGGTGGACATCAAGGAAGTGCAGCGTGTAGCCAAGAAATACCTGACACCAGACCGCATCGTCATACTGGTGATTGGCAATACAGAAGAGATTCAAAAGGGGCATCCCGATCACGACGTAAAGTTGACGGATTTGGTCAAAGGAGACGTGCATCACCTGCCCCTGCGCGACCCGATGACCATGAAACCAATCAGCGAGTAAAGACGAATGGACTTCTCAGAGATCTCACCTCTGGTCTACCTCGGTGTCGGCCTGATCGCGATCTGGTTCATCGGACAGATCTTTCTCAAGCTCAGCAAATGGGCATTGAAAGGCATGTTGGTCGTGGGCGTTCTGGTATTGATCGCTGAAGGACTGAGACGAGCAGGTGTCATCAGTCTTGATTCGTTACCCATCTGATATTTGAAGCTACTTGAAGCCATCAAGAAAGGAGCGTCGTTCCTGGAGGAGAAAGGCGTCGATTCAGCCAGACTGAATGTAGAGCTACTACTTGAGCACATACTCAAGACACCGCGCTTGCAGCTCTATATGGATTTCGAACGCGAACTCACCGAGACACAAACCGATGAATTACGCCAAGCCATCAAGCGCCGAGGCAATCGCGAGCCCCTGCAACACATCATTGGAAGCACTGAATTCTGTGGGCTAGAGATCGAAGTCTCGAAAAGCGTTCTCATTCCCCGCCCTGAAACAGAATCCCTGGCTGAACTGGCGATTCGCCACCTCGAACAGTCCAAAGGCCTCAAGATACTCGAGATTGGTACAGGCTCAGGGTGCCTCCCTATTTCAATCGTCCACAAGACAGCTGACACTCAAGCTGTCAGCATTGATGTCTCCTCCGAGGCACTGGAAGTCGCCCAACGGAATGTAGATCACCACGACCTCGGAAGCCGCATCCAGCTGATTCATGGCGATGCTTTGGAACTCCTTTCTGAGCAAAAGGGATTCGATCTCCTGGTCACCAATCCGCCTTACATACCTGCTGCAGACATCGAGACGCTTGATCCCGAAGTTCGTGATCACGATCCGCGCCTTGCTTTGGACGGCGGTCCAGATGGATTGGACTTCTATCGCCACCTTGCAAGTCACGCGGCTGGCAGTCTCACCAGCGAAGGATGTCTCATGGCTGAGTACGGAGACGGCCAAGGACCCGCCATTCAGAGCCTTTTTGAAGAACATGGCTGGAAAGACGTGCGATTAAGCAAGGATTTCACGGACCGCGACCGGTTCGTGATTGCCAGCGCCCCTTCCATCAACGGATGATACCCGCTCGCACAGTTCCAATTGTCTTTTCCAAGCCTTAGCACATGTTCAGTTTTGAAATCAAAGGTGGCACCCCACTCAAAGGGAATGTCCAGATCAGCGGCGCAAAGAACGCAGTCCTCCCCCTCATGGCTGCCGCATTGCTCACACCAGAGAAATGCATCATTCGCAACGTCCCCAAGCTGAGTGACATCAAGTTCATGGCTGAGATCCTCGAATCTCTCGGTGCCAAGGTCACCGTCGACGGCAACACCGTCACCATTCATGCCAAGAAGATTACAGGATTTGGCGACTACGAGTTGATCCGCAAGATGCGCGGATCCATCTGTATCCTTGGCCCGTTGCTTTCCCGCCTGAGAAAGGCATCCGTCTCCATGCCCGGAGGTTGTGTCATAGGGACACGCCCCATTGACCTGCATTTGAAGGGCCTACGTGCTCTTGGTGTGAAGACAGAGATCGAAGGTGGCTACGTCCATTGCGAGGCGCCCAAACTCAAGGGAAGCGAAGTCTTTCTGGGCGGTCGCAGCGGCCCCACCGTTCTCGGCACTGCCAATATCATGATGGCCGCCACACTCGCGCCAGGGACCACCATCATAGATTCTGCAGCGTGCGAGCCTGAGATCATTGATCTGGCCAACTTCCTCATCGCCATGGGTGCAGACATCCATGGGGCCGGGAGTCCCACCATCACCATTCACGGAGTCAAAGAACTCCATGGTGTTGAGCATGAAGTCATTCCGGATCGTATTGAAGCAGCCACATTCATGATCGCGGCCGCTGCCACTGATGGGCACGTCACCATCAAAGGCGCACGCACCGAGCACCTCCAGGCAGTCATTGATAAACTACGCGAAGCAGGTGGCATTATCGAACGCGACGGTCCTGACATCATCGCGCGTCGCAAGCGCAAGCTGCATCCCGTGGATATCACCACGCAGCCCTACTCCGGATTTCCGACTGATGTCCAAGCACAGATGATGACACTCATGTGCATCACTCCCGGCATCAGCATCATCACAGAGCGCATCTTTGAAGCACGTTTTACACACGCTGCTGAGCTCGCAAGACTAGGAGCCAACATCTCCATCGAAGGTCCCAGTGCAATCGTCCACGGAGTGTCTTCACTCAGCGGCGCAGAAATCATGGCCAGCGATCTCCGTGCATCAGCAGCCCTTGTCATCGCCGGACTCGTCGCCAGTGGCACTACCCTCGTCAACCGCATCTACCACATCGATCGCGGTTATGAAGGCATCGAAAAGAAGCTGGCCAAACTCGGAGGTAAGATAAAGAGAGTGAAGTCAGAGTAAGGCCGTTCTTGGTCACCCTACTCTGTGAATCCCGGGATTGGGTTGATTTCACGTCTCTGCCCCTTGTTCCTTTTCAAGCTGTTCATCCAGATGGATGCGCTCTTGGATGCTGATCCCAATAAATTCGAAGGCTTTCTCGTAGCTCCTGAAGACCTGAAAGTCTAATCCTCAGGAGTTTAGGGCGTCTGACTTTTCCTGATCCGGTAGAAGCGATGCGAATTCAAGCCCGCATCCATGTCCATGGCGCGCACATTGCCTTGTGCATCAGTCATAAGAGTGCCCAACGTCTGCCATGCGCCTAGTTCCAAAATCATCGAACATTCCAGAACGAAATTAGCGTCCGGTTGCTCAATTACATCAAATGGAAACGGATAGGAAAGTTCTTTCCAAGAGTTCCCAAAAACTAAGGGCCTCTAAGACAACCTACTTCAGAAGTTCTTTAGTCATCTTTCAACGACCCGGAAGAACTGTTCTCCCTTATTCTCAGGAAGAACGGTATCAATCTCGATAGAGCCCCCGATTAACCGACTAGCTCCTGCGGCATCAGACCAGTGAATGAGATCCTCCGATTTTTGCAGCTGATATCGGACAAGATCTGCACTCTCCAACTCCAGCCCCAATCGATCACCAAAACGCAATCTCATGATTCCACCGGGTAGAATAATCGGTGCTTCGATCTGATGAAGGGGGCGAACGATCAGAATCCCTGGCCGTGAATGAGATACATTCCCATTCGTATAAAACTTCCTGAACGCCCCATGAAACTCACCGGCTACAATCGTGCCTTCCGAAAGCAATGTGCCGTCACTTCTCCACTTCGTGCGAATGCCGTGAGACACTCCATTCGTAAAGAACTCCCTCACCTGGATCTGACTGTTGGTAAAAAATCCTTCTGACACATCATGCATCAAGCCCGCCATGAAGGTCGTCCGCGACTTCAATCCATCGGATTCCGGGTAACGCTCAACAAGCAATCCATCAAACGGGTCGCTGGTTCCCTTCCAATACATCACTCCGTTGGATCGGATCAGTTCGTCCGGTGTCACCTCAGCCGGCGGCGGTGCAACTTCCTCGACCACCTCATCCTCTGGTCTTAAGAAAATGGCTGCAATCACCAGTCCCACCATCGCGATCCAGATGAATGCCGTCTTGCCACCCGTGGAGGTTCGGCTTCCATTATCATTCTGGTCTGCTGGGTTTGGGCTCACGGTGCTGAGTTGAATCCTCTTCCTTTCAAATATCGAGAACGAAAATCAATCAACTGACTCACTCTTCAAAAGTCCACTAGTCCTCGATGAACGCCTCGCTCACAGCCTTCTCACCACCCACGATTGGGAAAGTGACGGAGGTTGGATCCAGATCGACCGTCAGCCGTGTTCCGGGATCAGGCCAAAGGGTGTAGTCCTTGTCGCTGGAAAAGATCATCACGCCTATCTTCTGACCTGCAGGGATGATCTGATCGTCGGGCTGCAGATCAAAGGTCACATCCACAAACTCTCCCGGCACAAGGGGCTCACTCTCCGTAATCGAATGTCGATTCTGAGGATCGGACCATCCTCTGGTGATAATGTTATCGGTGATTTTGCCGTCCTTCTTCTTTTCCTCCCATGGCATGGACACCACCCAGACCGAAAGATTCACTGCGGGTTTACTACTCGCCATGCGGACGGTGATATTGGGCATCCCTGAGATATGAAGAGGTTTCGTCAGCTCGGGCGTGACATACATCAATCGATGTTCCGTCCATTCGGCCTGAGCCAAGGCAGCACCACTGAATGAGAAATTATCCACCACTGTTTCGCGTCCCTGCTTCGATGGTTTCCCAAGCAAAAGTTCACCATGATTCGGAGCACCTTTCTTCAAATGAAACGTGACCGGTGCTGAAGCAGGATTTGGAAAATCATCGTAGGCAGTAGGCTCAGAGCGATCTGCATCCTCTCTCACAATCCACGCTCGCGGCCCCTTCTCCACTTCGTTCTTCTGACCATGCAGGTACTGGGCGAACCATCGATTCATCATCTTCTTGGGCGGATAGCCACCATGACCACCCTGATGAAGAAACAGCTGCGTATTCTGAGAACGCCCCTTCAAGGCCTGATAAATGCGATTGCCATGCTCAGGCATTACGTTCCAGTCGTTCAAACCATGCCCCATCAAGACAGCCGCCTTCACAGGTGCAAGGTCATGAAGATAATCACGCTTTCTCCAGAACTCATTGTAGTCACCAGTGATTCGATCCATCCCCTTCGCCATTTCATCATCTCTCATCGTCGCGTCACACCATTCCCTCCTCACATCGTTACCGCTATGGATGATGTCATACATGTAATCAATGTCCTCACCCAGATAGCCCAAAGGATGCCGGACCAATCCATTTGAACGGTAGTAATGATACGGCGACGTATTGGCGGCGACGGGGATGACCACTTCCAATCCATCCACACCGGTCGAAGCAGCAGCAAGCGCAAAGGTCCCCGGATGAGAGACACCCGTCATTCCCACCTTCCCTGTCGTCCAATACGCTTCGACACGCTCATTACCCTCCAGAGATGTAAATCCCGGAGCCCGGCCATTCAGCCAATCAACCACGGCCTTCGGCGCCAGTGATTCGTTATCCAGCCCCATGGATGGACAACCCTCCGACAGCTCAGATCCCGGAGACGCTGCGTGCACGAGGATGTATCCATGCGGCACCCATTCCTTTATGAGCGAATTGGATATCACCGGCCGTTCACCCGTTCTAACGATCAATGGAAAATGCTTCCTTGGCTCAGGCACGTCCCCCAGTTCATGACGCACATTCCAAAAGTAATCCCGCGACTTCGACGCCTTTCCTCCGAAGTAGGGACTGGAGACCATGATCACCGGTAGCTTCAGTCCCTCACTCTCCGTCTGCTTCGGGCGAGTCACGCCCACATGCATTCGATCCAGTTTCCCATCTGCATCACTATCAAACTCCGTCTCCACCCACAGATCGTGACGAATCCATTTCTCTGGATCCTTGAAGCCCTCAACAATCTGGGTCTCACCATCGACAAAGGTAGGCACGGCAGGTGTTGGCTTCTTCTCCGTTTCCGCTAATGCGCAACAACCAAGGCACAGCCCAATAGATGCAAATAAGGTTTTCATCAAATAATGACTCCAGATTAACGACTCCGGCCCATGGCCTCATCAAAGAACTGCTTACTCAGCTCGGTCCAACGCGCAACCATGTCCTTCACTCGTTTGGGATGCTTCTTCGAAAGATCGTTTTCCTCTGCGCGATCACGGTTCAGATCATAAAGCGCCCAGTCCACCTTCGCGGTCGCCTCATCCGGTGATGGTCTCCATGGATACGGACGCGTTCCCACCGAATGAATAATCTTCCAATCACCCTGCCTCAATGCACGACTGCCCTGATGGTAAAACCATAGTTCCTCATGCACCGTTGCTCCCTCTTTCATCAACGCCCATCTGAGGCTCCTGCCAGACATCGCTGGACCATCGGACACATCGCGCTTCACACCTGCGATGTCCATGATCGTTGGAGCCAGATCAATGACATGCCCCACCGTGGATCGAAATTCATTCCGCGCCTTGATGCCCTTGGGCCAGTGGACAATGAAGGGCGTCGAAACACCGCCTTCATGCACCCATGTCTTATGCCTGCGAAATGGAGTATTCGCCGCACTCGAAAAGCCCGGACCTAGACAAAGATATGTCGCTGCCGATCCCATGGGCGCAGTTGGGTCATGTCCATCGCCACGCACCATGATTTCTGCACTGGCTCCATTGTCCGACAGAAAACAGATAAAGGTATCCTCAAGCACATCCATCTTCTCGAGCTCACTGAGGATCCTTCCTATCTCCTGATCCATCCGATCAATCATCGCCGCATGAATGGCCATCTTCTCAGCCTGAAACGGTTTCTGAGCATCGGTTAGATTCTTCCATGGCAAAGGCCGTGTGATCTCGCCATCGCCCAGCTTACTTATCGAATCAGGAAAGTCATAGGGAGGCCCGAGACATGGCTCCAGCTCAGAGAGTTCCCCAACATCCATCCCCATCTCCTTCTGACGTTGATGCCGTTCCTTTCTCAGAATATCCCAGCCCGTCAGATACCGATCGTTATACCGAGCAATATCCTCAGGCAACGCGTGGAGTGGAAAGTGTGGTGCATGAAACGCCACATACTGGAAGAAGGCCTTGTCCGAAAACTTGTCTGCATGTTCCTTCAAACAATCGATCGCATGCTGCGCCGTGGCTGTGGTTCGATAGTATTTCGGATCACGATCCTTACGCTTCAAAGAATCAAAGAAACCTGAACCGCGACTCGTCTGGTCAGAGCGATCGAATCCATTCTTCAGCGGATCCCCGTCAATATGCCACTTCCCTGAATGATACGTCCGGTAACCAGCAGGACGCAGATACTCAGCAATCGTCTGCGCCCATTCAGGACGTTTCCCCCGCCCGCCAAAATCCCGAGGCGCTCCAGGCATTCCATCCTTACGAATCTGCTGAGGATAGAATCCCGTCATCAATGCAGCACGCGTAGGCCAACACCTTGATGTGTTGTAGAACTGAGTGAACCGCAGGCCCTTCTCCGCCAAAGCATCAAGATTAGGCGTTTTGATCTCACCTCCATAACACCCCAGATCTGAGAACCCCAGATCGTCCGCCATGATCACAAGGAAATTGGTTTTACGCTCAGCGGCACTAGATGTTCCTGCGGCCACACAGAAAAACACCAACAAGCAACAGGTCGCGAAAGCTGAAAAGTGGCGGTTCATGACCAGATACTTGTCGAAATCAACCAGACTCACAATCCCTTGATCAGGCCTTCTCTCGCTTGGGAAAAGGCCGAAGCCCCAGAAGCATCTCTGACTTTTCAGTAAGAGGATTGGCCGCCAGTGCCGGATCTGTATCCGCCAACAGATTCTTCACCACATCATCATACACATCCTTCCGTCCACGGCTTGTATCGATATCCACACAGAGTCCCTTTTCACGAAAGAACTCAACCGTTGGGATCGTCACTTCACGAAAGGTATCATACCGCAGCTTGATATACTCCACGTTGTCATCCTTCCTGCCAGTGAACTTCGCACGCCCAAGGATGCGCTGCTCCAGAACCTCAAACGGACAGTCAAAGAACAACATCCTCGGCAGCTCCGCGTCCTTGCCATAGATCTCATACCACCCATCCAGATTCCCCATACACCGTGGAAAACCATCCAGTAGGAAATTCGTCTTACCCGTCGCACGCATGGCCTTGTCCATTGCCTCCTTTAGCAACTCCACCATGATGTCATCAGGGGCCAGTTTCCCCTTGGCCAGTTCCGCCTCGATGATATCCGCCTTCTCCCCACCGCGTTCACATTCCTCGCGACAAAGCTCACCCGTCGACAGATGAATCCAACCCAACTGCGCCTCCGCCAATTCACACATCGTCCCCTTGCCAGTGCCTGGTCCGCCCAATACAAAGACCACATTCGGCTTCGGACACGGTTTCCGCGGATCGAAATGATGCAACTCCACTTTCGGCGCTGGAGCCACACCCTTCTTATAGACATTCCACTCCCGGTCCGTCGGCGGCAGCTCATCATCACAGGTCAGCTCATACGCCAGATGCCCGTCCAAGCGACAGATCCGCCATGCCTTGTATGTGTTTGAGTAGGATAACGCCGGACTACGTTTCGACTTACCATCCGCCCGATCCCATGCCATGCGACCATTCCAATACCCAAGACTGGAAAGCATGCCAGATTCAGACTTTGCAGGCGGCGCAGTGGAAGGAACAAAGAGGCCATCCACTTCCGGGAGACCTGAGCCTGTGACTTCGATGTAGAGAGAGTTGGCTGGAAAAGCGTTTTGATCAGACATAATGACACCATCCCGCAAGCAACCTGATTCGCCTGCCCCAATGGATGAAGCCCAGACCATCCAACGTTCCCTCCGCATCCGTCAATCCTTGCGTCACCTCACAATCACAACACCCCAAAGCCAAAAGGCCCTGTAGGACTGATACAACAATAGCCCAGCTTGAAGTTTGGGCGGAGATTCCTCTTCTCCGCGTCGCTGTGGCTCTACGCCTGCCCCGCCGTGGCGTTGGAGAGATCGCCCCTTCCGGATGTGGGCATCCGGACTCCTTTCTATTCCCCGTGCAACTCAGTGGCTCAGTGAGAGGTTCTCCTTTTTTGCGACGGGACGTGCTTATCATTCGAGCGGATGTAGGCATCCGCTCTCCTCTTTCATCTCCGTGCATCTCAGTGGCTCAGTGAGAGGTCTTCTTCTGGGGTGATAGGTCTAGTCGATCTCCCTTCCGGATGTGGGCATCCGGGCTCCTAGCTGATTTCGGGGCTGTGAAAATTGTTTGTAAGGATCATCCTGTGCGGCGGCGACTACTCTCTTGAATGGCGCAGGACTCACATCAACGGACTTTTCTGCAGTGGCAGGATGAGCATCGGGGCATTCTTCTCAAGGTGACCCGGTCGTTTGCTATCGCTCAGGGGGATCAGGAGGACCTGCTGCAGGAGATCCTGATCCAGCTCTGGCAGTCGATGGATCAGTTTGCGGAACAATGCAAACCTTCCACATGGATCTATCGCGTGGCTTTGAACACGGCCATGACGTGGGTAAGGGGTGAAAAGCGGCGTCGGGTCCGGGTCGAGAAGCTGGTGGCGATGGATGCCTATTGGCAACAGGCCAAGGACCAAGAAAGCGAACAACTCACACTGCTCTACGAGGCGCTTCATCAACTGGAGCCTCATGATCGATATATCCTGCTGCTCTTTCTCGATGACCTCCAATACTCAGAGATCGGCGAAATCATCGGTATCAGCGAAAGCAATGTGGGGGTCCGTATCAGCCGGGAAAAGAAGAAGCTGATGGAACTCTGCAACAAGGGAGAAGGCCAATGAACTTTGATGAACTCAAATCCGCATGGAAGTGCCAGGGCAAGTCTGACAAGGACAAGCTGGAACCAGCGCAGCTGCATGATCTGTTAAAGACTGAGCGTCGACATATGGAGCGGGCGCTTCTTATCTCGGATATCTTTGTAGCAGCCGTTCTGATTTCCTGCCTGGTGATCATTGTGAAGCCATCGCTTCATCAGGATATCGTGTGGCCATTGTATTTGGGAGGTGGATTGATTCTGGCGGCTGCGGGATTTCATCCGTGGAAGAACCATCTCAGGCGAAGGAGCGAACGGGAACATTATGGCGAATCACTGAAGGACGAACTGCTCAAGAAGTATGACAAGCTGGATCATCAGATTCGGTTCTCCCGATGGAGTTCGATCTGGGACTACTACCTTCCGATCATTGCTGGTCTTTGCCTCTTTTATTACCAGAGTTATCTCAATGATCGCACGGGCCTGAAGGAGCTTCATGGGCTTATCCTTTTCAATCTGGTGCTGCTGGGACTGCTTGGCTACTTCGCTGGCGGACTCGGCGTCAAAGGAGCGCGGACGGAGCGCGAGAATGTCATCCGTGAACTGGCAGAACTCGATCACAAGGCAACCATCAAGGAGGTCCCTGTGTTTCACCGCATTGCGAGGGCTATGCTGGTTGCCGTGTCTGCGATGATCGCCGGGTATCTCGCTTTCTCGGTGGCACGACCTACAGAAAGGACGGGACAGCCTTTCATTCCAGCACCTGCCTTTGATCAGTTGGGATCATTTGATGTACAGGAAAAAGCGCAACTGGACGCCTATCTGGAAAGCGTCCGCAAGGCTGGTGACTATCCAGCATTGATGGTGTCGATCGTGGGCAATGGAAAGGTGCTTTATCAAAATGCGCTCGGCCATGCTGACAGTGAGGCCCTCACAAAGGCTACACCTGACACGCTCTGGCATGTGGCATCGGTCACCAAGGCATTTACAGCCACACTCGCAGCCGTTCTTCATCAGGAAGGCACCATCGATCTGGATAAGCCAGCAATCGATTACCTGCCTGACAGCTTTCAACTAACGACCGACGCAGCAACGGGAGCCACGATCACTCTACGCCAGTTGGCATCCCACACATCCGGCCTGCCTCGCTCCAATCGCAGCGATGTGCAGAAGACCAAGGGGCGATATGATCTGGATCCAGAGATGCTCTATGATCAATTGGTGGATGTGGAGCTACAGTTTCCACCCGGCACTGATGAGGACTATTCCAATCTCGGCTTTGGGCTATTGGGGCATGTTCTATCGATTGCGGCTGGTGCTTCTTTTGATGACCTACTCAAGGAGAAGATCCTGAAGCCGCTTTCCATGAACACCAGTGGTATCAACGTGGCTGAGGAGCACAGCGACCTTATGGCAACGGGCTATGGTCGCACTGCGCCAAGGGAACGAAGTGCTCATTCTTTCGCTAATCGTATGGAGGGCTCGGGCGGCTTGATCACTTCGGTATCGGAGCTTTCCAGTTATCTATTGGCTCAGATCCCAGGCGATGAGAACGAAACAGTGTTTCCAAGATCAGTTCTTACCAATCTTCATACTGAAGTGATGCTGAATGATGGCACGCCTTCGGGGACTGCTCTGGGCTGGAGCATGGAGGAGCTGCCGTCCATTGGAAGAGTGATCGAGAAGAATGGTGGCCGCATCAACACAAGTGCATGGATCGGCTTTTCGCCAGAGGGTCGAGTGGGCGTGGCTGTCATCGTGAATTGTGGAGATGCTGAGAAGGAAGCAATCGGTAGATGGTTGTTGGAACGTGTGGCTCCTCACTCTGACATCACCAAGCTGAACAAAACATCGGTCAGTGCAAAGCTTGCTCCATTCTCCGCCGTGCGATGGGAAGGCGATTCTGATCAACCACTGATCGAGGTGAACGGTGATTGGGTGCGACTAACTGCACTTGAGGGCATTCGGATGGAGTCGCTGATGGAATCCGCACGCAATCTTCATGATGAGCGCGCACGCATGCGCTTCGAAGAAGACCTTGTCGAGTTGCTGGCATCGCTAGGGCATTCACCAGATTGGACTGTGAGCTTGAGTGTCGAAAACGAGGATAGGTCTTCGCCCCGCACCATCGAAGCAACCATGACGGAAGAGAACAGAGAAGCCGTCAGGGATCGCAGATTGGATAAGGAGGAATAGTTCACTGTCCCTTACCGGCCCCGTGTCTCCCTTCTTGATGATACCGAACGACAGTTCAGCTATTACGGATCGGGGCTGTTCTTGAATCTATCGGCTTGAAATGGGAAACGATTTTCGTATCTTTTGCGGCCTTCACCCATTGGGTTTGAAGTTCGGGACGTAGCTTAGCCTGGTAGAGCGCTAGTATGGGGTACTAGAGGTCGCTGGTTCGAATCCAGTCGTCCCGACCATTTTCTTCTCCTTCATTTTTCTCCAATCAAAACAGTGTCCTGGCCTGTTCGATATCCTGACCAATCTGCTGCTTCAATTCATCGAGCCCAGAGAACCTCATTTCTTCCCTCAATTTCTCAAGGAACGACACTTCGATTCTCTTGCCATAGAGATCCCCTTCAAAGTCCAGTAGATGAGCTTCAGCATGCAGAGATGGTGTTGGTGATTGCAGCGTAGGACGCATCCCCAGATTGAAGACGGCGCAGTGTGTCTCGCCTTCAACCTTCACTCTCACCGCATAGACTCCATGTGGTGGCGTTCTCATCCCTTCGATGGAGAGGTTGGCGGTTGGAAACCCAAGTTGCCTCCCTACCTGATCGCCTTTGATAACCTCGCCACATAAGGAGTAACCACGGCCAAGCATCTGAGAGGCAGCATCAAACTCTCCCTGCTCAATGACTCCTCGAATCCGTGTGCTGCTCACGGATTCACCATCAAGCGCCACTGCAGACAAACCATGGACAATAAATCCATCTCGTTGCCCCAGGTCCTTCAGCAGTGAAACGTTGCCTGAGCGGTCTTTTCCAAAAGAGAACAATCCCCCGACACAAATGCTGTTCAGGTTCCCAAGTCCTGTCTGAAGATAAGAAATGAACTCCTCTCCAGTCTTCTGGCTGAATTCCTTATCGAACGGAATCTCAAGCAGGTAATCTACTCCCTCCCCTCGAATGACACTGGTTCGCTTCCACTTGGGATAGATCAAACGCGGTGCGCGCTCGGGTGCGACAACTGTTGCGGGATGGCGATCGAAGGTGACCACCAGTGAAGCTGCTCCGTGGACTTCAGCATCTGCAATGGTTTGATGCAGGATCTGCTGATGCCCGAGGTGCACTCCATCAAAGAATCCGATGGCGACACAGAATCTCCCTGCCTTTCCTTTCAGTTCGGATGGATTCTGAAACACCTCCATGGTCGGTCTTATCGGCTGGTTGTCAGTTGGGGCCCCAGGATTCCCGCCAATTTCTGGATGGATAGGATACGATCTTCCAAGCCCTTGCGATCCAGTCGAAGAACATCTTCTAGGGTGAGAGCATCACTGCATTTGAAACTACCGGAGGCCGTTCTATGAAGACGCTCCAAGTGAGCACCACATCCCAGCTTGGCTCCAAGCTCATGAGCAAGGCTGCGAACATATCCCCCCTTGGTGCAACGCACGCGAAACCATGCCTGGTCATTTTTGTGAGCTACAATCGGAAATTCATAAACGTGAACCAACCGGGCCTTGCGCTCTACTTTCACACCTTTGCGAGCGAGTTTGTAGAGAGGCACACCACCCTGTTTCACAGCGGAAACCATGGGAGGCTCCTGCATGTTGTCTCCTAGAAATTCGTCCGCCTTTTCCTGCAACAGCTCCAATGAAAGATCCTCTGGCAGTGGCTTGCTCTCAACGACTTCGCCGGCGGCATCGTAGGAATCGGTAACCTTGCCCAGGCGAATGATTCCCTCATACACCTTGTCTTCTGAAAGTAGTCTCTCTGACAGCCGGGTGGCCTTGCCTATCACCACGAGCAAAAGCCCCGTAGCCGCAGGATCAAGGGTGCCGCAGTGTCCTACCTTCTTGAATCCAAACTGCCACCGGATGGCATCAATAATGTCGTGTGAAGTGGGGCCCGCTGGTTTATCTACCAGCAGAAGGCCATCAGATGGTCCAAAATTCTGCATTTACTAATTCTTTTTCTCAGCTGCCTTGAGTGACTTTTTAAGCGCTGTAATGACCTTACGCTGAACGGTCATCGGCTTCCCTGTAATTCTGGCACCTGCCAAAGCATTATGGCCGCCACCTCCAAACTGTTTGGCAACTTCAGCCACATTGATCTGTTTGCTTTTTGATCTCAATGAGAGGCGGATCACGTTTGGTTCCAATTCCTCAAACATGCAGGCAATGACCACGTCCTCGATGTTTCGAATGTGATCAATCAGGCCTTCGACTTCGGTTGGGTCAGACCCGGTTCTGGCGAAATCACCAAGCTTCAACCAAAAGTAGCCGATCTGATTTTCCTCAATGAGATGAAAGTGATTGTAGACGTGCTTCAGCAATCGCACGCGAGACAACGGATAGGACTGATAGACCTCGTCACTGATCCGAGCGATGTCTGCTCCCTTTTCCACCATTTCACCAGCGGCCTGAAAGGTTTCTGGTTGAGTATTGGAATGCTGAAAACTGCCTGTGTCCGTGGACATCGCGGTGAAGAGACAGTCTGCAATACGCGGCGTGATATGCCACCCTGCCTCTTTCATCATGCGGTAAATCATTTCACCCGTTGATGGTGATCGAGATGAGATCCACGCGATGTCACCAAAGCGGTTGTTGGAGGGATGATGATCGATGTTGATCATCAGCTTGCGATCCTTGATGCATTCCCCAGTCTTTCCGAGCTGATCCAATGTGGCAGCATCAACACAGATCACGCAGTCAAAGGATTCTCCTTCCTTGGGGCGTTGCACGACCTTCTTACCATCCAGAAACTGGAGTTTGTGAGGAACGGCATCCTGATTCCAGCAGACCACGTCCTTCCCCTCGTTGCGGAGTGCAATCGTCAGTCCCAACTGAGAACCGATGCAATCACCGTCAGGGCGCACATGGCCTACAATGCAGAACGACTGATGCTCATCAATCGCCTCAAGGATGCGCTCGATGGATGAGGGACCGTTTTTCATTCATCAGGATCGGAGGGAGTATCGGATTGCTCCATTTTCTCCTCATCGTCGCCCTCTTCAGACTCGTCATCGTTGGCGGAATCTTCTCGCTCCAGCTCTTCAATGATATCGATCACCCTGACACCGCGTTCGGCAGAATCATCCGAGGCAATCTTGAGATGAGGGGTTCTTTTGAGGGTGATGGCCTTTCCCAAAGCCATCTGGATAGAGCGTAGATTCTGACGTATGACACGCGGAGCGCGCCTACGTTGATCCTCGGAGCCCACCACACTGATGAAAACGGTGGCATTACGCAGATCTGGAGAAACGGTGACCTCAGAGACTGAGACCAAACCAATCTGCTCCATACTGAAATCACGTTGGATGATGTCACCCACCGCGCGCTTCACCAATTCGCACACTCGCTGAATTCGCCTGGAACTCATTAGATATCGTCAGTGCTAGAGTGTCTGTTTCTCCTTTTCAACCGTAAAGCACTCGATCACGTCGCCTTCTTCAAACTCGTTGAAGCCGTCGAGACGAATACCACAATCCATTCCGAGGCGCACTTCATTGACCTCATCCTGGAAACGGCGAAGGGATAGAACGTTACCGGCCCACAGCTCTTTGCCACGGCGTGTAACCCGTGCACGGCCCTTGATCACGCGGCCATTGCCGACGATACAACCGGCAACTGTGCCACCCTTGGTAAGGCCGAACATCTTGTGAACATCGGCTGAACCAACACTGACGATCTTCTCGATCGGATCAAGAAGACCAGCCATGGCGTCACGCACATCATCCACCAATTCGTAGATGATCTCGTAGGTTTTGACCTGAACGCCTTCGCGCTTGATGGCGTCATTGGCGGATTTGTCAGGTTTGGAGTGGAAACCAATAACAATGGTTTCAGAAGCCGAAGCCAATGCAATGTCTGTACCGGTGATAACACCGACACCGCTGGAAATAATATTGAGATCCACCTTCTCAGACTGAATATCCTTCAGTGCATCCACAACAGCTTCTTTGGAGCCATGAGTGTCTGCCTTGACGATCAGCTTGAGCGTCTTGCGGTTCTCGTCTTCAAGTGTCTTGAAGAAATTCTCAAGGGTCATCTTGGAGCGCTTCTCACCAGCTACAGCTTTCGCTTCAATGGTGCGTTTCTCAGCGAGGGACTTGGCTTCCTTCTCCTCGTCCACAACGTTGAACTCAGCTCCAGCTTCAGGAACTCCATTGAGTCCCAATACCTTCACTGCGACGGATGGACCTGCTTCTTTCACCCGCTTGCCTGAATCATCGATGAGCGCCTTTGCCTTACCGTAGAGCTCACCGCAGATGACAGGATCGCCTTGCTTCAATGTTCCTTTGCGAACAAGAACAGTGGCCACAGGACCAGCTCGATCGATTCCGGATTCGATCACATTACCCACAGCCTTGCGGTTCGGGTTTGCCTTGAGCTCCATCATCTCAGCCTGCAACAGGAGAAGTTCCAGCAACTTGTCGATGCCTTCGTTCTTCAGTGCGGACACGTCTTGGAAAATAATATCACCACCCCATTCTTCACACATCAAGCCACGGTCTTGTAGCTGGGTACGGACCTGCATCGGGTTGGCATTCGGGTGGTCACACTTGTTGACCGCAACCACCAAGGGCACTTCGGCTGCCTGAGCATGATCGATGGCCTCCAGTGTCTGTGGCTTCAATCCATCATCAGCGGCAACCACGAGAACAACCACGTCCGTAACCGTAGCACCACGTGCACGCATGGAACTGAACGCAGCATGGCCCGGGGTATCAAGGAAGGTGAGTTGTTGAAGATCCTTTGGCCGTTCAGGATGCGGGACTTCAATCGTGTAGGCACCAATGTGCTGGGTGATTCCTCCAGCTTCGCCAGCTGTTACGCGGCTCTTTCGGATCACATCAAGCAAGGTGGTCTTACCATGGTCGACATGACCCATGATGGTGATGATTGGTGCACGGAGTTTGAGATCCTCCGGCTTGTCATCTGCATCGAGCTCGATCTTCTTCTTCTTGGGATTGATGATCGGAGTGGTGCTCTTGTGACCACCACGTTTCTCGACTTCAAATTTGAATCCGTGTTTGGCACAGACGCTCTTTGCCACTGGCTCTTCAAGGGCCTGGTTCACATTGGCAAACACACCCATGTTCATCAGATCAGCGATGATCTGGAATGGCTTCCGGTTCAGTTTCTCAGCCAGGTCGCGGACAACGATCGGGGTCTTGAGAATGATGCTCGGAGCATTGGGAGGAGGGTTGTAGACCTTGAATTTGGAACCACCACCGCCGCCATCTGAACGACGTCCGTCCTTCTTGGCTGCCTTTTCCTTCTTCTCCTTACGGTTTGGACGCGCACTACGCACTGGCCCTTTTGGAAGTTGGATACGGCCGATAAGGTCACCGACCTTGGGTCCCGCCGGCTCTTCAGGTTCAGGAGCTGGGGCCGGCTCTGCTGCAGGTGCTTCAGGTGTGGCTTCTTCAGCGGACTCTTCGGAAGTTTCTGCTGCCGCTTCCTCCTCCTTAGTCTCAGGAGCAGTCTCTTCAGCAACAGGTTCTTCTGCCGTTTCCTCTACTACAGGCTCTGGCTCCGCCTCTGGTGCAGATTCCTTTTCTGGTTCTGGCTCGGGGGATGTCTCTTCGCTCGTCTCGACTTCGGCCGGGGCTTCTTCCTCAGCTTCTGGTTCCTCGGATTCAGCAGGAGGTTCTTCCTCCTTCTTCTCTTCCTTGACGATGACGATGGGCGCTGGCTCGACCGGTGCGGCTGGTTCTTCAACCTTTTCCTCCGCGGGTGGTTCTGGCTTCAGCTTTCCTACAAGATACTCAGCGCTAATTTTATCGATGGAGCTCGATGCGACCTTGGCTTCAATACCAAGCTCCTTGGCCTTCACCAGCACATCTTTGCTGGTGAGGCCTACTTGACGGGCAATTTCGTAGATACGAACGGGCATATTTTAAATTTTCAGCAATAGCGGGGACTTCCCCGACACACAGGCGCAAACTGTTCGCTCGCGCACTCATATTATTCGTCGGTTTCAGTGTCCGCTTGGGGTGCCTCGGCCACACC
This sequence comes from Limisphaerales bacterium, assembly GCA_965658675.1. Classification (GTDB taxonomy): domain Bacteria; phylum Verrucomicrobiota; class Verrucomicrobiia; order Limisphaerales; family CAZKNW01; genus CAZKNW01. Next base: position 37,175 of record CBFHTT010000024.1, read on the forward strand.
TTCGGTGGTCTCGGAGGCTTCTGATTCTGCTGCATCCTCATTGCGACGCGCATCCTCTGATTTGACTGCTTCAATGATCTGGCCTGCCTGTTCAGCAAGCTCTGGCACATCAGCCAAATCGTCTGCTTCGACTTGAAGCAGATCTTCCAGTGAAAGGAAACCAGCGTGAACGAGTTTGTCCGCTGTAGGCGAATCAATCCCATCAATTCCGGCGATGGCTTCGACTGCCTGGGCAACCTTGTCATCAAATCCAAGTTCAACAATCTTCTCTTCTTCGATGTCAACCTGCCAGCCCGTTAGCTTTGAGGTCAGACGGGCGTTCTGCCCGCGACGGCCAATGGCCAATGAAAGTTGGTCTTCCGAAACCAGCACCTTTACGCGGCGATTGGCTTCATCGAGCTCAAAAGCACGGATCTGAGCAGGAGCCAGAGCGTTGGATACATAGGTTTGGAGATCTGGATCCCACTTGATGATATCCACCTTCTCATTGTTCAACTCGCGAACAATGTTCTTCACGCGCTGACCACGCAGGCCAACACAGGCGCCCACTGGATCCACGCGATGATCGCTGGAGAACACAGCAAGCTTGGTGCGGAAGCCCGGCTCACGAGCCACACTGCGAATCTCGACTGTTCCATCGTTGATCTCGGAAACCTCCAAACGGAAGAGTTTCACGACAAACTTGGCATCAGCACGTGAAAGGATGATCTCAGGACCATGCCCTGTTTCTTCAACAGCTTTGACAAAACAACGGATACGCTCACCTGGCTGATATTCCTCAGTAGGAACACGCTCGCGATTAGGAAGCGTAGCCTCATAACGCCCAAGATCGACGATCACATCAGAACGCTCAAAACGGCGTACAACACCACTGACAACGTCTCCGGTGCGATCCTTGAATTCTTCGTAAATCAACGCTTTCTCAGCACGGCGAACCTGCTGAAGAAGTGCTTGTTTCGCATATTGAGCAGCGATACGGCCAAAGTTTCTTGGTGTGACTTCCTTTTCCACCTCTTCACCCAGTTCGGCGTCACGCTTGATGCGCTTGGCTTCGGAGAGAGAGATTTCGTCGTGCCTGGCACTGACGGATTCAACCACCAACAAATGCGCATAAGCGCGGATATCACCGGTTTTCCGATCAATCTCACAACGGAGATTGCGAGCCGGCCCCACAGCTTTCTTTGCAGCAGATACGAGTGCTTCTTCAACAGCGCCAATAAGGGTCTCCTTACGGATACCCTTTTCGCGTTCCCAGTAATCCAGGATGGCTAGAAATTCTTGGTTCATAGGTCTTTGCCACGCCTGCCCTAAATGAACAAAAAAGCCGGAAAAGTGTTTTCCGACTCCGTCATTCGAACAGTTCGCAAATTTCTGTTTGCTGGGGAAAGCTATCTTACCCCCTAATTTACGGTCAAGCTCCATTACTGAAGCATTTTAGGTCACTGGAATTCAGTGACTTCCGCATACTCTCCACCTCCGAAAAGGACTGCCTGATAGCGGCTTACGGATTCACCAATCTCACCGCAAAATCCTTCATCCCGTAGATGGTTCGCCCATCAACACTCAGGAATCCTTCTGCATGGAGGGTCTTGGTCTCATCGTCCACACGAGTGACGGCGGCCTCAACGGTCACCTTCTCATCCCGGGGAATGATCTGTCCGCGATACACCCATTCGTGTTTCTCGTTACAGGCTATCGCCTCAATCCGTGCACCTTCAGGCCATCCCCAACGGCGAAATGCCACGTATTTGAGCAATTGAAGGAAACTCTCCAGACCGAGCGACCCCGGAATCACAGGATCTTGATAGAAATGGGCCTTGAAGAACCATTCGTCTTCATTCACCTGCTTAGTGCCTCGAATGAAGCCCAATCCAGCCGGGCCGCCATCGGGAACAAATGCGGCTATCTCATCCACCATCCGCATCATATCGTCAGGAAACGGGGCTTCCGTCGGATATCCAAGGGACTCAGCCCGTTTCTGCTCATCTTCAGTGGGTTCGTAAGGAATGGCTTCCCGGATGCCGATCTGGTTGGCCAGCGCGGATTTGGAAAAGAAACCGAAGTAGGTGTCACCTTCATAGACGAGTCCCTTCCGCGAGCGGACGCGATAATCGAAATTCTGAATGATCATTCCCCCAGCGTTGGAAACACGGGTGATCTTCACATCGATGCTGAGCGTCCCGATATCCTGACCGACAGGCATGAACTGCGTTGCGGTTCCTCCCAGATTCCGGAAGGAGAGATCTTCTTCGTTGGTGAGAGCCGATCCCAGATACCCTGCCAACCAACCACATGGCTGCAACGCGATCTCCAGCAATACGGCAAAAGGCATATCGCCCTGGCGGTTCTCTCCAAAGTACCATTCTCCCACTGGCACATCGTATTGACTCTCGATGACGCCACCGGAGTCCAATACCCATGCTTCGCAATCTTTGATCGACGTGACCCGATCAAGGAACTGGTAAGGAGGGCCGGGTAAGCGGGCAATCTTACGCTCTTCATCGAATACCTTATACCGATCGCCAAACGCATCTGATGGTTTCCCAACGGCATAGGCATTGATCTGTTCATAGGTGAACAACGCCGGCTTGTGCTCGTAAACAACTCCGTTCTCTTCAACGAGATATTCATCAGAATCAGCTGAAGAAGCCTGAGTGTTGACGCCAGCCCAGTTGGATTCGATCTCTTCGCGGGTCGCTCCAGTGAATCGCACGGACATACTGGTGATCTCCACGATCTTGCGACCGTCCGCATACATCATCGCATCCACCACTGCATACGGTTCCGGCCCATAGCCGATTTCCTTCAAAGTGATTTCATAGGCAGCCACCTTGGTTGATTGAATCACCTGCCCGCGACACTTGAGCTGACTGATGACTCCAGGAACAGGTTCCACAGCTTTGCCTTCCGACTCCATCACCCAGCCCATACGCAGGAGATACACCCGCAAGGTGTGAAGACAGCACTCAAACATCAGCGTGCCAGGCATCACCATATCGTCAACAAAATGGCACGTAAGAAACCAGTCATCCGGATGAATGTCCGCTTCGGCTCGGATAATCCCCATGCCATAACGGCCACCAGTCGGATCCAGATGCGTAACCCGATCCATCAACCTCATCTGTCCATCAGGAATCGTGATCGGGTTCTGCAGACTCAACGAACCAAAGGGCTCACCAAAAGCACCGTCAAAATCTCCGCGGCGAATCGCCTCCACCTGTTCCTCGGTGTAAGACTCGACACCCATTGGCACAATCTCTGTCCAATCGTCAGGACGCTTTCCTGGCATCGGTTTCAGATCCAGAGCGGTTTGCACGACGCCTTTTCCTGAATTCAATTCCTCTTCACTGAAGAAACCGGCACAACCCTCACGCATGCTGAGCAGAGGCTGGCCATTCACCGATCCTTCAAAACGGAAACGGAAAAGCCATGTGTCTCCCTGACGGAAAAACTCATCAATGTGGATGTCGTAGTGAATCACCTCTCCAGGCACAGGCAGGCCGCGATGAAACGTGACCTTCGCATCCAGAAGACGATAGACGTTCTTTCCCTTCGTCTGAAAATCGATTCCAAGGAATCCGGCAAGGAACAGATCCGCCTGACCTGACTCAACCGCGATGCATGTAGGAATGCGATTATAGTCCAGATACCAAGCGCCAGGCAGCACATCATGCTCCGTGACGACACGACCATTGGTCATGGACATGGGTTCACCATCGATGGTCAGGATACGATCAACCAACATCAACGGCTCGTCAGGTAGACGAACACGCGTCGGGTAAGCATCTGCACCGGCATACTGTTTACCCAAGACCTTTCCAATCAACCCACGGGCAAACTCCATGCATTCATTTCGATCAAGCGAACGCGGTGGTTCCTCGAGTTGCGAATTATCAACAGGCTGAACAGGAGGGTGCCCACCGGCTGGCTGGTCAGCAGAAGGCGCCGGAGCGACAACCGGTGCAGCGGTGACCACACCACCTTCGGCCTGGATGCCTTCGATCAATTGCACCTGCGCTTCCAGATTCTGGGCAAGAGCGATCTGCGATTGTTGGGATATGCGCAGAAAAGTTTCATGTGCCTTTGCGGCAGCATCGGATGCAGTAACCAGTTCCTGAATCATAGGGTTTTCGACGGAAAATTCGGTAGGCTCACCTACCTGAGGGGCAGACCAGCTCTCGGTCTGCGTATAGGAAGGTTCTGATCTCTCTGGCTGAGGCGCTACAGGTTCAGCTGGAATCGGCTCCACAACCGTTGGCGATGACCGAACGACAGGCTTGGGAGGCAACGGCACTTCAAAGGGATCGCCCCCAAGTGCAATCTGAATAGCGGGCGAGGAGTCAGCGGACGAGGTTTCTTCAACGCGCTCAAACAAAGCGGTCAGGTCTACATCCACTCCGTGCGAATACAGGGTTCCGAGAACACGCAGCAACTGTCCTACATCTTCCTTGCCCGGAGCACAAACCGGCAACGCTACATGTGAACGCCCATTAAGGATCTTCGAAATCATTCGGCAACACGTCGCTCCTGGCCCCATCTCGATGAAGATACGACATCCATCCGCATAGGCGGATTCGATCGTGCGCGGGTAGTGCAGTCCGTGAAGTGCGTTGGATATGATGGAATGAGCCGCGCTCTCGCGGGTCAGTTCAATCGCCCCGCCCTTGTTCCCGCTGTAATAAGTCACTCCTTCAGGAACCTCGGTCTCAAACAAATGGAGGTCGTGATATTCCTTGGCTACTGGTTCGGCGACATCGCAATGAACGGTTGTCACACCCTCGACAGGAAACCAACCGCAGCCCAACTCTTTCACAACTTTCTCAACCGCTGAGCGCTGCCCACCAATGACGCATTCATCTGGCGTATTGACGATCAGGAGATAGGCACGATCCACCTTATCGACCGCAGCCTGCACATCGCTATCAGCGCGATTGACCACGCCAAGAACCCAATCCACATCTTCGCCTTCTTTCAGCTCCCATGCTTTGCGAACAGAATCACATGGACCGGCCAGATCCTTGGTGAACAAGGTTCCTTCCACCATTCGGCGCAGCATCTCATCACGCGCCTTCCAAGCGCGGGTGGAAAAGAGTCCAGCCGACTCGCCAAGGCTGTATCCAATCACAGCATCCGGCTTGATCCCAAACAAGGACACCACATCCGTTACCACAGTCCCCAAAGCGACCTGGCCAAAGATCATGACATGGTGATCGTCATTGATTTCTTCTTCAGAGGCCCCATTCCAAAACCAATCTGATACCAACTGATCTGCCAATCGGTCATTCTCAGAGTCTTGGCGTTCAATCACCTCTGGAAACGCCGTCGCGAGTTCTCTTCCCATTCCTGGAAAATGATTTCCCGATCCCGGATAAACAAAGGCGACTTTCCCTCCATTGCCGGCCAGAGGTTCCTCTTCGAAAAAGACGCGCGAACCAAAGAAGGTGGTTGCTTCAGAATCTGCTCCCGTCAATCGACCACGGCCAATCTCAAGTTCCTGAATGAGTTCATCATGACTCGCAGCAACAATGGCCATACGAAGCTGCTTATCCTTCTTGGACTCAGTGCTCCATTCCTTAGCCACCTGCTCGATCGACTGTTCGGAAAATTCATTGGCCAACGATTCCAGTCGGTTGAGTTCACGCGAGAGTCCATCCTTGTCATCCGCACTCACGAAGAACAAACCGGCAGATATCCCGGATGCAGCCACCCCTTCTGGTTCCACGTTGCCCTCTTCCAGCACGAGGTGACATACCCCGCCATCCACACTCATCCCGGCGACCATCGCATTCCGTTTTCCAGAAACACGATTGTGAACCCAGGGTTGGCCTTCCCCGGCAACGCGATGCTCCTTCAGGCTTAAAATTGCAGACACCAATGATGCCGCGCCAGTCGCTGCACCTGTGTATCCCAATGCAGCCTGCGAATCGTGTCGCTTGCACCAACGAGAATCATCAGCACTGCCAACGACCGCTTCAGTCGCCTCCGTTTCAGCCTGAGCTTCAGAGCCAAAGTGACTTCCAAAAAGTTCCAACAGCCCTACCTGCTCTTTCTCCAGACCAGATTCGGCAAGCGCCTGTTTCATGGACGCTTCCACCGCATCTGCAGAGACATTCAAATCTTCAGCATGCCCTCCGGTGGCTCCTCCCACTCCGCGGACAACAGCCAAGATTTGATTACCATCGCGTTCAGCATCCTTGAGCCGTTTGAGGACAAACGCAGCGGCACCTTCGCCAACCACCTTTTCATTCTCAAAAGGACGATCTGCGTAAACGCCTGCGGCGGCCCTCACATCACCGGCAATATCCACTGAACCTACAAGGGCGTGATCCAGATCACCGCATTGCAATGCACGGACAGCGGCCTCCATGGCATTCAGTCCGGATGTCTCTTCACTACTGATGGTATGGCTCTGCCCTCCGAAGCGGAACTCACGGGCCAAACGACTGGCCACGATACCGCCCAAGGCACCCATGGTCCGGTCTGCAGTCAGCGGGCGACCGGCGGCATCTCGAAGCTCCTGAGTCCATTGCTTCAGTTGAGCCTCGTCGAGGTCCAGTCCCAATGCCTCAGCCCATTCCCGGGCCTTGTTGAGCATTCGCCAGCGAAAATGATAATGGGTCGTCTCCAGATCTAGTCCAATGCCGATGAAGATACCCGATCTCAACCGGTCGAACTCACCTAGATCGGCAGCCTCAAGCGCTCCGTCTGCCACCATCAGCATCAAGAGTTGTTGAGGAAGCATGTCCTTCAATTCATTTGGAGGAATACGGTAGCGTTGAATGGGAATCTCGAGATCGTTCAGGTAGTAACCTGCCAATACCTCACCGCCTGCCCCAAACCATCTGCGATTCGTATCTGGCTCGGTAGTATCATTCCCAAACAACCGAGCTGACACCTCCGAGAAATTCTTCCACGGACCAAAGTGAGCCTCCATCCCGACAATCGCGATCGCAGAGTCATCGTTCGAACTGTCACTCAGGTCAGCCCCAGCGACACTCGCCGTTCGTCCGCCATAAATCTTCTCATCAAACTCCTCCATGAGGAGATGTGCATTGATCCCGCCGAAGCCAAAGGCACTCACAGCCGCTCGTCTTGGAATATCATTCTCCCTGCGTTCCCAATCCTGAGATTCCTTCAACACATCGAACGGACTCGCTTCCAAATCGATCTTTTCAGACGGGCCATCAAAATTTGCATTGGGCGGAAGCGTTTCGTTCTTCAACGCGAGAAGCGTCTTGATCAATCCAGCGCCACCGGCACCGGTCAATAGATGGCCGACATTACTCTTCACCGCACCCAAAGGGACTTTCCTTGCTGGGCGATTGGCGTCCTTCCAAAGCTCGGACAGTGAACTGAATTCCACAGCATCGCCGATCGGAGTGCCAGTCGCATGGCATTCAATGAAGTCCACCATCTCCGGAGACCAGCCACTCTTGGTGTATGCGGCACGCATCGCCCGCAATTGTCCTTCACTGGCCGGAGCTAGGAGATTGCCCTCCACATCATTGGCAAGTCCCACTCCATGAATCACACCATGAATGGCATCGCCCGCCTTGAGTGCATCGGACAAGCGCTTGATCACCACAAGCCCGGCACCTTCACCAACCACCAATCCATTTCCCTTGGCATCGAATGGAGCACAGGTCCCAGTAGGAGACACCGCCCTCAACTGAGAAAAGCCCATCTGGGTATACAAACAATCCGGGCGAGAGATACCACCCGTGATCATCACATCCGCCCTGCCTGAAAGGAGTTCATCCGCAGCAAGCTTCACCGCATAGAGCGATGAGGCACATGCCGCATCCAGTGTGTATCGATGCCCTTTCAGTCCCAAAGCCCGGGCAATCAGTCCACCTGGAAGCCCTGCCACAAATCTGTTTAACGCAGCGGTCCTGTCCTGCTGAGCCGCTGCACCAAGAATCTCTTTCTCAAAGAGCGGCATGAACAGCTCATCTGTCAGCGCAGAAGAACCTTCTGTTGGCAGCGCGATGTTTCCAATGATCACCCCGGCACGAGAAGGATCGACTCCATCCGTCTTTGCACTCAGCCACGCTTGTCGACCTGCCTGGAGTGCAATCCGATACAGAGGATCCAGCAACTCCACGAAATCCGCTGAGATATCAAGGCCATCCAGATCAGGCTCGAAGGGATCTACAAAACAGGCCCGACGGGAATACACGCGATCCGGTGCTGGCTTTTCTTCTGAGAACGCATCCTCCATGGACAACGTCCAGCGCTCCGCATCGGGTTCACGAGCAGCAGAACGACCTTCGCGGACAAGATCCCAGAATGAGTCCAAGGAATCCGTGCCCGGAAACACTCCTCCCATGCCGACCACGGCAATCAATTCCTTTTCGTCCACTGATACTGATTTCGAATGCGCCATAAACAAAAAGGCCAACCCAACGGGGTCCCAATCAGAAACTGAACATTCCGATCAGAGAACGGTTCGTGTTGGCCAAAGGCGCAACTAAATCGAATACACGATCAAAAGACAATCGGAACAACACTTGACGTAATCGCCGTAGGTAAATATCCAACGCGCCTCAGCTACGCGGCGAAGCGTCGCTGACAACCTATCGGAATATGCCGACCTACGATTACATCTGTGAAAAATGCGGACATGAGTTCGAGGCTTTTCAGTCCATGAAGGACGATGCCTTGGATTCCTGCCCAAAGGACAAATGCCCCAAGAAACGCTGGGGTAAAGGCAAGGTGAAGCGGGCCATTGGCGCCGGAGCCGGACTTCTTTTCAAGGGAAGCGGCTTCTACATCACCGACTACCGGAGTGAAGGCTACAAGGCTGCAGCCAAGAAAGACTCCTCCTCCTCCAGCAGTTCCAAGTCCTCTGACTCCAAGAAATCTTCAAAACCAAGCAAATCAAAAGGCTCTGATAAGAAGTAATTCCCGAGGACACCCTTTCAAGACACAAGAACGCCCGGCCTCCAAGTGGGAAGCCGGGCATTTGTGATTTTCAATAAAAGTGGGTCTCGAAACGACTTATTCGTCGTCCTTGTCGTAGTTACCTGTAAGCCATACAAAAACCACAGGGCCAAAACAAAGCATCAGACCAATGGGCATTGTGAAAATGCTCCAAAACCAATCAGTTTGTTCAAATCCAGACATAAGAGCGGGAATAAGTGCCTGTTCCAACATCGGTTGTAAAGTCAGAACACATTAGAAATGAGTTTTCTTGAGCTAAATGCAGCTATCAAGCGTTCAATATCGCTTCATGCAGCCGAACGGTTTCGCCGTTCTTTTTCCTTCCGAAAACCGAGGGCCTTCGTAAAATTGACAACGAATTCATGAATGAATCCCTCAAATCAATCGAAACAGAGATTGAGGCGTTCGAGAAGGAGCTACCCAATCTTCGAAAGATCTACCGATTGGTACCTACGTTCTTTTTGCAGGGCCACAAATGCTTGGAAGTTTCGCCAATTACTCACAAGCACTGGAGGCAGGGTACAAAGCCTCAGACTATGACCATTTTCTAGTCGCCCAGATTTACAAGAAGGGCGATGACATCCAGCACGTCTACGGTGTCTAGCCACTCAAGGTCATGTTGCGGGGCAAAATGTGAGCGTTGGGTGAGATAATGAGTCAGAGATAGCCCTCACGCCCGCTTCGCTCAAGACCCGAAGCCCCCAAGGAATACACCAGGAACCAACGTTTCGTTCACAGTTTCCGCTGTCTATTATTCGGTCAAAAGGACAGTTCTTGATCCTCTACTTTGGGTCTTAGGGGCTTTGCGTGAGGTTATCGCTCTTCACGGACCGACCTACTTTCCAAAGGTTACACTGATATCCCCTTAGAAGAATCAACTTCGGTTAGGAAACCGGAGAAATGAATTCTGCTACTGGAGTGCGATAGGCTTTGATCGCTGGAGCGATACCTGCCAAGAGACCCAGGGCAATCATTCCAACTGGGGCCATCCACATGATTGGGTTCCATTTGAAGGGCTCAAGGACCACACCGGTTTGTTCGCGGATTACTCCCGAAGCCACGTTCATTATCACCGCATAGATCGCAAATCCAAGAACACTCCCTATCGTAGCAATTGTGGACGACTCGATCAGGATAACGCCAAAGATGGTCGTTCTTCTCGCTCCAAGGGCTCGCATGATTGCGATGTCTCTACGCCGCTCATTCATGGAATTGTAGATACTTGCCAGAATGGAGCCCGCTGCCACAATGGCGACGAGCAAGGCCACCATTTCGAGAATTCGATCAAACCAACCGATCTTATCAAACAACTGAGCCATCACCGCGCCTATCGGCCAGGCCAGAGTCAATCGATTCCCCTGCTTGTTGTAAAGTTGCTCCATCATCACACCAGCTTGCGGACTGCGAAACTTCACCAAGGCAGCACTGATGTCATTCACCGCTGATTCGGCATGCCCCTCCATGGTCTGCAATCCAGCCAACGGAATCCAGATGACACGATCCGCTGGAGTGCTGGTCGGTTCGAGAACGCCTTTCACCACATACACATCTGCGTGGCGTTTGTTCACGTCGTAGTTCAGCCCGTGATAGGGATTGAATTTATCACCAAGCTTCAGACCCAGCTTCCGTGCAGCAAAGCTACCGACCACAGCCTCCTTCCGTTCTTCATCAAACCAAGAGCCCTGCCCCAGTTGGAACTTCTTCCCTTCAGAATACTCGTTGTCGAACATACCCATTTCCGTTCCAACAAGGCGGTAGCCACGATAGTTGTCCCCCACAGCAATCGGCACGGCGTAGGCAACTCGTCGATCCTTTCTGAGTAATTCGAGATCCTTATAAGGGATGTTTCCGGGTGAACTCTCCAGATGAAACACGGCATTGAGAACCAGCTGCAGCTTAGAGCCCCTGGCACCAAGGACCGCATCATATCCACCCGTCATGTTGGTGAACAAATTCTGGGACTGCTCCTTCACAACCCAGACCGTCATCAACAGTCCGGCGGCCAGCGCAACCGAAAGTGCTGTCACAGATGTGGAAAGCAGATGCTGTCTGAGCGACTTTCGTGCAATCAGAAATGAAGTCACGCTGCCACCTCCTTCTTGGCAGCAGAATTAATCTGCGCCAGATCGCTCTTGGCTTCGAACTGATCGAGCACCATTTGATCGTGACTGACCAAGAGCAACGCCGCTCCTGTCTCTGCACAGGTTTCACGAATCAAGGCCAGTGATTGTTTTGCATTTTCTGGATCAAGGTTTCCCGTCGGTTCGTCAGCAAGCACAAGCTTGGGACGATTGACCAGTGCGCGAGCCACTGCCACCCGCTGCTGCTGCCCAGTGGACAACTGCCCCGGCGAATGATGCAAGCGGTGCCCCAACCCGACGCGATCCAGAATCTTCATTGCCTGATCCGTATCGCTCTTTCCTGAAAACGCCATTCCCAATAAGACGTTCTCGAGACAACTAAAGCCCTGAAGCAGATTGAACGTCTGAAAAATGTAGCCAATCGACGCCGCCCTCAGTCGATCGCGGTCTGCCTCACCAAGTATCGACATCTCTTTACCGCAAACAGTCACCCAGCCTGAATCGGGTTTCAGGATACCAGCTATGAGATTCAGGAACGTTGTCTTGCCCGTCCCACTGCCTCCGCAAAGAGCCAGCTGCTTTCCTTCCTCCAATGAGAATGAGGGAACATCAATCACGGTCTGCGTCTCACCCTCGGGGGATCGGAACCGCTTGACCAGGTTTTCAACTTCAACGACGTGACTCATGATTATTTAAGATTTACTGCCCTTCGATTGATTCCACTTCTTCCATGTCCCCAAAACACTCCAACCCGATCTCTCCAATGCCTTTTGAGCATCCGCAGCATCGAGTCCAGTCAGTTCCTGAATGATCCGGACAGCGCGGTTTCTGAGTTTCACATTGGACGGCTTCACATCGATCATCAGATTCTCAACCACCTTACCGGTCTGCACCATCGCCAGAGTGGTCAGGATGTTGAGGATCAATTTGGTGGCTGTTCCAGACTTCAATCGCGTTGACCCCGTCAGCAGTTCAGATCCAATCGCAGGACAGATCATCAGGTCGGGCCTTTGATTCTTGGTCAGATGTAGATTCGGATTAAAACAAACCATCACCGTTCGAGCGCCTCGCTTGCGCGCCTCCCATAGCGCTCCCCAAACAAATGGAGTACGCCCACTGGCGGCAATTCCCACAACCGTATCCTTGTCGGTCACACCGCGATACTCGATCGCATTGGCTCCAGACTGAGGGTCATCTTCAGCACCCTCGACTGCATTGGCCAAAGCCCTATGACCTCCCGCAATGATTCCCTGGACCTGCTCCGGATCACTCCGAAACGTAGGAGGACACTCGCTCGCATCCAAGACTCCAAGTCGGCCACTGGTACCGGCTCCAACATAAAACAACCGACCGCCCTTCTTGAAAGACTCTGCCACCCACCTTACGCCCTTTGCCAAAGATTTCTTCTCTGTCCGTAAGGCTTCCGCGATCACATCCTCTTCATCAAGGAACAGATCCACCGCCCGCGCAATACTCATACGATGCAACTTCCGAGACTTCTCATGACGCTGCTCTGTGGGCGATTCAGAAATATAGGCAGCGTCCCACGGCATGCTTTCAGAATGATCATTGGATTCATCAATGATGACACCCTGCCCAATTTCCATGGCTAGCCGCACTGCGCCCATGACTGAGGGGTGGTCACTTTTTGAAAAATGTACATTTGCCAGCTTGGCCTTGATCGCCTGCTGGACCTTCTTCCGGAAGCCCGCCTGCTCCGTCAGCACACTACCCGCAAAGACAAAGGCCGTTGGCCCATCCTTGCCATTCAGCTTCTTGGCTACACGGACCGCGTCTTTGGCAAGACTTCCGACGGCACCTTCAAGAATATCTCTGGCAATGGGATCCCGTTTGGCTGCCGCTTCAAACAGCACTTTAGCCAACGCAGCCACATCCCCCTTCGGCGCAGCTTGGACCCAATCTATGAAATCAATCGGCTCATTACATCCCGTCGCAGCCAGAAGCGATTCTCCCAGTCGTGTCCAACGCCCATCCAGATCATGGTAGAACACCACAGCCTTCAGACCGCGCAGACCGATCTCATAGCCGCTTCCCTTATCACCAAGCAAATGTCCCCAACCACCAAGACGTTGTAGATCGCCCCCAAGCGACTTCCCATAGACACAGGACCCAGTTCCACTGAGAATGAGAATGGATGCAACACAGGCCCGGCTCTTGGTTGTCTGACCAGCAGCCCATGCAATTTCCAGATCATGAGTTACCTGAATCGGTATCTTCTTCCAAAAAGCTGAGGCGGCCTTCTCCACCTTCTTCCATTGAGATTCAGTCCGGGCTCCAGCCAGACCTATACCGATCCCTGACACCTTGGGAAAACGTTTATTGATCTCGCCAAGTCGCTCGCGAAGATCTCCATCCGACATCAGTCTCAGATTGGCCGGACCAAAGACCGCCTCTTTCAACACCTGCCCCTTGGCATCAGCCAATACGACAGTGGTGCGAGTGCCCCCTCCTTCGATTCCGAGATAGTTCTGAGATTCCATAAGAGGCAGACGAACGCGGCCTATTTCTTTTCCTTACGATAGCCCTCGATCTTCTTCTTTTCGCCAGCGAGGACACCTGCAGGAATCTTCGGTTCCTTGTGCGCTTTGGAAACCACCTTCTCTAAAGAAGGGATCTCCCGCATGCGGATGTTTCGATACCACACCGGATCACCATGATCCTGCAAACTCAGATAGGCACCACGCTTGTCCAAATGCCCTCCACGAGCCGCCAGCAACTCAACATTGTAAGCCCACTTCTTATCCGAGTAATCCACATCGATCACCTTGTGTCCGTTGAGATAATGCTGAATCACCGTGCCTTTACAGACAATGCGTCCGGTGTTCCATACGCCAATCGGTTTCGCTGCATCGAAGGCGGGAGCAAACGCAAAGTAGATGGAAGCCGCCGTAGTCCGTGGATTTCGTCCATTGCCATGACGAAGGTTATCCAGGATCTGATATTCATACTGCCCCGGCCGATAATAAATACCGCTGTTTGCACGAGGCCCCACCTTCCACTCAAAGCGGAGCTCAAAATCATCAGGCACCTTCTTGCTCTTGTAAGTGAGCGAGCCACCCTTCTCCTTCCGAAATGCAGCTCCCTCTTCAATCACCCAGTTCCCAGATTGTTGCCATCCGTAAAAACCACTCCCATCAAACAGCACTTCAAAGCCCTGCTTCTTCTCAGCCTTCGCCTGCTTGTCACCTGCATGCAGCGACACACCACCGACAACGAGAGAGAGAGCGATTGCAAATACCGATTTCATAGATCTGTTCATAGGCATTGCTAAGACCATGAACCAAAGCCCGTATTCGAGTCAAAGCGAAGAAAAGATACCGAAACGGGATGAGGGGAACAAAATGAGCCCCTTACTTTGAAGAAACAGACATTCTCATCCAATACTCCGCAAGGATCCCGGAGTGCGGGTAGTCCAGCAAACCGGGACTACCGCTCATACAATTGGCATTAGACCGCCAAGAACGTTCCATCCGCACACCAGCATTCGAACACCCAAAGCGTCAGTAAACTCCGGATCCTCAGCCAACATTCGAATCCCCATAGCCCTCATCACATCAATCGTATAAGCGGCAGATCCTCTGCCCGCACTCCGACAGCCTATCGGACATACGAACACCTCTCTCGCAAGTATCCGAATCCTCCATCGGCCACAGAACTCCGCCAGGGTCCTGGAGTGCGGGTAGCAAGGCTACCGCTCACACAATTGGCATACGGACGCAAAGACCCTTTCCTCCGCACACCAGCATTCGAACACCCAAAGCGTCAGTAAACTCCGAATCCTCAGCCAACATTCGAATCTCCATAGCCATCATCAAATCAATCGTATAAGCGGCAGCTCCGCTACCCGCACTCCGACAACCTATCGGATTCTCTCAACTTCAGCTTGCAAATCACTCGTTGTTTTCCACGATTTCGACATGGAGGAAAACACACCTTGGCCACATGCCCCCACGCATCGGCTTAGTAGAGCTGGCACCTATTTCGTTACAGTCGGCACCTACAACAAGCAGCACATCCTTGACACATCACAAAGACTAGATGTCGCACAACGCGGCCTCTTTCAAATGACTGAGAGATATGGATGGCAGCTACAGGCTTGGGCCGTTTTCTCAAATCACTATCATTTCGTTGCTGATTCTCCTCCCAGTGTAGAAGCCTCTGAAACACTCCCCAAAATGCTCCAGGCATTTCACTCAAAGCTCGCAGTCTGGCTCAACAAGCTGGACAACAAGCCTGAGCGCAAGGTCTTTCAAAACTCCTGGGACACACACCTTCAAAATCAAATCACACTGATGACCCGTCTCCGGTACGTTCACGAGAATGCAGTCCATCACGATCTCGTTCCAGTGGCATCGCAATGCCCATGGTGCTCTGCCCCGTGGTTACAGCGATCGGCGTCTCCCGCACAGATCAACACGCTCAATCGCTTCAAGATAGATCAGGTTCAAATCACCAATCCCTACACTCCAAGGGAGGTTCTTCGCAAAAGCGATGGTGATAGAGAAAACCAATAACACCCGAAATTCGAAGCGCCTTTTACCTACAAACGCACTGGAGAATTTCGGAGCACTATGTCCCCTCCTCAAATCAATTGTGTAAGCGGTAGCTCCACTGCCCGCACTCCAACAACCTATCGGACATACGAATACCTTTCTCGCAAGCATCCGAATCGCACCATCAGCCACAAAACTCCGCAAGGGTCCCGGAGTGCGGGTAGCAAGGCTACCGCTCATACAATTCGCAATCGAATGCCAAGACCGACCCAATAGCAACAAGGCCCCCGAAACTAAAAGCGCCTTTCACCTACAAACGGACTAGAGCAATTCGGAGCCCCATGTCCGCTTCCACATCAATTGTATAAGCGGCAGCTTCACTGCCCGCACTCCAACAACCTATCGGACATACGAACACCTCTCTCGCAAGCATCCGAATCAGCCAACCGCACGCTCCTTGCACAGGGGTTGCCAACTCTAAAGCGACAGCTCCGTTTCACTTCGCGGTCGCACTCCTCAGCCTCCCGGAGCATCGATGGTCAAATTACATTTTCGAAGTCTCTGACGACAGTAGCTTACCTATCCTCCTCTCCTCTCGCGGATGTGGGCATCCGCGAGAGGCAAAAAAAAGCACCGTCTCCGGGTGGACACGACGCTTACTGAATACGAACCACGAAAGTGATCTGGCCGCTTATGCTTTCACCTTGGACAGGGTGTCTTTGAGCGAGCTGGCGGATTTGGTGAGACCGGTCTTTTCTTTTGGCCAAAGGTCGATCTCTACGTGTTTCTCGACTCCGCCGCGTCCAACCACGGTTGGAACACTGAGACAGATGTTACGGATGCCGTAGCAGCCGTTCTGGAGTGAGGAAACGGGAAGGAGTTGTTTCTTGTCGAGTGCGATGGCGTGAATGACGTCGCGAATGGCGATGGCCACGGCCCAACCTGCTCCGCCCTTGCGCTTGATGACTTCTGCGCCACTGCCGCGGGTCCGATCAAAGATCTTGTTCTGCACACCTGCATTGACCTTCTCCAGTCCGCTGAGAGGGAATCCATTGACGCTGGCTGAAGACCAGACGGGAATCATGGAATCGCCGTGCTCACCGAGGATAAGTCCTTTGACCTGCGTAGGTGCCAGGTCGAGCTCGTCTGCAATGAATGAGCTGAAGCGTGTGCTGTCGAGCATAGTGCCGAGTCCAATGACCTGCTGCCACGGGAGACCTGAGCGTTCCACTGCAAGGTGGGTCAGGATGTCGACGGGGTTGGAGACAACAAAGATGATGGTGTTGCTCTTGGTGCCTGCTGCTTTGATCTGATCAATGATCTGCAGGAAGATCGAGACGTTACGATTGATGAGATCGAGACGGGTCTCATCTGGTTTGCGGCGTGAACCGGCGGTGATGAGGAAAATGTCTGAATCGGCAGCACGGTTGTAGTCGCCGGCGTAAATGCGTTGATCGGCGCAGAAGGCGGCTCCGTGAAGAAGATCCAGTGCCTCACCTTCGGCCATGTCTGCATTGGCATCAATGAGCTGAATCTCGGATACGATCCCGGCACATTGCAGGGCAAATGCGGAACAAGCTCCAACGCGTCCTCCGCCTCCAATGACAGTTACTTTCATCGTGTTTCTTTCTTCGTGTTGAAAAGGTATGGGTTGCGGAATCAGCCCTGCAGTTTCTGCATGATCTGATCTGTGACGGCTTTGACGAGTTCTTCAGCGGCTGGGTCACTTGCCGGTGCTGCTGGATTATCTGACGAGTTGTTGTCGATGCCGCAGGAAACGCCCGGACTCCAATCTGCGTTGTCGCAGAGTTCGCATTCCTTGAGTCCGTGACGTGGATCAGGAATTCCGAGGTTCTGCTTGATGGCCAAGAGATCCTGAAGCTGGTTCGGCGTCATGGTGTTTGGCTTTTTGCCAAGCTGAGCTGCCACAAGAACGGTGCGACAGTAGGCTTCAAGAATCTCCATCTTGAAGTAGGCGTCTTCCACATTGTTGTGACTCCATGAGACAACACCGTGGTTGGCCATGAGGATGGTGTTGTGCTTGTCGGAAAGGTCTGCGACGAGCTTGCCCATCTCTGGTGTACCGGGTGTGCGGTATGGAGCAATGGCCACGGAGGCAAATACTTCATACTCAGGAATCATACAGGTCGGTGGCTCCAGTCCTGCCACGGCAAAACCAGTGGAGTAAGGAGGATGACAGTGACAGGTGGCTACGGCGCGTGGCTGAGCCTTCATGATCTGAAGATGCATGAGGATCTCACTGGTGCGCTTCTTCTGTCCAAAGAGCTGATTGCCTTCGAAGTCGACCATGCACATGTCCTCTGGCTTCATGAAGCCCTTACTGACGAGTGTGGGGGTGCAGAGTGCGATGTCTTCGCCGATACGGATGGCGATGTTACCACCGTTACCATCAACGTAAGCACGCTGCCAGAGGCGCTGGCCCATGTCGCAGAGTTGGCGCTTGAGATCTTCACACCATGGTGAGTTGAAGAGGGCTTCGAGTTCGGCCTTGGGGCTCTTGGAGTTCAACTTGACGCTTGGCTCACTGATGGTGAGGCCGAGGTTGTTGTTACTGTTTCCGGAGGAGGCTGGAGCAGCTGCTGCTGATCCGCCATTGCCCTTGAGGAAATCCTTGGCTGATGGAGTGACGATGGTCCCGGCTGGGAAGCTGAGGCTCTCTCCACGACTGGCCATTTCTTCAGCTACTTTGAGTGTGATGACTTTCTTCATCTTAAATAAGGTGTCTACTCACTGCCCGGTGGCAGTATCATTCAGGGTTGTAAAAAATGTGATCCACCAATGCCGCATTGATGGCATCGATAGCGATGGGTGGAACAAATGGCGAGGCAGCCTCGCGTCCTTCCACAAATCCAATGGTGTCTCCGACTGATCCGCCCAAGTCATCGTATACGACGAGGCTGGGCTCTGTGCTCATACCTTCCATGGGTTCAGATCCCTGCTGGAAGTGCTCGCGATTGAACGGACTGACAATCAACCAGCGTGCGCCTTTGAAGCAGTCCAATGTCTGGTTGAGGGTCACACGACCAATGACAGTTCCAAGTCTCATACGAGCGACCTTTCGTTGCCGTCCTTGCCGCCATACTGCTCGTCAACGATTCCGATGACGACCTGACGCGCAGGGCTTTTATCATCGCCTACCACCTTGCGGGCAGTGATGCCGTCTGAGGAGACGATGATGTGTTGGTGCATGCCGGCTCCGTATTGATCAATGGCGACGATGGGTGTTCCGGATGGGTCACCGTCACGGGTGATGGGTTGGCAAATGAGAAGGCGGCACCCGTCGAAGCTGGGATGCTTCCGGGTGGCTGTAATGTTGCCTTCTACGCGTGCCAACTGCATCGGGATCAGTAGATACGAAGGTTGTCGACCATCACACAGCGACGTGTGCGTGTGAAGGTCTTGGGATTGGTGATGCCTTCACCGGTAGGTGTGGCAATGGAGAAGCTGAGGTAGCCTTCGCCTCCAAGTCCAAGACCAGCTCCACATGGGCCGTTCTTGACGAACAGCGTGGTATCCAGGGCACGTGCCATGGCGGTCATGTGATTCACATCGTGAGAGTGAATGATGGAGGTGTGCTTGTAGTTGTGCTCAGCTTCGAGTGAGCGCTGAATGCCTTCATCCACACTGCCCACGCGGACAATCGGAAGGAATGGCATCATCTGCTCTTCGATCACGAAAGGATCATCAGCCTGGGTCTCTGCGAAAAGGAGCTGTGTGCCGGCAGGAACTGAAATGCCTGCCGCATGAGCGAGCACGGCTGCGTCCTTACCGATGAGGTCCTTGTTCACAACCGGATGAGAACATCCACCGCCCTGTCCTTCCTTGAAGGTGAAGGCGGCTTGCTTGAGTTGCTCGAGCTGTTGGCTGTTGAGCTTCACTGCACCGTTACTCTCCATGGCGGACATGAAGGGATTGAAGGTGTTTTCGAGGACGAAGACTTCCTTCTCACCAATGCAGAGGAGATTGTTGTCGTAAGAGGCACCGGTGATGATGGCCTTGGAGGCGCGATCCATGCATGCGGTGTCATCAACGAGCACAGGAGGATTACCAGGACCTGCACAGATGGCACGTTTGCCGGTCTTCATCGCTGCGGCCACAACGGCTGGTCCACCGGTCACACAAAGGAGGCGGACGTGGTCGTTGGCACAGAGTTCATTGAACGAATCCAGTGATGGGTTCTCAATGATACAGGCGATGTTGGAAATACCCGTTTCGCGCTCGATGGCCTTGTTGAATTCCCGGATCGCCATCGCGGCACAACGTGCAGCGGCTGGGTGGGCATTGAACACGACTGCGTTTCCTGCAGCCACCATGTTGACGATGTTGCCGGAGAGCGTGGGTATGGAGTGTGTGGATGGAGTGATCGCACCAATGACTCCGAAGGGGGTGTATTCTTCGAGGGTGATTCCGTGATCACCACTCATTCCCATCGGGTTCAACCATTCGACACCGGGAACGAGCTTGATGATCTGCAGCTTCTCGATCTTGTGATCAAGGCGGCCGATCTTGGTCTCTTCCAATTCGATGCGTCCCCACTCCTGTGAGTTTTTCTCACATAGGGTTTTGACGATCTCGGTGATTTTCTGGCGGGCTTCCTTACCCTTGGCCTGGAGTTGCTTGAAGCCTTCTGCTGCCGCTTCACATGCTTCATCTGCGGTGGCAAAGACGCCGTAGGCATCCTGTGCGATGGCTTTGTTGCCGTGGCAACCGCAGTTCTCATCCTTCTTG
The DNA here is from genome assembly GCA_965658675.1 of Limisphaerales bacterium. GTDB lineage: Bacteria > Verrucomicrobiota > Verrucomicrobiia > Limisphaerales > CAZKNW01 > CAZKNW01. Next base: position 57,462 of record CBFHTT010000024.1, read on the forward strand.
GCCGGGGCGGCTTCTCCACCGATACGACCCATCACCTCTTCGATGACTTCGCGAATCAGAGTTTCGTTGACGTTGCTCATGGTTCTATGTGCTCAGTGACTGGCTCTGGGAAAGTCTACTTGGGGTTGTAGATGATCTTTCCCTTCACATCCACGGCATCAACGATTCCGATGATGACCGCATCCACTGGAGCGCTCTTAAGGTTGGGCGCCAGGCGAGCAGAACTCCCCTGACAGAACATAACCAGCTCGCCCTCTCCCGCTCCGACGCTGTCCACCGCAATAACGGTGTTCACTCCGGGGCGAAATTTGGTCGGGTCCTTTTCATCCACCAATTGGGGGCGGAGGATCAACAGCTTGCGACCGCTGATACCTTCGTCCTTCTTGGTCGAGACGACGGAGCCTTCTACTAGGGCGAGAAACATACGCTATGAGTTGGATCAACCCTTGCTAGGGAGAACCGCAGCGACGTCGGAATGAGGACGTGCGATCACGTGCACGCTCACCACCTGTCCACCGATGGCTTCCACTGCTGCTGCGCCGGCATCGGTCGCTGCCTTGACGGCGGCGACATCACCTGTGACGCATGCGGTAACGAGCGCACTACCGACCTGTTTCATAGGTCCGGTGAGTGTGACGTTGGCCGACTTGAGCATGGAGTCGGTGGCTTCCACGAGGGAAACGAGTCCGCGAGTTTCAATGAATCCTAATGCTTGTTGTGCCATGTGTTTGTATCTGTTGTAGGTTTAAAAAGTGTTTTGATTGAGTTTGGTTTCAGCCCTGTTCGCGTGCTTCGAGGAATCGTCTGACCTCGCGAGCGACGACCAGTTCTTCATTGGTTGGAATCACCATCACCTTGACGGGTGAATCCGGTGTACTGACAACGCCTTCCTGTCCGCGCAATGCGTCATTGGCCTCGGGGTCGATCTTGATACCGAGGTTTTCCAGGTTGGCGCAGACATCGGTCCGCAACGGTCCGCGATTTTCGCCGATGCCTGCCGTAAAGACGATGGCATCGAGTCCGTTGAGATCGAAGTGAAAGGCACCGATCCAGTGCCGTGTCTGGTGTGTGAGGTAGTCGATCGCGAGCGTGGCGCGTTCGTTCCCCTGATCTGCTGCATCCTGTATATCACGGAGGTCGTTCGACACTCCGGAGATGCCCTTGAGTCCAGCTTCTTTGGTCATGAGCCGCTCAGCTTCATCCAGGTCGATACCGGTCTTGCGCATGACAAAAGGCAGCGCAAATGAATCCAGATCTCCAACCCGATTGTTCTGCGGCAGCCCGGACTGAGGGCTCAGTCCCATGCTGGTGCCAATCGCCGCGCCATTCTTGATCCCGGTCACGGATGAGCTTCCTCCCATGTGACAGGACACGACCCTGAGGTCCGGTCCGTCAATTGGAGTCTTGCCACCATCGACATAGAGTCGACGGCAACGCTCGGCCACATCATCGCGACCAAGCAGCTCTGCGGAACGCTCCGCAATGAACTTGTGACTCGCGCCGTGGAAACCCCACCGGCGAATACCAAGCTCATACCACTCGTGAGGAACGGCGTAACGCTGCGCCGACGGTTCGGTCCACTGGTAAAAGGACGTCTCGAAGAGTCCTACCATGGGAACCGAAGGCATCTTCTCCCTGAACTGCCGGACACCGGCGATGTAGGGAGGATTGTGCGCAGGGGCGATCTCGTTGTAGAAGGCCATTGCCTCGAGAACCTCCTCGGTCAATTCCACACAGCCGCTGGTATCGCGGGCCATGATGGTCTTGAAACCAACGGCAGCGAGATCGTTTTCATTTTCAATGAAACCGCCCTCACGCAACTGGCCGAGTGTCTCCTCGATGGCATCCGCATGGTTGTCCACGCGCTCAAAGCCGCCCTTGGTCAACACCTCTGCCCCGCCATTTGAAAAATCAAACAGCCGGTATTTCAGCGATGTGGAACCGAGATTGGAAATGAGTACCTTCATACAGGAAATCAGCAGTAATTATCCGATCCAAGGTCCGAGATCTGTCAGCTCTTCGTGTGGACGAGGGATGACCTGCACGGCCACCACTTCACCAACCTGAGAGGCTGCATCTGCAGCGGCGTCGAGGGCAGCCTTCACTGCTGCGACATCGCCACGGAAGAATCCGGTGACAAATCCGCTGCCGACCTTTTCCCAGCCACCGAGTGTTACATCAGCAGATTTGAGAGCCGCGTCGCAGGCTTCGAGCAGAGCGCAGAAGCCCTGTGTTTCAATCATTCCGAGTGCTTGTTGTGCCATTTGATGATCCTTGTTGTTAAAAGTTATTTCTTAGCTTTTGCAGGTGAACCCATGAACGCCTTGAGAAGGTCGTCATGAGGACGTGCGATGATGTGGGAGCTGACGAGCTCGCCGACGCGCTCAGCTGCATTGGATCCGGCATCCACAGCTGCTTTCACACTGCCGACGTCGCCCTTGGCGAGAACAGTGATGAATCCGCCGCCGATGGGGACAGTTTTGACGAGGCTGACGTTGGCCGCTTTGACCATGGCATCGCTGGCTTCAACGCTGCCCACGTAGCCCTTAGTTTCGATCATTCCGAGTGCTTCACTCATATGTATACTATTTGGGTTGGAGGTTTGTAGTTTGGAAAATTAGGAAATTATTTGATCAGCTCGACAGGAGTGTCGGGCCCCAGATTGCAGGCATTGCCTTCATCGGTATCGATATGAACCTCAAGTTTGAAACTTGGATCCACACGCACCAGCAACTGATCCAGCGTGATGGCGCAAGGCCCGCCGATCTTCAGCTTCATGAAGTCCCCTGCTTTCACATTATAGAATGCTGCGTCCTCTTCATTCATGTGCACATGACGCAGAGCGCGGATAATTCCGGCATCCATTTCGAAGAATCCCTTTGGTCCCATCAACATCGCACCTGGTGTGCCCTCGATGTCTCCGGAGCTACGTAGTGGGATGTCGAAACCAAGGGAAATGGAATCGGTATAAGAAAGCTCCACCTGATTAAGGTTTCTGCATGGTCCCAAGATACGCATGTTTCCAATCACACGCTTACGAGGACCGATCAACGTCACTGTCTCTTTCGCCGCATATTGCCCTTCCTGATACAACCATTTCATCGGAGTCAGCTCATAGCCTTTACCGAACAACGCCTCAACCGCCTCTGGAGTGAGATGGCAATGACGCGCACTGATGTTGACCAGAAGTGGATTTGGAGCATTCGACGCCTGAGGCGCTGAAACTCCCAGCCGGGCATAAACAGCTTTGCGAACGAGGTGTTCGATGGCTGCTCTATGAGGTGTTGAATCAGACATAGTTGCAGTGACGGAGAAGGTTCTATTTGAAACAACGTGATAGGGTCAACCATTTTCTTGCAATATCTTCCAAAACCTTCCATGCTCTGTCACAAATCTGTCACATGTTATGAATGCCGAAGTCCGCCAGAAGAAGATCGAGGAGCACCTACGCAAGGTGGAGTTTGCATCCTTGGACGAACTCGCCTCCCTTTTTGATGCCTCCGTTTCCACTGTCCGGCGTGACGTCACACAGCTCGAGGCCAAGAACATCGCCAAGCGGACTCATGGTGGGGCCCGGATGATGGAAGCCCCTTCTGATGAATTCGCCTTCAGTAATCGTGATACTCATCAGCTTTCAGAGAAGGACATCATTGGGCGCGCCGTGGCTGACCTCATAGAGCCAAATCAGACTGTCATCCTTGATGCCGGTACTACGGTCTATCACGCAGCCAAGTTTCTTGAGAGCAAGACACCGCACATCATCACCAACTCCCTACCCGTCGCCAATCACTACGCCTCCAATCATTTGATCGAAGTCGTATTGTCCGGTGGCGTCATCTATCCCCGCCTTGGTGTGCTGGTGGGGCCCTTGGCAGTCGAAAGCTTTTCGCGCATGCAAGCCGACGTTGCCATCATGGGAGCAGGCGGTATCACGCTCGAAGGGATTAACAACTCCCATGTGCTCCTGATTGAAATTCAGCAGGCAATGATGCGAGCAGCCGAGAAAGTTATCATCTGTGTCGACCACACCAAATTCGGTCGCAAATCCCTAAACCGTCTCTGCAGCCTGGGTCAGATAGACACCCTCGTCACTGATGCCAAGGCGTCCAAAGAAATGATCCAAGCCATGTATGAGACGGGTTTGGATGTCGTCTTGGCCAAGTAACTTTCCGAGGCTGTTAGATTCATCAAAGGATAGAGGTTACCCACCTTTACAATCCGGCTTTATGGTATTCACTGCCCCCGACGAGCCTTATTCGCACCAGTGGAATCCAAGCATGACCCTTTAGCCAAACACCATATGACAAAGTCCCCAAATCTACTATCCGCAGTTCTGGTCAGAGACCTTAATCTCACGAACCGGGTCGTTCTGGCGCCAATGACCCGCGCCCGTTCTGGGGTAAACCGTGTGCCCAATCAACTCATGGCGGAGTACTACCGCCAGCGAGCAACAGCAGGATTGGTCATAACAGAGGCGACCACCATTTCCGAACAGGCAAATGGTTGGAATGAGTCACCTGGTATTTACGAAGACGAAATGGTGGAAGGGTGGAAACCGATCGTGGATGCCGTTCACGAAGAGGGAGGCGTTATCTTCCTGCAGCTATGGCATTGTGGCAGAGCGTCCCACAGCAGCTTTCATGACGGAAGCCCCGCTGTGGCCCCCAGCGCCATCAAGATCAATGGCGATTACATCCATACGCCAAAAGGAAAAGAGGACTACGAAATTCCCCGTGCACTCGAGACTGAAGAAATCGCCGGGGTTGTGGACGAATACCGTAAGGCTGCAGTAAATGCAAAAAAGGCGGGCTTTGACGGGTTGGAGGTCCACTCTGCAAACGGATACCTTCTGGACACATTTCTGCAATCCAAGACCAATCAACGGGATGATCATTACGGTGGGAGCAAAGAGAACAGAATGCAGCTACTGCGTGAGGTGATCGATGCCGTTACAGAATCATTTCCAGCCAATCGAGTCGGCGTTCGCTTCTCTCCAAACGGCGTTTTCAATGACATGGGGTCGCCCGACTATCGTGATCAATTCCTCTACGCGGCTGCAGAATTGGATTCGCTCGGAATTGCCTACCTCCACGTCATGGACGGTCTTGCCTTTGGCTTCCACGAACTCGGCGAACCAATGACCCTTTCTGACTTCCGCGATATTTTCAAAGGCCCCCTGATCGGAAACTGTGGTTACAATCAAGAGACCGCTGAAAAGGCGATCACAGATGGCCATGCTGACATGATCGCAATCGGCCGACCTTACATCAGCACCCCCGACCTCGTTGCTCGCTATCAGGCAAACGCCCCTCTCAATCCTGATGCACCAATGGAATATTGGTACACACCCGGAGGCGCCAAAGGTTACACTGATTTCCCCACCTTGAACGAAGGTTGAGCACCAAGTTCACTAAAAAGATTCAGGAATTACCTACTTATTTCAGACGAATCCAATCCACCTTCAAGGTAAAGGACTCTGCCTTTTTGTTTCCGATCGTGAATCCCACGATGCTGTTCTGGGTGATCTCGAGAGGTGGCTGATTCTTCAAGGTCCATCCCCTGAAGCTAGGGACAAAGGACTCATATGGAAGATCGACGATCTTCCACTCCCCTGCCTTGGTTTCAAAACTCGCCTGAAAGGAAGGGACTCTACTCCCATTGCGATGACGAACAGAGAAACGATACGCCTTGCCATCACCCTTCACCCGAATGGATACGATGCTGTGCCCTGAGAAATCATTGTTCAAAGAACCGGATCGTATGGAGGCAAATCCACCATTGTTCTCCAAAGATACATTTCCGGTAAAAACCAAAGATCCATCCTCTCCATACTTCATACTGCTATTTGATCGACCTCCCATAACATCATCATTAACCACCTGCCAACCAGCCAATTGGGAGCGACTCCCAAAGTCGAACAAGGTGACCACCTTGCTCTGAGCAGCAACAGTTAAATGAGCCATGGTAAGAGCAGCGGCAACAACAAGGAATGTAGCAATCAATAGTCTCATGAGATTGATGAAGAATAGAAGATGAGAAAGACTCAGAGGGCGGAACAAACCGCCCTCTGATGGGGTTCATTCATTCAACTACGACTTCGGAAGAATGACAGAATCGATGACATGGATCACACCATTGCTAGCCATGATATCTGTCTTAACGACGTTTGCTTTGTCGATTTTGACACCTTTTGCACCGACCGTCAGTTGCACCTTCTGACCATTCACGGTTTTGGTCTTCATGGTTTTCACACCAGATGCAGGAACCTTTGCCGCCAACACATGGTAGGTCAGAATAGAAACCAATTGATCCCTATTCTCAGGTTTCAGAAGGTTTTCAACCGTGCCTGCTGGTAACTTGGCAAAAGCCGCGTCAGTGGGCGCAAATACGGTGAAAGGACCATCACCTTGGAGAACATCTGCCAGTCCGGCAGCTTTCACCGCGGCCACCAAAGTATTGAATTGTCCGGCACCTGCGGCGATTTGAACGATGTTTTTATCCTGTTTATCGCCAGCCTGAGCCGAAGTTCCAATGAACAGGGCAGCTACGAGAGCCATTACGGAGAGAGACTTTATCATTTTCATAAGGTTATTTTGTTTAATTTCTGTCTAGGATTTAATGTCCAACCACGGGCCCTGCGGCTGAATCGAGCAGAAAATTACCCTTGTTTAACAACTGTCAACCTTTTGTCTAAGTTTTAAGGGAAATAAATATTTCAGCTACTTTCCCCTCTGAAAAGATGGTTCAAACCTATCCCTATCACCCTACTTCACCTGCTCTGCCACCAACCAGTTGATACAGGTGTTGGCCTTCTTCTTGTTCCCTCCGATGGTCACGGTCAACCTTCCATCCTTCACCTCAACAACTTGTACAACCTCACGAAATACACCGGCTTGTGTATCGATCTTGATGACTCGATCCGCGTTCTCAAACTGAATCCTCTGACCGTGTTGCTCGTGTTCTGAATCCCCGAAACAGGCATGAATGCGATAGCTACCATTCGGCACGGCACATTCCCAAATGTCTTTGGATCGAGTGAAGACAAATCCTCCCTTGGGCTCATCTCTGCCCTGAGTCCTCAATCGGGTGCTCGTGAGTAAGTCTCTCTTCCATCCATAGCCACGCCGATCGTCAAATACCGCACCGATGTCCTTGATAAAACCACTGACTACTGGCCCGCCTTTGGAGGTGAAGTTGATGGCCTTGACCACCTTGCCACTTGCAACCTCAGGTCTTCCATCTCGCAAAGGGTCCGCCTTCCAAGCTTCGCGGGGTTGCGTCACTGATGCAGGAACGGGCTGATCTCTCAACGACTCCCACAACGCGATGGCAAAATTCCTTCGTGTCCCAACAGAATCAAGATCAGGCATGGCGTAGCCACGTTTCGCGACGGCTTTGCTCACTCGGTCGCTCCAACCATCAGTCACATCTACATCGGGACCAAAGGCAGTGTCCGACGCCTGTAAGCCCAACACCTTTCTGAGAGCAAGATGTTGAATCGCAGCAAAACCAGGCTCGTAGGGATCCACATCAGAGAAAGGCCAAATGGCCAAAGGAGCCCCACCCTCAGGTGAGAGCAATCCACTCCAAATTTCCGCCATCCGTCCAGCTTGGTCAGAGAGATCGCCCGGCTCTTCGCCATATCTCACAGCCACAGCGGCAACTGCACCCGCTGTCTGCCCTGCGTGAGTCGATTGATCATGCAAACGACACGAGGAACTCACGATGCTGCTGTAGCCCAGATTCTTCTGAGCCCCGATCAATCCCTTCATTCTTACAGGCACCAAGGACCTCAAAGGAAACACACATCGGCCGGTGCCACCTCTACCGAATCGGCGAGCACCACGGAAGTCAGCTTCCCAAGGGCCATGTTCTTTCTTATCTGTCGTCCACGATCGGTGCGTGGGATGAAAATCCATTTCAAACTGCCATGAGAACACCGCATCGGGAAACATCTCCGTCGCATAGTTGGACCGGTCTTGAAATCCGAGAACCTCGTTCTCTGTAATCACATGCTTCGCCACCAGTCTCAGGCTCTCGCGAATGTAAGGCTTTGGAGGCAACTGATCCTTGGTCCCAAACTCGGAGGACAATCCCATGTTGCGGAAGCGTGGATACTTGGATTGAAGGTGATAGAGAAACTTGAGCGAGTGGTTCCTGGCATCAGCAAACACAATCTCCCGCTGCTCATGCGTCATGGCCACAATGTTCTTTTGTGAAGCGCCCTTTTCATTCGCTTCCAACGCAGCAGCAACATCGGCGGAATAGACATCCAATGGGTAATCGATGGGTGGAGTGTTGATCAGCAACACATCCGGATGATGGATCTGATCAAAGCCTTTGCCATCGACGAGTCGACGCGTTGTGTATGCGAATTCATCATCGATCCAACCCCATCTTCCAGTGAAGTAGCGAGGGTCATAACCAATAGGCTTTGGGATGCGTGCGTCAGTTTCCTGTTCCTCAAGGATCATGCACCAAGTGATGGGATTCATGTCAGCCGGATACTCCACCCGTTCAGGGGCGCTAGGCTCATCAAACTCGGCTTTCGGATCCACACCAGAATCCCACGCTGCGCCAGACATCCGAATCACATCGCCCCAATCACTGGCATCCACCGTCAGTTTCGCCCGCACGTTCAAGGGGGCTTTTCCGTTCGTAGACTTGAAACGCACAGCCCTGACCCGATCAGTTTCGACTTCCACTGAGGCCACCTGATACCACGAAAGCAACGTGACCTGACCTGATTCGACATAAGGCCGCAGCAAATTTCTGAAAACACCTTCCGAGACTTCAGGTCGACCAGTCGTTATCACCCTTGTGTTTCCAGGCCTTTTCACACCGCCATACAATTCAGCGTTTCGAGTCTCAATGCCGTCGATCACCTCCCTAAAAAGCCCGGATCTAGGAATTGGAACCGTGCCGTCATAGCCATGGGCACGATTTTCATCGATGGCGCCCAAGGCCTCTGCACTGAACTGCCCCCCAAGCCAATCAATGTCATTTACCAAAACAATCTTTGTCACTCCCATCCTCGCCGCCTGAATCGCCGCCGCACAACCAGACTCAGTGCCACCCACAATCAACAGGTCAGTATTCAGCTCCTTCGCAGTCGCAGAATGAGCAACCAACAGCAGCCCTAATACAAAGATCCGGATGGTTTTCATTACAATTGCGCCATGGGTTGTACCATTGGCCACAAGGTGACTTCTTCAGTCACCAGATGCGCTGGTTGTTCAGCGATTTGAAGAATCAATTTTCCAAGCTCATCCGGGGAAATACACTTCTCCAGAACGTCAGCATCTCTAGGCCCCAATCCACAGCTTTCCGTGAACTCCGTCTGTCCCCAAGAAGGAATCACCGACGTCACACGCACGCCATGAGGACGCATCTCAGTAAGCAGACATTTAGTAAACTGAAGCAGACCTGCCTTGGCAGCTGAATACACGCTCCATGATCCCCACGCATGCTTGGCACAAACACTCCCCACGTTGATGATCAGACCTGATCCCTGCTTCTGCATGATCTCACCAGCACGACGACAACCCAGAATCGCACCTGTCAGATTGATGGCAATCGACTGCTCAATCTCGGCATCAGACAGACTTGTCAGCTCCCCAATCTTCACACCTGCTCCGGCGTTGTTGACCAGCACATCCAAGCGCCCCGTCTTCCCTGTCACGTTTGCGATCAACTCATCCCAATCAGCGGCCGACGAAACATCTGCAGCGACATAGGAAACGCCCAAGTCATTGGCCACTTTCCGAAGTCGTTCTTCATTCCGGCCCGTGATCCACACATCCGCGCCCGCCTGAGCAAGCATCCTTGCGATACCCACTCCATATCCGGCAGAGCCGCCTGTCACAATTGCTGTTTGATTCTTCATTATTGATAGCTGCACTTATTTTGATTTCTTTCCGAGTGGTTTCACCTTCACGTCCTTCCAAAACACTCTGGCGCCCTTCGGCCAGGCATTTCCCTTGTGAACCTGAAGACCAATGGAACCTTTCTTGTTCAAAACCTTCTTGGCCTTCTCACGGTCAAAACCGGGATGAGTGGTCTTTGCAGAATCAAAGCGACAGATCTTCAGGTCATTCACCCACACCTCAATCACTGGAAACAATCCCTCGCCGGTGCAACGAATCCTCATGCGATTCCAATCATCCGTCTTCCAGGTGCGAAGAAAGTCACCAGCGGTGCATGTCTGTTCATACACACCCTTCGGCCACTTATTAGAACGAGCATCTTTCTGGGTCTTCAGCGACTCGCCTTCTGCATTGATTCGTGAGAATGAAAATGGCCGAAACGGAACGCTGTAAGCCTTCGTCTCCAAACGCACGTGCCCGACGTTTCCATTGTCGTGGTAATCCACATAGATCTGCCAGCCCTCGCCCTTTTCATTGGTCCGAATGAACACGCCACTGTCAGGTCCCCAGTCCGGTTTCAGCGACAGTTCGAGCTCAAACTCACCAAACGTCTGGTCCGTCAGCAACAGCCCCCCCTCTCCCGATCCGGGGGGATTCTGTTCGCCAAACAGCACACCATTCTTCGTCACTCCCCAATGCCCGCCCTTACCATGGATCCCCGGCTGTTTCTGAGTATGCCAACCTTTGAGTCCAGTTTCAGATGAGAGAGAGATCCACTCCGCTGCAGACACATTCACAAGAGAAAGCAGGAAGCAGACAGCAATCGTTGAAATCGTTTTCATGGAATTCTTGAAAGTTTGTCAGAACCAATCTGAAAGGGCAAAGGGAACAAGGCTCGATGCTGCGACTCGTCGCAAGGCGTAAGTTTCTCAATGCTATCGCCTGGAATTCGAGCGTTAGATTGCTGATCGGCTGGCAGTTACTAGGGAAACCATGATGCGACTCATCTCTCAAATTCTGCTGTCCGTGCTACTGTTAATCAGCATTGGAGCACCTGTTTCGGCAAGGGCTGCGTCGGAACGCCCCAATATCATTCTGATTTTCTGTGATGATCTTGGATACGCTGATGTCGGGTTTAATGCAGAGCTTTTCGGGGTGAAGACAGATGTGGTCACTCCAGCGATCGACAAGCTTGCCAAGGCAGGCACGATCTTCAAACAGGCATACGTATCGCATCCTTTCTGTGGCCCCAGTCGCATGGCCCTTCTTTCAGGGCGCATGCCTCATACCTTTGGCGGGCAAAAGAATCTCCCCAACGCGGCTCTCAACCTGAAAGACTACAACCAGCGAGGTATCCCCACCACTGAGACACTGATGAGCACCGTCTTGAAGGACTCCGGATATGCTACGGCTTGTGTCGGCAAATGGCATCTTGGCGCAAGCAATCCTTATCACCCAAAGGCCCTTGGATTCGATGAATTCTACGGATTCGTTGGAGGTGGGCATCAATACTACCCCTACCTGACGGACAAGGTGGAACCCAAGGTCAATGAATACCAATATTTTCTGGAACGCAACGGAAAGGCTATCCGCTCCCCCAAGGGCGCCTATCTCACAGACACACTGACCGACGAAACGATTCAGTTCATAGGAAGACAATCAGCCAAAGAAAATCCGTTCTTTGTCTACCTGGCATACAACGCACCGCATTCACCATTGTAGGGAAAGACCGAAGATCTCCAACACCTCTACCCTGATCACAAGCCTTCAAATCCGAAAAACGGAATCAACTATTCCGACTACGAAGGACGGCAGAATTATGTCGCCATGGTCTATGCCGTAGACAGAGGAGTCGCTCGTATCATGAAGACATTAAGGGATCCAAATCAGGACGGAGACACTTCCGAATCCATTGAAAACAACACCTTGATCGTCTTCCTCAGTGACAATGGTGGAAAGATCCTTCAGGCAGCCAACAACGCTCCACTCCAAGACGACAAGGGTTCCACTCATGAGGGAGGCATCCGGGTTCCCATGTTCATGCATTGGCCTGGGAATATTCCTTCTGGGACGGTCTATGATCACCCTGTTCTCGCACTGGATCTATATCCTACCTTTGCAGGCCTGGCCAAGGCAACCGTTCTCAAAGACAAGAAGCTTGATGGTATGAACATCTGGACCGATCTGCTGGCAAACAAGAATCCCAGACCCGACGCCCCCATGTTCTGGCTGCGTCATCACGGTGGAGGAAATGAGGTATCTATCCGTCGTGGAAATCTGAAGGCTTACAAAAAGAATTTTGGCGCATGGAAGGTCTTCGATGTGACCAAGGATCCTGGCGAAAAAACAGACCTGGCGAAGCCCCATTCAGATCAATTGAACAGTCTAGTTGAAGACGGACTCATCTGGAGCAAGTCCCATCAAGAGCCCCAATGGCACGACACCGCGAAAGGACTCCAGACATGGAAAGAGAAGAACATGCCCCAGTACGAACGGACATTTCAAAGGCGTTAGAACACTTTACTTTTTCTTCTTCTGATATCCGTGGCTTGGATTGTCCCGGCCGTCGAAATACTTGTCTCGAATCCACTTGGGCTGCCACTTGTCCAGCACCCGATCGTTGTTGTCATACTTTGGTTCCTTCGGGGCAGGATTCTTCACCTGCAATGGAAAAGGATCTTTCAACTCACGGCGCCATGAGTTCATCAACGCTGTCATACGTTTCAGGTCCTTTTCATATCTTGGATCGTCAGCCAAATTTTTTGTTTCGTGAGGGTCTTCAGCAAGATGAAACAGAAGTCGGTGATTGATCAACGGATACATATGTAGCTTCCACTGCCCGTCACTGACAGCTCGTTGATTGTTTTGGAAAGGCAGAAAGACGGATTCACGAAGACTCGAGACCGTCCCCGTCATCAGAGGAAGCAGACTTTGTGCATCAACCTTGCCCGGCACCTGCGCTCCTGTGAGATCACAGATCGTTGCATAGAGATCATGGATGTAGGTATAGGCCATGGATTCTTTACCCCTTGGAATTCCTGGGCCACTCAAAATCAAAGGACAACGCATACTCTGCTCATAGACATTCTGTTTACCTAGCAACCCGTGGCTTCCCATCGCCAATCCATGATCCGCGGTGTAGATGACAATGGTATCGTCTGCATGTTCGCTCTTCTTCAGCGCACTGATAATACGTCCAACCTGTTCGTCCAGATGTGTCACCAGTCCATAGTATTCGCAGAGCTGATCACTGATAACGTCCTTGGTTCTGGGCCACGGAGCCAAACCTTCATCACGTCCTGAAGTCGATTGAGGAGCATTTTGAAACGGATGTTGTGGTAGAAAGTTCTCAGGCAATGGAGGCCGATTCTTATAGTACATTTCCCGATACGCTTCAGGAGGGTTCCTAGTATCGTGAGGAGCCATGAAAGAGACGTAGAGAAAGAACGGATCATCACCATCCGCCTTCTTCAAATAATTCACTGCCTCGTCAGCAAGCACGGAACTCGAAAAAACACCAGCCGGACGCTTCGCACTCAGGGTTCCATCGGTCAGGTCTTGAACCTCGAAATCCGTGTGATCGACCATACCACCCATGTAGACCGCTCTTCCGTTCTTGAACGAACGATCCAGAGTTACTTTGCCATTGTGCCACTTTCCTATGATGAAGGAGTCATAACCTTGAGCCGAAAGGAGTGATGGGAGCGTTTTTGAATCGCCCCAGTTTTGTTGCGGTTTATTGGCCGGCAGATTCATCCAATGCCGCCCCGTCATCAACATGGATCGACTTGCCACACATACCGCCCCACTGAAGGAGCCCGCACAGTAGTTTCGACGAAAACTGAAACCATTCTCTGCAAGCGTATCGAGATTGGGCGTCTTGATAAAAGGATTCCCATGAGCACTGATTGTGTCCGCCCTTTGATCGTCCGCGAACAGGAAAATGATGTTTGGTCGTTCTTTCGCTAGTCCATGGAACGAAAGACTGCAGAGGGCGAACAAGTATAGAAGAGGCGTCAGGCGTTTCATTGGATTCATCACAGCTACAAACAAACTACTTCATTTTCACCGGCATCCTGGCACCAGTATCGGAAAGCCATTTATCAAGTTGGCTCTCGAGGCGTCTTGCAAGATCAGGTGACTTGGACGCCAGATTTCGTTTTTCCCCAATATCCTCTGAGAGGTCATACAGTTCCAACTTCCCCGTTTCATAACGCTTGATCAATTTGTAATCCCCTTCTCGAACAAAACCGCCAAGTCGATTTCTTCTGTGAAATGCATAGTTTGGGTAATGGACATAGATGGCTTCGCGATCAAACGTTTCCTCCTGCGCCAACAACGGTGAGATGCTCTTTCCGTCACTGACCTGACCTGACGTCGGAGGCAGACCTGTCGCTTCCAAAATCGTAGGATAGCAATCCATACTGATGACAGGTGTGGAACAAGCGCCCCCCGGCTTTACCTTTCCCGGCCAGCGCACAATCCATGGTATCCGAATCCCACCTTCATAGAGCATCCCTTTAAATCCCCGGAGAGGTCGATTGTCACCATTGTATCCGCCATTGTCAGACTTGAAGATCACCAATGTATTTTCACGAAGCCCTTCTTCATCCAACGCCTTCAGAAACCTTCCGATCTCTGTATCCATTGCTTCAATCATCGCTGCATAAACAGGATCCTTGATCCCGGGGCCTCGACGTTTCTTATATTTCTCAATCAACTTCTCACGGGCCTGCATCGGATAGTGAACGGAATAGGGCCACCAATTGAGATAGAAAGGTTTCTCCTTATGTTCCTTCACAAAGGAAATTGCCTCATCAGCAAGGCGCTCTGGTAAATACTCCCCCTCCTTCTTCGCTGTCAGGTTCGGTATACGATACGGAGCAAAGTAGCTTGGGGGCCCACCTCTAAAACATCCACCGATATTGATGTCAAAGCCCTGATAATCAGGTCTAAATTCCGTTTCCTTCGCTCCGGTGTTGTTCTTTCTTGGGACATAGGACAAGTGCCATTTGCCAATATGAGCTGTCGTATAGTCAGCCTCAGCCAGACGTTCGGCCAAAGTGACATATGAAAGTGCCAGATTTCGCTCAGTATTCGGCTCCTTAAGATCGGATCCTTCCAAGGCGAATCCATCCTTGTTGCCCGGAGCATGATTGGTGAGCCCCAGACGTCCCGGGGTTTGACCTGTCATGATGGCTGCCCTTGTGGGAGAGCAAACCGGAGAAGCGGCGTAAGCGTCGGTAAAGAGCATTCCTTCTGCCGCCAATTGATCAAGCGCCGGAGTATCAACAAGCTTGTTCCCATAGCAGTGGAGATCTTTCCACCCGAGATCGTCCGCCATGATCAGAATGACATTGGGTTTACTATCTGACTCAGCTCCAACCACCACAAAGGAGGCAATACTCAAGAGAGCGATCGTAACAATTATCTTTGGTATTCGATTCATCATTTCTTTGTTTGGAATGCTCCCTTCGCAACAGGAAGTTTCTTCGTCATGATATTCGTAATTGAGGCTGACTAGTCCTTCTTGGCAGCAACCAACGCTGGGTCACCCCACAAGATGTAGAGCAGCCCGTTTGCTGCATCCTTTGCTACAGCCCGTTCTGGCGCAGGCACGGGGTAATAATCAGGGATTTCGTTGTCTCCAATCAGTGCATTCATCAGCCTCTGATACGACTCACCAGTCGAAAGTCCCTCAAGCACGTGTTCGCTCATTGGATAAACCTTCGGAAATCCTCCACACAGCCCCATGTGCCCAAATATCATCACAGCACCGTTCTCCACTGCCTGAAAAGCAAATCGGGTATCCTGACGCTTGTCGTTCAAATCGATTCTATCAGCCTCGTAAGGAGATGCCGACATACAGGACCCGCAAAAGACCAATTCGTTCGTGAAATCGATCGCTTTGTAGGCGGACGTCTTGGCGCCGCATATCCGACCCGTCGTACCATGGCCAAACATGAAAAGAACATTGTTGGAGTTCAATGCTTCGACCGCATCAGGCGACAATGCATCAAACGTGTACCGCTCCGATCTGGGATTCATTGAGATATTGCCTTCTGACTTCTTCAATTGCGGAAAATCATTTCTCTTCAGATGGGAGTTCCGTGTCGTCACAATAATGGCTGGTGACTCCACTCCTTCAGCAGCAAATGCCTTCTGCATCACCTTTGCCTTTTGATAGCTCCGATAGCGCCGGACGTCGGCATCTTCAATCGCTCCAATGGAAACTGGTTTGATTTCACTCCTTGCCATCGGAGAATAGGCGATCGTTCTCGTTATCAGATCTTCCAAAGCACTCAGGCTACCAGCCATCAAGTAGCCGGGAAAAACATCAAGTGAGGGATCTTCATCCAGACTCGATAGCAGACGCAACATGCACAAATGCATGTTCTCCCGGTAGCTTTCCACTTTCGGAGCAATCGCTACATATCGAGGAACCAGCTTCTTTAACTTGGTTTGCAACAGGCGAAACTCATCAGGCGTCTTATAGAGATTGCCCAAGGATTTGACACTGATGACATCGCCCTTTCTGAAGTCTGCCAATCGTTTCAACGCTCCAAGAGCAATCGGATCGTCGTGATCGGTGACGATCACATACCCGTCACCGATCGCGGAATGAAACCTTGTTCTGACGATCTCCGCATTTGGCCCATAGGCACCACGTGAGGGCGGATTCTTCATCTGGCTGATGGTTGGAACAATCAGCGATCTGGAGTTGATCAAATCCGCGTTCAGAAGCCCATTCGCAGAGGGCTGAGTCTCGCCCCTGCTGATCTTGGCCCATACCGACTGCTGTTCTCTCGTCAGCAATGCCACCGCATTTTTCAAAGCACTGTTACGCAACGCCAACTGTTTCCTTTTGGCATCGGGCCCATTCTTCTCTCTACCTATCCTGTTATACGCCACTACCGTCTGGCCCACGATCGATTTAATTTCCGCCTTTTGTTTCTGGGAAAGCCGCAATCTGTCTCCACTTTTCAGAAGAGACTGAGCCCCGACTGGGCTTGCCGCTTCTACTGCCACCAGGGCCATCAGCAAGACAGCCATCAGAAGCTGAACACAAAATAATCTCGAAGACATAGATCCCAATCTCTGCGACATGATCTTCATCCTGCCGACCCGATCAGGTTCACGCAAACGAAACCACCCACCTGAGATTCACATCCCCCGACTTGAAACATCTCTCACCAGCCCGCTAGTCTCAACATCACCACTTACATTCCGAATGCGACTCTATTCTATTCAACGCCTGCAAAAGATTTTGTCTGTCATCTGCTTCTCTGGCCTGGCATCGATCCCTCTTCAGGTGGTTGCACAACCCTCTTCTTCCTTTCCCGACAGACAACAGCCCTCGGTTCTTGGCTACGGCATAGAGAAGTTCAGGATCGCGAAGCAAATCGCACATGATGATTTTGAATCAATTGATAATTGGGTGGTTCAGATTCAAAAGAAGTCCGGCACAACCAAACAGCACGTAAAGGTCGAAAACAACACGCTCGATTGTCTCCTTCCCGGCAAGGGTTGCACCATCTGGTTCAAGCAGAAACTGAACACACGGGTGACCATCACTTATGATGTGCTTTGTCCAGCCGCTGATCCAGGGATACAAGGAGCAGAGCCGCGGGATATCAACAATTTCTGGATGGCCTCAGATCCTTCTGGTCCGGACAAAGGGCTCTTTGATTCCAGTCGCTTCACTGGATCCTTCAAGACCTACCATCATATGCACGGCTATTACGCGAGCACCGGAGGCGCAGCAAACAAAACAACAAGAATGCGGCGGTATCCCCGTACTGAGAACGGAATCGATGTCAGCCACATCGCATTGAAAGACAGAGACAACCAACCCGAGTTTCTGATTACTCCGAACAAGAAAATAACCGTCCAACTGGTTGCCTACGACGATGTGATTCAATACATCGCGGACGGACAACTCGTCTATCAGATCCGAAGTGGTGACGAAGTCGAATTGGAGGAACGCGACAGCAAAGGAAAGATCATTTCAACCAAGGCCATCAACGACCCAAAACGCTTTCCCATATACACGGGGGCTTTTTCGGATTTCGAATGGTCAACACCCATCACATCTATTCCAACTTCCAAGTCCACGCATTGGAGCCGGTTGAGTCCGAATAGAAGACAAATTAAGCACTCCGCCAGGGTCCCGGACTGCGGGTAGTAAGACTACCGCTTATACAATTCGTTTACGGAATACCTGTGCACTACATTCGTACGGTAGCGGACGAATATTTAGAAGACCTACACTCACCTACGCCTTATCGGCATCCGAAGGCCCTCCACCACCCAATACCAATCGTATGAGCGGCAACTTCACTGCCCGCACTCCGGCAACCTTTCGGAGATACGATTCCCCTTTTTCGATCGAAACAGCCTAATGACTGAGCTCACTTAGCTTCAAAGGGAACTCCTTCACGATCTTTCCACTGCTATCCACGCACTTGAAGGTCATGACCGGATCTTTCGGTTTGAGATTGAAGCTCAATTGCCCCCAGAAGTTCCCCTCATTATATGACCAAACCGCATTCTCAAAGGTCTTGTGCGTGTGCTGATTGGTCACCTTGGCCGAGACGAATTCATAGAGCGGATAACCGCGTGGTCTTTCTATCTTCCATATATCAGAGCGATGTCTGTCGCCTGAAATCAGAAGCACACCATTGATCTTGTGATCATTGATCAGATCAAAGATCTCATCCCGTTCCTTACGCGCCCAGGAGCCTGCCCATGAATCTTTCCCATCCTTGTCTGCGCCATCAGCCCACATGGTTCCGGATGCGATCACCTTGAACTTCCCTTTGGCCGATTTCAGCGATTCAAGCAGCCACTTCTTCTGATCAGGACCGAGCATGGTACTGTCCTTTTTCTCACGATAAAACCGCCCATCGGTCATGAAAAAATCCACGTCGCCCAGTGAGAATGAATGCCACGTTCCCGGCATGGATTGACCGCCGCCATAGTGAGGATTATTCCAGTTCTCCCGAAAGACATTCCAGTTGGGGATCTTCCATGGCGCGCTCAGCCCAGAACCACCAGCAGAGTCATTCATTGCCATATCGTGATCATCCCAAACCGCATACATTCCCACACTGTTGATCAGTTCGCTGTAGGCGGGACTGAGACAACGTCGGTAATAAAACAAACGCTGTGCTCCCCGACGCTCAGTTACATCAATGTACACGTTGTCGCCCAATCCCAGGTAAGCGAGCGGACGTGCCTTGGCCATGTTGCTCCAGGCGTATTCATTGGTCGGCACATAACGGGAGCCTGATCCAAAGGTCACATGAAACTCAGCCTTCTGCCCTTTTGCAGGTGCTGTCCTGAAACGAAACGATTCACGCTCAACCTTCTTACCATCCACTTCCACTGCGTACTTGTAGTCAGTAAACGGCTTTAAGCCATTCACCTTCAAGATCGCTGTAAAATCATCCCCCACCTTGGTTCGAGTAGGTCTGGTCTTCTTACCATTGATATGGATTCGAATATCAGCAGGCCCAGCTGTTCGCACCCAGAACTTTGCCGAGTTCGGCCTAACATCTCCAAGCATGGGACCATTGAACAACTTGAGATCATGCTTCATGACCAAATCGACAAACTCCGGTTCCTTCAACAGATCCGACATCTTCCCTTCCTTACCCAAGCGACCTGTCAGCCCCTTCTTGTCCCCTCCATAAAAGGCCTCAATCAAATACGGATCCAGATCCAACATCACCGGATCTTTTTCCCCATCGGTGATGGGCTCTTTGGAATAGGCAACAGACACACATACCGCAAACAGTATTGTAAAAAACGGGATCTTTAGCGGGCGAAGCGAAGGCAACATGAGATTCGACTGATAATGATGAACAAGGAAAAGCGGGTTACGGGCGAAACATAGAAAACATGCCAGCCGTCTGCAACCACTGCCTCAGTCCTTTCACACAACCGCCCTTGTCATTCTGGGCTTCAGTCTGGTTCTATGAAGAAACAAACACCGGAGTACCTA
Source organism: Limisphaerales bacterium (assembly GCA_965658675.1). GTDB lineage: Bacteria > Verrucomicrobiota > Verrucomicrobiia > Limisphaerales > CAZKNW01 > CAZKNW01. The sequence continues at coordinate 77,334 of CBFHTT010000024.1, forward strand.
TCAAAATCTGAAGGAACCCGGAGCACCAGCAAACAGCCCCAACATGTGGACCAAATTATTTCTCATTCTTGGCATCGTTCTATCGAGCACCTTTGTAAGCCAATCAGCCCAGTTGCTCCCCAACGTCGTCATCATCTACGCGGATGACTTGGGTTACGGGGACCTCTCCTGTTACAACCCGAAGGCCGCCTATGAGACTCCACGATTGGATCAGATGGCCAAGGAAGGGATTCGATTCACTGACGCCCATAGCCCATCTACAATCTGCTCTCCCAGCCGCTACAGCCTTTACTCAGGGAATCAGGTTTATCGCACCGGGCGTCGCACAACGGCATTTGAAGGTCCTAGCGGTCCGAGCTATTTGAAACCGGGCGAGATGACCATTGCCGACATGGTCAAGAAACAGGGATATCGCACTGGTGTCTTTGGCAAATGGCACGTTGGGCTCACTTGGTATGGGGAAGACGGCAAGCGCTTGGGCGGAGGGTTCAAGAACTCGCTGTTGATTGACTACGAAAAGAGCACGCCTTTGGAGGATGGACCAAATCGACGAGGATTCGACGAGTCATTCATCACTCCCAACTGCCCGACCACCGACCCGCTCTACCTCTACATCGAAAATGGAATGGTGGTTAAGCCCGCAAGCAAACGCCACAAGCGAGACACGCTCCCCAACCCCGGGGGCAAATGGCGTTGGGACAATGACGAGGGCTGGATGGCTCCTGACTATGATTTCATCAATGCAGATCTCCTATTCTATGACAAAACCGTATCTTTCATTCGCAAGCACAGAGAGGAACATCCAGAGAAGCCATTCTTTACAGTTCTTTCCACTCAGATTGCACATGCGCCAGTACTCCCTGCCAAGGAGTTCAATGGGAAAACCAAGGCAGGGGCACGTGGGGATTTCGTCTATGAATTGGATGCGTTGACCGGTCGATTGCTGGACGAACTCAAGAAGCTCGGTATCGATGACAACACTCTTGTCATGTTCAATGCCGACAATGGACCTGAGACCCTGCACACCGTATGGATGCGCGAAGACCATGATCACGATGCTGCCGGTGGATGGAGAGGTATGAAGCGCGATGGCTGGGAGGGCGGTCACCGAGTCCCATTTATCGCCAGATGGCCAGGCCGGATCCCAGCTGGACAGGTTTCCAAGCAATTGACCAGCACAACGGATATTTTTGCGACGGTTGCCTCGGTGGTTGGATATGATCTGCCAGACCATGTCGCAGTGGATAGTTTCGATATGCTTCCGGCAATGATCGGCAAACAAAGCGACAGTGACTCAATTCGACCACACATGTTGACGCAAAGCTTTCGAGGAGAATTCCAGTTACGCACAGGCAACTGGAAACTCCTCAATCACAAGGGATCAGGTGGAAATGGCTATGATCGCGGAATCCTAAACAAATACGCACTCAAAGAAACCGTGCCAGAAGCTCCCGCACAACTCTACAACCTCACCACCGACCCAGGAGAAACAACCAATCTCTATTTCTCCCACCCAGAGCGTCGCGAGCAAATGCAGACTCTACTCAAAGAACTGACAAAGAAAGAGAACGGACGCTCTGCACCCACAGGCAGAAAAGCTCTAGGCATCCCCAATATCCCGGTGGCAAAAGGTAAATAGTGGCTGATTGAGAGCAATTCCGTTTCACTCTACCGAAGTTCTTCCGATGCGAGTCTCAGCAGCACAATCCCCACATAAACCGAACGTCGCTCCAGCCTCGACGCTTGCCGTTTCCTTTCTCCTGCTCTCGTGTTTGTTCGCATCCGCAGAGTTCGCGATTCCCGCGCTTCAAAAGGCCGATTTGAAACCTGAATTAAAGGGACAGATTCTGATCGAAGAACTGAACTGTGCCGCCTGCCACGCAGCGGATAGAGCCTTGGCCAGCAACTCCAAGAAGGCACCTCGTTTGGCAGGCATCGGAAGCAGGATTCATCCAGATTATCTGCAGGCATTCATACGTGCCCCCCACCTCACCAAACCGGGCACCGGCATGCCTGATCTTCTAAGTAACATCCGTGCAGATGAACGTGATAGTGCAGCCAAATCGCTGACCCACTTTTTACTGTCCCGCCAAAAGAACCAATTCACGCCTGTGGCACCTGATCAGGTTGCAGCAAATCAAGGTGAAGAATTGTTTCACTCACGCGGTTGTGTTGCGTGCCATTCGCCCCGCGATAAAGAGGGCAATGAAATCCTCAAGGAAGCGTCGGTTCCATTGGGGGCCATGGATCAGAAATACGCGTTTCGCGGCTTGGTCGACTTTTTGAAACGCCCGCATCTCGTTCGCCCTTCCGGCCGAATGCCTGACATGAACTTGAAGGGTCAGGAGGCCGATCAGATCGCCCACTATCTCCTTCAAGACACACAGGTCCCCGGACACCTGAGCTACACACTCTATCGCGGACTGGTCTGGGAAGGTCTGGATAGCGACAACGTCTCGGCACAGCGATCAGGACACGTCAAAGATTTCCATCTACAAAGCCTCGGGAAAGTCCAACACCAGACCGCACTCCGCTATAAAGGTTGGCTTAGGATCAACACAACTGGTGATTACACATTCTTCGCACGCATGAACGGAGGCACACTCAAGATCGATGACCGAAACGTGATTACCGAAGCCCCCAGCAATCGGCGTGGGCCAAAGAACCTGAAGAGCAGAATCAAGCTAACGGCGGGTCTTCACGAACTGGATCTAACCTATTTTCATACCGGCCGAGATCCCGAATTCACATTTGAGATGGCAGGCCCACAGTTCCCGCGTGCACCTCTTACCTCTTCGGTCTTGAGCGTTTCAAAAGATCCTATTCCAGAATTCAAACCCTTCACTCCAAATCAGGAATTAGCGACCAAAGGCAAAGAGCTGTTCAGCAAACTGGGCTGCGCATCGTGTCATGATGATCTAGGTATCTCGTCTCCTCAGGCCACTGCTTTTTCAAAACTCGACCCACGGAAAGGATGCCTGAATGAATCAAACGTGGAAGGACCGACGTTTGATTTCAGTAAGAACCAACGCCAATGGATTAGCGAGGCCCTGCCAACGATCTTAGATCAAGGGCTCGATGATCAACAGAAGCTCAACAAGGCTTTGGTAACCTTCAATTGCATTGCCTGCCATCAACGCGATGGACTCGGCGGAATTGATACCAATCGAAACATCTTCTTCACGGGGACGCATCCTGAAATGGGAGATCAAGGAAGGTTGCCTCCCCCACTCACCCACGTAGGAGCCAAGCTCACGCCGGCCTGGATGCGTCAGGTGATGCTCCACGGAAACCGTCAGCGCCAATACGTGAATGCCAACATGCCACAATACGGAGAGGCCAACATCGCCCAGCTGATAGATTTATTTGCTAAGGTGGATTCGTTGGAGATGACTTCCATTCCTGAGCCAGCAGACCAGAGCGAAGCAAAAGAGATCGGCCACAAGATGGTAGGCACCACCGGCTTGAGCTGCATTGCCTGTCACGATTTCAACGGACAGGAATCAGCAGGAGTAGAAGCTCTGGATCTCGCCTACGTAACGGAGCGCATCCAGAAGAATTGGTTCCATCAATACATGCGGGATCCAGCTCGTTTCCACACCTCCGTGATCATGCCCAGCTATTGGCCGGGCGGACAATCAGTCCTTGCCAATATCCTGAAAGGCGACAGTTCAAGACAGATCGAAGCACTATGGACCTATCTTTCCGACGGCACACGAGCCAAGAAACCAATCGGACTTTCGCGACAATCATCCGAGATTCGCGTGGCCGATGTCGCTGAGATAGCGAGAGGAAGAGGGACTGCAGGCTACCGGGGAATCGGAGTCGGCTACCCCGAGCGCATCAATCTCGCATTCGATTCAGAAGAAATGGCGTTGCGACTGCTCTGGAAAGGAGAGTTCGTCAACATCAACAACGGCTCCTTCCGTGCACGCGGCGGCAACCGGGTGAGTTTCCCTCCGGGCATTCCATTTTATCGACTGGAATCCATGGACGCTCACTGGCCATACAAGGGAAAAACGGATTACACCTTTCCTCATGATCACGGCTACCAGTTTCGTGGCTATGATCTGGATGATCTGAGACGCCCAACATTTTACTACGAATATGGAGATATTCAGATCTCTGACTTCTTCGAAGACATCAAAGAGTCAAACGGTTCAGCAAGCTTCAAGCGCACCTTTCGCTTCAAGACCAACGCGGATTCTCTGCCCTTCTATTTCAGAGCGGCATCTGGAAAATCGGTTCAGGAACAAAACGGACAAACCTATCAAATCGATCAATTGACGATTCGGATCAACTCAAAGGGATTCAAAGCACTCATTCGTGACGGCGATCCAAGGGAAGTCCTGATCCCTATCACTCTTCAGCAGGGCGAAACCACCCTAGTTCTCGAATATCAATGGTAACCATCCGATTCACATTATTGTTCAGTCTCCTTCTTCAGGTCTGTCTCACTGCAGCTGAAGATTTGGGGGCGATGTGGGGAACAGCAAAAGAGGAAGCGAAGTATTACCAGATCGTCGATGTTCCCATACCTGCCACGATTCCACTGCGGACCGGGAGTTTCGAGATTCTACCCGATGGCCGACTCGCAGTAGGTACGCGCCGAGGCGACATCTATTTCATCAAAGGAGCCTTTGCCTCCCCACCCTCGCCTGAATTTCATCTTTTTGCCACCGGTCAGGATGAGATCTTCGGTCTCTCATGGAAGGACGGTGCAATGACTGCCACCCAGTTCGGCGAAGTGACCCGAATCTCGGATACCGATGGCGATGAAGTCGCGGATCGATACGAAACCTTGAGCAACAACTGGGGCTATGCCGAGGGTCATGAATTTGCCTTCGGATCAAAGCATGACCCTGAAGGCAACGTCTGGGTGGCGCTCGGACTGAGCGGATCATATCGCTCACACAATCTATTTCGCGGTTGGGCGGTAAAGGTCACACCTGATGGAAGAATGATTCCCGTTTGTAGCGGCCTTCGCAGTCCTGGCGGTGTCGGCCCCAATGCTGAAGGAGCAATGTTTGCCATTGAAAGTCAGGGACCATGGAATGGGAGTTGTTCCCTAAAGCATCTGAAACCGGGTGGATTCCTTGGTCATCCAGCAAGCTACAATTGGTATCCATTCGTCCGCGGTATAGACGCTCCTGCACTCGAGCCAAATACGCCATCACGACTGCAGATTGAGAAGAAACGTATCAAGGAACTGGTGCCTCCCGCGGTCCGGTTTCCATACATCAAAATGGGGCGCTCTATCTCAGGCTTTCGTTTGAATCAGACCGGTGGAAAATTTGGCCCCTTTGAGAATCAAATTTTCCTCGGCGACTACACACTGAGTATCGTCATGCGTGCCACCACTGAGAAGATCAATGGAGTCTGGCAAGGGGCCTGTTATCCCTTCCTCGAAGGACTGGCCACGGGCATCATGCATGTGGAATTCTCTCCAAAAGGCCAACTCATCACCGGCGGATTCACCACCAACAGACAGTGGCCCGTCAGAGGTTCCGAACCATTTGCTCTTCAAAGGATCGATTGGACCGGACTCACACCCTTTGAGATCCTGGAGATCAACATCCGGAACAACGGCTTTGTAATCCACTTCACCAAACCGATCGATAAGGCCATCGCCAGCCGAACTGATACCTACCAGCTCACAACCTACACTCACAAATACGCAGCAGGCTACGGTAGTGCCGAACTAGACCATACCACTCCAAAAGTGATACGCGCAGTCCCTTCCCCTGATGGACGCTCCGTTGCGATCGAATTGGATCAAATCGTAGAAGGCCACATACATCAATTTGACCTGAACCAAATCCGATCAGCATCAAGAAGTCCACTGGTTCACAAGAACGCCTACTACACGGTCAACGAGATCCCCTCCAAGTGAGATTCACAGCAGACTCGAATAGTGACCAATCGATCGACCGTGACAATCTCTCGAAGACTCCATAATCACCTTGGATAATGATCGTTCAGGCTGTGTGTATCCATCCAACCATCATTCCTGATCTATAGATTCCCAGCCATGAACACGCCACTTAGACGCCGACATTTCCTTCGAGGGACAGGTGCCCTGATCGCTCTACCTGCACTTGAATCGATCGGCTTTCGTCGCTTCACATCGGCTGCTTCTACAAAGCCGGTCACACCGCCCAAGCGAGCTGTCTTTCTTGGGTTCGGTTTCGGAGTCACCAAGGAGTCATGGTATCCCGATCCAACTCAAACAGGAGCTGATTACCAACTTTCAAAGGGACTTGCTCCACTTGCCCGGCATAAGGCTGATTTCACCGTTGTTCAGGGGGCCTCGAATCAATATAGCAACGAGGCCCACTGGGGCAGCACGTTCTGGCTGACCGGTGCAAACCGGTATGCCCTTCCCGGTCAGAGTATGGCCAATAGCATCTCAGCTGATCAGGTCGTGGCTCGCAATCTGGGCAAAGACACTCGATTCTCTTCCATTCAGCTCAACAGCACCGATGGCAGAGCATCGGGACACGGCCCCGGACTCTCTCTTGCCTGGGACCAACGAGGCAAACCTGTAGCCGGCTTCAACGATCCTGTACAGGTCTTTCACAAACTGTTTTCAGCGGACGACCTTCCCCTCGAGCAGCGTCAGGCAGCGATCGCGGAAAAGCGGAGCGTATTGGACGCCGTCCTTTCCGAGGCCAAGCGGGTTCAACATGGACTGACAAAAACAGATACCGACAAATTGGATGAGTATTTTCAAGGCATCCGCGATATAGAAACAAGATTGAGCAAGGATGAGGAATGGCTGGATGTTCCCAAGGCAACGTCCCCCATCGATGAACCCAAACCCGGACTCAAGGGTAAGGACGAGATCCAAGTGATGTATGATCTCATCGTGGCGGCCTTGATGACAGACAGCACACGGGTCATGAGCTATCGCATGCCCGGACAGGCTTTACTGAAGAGCTTGGACATTACCTTGAGTGCACACAATGTAAGTCACTACGCGGCAGGTGAACGGATGCAGGCTTCTCAGGAAAGGGATCGGACACACAGCCAACTTCTTGCCGGATTGATCGACAAGCTCAAGGCCACCAAGGAAGCCGACGGGTCGAGCCTGTTCGACCACCTTGCGTTGGCGTTTGGATCCAATATCAGTTCGATTCACTACCTGGACAATTGCCCCACCATTCTCACAGGCGGAGGCGCCAACATGAAACTGGGGCAGCATCTCACAGTCTCGAAGGACACACCTCTCTGCAACGTCTGGTTGACCATGTTGCACGGTTTGGGCATCGATGCTGAACGGCATGGAGACAGCACCGGGGTGGTGAAAGAACTACAGGCATGACGATGCGTCGAATGAGTATTATTGGAATCGCTGCATCCCTCCTGACTCTGCTGTGCATGGTTTCGGCTCAAGCAGCCGATCATACCGCCAGCCTTCCTGAAACGCATCTTCCCTTACTCCGGGAATACTGCTTCGACTGTCACGACGCAGATACTCAGAAAGGAAAGATCGATCTCGAGTCCCAGCCTCTGAAGATCACGACACTCCAAGAGGCGGAACTCTGGCAAAAGGTTCTCAATGCAATGAACGCCGGCGAGATGCCTCCCGAGAAAAAGCGACAACCTGACAACAACGCCAAGGCAGATTTCCTCGACGCACTTGCACAGACGATGGTGGCAGCACGCCAGTCACTTTCCGATTCAGGTGGTAAGATCACCATGCGTCGACTCAACCGGCGTGAATACCGCAACACGATTGAGCAACTGACAGGTTCCAAGATCGATATCAACACGCTACCTGCTGATGGAGGCGGCGGAACATTTGATACCATTGGTTCCTCTCAATTCGTCTCAAGTGATCAGATCGAACAGTATTTAAAGCTCGGCCGTAGTGCGGTTGATGAAATGTTCGAACGTCACGCCGCACAGAAGCGGGAACCGATTTTCATCAGGATTGAACCTGAGAAAACCGTCAATCCAGCGAACGAGAAAGAAGTGAGTGCCCTAGAGGATTCCTATTCGAGATTCAGACCCTGGCAGGAAGGAGTGGACAAGGCTGCTGCAACGCCTGCAAACCAGAAGAAGATCGAAGAACTTGGGAAGAAGACCGAACAAATAAAACACCCGATCCACTTCTACAAATTCGCAAATCAACTTGAAGGAGCACCTGATCCCAAGGAGTTCGGCTTTCGCGATGTTCCGAAAGCAGCTCTGGCAAATCCCGATTGGGATCGGGGCCAACTTGCTTACCACAAACACTATCTCACTCTCCCCCATCGCGATCGCGGGACGTATCTCAAACTAGCTCACGGGATTGGCCGCATCGACATTACCCCTAAGAAGCTTTCTCCAGGAACTTACATTCTGAGAATAAAGGCAGGAGCGGTCGAAGGCGCTCCGCCCTCGCGTCGATTCATAGAGATTGGTCATCCTCAGAGACGTATTCCACGTCAACGGGGGTTGGATGGAGCCCCCATCAGCAAACATCAGATCACAGGTTCTATCGAGGATCCCCAAATCATTGAGACACGTCTGGAAGTTGGGGCCGATACCATCAAGGAATTTGCAGTTCAGGAGCGTCAACCTACGGCGTTGAAGGCCCTGTGGGACGCTCACAATGTTTTCAAAAAATCCAACGGCTACGGGCACCCGCCTGCCATATGGATTGATTGGATTGAATTTGAGGGACCGATCACAGGTTCAGGAAACACGTCACTGAAACAGCGACGCCAGGTCGAGGAACATGCCAACACCAAAGTGGGAGGAACCTACAACGGCTATTTCAAAGGTGGCTACGAAAAGGCCCTCGCATTCAGGAAGACCGGCAAACCACAGAAAGGCATCATCGACGAGCAGGAAGCCAAATTTCGAATCCGCCGCTTCAATGAGGAAGGCCCGACATTTCGGCGCTACCTCGAAGATCCTCTGACTCAATCCGGATCGTTTTTGACCATTTCCGCTGTCAACAAAGAGGAATTCATTGCGCTACCACCCGAGCACCCTTCTGGTTGGCGCAAAACGAAGCACATCGTAGAGACCGTGCCTCCCGGAAACTACAAGCTGCGCTTCCGAATCGCTTCCCTACCAGACACGCCGAGCCATCGACATTTTGTGGATCTGGGAAGTGTTCCTGGTGACAAACAGTTCAACCAAATCGGCACCTTTCAGATTACCGGAACCACGGAAAATCCGCAGGTCGTCGAGGTAGATGTTTCACTGACAGCCGACAGTCCCAGAAAGTTCGCACTACGAGAGAAACGCGATCCAAAAGGTGACCTGGCCCGCTATAGAAAAGCCCGGCATGAAACAGGCGTCGGCCCCAAGCCTGCGTTGTGGGTTGATTGGGTGGAGTGGGAAGGCCCTCTCGGAGAATCAAACATGGACTGGTGGGTCAGCGACCGTCCCAATCTCGAAGAAGAAGTCCGCGCTCGAAGAATCTTGGAGAACTTTTCCATCCGAGCCATGCGAGGCTCGGAACCCGGAATCGAATTCATCGACCGGCTCATGGGTATCTTCGCCAATCGTCGAGCATTGAAGGAACCGTTCAACATGGCGATCCGCTCCCCTCTCAGCATCATCCTCGCATCCCCCGGATTCCTCTATCTTTATGAACCCGGAGCCGAAGACCAAAGCCGGCATCTCAGTGATCGAGAGCTCGCTGTCCGTCTTGCCTATTTCCTCTGGAGCGCTCCACCTGACCAAGGTTTACTCGATCTGGCTGAGACAGCTCAACTGAGCACACAGGCCACCTTACGCCAACAAATCAACCGCATGATCAATGATCCGAGATCCGATGAGTTCGTCTCCGGCTTTGTTCATCAATGGTTAGACATGGAACGCCTCGATTTCTTCCAATTCGATGTCAAACGCCACCGAGAATTTGACGAAGGCACTCGAGCCGCCACGCGCCAAGAGGTCTACCATTCCTTCACGCATCTCCTTAGAGGAGGCAAGAACGGCCGACTCGGCAATTTTCTCAAGAGCGATTACGTCATGATCAACGGATTACTCGCCACCTACTATGGTATCGATGGTGTGATCGGTGATGAATTCAGACTCGTTCATCTACCGCCCAACTCTCCCCGAGGAGGGTTACTGGGAATGGCGGCAGTCCATGCAATGGGGAGCGATGGAGTAGAGAGCAGTCCCGTTGAACGCGGAGCCTGGGTCCTACGCCACCTTCTGAATGATCCCCCTCCCCCGGCGCCACCCAACGTTCCTCAACTATCCCGCCTAGCAGGCAAGCCACTCACGACGCGGGAACGACTCGCCGCACATCAAGAGGAACCGCAGTGCGCAAGTTGCCACCGAAAGATTGACCCCATTGGTTTTGGGCTTGAGAACTTCAATGCCGCGGGAAAATGGCGCACGACCGAAGGCATCGGCAAACGAAGTCATACGATCAATCCATCAGGCAGTTTTCACAACGGTCCTGAGTTTACCGACTTCTTTAAAATGCGTGATCTGATAGCCCAACGCGAAGCAGACTTTGCTCGAGGTTTCACAGAACACCTCATCGAATATGCTCTAGGGCGCCCATTCGGGTTTACAGATGAGCCCCTCCTCGATGACATCGTCAAGAAAGCTGAGGCTCATGACTACTCCATCAGTTCGTTCATCCAGGCTCTTGTGCTAAGCGAACCATTTCAGGTGAAGTAGCGATCAAGAACCAACAAAGATTAGCTTTCCCGACCAAGCCCGCCCTGCGAAGATCAAGCACGCATGGCAAAAGGGACACAAAAGGAAACCGAAATTGGTAACAACGATGCTTCACCGGTCTCGTTTCAAGAGATTCTCGAATCGAAGGAGTGGAAGGAGTCAAATGCCGGAATCCCACTTATTCTAGGGAAAGACGAACAGTCCACTCCGCTCATTGCCGATCTTTCACAAGCCCATCTTCTCCTTGGTGGTGCAACCGGTTCAGGAAAGACTGTCTGTCTTCATTCAATCATTGCATCCCTCCTCTCAAGGTTCAGTCCAGATGAGCTCCGCATTTTGATGATCGATCCCGTCAAGCAGGATACCGAGCTCTACGAACCCATTTCGCATCTACTCGCACCAGCCATCACCGATCCACTCACTTCAGCAACCGCATTGGTATGGGCAATCAAAGAGACCGATCGCCGTTTCCAGCTTTTCGCGGATGCTCGATTACGGAACATCGAAGAATACAACAAGTCGTTCACCTCCTCAGATCCTTCGGGAAAGTATCTTCCACGCGTGGTCATCATTATATCTGAACTTACAGACCTAATGATCCTCGCAAAACAAGACGTTGAGAACTACATCGCTCGATTGGCACAAATGAGCAAAGCCACCGGAATCCATCTGATCGTTTCTTCACAAAGACAAAGTCGTTCCATCGTTACCGGTATCGTCAAAGCGAACATCCAAGGGCGTATCGCATTTCAGGTTCCAACATGGCGGGAATCAAAAAACATTCTCGAAGTAAAGGGAGCCGAAGCCCTAAGCGGAAAAGGAGACATGCTTTATCGACAGGACGGTTCAAGTGAACCAATCCATGCTCAAGGCGCCTTCATTTCCCATGCCGACCTCCAGAGCATCATCCAAGAAACAAAGCTCACCAAACCTCCGACTCAAATATCGTTCGAGCGCAAAGAATCAACAATGGCAACCGCCAAGTCCTCCACCTCTCAACCAACGGAGGAAGAACTTATCAAGCAATGCCTTGAGATCATCACAACAACTCAGAAAGCCAGCGTCTCCCTCCTGCAACGTCGCCTTCGACTCAGCTACTCCAAAGCGGGCGCCATCATGGACATTCTCGAAGCAAGAGGCATTATCGGCCCATCCAAAGGCGCAGAACCTCGCGAAATTTTGATCGATACGAAATCGACTTCTGGGGAATGATATTCCCGCAATACCGCATCTTCAAAGACCAGGAAATGGATCTTCAGCCAAAAGAGAAACAACCCATGATTAGACTACACAGACTCATCATCGCACTTTCGCTGATCATCACGGCTTCGCTATCAGCCAAGGATCGCGCCCAAGAAGGCTCCATCAAATCCTTTATGGGCGCCCCACGGATGGACATTAAACCTCTCTTCAAGAACGAGCGATTTCCAAACGTTGTTGTTACGACGAAAGGCACGGTCCTTGTCACATGGGGAAGCAAACACATTCGCGCGATACGTAGTGAGGATGGGGGAAAAACCTGGGGCAAGGAAATCACCATCGCCAATCCAGGATTTCAAGGTGGCGGAACGATCGTCGACGAATCCACCGGCGACATCCTGACCTTTGTCGAAGAGAAGCATCCCCCTTCCCCCTTCAAGATCTACAGAAGCAGCGATGACGGGCGTTCATGGCAGGCCCAAGAAACCACCGTGCAACCAGACAGCAGAGGAAAGCTACCATCCATGCACATGAACGAACACGGCATCACCCTTCGCCACGGCAAACACAAGGGCCGGCTCATTCGTGCTTCAAGAAACTATGGAAAAGGAAATCGCCCAAAGAGTCTCTTTCCCTCCCACTACACCAACGCCATGTTCAGTGACGACGGAGGAAAGACATGGCAGACAAGCGATCCCTTTTCAGAATATGGAACAGGCGAGGCCGCAATCGCTGAACTTTCCGACGGAAGCCTCTACTACAACTCCCGCAGGCACTGGGCGCCCGAAGGCAAAAGCCCCCTACGTCGTTGGACCGCATCAAGCAGCGATGGGGGAGAAACCTGGAGCAAGGCAGTCCTTTGCGAGGTGCTACCTGACGGTCCGCAAGACACAGACTACGGTTGCATGGGAGGACTGACGCGACTCCCTATTGCAGGCAAGGACATCCTTATCTACAGCAACTGCGACAGTCCGAAAGGCAGGCATCACGGAACCGTCTGGGCCAGTCTCGACGGAGGAAAAACATGGCCGGTAAAACGCCTTATTCATGAAGGAGCGTTTGCCTATTCCTCTCTCACCGCCGGACGTCCTGGAACCAAGAGCGAGGGTTGGATCTATCTACACTTCGAAAGCTCCGGCTCGAAGATTGCGCGATTCAATCTCGCATGGCTGTTGGAAGGAGAAGCGACAGGTGATGGAACCGTTCAGAAGAGTCTGACGAAATGAAACCAACCCTGTTCTCCATCCTGCTGTGGTTCTGCATCAATCCAGCAATCGGAGAGACACCACCGAATGTTCTGTTCATCGCCGTCGATGATCTACGAGCATGGGTCGGATGCCTGAATGACGACTACCCAGGCAAGATACACACCCCGAATATCGACAAACTCGCTCAACGAGGCCGCCTATTTAGCAACGCACACGTTCCCGCCCCCAAGTGCGGCCCTTGCAGAGCTTCCGTGTTGACCGGTCAGCTACCTTCCCGACTCGGTATCTATGGAAACGGGCAATGGTTGAGACCCAACCATCCAGATCTGGTCACACTGCCGAAACACTTTAAGAACAACGGCTATCGTGTGGTTGGTGCGGGAAAGATCGCGCATCATACAGCCGGATTCAATCCACCCGATGAATGGCACCACTTTCAAGAGATCGATTGGGAAGATCCATGGGACAGGCCACTCGCGACCTACCCAAACAAAAGAGAGATCGCCCGTCCAAATCCCCATCCCATCTCAGGAATCAAAATCAGTCGCCACGAATTCGATTGGGGATCGCTTCCAGAGGGATACTCCTACCACGACACGAAGACAGCCGACTACGTTGTTAAGTTTCTGAATGACTACCGAGGCACCTCACCCTTCTTTCTCGGGTGCGGAATCTTCAGACCTCATTGTCCATGGTATGCACCCAAAGAATACTTTGATCTCTATCCGCTGGACGAAATCGCGTTGCCTGCCGGACTAAAGGCTGACGATTTGAAGGACATCCCCAAAGCAGGACGAAAGATCTCAGAATCACGTGACTACAAAACAATTACCGACGCGGGTAAACTCAGAGAATCCATTCAGGCCTACCTTGCTTCCATCAGCTTTGCGGATGCACAGATTGGAAGAGTGATTGATGCATTGGATCGATCTCCACACTCAAACGATACCATCATCGTCCTATGGAGTGATCACGGATGGCACCACGGCGAAAAAAATCACTGGCACAAGTGGACACTATGGGAGGACGCCACCCGCATCCCCTTCATCATTGCAGGCCCCATGGTAAAGGAAGCAGGCACTGCAACCGCAGTTCCAGTCTCCGCTCTTTCCCTGTATCCCACCTTGGTTGACGTCTGCAGTCTTCCCAAGCCATCACACGTTCTTGATGCCCCCTCGCTCAAACCGCTCTTAGACGCGCCCTCCGCCGACTGGAAGCACTCAGTCCTCATCCAACGCGCCAAAGGCGAATGCGCGGTCCGTTCCCGGACACACCGCTACATTCGCTACGCCGATGGCTCCGAAGAACTCTATGATCTCACGAACGATCCACACGAATGGAAGAACCTCGCCAACGAAGCGAAGTCCCAAGTAGCAAAGAAGCATCTGGCATCCCAAGTCACCAAGAACTGGAAGCCCCACGTTCCCAATAAATCAGCCTTTGACTTTGATCCCGAATCCTATACCTGGAACCCGAAACAACCGAAGGCCAACACCAAACAGTAAATGTCTATCACTACCAGAAACATCCTCATCACCGGCATCAATCGCGGATTGGGACACGGGCTGGCTCTTGCCTGCCTCAAGCGCGGTGATTCTGTCCTTGGTCTGGGAAGAACCGCACCTGTCGACCTTGAATCTAACAAGGGATTCCGATTCGCCAAGGCTGATGTCACCAATGCAGAAGAGTGTTCAACGGCTTTGGGCACATTGCTGAGTGATTTGGAGCGGCTTGATTGCGTGATTCTGAATGCAGGTATTCTTGGTCCTATCGCCGATGTGAAGGACCAGACCATTGAGACCATGAAGGAGGTCATGGATGTGAACCTCTGGGCGAACAAAACACTGATTGATCAACTTCTCGCAAATGGCGTTTCCATCAATCAGATCGTGGCGATCTCTTCCGGTGCCGCAGTCAATGGCAACCGTGGTTGGGGCGGCTACTCCCTTTCAAAGGCAGCTATCAACATGCTCATCAAGCTCTATGCCCGTGAGCGGGAAGACATTCACTTCGGCACACTGGCTCCCGGTCTCGTGGACACAGGTATGCAGGAACAAATCCGCTCCATGCCTGACGACGACACCTTTCCAAGTGTGGCCAAACTCAAGGCAGCATGCGGTACAGAAGCCATGCCTGATTCCTCCACTGCCGGCCAACTCGTTCTTGAAGCCATCGATCGCCTGCCCGGACTCATCGAAAGCGGCGAATTCGCTGACGTCAGAAAACCGCCTTTGAGCGAATGATGCCCAATACGAACGTGAGGTACTGCATTCCTTTCTCATTCTGATTTCCGCGTGACACAAAACAAACCTCGCGCAATCCTCACTTCATGAAAACCAGCCTGTTCCCTCTACTCGTCGCACTTTCATTTACCTTCTCCGTCAGTGCGGCAGACAAGGCAAAGAAAGCCAAATCATCCGAGAAACGCCCTGCCTTCACACAGCTCAGCAAACTTTCAGATTTCGAAACCAAGGGAAACTGGATTCCTGAAGACGGAGGCGTCCTTCACCTCAAGCCCAGAGATGGAGAAAGCGGTTGGAAGCGTTACGATGCCTACCTCTGGTTTCCTGAGCAATACGGTGACTTTGTCTGCCAGTTCGAGTTCAAGCTCGGGGAAGGCGGCAACTCAGGTTTCTACTTTCGAATCGCAGATCAATCAGATGCAACCGAACACGGTTTTGAGATCCAACTGAAGGACGACCACGGCAAAGAGAAGCTTGGACCACATGACGTGGGTGGTGTCATCAAGACCTCCGGCCCTAAAGTCAACGCAGTCAATCCAGCCGGCGAATGGAACAAGATGACCGTCCGCATGAAAGGCTCCAACCTTTTCGTAAAACTCAACGACAAGACCGTCCAGCAGGTGGATATGGAAACAGCCCGCCCTGCCAATAAACCACTGGTCGAAAAGGGATGGATCGCCATTCAGGATCACGGACAGGAATTCTGGGTCAGAAACATCAAGATCCGTAAGCTGTAGCCCCCCAACGCAAGGGCGTTTAGGGAGCCCCTTGGCGACTCATCAAGAATGCCGGGGGTAGATTAATCCGACCGGCTCAATACCCGGCCTCATTCCCTTCCGGAAAGATTGCCAACTACGAATTGAGACCACTCCGTTTGGGAATGTAGAGGCATCAATTCCAACCTTAAGAACTCCTACCCATATCATGGCATACGACGACTCAAAGATTGTTGATCACATCAAGGCAACTCACAGCACAGATTTACTCAGCGAACGCGAGAAGCATCTGATCGGACTGGCAGTAACGATGACTCGTGGATGTCAGGTCTGCACCCGCAACCGCGTCGAGAAAGCACGTGGAATTGGTATTACTGATGATGAACTAAACGCGCTGATCGCTGTTACCTCAGCCGTCAATAGTGGTGTAACCGCAGCGACCGCCAGAGTTGCTTTTGGAATGCTTGAAGCAGAACAAGCAGCAGAGTGTGGTGATACCTGTTCTCCCAATCCCGCCTGATTCGTATTGAAAACAATATGAGCACCCGTCTGCAAATACTGACTCTAGTTCTCGCCCTCATTGCCCCCCTGTCCTCAACTGGTGACAGCGGAACGTTGCGCGAGGTCATTGTCAGTCACGCAGACGAGAACGGCGTCCTACAACTATACCGGGCCAATGAGGATGGATCGGGTAAGCGCCAACTGACTTCTTCATCAAGAGGCTGCCGCATGCCATCCGTTTCGCCTGATGGAAAGAAGCTGCTCTATGTGGAACAGGTCGACCATCAACTGGCGATCATGCTTTCAGACATCGATGGAGGAAACGCTCGTAAGCTTGTTGGCGATGGTATGAACCTTCTCCCCTCTTGGGTTCCTGATGGGAGACACATTGTCTGGATGAAAAGTGAATCGAGTAACAAGAAGCAGGATCCCGCGAGCAGCAGTCAGATCCACATCATGGACATCAAATCTGGCGGCACGCGGAAGTTGTTCAACGAATCTGAGCAGGTTCAATTCAACAACTCAATGCCGTCCGTTTCTCCCAAAGGTCAGTGGATTGCATTCGTTTCAGACCGAAGCGGCCCGTTCCGCGTATGGGTGAGCAAACTGGATGGTAGCGAAGCTCGAATGGTTTCAACGCCACCAGTAGAAAGACATAAGCAGCTCGATCTCCCCGTCGAACAGAAAGTCCCCTGTTGGTCTCCTGATGGCAAATGGATCGCGCATTGGGAAGGTGTGGAAATGATTCATATGAGCCCTTACACAGGCATTCAGAATCCGAAGCGGGATCAACAGATTTCGGCCACATTTCACGTCTGGGTTTGTAGCAGTGAAGGAGGCAAGCGAAGAAAGGTTGGTCGAGGAGATGATCCAACCTGGTCGCCCGATGGGTTTGTGACCCGTGCCTTCCCTGATCCGAAGAGAGGAGGACCGATGATCGTCGTTGAGACCAAGACAACTGAGAAAGAAATGCCCATCGTCCCTCACAGGAAGAATTGGGGACGTTTTACATGGCTGCCACATCGATAACTCCAAGATCGAAAAGAACCAGATGAAGCCACCTCTCAAAGCCCTTCCCCTCCTCACTCTATTGCTGCTGCTGCCATGCTCTTTACTCGCTGCGAAGTCGGACGCTCCTAACATCCTATTCTGCATTTCTGATGATCAATCGTATGCACATACCGGCGCCAATGGAGATCCGGTGATCAAGACGCCTGCCTTTGATCGTGTAGCACGCGAAGGGTTGCGATTT
The DNA here is from genome assembly GCA_965658675.1 of Limisphaerales bacterium. Lineage (GTDB taxonomy): Bacteria > Verrucomicrobiota > Verrucomicrobiia > Limisphaerales > CAZKNW01 > CAZKNW01. Next base: position 95,095 of record CBFHTT010000024.1, read on the forward strand.
GTGCACGCCTTCTGCGACGCGCCAACCTGTGGACCATCACGCAGCGCCATTCTGACAGGACAACCCATTTGGCGATTGGAGGAAGCAGGCAATATACACAGCACACTTCCCGCGAAGTTCGCGACCTATACAGAGCTGTTGCAGAAAGCCGGATACAAGGTTGGCCATACCGGCAAGGGCTGGAGCCCCGGAAGACTGGCAGCCGGTAATCGCACGATCAATCCAGCCGGAGAGGAATTCAAAGACCTCTATAAGAAACCGCCTTTCAAGGCGATGAGTCACGCGAACTACGCAGGCAACTTTGCCAATTTCCTGAAGCAGGTAGAACACGATCAACCGTTCTGTTTCTGGCTTGGCACCTACGAGCCACACAGAGGCTTCGAACCGGGAGCAGGAAAGAAGACAGGTAAGGATCCCAAGAAAGCGATTGTACCACCCATCTTTCCGGACAATGACATCGTTCGGAATGATATCCTGGACTATCTCACGGAGATCGAGACCTTCGACCAACAGGTGGCACGCGCAATCAAGTTGATCGAGGACCGCGGCGAATTGAACAATACGATCATCGTCATCACCAGCGACCACGGCATGCCCTTTCCTCGAGCGAAGGCCAGCCTCTATGATGCTGGTTCGAGAGTCCCCTTGGCAATTCGCTGGCCGGAAGGCATACGCAAGCCGGGACGTGATGTGTCCTCGTTTGTGAATCTCAGCGATCTGGCTCCTACTTTTCTAGATGCAGCCGGCGTGAAGAAACCATCCATGATGACCGCGCACAGTCTGTTGGATTTGTTCAATGGCCACTCCATCCACCCCCGAGATGCCGCATTCGTCGCAATGGAACGCCATGACGGATGCCGCAAAGGAGGAAAGGGCTATCCCTGCAGAGCTGTTCGCACAAAGGACTTTCTCTACATCTACAACTTCGAACCCACCCGCTGGCCATCCGGCTCACCCGATCCTTCTGTGTGCGCCCGTTCTATCCCCTATGGCGAGATTGATAGTTCGCCTACAAAAACGTTCATGATGGAGCATCGTAATGAGCACCGTGTGGCTCGACTTGCTGAACTGGCCTTCGGAATGCGACCCGCAGTGGAACTGTATGACCTAAAATCAGATCCACATCAGATGAACAACGTGGCGGGAAAGCCTGAATATGCAGAGGCCCAATCGGAACTCCGCACAAAACTGTTCGATCATCTCAAGGAAACAAAGGACCCGCGTGTTGTCGGTGGCAAGGTGGATTGGGACTACTACCCCTACTACGGAAAGATCTCGACCAAGGGATGGACCGTGGATCCGAAGCCCGAATAATCAGGAAGAATCCAGCTCGTAGTTCCGCTTTCCGGCACTCAGGCGAGACAGCGATGGAGAAAAAAGTTAAACTTTCTGTTAACGTTTCCACTTCTCCATCGGCATACCTGCGATGAATCACCCATCCGAGGCAGATAACAGAGAGCGTTTGACACGCCTTTGGCTCGAAGCCGAGCCGGGCATACGCGCATTTGTATTCGCTTCAATCAGTTCATTTTCAGACGCGGAAGACGTCGTGCAAAAAGTCGCACTAACGGCCGCTCGCCGCTTCAATGAATATGATCCCGGTCGTTCCTTTACTGCATGGACCCTATGGTTGGCGAAATCGCGAGTGATCGATCACTATCGCGTTCAAGGTAGAGAGAAACTCATCTTCTCCGAACCCCTGCTGGATCAATTGGCGGGATCGCTTATCGCACGCCAGAAGGTCCAGACCGCCCGTGCGGCCGCAATGGAGCAATGCATTGAGAAGCTCCCGAAGAAGTCACGACAACTATTGGAGCTACGCTATGAGGATGGCGCTTCAGCCGAGGAGATGGCGACTACCCTGAACTCCACCGCAGGATCCGTCAGAGTCATGTTGCACCGTATCCGAAATATCCTCGAGGACTGCATCAAGATGCAGACAAAAAAGGGGGAATCATGCTGAACGATGATTTACAGAAAGACTTGGATCGCCTGATCGATGGAGATCTTACCGATGAAGAGCGCTCACAGATAGCAAGTCGTCTCGAAGACAATTCTGAGGCAATTGATTGGTTGGCGGATCGTGCATGGATGCACGCGAATCTCAGAAAGTCCATCAACCGGCGGAGCATCGAGAATGAGATTCTATCACAACATGAAGACGAGATCATTCAGTTGCCCAAGAGCCGGTTCGGGCTGCAAGTTCCAGCCATAGCAGCAGCCTTGGCACTACTGTTTGTCCTATCGTTTCTTCTACGCGACTCCGCACCGAAGACCATCCACTTTGCCACATTGGAAGAAACACATTCAGCACTATGGAAAGGCGGAGATCTGCCGACCTCTAGCGGGAGTCGCTTGGGTGAAGGAACCCTGCGATTGGTCGAGGGACTCGCAACACTTCGGTTCGACTCCGGAGCTTTGGTCACACTGGAAGCACCTGCGACGCTTGTTTTGAAGGATCAAATGAATTGCGAACTGAAGACAGGAACAGCTGTTTCAGACATCCCTGATTCCGCTCTTGGTTTTCGCATCAAAACGCCTTCTGCCGACGTGGTGGACTACGGCACGCGTTTCGCCGTGAGTGTCTACGAAGATACGGGAGAAACGCACACTCAGGTGATGGAGGGACGTGTACAGGTGGAGTATGCTGAATCGGATCGCATCGTGGAGTTGAGAACAGGACAGCGAAATGTTGCCGCAGTAGATTCTCTAAGCGCCCCAACCGAGGAACCAAGTAGTGAGTACCGGACCATTCCTGTTTCGCCAATGGATCACGATTCCAGATGGACGTTGATCGAAACAACAAAGGATGCCTACACCGGACTGGTCAAGGGGCATGAGTCCAGCGTGTTGCTTTACGTCAAGAACGCCGTCATGGAAGGCCCGGTGAACAGGACCTCTTATCTCGGTTTTGATCTCAAGGGCATCGACAAGGAAAGGATCGAAGATACTGAACTCGTGCTTTCATTTGCGCCCACCGGTTGGGGACTCGCCTCTTACGTGCCTGATGCCACGTTTAGTGTTCACGGAGTGCTGGGTGAATCGCCTGATTGGGACGAGTCGATTCTCCATGATCAGTTTCCTGGTGCCCCTGAAATGAAACACCTTGGTTCATTTACCATTCCCCAAGGCGTCCAACGTGGACGATTCCGGATTCGCACGGAACTATTGACTGACTTTTTGGCGAATCACGCATCCAATGTGATTACACTTCAGGTTGTTCGTGATACCAAAGAAATCGAAGACAGTGGATTGGTCCACGGATTTGCGAGCCGGCGGCATCCCATCTTACCTGCTCCCACTTTGGCCATACGCTATTCCCTACCATGATTCGTTTCGCCAACATTGTATCGGCCCTCTTTGGCTCTTGCTCACTTGTCGCCGTATCCGCGCAGGCGGACAAATTGGAGTTCTTTGAATCCAAGATCCGTCCCGCGTTTATCGAACATTGCTATTCATGCCACTCCGTTGAATCAGGCAAATCCAAAGGAGGCCTGTATCTCGATTCCAAAGCGGCATGGCAGATTGGGGGTGAATCTGGTCCGGCGATTATTCCGGGCAAGCCTGATGAGAGTCTGATCATCAAGGCAATCACCCGTAGTGGTGTCATTCCCGAGATGCCTCCCAAATCTCATCTGTCAGAGCTCGAGATATCACATTTTCGTATATGGATTCAGGATGGCGCGATCGATCCTCGAGATGGAGTGCCTCCCGTGCATGAGAAGGAAACTATCGATATCGAGAAGGGACGTCAGTTCTGGTCCTTCCAACCTCGCCAAACCTTTCAAGGAAAACGCTCCATTGATTCATTCATCGATCCGCAATCTTCCCCTGCCCTTGCCGACAAGTTGGTAAGACGACTCTATCTCGACCTGATCGGATTGCCCCCCACACCAGAGGAACGTAATGAGTTTCTTCGCCAGCACCAAAAGACTTCTCCTGAAGCGGCGATCAATTCGTTGATTGAACAACTACTGACGCGTCCTGAGTTCGGTGAGAAATGGGCACGTCATTGGTTGGATATCGCCCGGTATGCCGATTCCAATGGAGGTGACTTCAACCTGACGTTTCCTGAGTCCTGGCGCTATCGAAACTACGTCATCGACGCGTTCAACTCAGACATGCCCTACGACCAGTTTCTGCGGGAGCAGATTGCGGGAGATCTCTTGCCTTACAGTTCCTCTGAGCAACGAAACCGACAGCTGATTGCCACCGGCTATTTGATGGTCTCACCAAAGATGCTGACCGAGCGAAACAAGCCCAAGATGCATCTGGATATCGCTGACGAACAGGTCGACACGATCGGCAGGTCCGTCATGGGCCTGACACTTGGCTGCGCGCGTTGTCATGACCACAAGTTCGATCCCATACCAACAGCAGACTACTACGCACTGACCGGAATCCTTCACAGCACCAGAACCGCTGAAGGCATTCTCATGAACAATGTAAATGTGACCGGCTGGATTGAGACGGACATGGCTTTGTCCGAAGAAGACCAGGCCAGACTTGAAGCGCATGAGGCCAAGGTCGAGGCTCTTGAAGCAGACATCGCGAAGCTAGAGATAGAGGTTAAGGATATGGCTCCGAATGCGGATGGGATCGTGGTGGACGATGTCGATGCGGAGAAGTCTGGACCATGGCGAGAATCCACCTACAGACCCAACCACATAGGTAAACACTATCTTGCGGTAGACAACGGCAAAGGTCCCTACTCCATCTCTTGGAAGGCTCAATTGCCCAAACCGGGTAAGTATGATTTGCGAGTCAGTTTTGGAGGTGGCAGTGGGCTGACAAAATCCGCTCCATACTACGTTCGCCATACAGAGGGAGAGACTCGACTTGTCATCAACCAGATTGTGAAGCCCCCCATTCAGGAACTTTGGTATTCGATGGGTGTCTTCACTTTCGGAAAGACTGCGGAAGTTCGTTTGGCTGGTGAAACAGCGAAAGGTCCCGTGATTGCCGATGCCATCCAACTGGTGCCGGTGGAGGATCTGGAGACACTTGCCAATGCCTCGGATATCTCTCCATTGACCAGACTCAACAGCCTACGTTCTGCACTCAAGAAGTTGAAAGAGAAGGCGATCAAGATTCCCAAAGCAATGGCAGCCAAAGACCATGCCAATGAACGATTGGGCGATCTGCATATTCGCATACGCGGTGAAGCGAAGAATCTGGGCGCCAAGGTCCACAGAGGATTCCTGCAGGTTGCCAGCACTGAAGGGACATCAATCGCCGATATTCCAGATGGAGAGTCCGGTCGCCTGCAATTGGCTGAATGGCTGACTCAGCCCGATCATCCTTTGACGAGCCGTGTGATGGTGAATCGAATTTGGCAGCAGTTGTTCGGAAAGGGAATCGTGACGACGAGTGACAACTTCGGCATCCGTGGCGAGAAACCGTCTCATCCTGAACTGTTGGACTATCTCGCTGGCAGTTTGATCGACAATGGCTGGTCGGTGAAGTCGCTGATTCAGAAGATCGTTCTTTCCAAGACATATCAACAGAGCGCCCAGTCCGGTTCAGAAACAGATCCGGACAACAGACTGCTCCGCCATCAGAATCGCCGTCCTGTTCCAGCCGAAACGATTCGCGATTCAATGCTTTCGATCGCGGGTGAATTGGATCGAGGTCGAAAGGAATCTGTAGTCGAACAGTTGGGGATGTATGCAATCGCAACCAGCGGCAAGCGCGATGCCTCTCTTGCGAGGACTGGTGAACTGCGCCAAAGAAGCATCTATATGCCGATTGTCAGAGGCGCAGTTCCTCCCTCGTTGGCTGTGTTTGATTTTCCCAATCCTGATCTCGTCACAGGCCGACGATCGATCACCACGGTTCCTGCGCAGGCACTGTTCATGATGAACTCTCCCTTCGTTCAGGAGATGGCGGGAATTGTCAGTCAGAAGGTGATCGCTGAGCGACGTCCGATGGAAGAAATCATTCATCAGCTTTACCTGGAGATCCTGATACGCGAACCAGATGGAGATGACCAATCGATGGCGGTGGGTTATCTGTCGGAATTGATGTCCAATCAGGGGAAATCACTTCAGGAAGCCACGGCTTCGTTTGCACAAATTTTGTTCAGCTCCACCGAATTTCGATTTATAGAATAGGGAAACCAGCACCATGAGTAGATGTAACCAATTCACATCGAGTGTTTCACGTCGCCAGTTTCTTGAGACGGCGGGCTGCGGTTTTGGCGCCGTTGCCTTCAGTGCCTTTGCCCAACAGATCGCCAGTGCTGCCAATTCTCCGTTCTCGCTGGCACAGGCTCATCACGTTCCAAAGGCCAAGCGCGTCATTTTTCTCTTTCTACATGGTGGAGTGTCCCATGTGGACTCCTTTGACCCGAAACCGATGCTTACCAAATACGATGGTCAGGAGCTCCCATTCAAGGGGCTCGACAATCTGGACGTCGCTCTCAAAGACAAGGCTGGAAACGGATTGGTGATGGATACGACCTGGAAGTTCCGCAAACATGGACAAAGCGGAGCATGGATCAGCGACCTCTGGCCACATTTGGCGAAGCACGCAGATGATCTCTGCTTCATCAAGTCCATGCACACCAGAGGAACATCCCATGGTCAGGCTGTAAGCATGATTCACACAGGCACTGACAATCTGCTACGCCCCTCCATGGGCTCATGGGTGAGTTATGGGCTCGGCTCAGAGAACAGCAACCTGCCGGCTTTCGTAAGTGTGACACCTCCCGCTGGTCATGGAGGCGCGCGCAATTACGGATCTGCATTTCTTCCTGCTCATCATCAGGCCACGACATTGGGGCATTCCAGCAGCAAGACCGCGGATGCCACCATCGAATACCTGCAAAACAAACAGATTCTCCCCAGCGACCAGCGGCGACAGTTGGAGATGCTAGACAGAATCAATCACAAGCACCTGTCACGCACACAGGATGGTCAGGTGGACGGAGTCATCAAGAGCTACGAGATGGCAGCTCGCATGCAGGGAGTTGCACCTGAGTTGATTGATGTTTCGAACGAGCCAAAGTCCGTCCGCGAACTCTATGGATTGGACGATTCCAAGACCTCTGACTTTGCTCATCGGTGCATCATGGCTCGTCGATTCTGTGAAGCCGGCGTGCGTTACGTCCAGGTCAGCACCCCTTATGTGTGGGATCAACACGGCGGGTTGGTGAAGGGTCACACGAAGAACGCCTTGGCGGTTGATAAGCCTATTGCAGGACTTTTATCGGACCTGAAACAGCGAGGCATGCTTGATGATACACTCATTGTTTGGGGAACTGAGTTTGGACGCACTCCTGTCGTTCAAGGAAAGGATGGGCGTGATCACAATCCAGCCGGGTTCACCATGTGGCTGAGCGGCGCTGGAGTCAGATCAGGATACAGCCATGGTGCGACGGACGATTTTGGCTACTACGCGCAGGATAACAAAGTTCACATGCACGACCTCCATGCAACGATTCTTCATCTCCTCGGAATCAATCATGAGAAACTCACCTACCGTTACGCCGGTCGTGATTTCCGCCTGACAGACGTTTATGGCGACGTCGTCAAAGAATTGATCGCATAGCGCGCCCTACCCCTTTTTCACTGCCCCAATCTCATCAGTGCTGTCGGCGAACCGTGGCATGTCCAATCCCATCATTCTTGCCTGAGTCAGCCAGAGGTTTGCCAAAGGAGTTCCTTCGGACATGTTGATGTGTTGGCCTCGTTGGGTCTTCTTTCCTCCACCTGCCACAATGATCGGAAGATCGTTGTATTGATGGGTGGAACCGTCGCCAAGTCCCGAGCCGTAGGTGAAGAGTGTATTATCCAGGAGCGTCGTCCCATCTGACTCCCGGATCTTGCTCATGCGATTCAGAAGATAGACGTATTGCTCCATGTGAAAACGATCCACCTCAAGCAGCTTGTCGATCATCTTGGTCTGATTATGCGACATCTGATGATGGCTGAGTGGTTTGTCTGAAATACTCTCAAACATATAGGGAGTATCCCAACGCTCAGGTCCCACCATGAAGGTGGCTACGTTGGTCAGCCCGCTCTGCAATGCCACCACCATCAGGTCCCCCATGAGTCGGATGAATTCCCCACGCGGCAGATACGCCTCGGCGGGTTCGTCAAAGGAGACCTTTTTCAGCTCAGCCTTCATCTTCTCCAACTTGTTCATCTGCGTTTCAATCGCTCGGATGGAATCAAAGTATTCGGCGAATTTCTGTCCGTCAGAATAACCAAGGTCCCGCTTCAGGGATCTGGCATCTTCCAAGACAAGATCCGTCACATCCCGATAGCGATCTATCTCCTGGGTTGAAAACAAACGTCGATACATCCGCCGTGGATCGCGAATGGACGGAGCCAAGTGCCCCGTCCCATACCATGAGATATTGTCAAAGTAGATCGACTCCTTGTTATCCTTGTGAGTGTTGCAGCTAAACTCCAGCGTTCGGAAAGGCGTCTTGCCTCCCACCTTGTCAGCAACCAGATGATCAAGGGTCCGATCCAAAGGCCAGGCTGTTCCCTTGATCGTATAGGCTTCTGCACTACTGAGGTAGCAGGATGCACATTGGGCATGCACGTCTGTCCCTTGTTGGAAGGTGCGGTCCATCCCTGTGATCAGGTTGATCTGATCCTTGAAACCTGCCAGAGGCTCCATGGTTGGAGTCAACTCCCCGAGAGGTTTGACAAAGAAATTGGGATCCTGTTTCCCGAGGGATTTCATCACCTGCCCCAAGTTCCCCTTAGGAATCACATGATCCGCCTCCCCCGGAAAGAAGCCGCGTCGGACCACTCCGATGGGCACATAAAAATGCGCCATTCTCTGGGCTACGGCAGAGGTCTTGGAGGCAGCCCCTGCGCTTTCCAGCCATGGCAATGCCAATGCAGCTCCACCAATGCCACGCAAAAAATTTCTTCTGGAAGTCGTCTTCATTTCTTTGATTGGGCGCGTTGTTCTACCGGAATGGTCTTGGTCTGAAATGGTTCGCTCATGATGACCTGCTTGATCAATGTCTGGATCCTGTAGTCATCAGCTATGGTCGATTCTGCGATTTTATCAAGCGCTGGCTGATCTGCCGGTCCCAATTCACGAGCCAGCGCAAATGCCATCAGATGGCCGGCAAGTCCTCGGGTAAAGCGATCTTTTTCAGCCAGAATGGAATCCTTAAACTCAATGACATCGTTGAACTCATGCTTCCGGAAGAGCGTTCCTTCCATATCCACCTTCCGGCCGTTTTCATAAATCGAACGCCACCGTCCGATCGGACCGTAATTCTCCAGTGCAAACCCAAGTGGATCGATCTGTTCATGACAGCCCTTGCAGTCCGAACGTTCCCTGTGTTTGGAAAGACGTTCGCGCAGGGTCATATGTTCCTCTCCCTCCGGCGGATGTTCATCCAGCGGTGGCACATCGGCTGGAGGCGGATTGGGAGGGTTGTTGAAGATGACAGTGGCCAACCAGGCGCCGCGCGTGATCGGCTGTGTGCGCTCTGGGCCGGATGTCATGGTCATCGTCGCAGCAGTAGTGATCAGCCCTCCGTTGCGCCGGTCTGTGATGGTCTTGCGAACAAATGGAATCGCTGCCGGCCCTGTCCCCCCTTTGATTGTCTGCCCCTCTTCAGATTTCAATGTCCCATAGGCGTCTTCCAACAAGGTTGAACGATAGGTGAAATCAGAATCGATGAACTGAGTTATCGGCTTGTTCTCAATCAGGACCGTTTCGAAAACCAGCAACGGTTCCAACATCATGTGCATGCTGTCCCTGTATTTGGAAAAGTAGAACCCCGGATACTTCTTCCGATCCGGCACAGACGAAATGATACGTTCCAACTGAAGCCACTGCGCAGGAAAGCTGTCACAGAATCGCTTGAGCTTCTTGTCCTTCAACATGCGATCGATCTGTGCATGAAGCACCTCTGGATCCAGCAGTTCACCATCACCAGCCATGCTCAAGAGCTCTTCATCCGGAATACTTCCCCAGAGAAAAAACGACAGTCTGGAAGCCAGCTCAAAATCATCCAATGGCTGCGCTCCTACGCCCTGTCCGCCCTTGTCATAAAGATAAAGGAACCTGGGTGATGAGATCGTTGCCGCGGCGACTCCTTTCATGGTGGCGGTGTAGGTTTCCCCTGCCTCAATCTGTTGCTCCACGTAAGCACTGTAGCGATCGAGAATGTCATTCTCTACAGGCCGCCTGAATGCCTTACTCAGAAAGGTCCGCAGTCGATCGCGTGTCACTTTCTTCAAATCCTCTTTTTCTCCGGGTGGCAAAAAGAACGTCTTCCAGATCCCTACATACTTGGGTCCAAAATCCTTGCTCTCGGTGATCGATTGTCCCAGTTGGAGAAAGGACTCCATGAGCAGAGGCGAGAGTGAGAGATGATCCGCCTGATTGTCATAGCCATGCTCTGCTCGCAAATCCTGAGGAAAGGCAGCCACCCCGGCCAAACGAGGTTCAATCATCTGGGATTTCCCCAGTGGCCGACTCCCCACTGACACAACATCCGCCATCTTTCCCGTACCTGGTTTGAAGTAGCCCTTATGCTCACGCATCATCCGCTCAGGCAGCGTGAACACGATGCATCGGAGATCAAACAGATCCACAACCGCATTGTTATACTGAAAGCGATTCATTCTCCGGATCGGCGTATGCGTATAAGCCTTCTCTTCCGAGACCGCTTTCTTGAGCAGCCCCTGCAATTTTTTGAGAAGCACCTTCCTGTCGCCTGCTTCGATCTGCGGTTCGTCGTCTGGAGGCATTTCCTGATACTCAATGACCTCCACCAACGTCTGGAGCAATTCAGGCTTTTCCAGCAACGCAGCTGTAGAATCGATCTCCAACAAATTGACCTTCCCTTTCACCTTTCCATCCTTCCCATGGCACTGAATGCAGTTCTTTTGAAAGATTCCTGCAACGAAATCATCAGCTGTCGCATTGCCCACCATCAACAAGGCGATCAGCAACAAACCACTTATGGATACTCCGGGTGTCATTGGATAGGGATCATTTTAGCCTCGAAACGGAAGACTGTCGATCTACTGATCTCTGGTGAGCAGCAGAAAATGTCACACAGATCGCTCAGATATGATGAACTAAGCCCCTGACATCGCAACGAATCACCCCGGGACTCGCATTTTTTTGAAAAAGTCTGTCACCTAGTTCCTCCTACCGGGCACTGCTTGGTCGATGTTGATGAAAATTGAAGATTACAGTTCAGCCACCGGACAACGTTGTGATGCAACGTTGGTGGCTGATTCACTCGATGGCGACCACCATGCGTTCAGCCTGATCGTCACACGATACCAACGCCTCATCTGCTCCCTGGCCTACTCGTCCCTGGGCAGCCTCAATGAAAGCGAGGATCTGGCCCAAGAGGTGTTTGTTGAAGCGTGGAAGAAGCTGCGTGATCTGAGGGAGCCGGAGAAACTCAAATCGTGGCTCTGTGGCATCCTACGCTTCAAGATCAGCCATCATTGGCGAAAGAACGCCCGCCAGCCAATGGGTCACGCCCATGAACTTCCTGAGGAGGATGTATTGGAGTCCGATGCCGAGTCGGTCGAAACATCCGCCATGAAGGAAGAAGAAAAGGCACTGCTCTGGCGTTCATTGGAAACCGTTCCTGAGACCTATCGCGACACCCTTATCCTTTACTATCGTGAACATAAATCCTTGGAGCATGTAGCCAGTGAACTCGACTTGAGTGAAGATACCGTCAAACAACGATTGTCTCGGGGAAGGAAATTACTTCAGAAGGAGATGATGAACTTCGTGGAAGGAGCACTGGAACGCAGCGCCCCTGGAAAGGTTTTCACAGGCGCAGTGATGGCGGCATTGGTTACCATGACCCCTTCTGCAAAGGCAGCCGGAGCAGGAATCACGGCAGCCAAGGTTGGTTCTTCGATGAAGTTGGCCGGCATCGTCGCGGCCATTTCTTCAGTATCAGGCCTGTTGAGTTCCTTCTTTGCGCTACGTGCGAATCTAGATCAATCCCGCACCCAACGTGAGCGGAAAGCTGTGGTAAAAACGGTAATGAGCTTCATGGGCGTCGCAGCCGTGTTCGTTGCAGGAATGTATGGTCTTCGATACTTCGCCATGGAATCCATGCTTCCTGCCATTCCATCAGCCATCCTTTCACAGGCCCTGGTATTTGGATTCGTCGGAACTTACCTGATCATGACCTTCGTCATGCTGAAAAAAACACCGGTATTGAGAACAGCTGAAAGACTACGCCGCCCAGACCTTTTCGAATCACCCGACGATCAACCCGATTCAAAAAAACGCGAATACAAGAGTCGTCTTTCCCTCTTCGGACTACCACTCATTCATGCCAAATTCGGCATGCCTGAAGCAGGCGAGAAACCAGCGGTGGGATGGATCGCAGCCGGTGATCGCGCCTATGGACTTCTCTTCGCTTGGGGTGGCCTTGCTGTCGCTCCAATCAGTGTCGGAATCGTCTCCGCCGGGCTGATTACAGTAGGCGCCGTTGGAATAGGTGTTGTGGGACTGGGAACCGTCGGCATTGGCGCACTGGCCATTGGGGCTTCTGCAATCGGCTACAATGCCTTCGGCACTGTCTCCGCGCTGGGATGGGAAAGCGCCTTCAGTCCCGGGTTCTCAATCGCCAAGGATGCCGCTCTCGGCCCGATCGCTTTTGCCAATGAAACCAATAGCGAACTCGCTGCAAGCATCGCCAATATGTCCGCAGTGGATCAGTTCCATACCATCATTCTTGGCCTGATGGCGTTGCTCGTCATCGTCCCTGTCATCTTGTGGTCCCGTTCTGTCAGGAAACGTTTCGGGAAGACTGCAGAACGGTAACCCTGACAACACATTCTCAATCTGCGGCGTGGGTTGGACAACAGCTCACGCCGCTTTTCTTTTTCTTCACTCAAACCTTGAGAAAGATTTTCTTCTTATAGCAAAGCCAAAGCATGGCCCATTTCACCATGACAAGGCCGACGGCGATCAACACCGGTCCCGCATTTTCAAGAAGCGACACGGGGCCATCCAGAAGGCCGTGGGTGATGCGATAGAAGTCAATAAACTTGGGCGCCATGTAGATGAGAATGGAGTTGGATCCTATGACGACGAAAAAGAACACTCCGCGTCGGATCTTCCAAACGTCGATCACCAGATAAAACCCAGCCAATAGCAACAAACTCAATCCGGCACAGTGCAATACAAAGGAACTGGTCCATAGGTTCTTGTTGATTGGGAAATCCAAATTCCAAAGCTGCGCAAGGACAAGACACCCGAGCCCCGCAAGAGCCATCATCCCGGCCTTACGCTTTCCGTCAGATCCTCCGTCTCTCAGCCACTCACCTGCCAACGACCCAATCAGCGCCGTTGCGATCGCGGGGATGACAGCAAACAACCCTTCTGGATCTCTCACATCCTTGTACAGCTTTCCTGGCACCAACATTCTATCAATCCAATCCGTGAAGGTGTGTCCCGGTGTCAGATCACCTGCTCCGAATCCGGGAACGGGAACAAATCTCAATACGATCCAGTATCCGACCAACAGTCCACCAATCCACCAGAGCCGTGCTCTCCATTTCGTGTTCAAGACAATTATCGCACCAAACATGTATGCCAGACCGATCCTTCCCAACACACTGCAGAAGCGGAATTCTCCAAAGGCTTCGGCATCACTCCAGTCCAACTTCATAATTCCATTGTAGATGAATCCCAAGAGCACCAAGGCCAATCCCCGTTGAACCACATGCTTTACGATCTGTTTCCTGCTGTCGCCCTTCTTCAAGCGATTACTGATCGCAATCGGCGTAGAGACTCCTGCGATGAACAAGAACAGTGGAAAGATCAGATCCCATAGCGCGAAACCATGCCACTCAGGGTGTTCCATCTGGTTATCAAGAATCCAGTTCAACCATCCCCAGGATGTGAAGGTCGCCAACGCCCCTACGAATACCTTGCCGCCCATGATCCAGAACATGTCGAACCCACGAAGCGCATCGACACTGACTAAACGTTCCGGCTTCTCTGGTGAGACGCCTTCTTCCTTCTTGGAATCAGTTTGATCGGGAGCCATGGCTGAGATCATTCAGGAGATCCCTGCTCAATCCAAGCTTGATGAAAACACCAAAGAAATGAGCGTCTGCTGGTGTCGTTCTATGACGTTTGCGTCCTCCGTCTGAAGAGCATTGAACAACAACCAAGACATCCTGGTTAAGACAGCAGGGTATTGCTGGTCATTCTTATACCATCGCACACTGACCCGATCAGGGAATTTCCTCCTTCAGGCGGAACATCTGTGGGCCCGACGATTTTGGAAAGGAGACCTGCAAAAGCGGTTCAATTGAAGTTGGGGCCGTCTCAACTGGAGCCCATTGCAATGGACTTTGCGACATGGAGGCGCTCTCAAGAACCATGTTCGTGGTCAAAATTGATGGCCACGAGACCACGAACTCACTTTCCGATGGAGCGATAGCCAATACCGGTCCCCACCGGTTTTTACGAAGGAAGAGATCATCAGACCTGACATCGATATTAGCTGGCACACCTGAGAAGACATCACTCCCAGACGGGAATCCAACGCCGTTCTCAAAGAGTCCATGAGCCTGCGAACAGACTGCCGTGCCTCGGGCTGTAGAGGTGACTTCGAACTCCACTTCAAGCCTCACATCCTGATTAACAGGGACATTAAAGGCGCTCGTCGTCACCGTTTCATCGAATGTCTTCCCCTTGAGATTCATTTCATGAAATTCGTCCGTCCCATCGAGCGAAGCAAGGAGGCCAGACTTCGTCACCACATGGCTTGGAGAATCAATCTTGAATGAGCCATCCTGCAGCACTCCATTCAGTGTGACTTTGAGCTCGAGAGTGACGTGCGTGTGTTCAGAATCGTTTCGACCAAGACATTCAACGAAACCGGAATCATCCCTGTTCCCTCCGGAGAATCTCTATCATCAAACCTCACATCAGCAGAGAATCGCCCTTTGGAGATGCTGGTAATGATGCTCCCACTGGCACCCACCCAATAGGAAGATGCTCGAAGCTCCAGACGCCCGGGAATTCTTTGTCTGGCAATCGCATTACGTCGCGGATTCTCCGGCTGACCTATACTGGACCAATCCTCAAAATAGGTAATCTCTTGCGGCAACGAGGTGAATGTGTTTCCCGCTCCAATAGATAGATTCGACCGAGAATCTAGGAAGAAGGACGGCGATGCTCCTTCCAAAGAAAGAACACACCATGCAACAACGAGAATTCCCGCAAGAACCGTCTTGAATCTTTTTCGTGTTTTCATGAGCAATGCATTGACTGATTCAAACCAAGGATAATCCTACATCGGAAAATTCGTTTGAAGCAAGTGATTGCCGGGATATTGATGAACTCCCCCCTACCTTCGTTCAGCTCTACAATCTCAAGAACGATCCGGTTGAAACAATTGATCTGTCAGGGGCGAAAATGGAAAGGGTCAAAGCAATGTTGGTCGCCTACGGAAAGCTCATTCAAGAAAGCAGATCCACTCCCGGTCCTCAACTCTCCAACGATCGTGATTGGAAGACGATAAGACCTCCCGCTTGGGTGTGGAAGAAATGATGCCTTCTGCAGGCGGCATCGAGAATCTCACCCATCCCTTTCGCATTCCTTGAATCAATCCTTCTGATACTTGTCGAACCAATCCTGCACCTTGAGTCCTGGGTGCTGGTCTTTGGGAATCATACGCGAAAGGCGCTTCTTGATATTCGAGAACTTGGCCTCCCCAGCAAGATTGATCCATTCATCGGGGTCCGTTGAATGATCATAGAGTTCCTCAGATCCGTCTTCATAGCGGATATAGCGCCAACGCAAAGTCCTGATCGCTGTGTTTCCCTCGCCATAAGAACTGATCACTGGATTTCGCGTCTGACCGGGATCATTCAATTGCGGTTTAATTGAGGCCCCATCAAGAAACTCAGGCACCTCCACCCCAGCCAAATCCACCAAGGACGGAAAGACATCGATCAGACTTACAGGCTGCTTGCATACCACTCCCGGACTAACACCCGGTGCCTGAACGATAAACGGAATGTGAGTGGTCTGTTCCCATACAGCCCCCTTGCACCAATGCTTCTTCTCTCCAAGATGCCAGCCATGGTCACTCACCAACATGATCACCGTTTCCCGACCTCGTGGGTTCTTTTCCAATGCATCCAGAAACAAACCAATCTGCTTATCCACAAACCGTATGGACGCCAGATAGGCCTGGATCGTGGCATCCCATTGGTTGTTGGCCACAATGTATTCGTGATCACTCAATCCATTGTGCAATGCCTTGTGGGCGTGTGTCCGTGCAAGGCGACGCGCAAACTCAGGCATGTCATCCAAATCATCACCTTCCGGCTCTGTAGGGCGTTTAATGGAATCGATTGGAAATGCATCAAAGTGACTCTTGGGAACCTGAAGCGGCCGATGTGGGCGAAAGAACCCGACGGACATGAACAGAGGAGACTCCGTGACCTCCCCCCATTCTGAGATGGCCCAATGAGCCACCTTGAAATCCCCCATTTCAGAATCATCTACATCAAGCGCGTAACCATCACTAGGAGGTTTCATAGCGCCAAAGGTGTCTTGGCCCTTTGGTGGTTTTGGATCCCGCGGACGCTTCAACAAGACATCGCCACTACCTCCGGGTCCGCCATGATGCACCTTTCCACCACTGGCAACGCGGTATCCATTCTGGGAAAAGAACTCCTGCATGGTCGGAGTCGTGATCTTGGTCTCCTTTCCAAACTTCGCATTGAAATAGGTCCCTGTATGAAACGGATAGACGCCGTGATTCAAACTCGTTCGCGAAGGTCGACACTGTGGTGAATTACAATACGCCTGCGAGAACAGCATCCCCTTCTTCGCCAGCGCATCAATATTGGGTGACACCGCATCCGGATGCCCACCAAGGCAGCCAAGCCAATCATTGAGATCATCGACTATGATGAACACCACATCCGGCTTGGCATCCTTTGCTGCTGATCTCAGCGTAGGAACAAACGAGATCAGAATGAAAAGAAGGAAGAGAATGGATTTCATGGATGCGAGCATACGTTTAGGAAGTATCAAGAGCCTATGGGCCACACCATCGGTTGTCACATTCACCATTCCCTCCTATTGACTTTCATAATTCCCTGACACGAACCTTCCGCAGCCTGGCATCATTCAAGGAAAGTTTACCTGCTGTGAACCCATTCGCGTTCAGCTCATCCGATGCCACACGATTGTTCAACCATACTTGGCTACGTTTACCAGCCACACGAATTCGAACAGGAGCCCATTGATCCGATTCGACCTTGGCAATCACCGTTCCACCAAGTTTGAACTGCGCCTTCCCTTTCACCTCTCCGACCAACTCAAAAGAGGACATCGCCTCGGTTGGCAGCCCTTTGTGCTTCTTCCACTTATCGCCGTCCCTCAAGGCAATCAGTTGCTTACGCAGGCGAGCCTTCTCTTTCGCATGCTTGGGATCATCCGCCAGATTCGTGAACTCATTTGGATCATTGGGATAGTAATAAAGTTCCTCCTGCCCATCCGATGTCAGGCTGTAGCGCCAATCCTTGGAGCGCACTGAGAAATGAGGATAAAGCGTCCCGATGTGTTCCCGGTGTTGACTATGATCCTTGCCCGGGAGAGCAGAGATAGCGACCTCGGGGCCACCCCACTCACCATCCGGCTTCAACAACAACGGCTTGATGCTATGACCCTCAAGCGGATAACCAGAACGGTTCTTGTTCGGGTTCTCTGGAAGACCACACAGGTCAACAAAGGTGGGATAAACATCGATCAGCGAAATCGGCTGCTCGCACACGACGCCCTCAGGCATTCCCTTGAGACCTGCAACAATGAAAGGAATACGCGTTCCACTATCCCAAAGTGTCTGCTTATACAAAGACTCTTTGCCCCCGACATGGAAGCCATGATCACTGGTCAGCACAACGACGGTATTGTCCGCATGAGGACTCGCCTCAAGCGCATCCAAAACCGTTCCTACCTGATCATCTATGAAGGCCACACACGCCATGTAGGCTTGAAGCCATTCCTTGAACAGCTGTGGTCGGTCCTCGTGATTGAAAAGCATCTGATACCGGCGGAACGCATAGAGACTCTTGTTCGCCAGACTCGGTGCACAATCCTCGAGATCTCCTTCCAGGTAGGCCTTGGGCACCTCGATCTCATCCAAAGGAAACATATCGAAATACTTCTTCGGCGCATAAAGCGGTGTATGGGTCCGACTGAATCCAGTGAAGATCGCAAAAGGCTTATCAGCATGCTGCTGCTTGAGAACATCAGCCGTCCATTCAGCATGAAATTCATCCGGCATGGGATCCCGATCATTATCAGACACATAACGCCACGGCTTCCCTGAAAGAAACCATCCACGATATCCAGGAACGCCCTTCTCTGGATCCGGAGCATATTCCGGAACCATGGACAGAGGACCAAAAGTGTGTTCCCACTGATAGTCCATGTCCGGATCGGCATCGTCTCCATAGAAATACATCTGCTGCGGATGTGGAATAAATCCACGCCGCGTCTGCTTCTGACCATCCCATGGCCATGGACCAATGTTTCCTCCCTGCCCTCGACCTGCGTAGAATCCCTTTGGGTCCTGATTCCCATGATAAATCTTACCAGTCGTATGAACCCCGTATCCATTCTTCGCCAGATGCTCGGTCAAGGTGACGGACTTGCTAAGAATAGCGTTCTGGCGATAATCCTCGAACCAGTAAAGACTCGATGTCTGAGGATAAATCCCGGTCATCATGCTCGATCGCGACGGTGCACAAATAGGGTCATTGCAATGCGCGTTCACGAAACTAACGCCACGCTTCGCAAGTCGGTCAAAGTTCGGCGTCGGCACATGAGGCTTACCCGCCGGATGCAAAGGCATGTCGTTCAAATCATCGACAATGATGAACAAAACATTCGGACGATCACCCGCATGAGAGCCAAAGCTCAACATCAACAGAAGGACGAAACCAAAGAGCAACTTGTTGGGGTGCATGCGCAAACGCTACCTCCTGCCTCCACAAACGTTCAATGACTAAGAGCAAAGCCCGTGGATTGCTGCTTCTGAATCTAAGCGCAACCTAAATCTCCCAAAGGCGGGTAGCGGTGACACTAATCGGTGCAAGAAGGCCTACAATCTCTTTGCCCACGGGAAGCATGGGCGCATCCCACGATTTCTATTGTTTCAGACAGGATTTACAAGATGAACAGGATCGCTCCAGATGCTGAATCAACTAACTAGTAGAGAATGACTCAACTGCGTTAATAAACTCGGTGATCAGAAAAATGAGCTCAATTCAGGGGCGCCAAGTCTTCGACATTCAGGCCTTCACCAAGTTCGTCACTCCTTGGGTATTTGGGTACATGGGTATTTCGTCATTCCCCCATGCTTCTCCCCTCTGCGTCTCAGCGACTCTGCGTGAGAATACTTTCACCTCCTGATGGGCTGCGCTGAGAACATTTCCATGAAGACCAGCGTTAACTCCTCCGGTTGATCGTCCCAAACATCGAAGAATGATTCTACATATTCGTCAAACTTTTCAGTCTCCGATTCGAACAGCAGCGTCGCTGTCAGGTTCCATGCCTCACGCCTAGTGAGCCCACTGTTCTTTGCCGCTTGAACAAAGCTAGTCCGGGCAGCTTCTGATCGCTCCAGAAAAAGCAAAACGCTCTCCCCCTCCCTTCTTCCATGTCCTGTGCCTCGAGGGCTTTCAAAATCAAAGTATAGTCTTAGCCAGTTATGGTTGCAGGCCTCAGATGCTCTATCATCCAGAAAACGGAAAAAAACACTCTCCGTAATCTCTTCGGTATTCTTGGTTGGAATCCCTCGCCAAGATGCCTTCACTGTCACCCGCTCCTTACCGCAATGACTGCAAAGGAACTTCTCATACCTCGATGTCTTTCCTGACATTTTCGAAGTCAAAACGAAAAATGCCGCGACATAGAGAAATGCAGTAAGACTCAGGGCAATTTTGAATCCTCGGCTCATTAAGGTTTCTTCTACTCCCACTCTGACTAAATGTCATCCTTAGATACGAACCTATCGCCAGGCCTGGTTCATACTGAGTCCAATGTAGACAACGTGATCAGGGAAATGGACTCAAATAAACCATACCCTTTCTTAGCCATTCAGGCCTTCACCAAGTTCGTCATTCCTTGGGTATTTGGGTACATGGGTATTTCGTCATTCCCCCATGCTTCTCCCCTCTGCGTCTCTGCGACTCTGCGTGAGACTATTCTTCACCCGTGCGCCGGGCATCTTGTCAGGTTGGTGAAGAAGTCGTTTCCTTTATCGTCGACGAGGATGAAGGCGGGAAAATTTTCTACACGGATCTTCCATACGGCTTCCATTCCGAGTTCTGGGAATTCGACGACTTCCTGTGACTTGATGTGCTCTTTGGCGAGCAAGGCGGCGGGGCCTCCGGCTGAGCCGAGGTAGAAACCTCCGTGCTTCTTACAGGCATCCGTGACTTGTTGTGAGCGGTTGCCTTTGGCGAGCATGACCATGGAGCCGCCATTGGCTTGAAATAGATCCACGTAGCCATCCATGCGTCCTGCAGTGGTGGGGCCAAAGGAACCTGAGGCGTAGCCTTCCGGGGTTTTGGCAGGCCCGGCGTAGTAGACGGGATGATTCTTGATGTAGTCTGGTAGATCTCCTGTTTCCTCGAGTCGTTCCTTCAGCTTCGCATGTGCGGAGTCTCGGGCAACGATGATGGTGCCGCTGAGTGAAAGCGCGGTGGTAACAGGGTATTTGGTCAGGGTGGCGAGGATCTGATCCATTCCCTGGTCGAGATCGATCTCCACTCCCTTGAATTTCCAGTTCTTATATTTCTCCGGGATAAAGCGGCCAGGGTTCTTTTCGAGTTTCTCAAGAAAGACACCGTCTTTGGTGATCTTGGCTTTGGCCTGTCGGTCGGCAGAACAGGAGACGCCGATTCCTACCGGGCAGGAGGCGCCATGACGTGGCATGCGAACTACACGGACGTCCAATGCGTAGTATTTACCGCCAAACTGGGCTCCGATCCCGATGGTCTGTGCGATTTTCAGAAGTTCCTTTTCCAGTTCCACATCGCGGAAGGCGCGTCCGTGTTCATTGCCTGAGGTGGGCAGTTCATCATAGTAGCGGGTGGAGGCCATCTTGACGGTCTTCAGGCACGCTTCTGCGGAGGTGCCTCCGATCACCAAGGACAGATGATATGGCGGACAGGCTGAGGTCCCGAGTGAACGCATCTTTTCCTCAGCAAACTCCATCAATCGCTTGGGATTCAGGAGTGCCTTGGTTTCCTGGTACAGGAAGGTTTTGTTGGCAGATCCCCCGCCCTTGCTGACGAAGAGGAATTTGTAGGCATCGCCTTCGTCCGCATAGAGATCGATCTGAGCTGGCAGATTGGTGCGGGTGTTGACCTCTTCATACATGGTCAGGGGAGCGGTCTGAGAGTAACGGAGGTTTTCCTCGGTGTAGGTCTTGTGGACGCCTTTGGAAAGGTGCTCGGCGTCATCTGCACCGGTCCAGACCTGTTGGCCCTTTTTGCCAATGATCGTTGCCGTGCCGGTGTCCTGACAGTTGGGCAGAATACCATTGGCGGCGATGGTGGCGTTCTTGAGAAGCATGAGGGCCACCATGCGATCGTTGTCGGTGGCTTCCTCGTCATCGAGGATCGCTGCGACCTGCTCAAGATGACTGGAGCGGAGGGTGAAGTTGATGGCCTTGAAGGCTTCGTTGGCGAGGAGACTCAATGCCTCGGGCTCGACCTTGAGCATCTGCTTTCCTTCGAACTCTGCGACGGATACATAATCACTACTGATCTTCTCATACTCTGTGGTATCGGGTCCCAGTGGAAAAGTCGGCTGATAATGAAACGGTTTCTCAGACATCGTGGTGATAGTTTGCGCCCACCTTTCGATTCGTCCAATCCAAGAATGCACCGGATTGTGGATTTGATCCGATTGACTTCCCTGCCCGCTTCAAACGATAAACCTCGGCCTACCAATGAAACGCATTGCCCCATACTGGTTGCTGATCCTGTTTTCCCTTGTTGCTTCCTCTACGGCTGCAGAGCGCAGCAGCTCTTTCCTAGAATCCTTCGATACGTTTGATTCATCCCGCTTTCACACAAAGATCCCCAACAAGAACACCGAGGTCCGTGATGGGGTCCTGTGGACACGGGGTAAGAGCGGAGGAAAGTACCCACCGATGGTGTATCTGAATGTGGAGGGCAAGGATCTGGAAATCTCGTTTCGCTACAGACATCTCCAAGCAGGCGGCATGGTGTGGCTCTTTGTGGATGGCAATGATGGTTTTGGAAGTGTGGATCATATGCTGCGTGTGAAGTTTCTACGCGATGGCGTGCAGCTCCAGATTGATGCCCATTCAAAGGATCCAAACCACCCGGATCGTCAAAACAACGGGCGCCCTGCAGACAAGGTCAGTGGTGCCTACCGATTGAACATCCGTTTTCCAAAGGAGAAGGTGGATCTGTCAGCCAATGAATGGCATGAAGTGAAACTCGTTTTCAGCGACGACAAGGCAACGATCTCACTTGATGGGGACAAATGGACGAAGACGCTGACCCATGCCTGTTTCAATCAGCCGAAACGCAAACTCCTCTGGATGCAGAATGGCGGCGAAAAGGGAATCGAGCTGGACGATATCAGTGTGAAGAAGTCAGCAGAATAGCGTCTGCACTCACTTGGCGAAGAGTTGTCCCTCGATATCAGCAAAGGCCTTGAACTCAAGCGCGTTGCCCGATGGGTCTTCGAAAAACATCGTCCTCTGTTCTCCGGGTTGTCCCTCGAAACGGGTGTAGGGCTCGATGATGTATTGATCCACAAAGGTCCGTGTTTTCTCAGCAAGCATCTGCCAGTCATCGATTTCAAGTATAACTCCGAAATGAGGCACTGGCACCTCATGCCCATCCACCGGATTGCAGTGCTGCTTCACGCTTCCCTCCGGTCCGAGTGAAGGGTTGAGGTGTGTGACCAATTGATGCCCAAAGAGATTAAAATCAATCCACGTCTCGGCACTGCGCCCTTCCGGCAGCCCCATCTTGATACCGTAGAACTCCCGGGCTTCATCTATGTCCCGAACCTGAATTGCCAAATGAAAGGGAGTCACCATGATTATTTCACCACTGGAGCGAGATAGATGTTCTTGTATTTAACGGCCGTGTGATCGCCCTGAAGATAGATTGGTCCGGGAGCTGATGGATCTGTATGGATGGCTCCGCCAGTGGGACCAATGACGGGTTGGTTATCGATGACCTTCACTCCGTTGAGAACGACAGTCACATGACGCTCAACCAAGGTTATGTCATACGTCTGCCACTCTCCTGGAGGTCGACCAGCGTTGGTTGAAGGAGCGATCCTGCTGAAGATACTTCCCACACCCTGCAAACCCTGCATTCGACTATCCCTATCCACAACCTGTGCCTCATACATGCCGCGCAGATACACGCCGCTGTTGCGATTGGCCTCGATCAGGAATTCAATATGTAACCAGAAATCATCAAAGACGGCTTCAGTTCTGAGATTGGCGTGATCGCCGGTGGCACTGAAATTCGTCTTGGGTGTCGAGTTGACCAACATTCCATCCTCAACGCTCCAGCCATTGATCTTGTCGTCTTCATATGGTTTCCAGCCCGACAGGTCCTTTCCATTGAAGAGTGAAATCGGATGACCAAAACGCACCTTTGAAAGGTTCGGTGCCTTCTTTGGCATGGGTGGAATCTTCGTTCCGGTGAAGGCAGCCCGATCGATCTCTTCACCACCAACTTCAGAACGGACGATCACTCCATCCAGCTTTCCAGCCTTCAGCCCCACATCCACGGATGACTGAACCATGACGTTGCTTCCCTTCTGCTTCCGCCGTCCCTTGGTCTTGAAACGAACGCGTCCATCAACAACCTCATGGACCTCGTAGGGACCTTCAGGCCCCACATAGACACGAAGCCGCGCCATTGGCATATCACCCTCTTCGTAAAGACTCATCCATGCCGGCAATCCGGATTCCAGATCCAGAGACCAATCGCCCCTGAGTTTGCCGGGAATCGAGTCTGCGTTGGCTGAGAAAAGCGACAGAGTAAAGAGTATCAAAGCAAACGAAAGAATCTGTCTGATTGGCTTCTTGGTCGGGATAGACTTCATAAGGGTTAGGACGGAATAGATTCGGATTGGGAACGCAGTTTGGACTGGAGCATTACGACAGGAATGTTTTTGAGCAAGTTACCTGATGCCCTTCTCAACCAATGGTCCAAGCATCGCTCCAGCATCAACGGTCAATGTCTGCCCCGTAATCAGATCCGCCTTGATCATGGCCATGATGGCCGTGGCTACATCCTCGGGTTTGCTCACTTTTTGAAGAGGCGCTTCCGCGGCCTTTGCAGCCAGGACTTCCTCAAAGGAATCGCCTAGACCGCGTCGGAGCCATTCTCCATCGATCACACCTGGCGCCACTCCATTGACTCGAATTTCAGGGCAAAGAGTGCGGGCAAGCGACACAGTCAGGTTCACCACGGCTGCCTTCGATGCACAGTATGGAATAGAACTCCCCGCACCGATATAGGCGGCGATGCTGGCGACATTCACAATCACGCCTTCTCCTGATTGCTTCAGAAAGGGAGCTGCAGCTCTGGCACATTGAAACACTCCTTTGACATTGGTGCCAAGAATCGCGTCCCAGACCTCATCGGTCACATCATCCAGATTTGGGAAATCGATGAATCGGGTGGTTCCCGCACTGTTAACCAGAATGTCGAGTCCTCCAAAAGCTATGGCTACCTCTGCCACCATCCGGCGACAATCCGCATCCACCGCCACATCTCCCGCAATGGTAATAACCTCACCTCCGAGTGATCGGAGTTCACCCGCCGTTTGTTCAGCCTCATCCTTCGATGCTCGATAGTTGATTGCCACTTTGCAGCCTTCCTCGATCAACAACTTCGCAGTTGCTGCTCCCACTCCACGACCGCCTCCAGTCACCAACGCTGATTTACATTCGAGTTCCATTATTTTTAGTTCTTCTTACGTGATCCCAAATCGTAGCTCGGTCCCTCTTTACGGATCTCTCCATGCAACTCGATCATCCGAGCACGCATCGCGTTGAACCGGCGCTTATTGGATTCTGACAGTTCCTTTGATTCGGACGGATCCTTTTTCAGATTGTAGAGCGTGAAGTTCCCGAGTTCTGAATTCTTGATAAAGTCCATGATCCCGACTCCTTTTGGTGGAGATGCATCGCGAATAGAGATCTGCGATTGAGGCAGCATATTGGCAAGCATCTTGAAATCACCCTCCCGCATACTCACCTCTTTGGCTCCACGAGCGTGATACAGCCACCACAACATTGGATTGGGGCGCTCTACCTCCGCACCATCAATCAGTGCGGGAAAGACATTCACTCCATCGATAGGATTGGGAAGATCCGGCTTCGCTCCGGCTGCTGCCGCCAGTGACGGAAGAAAGTCTGTCCCATTGACGGGGACCGATGACGTCGAACCACCTTTGATCATCCCCGGCCATTTAATAATTCCAGGCACGCGATACCCGCCTTCATGCATGTGTCCTTTGGCTCCCCTGAGAAAGCCGGGCGATCCAAATGACGAGTTGGGTCGATGCTCCGGACCATTATCACTGGTGAACACAATCAAGGTATTATCATCCAGCCCCTGCTCCTTCAGATACTTTAGCAACCGTCCAATGTGATGATCCAGCATACTGACAATGCCGTAGTATGTGGCGCGCTTCTTTTCATCCGGTTTGCGAATCACCTGAGGTCCACCATATCGAATCAACTCATCCGCCTTGCTCAGATCCTGATCACGATAAGGCTGCACAAATTCCTCTGCTGCAACCACGGGAGTATGAGGTTCACTGAACCACAACATACTCATGAACGGTTTGGACGAATCACGATTTCCTATGAACCGAATCGCCTCATCCACCACGATCTCAGACATCCAGCCATCCAGTTGTTTGAGCGATTTTCCATTCCTGAAGAATCCCGTCGGGTTCTCGCCAAAGTTCTTAGGATGAGCCAGCCAGTGCTCAAATCCATGCTCGCCCGGTCCAGGTTGATTCCCAAAATCTCCACTGCAATGCCATTTTCCTGCGAACATTGTCTGATAACCCGCGCCCTTGATTACCTCCGCCACGGTCAATTCGCTGGTGGGGATATGCATCGGCTTGAATCTGGCGAAATCATACATCCCCACGCGATAAGGGCTCCGGCCAGTCAGAATCGCTGTTCTGGCGGGAGAACAATTGGGACTGGCGGCATAGCAGTCCGTCAGCTTCATACCTTCTTCTGCCAATTCATCCAGATTCGGAGACTGAATAAAAGGATGCCCGTAGCAGCCCAGATCGCCGTACCCCATATCATCCGCCAACAGAAAAATGATGTTTGGTCGGGCATCAGCTGACGCAGATGTGAGAAGCCCCGACAGGAAGATCAGAGACAGCAATCTTGTTTTCATTTCGATGATTCGATTGGAACAGAGTTGAAGGCGGCATTCTGCTCTTCACGGGCCCATCTGTCACCGGTTGTTCTCGATCTTCTCCTGAAATCGATCTATTTTTCAGAAAAGTCCAACCAGACAAGCGTCGGGTTTCATAGCAATCGCCAGCTTGATCAACACGGCCCAATAGGTATGGTCCTCCCTCCCAATAGAACCCAGTTATTTCAAGATCATGAAATTTGATACTCTTTGTCTACACGGCGGAACCCAGCCAGACCCAACCACCACTGCGCGTGCCGTGCCGCTCTATCGCACGACGGCATTCCAGTTCAAGAACACCGAACACGCAGCCAACCTCTTTGCACTGAAGGAACTCGGGAACATCTACTCACGTTTGATGAACCCCACCACGGACGTTCTCGAGAAACGCGTCTGCCTTCTCGAAGGAGCCCATGAAATGGCCGGACTCGGCGTGGCTTCAGGAACTGCAGGTGTCTTCTACAGCATCATCAATCTGGCGCAGGCCGGAGACAACATCGTGAGCGCCCGCAATCTCTATGGCGGCACTTACACCCAGTTCAACGACATCCTTCCCAAGTTCGGAATCACGGTGAAGTTTGTGGATTCAAACGATCCTCAGAACTTTGCGGACGCCATCGATGACAAGACCCGCGCTGTATTCTGTGAGACCGTTTCCAACCCTGCCTTGGAAGTCGTGGATCTGGACGCCGTTTCCAAGGTCGCTCATGACGCCGGACTCCCATTGATTGTGGACGCCACCTTCTCCACACCTTACCTCACACAGCCTCTTTCACATGGTGCCGACATCGTGGTGCATTCATTGACCAAGTGGTTTGGCGGACACGGCACAGGCATCGGTGGCATCGTCATTGATAGCGGACGTTTCAATTGGGCCGGC
Organism: Limisphaerales bacterium; assembly: GCA_965658675.1. GTDB lineage: Bacteria > Verrucomicrobiota > Verrucomicrobiia > Limisphaerales > CAZKNW01 > CAZKNW01. The sequence continues at coordinate 122,443 of CBFHTT010000024.1, forward strand.
GGAAAGCACCCTCTCTATGATGAGCAGGACTCCTCCTACCACGGTCTCCGCTGGGGACATGATCTCCCTGATATGCTCGCTCCATTGGCATTCATTCTCCGCATGCGTACTGTGCCTTTGAGAAACCTCGGTGCATGTATCTCGCCTGACAACGCATGGATGTTCCTGCAAGGAATCGAAACACTTCCGCTCCGCATGGAGAAACATTGTAACAACGCAGCGAAGATCGCCGGTTACCTGAAGAGTCACCCTGATGTGGAATGGGTGCGCTACCCAGGGCTGGAGTCCGATCCTATGTTCGAACTGAACAAGAAATATCTCAACGGCAAGGGAGGCTCCATGGTCGTCTTTGGCATCAAGGGAGGCGCAGCAGCAGGAAGCAAGTTCATCGATTCACTAGGCCTTCTTTCTCATCTGGCAAATGTGGGCGACGCAAAGAGTCTGGCCATTCACCCGGCTACCACCACGCATTCTCAGCTCAATGAAGAGCAGCAACGTGGTGCCGGAATCTCGCCGGAAATGGTGCGTCTCAGCATCGGTATCGAGGATGCAGAAGACATCATTGCCGATATCGACCAAGCCCTGAAGGCTGCCACAGCATAAAGGCATTTCATCAACGCCCGCCTGGTGTTTGCTTTCCAGGCGGGCTTTTTCATATCTACCGTTGGAAACGTTCCAAACCCAGTTTCAGCAGATCGCCACAGAGGAAACACCACTGAGTCTCCGTTGTGGAAGATCCTTGCCCGAGGTGACGCTTGCCTACGAGACCTATGGCACATTGAACGCAGATCGTTCCAATGCCGTGCTCGTCTTTCATGCACTCAGCGGTAGTCAACACGCAGCGGGCTTCACCGAGAAAGTGGATGGACTAGGTGACCGCTGGACTGAGGAGTGCCAGACTGGTTGGTGGGATGATTTCATTGGGCCAGGGAAAGGAATTGATACCGACACCCATTTCGTCATCTGCGCCAATTATCTCGGCGGATGCTATGGATCAACGGGACCGGGATCGATCAATCCAGAAACCGGCAAGCCATATGGATCTGCATTTCCAAAGATCGCTCTCTCTGACGTTGTCGACTCGCAGATACGATTGATAGAGGCGCTGGGTATCACGGAGCTTCAGGCAGTCGTCGGTGCCTCACTTGGAGGCATCCTCGCCCTCAATCTGGCAACCCGATATCCAGATCAGGTGGAACGAGTCGTTGCCATAGCCACAGGTTCTGAAGTCACCCCGCTTCAACGCATTCACAACTTCGAACAGATCTTTGCCATCGAAACCGACCCTGCCTTCAACGGCGGCGACTACGATCCAGCCAATCCCCCTACCCGCGGCCTCTCAGTCGCGAGAATGATCGGACACAAGACCTACGTCTCGCTTGCAGCCATGCAGGAACGTGCGCAGACGTCTTTCATTCGCAAATCCGATGAGCTTTCATGGTATCAGATCTCCAGCACCTTGGAGTCCTACATGCTCCATCAGTGCCAAAAATTCATTCAACGATTCGACTCCAACACCTACCTAAGAATCATCAATGCATGGCAGGAATTTGATCTGGCAGCCGAGGCGGAATGTAAATCCACCATCGAGGCATTGAAGCGCTGCCAAGGGCAACGTTTCCACATCTTCTCCATCGATTCCGATGTCTGCTTCTACCCGGAAGAACAAGCCCTCTTGGCTGACCAATTGAACGAAGCAGGAATCGATGCCACACGCATCACCGTCCACTCCAACAAGGGACACGATTCATTCCTTCTGGAGCCGCAATTATTCGCTCCCTACCTCAAGGCGTTCTTAAGCTGATCTCAACTATTCCTCGGTCGTATATGTCTCCAGATACGCCGCCAGATCGACCAGATGCTCGGCCTGCAGGCCAAGCTGATCAGCCGATAGCATCAGTGATTTGCCCCACATCGTCTTCATGGACTTGACTAGATTACGAGGGATCATCTGTTCCAGTCCTCCATTGGACACCACCACCACTGGATCGCTCTGACTAAAGACCATACCTTCGATCACATCTCCATTCTTGAGGGTGATTGCCTTACCCGTGAAACCGTGGGCAATGGATTCGGAGGGATAAATCACAGCATTGAAGAATGCCTCTTTTCCCTGATTGGCCACCCAGTCGCGTAGATCCGGCCCATACTCGATTCCCACGTCACCAATCTTATGACAGGCCACGCAGCTATTGGCCCACAGCTTGCCCTGTTTCACATCGCCTTTGCGCTTGGCCAATTCAGTCGCTGCTGGAAGCTTGGTTATGGGCGCTGGAGGAATCACCACGGACAAAGGCTCGATGGTCTCTGGATCATAGATTCCTTTGTCTTTCAACACGCTCCTGATTCCGTAGCCAGTCCATTCATCAAGGCCTTTACTCACCAACCACCAGGTAGCATCCGTTGCCAGATCACCTCCGTCAGTGGCAAGGCCAACAATCGCATCAACAGCATCCTGATCTCCCACAAAGGCAAGAGTCACCATGGCCTGCTTCCGCTCTTCAATGGATAGGCTGTCTGCTCCTGCTCTCTCAATCAGTGCAGACACAGCCGTCTGCGGAGTCAAACGCCATGTGGACCACACATGAGCATCAGACCATCGCAAAGGTGCCTTGCCATGCTTCTTGTTCAACGCCACCCAAATCTGCTCTTCAACATCCTCAGCAGCCATACCGCACGCTTCCAGATAATGGCGATCCTGGCCGTCCACGCTCGCAAACAACTCAATGACCAACGGCAGCTTCTTTGCGTTGTCTGCATCACGAAGTGAAAGTGCGACTTCTCTTCGCACCGCCGAATTCGGGTCGGACACCAGTTGCTTTGCCAGTGAAATCACATCATGTCCAGCCGCTCTCAAGGAACGGAATCCCAGCAACCTCTTTTCAGCAGACTCATTATTCAAGAGTGATCGACATTGTTTGAGGCCCTTGCTTCCCAGATACGGAAGCAACCAAGCTGCTCTGGCGGCATACCACTTATTGTCCCCTACGAGCAATTGCTTCACAGCAGGCAACGCTTTGGAGCCATTTGCTTTCAGTGTTTCAAACCCAGCAAGTCTCACACTGACAGCCGGGCTCTTGAGGAGCTCGACTGCGTCCGCAATGGCATCACCAGTTGATTTCGGGATGCTTGGACGAAATCCCTTTGGAGCAATCCGATAGATTGCTCCTGAATGAGTTGGATCCTCAGCCTTATGACCACCCACCTTGGTATCATACCAATCCGCCATGTAGAGAGCGCCATCGGCCCCAACCATAATGTCCGATGGGCGAAGGTTCAGATTGGCAATACTTGTTAGAAACCGCTGCCGATTTCCCAGTTCCATTGCTGATCCAGTTTCTGAAAGCCCCGGCTGGTAACCAAGGATCGTTCTCGCGCGCGCTTCGCAACTCAGCAACAGCCCTTCATAAGATTTTGGTAATGCGCCGTTCTCATAGAAACAGATTCCGGTTGGCGAACCGCCACCATAAACGTCTCCTGAGGGAATCACTCCAGGATCATCCTGCCTCCAATGAGCCCTTGCAGCAGACTGTCCAGGTCGGCGATCTGTTGCCCAGAGACGTCTTCCATTCTTGGAGAAGAAGCCAAGGTTTCCACCCTCCATCAACCACGTCACTCGACAGGACACGCGATCGTCATTGTCGTTCTGAAAGATATCACCAAGGGAACTGAGACAGAGCTCATAGCTGTTGCGAAAACCATAGCCCACAATCTCAAGGCCCGAGCCATCAGGAGAAATCCGTCCGGCAAAACCAGCATTATAGATGTTACCGTCCGTAGACATCTTGCCTGCGTATTCGTTGGGGTTATTGAACCATTCTGGGTTGCCTGCTCCCTTCAAATAGTATGGACCGCCGGATTGAAAGACCCTGCCTTCTTTATCAGTGATGCGTGCGCCACAATTCCCTTGGTTGAAATACCATTTACCATCAGGACCAGCGACGATGGCATGCAGCGAGTGGTCGTGATTACGCCCATTGAAGCCAGAAAGGAACTCCTCCCGCTCATCAACCTTGGAATCAAATTTAAGATCACGATCCACATCGGTGTAGACGATAATGTGAGGAGGTTGAGCCACCACAATCCGATTATCAAAGACGCTCAGGCCTAACGGTGAAATCAATTCCGGATCCTGAATAAAGGTGTGTGATGCATCCGCTGCGCCGTCACCGTCAGTATCTTCCAGCACCACAATGCGGTCGCCTTCCGGCCGATGGAGTTCACGCCGATAATTCACACCCTCTGCCACCCAGATCCGACCGGCGGAATCTGTATCCATGTTGGTGGGGTTCTGAAGCATCGGCGACCTGGCCCAGATCGTTACTTCGAGATCATCGGGCACTTGAATGTCATCAACGGGAACAACCAAGGACTCAGCCGGAACGGTGATCGAAGACGCAATCAGTGTTGCCCCTATCAGTGTAGAGAGTTTCATCAGATAAGTGTATGGACCAACCAACGGATACGCCCAATATCCGGATGAAGACGCAAAAGAGGGAGGCGAGCCGGATATCAAACGCCAGAGACATACTGATCTCGGGTTGGACTTGCGGTTCTCAATACCCTCTCACCGTCGGAGGTCTCAATCAAAATCGCCAATTCAACATCTCCTTTCTGGAATTCTCTGCTGGGAATACTTGGAATCGCCGTCGATCTGATCTAGCGTCTGTGCCCTTCCCCTCACCCCTTGGTGCCTTATTGTTGCGAATGTAGCGCGGGCACCATTCGAACGCTTGGTATCGGAATCATCCGTTTCAAGAGTTCACTCAATACAAACATACGGGGTCCCTCCCTCGACGACAGCTGAACAATCAATCAATGAAGATACGCTCCGTCCTAGTCCTACTACTGACCGCATTGGCAATCCAAGCCTCTGCACTGACGTCCATCCAGCATCAAAGCGGGCAACAGCCAATCACCTATCAATGGGATGTGACCGACATCCAATTCCAGGTTCCCAAACGCCCAGAATCCCCGACCGACCTTCAATTTGAAGCATCATTCAAAGGCCCGGATGGCGAAAAGATCCAGCTTCCGGGATTCTACAATGGCAACAAACAATTCGTCGTGAGATTCACCGCTGATTCACCAGGAGCATGGACCTACTCCACTGAGTCATCATTTGCATCACTCAACGGACTTCAGGGAACGCTTCGGGTGATGAAAGCGCGCAAAGGGCGCAAGGGAGGCATCGTCATCAATCCCAAGACACCTCGGCGTTTTCACTATCAGAACGGCGACAGCTATTACCCGATTGCATTTGAATCCGATTGGCTCTTTGCCTTGGACGCTGAGAATCCTGACGACATTCCCGTGACACGAAAGTTTATCGATCAGCTCGCTTCCAGTGGATTCAACCAGATCGTCATGAACGTCTTTGCCTACGACGTAAACTGGAAGAAGGATCAGGGACTGAAGCCCGAGCACGAGTATGGAAGTCCACGTGTCTTTCCTTTCAATGGTGACAACACCAAACCTGATCACAGCCAACTCAACATCGACTACTTCAAACGTTTCGATCGCGTCATCGCCTGTCTTGATGAGAAAGGCATCGCCGCACATCTGATGTTCTATGTCTGGAACAAAAAAGTTTCGTGGCCCAAAGCAGATTCACAGGAGGACAATCGTTATTTCGACTACGTGGCCAAGCGCTATCAGGCGTTTCCAAACATCATCTGGGACATCTCCAAGGAGGCACTCGGCTACGGACACACTGATGTAAACTACATCACCAAGCGAATCGAACGCCTACGGAAAATTGATCAATACAAACGGCTCATCACCGTCCACGACTACTCCTACTGCCGCCGTTTCACCGATAAGATTGATTTCGTCTCCGTCCAGCTATGGAGCTCAGAACTCTACAGCGTCATGCGCAAGGTCCTGACTGACATGCCTGGCAAACCGATCCTCAACATCGAACACGGCGGATATGAGCGCAGCCCTTATGTCGTCTTCACGGGAGACTACACCTCACCTGAAGTCTGTCTGGAACGCGCCTATCAATGCGTCTTTGCTGGCACCTTCCCCACCCACTACTGGCAGGGTGCAGCCTGGAACGTCATCATTCCAGACATCGAAGCAATGGAACCATCCACCAAGCCGCGTCTGGACTACTATCGCCACATGCAGACACTGGTGGAGCGATACGAGATAGCCGGGTTGATTGCAGGGCAGAAGAAGAGCACCTCCGGCTACTGCCTCCAGAACGGAAAAGACCTCTTCATCTACTACGTCCCCAAAGAGAACGAGCACATCGGAGTCCGAATGCCCAAGGATGCCAAAGGACGCAAGATGTCCGGCACATGGTTCAATCCATTCACAGGAAAATTCGATAAACCCAAGATCCAGACCATCAGCCAATGGCCGTCCTTCTCAAAGCCTGATGGCGAAGGATTCCGGATACTGATCGTAGAGATTCTTCCTGAGAATTAGCAGCCTGCTATTTCTTATCCGTTGCTGCCCACTTGATCGCCTCGAGGATGTGTTGTCGTCCGAAGGGCGTTTCAAGTGAGCGCACATCATGACCGAGTTCTGTGTAAAAGAACCGTCCTCCGTTCAAGGTGTTGATCCATGCGATCGGATGATCCTTCCCCATCGCCTTACCTCCACGCGTTTTAAAGTAATCACGCACAGGCTCAAAGGTTGACTCATCAACTCTGAGTAACACCTGAAAACCCGGTTTACCAGTCACTGACTCATCATGATTGGTCCAATCCGCCTTATACATGAACGACATCCCATGTCCCTTCACCGCAGGATGATTCTTGGCCTTCGGATCCACAACCACCTTTGCTTCCAAAAATTCCGAATCACTATTGAAATCACAGCCGGCAAGTTCATTGAACCACGTCCACTCCTTCTGATGAACCAATGCGGCATGTAGAGCCACAATGCCACCACCCTTCTTGTACCAATCCTCCACCTTCTTACGCTGCTTCTCGCTCAACAACGAAACCAGTTCGTTCGAATTGTTCAGCACCAACACCTGATAGCGATCCAGCAGCTTCTCGAGATCCTTGGGTGTCTCGGTGACATCCACCTGCATCTTCAGATCCCCAGCCAAGCGGGCCAACCAGCCGTTGATGGCAGCAGTTTCCGGGTGCCTATACCAACCAGTGCCACCAAACACCAACACCTTACCCGTATCCTTGGGACCGCGATCAGGCTTCTTCTCATCATGCGCCATCGAGCCGGAGGAGGAGAGCATCAATGCGGCAACGGAAGCACAGAATAATCTGCGAGTGCCAACGGATTTGGTGATCAGTTCAAATGCATTTTTCATGTGTAGATTTCTTCAACGGTTATCAATCTTTGTAAATTCGAAAAAAGTGATGTGGCCTGTGGCATTCACGAGTCCAGCTTCTTGATCAGGGTCTTTGGTGCCACCAGTCGAAAGCTCTCATCAACCCATCTTTGAACCATCTCCGAAGGGAGCAATTCGTCTTCAGTAAACTCCGCTGTAATCCAGTGGGGACCAACACTGACCTTTTCCGGTGATTCTGCGGCAAGCGCCTCAGCTTCCGGTCGGGAGTCGCCCAGTTTCACCATCACGTTGTAGGAGTCCACTTCTTCTCCAAGAAAGAGAAACGACTTCTTACGCGCCTTGAATGCAGTCTTGTTACACGAAGGAGTTGCTTCGGTCTCAGGGTAACCCATGGCAATCACGCGCCATGAATCTGCTCCTGATACTTGTGATGTTTTCTTCTTGGGCATAGTCGCGCAGATATTGTCTGGCTCTATTTCTTCTTTTTCTTACGAGGAACACTCAAAGGCACCTGTTTTCCAGAATCCCGGAAACGGACGTATTCATCCTTGCGAATGCCAACATAGATCGGAGCTTCTCCCCATTGAGCAGGCACATTCTGTTTATCCCATTTTTCATAGGCAGCAAGCAGTTCCTTGACCTTGCCCGGACGTTTCTTGGATAGCTCCTTGTACTCCCGCAGATCAGATTTTAAATTATAGAGCATGACCGGTAGTCCCTCAGTCTTGATCAGTTTCCAGTCACCCTGCCTGACCGCTGCGCCTTCCAGCTTCTTCCAGAACAACTGATGATGAGGATCGCCTTTGCTACGCCCCGTCACATACGGCATGACATCCACTCCATCGAATGGTTCAGGAGTCTTTTCTCCACCAGCAATGGCAAAGCTCGTCGGAAAGATATCCATCGCTGATGTCAGTCCGTGAAACTTCTTTCCGGCAGGCACATGTCCGGGCCAATTCATAAAGAATGGTATGCGCTGGCCTCCCTCAAACTTGATCCCCTTCTTTCCATTCAATGGCTGATTGGATGCCGACGCAGCCACACCTCCGTTATCACTAAGGAACCAGATCAATGTGTCCTTACGAAGATCCTTCTGTTCAAGGTGTGAAACCAATCGACCAATGTTGTCATCCATGTTCTGAACCAACGCCACGTATGGATCGCGATTGTGCGCCCGATCCAGATCCGCCTTCTCTGCCTCCAACGGACCATGAGGTGCCGTGTATGAAAGAAACATGAAGAAGGGTTTATCCGTTTCATCGATCATGCGGATTGCATTATCTGTGAACCGATCTGTCAGAAAGCCTTCGAACTTCACCTGCGTCCCATTGTGTTCAATCCCATGCGGATCACCCGGCTTATCAGACTTCTTCTCGTCATACCAATAACGCCGGCTGCCTTCCCGCAAGCCCCAAAACTCATCAAAACCCCGCTTGGTCGGATAAAAACGATCGGCATCTCCAAGATGCCATTTCCCAACCACGAACGTACTGTATCCCAAAGACTGTAACGCCTGCCCAATCGTGTAGGTGTTGGTATCCATCCCCTTATCTCTCGGTGGTACATTTGCCTCATGGCCAAAGCGCTGCTGATAACGACCCGTTACAAAACCAGCTCTCGAAGGACTACATACCGAAGCTGATGTATGAGCATCGGTAAACACCGTTCCACCATTGGCCAAACGATCCAGATGAGGCGTCTTGATATGCTTCGAGCCCTGAAAACCCAGGTCATTATAACCCAAATCATCCGCCATGATGACGATGACATTGGGTTTCTCGGCCCAGAGTGAAGCCAGTGACAATGAGAACGTCAGTGCAAATAGGTACGCGAACTTGGTCATTTTATACGAGGGGTCTTGGAAAACCTAAAAGCTGCCCATCAGTCTCAATTCAGTCGATCGAAATTTATTTTCAAAAAGAAGGTGAATAGACGACCATCAACGCCTCGTCTTTGACCCATCTTGCTGCCCTCTGCCGGATGATTCAGTTTCGATTGTGCACACTCATGGTTGCGCTTTTGAACACGGAACCAAATCAACAATCATGGCCAACAAGATCTTTTCAACGCTTCTCCTCGTCGCGCTCGGAGCACTTTCCTCTTTGGCCAAAGTCTCAGAACAACAACCCAATGTGCTGTTCATTCTGATCGATGATTTTGGCTGGCGCGACACCGGATACAACGGCAGCACTTTCTACGAGACACCGGAAATGGACGCCCTTTCAAAGCAATGGGCGCGTTTTGATCACTGCTACACACCAAGCCCGATGTGCTCCCCTACTCGGCTCAGCATCCTGACTGGAAAGAACCCCGCGAGGCACGGCGTCACCCAATGGCTGTCAGGGACCGACAAGGCGTTTGGCAAAAAGGGGGAAGAACCAAGGGTCTATTGCCCCAAGCCCCAATCTCCCGGGATCAAGAAAGAAGAGATAACACTTGGTGAGTCCTTTCAAGAGGCAGGTTACGAGACAGCCTTCTACGGGAAATGGCACATGGGAAAACTCAAAGCCACAGGCGGCCCCAAAGCCCATGGCTACGACTCGACCAAGGCGATCATCGAAGAGAACGCTGCGCGTATGTTCTATCCAAAAGGCAAGAACCGCTATTTCCCCAACGCAGGAAAGGAAGAGTGCTTTACCGACCTACTCACCGATTCAGCGATTCAGTTTGTCAGCAAGGATCGCAATCAACCGTTCTACCTGCACCTTTGCTACTTCGCGATGCACGCTCCCATCGCATCGAAGCCTGAACTGAGAAAACGTTTTGCAGAAAAGGCCTCAAGCCTACCTTCCATCTCACCAGATCGCGTCTTGGATACGCATGGACACAAGGAACAGAAACTACGGCAGGACTCGCCGGAATATGCTGGCGAGCTGTTCAATCTGGATCGGAACATCGGAGCTTTGGTCAAGGCACTCAAAGAGAAGGATATCTATAACAATACAATCATCGTCCTGACCGGAGACAACGGAGGACGAAGCGCCTATTTTCGGTCTGACCCAACCTCCAATCGCCCACTAAGAACGGGCAAGACGTTTCTCTTCGATGGTGGCATTCGCACGCCGCTTCTGATCCATTGGCCCAAGCATTCCCAGCCAGGAAGGATTATCGACACGCCTGTCGTTAGCATGGATTTCTATCCAACCCTCCTCGATATGGCTGGTCTCCCCTTGAATCCTGAACAGCATCTCGACGGTGTCAGCATCGCTCCCTTGTTCAAAAACGTACGACTTAGTGACCGGAGCTTCTATTTTCACTTTCCACACTATCAAGGGGAAGGTTCCTATCCAGCCAGCGCGATTCGCAAAGGAGACTACAAACTCATTAGGAACTACCACCACAACGACACCCTTCTTTACAATATCAAGAATGACCCTTCTGAATCCGTTGATCTTTCAACGAGCCATCCTGCAAAGGTCACTGAATTAAGAGCGGAACTCGAAGGCTATCTAAAGAAGTCTGGTGCCTACATTCCCAAGGTCAGAAACTAACACCTCAGGCAACGATACCAACCCTTTCATGAAGAACGTTTACTACGGACTTTCAAAATCAATATCCCGACGCCACATGCTCAAAGGAGCAGGAGTGGCCATGGCACTACCACATCTGAGTGCCATGACTCCGGCCTTCGGAGCATCCTCGAACTCCCCGCTGCCTAAGCGCTTCGCGGCGTTCACGCTTTCCCTTGGACTCCATGGGCCCAATCTCGTTCCTCAGCAGACTGGAAAAGGGTATACTCCGTCGCCCTATCTTTCCCGGATCAAGGATCAGCTGGATAAAGTGACCGTGGTCTCAGGAACGTCACACCCGGGCGTCAGCGGCGGACATCAGGCAGAAGGCAGCATTCTCACGGCCGCCCCCTACTCCCGCAGCGCAGTCTTCAAGAATTCGATCTCAATTGATCAGGAGCTTGCGAGGAAGTTCGGTCAGGAAACTCGCTTCCCATCCCTGACTCTTAACATCAGCGACAACAACAGCCCTGCATACACGGAGAACGGAAGTATGATTCCGGCAGAGTTTTCACCCTCAAAGATCTACAAGAAGCTCTTTATTGCAGATTCTCCGGCCGAACAGGCACACCAGGTAAAACGGCTCAAGCAGGGACAGAGCGTCATGGACATTGTGGCTGATGACGCCAAGCGCTTTCAAAAGGAATTGGGCTCAGGGGATCGAGACAAACTGGATCAATACTTCACTGCGATCAGAAATTTTGAAAAACGATTAGAGAAGTCGGAGGAGTGGGCAAAGCGTCCCAAACCAAAGGTCGATACTGCTTCTCCAGTGGACATTGAGGACAGCAATGCAGTGGTGGCTCGCATGGAATTGATGATGGACGTCATTCGTCTGGCATTCGAAACGGACTCTACTCGGTACGTCACCCTTCACCTCAATGGCAACGCCGGCGCCATCCCCATCAATGGAGTCAGCCAAGGATATCATTCACTGAGCCATCACGGTAGAGACGAAGAGAAGATCGACCAGCTGACGTTGATCGAATCAGCAATCGTCAAGGCTTGGGGAGATTTCATCTTGAAGCTGGACTCATTCCAAGAGGAAGGATCAACGCTGCTTGATCAGACCAACGTCCTAATGACCTCCAATCTCGGCAACGCCAGTTCGCACGACAACAAGAACCTGCCTCTGCTTCTCGCTGGTGGTGGTTTCAGGCACGGGCAACATCTCGCTTTTGATCGAAGCAACAACACCCCACTTGCGAATGTATTCGTCAGCATCCTTCAACGTCACGGAGTGGAGACAGATCAATTCGTAACAGGTTCATCCACACTGGCCGGACTCGAAACACTCTAATGCCATTCCCTTTTTCTTTGATGAAGAAACGACACATTTTCTTGATCCAGTTGATGCTCGGTTGCTGCCTCACTGCAACAAATGCAGCCCGGGCCGATGTCCTTCCTCAATCAGCGCGCGCGTTCTTGGTCGAGCACTGCTACGATTGTCACTCGGACGAAGATGCAGACGGCGAGCTTGATCTCGAATCATTGATCTATGCCCCCAATGATCGCAATGACCTGAAACGTTGGAGCCTCATTTTTGACCGCGTCAAGAAAGGGGAAATGCCTCCCCGGGGAACGCCGGAAGGCAAGGATGCATTCGTCGAACTCATGGGTGACACCCTCCATACTTCTTCAATCGCACACCAGAAACAACGAGGCAGAGTCCGATCCAGAAGGCTCAATCGACGCGAGTTCGAGAACACGCTACATGATCTGCTTGGGATCGATCTCCCAATCATCGACCTCCTGCCTGAAGACGCGACACAAGACGGATTCGACAACGTGGCTGAAGCTCAGCCCCTATCCTATCATCTTCTGGAGAAATACATGGATATCGTGGATCTCGCATTGGAGGAGGCGTTCACGAGAGCCACCATGCCCAAGCCAAGTTACAACGAGATCTTTCCGGCTTCGGAGCTGTCGGACAATTTCAACAAGCCGGGCCGGAGAAATCGCCAGCCTCTATTCAAGGACGGATATGCGGTCGCGATGGCTTGTGACAACAACTACCACGGAAGGATGTACGCCACCACCGTCCCTGAAACCGGTTGGTATCGCTTCACCATCAAAGCAAAGGCATTCAATCCACAGAACGGACGTGGTGTATGGACGCAACTGCAGAGCGGCATCTGCTCAGCAAAAGCACCTCGCTTCTTCTGGATTGGAGAATTTCTCGCCGAGAGTGAGATGAAGGAATTCACATTTGAAGCCTGGGTCAAAGAAGGACATCGACTCGAGCTTCGACCGGGTGATCGCACATTGAAATTTTCGTCCGTAAAATCAGTTACATCAGGAAAGGCGGTGGAAAATGGAGGAACCGGCACCGCGGTGGAATCCATCAAAGTGGAACGGATCTATAAGGGACTCGCCAAGGACGAGATCCGCAAACACCTGTTCGGAGATCTCGACTTCAAGAAAGGGCAACTCCTCAGCAATCATCCGGAGAAAGACCTTTCCTCACTGATTCAGGACTTCGCTCTAAAAGCCTTCCGAAGGCCGGTTTCCAATGAAATCTTGGCCGCGTATCTGGATCACGCTCAAGCCACCCTGCGCAAGAGCGGATCACTCCTCGAAGCGCTTTCGGTAGGATATCGATCAATCCTCAGCTCACCTCGCTTCCTCTTCTTCAAGGACAGCCAAGAAGAACTCGATGGATACAGCATTGCATCCAGACTCAGCTACTTTCTATGGAGCAGCATGCCTGACGACGAACTGATGCTTCTGGCAAAATCAGACAAACTGAAGACACCTGAGGTATTGTCAGAACAAGTCAACCGCATGCTGAATGATCCCAGATCCGAGCATTTCATCAAATCCTTCACGGACAACTGGCTGGAGTTGAAACACATCGATTTCACCACCCCAGACAGAAAGCTATACCCGGAATTCGACAACATCCTGAAACATTCCATGCTAAAGGAGACCCGTGCCTTTCTCCGTGCAATGATCGACTCTGACCTGAGTGTCACAAATGTCATGGATTCTGACTTTGCGATCGTGAATGACCGATTGGCCAGACACTATGGCATCGAAGGTTCGTTCAGCTCTGAGATGAAGAAGGTCTCGCTCAAAGGAAACGAACACCGGGGTGGAATCATCACCCATGGGAGCATTCTAAAGGTTACTGCCAACGGAACCACAACATCACCTGTCGTTCGTGGCGTCTGGCTGCTGGAGCGCATTTTGGGAGCACACATTCCGCCTCCGCCTGACGATGTCCCGGCTGTCGAACCGGACATACGCGGAGCAAGCAACATCCGTGATCAACTGGACAAACATCGGTCTTCAAAATCCTGCAGAGCCTGCCACAAGAAGATCGATCCTCCCGGGTTTGCGTTGGAGAACTTCGACGTGATCGGAGGCTGGAGAGACAACTATCGCGCACTGTTGAAACAAAAGAAATGGTGGTCGAACGGTCAGCCTGTTGATGCCAGCCACGTCATGGAAGACGGACAGGCATTCTCCGACATTGAAGGATTCAAGAGCATCGCGCTGAGCAATCCCGAATCCATAGCCAAGAACCTCATTGAGAAACTCTTGATCTACGGCACAGGAGCGAGCATCGAATTTGCTGACAGAAAAGAGATCGAACGCATCCTGCAGAAGTCCAAGAAAAACAACTACGGACTGAGGACGCTGATTCATCATTCTGTCCAATCATCAATCTTTCTCTCAAAATAGCAGTATCAATCATTTTCAAGATATGAAAATCAACCACTCAAGATCCTCCTTCACCACGCTACTGTTTCTTGCCTGCTTCTCACTGTGCAATCTTCACGCAGAACCCCTCCCCACCAAAGGGCGACTCATCTTCGAAGACGATTTCAACCGCTCGCTTGACGATGGAGAATGGACGATCAATCCCAAGTATACGAAGGCGTTCTCTATCAGAGACGGCGCTTTGGTCGGAAAGGAACTCCCAGACGCCGGACACGGATCAACGACCCGCAAAAAAATCAATACTCCCAATTTTGTTCTGGAGTTCGATTTCACCTTTTTAGGTGGACGACAATTCAATCTGGTTCTCGACGATCTTACCTATAAGGAGGTGCATGCTGGGCATATCGCACGCGTCGTCTTCAACAAGAAGGGAATTACCGTCCAAGATGACAAGACCGGAACCATGAATTTGAAACTGAGAACACAGAGACTCAAAGACCCAACGTGGATGACCAAAAACAAAGCACTGATGGATTCCAAGAAGAGCTTCAAATCCTTCGCGTTCCAGGAAGGTAAGACCTATCGTGCCACCATCACCAAATCTGGTAACCTCCTTCACTGCAAAGTAGGAGACGTCATTGTCAAACTTCGTTCAGAAGGCATTTCTCATCCAAAGCTCACCCAATTCGGCCCCACGATCACCGGAGGCGAAATCAGCTTCGACAATCTGAAGCTTTGGTCGATTAAGGAATGATTACGCAGTAAATCAGAGGCTTGATTAACGGCACGCTCAGACCGGAAAGAAAGATTATTCAAAAGACTTAGGAACTCACGCGAGGATGCCGCGCATCACCTCACCGAAGTCTCGATCCAAACGCTTCCTTCCAGGCACTTCCATCTTACGAGCATCCAGTCCCATCTGCTTCATAACCGTTGCATGAATGTCAGTGACATAGTGCCTTTTCTCCACCGCATGAAAGCCCAACTCATCAGTAGCACCGTGGACATGGCCCTGCTTTACACCTCCCCCGGCCATCATGACATTGAATCCGTGAGGATGATGGTCACGCCCTGTTCCTGCCACGGATGAATTGTCATTACGGTACTCGGCGCCTGGAGTCCTTCCAAATTCCGATCCCATTACCACCATGGTGTCATCCAGCATGCCCCTTTGTCTAAGATCCTGAATCAACCCGGCAACCGGTTTATCAATCTGACCTGCGAGGCCGGAATGAAGCCGCTTGATGTCTCTGTGGGAATCCCAAGCTCCGGCATTTCCACGATAGCCGTGAAACAATTGAACGAACCTCACACCCCACTCTACCAATCTCCTGGCAGCCAGACACTTCTCTCCAAAATCCTGAGTGGTCTTTTCGCCAAGTCCATAGAGTTCCGTGATGTGTTTCGGTTCCTGTGAAAACTGCATCACCTCAGGCACGGCTGCCTGCATTTCAAAGGCCAACTCATAGGATTGAATCCGGGCCTTCAGCTTCTGATCATCCGGATACTCGATTCCCGCCAAGTGGTTCAGCTTTCCAAGAAGTGAAAGATTTTCCCGCTGTTTTTCCAACGTGAACTTTTCATCAGCAGGTCTGACAAAAGAAAGAGGACGCTTGGAATCAACCTTCATGCGAACGCCTGCATATTGGGGCCCCAAATAGGATGCCCCATGGGTCCACGCCGCGCCGCAACAGTCAGCACTCGGATTACCAAGGACGACATACTCAGGAAGGTTCCGATTCACTGAACCAAGCCCGTAGCTGACCCACGATCCAATTGTCGGGAATGCACCCTCAGTGATCTTTCGTCCCGTATGATAGGTCAGCTGTGCTCCATGATTGTTATCGATGGTCCACATTCCCCGGGCGATGGAAAAGTCATCAGCGCATCGCCCCAGATGAGGAAACCAATCACTGACCTCGATACCACTTTGTCCGTATTTCCGAAACCCGGTCTGCAAAGGAAGGATCTTCTTGAAGACCTCACGCTTCTGTTTACCTGGATCGAGGAGAATTTCATTGATCTTGGCACTGTCGAGCACTGCCTTCGCGTAAGGCGTTTCATCAATCGATTTACCTGCGTATTTATTGAGTTCTGGCTTCGGATCAAAGCTCTCGAGGTGACTCAATCCACCAATAAGAAAGATCCATATGACTGATTTGGCCTTCGGTTGGAAGTGTGGCCCTACATGACCCGGAGACGCAGCCTGAGCCACGCCGTCCTTGAAGAGCATGGCGGACAACGCCATGCCGGTCATTCCCATGCCGGTGTCTGACAGGAAGGTTCTTCTCGATTGAATGGATGGCATCATCGGATGGTGACGAAATCGTTGTGATTGAAAAGGATCATTATCAGGCGTTCCCGGCCATCTTCTGGATGATCGTTCAGGAACGTCCTGCAAAGCTTCTGTTCATCTGATTGTGGCGATCTAGCAAGGACCGAGCGAAAGGCTTCGATGATGAAAGTTTCCACACTGGTCACCTGATTTGAAAGGCTGTTAGCCAAAGCCTTAGATTGCTCAAAGGTCAGCCTGCTATTGGACATGGCGAGTGCCTGATGAGGCTGCACGCTTTCCTCCCGTTGATAGCATTCACTTACCTTTGGTCCATCGAAGATCTGAACGAACTCCACCAGCTTCTCGTGCGCATGACGCAGATACACACTCCGGCGTTTCGAAGTCTGAGCCTTGGTATGATCGATGTCCGGGCCACCGAAAGAACGATCCATCATCGAAGCAACATGAAGCATATTATCCCTGACGATCTCGCCCTCCATTCGCTTCGCCGGCATTCTCCACAGATACAGATTGTCCTGATCGATTGCTTCATTGGCTGAATCTGTAGTACCAGAGCGCCGATAGGCTGCACTCGTAACGATGAGACGGTGCATGTGTTTCATGCTCCAACCGCTTTCCATGAACTCAACCGCCAACCAGTCCAACAAGGCCGGCATCGAAGGCGCACGTCCGTTGGCACCAAACTCATCCACGGTTGGAACGATAGCCTGTCCAAAATGACGCAGCCATATGTGGTTCATTGCGACCCTTGCAGTCAGTGGATTCTCCCGGTTGGCCAACCAGCGCGCAAAGGCACTTCGTCGTCCGGTGCTGGTGGATGGATAATTCGCTTTGCTACGAGTCTTGTATTTCGTCGTCAACGCGGCCTTCAGAGACTTCTCTGCCGAAGCGAGAGCCTTCTTGGCCGCAGCCAGTTTCTTCGTCTCGCTCGCCTTGGTTCTGTTGATCTTTGACTTTGCCGAAGAGCTGGTTGCCTTCTTCAGATCTCCAGCCACCTTCGCCAATGCACGTTCACTGGCATCAATGGTTGCCTTGGCGGATGCCACTGAAGCCAATCGTTGCAGCTTCAGTGTTTGCGTGGCTGCAGCCTTCCACTCGACTGAGTCCCTGCCCTGACTCGTCTCAATCTTCTCAGCACGTAGTTCGGCCTCCAAGGCTGCCAATGAAGCTTCAGCAGATGCCCTTGCGGTCTCAGTTCGTGCAGTTCTCAACCGGTCCTCTGCCTGCTTCAACAAATCGGCCTTCACAAAGCCACGCCGCTCAGGTTGATACCCCATACTTGGTAGTTTGATCGGCGCGACTTCGAAGGTTCCACCAAGTGCCCTAGGGGGCGCAGGCTGAATAACCTGATCCTTGAGTGGACGCCTCTCATCTCCCCGGTCATACACATAGGTCTTCGCAGTCAGGCTGGCGTCATAGGCTCTGGGAATCCCATTCTTCATCACATCCAAGACACCGGGCACACGATCTGTTCGCACTTGATACGGTTCGAACACGGCTCTCAATGCATAATAGTCCTCTTGTGGAATCGGATCATACATATGATCGTGACATTTGGCACAGCCGACAGTCAGTCCCAGGAAGGCCTTCGAAGTATGCGTGACCACATTGTCCATCCACTGTTGGCGATTTCTAAAAAACTGTCTGGCAAGAAACCCTGTTGCTCTCAAGGATTCCCAATCATCCGGAGCCACTTCATCGCCTGCCAACATTTCAACGACCATGCTGTCGTAAGGCTTATCCTCGTTCAGTGATTCAATGATCCAATCCCGCCAGTGCCAGATGTGCCGCTGACTGTCACGAAGCGCATCCTTGTACCCGGCCCAGTCAGAATAACGCCAGACATCCATCCAATGCCTACCCCATCGTTCACCGTATTCAGGGCGCTTCAAGAGCTTCTCTACTTCCTCTTCGTAGGCCAAGGGTGAAGAACTGGATAAGAATGCCCGTTGTTCTTCCGGCGTTGGATTGAGTCCAATCAGGTCAAGGTAGACTCGCCGCAATTGAATCTCTCGTTCCGCTTCAGGACGCGGCTTCAATCCTTTGCTTTCGTGATAGTCTGCAAGGAAGGCATCAATGGGATTTCGTATTTCCGGAGAAGTATAACTCGGCACCTCGGGTCGTGTCGCCGGCTCAAAAGGCCGCCACGGATACCTCGTCATCAACTCCTCATACTTGGCAACCAATTCCGGAAGTTCATCGAGACTCGAAGGGCGATTCCTTTCATTGCCTGGCTTGGTTCCAAGCAAAAGCTCATCTCGATTTGAAATCCCGTCAGCATCCGAATCCTCAGTCATCAGAGTCGTGATCCGTTCCGTGATATCCCTTTCCGATCCCAATGCATGGAGTTGGTTTCCAAACACATTATGGGGAAAGTCTTCCAAGCTCTCGGCACCATGCGCAGAAGTCCCCACATGGCAGGTGGCACAGTTGTTCAGGGATTTGGGAAGTAGTCCCTCAAGATGCCGTTCCAAGGCGCGCTTATTGGCTGGCGTCCCAACCGAATCGATCACACCGATCAGGATCAGGAACACACAACAGAGAATGGTCTTCAGTTTTCTCACCGAGATAAGAGATTTGTTTAAGCAATCCCGCACGTTTCATCAACGCGATTATCCCACTCAAATCCTGCCCTCAAGCCGAAGATTCTTCACCCAACACCAAATCCGAAGCCCACCGATAGGAAACACAAAACGGCCGATGCCCTTTGCGGGACATCGGCCGTTGATTGTCTAAATGACTTGTTCTGAAGATTAGCGCTGCACGCGGGCGTTGCCTTTCCAGATGCTCCAGACCTGATCTTCGTCCGCTGGTTGACCGTAGTCGGTAAGGAGCGTGGCTGCGAGTGCGCCGCTTGCCCAACCGAACTGAGCGCATTTCTCGCCTTCCCATCCACGGAGAACACCGTAGAGCAGTCCACCTACAAATCCATCACCGCCACCAATGCGGTCTTGAACACCGATTTCACGTGGCATGATCACATGCCAGTCGTCTCCGTTGGAAACAATACCGCCCCACTCATGGAGATTCACACTGACAACTTCACGAAGGGTGGTGCCGTAAACTGAACCATTAGGGAACTGCTTCTTCACGCGGTTAATCATCTCCTTGAAGGAATCGATCTTCTCAGCGATGCCACTTCCACCGGCTTCTGGTCCTTCAACTCCAAGACAGAGTTGGAAGTCTTCTTCGTTACCGATGAGGATATCAGAAAGCTGACCAATCTCATTGAATGCAGCACTGAGTTCTTCTTCGCGTCCCTTCCAGAACGTAGCGCGGTGATTCAGATCAAATGAGATCTTGGTGCCGTGCTTCTTTGCAGCGCGGGCGATATCCAGACAGAACTGTGTGGACTGAGGAGAAAGCGCAGCGATGAGACCGGACATGTGAACGATCTGCGCTCCTTCTTCCCCAAAGATACGATCGAGATCAAAGTCCTTTGCATTGAGCTCACGACCGATTTCACCGGCACGATCATTCCAAACGCGAGGCCCACGAGATCCAACACCGCTGTCAGCCATGTTGATCTGATGGCGGTATCCCCAAGGTCCGCCCTGGGGCACTTCCGGGCCTTCGACGTCCATGTGACGGCTGGCCAGGTTGTCTTTGATAAAACGGGAAACAGGGCTTCCCTGAATAAATGCTGTCAGGATCTTCACTGGAAGACCGAGGTAGGAAGAAACACTTCCGACATTGGTCTCTGCGCTACTGGCAGTCAGCTTGAAGGTATCGCTGCAATGGAAAGGCTGACCATTTACAGGGGTCAGGCGTGTTCCCATGCTGGTTGGGATAACGAGTGAGTACTTACAGTCTTTTTTGAGTTCGATCATCAGATTGTCCTAAAAATTGCGGCTGGTGGTCTACTATGGTTTCCGCCTATCAGCAAGCGAAACGAGAGCATCCGGCATCAGAAGGCCCAAATCTGGCTATTGGGCGAGGTTATTCGATCACCCACCGGAGATTTCTCAATTCAGGGGCAGCCCCCTCCAGATCGCTGCCCACGACCCTTGTTTTCTGTTCGCCATTGATTCGCTTCCTGAGTGTTTCTTTGGCCACGAATCTCAGTTCCTTGATCCCTTCCCAGTTTTCCAAGGGCCCACTAACTGCATCTAAGAAGCTGCCTGGTGGCAAACTGATCTGAGACCAATTCCCCTCTCCTGCCAATTCCACCTCAGCTGCATAATCGTCGATACCGATCACGATCTTGCCTGCATTGGCGGATTTCACTTCAAGAGCCAGTCGTGCCCCTTTGGGTGCCTTCCATTGATCGGAATACACTTTATGAGTCCGCATTCCCCAGCTCTCGGGGCGATAAGTGAACCATTCTTTCTGCCAATCGCCCTTGAAGTCTTCGATCAAGAGCTTGCCTCCCAAAGGCGATTTGACCCCGGCAGTCTTTAGTTCATCCAGGCTGGCAATCTGCATTTTTGAGGAAAGGACATAGGTGTCAGCGCTGTAAGAGCGATAGTAATAACCAGCTCCGGTTACAGGTTCATCCAGCGCGTATCTAACATTCGCATAAACCCAGAGCGGACGATCAGTGGTGTTCAGCGGAGCAACCGTGGACCACACATTTCCCTTTCCTGCGGTAGGAGCGTAGTTCCAAAAACGACTGACCACGTTCTTCATGTCCATTTCCTCATCCGGACCTTTTCCATGCTGTGTGTAATAGACTTCGACACCGAGGATAGGGGCCGACACATCAGGCTCCACGATGACGACAGGCGTGCCGCTTCCGTTCTTGAGGCTCAGTGTTAACTTTGGAGTCTGAGGATATTGAAATGATTTCCTGAAATGCTGATCGAACCAAAGCATCGCAGCTCCTTCATATTCCCCTGTGTCCTGGTGATTGTGGTGAGGCGAACAGGTCACGCGCCATTCGTCGGTTTGGATTTCCGTCAGTGCGGTTTGTAGATCATCGATGCGTCCGTGGAAATCATTGGCCGGACTCAGGAAAATGATCGGGCACTTGATCCGCTTGAGACTGACACTGTCACCAACGGTTGAAGCGTAGAGTGGGTAATCTGAATCCCGGTTACTGATACCTCCACAAGATGGAGCCGCAGCCTTTACTCGTGAATCGGCAGCCGTTGTGAGAACCGTCAGTTTACCTCCCATTGAATGCCCATAAACTCCGAGCCTCTCTTTATCCACTTCCGGTTGCCTTTCCAAAAATGTCAGTGCTCGCCGAGCACCCAAAGTACAGAGGAACCATGGGTTGTTCCTGGGCGATTCTACCGGATCCAAGGTCCAATCGTGAGCAGCCACACTGAGGAAGGAATTCCCCTGATTTCGACTGGGCGCGTGATATCCATCGAGCGCTCCCCAATCGGTGGTGAGTCGATAGTTGGGATCATCCTTCTTGTCGTCGAAAAACAACTGCACATTTGATGGTGACACTGTATAGCCCGGGGCTGAAATTCTTCCGGCCCATGAAATGGAAATGGTCGCGTAACCACGCTTGGCGTTCATCAGTGGAGCCCGATGATCGGCAAACTGGCCTCCGCCATGAATCTGAACAAGTCCGGGCAGATTCGATCCCCCTTTCGGAAATCCATAGACGGCAGCCATCATCGCCTTCCGTCCTTTGAACACACCAATCTTGTATCGAAGCACGCGCAGAATAACACCGTCCTCTTCCCACTCTTTAAGAACCTCTACATCCAACGGCTCTTTCTGAGGATCGAATCCAGCCCACAGTTCATCGTGCGTGGTGGGAGCTTTACCGTCTCTTAGAGGCGGAAGCGTCTCCGCTGAAACAGACAAGGACGCGCAGACAACAATGGCGAGAACGAGGGCTATATGGAGATGTCTTTGAAACATGGGTGCAATCAAGGTTTCAGGATACATGCCCAAGACCTCTTTGAAAGCTCAACAAGTTTTCTCAGGTCCCTTGTAGAAAGAGCTGACCTACATCACGCAAATCGCACGCGAGTGGCACCGCCATCTTCATTCCAATTGCGTGGCTGCTTCTCCGTGATCTTCTTCACCTTCTTGATCGAAACCTGATTACCACGGGCTTTGACTCCCTTTTGAGAGATGTCGGCCATTTCAATCCATTGCTCATTCACACGTTGGTAAGGCGCTGGCTTGTAGGTGATGAATAGCTTTTCAGGGCTACCCAATCCGAAGAAGCGAATCTTGGATTTCTCCGGAGCGCACTGGTAATCGCGATTCATGATGAATCCACCAATCTTAAAGCGCTTCACATAGGTCACTCCCTTGCTCTCATAAGCGATGGTGAATTCCTGATCTTTGTCCGGATGAGCACAGTAGAGGAGTTTACTGCCGACATAGAGTTTCTCCTCCATGCCCACGACCTTGTACATCCCGTCGTCAAAGATCATCACCAACTTGTCGAACTTGCTGCACTCCATTTGGAATTCTCCACCAGTCACCTTGTGGCCGATGTATCCCTTGTCGCGGTCGTAGGCCACCTTGAGTGCCTTGATCGCAACTTCCTTGGCGTTCACCGCAGCGAAGCCATTCTTCACGATCTCGGTCATACGCGGATAGATGTCCTTGTACTTCTTGATCAGCCCTTTCAGGTGGCGAACCGTGAATCGGGTCAATTGCCCAAGATTCTTGCGGACTTCAGCAAGGTCTTTGAGCAACTTCTCCATTTCATCGCGATGCTTGTTGATATCAAACAGCGAGATGCGACGAATATGAACGGCCAACAATTTCTCAATATCCGCATCATTGATGGCGCGGATCAGCTTCTTCTTGAATGGTTCGAATCCCTTGTAAATCGCCGCCACAACCGCGTCGTTGGTGCGACATTCCTCGATCATCTTGTAGATCCGGTTTTCGACAAAGATCTGAACGAGAGTCTTGAAGTGAAGTTCTTCATTCAGTTTGTGCTCCGCAATTTCGAGCTCTCTCTTCAAGAACTCCTTCAGCATCATCGTGTTGAATCGCAGGATCTGAGTTACAGACATCTCGACCGGACGATTATCACGAATCACCACGATGCGGCTGGAAATGGACGTCTCGCAATCAGTAAACGCATACAGGGCAGGAATGGTCTTCTCAGCCTTCACTCCAGGAGGAAGCTTGATCTCAATCTCAATCTTTTCCGACGTATAGTCGTTGATGCTCTTGACCTTGATTTTCCCCTTCTTTGAGGCGTCTTCGATCGAATTGATCAAAGACTCGGTCGTGGACGTTGGGGAAATGGCCGTGATCATGAGCGTGTTCTCACTCTTGATCTTGATCCTCGCCCGCAACTTGATGCTACCCCGACCATCGTCATACTGGCTGGCATCCATCTGACAGTTCACCGGGAAGTCGGGAACCAGATAGACCGGCTTCTTGCGCAGGATGTCCACTTGAGCTTCCAGAAGCTCAATGAAGTTATGCGGAAGAATCTTCGAACTCAGGCCAACCGCGATACCTTCCGCACCCAGCATCAAGAGCATTGGGAGCTTACTTGGAAGAACAACAGGTTCCTTGTTACGTCCGTCGTAACTCGGAATAAACTCAGTCAGCTCATCATTGAACAACTCGTTCCGCGCCAGTTCTGTGAGTCGACACTCGATATAACGCGAAGCGGCAGCACGGTCTCCCGTGAAGATGTTTCCAAAGTTACCCTGCCCCTCGATCAAATACCGCTTGTTGGTTAGCACAACCAACGCATCGCCGATCGATGCATCACCATGAGGGTGAAACTGCATTGTATAGCCTACAATATTGGCCACCTTGATGAATTTTCCGTCATCATTCTTCTTCAGCGACCACATGATCCGTCGCTGCACCGGCTTTAATCCATCAATCAAATGAGGGATGGCACGATCGCGGATCACATAGGAGGCATACTCCAAGAAACTCTGATCCACCCGCTTCTTGAGCGGCTCTGGATCGTCTGGATGGGAAGCCAAGCCAACATCGCCCGATTCAGGAGGCTCGCCATCGCCCCCAATAAAGGGGTTCTCACTGGCATCCACAACTTCATCCACAATGATCTCTTCGTCCGGTTCTTCCTCTTTCTTGGTCCGGCTAAGCTTGGGCGCTGCTTTCTTGGCTTTAGGTTCAGGCTTTTTCTTCACTACGTCTTGTTCCTCAAATTCATTTGAATCACTTGGATCTGGCTCATCTGCTGATTCCACTTGATTAACTTCTTCAGCTTCAAGCTCGGGCTCGATTGGTGATTCTTCTTCTTTCTGTAATTCTTCCTCTACCTTTAGTTCAGGCTCTTCTTCCACTTCCTGCACTTCCGCAGGCTCAGACTGGCCCGAGGGAGCTGGATCGATTGGCTCTTCTGATGATTCTTCCTCGTCAGACTCATCGTCAGCATCAGGTTCATCGGAATCGCCAAAGTCATAGCTAGGGAGCCCAAAGCTGAGCTGATCCTTCTCTTCATCATCTGGAGGCACTTCAGACATCAGTCTTCAACCGGCACGACAAGGTTGTCCATGATGTAGCTACGGCGTTCAGGTGTGTTGCGCCCCATATAGAAAGTGAGAATGTCCGAAACATCCTTCTTTGGCGCGTATTCCACCTGAGACAAGCGCATCTCCTGTCCCACAAAGGCTTTGAATTCCTTGGGCGAGATCTCGCCCAATCCTTTAAATCGAGTGATCTCAGCCCCACGTTTGATCACCTTTAATGCTTCAACCCGCTCAGCATCAGAATAACAGTAGATTGTCTTTTCCTTGTTCCTTACACGAAAAAGAGGCGTTTCGAGCACATACAGGTGCCCACGTTTGACCACTTGATCAAAGAACTTGAAAAAGAAGGTGATCAACAGGTTTCGGATGTGGAGCCCATCCACATCAGCATCAGTAGCGAGGATCACCTTGTCGTAGCGTAGCCGATCCACGCTCTCTTCGATATCAAGGCTCTGCATCAGGTTGTACATCTCGTCATTCTTATAAATGGCGTCCCTCTTGAGATCCCAGACGTTGAGCGGCTTACCCTTCAGTGTGAAAATCGCCTGCGTATTCACGTCACGACAACTGACAATAGAGCCCGCAGCAGACACACCCTCAGTGATGAAAACCATGGTTCCCTCGCCCTTGCCTTTCTCTTTATTGAAGTGCTGTTTGCAATCACGAAGCTGAGGAATACGGATACGCACTGCTTTCGCGCGTTCTCTGGCCATCTTCTTGACCTGTTGAAGCTCCTTCCTCAGTTGCTGAGATTCGTCGATCTTGGCGATCATCGCCTCAGCGACGTCTTTATTCCTGTGAAGCAAGTGCGCCACAACCTCACGCACCTTGTTCACCAGATCGCTTCTTATCTCCGTGTTACCCAGCTTGTTCTTGGTCTGGGACTCAAACATGGGGTCCTGAAGACGGATGGCAATGGCTCCCACCATGGCCTCGCGAACATCATCTCCATCATACTTCTTCTTGGAGAATTCATTCACCGCCTTCAACACACCTTCGCGAAATGCACTTAAATGGGTGCCTCCATCTGAAGTGAACTGACCATTAACGAACGAAAAGAAAGTTTCTCCGTAACGCCCATTGCAATGAGTCAGGGTGATTTCAAAGGTCTTCTCCTGATGATGAAGAGGCGTGTAAGCATGGGTGTCACCGATTTCCTCCTTCAGCAAATCCAGCAAACCAGCACGGGAAATGAAATTCTTTCCATTATAGACAAGTTTCAGGCCGGCATTGAGGTAGCTGTAATGACGAAGGCGTTTCTCAACAAGCTCTTCACGGAATGCTGACTTCTTGAAGATCGTAGGATCCACCTGAAAGCTGATCCAAGTGCCATTGGGATCACTGGTCTTGCCCTTACGCTTAGTCTTCAACTTGCCTCTTACAAACTGCGCCACCATGGATTGCCCCTCACGATGACTTTTCACCGTGAAGGTGTCCGAAAGCGCATTGACCGCCTTCGTGCCAACACCGTTCAGACCTACCGAGAACTGAAAGACATCATCATTGTATTTTGCACCGGTGTTAATCTGAGACACACACTCCACAACCTTCCCCAAAGGAATGCCTCGACCAAAGTCGCGCACACTGACCTCTCCGTCTTTGATAGTGATGTGAACCTCTTTGCCGTGGCCCATGATGTATTCATCAATGGCGTTGTCCACCACCTCCTTCAAAAGTATGTAACATCCGTCATCATAATGACTTCCGTCCCCAATTCGACCAATATACATTCCCGTCCTGAGCCGGATATGCTCAATGGAGGACAGGGTTTTGATCTTACTCTCGTCGTAAACCGCTTTCTTCTTCGCCTTCGCTGCCATAGATGCGGACCGAGTTTCCCAAGCATGCCTCCAAACAGCAATCGCAAAGGGTTGCGACTTCGGAAAACAGGATTCAGGCGGCTTCCAAAACGCCTCTTTCCAGCCTTACCGAACAGACCATCAACCTTCACGACACGGCTATCAGCACAGATCCAATCCAGACACAAGACTTCACAATCTCCATCAATGACCTGAACGAAGCTCCTACAATCTTGGATCAGACATTCTCTATCGATGAGAACTCTG
This sequence comes from Limisphaerales bacterium, assembly GCA_965658675.1. Taxonomy (GTDB): domain Bacteria; phylum Verrucomicrobiota; class Verrucomicrobiia; order Limisphaerales; family CAZKNW01; genus CAZKNW01. Next base: position 149,637 of record CBFHTT010000024.1, read on the forward strand.
AGAAAGGCACCGTTGTAGGATCTTTCTCTGCATCAGATGCAGATGACGGAGATTCGATCAGTTACAAGATCACCCATGGAGAGAACAAGAGCGCTTTCAAGATCGACAGTGATACCGGTGTCATCAGCGTCAACAGAACCAATTCCATGGATTACGAGGAGACGCCTAGCTTCGCTCTTACCATTGAGGTCAGCGATTCTGAAAAACTCACAGCAACAGCAATCGTTACGATAAACCTGAACGACGTGAATGAAGCCCCGGAAGTGGTGGATGAAGAACCACTGGATCTCGGGATCGATTCCGAAAGTGTTGATAACGATACTCCTACTATCACTGTCAGTGACAATACCGGATCAAGGTATGCGGTTGAAATATCCTCGGACTTGGTCAATTGGGTAAGAGTCGATGAAATCACGGTTGGGGATGACGGCACTGTGACCTTCGAGGATCTTACCTCGGCAGGCGTCCCGTTTCGCTTCTATCGAGTGATTGAATTGACTCCAACTGTTGTTGTCGACACCACTCTAGATGAGGACAGCGAAAACGGAACAATCGTAGCAACAGTCGATGGAGGTGACCCCGACAGTGGCGACTCGGTGACCTAAGCAATAACCGGAGGCAACGACGGCGCCCCATTCAGCACCGGTGAGACATCAGGAATCATCACTGTGAATGACATGAATGCATTGGATTATGCATCGAGGACCCAATACGAGCTGATTATTTCCATCACCGACTCAAGCGACTCTTCCACGGAGGTAACGGTGGTTATCTACTTGAACGAAGTCGGTGGCGATCTTGCCAGTGTGCCACCTTTCTATCTCATCACCACTTCGGATTCAGAACTCGATCTTCTTCCAGAAGGCGACGGGTCACTACTTCTGAAACTGTTTCTTTTTATTGGTGATGAGTAAAAAAGAAAAAGCAGACTCCAGTCGGAATCTGCTTTCTCTCAAAGGCGGTCTTCAAACAAATATCAGGCGCGTTCCAGTCCGGTGATACTTTCCTTATCGCTACTTCCGAACTGTTCAATATCCATCCCCATCTGTTGTCCAATTTGAACGAAAAGATTAGCGAAGTGGGTATTATTCTTTTCGTCGTGGGAGATATGTTGCCCATGCCGAAACCCTCCACCAGCAAACAGCACGGGAATATTTCGCCAGCTATGACTGCTGGCATTACCTAGATTGGATCCCATCAAAACCATCGTATTGTCCAACAAGGATCCATTGGCTTCTTTCTTGGCCTTGAGATTGGATAGAAAATAGTTAAAGGCTTCAAACTCGGCCTCTTCGATCAACTTCAATTCGTCGATCTTGGTCTGATCCCGTCCATGATGCGAAAGTTGATGCCAGTCGGTAGATACCCCTGCAATCTTTGGAGGCGCGTTCATACCGCCTAGTGCATAGGTCATGGTTCGGGTTGAATCCGTTTCCAAAGCCAGGGTCATGAGATCATACATGAGCTTTGTTTGCTCAATGATCATTGCCTTATCCTTGATGTCCTCAGGCGCCTGGGCGGTGACTTTGGGTTTCGGCTTGTAGACCCAGCCTTCAGACTGTTGTAAACGCACCTCGAGATCCCTGACAGAAGTCAGATACTCATCCAATTTCTCCTGATCCCGGTGACCTAGTTCGCGATGCAGGGATTTGGCCTCTCCAAGCACGGTATCGAGGATGCTTTGGCCACGCTGCAACCCTCTTGTCTGTTTTTTCTTCTGATCTTCGGTGCCTTCTACGAAGAGTTGCTTAAAGATCTTCGAGGGCGACTGTTCTCCAGGGACAGCAACCCCGCTGGCTGTCCACGACATTGAATTACCACGATTGGTTAGAACGAGATAAGGGAAGCGTGTTTCAATCCCGATCTTCTGAGCAATCAACTGATCCAATGAAATCGTGTTTTTGAATCCCGCCAACCCAGGCCGTTTGGCCGAAGTCAGCCAGGTCATCTCAGAAGCGTGGCCATTGTTGCCATTCTGCTCTGGATGAGACAGGCCCGACATGATCGTGAAGTCATTCTTATGCTGCCAGATCTTCTCCAAGTAGGGTGTGGCTTGATAATTCTTGCCCCTTTGTTCTGGAAACAGATGAGGCGCATGAAATCCCAGTCCGGCACACATTGCCACAAATCGTTTGGGAGGAGTCTTGGCTGCGGCAAATGCAGGGGTCATCGCATCAAGGAGAGGAAGACTCAACGTCACTCCCATCCCTCGCAGAAAGGCACGCCGATTAAGAGATTTGCCTGTGGCTAGATGAACTTTGTTCATGATGTTTCTAGGGTGCTACTTGGATTGAAAAATATCACTGAGAACGATCTGCTTGATCAAGGTCTTGAGGCCGTCGCCATTCTCATGAAGCTGTTTTACGATCTCTTCGACACCTTGACGATCAGAGAAACCAAGTTCCCGACCAGTCCCAAATGTCAAAAGCTTCTCTGTCAGGCAATGTGCAATACCACTCTGATCTTCAAGGAGACGATTCTTAAACTCGTCAAAACCATTGAAAGTCCGTCCATCAAGAAGCTCGCCGCTCGCATCAACCGGCAACCCCTTCTTATACCTCACCTTTCGACCATCGACCTGGAGGTTGATACGTTCACCTACTCCCATTGATCGGAAATTTTCCCGATATCCGCCAATCGGATTGAACTGTTCCAAGGCAAACCCGGGAGGATCAATCAACTGATGACAGCCTTTGCAACTGGTCATGTCCCGATGCTTATCGAGCAGCTGCCGAATGGTTTCCGCTCCACGGATATCAGGCTCAACGCCAGGCACTGCAGGAGGCGGAGGAGGAGGCACAATCCCCATGATCCGTTCCAGAACCCAGACACCACGAATGACGGGAGAAGTAGCCGTGCCATTGGCAGATACCTTCAAAACTGATGCCTGCGCCATAACACCACCTCTGGGACTGTCGGAAGGAAGTTTAATCTTCTGCAGGTCAGTCCCTTGAACACCATCAATCCCGTAATGCAGTGCCAGTCTGTTGTTCAACATCGCAAAGTCTGAATCGATGAAATTTGAAACACTCAGATCCTCTTTAAGCAGCTGACTGAAGAACCCGCGTGATTCCTTGAGCATGGACCACTGAAGGTACGCATCAAACTCGGGAAACAAATTCCTATCAGGATTGGTAAACTCGATGCTACGTAGATCCAGCCATCCATCGAGAAAATCGACTACAAAACGCTCTGATCGTGGATCTGCCAAAAGTCGATCCACTTGGGCCATGAGGGTTACCGAATCACCAGTCAGCTTTCCTTGCCCGGCCAAAGCCATCAATTCCTCATCAGGTGAGGTGCGGGTCAGAAAATATGAAAGCCTCGTTGCCAATGCGTAATCGTTCAACCGCCCCGGCTTTTCCTTCATGAAGAGAAAATCTGGAGCAGTCAACAAAGCAGCAATACCGGTTCTTAGCGCCTCATCCAGATTGCTCCCCTTGGATCGTTCAGATTCAAATAAAGATAGGTACGGTTTCAGATCAGCGGAAGTCACCGGACGTCTCCATGCTTTGGTAGCAATGCGGGTAAACACTGTGGTCGCATCACCAATCTCATCAGAAGAGCTTACCTGCCATTTCGGCACATACCACGAACGTGTCTTGTCCCGAGGATTCCCCGGTTCGATCACTGTTCGTGACAAGCCATCATACAGGAGCTTGTGTCCTCTAGTGGGATACTCCTCATGCAAGGGGCCTTCGAGCTCGACACTAAGGATCGCGAGCCCCGGGCCAGGATACTTGTTCACGCCAAGATTCTTGAGCGCGTTATCCTTGTCGGTGATTCCCCATGGCTCGATTTGAATCATGTATCTTTCTCCCATCCATGCAGTCAGCTCAATGGTGGAAGGTTTCCCGGGAGGGAAGGAATAGTAACCATAGGTCGGTTTCTCCAAGCCTCGCGCAAACGTAGTAGACCCAACAGAGAATGTTACTGGCTCATTGGATTGGTGGGCATAACCCGTCACCTTGATCTTATAAAAGCCGGCCTTCTTGGCTGATGCGTCCCTCAACATTCCAGTCGGGTAACCCAAGCGTTTGAAAAAGACGGTTGCTCCGTCTGGGAGTTTCTTCCATTTATCGCCAATGAACTTCTTTCCTTCGCGTGATTCGGAATAGGAAGACTTTGAGTAATCCACTTTAGGGGCTTCCGGCCAGACAGCCGTGGCGGCCTCCATCACTTGATCAGCCGCATTCAGGTAACCTTGCATCTGAGCCATCGATATACTCAATGCCTCACCCACAGTATCAAAGCCATGTGCTCGTCCATCTTCCGGAAGTGAGTTTTCCAGATCCTCGTTGGTGCCGAAAAGGTCATTCAGCGTGTTCTGATATTCACGCCGGTTCAAACGTCTCAAGACAGTTCCTTTTTCCCGGGCATGAGCGCCGGTCAAGCCGGTGGCTAGTTGCTTCAGGAACGATTCCTTTGTAGACGCCTCCGGTTGCGATTTCTTCTTTGGCGGCATCTCACCATTCTCAACCCTGTCATGGATCCTGACCCAACCAGCCATGGTGGCAGCGTCGCTCAGATCGGTGCCTAATGCCTCCAGATTCAATCCGCCTTTCTGAACGTCAGAGTCATGACAGTCATAGCAGTATTCGCTGAAGAAGGGCTTGATGCTCCCTATAGGGAGATCGGCAGCAGATGAAGCGGCATTTGCACCAGCCAATAGGGCCAGCACGGAACAGACTAAACGAAGGCGATTTGAGGGTATCGACATACAGAACGTAGCAATCAGGGATTTAAGACATGCAAACATCCTCTTTCCAACAGGGGAAGTCGAATTTCGCAGGCACAACCCATCAGGATGACAGACAAGCAAGATAGCCCTTCGTCCCCCAATCCCACGAATCTCCCGTAACGATCTAGGCGCGTTCTATCGAAACAGCCGCGTGTTTGTACGATGGTTGCCTTGAATACGGGTCAAATGACGGAAACGTCAGATGGTTGGTCGTCGCGTAATGCATCGGCATGAACACCTGCCCTTTCCTCACCACTTTGGTGATGTAAGCACTCGCAATGACGTCACCACGCTTGGACATCACCTTGACCTTGCCTCCCTCCTCAATACCCAATCGAGATGCATCTTCGGGATGAATCTCCACGTAATTATTCTTGGGATAGAGCTTTCTCAACACAGGTGACTTACCTGTCCGTGTCTGTGTATGCCATTGAGCTGATGTTCCTCTACCCGTCAACAGGACAAATGGGTAGTCATCATCTGTGGGCTCCAGCACAGGTTGAGGATTCTCATACAAAAACTGCGCCTTACCGGAGCTGTGATAATAGCGTCCCCGTTCAAACAATCTCCGTTCATTACACTCTTTGAGATCGCTTCCATCCTTCTCTGCTCTACCCGATTTCGCAGCAGGATAAGGCCACTGAATACCGTCGCATTCGTCCAGCATCCTGTAGTCCTTGATCCCTGTGATATCGCAGGGTTGGTTCTTACTACAGCGTTTGAGGATCTGAAAGACAGCTTCTGGCGACGACCACTCACGAAACTGTTCATCGCATCCCCAATAGTGAGCAGCCAATTTGATAATATTAAAATCAGACAACGCTTGCCCCGGAGCCTTGGAGATCTTTTTCACCAATCCCAATCGTCTCTCTGAATTGATGAAGATACCTTCCTTTTCTCCCCAACCGGCTGCCGGAAGAATCAAGTCAGCCAATTCAGCCGTCTCCGTGCTGTGATACATGTCCTGAACGACGAGGAAATCCAGTTTTCCAAGAACCTCTCTTACCTTCTTCTGGTGTATCCAGGAATGCGCCGTATTGGTCGCAATGATCCAGAGCCCCTTGATGGTGCCATTATCGATCCCATCGATGATCTGGTCATAGGCCAGACTCGGTCCATCGGGGATACAGGAGTCATCCATTCCCAACGTCTTGGCAATCTTTCGCCTATGAGCTGGTTTCGTAAAATCATGTCCACCCAGTAAATTGGTGGTATTACTGAATAACCTCGATCCCATTGCGTTGCATTGCCCAGTGATCGAGTTTGCTCCCGTTCCTGGTCTGCCCATGTTTCCAGTCATCAGCGCGAGATTGATGATCGCTTGAGCGGTCCGGGTTGCTTCATGCCCTTGATTCACCCCCATGGTCCACCAGAAGGAGACTCGTTTCCCATCATGGATCAACCGGGCAAGATGCTTGATGCGTTCAACTGGTATCCCTGATTCCTTGGCCACCATCTCTGGAGTGAAACGCTCCACATGGTTCACAAACTCCTCAAAACCTTCCGTGTGCTTTTCAACATACTCCTGTTGAATCCAATCGTTCTTGATCAGTTCACGCGCCACTCCATAAAGCAGATACAAATCCGACTTGGGCATGATCTGATAGTGCTCAGTACCTGCCACAGTTGTTTCAGTCCGCCGTGGATCGATCACAATGATCTCTGGATCGTTGGGGTTCTTGAGCACCCGTTGCCACATGATGGGGTGAGCGATACACAGGTTGGAGCCTACGAAAACCAGCACATCCGATTCTTCAAAATCCCTATAGGTGTAGGGAGGCGCGTCGAAGCCGAAAGACTGCTTATAAGCCACAACGGATGTGGCCATGCATTGACGGGTATTGCCATCGCCATGCTTCGCTCCCATTCCAAATTTGGCAAACGCCCCCAGAAAGGCCATCTCCTCCATCACGATCTGCCCCGTGCTGATAAAGGCAACAGACTCTTTGCCATGATCTTTCTGAACCTTCTTGAATCGGTCGGTGAAGCCCTTCATCGCGGTATCCCAATTCACCGGCTCCAATTTACCAGATGCATCACGCATCAAAGGAGTTGTAGCCCGATCATCAGCAGCCAAAGGGGTCAAGGACTCCCAACCCTTGGGGCACGCCATACCAAGATTGACCGGATACTCTGTAGAGGTCGAAAGATTGACGGCCTGTCCTTCCTTGAGATGGGCCTTTAATCCACATCCGGTAGAACAATACCCACATACAATCTGTGTCGTTGCATCGGGGGCCTTGCGCTCCGGAATCCGTCCAAGACCAAATTGTCCAGATGACTGAGCAAGTTCCTTGGTCAATGGACCTTCCCACTGGCGCAGAATGGATTGTTTCGAAAGCAACTGATTCATGAAACGATGGCTCCCGGCATCTTGGGAGCAGGGCTTGAAACAAAAAACAAATGACGCTCCGCTAGCTCACCCAAGAGGTTCAAAACAGCGCCCAGTGAAAAGATGAATAGTGAAAGAACGCCATAGGACGTTGATGCGGCCACAGCCCCCAACAACGGCAAGGCGCATCCTCCGATCACAGTAAGAGCTAATCTCGCATTCCACCACTTGGACAATACACCGCTATAAAGGACGGCTACCTTTCGGAAGACATTCCAATCTGCATCATTAACTCTGATGAGGTCAGATGCCTCATAGAAAAGCTTCAGGGCATTCGCAAGAACTGCAGCAATACTCAACACCCACATAATCAATTGTCCCGACACACCATGAACCAGTGCCCCGATTGAAAACGCACACAGACCGATCTGAGCCATCCCAACAACTGATGAGCCGATAAATCGCCAAGTAACTCGCCCCATGCTCCAGACTTCCTTCTTCGTATCCACGTAGACCATTACCGAACACCAGACTGCAAAAGCACCGACAAGCGCGGCGCTCCAGCGAAGAAGCGAAGCACTCGATTCAGCAATCGACTGGATCCACTCCACATTGATCAGTGTCGGGTGAACAACGGTCACCGAAGCCAAAGCAGCGAGCATCCCAGGAAGGAGAAAGGCCCCAAACGCCATCGCTTCCCGACTCAACCATGATTTCCGCCAGCCAAGAAAGACTCTCCAAGCCTTCAACGGTTGCCCCAGGTGAAGAACACTGGCCGCCAAACCCAAACCAAAGATCCCAAAGGAAAATCCATCCACCCAGCCAGCCAATTTAGAATTTGCGGCATTCAACATTAGTAGACCTGCCAAAATGAAACCACCTACTCCCCATTGGGTCATGACCAGCATCAGCTCAAGAGGCACATGAGCCTTCGAAGGTTCAACCACCCATTGATCAACTGGCGAGAATGTCTCTGTTTCTACATCAGACTGAAACTGAGTCGTAGGAACAGTAATCGTCGAATCAGGGGCTCCAGCCACCACCTCATCACCTATAGACGTGGATTCAAGGATCTCCCCCTGATCAACAATGGAAATCGCGATTGCCTCATTCGGACATGCCTGCACACAGGCTGGAGCTTCACCCTCAGCTAGGCGGCTGTAGCACATATCGCACTTTCTTACGATGCCCTTGGATTCGCTGTATTGAGGAACCTCATAGGGACATTTCATCACGCAATACTCACATCCGATGCATTGATCATCCAGATGCCTCACAATGCCTGTAACTTCATCCTTTTCGTAAGCAAGAACAGGGCAACCATTCATACAACCGGGATCCACACAGTGATGACATGCAGTAGTCACCGTCTTCTGCTCTGACATTCCGGCGACCTCTCCAACGATGGTCCCTACACTTCTCCAGGTCTCTTCCTCTTCGAGTCCATTCAGATTATGACAGGCGGTGACACATCCCTTACACGCCGAGCATTTATCGAGGTCCACGGAGAAGGCGAACTGCTGTCCAGGCCCCGGTTCCCTGGCAGGAAGCAGATCCTTATAGAACTGTGCCTGTGTGGGAATCTCACATGCTTCATGTCTCTGACTAAACCGCTCCACAGCCGTCAGCGCTCCCTGCTCTTCAAGGAGTTCATCGATCAATGTCCTGACGGGTTCTTCAGACGAAACGGTTGAATACGACATGCGGTTATCAAGCTCTTTCAAAGAGCCTGTTCCCCTTAGCAACACCGATACCAACTCCTTCTAGAACCTTAAATCCACCTACAAACAATCCCCTTGAATACCATGCATTTCATTCATGCAAAGAAGTCTTACCGATGAATTTGCCTCATTTACCCAAAAATGCCGCTGTTTTCATTTAGTTCAAACAGCGGCAGAAGATTTTTCGAATTATTCGATCAGATGAGGAGATAAAATCCGATGGAGTGCTTCATTGTCTCCTTTTGACCAGACCGTCAAGGACTGGCCACATTGATACGGATCTTCTTGGTTTCACCACGATTCACTCCCTGCTCAGCATCCCCAAAATCGATGATGAACATGTGAATCAAAACAGATCCCGTCTCACCCTCCTTCACAAAGAAATAGAGGTCTCCGTTAACTGCATTGATCTCCGGGTGATGCCTGATAGGCCCATTGTCATATGAGAACGATTGATCCCTCAGGAATCGAACCTTCTCCGTTTCATTCGGAGGCCCTACGACCCAATTGGCAAATCCAGGAACAGTCACAAACTCATCTCCTGCGGACATCACATCAACCACATGCTCGCCATCGCCGTTCTGAGCGTGCCCCGGAATGGTCCAAGTCGGCGTATCATTCTGTGGAAGAGTCCTGATTGTAATCGTGGACGGGGGGGATGTTCTTCCCAAGTCGTCTGTCACAGTGAACTGGAAACTATCATAGCCAAAGAAATCAGCTCGTGGCGTATAAGTCAGATTTGGGAATGTTCCAGTCAGCGCACCTTCTGTCGGAGGGGAGAACAGGCTGTATGACACGATCGTTCCGTTGAACACCGCTCCTCCATTTTGATTGGAGAGCTAAGTGGTGACAGCAGGAACGACATCGTCATTGGCAATAAGGGCGGAGTGAACCGTCTATTCATCAACGATCTCAATGCTACTCCCTTCTCCACGACTGTCCCTTCAACTATTTCAGGCGACATCAACGACACTGAGGCTATGGCATTGGGAGATATCAATGGAGATGAACATCCAGACATCGTCGCTGGCAACCTTGGTGAGATCAACCGTCTCTACCTAAACAATGGGACATCGGACCCTTTCAATGGAGTCTCGGGTAGCAACCTTGGATCTGAAGCCGATTTCACAGAGTCGCTATCGCTCGGGGACGTTGATGGCGATGAGAACCTCGACATCATTTCAGGCAACACCACCCAACAAAGCGTCCTCTACATAAACAATGGGACTACCTCCCCTTTCGATAGTGTGTCACCCATCTACCTACTGAGTTCGCAGTTCAATACAAAAGCGACCTTGCTACATGACTTGGATCATGATGGAGATCTTGATCTGCTTTCGGCTCTTTTCAACCAAGCCAACACATTACATATCAACGACAACGCAGGCACCAGTTTCTCAACCCAGTTCGGCACGCTCCTTTCATCAGATACCCATCTTAGTTTCGGCTTGGCCGTTACGGATTTTGACAATGACGGACTTGACGACGTCGTCATTGCAAATGCCAATCAGGTGAATCGCTATTATACTCGGCATTGGTTTACGAGCCCCGGTTTTGCTGAATCCTTGGAGATCGATTCAGAAACGGATTCCATTCGCACCATCCAGCTCAATGCTTCCCATGAACTTCCTCCAAACACAGCTATTCGCTTCTTCGTCAGCAACAATGGCGGGCAGCATTGGTTCAAGGTAAGACCTGGCGTCGATTTCACCTTCCCTACTTTCGGGGCTGACCTACGATGGAGAGCGCATCTGGATTCGTTATCACCAGTCCTGAGTCCCTCATTGAACTCCATCAACATCCAACTCAAGGCAGTGGGGCTCACAGGAAAAGACGCATGGCTGTTCACCCACTTCACTCAAGAGCAACTCGAGAACCCATTCTTGGAATCATCCATTTGGGGAGACCACGCAGATCCTGACGACGACATGCAGAACAATTACTTCGAATATGTGGCTGGTTTGGATCCCAATGATTCAGCATCCAAATTCAACTCGAACATCAACAACTCTGCTTCTCCTGGTGAAGTCGAAATCTCATTTTCACCAATCGTTTCTGAACGTTCTTATCAAGTGGTCTATCGAAGCAGTCTAGGCGGCACCGAAAGCCCTCTTACCCCGATCGATCAATCAAACGACGGCAACTCGAGAACCATAACGGATTCGACCATAGTGGATGAAAATCGTTTTTACCGAATCGAAATCTCCATCCCTGCCCCTTGATCAGATCTGATAGTCGTCGACCTTTTCCTGCTGGGCATCCTTGTTCAGCACACGCATATCCAAGCCATCGTAGATCACCAAGGATCTAGGCTTCACGCTGTCCATGATAAAGACGTTACCCCCGATGGTGCTGTCATGACCGATGACTGTGTCTCCACCAAGAATGGTGGCACCAGGATAGATGGTGACGTTGTTCTCGATGGTTGGATGCCGTTTGCTTCCACGAAGCTCTTCAACGCGTGAAGTAGATCGAGCACCCAGGGTAACGCCATGATACACCTTTACGTGATTCCCAATCTGGCAGGTCTCGCCAACGACAGTGCCCGTTCCGTGATCAATAAAGAAGTGGGTTCCAATACTGGCACCCGGATGCAGATCCATACCGGTTCGCCCATGGACCCACTCGCTCATAATCCGTGGAATGAGAGTGACATCATGGCGGTATAAGAAATTGGCCAGTCGTTGAACTGCAATTGTCTCTACGAAGGGGTAAGCCACAATGATTTCATCCCGACTCCTTGCAGCGGGGTCGCCATTGAATGCGGCTTCCACATCCGTCCGAAGCAGCTCTCTCAATTCAGGAAAGTACGCAAGAAAGTCACATGTGAGTTTCCGTGCAAGGGGACGGGCGTCACTTACTTCTTCATCATTTGGAGGACGGAATCGAATCGCTTTGGTGATCTCATCCTCAAGATCCCCCTTTACCTCATCCATGAGCATCGCCGTCTCGATCTTCAACTCTGATGAATGAATCATCCGGTCATCGAAGAAGCCGGGAAACAAAAGTCGCAACAGCCCGCAAGTGACTTGGGTGATCTTCGACTTGGAGGGAAGATTCACACCATCCACATGATTAATACCTCCGACTGAGGCATAGGATGCGAGAAGTCGGTTTGTAAGCTCTGTAACTGAAAGATCCTGATCGGACACGCCCAGAGTATGGTCCAGCAGTTTTTCGAACGCAAGTGGCCCCTCCCCAATCAGGAAAACTCCCCCAGCAAGTTGTTGATCATATCTCGAATCCGTAGTCCAAATGTTCACCTCGGATCATCACAGCTTTTTCGAAAAATCGCTCCGTCACCTGCTGACGAGATCCTTTAGCACTTCTCACCTTCTTTGCCACGAAATCGACTGCAGCCTTATCAGACTGCCATTCTCCGGAAATGCTGCGAGAGGGATTCAAGCAACACCCATTTGAATTCCCCTACAGTGAGAGCGGCGTGAATCGGAATTGACATCTGAAACGACAAATCGAACGGTCTCCCCTCTCATGATTGGAACCCAGTACCCGATCCGATTCATCAATTCCATGGCTTTGCTATTGGTTTTAGTTCTCCCGTTGGGGACGAAAGCTGAAACGTCTTTGCAGAAAGGCGCTGCCATCTACACCAAGCTATGTGCGGAATGCCATGGTGACAAAGGAGAAGGTGTAGCCGACAAATATGATGAAGTTCTCGAGGGCGACCGCAGCATCGCGTCTCTCACCCGCATCATTGAACGTACCATGCCCGAGGACAAAGAGGACCTCTGCGTGGGCGAGGATGCAAAAGCGGTAGCTTCCTATATCTACCACTCATTCTACTCCAAAGAAGCCAGACTCAAGGGTCAGGTAGCCAGGATCGAACTCCAACGAATGACGATCGAGCAGTATCAGAACACTGTCTCTGATCTCTTCGGCTCCTTCACATGGAAACCCAGAACACCAAAGCCAGGCGGATTGGAGGCCAACTATTACGCGTCCCGCGGCAATTCGAAAAAGCATCACAAGTTCGAGCGCATCGATTCGACCATCGATTTCGATTTCAAAGACGGCACACCCAAGGGTGAGGGATTCAAGCCTGAAGAGTTTTCCATTCGGTGGACTGGATCGATCCTCGCTGAAGGGTCCGGCGATTACGATTTCTTCGTGACTTCAGAAAATGGTTTCAAGCTCCACATCAACGACACTGAAGAACCATTTATTGACGCATGGGTGGCCTCGAGCAGCGAAAAGACTGAGCACAAGAAAACCATCCATCTATTGGGAGGCAGGTCCTATCGCTTCGAGCTCAGCTGGTTTAAATTCAAAGACAAGTCAGCATCAGTAAAGTTGGAATGGCAGGCCCCTGGCAAAGCACGCGAACTGATTCCAGCGAGGAATCTCAGCAAGGAAGTCAGCCCATTCGTTGCCATTATTTCACCTCCCTTCCCTCCAGATGACAGCAGCGTTGGCTACGCCAGAGGAACTTCGGTCTCCAAACTTTGGGATGAAGCAACGACTCAGGGAGCACTGGACGCAGCGAACTATGCAGCTGAGAACTTCCTTCAACTAGCAGGAACAAAGGAATCAGCGGACGACAAAGAAACGAAGATCAAGGCGTTTGCTGAAACATTTGTTTTCCGTGCATTCAGACGTCCACTAAGTGATGAAGAAAAAGAGAACTACGTCCACCGTCACTTCAAGGCAGCTCCTGACACTGCCACAGCTATCAAGCGAATCGTGGCACTTTCCCTCAAGTCACCTCATTTCCTTTACATCAATATCGAGTCAGATCCTCCGACCCCTTACGACATCGCATCAAGGCTTTCCTACGCACTCTGGGATTCAATGCCTGATCCGAACATGCTCAATGAGGCAGCGAGGAATGAGTTCAGAAACGAAAGAATGATGTATGGCAAGGGAAACAGGTTGCTCAAAGATGAAAGAACAAAGGCGAAGATGCGGTCCTTCCTCGGTCACTGGTTGATGATGGATGAAGCCGAGGATATCTCCAAAGATTCCAAGACCTTTCCCGGCTTCGATGAACACCTTTTGTCTGACCTCAGGACCTCCTTGGAAATCTTTCTTGATGAAGTCATCTGGGGCGACAATCCGGACTACAGGCGCCTGCTTTTGGAAGACAATCTCTACATGAATTCCCGCTTGGCCAGTTTCTATGGAATCAAGGAATCGCCAAAGGATTTCGAGAAAGTGAGTTTCAATCCAGACAAACGGGCCGGAGTCATGACCCACCCTTACCTGCTATCTACATTTGCCTACACGAAGAGCACCTCTCCGATTCATCGCGGAGTATTTGTCACTCGCAATATCCTCGGCCGTGCTCTCAAGCCACCGCCAATGGCAATCGAGTTCATGGACGGCAAATTCGATCCTTCTCTGACGATGCGGGAAAAGGTCACCGAGCTGACCAGCCCAAAGAACTGCCAAACCTGCCATTCAATCATCAATCCACTCGGGTTCAGTCTCGAAAACTTTGATGCCGTGGGACAGTTCAGAACCAAGGACAACAACAAACCTGTCGACCCTTCCGGAATCTACACGAGTCTCGACGGCAAACAGATCAAGCTGACCAGCGCCAGAGACTTGGCGAAGCACGCGGCCGAAAGCCCGGTTGCTCACAGTGGATTTATCGAACACCTGTTTCACCACATGTTGAAGCAACCTGCTGCAGCCTACGGAGACAACACCATTGAGAAACTCCGGACTCAGTTCGAACAAGATGATTTCAATATTCAGAAGCTCCTTCTTCACATTGCGGTTGCGGGATGTGGTGGGTGAGTTCCGAAGATCCGATCGAAAAACACTTGCCTAAGTAGTCGCTTTTCTGGTGTTTGAGCAGATCTCTCGAACACTCACAGAATAATCGCGGTGCTTCCTGTTTTCACCTTCTCCATTTTTCTAAGCGCATGGTTGCTGTTTCTCATACAGCCACTGTTCGCAAAGATGGTGCTTCCTCTTCTTGGTGGCTCTCCAGGTGTGTGGAACACTGCCATGGTATTCTATCAGGTATCGCTCCTTCTCGGGTATCTCTACGCACATTGGCTTGGTTCACGTTTCCCACTGCGGACTCAGGTGAAGATCCACGCTCTGACCCTTGGTATTCCTTTCTTGAGTCTTCCACTTGGAATACCTGAGGGATGGGTGCCTCCTGTCGGCAATGATCCCACCGTATGGATGCTTGGGTTGATGGCTGTAGCGATCGGATTTCCATTCTTCGCTGTATCAGCCACTGGCCCATTACTTCAAAAATGGTTCAGCCTGACGCAGGACAAACAGGCTAAAGATCCTTATTTCCTCTATGCAGCGAGCAACGTCGGCAGTCTTGTAGCTCTGCTTGGTTATCCTTTTCTGATTGAGCCAGCCATGCGGCTCCAGAGCCAATCCATCATGTGGTCTGGCGCATTTGCGATAGGCGCTCTGTTCATTCTGGGGTCAGGGATCCTCGCTTCCAAACAACAGGAACCAGAACGCATCAAGAAAGACAATGATTCAGGCAAAAGGGAGAGCCGATTCCAAAAGCTCAAATGGACGCTTCTCGCATTCACTCCATCAAGTCTGATGATGAGTGCCACCACCTTTCTTTCCAACGAAGTGGCAGCAGTGCCTCTCTTGTGGATCGTTCCCCTCTCTCTCTATCTGCTGACGTTCATTATGGTATTCGCCAGAAAGCGACTCCTGCCTGAACCAATTGTATCAAAGACGGTTCCGATTGCCGCAATCGCATTGGTCATGCTGATGGCGACAAATGCCACTGAACCTTTTCTTCTACTAGTCATCGTGCATCTCACGACATTCTTCATTCTGGCCTATGGTTGCCACGCAAGATTGGCCGACTCCCGACCAAAGACTGATCAGTTGACTGAATATTACCTCTACATGTCGATCGGCGGGGCGCTGGGTGGTGTCTTCAATGCATTGATAGCCCCTGTGTTCTTCAACTCAGTGTTGGAATACCCACTCGCCATCGCGTTGGCCGTATTCTTGATACAGTTCAAGAACAACGGTCGTAAACACGGCAAAGAGCTCCTGGCACCAATCGCAATCGCGGTACTGGCCTTGGGATCGATTCATATCGTAAGGCTTACAGTTGGCGTGACACCACATGCTGCAGCCATCGCTTTTTTGCTGCCAGTTCTGGCCACCTACTTTCTTTCCAAGGCGCCCGTTTCTTTCTCTGTGGCCATTCTTTCGATCCTGGTGATTTCGGATAACCACCCGGTAAGCAAGGAACAGAGGCTCCTAAGAGAGCGGAGTTTCTTTGGCATCCACACAGTGACTCTTGATCCTGAACAAGGAATTACACGACTCTATCACGGTCGAACCGTGCACGGAATCGAATCTGCAAGAGCTCAAGGAGTCCCATCAACCTATTATCACCCCTCAGGACCAGTAGCGGCATTCTTTGGATCCCTGCCCGAAGATTCGGCCTTGAACGTAGCCGTGATCGGCCTTGGAGCCGGCTCGACCGCTGCTTATGCCAATCCAACAGACCATTGGACTTACTTCGAGATTGATCCTTCGGTGGTTCAGATCGCTGAATCGCCTGAATTCTTCTCATTTCTGAAAAATTCCAAGGCTCCATATCAAATCAAGTTGGGAGATGCCCGAATCAGATTCAAGAATGAGAAAGAGAATTCCTTCGACCTGATTATGATTGATGCTTTTTCTTCAGATGTTGTTCCCGCGCATCTCATCACCAAAGAAGCGTTTCTCCTCTATCGCCAGAAGCTGAAGGCAAACGGAAGTATTTTGATTAATGTCTCCAACCGCCACCTGCGCATCGATTTGATCGCAGCTGCCTCTGGAGCGAATGCTGGGTTCAAAAACTACGAATTCATTGATGAATTGATCAATAATGAGCAGGAAGCAGAGGGCAAGGCCTCCTCTCATTGGATGATATTCCATCCACAAGACACTGAAACCAGACTGGATCCCAGTGTTTGGAAATCGGTATCAATCGAGTCTGATTCCAAGTTTTTCTGGACTGATGATTTCCACAACATCATCAGAATATTGAAGTGAAAATTCCTATGTGTCCCAAAACTGGATACTTAAGAGTTGACGTTGGCATTCCGATTGCTAATTTCGATGGAGTGGTTGCAGAGGACGCAACTCAGTGAACAAACCAAAAACGTAATCATACCTAACAAAACCTGTCCTCTGTTGTTCACGCCACGCCAAAGGAAAAAAACATAATGAAAATCCAGAACAACAAACGCTCAGGCTTCACACTCGTTGAAATCATGATTGTTGTGGCAATCATCGGATTGCTCGCAGCTATCGCTATTCCTAACTTCGTGAAAGCTCGCGCTGGTGCACAGAAGAACACCTGTATCGCCAACCTCAAGCAGATTGACGGTGCAAAGCAACAGTGGGCACTTGATAACAAAAAGGGCGGAACTGACACCCCAGGAACAACCGATCTGTATGGCACTTCGCTCTACATCAAGGTTTCTCCAACCTGCCCTCTCTCTGGTGCATACACCATCGGCAACGTGGACACACTGCCAACATGTGGCAAGTCTGCTGAAGGCCACACCCTCTAAGGGCTGACTATATTTAGCACGACAAGTGCGGGCTTGGGGCTCTGCTCCAAGCCCTTTTTTGATCCTACAGGTTCAGATACACCTGTCACAGCCCCGCAATCATCATGAAAACATATTCTCATTTGCAGAATCGATCAGGATTCACGCTGATCGAGATCATGGTGGTTGTGGCTATCGTTGGACTTAACGCCTCCATCGGTATCCCCAACTTCCTCAAAGCCAGGGAAGCCGCTCAGCCCCGCGCTTGCATCAGTAATTTGAAAACAATTGATGATGCAAAACAGCTATGGGCCTTAGACTCGAAGAAAAACCCAAATGATACTCCCACACAGGGTGATCTCGTTGGAACTTCGGCGTATCTGAAGAAAATGCCCGTGTGCCCTACTGCAGGAACCTACTCCTTTGAAGAGGTAGGTAGTTTTCCTACCTGCACACAGACAGGACATACTCTTTAGAGCTTCCTAGTCCGAACAAGCAGGCTTCAAGCGATTCACAAATCCCGGGTTCAATTTGGACCGGGGATTTTCTTTTGCCTCGAATCTCGGCACACTTCACCTCGTGATCTATTTCGACCACAATGCGACCAGTCCTATTTTGGATTCTGCCTTGGCGGAATATACATCCGTCGCAAGAGAGTTCTTTGGCAATCCCTCAAGTCAGCATCGCATCGGCTCCCGAGCAGACCGCAAGTTGGAAGAGGCCCGATCGGCTCTCGCTTCCCTGTTGGGAGATACTTCTGGTGAGATCATTTTTACCGCCTCAGCAACAGAGTCGGCGAATATGTTTTTTCATCACTTCTCCCGTCTTCATTCCGATGATGCACGCATCTGGATCTCAGCCATTGAACATCCCTGTGTCCTCGAAGCAGCAAAACTCTGGTTCCCTAACCGATTAAGTCTAATTCCATTACTACCATCCGGCGTGGTCGATCTGGAGTGGATGAACAGCAAGATCGGAATGGAGAAGCCAAAGCTGATTGCAGTCATGAACGCGAACAATGAGACAGGAACGATCCAACCCATCGACGCCATCCTATCCCTAGCGAAGCAAACTGACACCCCTTGCTTCATCGACGCAGTTCAAACTATCGGACGGACCTCTCTTCCTGAACTAAACGCACACTCAGTCTATCTCTCTGGAAGTGCTCACAAATTCGGAGGGCCCAGAGGCGCAGCCTTTCTCAGAACCCCTGAAGGAAGCTTCACTCCCCTCCTTGTTGGCGGCCCTCAGGAAGCAAGGAAGCGGGCTGGAACCGAAAACCTACCGGCAATCGCCGCCATGGTCACAGCGCTGACAGAACAAAATCAGCAAATCACCAGCGGCCAAGCCTCACTGCACGAACAAGCAAAAGCCCACTTCGAAGAAAGAATAGAATCAACTCTCGGAGCCAGAGTCCTCAACAAGGAATCAGATCGCCTATGGAACACCGTGTCCGCCATCATGCCTGAGACCGGCTGCCCTGGTCGATGGGTTGTGAAGTTGGACAAGAAAGGATTCGCTGTTTCCACTGGATCAGCATGCTCAAGCGGCAAAGAAGCAGCCTCTCATGTACTGACAGCAATGGGTGTCTCCGAAAACGAAGCATCACGCGTCATAAGGATATCCAGTAGCTGGAATACGAAAAACGAAGAATGGGATGCTCTCTACGATGCTTTGGCGGAAGTCAAAAATGAGCTCGAATCTTAGAAACAGCAAAGAGCCTTAAAGATTCAACTTCCCCGCCCTTGGCCAAGCCAAAGAATCAGTGCGGGAATAATCATTCCAGCAACCAGGCTGAGGGCTACCAGAAGCCGGTTCTTGATAGTCTTGAATGCCAAGGCCACTCCCAAAATGATCGTGAGAACTGCCGCAATACACATCACGATCGTGAGGAACTTGTAGAATGCAGGATTGGACGGATTGCTGAACTCTGTTTCCGACGGATAAATGTGGTCCACATGAACCGTCCGCATTTTCTGTAACAACGTCTCCGCCTCACTTGGATGTTTCAGCCTCTCATTGTTGATACTCTGATACCATCCGGTCAAAAGATAGAACACGAGCATCGGAGTAAAGAAACAGCCCAGATAGAGATGAGCCCTGCGGAAAAGCAGCCACCATTTGATGCCTCCCTTTTTCTTCTTAGCCGATGCCGGCTCTGACTCGTCGCCTGACATGGTATCAATCAGGGAAAGGAAGGCGGATCACCTTTCCAACAGGCATCCGGTTGGCATCTAGGCCGGGATTGGCATCCAGGATATCTTGAACCGAAATATTGCCTTTCATTCCCCTTGCTTTGATCGCCTTGTTGAACTCCGTCATAATACTCCAGAGATACTGACCATCCTCGATCTGATGCTCGACGCCCTTGAACTCACCGGATGGCTGGTTCTTGGGTTTGCTTGGCGTTGGTTCTCTTACAGGTGTTGGCCGTGAACTTGCCAACGAAATCGCTTTCTCTGTAATACGCTGGATCTCTCCAAGCTTGGTTTCCACAACAGACATCGCCCGGGTAAGCTCCTTCTTGTCTGAAGCCCAGTCTGCGCTGAGAGCCTTGAGCCCCTTCTCCAATGCAGCTGCCTGATCTTGAGAGGCATAATTCGCTGCAGCATTGACCCGTGATTCAGCCAGGTCCTCTTTCAGCCGCTGTTGAGTAGAAAGCATCGATGCCAATTTCCTGTCCTGCTCCAGCACATGCTTCTGCAGCAGGCGCAGTGCGTCCTCCAGATTTGCAGTGGTGGCATTCAAACGCCGCACCTCTTCTTTGAGCTCGTTCTTCTCGGCAATAAGATCAGCAACTTCCTTTCTTTGAAGTTCAGCAGCATCAAGCGATGTAAGGATGACTGAGGCCATTAGCAGCCATACGACACCAATTCTGGGAAAGAGTTTCACGGGCACTAAATTAGTAGGGTCTGATAGGTGGTTCAAGATAGATGCACGACGAACTTGAACAAACTGTTGTTCAAAAAAGAAGGCCGACCTCCAAACAAGTGGAGATCGGCCTCATTGAAAGAGTTATCAGGAGCTTACGCTGAGGGAGCTTCTTCCTTTGTGGCGGCTTCCTCTTCCTCATCCACAAGCTTTCCTGCCCATGCTTCGATGGAAAGGATCTTCAACTGTTTGGCTGGACCATCGACCTGAAACTCAACTTCAGTCCCGACTGGTTTACCCACCATACATTTACCGACCGGAGTCTGGTAACTGATGATGCTTCTTTCCGGCTCAGAATCCCATGCACCAAGAATGATGTAGGTTTCTTCCTGCTGGGTCTGGAGATCCTGCACTTTGACAGAGGTGCCCAAACTCACAACAGACGTATCTGGGTTAGCGAAATCAGATCCCTGCGCATTCAAGAGTTCGACCTCCAATTTGGCCTTCTGCTCTTCAAGGATACGCTGCATTTCCTTGGCTGCCTTATACTCGTGGTTCTCACGAAGGTCACCGTAACTACGGGCAATCGCGATCTCCTTACGGTTCTCAGGCATCTTCTTATGGACCAGATTGTCATACTCGCGTTCACGGCGGCGCAGACTAACCCAGGAAACAATAAGTGAGGCATCCTCTTTCTGACTGTCACCAGAAATCAGGGACTGAACGACAGGATACTGCTTCACGATACGGGCAAGCAATGAACGCTTGTCCATATCCTCAAAACAGGTCGACATCTTCAACGCACGAGTAAGATCCTTGATGACCTCAATATCTGCAGAGGAGATCAGCTCGGGAATCAATTCCTTATCACCAAGGATAAAGTCAGGAAGTCGACTTGCCTTCTTCTCGTTGAATTGGTCGCGCTCAATCGCGGTGACCATGGCACGGAAAACTTCAGGTCCAAGAATATCAGCAAATGAGTCTGAACGGTTCTTGGCGAGCCAGAGCAACAACTCAGTGCTGGCAGAGTGCTGATTGATGAGGCCTTCGAGAGCGCTCTTGAGCACATCCAGCTTGTCAGACTTGATCAACAGGTTTGCACACTCCCCAACCAGTTTGGCCGTTGAGTTGTTGAGAACATTGAGAACTTCCTGTTCCCAACCATCCGGATCAAAGCGCTTGTATGAAGCGAGAGTCTTTTTCTGTCTGGTCGATGGGATCTCTTCAATGATCGCATCAAGGCGATTTCCATTGGCCCAGACATCCAAATCTTTGGTCTGACCCTCGATTGGAGAAAACTCCAGTTCATGGGCCAATTCATCGCGTTCGAAAATGGCTTCAAGAGCAAGCGCCGGCTTGTTCTTTTGGTGCGTTCCGATGTCTTCGTTCAGAAGATCACGTGCGCGGTTGCCCAAGGACTTTGCATCCGAAAGCTCTTCGACATTCTTCCTGATCTCAGAAACAACCTGAATCTTGGCTTTGAGACCGCGGGCGTCATTGAGCGCACTCAAGAGTTTTTCATCCAAAGAGATCTCATTATCGTGATACACGATCGGAGCCGACTTTTTCACCGGCATCTCGAAGTGACCATCCTTCTTCATCTCTTTTCTGACGGTGTCCCACCACTTCTTCCAGTCGTCAGAAATGACGTCTGGGACAAGTGCCTCTTGGATCGTTCCTGCCGTGGCTGCCCCATCGTAGCTCGTGAGTACGACCTTCGCCAACTCAAGGTGATTGGTCGCAGCAAGCTGCTGGAGGCCAGCCAGATCAGTGACTTTACGGGCAAGGATATGATCCTTGCCAATAGCAGTCATAGACTTGGCAGCAAATGACAGATCCATTGTGTGTCCTGGCCTGTCAGGAAAATCGATAGCGAAGCGAGAAAGAACCGTATCTACTGTCGTGATACGTCCAAATCCCCATCCCTTGTGCATACAAAAGCCTGCTTCAGCAAGCTCCACGAGTTTGTCAACTTCGTGTGCACTAATCTTCCCCAAATTTACCAGGTTCTCAAATTCCTCTCTCATGTGTTCCTAAATTCTCGCGTCGAGGTGGTTAAAGAAGGTATTATTAGGACGTGCGTTTTCAAAAACCAAGAGAAATTGCCTTTCGTGTCCTCCAGTTGAGAGAGATGCGCAACGAGTTTACCGAGACACTCCTCCAAGGTGCCTACGATAGATCACAGATGGACCCGCGCGATCGCCGCTTCGTTCAAGAGATGGTGTATGGAGTAGTTCGCAATCTTCGTATGATCGATTGGCTGATCCGCGACTACAACAATGAGGACAAACTTCAGCCCGAAGTTCGTCACCTACTTCGCATTGGTATCTACCAATTGCTGTGGATGGACCGTGTCCCGGATCACGCTGCATTAAATGAAACCGTGGGACTCTCGCGGAAATTCGGCGTCGGCCACAAGAGCGCGCTGATCAACGGCATTATGCGAGAGGTCCAACGCTCGCGTGAACAAATCGCCAAGACCATTGAAACGATGAAGGATGAGAAGCCTGGCTCAGCTTTCTCCATGCCTGATTGGTTGATCCGCCACTGGGAGCGCCAGCTGAGCAAAGAGGACCTAAGAGCCTTTCTTGAATGGAACAACCAAGCATCGGTAAACTACGCCCGAGTCAACACGCTCAAGATCCAGCCAGAAGATCTCGAACGCAAGTGGGAGACTGAGCGGGTCGAGTTTGAAAGGTTTGATGCCCCATGGGCCAAGGACATGGTGATCTACCGATTCAAAGGTGGGAGTCACCTTCCTTCATTGCCTAGTTTCCGAAGCGGTGGTTTCTACGTGCAGGATGCCAGCACGTTGGCTTCAGTTCAGTTGCTCGCACCACAACCAGGCGAACTCTTACTCGATCTCTGCTCTGCCCCTGGAGGAAAGACAGCAGCCATTGCAGACCTGATGAAGAATGAAGGCCAGCTGATCGCCACGGATTCCAATTCAGATCGACTCGAGATGGTTACCGAGAATTGTGAACGACTGGGAATCACCAACGTCGCTCTACACGGCAACATCTCTTCACCATTCTCTAAATTGACCAGCAAACGTTTCGACAAGATCCTGATCGACGCCCCTTGTTCCAATACAGGTGTAATGCAGCGCCGCGTCGATCTCCGCTGGCGAATCAACAACACCGAGATTGAGGTCCTCAAGGAGACACAGCTCAGCCTTCTTAGACAGGTAGCCAACAGGGTGAAGCCGGGAGGAAAAATCGTCTACTCGACCTGCAGTATCGAAACCGGAGAAAATCAGGAAATCGTCGAAGCCTTCTGCAAGGAAGTCCCTTCGTTCAAGATGATTGAAGAGGTTCAACTGACTCCATGGAAGGACAAGGTCGATGGCGCCTACGCTGCCCTCTTGGAATTTCAAGCCTGAGTATGCCTGAAGTAAGACGAACAAGGATGCCCTATCGCGTCCCCTATGCAGACACCGATCAAATGGGCGTGGTCTACTACGCCAATTTCTACGTCTACTTTGAACGCTGTCGGAACGAAGTCCTCAGAGAAGCCGGCTACACATACAAGGAGATGGAGGAACAAGGTCTCATGCTTCCTGTGGTGGAATCCCATTGCCGCCACATCAAACCAGCCCTTTACGACGATCTTCTGGAGATTGAAGGATGGTTTGTTCAGGAGCGGAGAACCCAAATTCGCGCCTGTTGCCGTGTCCTCCGAGGTGATGAAGTCCTCGCCGAAGGCCACACCATTCATGCCTGCATTTCATCCGATACGAAACGCCCCACCAGAATCCCTGAAACCATGATGCCGTTTCTGTTGTCACCGGGTGACGACGAGGACACATGAAGCCCTTCCTCCAGCGCTATCCGTTTCTCACTCATCCATGGTGGTCACTGATCATTTGTATCGGTTTGGTTGTCCCCATCTGGAACGCCGGTAGAGACATCAAGATCCAGTCTCAGACTCAGACATTGATGGAGGGTGACCAACGAAACCTTCAGACATATGAGAAGGTCGATGACATCCTTGAGAGGAAGACGATCGTGGTCATCAGCATGGAGGACCCTCAGCTCTTTTCGCAAGGCGGATTCCAACGACTGCGCTCCATCTGCGAACAACTTGAAACCGTCGATGGGTTGGTTGATGTCAAGAGCCTGACTCATTCCTACAAACCAATTCGAAAAGGATTCCAGTTCGACATGGTGCCCTTCATTCCAGAGGGAGAACTGAGCGATGAGGAAATTTCGAAGATCCAGAGCTATTCGCTCTCACATCCATTGGTGAAGAACATCATGGTCGGTGAAGACGGAAAGCACACGATCATCACCGCCACTTTCGAACGCGATCTCAGGACGCCATCCGCCAAGCTCCAACTTCAATCCGAAGTGGATGAGGCCATTGCTTCCCATCGATCGGAAAACGTCCGTTTCAAAGTTGTGGCTCTGCCTTTCATTGAAGAGGAAATCAAGAGCGCCATCAGCAGTGATCTAAAGCTGTTGCTACCAGTACTGTTCCTTCTCGTTGCTGCCACCGTTTGGTTTGCTTTGAGATCCTTGAAGGGTATGGCCGTTGCGGCAATCAATGTCCTGTTTTCCGTCTCTCTCATCCCTGGCGGCATCAAGCTTCTCGGTCTCGAACTCTCCTTCTACGCACTGATGTTGATCCCATTGATCGGCGGACTGCAACTCACGCTGACTCTTCACCTCCTGACTCGCTATCTGAGCAATCAAAAGGATAACCAGATTCAGTCATTGGCAGATGCAGTCCAACGGGTCATCAAATCAAGCACCTTTGCCACCCTCACCACCATGATCGGTTTGGGTTCCCTCATACTTTGCCAAGTCGACACTGTCAGTGATTTCGGAAAGATGGGTAGCTTGGCCGTCCTGATCATCTTTCTGTGGACGTTCGGGCCAGGACTTGCCGTCACTAGGATTCTCTTCGGTAACAAGCCTTTGAGGACCGATCCTCAACACGCCATCGTTCACCATCAACGCATCGAGGCATACGTGGCGAAGCTCTCGGTGCATCGAACGAAGATTCTTTGGGCTTCCTTTGCTATCCTGATCGTCGCAGGAATCGGCCTGAGACAAATCAGGACGGACATACGTATCGTCGAATTCCTTGATCCCGAGAGCAACACCCGTCAGGCACTCACTGAGTTCGATCAGGTCTATGGGGGAATCAACATCGTTCAACTGGAATTCGACACCGGAAAGGACGGCGGCGTAAACAACATCGATTTTCTGAAATACATGGAAGATGTCCAAGACTACGCCGGAAGGATCCCTGAGGTATCAGGCACCTACTCATTCGCCCAATTGATCGCCATGATGAATCAGATCTGGGAGATGGAGAAACCGGGTTCACTTCGAATCCCCGACAACAGACTGACGCTGGGACTCTTCCTCGTAGCTCTGAAAGCGACAGATTATCCGTTTTTAAGAGCTCTTTCCGATACTGAAGGCAGAGAGGCCTATCTCATCGTCAGGACGCGCGACATGCCTTCAGAGAAGTATCTCTCCATCATTGAATCGATTGAGGAACACGCACGCGCTGAACTGCCCGAAGGAGTGTCAGTTTCAGCCGCCAAGGGATTACATACCATCCTGGAAGCAGACAGAAAGATCATGAACGCTCAGAACGAGTCCGTTGCCCTGACGCTCGGCGCCGTGGGAGTCGTCCTGGCCCTGCTTTGGCTGTCAGTTCCTCTGTCATCCGTCAGTATTTTCGCCAATGCCATTCCAGTCGCAGCTGTAATGTCCTCGGCTGGCTTCCTTCAGATCCCACTCAACTCAGTGACGGTCATGGTGGCGGCAATCGTCCTCGGCATTGCCATCGATGACACGGTGCACCTGATCACATGGTGGAAGGATGAAAGAGCGAAAGGTGCCTCAGCCAAGGAGGCAATGGTCTCTGCCCTGTCAGCAAAGTTCCG
This sequence comes from Limisphaerales bacterium, assembly GCA_965658675.1. Classification (GTDB taxonomy): domain Bacteria; phylum Verrucomicrobiota; class Verrucomicrobiia; order Limisphaerales; family CAZKNW01; genus CAZKNW01. The sequence goes on from CBFHTT010000024.1 coordinate 175,711, forward strand.
CCCCATCCTTTGCACGAGTCTGGTATTGGTCGTAGTGTTGGGAAGCTTCCAGATATTCTCATTCCCTCCGCTGAGGCATTTCGGAGTGCTCTCATCCGCAGCCTTTGCTGGCGCTCTCTTCTCCGTGCTGGTCCTCGTTCCCGCCTATCTCTTGGGCAAAGAAGAGCCCCAGTCTCAAAGCGAACCATCCCACTAAAAGAAAACACCGAACGCCCAAGCGGGCATCCGGTGTTTTAAAATCAGCAATCCCTTCAACGATCAACCAAGGATCTCATTCAAGGTAGCGCTCGGACGCATGGCAACGGACGCCTTGTCATCCTCTGGCTGATAATATCCGCCTACATCCGTTGACGATCCCTGAACACCATTCAGCTCCTCAACGATCTTTGCCTCACTCGCAGCGAGTTTTTCAGCAAGTGGAGCAAAATGTGCCTTCAGCTCGGCATCGTCATCCTGACCGGCAAGTGCCTCTGCCCAATACATGGCGATGTAGAAATGGCTACCGCGATTGTCGATGCCTCCGAGTCGACGTGTTGGCGATTTGTTCTCTGTAAGCAATTTTTCAGTCGCCTTGTCGAGTGCTGCGCCCAGCACCTTGGCCTTTGGGTTATCAAATGTATCACCCAAGTGCTCAAGTGATACAGCCAACGCCAAGAACTCACCAAGTGAATCCCAACGAAGGTAGTTCTCTTCCAAGAACTGCTGCACATGCTTTGGTGCAGAACCTCCTGCACCGGTTTCAAACAATCCTCCACCATTCATCAGCGGCACGATAGACAGCATCTTGGCGCTGGTGCCGAGTTCAAGAATCGGAAACAAATCGGTCAGATAATCGCGAAGAACATTTCCAGTGACAGAGATGGTATTCTCTCCCTTGGCAATCCTTTCCAGCGACACCTTGGTGGCTTCCACCGGCGACAGTATCCGGATGTCCAGACCGGCTGTATCATGATCTGCCAGATACTGATTCGCCTTGGCGATCAACTGAGAGTCATGAGCACGGGATTCATCCAACCAAAAGATTGTCGGCCATCCTGTAGCGCGTGCACGATTCACTGCCAGCTTCACCCAATCACGGATAGGCGCGTCCTTTGTCTGGCAAGCACGCCAGATATCACCTTCTTCAACATCGTGAGATAGCAGCTCATTTCCAGCAGCGTCCACCACACGGATCTTTCCGTCAGCTGGCGCCTGAAAGGTCTTGTCATGAGAACCATATTCCTCTGCCTTCTGTGCCATAAGACCAACGTTTGGAACAGTGCCCATAGTTGTCGGATCAAATGCTCCGTTCTCACGGCAGAAGTCAATGGTTGCCTGATAGACACCGGCGTAGGAACTGTCCGGGATCACAGCAAGGGCATCCTGTTGCTTTCCAGCTGCGTTCCACATCTGTCCCGACGTGCGAATCATCGCAGGCATGGATGCATCGATAATCACATCACTTGGCACATGAAGATTGGTGATTCCTTTGTCTGAATTCACCATCGCCAGATCCGGCCCGTTGTCGAATGCAGCAGCAATGTCGGCTTCGACTTCAGCCTTCTTGTCTGCAGGCAGGGTCTCCAAACGGGCTACCAGATCACCAAATCCGTTTTGGAAATCCACGCCAAGCTCTTCGAATGTAGCGGCGTGCTTGGCAAGCAGATCCTTGAAGAACACTTCGACACAGACACCAAAAATGATCGGATCACTGACCTTCATCATCGTGGCCTTCATGTGAAGAGAAAACAGAATTCCTTCGCTCTTGGCTTTGGCAATCTGTTCTTCGAGGAAGGCCATCAATGCCTTGCGATTCATCTTCGTTCCGTCAAAGACCTCATCAGCAAGGAGTGGTGTGGATTCCTTGAGCACGGTGATGGAACCGTCAGCCGCGACAAATTCAATCTTGGCATCCGTCGCTTCTGAAACGGTGACGGACTTCTCATTGGAGCGGAAATCATTCTCGCACATGGTGGCCACATTCGTCTTGGAGTCCTTTGACCATGCGCCCATCGAATGCGGATTGGTCTTCGCGTAGCCTTTGACGGCCTGAGGTGCACGACGATCTGAATTCCCCTCGCGCAGGACTGGATTCACCGCACTGCCCTTGATCTTGTCGTAACGAGACTTGATCTGCTTCTCTTCGTCGGTCTTGGGCTCATCAGGATAACTTGGAAGAGCGTAGCCCTTACCCTGAAGCTCAGTGATCGCGGCCTTCAACTGGGGGACAGATGCACTGATATTCGGGAGCTTGATGATATTGGCGTCCGGTGTCTTGGCCAATTCGCCCAACTCAGCCAAGGCATCGCCAATGCGTTGCTCCTCGTTCAGGAATTCAGGAAAATTGGAAATGATGCGTCCAGCCAGTGAGATATCACGGGTCTCCACCTGCACTCCTGATGCCTTGGTGAAGGACTGAACAATCGGTAGGAATGAATACGTCGCGAGAGCGGGTGCTTCGTCGGTCTTCGTGTAGATAATGGTCGGATTGGACATAGTCTTGCGCTTAGAGATCGTTTTCCGAAAAACGAAAGGCGACTTGCTACACTGTTTGAGTCCGGGCCGCAAGTGGCATGGTTCATGGAACAAAGGAAAGAGCCGCCCTCAGGAAACACCCAAGGACGGCTCTTTGATAAAAATCTGCCGTAGAATCAGGCTCTTTCGAGACCTTTCATCTCTGTCGAACTGGTCGCAAAACGATCCACATGCAATCCGGCATTATGAAGCATGCTGTAGTAGAGATTCGGCAATGGATAGTTGTTCTTCTGGTCGAATGCCAGGTGCTGCCCATGCTTGAAGCCTCCACCGCCAAAGAGGACGGGCATGTTCTTGTTGTCATGTGCCGAGGCGTTACCAAGATTCGAGGTCATCATTACCATCGTCTCATCGAGGAAATTTGAGCCATTGAGCTTCTCTGCCTTGAGCCTGCGGAGGAAATTACCCCACTCATGAATCATCGCCTCCTCGACCAATGCCAACTGCTCGAGCTTCTCTTCGTCGCGACCATGATGACTCAGACCGTGATAGCTCTCTTCCACACCTTCGATCGCTTTCACGTTATTACCGGTGCAATGCAGCGTCACAAAGCGGGTGGAATCAGTCTGCAGCGCCAGAAAGACAACGTCCAACATGGCGCGCTTCAAATCAGCAGCATTGTTGCGATCGCCAGCCTGCACCTTTGTCTTCACCTTCGGCTTCGGACGGTGAACCCAGTCCTCTTCAGCTTCCAGACGCTGCTCCAACTCACGAACACTGGTGAACCACTCATCAAGCTTGGCACGGTCTCCAGCACCCAGATTTCGCTGAAGTGCCTTCGCTTCTGCACCCACGATATCCATGATGCTCTTACCACCACGGATCAGCTCAGCCTGCCCTTTCTTCTCTGCCGGTGAATCATCGATGAACAGCTTCGCAAAAAGTCTACGCGGGTCCGTGATCGCAGGAACCATGGCACCATTCTCAGTGTATGAGGGGCTCCGCTCGTTCCCTGTGTTCAACACCAGCGATGGAAAACGCGTTTCGTGCCCGAGGTGCTTGGCCATCAATTGATCCACAGACACCGTGTTGCGACTGCTGCCCCCCTTCGAATTGGGGCATGCTGAAAAGATGCTTCCCTCCGCTGTATGACCGCCTGTAACTCCAGGATGAGATGAACCAGACACCACGGTGAACTCATCACGAATGTCCTGAAGCTGCTTCAGGTATCTCGAAGGTGTGTAGTCACGACCACTGCCCTGTGGCACAAGATTCGGATTGTGCAGGCCCAATGAAAGACTCACGCCAACGAAGCGCTTCGCCTGCTTCGGTGCAGCGGCAAAGGCGGGGTTCATGGCACTAAGCATCGGCAGCCCCATGGCGATCCCTCCAGCGCGCAAAACAGCGCGACGAGAAAGCTTGGCTCCAGTGTGAATGTGGAATGATTTCATACGATCTTTGAAATTACTTGGTTAGAAAAACGGGAGACTCAACAGCTGCATGGAGAATGGTCTTGAGACCATACCTTTTTTTCTCAGCTTTATGGACAATTTCCTCAAGATAGGGCTCATCACTGATGCGGATGGCAGCCCCAGTCGCATAGGTCAACAGATGCTTGGCAAAGGCATGAGCAAGGAGATCCGGTTGTTTGACGTAGACCTTCTTCCAATCATTGATGTTTGAGAAAGCGATCCCTTCCGGGGTTTCGCCACTTGGATCTACCTTGGCGGATTTCTTTGGCCGCCCATACCACTCACGCAGACGCCCGACCGGATCGAAGCTCTCCAACGCAACCCCCGCAGGATCAATCTTCGCATGACACCCCGCGCAAGAGTCATTGGAACGATGTTTCTCAAGTTGATCACGAATACTGGTCGCACCACGAATATCAGGTTCAACTGCGGGGACGTTTGGCGGCGGTGGTGGCGTTTCCATTCCCAGAATCCGCTCATTGACCCAGACACCTCTCAGAATCGGAGACGTAATCGATCCATCGGCTGTCACCTTCAGCACCGAGCCCTGTGTTACCAAACCACTACGCTCCCATGCTGGCACAGAGACCTTCTGCAGTCCCTTGCCCGGTTTCAAGTCGACACCCTTCATTCCGTAGAACTCCTTCAATCTCGAGTTCAACATGGCGAAATCGGAGATTAGAAAATTCTTAACCGAAAGGTCCTTCTCAACCAATTCACGTAGAAACCTACGGGTCTCCTGCACAATCGAATCCTGAACAACAGGATCAAAATAGCGATAACGCCGTGTATCCGGCTGAGTGAAATCAATCTCACTCAGTTTCAGCCACTGATCAGTGAAGCGGGCATAGAAACGATCAGCCTTGCGATCCTTCAGCATACGGTCCAACTCAGCCGCGACAGTCTCGGGCTCATAGAGATCCCCTGAGTCAGCTAGGTTTCTCAGATACTTGTCAGGCAGACTGTTCCAGATCATGTAGCTAAGACGATTGGCAATCGCATGCGAATCCAGACGACCTGGCTTCTCAACAAAGGTCATAAAACGCGGAGAACAAAGAATGGCACGATACCCCGTCTTCAGTGCGCTGATAAAACCACCTTCACCCTTTAGTTCGGCCGCGGCCAAATTATAATAAGGGGTAATTTCAGACATCCGGACCGGCACTCTGAATGCACGATTCGCAAAATCATAGAGCATGCTCCGCAACTCAGACGCCTTGTCAAAGTCTCCAGACTTCAACTCTCCCAACTTCACTCCGGGAAGAATGTTCTGTTTCACCGTCCATTGATTGGAGGTGGGATGAATCCTCTCAATCTCGATCCTATCAAAGGCAAAGCCCATATAACCCTGTTTCTTAAGGTCACGTCCCGCATAGGAAATCGTTCCACCATTTTGACCACCAGATCCAGCTCGCTTCTGTCCACCTTCCCATGGCTTGAACTCCAGCATGTGATCTTTAAGCATCCAACCTACGAACACCTGATCACGTCGCTCCCCTGTAGCCTCCACTGAAGCAATCGGATACATCAACGGCTCATTCGATGAACACGCGCCTGTCCGCAACGTGCCCCAGACAGCACCATCGTTTCCAAGGTTCTCACCTGAGAGATTCTTGATGGTAATCCGATACCATCCTGATGCAGGCACCCGAGTCGCCGGCATACGTCCGGAGAACTGAACCGCCATTGCCCATGAGTAGATACGGCCATTGATATCTTGCGGTCCGCGATAGTTTCCACGTGAACGTCCCGTCAATTCCCTGTTTCCAAGAGAGCGCTTGTACCCCTTGGTTGGTCTTAATACTCGGGCAAAGGCCTCATCCAACGCCACATCTGCCGCGTTGAGATATTTTCCGAGATGAAAGTGACTCAGCTGCTGTGCTTCAGAAACCGTCTCAAAGCCATGGGCGCTTCCGTCCGCAGGCAACAAGTTCACCAACGGAATGTCGATTCCCAGCAGATCGTGAAGAGTATATTCATACTCCTGACGTGTCAGACGCCGTAACGCCACGCGACCATCCCGTTCCACGATCGCACGCTCGGCTGCGATCAACTTTGGTTTCAACTGGTCGACAAAGGCATGTTTGTCCTTGGCTCCCGGCTGGTTCTTCTTCTTGGGAGGCATCTCACCATCGGCTACCCGCTTCTGGATCAACTCCCATGCCGCAAAGCTCACCGGATCAGACAGATCCTCAGAAAGGCTCATGATATCCAGGTCCCCCTTGGACACGGAATCATCATGACAATCCAAACAATACTCCGTCAGAAACGGCTTCAGATCGTCCTTCAACCCTGCATTCGCACTCGCGGCAAAAGCCACAGTGAGAAGCCATAACCATGTATTCTTCAACATCTTCATAGAACAACACCGACATCTGCCATAGGGCAATGCGGCGGCAAAATCACAATCTAACTGAAGGAAACCAAGTCCAAATCTTCGAAACTTCAAAGAATTGTCCACTTATGACGACATCTACCAAATCGCCATTCATCACAATACCCTTGAAAATCAGACGCTCCAGAAGTTCACTACTCATATGGAAAAGGAGAACGAATCAGTGTTGGAAAACACCTCTACAGGTGAAGAACGCGAGCTTTGTCTTCAATGCCTTGCTGAAAACCAGCCTGACGTCCCGTTCTGCCACTCTTGTGCCGCTCCTCTCAGCTCCTACGCAGCCACCGGCCCATTCGAAAGCATCTTCGCAGAAGGTCACCTCTATCGACGTGCGGCGGAGCAACCACACCGGCCAATCACCGTCCTCGGGGTCTGGATCATCTTCAGCGCATTCGCATTCACCGGGGGATTCATGGCCCGGAATTCATTTGGAAGCATTCTTCAAATCCTTCTTGGCATAGGAATGATCATTCTCGCCATCACAGTCATCGCCCGCACCACCATAAATTATCTATCACGAGAAGAGACACAGGACAGCTGATTGTGGCTGAAGACAACATTAATCACTCGAACGCCTATTGGCCGATTTAGGCTGCAGTCATTCATGCCCCCAATTGACAGCGTGCGCGCTTCCCGGCAGTTTCCGCCCATGCATTTTCCCCGAAGTGAATCGTCGCGTGCGCGCCTGTTTCTCAATGCGCTCCGTAAACCCATTTCTGTTCTAGCGATAGGCAGTCTCTGCGTGGCCGGACAAGCGGCTGCCGTCGACGGTTGGCCAGATTACCGCGGCCCAAGTGGAGATGGTCATGTTGCCCCAACGGGTAACACCAAGTCTGTCGGCGTCCCCCTTCAATGGAGTGAACAAAACAACATCAGTTGGAAAACAGAAATTCCACACTTGGGCCTGTCGAGTCCGGTGGTGATGGACGGTCGGGTTTGGTTGACCACAGCGACCGAAGACGGTCATGACTTTTACGTCCTCTGTGTAGACGCTGATTCAGGGAAGGTTCTCCAAAATAAAAAGCTGTTTCATAGCGACACCCCAGAGCCGCTCGGAAACGGCCGCCGTGACAACAGCTACGCCACGCCGTCAGCCGTGATCGAATCTGGCCGAGTCTATGTGCATTACGGGAGTTTCGGCACTGCATGTTTGGACACCAAGACCTTTAAGGTCCTCTGGAAGCGCGACGACATGCCTTGTCGCCATTACCGAGGTGCTTCCTCATCTCCCGTCCTCTTCAAGAACCTTCTCATTCTCACCTTCGACGGTGCAGACCAACAGTATCTCATCGCGCTCAACAAGAAGACGGGCAAGACCGTCTGGAAAACGGATCGTTCTGCAAATTGGAATGACGAACACATCGATAAGCAGATGGTGAAGGATGGCGATTGGCGCAAAGCACACAGCACTCCCTTGATTGTGGATCTGGATGGAAAACCAGTGATGTTCAGCGTCGGAGCCAAGGCAGCCTATGCCTACGCGCCTGCCACCGGTAAGGAGCTTTGGCGGGTGGATCATGAAGCCTACTCCGCAGCCCCACGTCCTTTGTTTCACGACGGCCACTTCATCTTCGTCAATGGTTTCAGTCGCGGGGCACAGATGTGTTCAGTCAAAGCAGGAGGGACGGGTGTGGTCAACGACACGCATTTGAAGTGGTCGATTGATTCCCTGTTCCCCAAATACTCATCCCCCGTTCTCGTAGATGATCTGGTTTACATGGCGATGGATGATAGTTTCCTCGCCTGCGTTGAAGCCAAGACTGGAGAAACGATTTGGAAAGAACGCGTCGGTGGCAAATTTCGCGCATGCCCCATCTATGGGGATGGTCGCATCTATTTCTTCAGTCTCGAAGGCAAAACCACGGTGATCAAACCAGGGCGCACATTCGAAGTATTGGCTACAAACCAATTGGCAGAAGACGCCCCACGCGACGACCCAAGGCGCGGGCCCGGATTCATGGCGTCACCAGCAGTTGTTGGCAAAGCGATCTTTGCACGGAGCCGTCATCACCTCTACAGGATCGAAGATACCAAGTGACCAATCGCCACATGTCAGATCGCCAGCTATCTCCTTGCGGATGTAGGCATCCCCGCTCCGCATAGGAAGCCAGCTTCACTTCCGCCTATTCCGGCATTTCGGTCGATATGACTGAGTGGCGTTTCGTGCGACTAGCAGGCAGTGCCGCGCACGCTTCATTGTCTTGTGAGGTTTGGAGGCGTGTTCTTCAACCTCAAACCCGGCCTTGAACAAAAGCTTTTTGAATTTGGGTGCAGGCTCAGACAGCCAATAGGCTATACATCCCTGTGGAGTCACCACCTCTTTCAACTTCTGCAAGAACTCTGGAGTATAGAGACGGGCGTTTTCCGCAGTGATCAAATCATCAGGCGTATTGTCGATATCCAAGAGAATCGAATCGTAACTTCCTGACTTCTTCCCGGAAACAATATCAAAGAGGTCACCTTGAATGATGTTTGTGCGGGGATCATCCAGAAGCGGACCGTTATGCTCCACCAGGAAAGTCCGATTCCATTCTATCAATGGAGGCATCAGCTCGGCGACAGCCACTGTTGCGGGACGACCTATCAGCTCAAGCGTTCTCTTCAGGGTAAATCCAAGGCCCAAGCCTCCTATCAAGACCTTCGGATGCGCTGGGCGAGAGCCCGATTTCGCGACCAATGCCTCACAGCCTACATCCGCCAACATCTGTTCAGAAAACGTGAGTCCCGTGCTCATCAGTTCGAATCGGTTATACCTCAAAACAAACTCGCCATCATGCCGATGGAGCGAATAAACAGTTCCATCAGGCATCTTCGATTCAGCAACTTTCACAGAGGGCTTCACGCCGCCGATCATCACTTACGAAACCATTTCAACAAGCAGATTGCATCAATTACTCGAATCGAAATCGTATAAGATATCCCCCTTCTAAATACGAATCAGTGTTCCAAGCCCCTTGCGAAGATAAGACGATTGCCGAAGCCCTGAGATCGGGGTGCATTGCCTCTGTATGAGCTCGCTCTTACGCACTATTCAGTCGCCCCTTGAGCAGTGCGTTTGGATGACGCGCTGCCCAGCTCAAGAATGCCACTTATATTCGACGGCAAGAACACCTTATCTGCGGGGTTTTGCGAGATGCGATCAAAGCCGTCGATAACTTTTTGAGCTAACAGAATACGCGCTGCTTCCTTCGGACCAATAGATTCAGAAAGGGTATCGAGATATGCACGCTCAGCCGAGGCAATGATCTTGAGCGCCTTCGATTGCCCCTCTGCTCGCTGCACAACAGCCTCACGATCAGCTGTCGCCCCTTTGATCGTAGCCACAGCCTGTCCCTCGGCGACGGACGACAGAGCACGGCTCTTCCGTTCCGCTTCGAGCTGCTGTAACATCGCCTTACTGGTCTGATCATCGGTTTTAAGTTCTTGGATTTCCACCCGCAAGATTTGGATACCCCATTTCTTCAATGTATCGACCAATCCGGCGACTATTTTTTCATTGAGACTGGCGCGAGTCGCTAGAACATTATCCAGTTCGTGTGAACCGATCTCAGAACGGATCACGTTTAAAGTCGCCTGCATCAGGAATTGATGTAAATGATCTACCTCATATACCGCCTTAATCGGATCAACGACACGCCAGCTGACTACACAGTCGACAGTGACTTTTGCGTTGTCCTTAGTGATGAATTCCCGAGGATTCGTATCAACAATCTGCTCTGAAAGCTCAATAAATCTACCTAGCTTGTTTGTCTCACTGCCCCATACATCGGTCAGATCTCGAATCTTGTCAATGAAGGGCAACTTGAACGCCAAGCCGCTGTGTTGGACTTTGATCGGTTTTCCAAAGCGCTCAATGATGCGGCAGTGATTTTGGGGTACAGTTGTAATCATAATTTATTAAAGGTCCGCAAGGAGTTAGGGTACAGGCTCGGTATCGTCGGTGTTGAGTTCGGTAATAGTGAAAATGCCGTTGTCTGAAGCCAGAATCCTTACCTTGTCATTTTCCTTGAAATTCTCATGGACTTTAGCTGGAGCTACTGGCCAAAGATCCCCGTTCCAATAGACGAAGGCCTTTCCCTAAATTGAACGATATTCGCCAATAGAGCCAACCGCCGAATGAATCGACTCTTTTATACCACTGGTGAACCCGCGCCGAATCAGCGGAGTAACGAATCGTTTCCAAACGGTATAAAACAAAGCAGTAACCACCAACCAGCAACCGAGACAGATCAAGACACGCCATTTCCACTCAATATCGAAGAGAAGGGAAAAGTAAGCTGAAATGCCAAGCAGTGCACCGGTACTAAGAATCTCCGTCTCAAAAAATGCGTCAGCAATCACTAGAAGCTATCTCATAAATGGTAAAAATAGCCAAAGGAGCTAGTTTTGAACTTGTACTTTTGTCGGTACTGCTTATGTAGTTAGGGATGGATTTGACGGACAAGCAATGGGACATCGTAGCAGCAGTTCTTCCAGAAGAC
>CBFHTT010000025.1:0-117297 GCA_965658675.1 Limisphaerales bacterium
ACTGCCGATGCTGACAACGGTGATGCTGAAGCAGAAGAAATCTTGGAAGATCTTGAAGCGGCATCTCAAGCGCTACAGGAAGCCGCACAAGAAGCTGAAAAGGCGGCCTCGGCATTCAGTGGTGATCCCAGTGAAAGCGTCGATCGGTCTGATCAAAAGCAAGCGCTGTCAGAGGCACAAAGTGCAATTCAGAGGGCCGGGGATAGTAATAACGAAAGAACCGGTGGGCTGCGTGAACAACTTCAGGAAATGAAAGAACGATTGGGCGATTGGATTCAGAACGCCACCGGCAAACTTTCTGATGAGGTTCTCGAGGCGGGCGCATCTGCGCAAGAAGACTTGAAGGCCGCAGGCGATCAACTCGATCAAGCCATGGCTTCTGGCCAACAAGGCCAACAAGGACAGCAAGGCCAACAAGGTCAACAAGGTCAACAAGGTCAGCAAGGCCAACAGGACCAACAGGGCCAACAAGGTCAGCAAGGCCAACAAGGCCAACAAGGCCAACAAGGCCAGCAAGGCCAGCAAGGCCAACAGGGCCAACAAGGTCAACAAGGCCAACAAGGCCAACAAGGTCAACAAGGTCAACAAGGTCAACAGGGCCAACAAGGTCAACAGGGCCAACAGGGCCAACAGGGCCAACAGGGAGGCTCGAGGTCTCAGGTCGCTCAGGGTGGACAGCAGCGGGGTGGCGGAGATGACCGCGGAAGCACAAGGAGCGGTGGTATCCGTGATATTATGAGGAGTCAGGGCGGGCGTCAGGCAAGCGGACCTTTGACCGGTGACGATTTCGGTGAGTTCTCAGATCAGCTTCGCGATGTGGAAGAGATGCTGAGTGCAGATGACCTACGCAACCAAAGTTCTGAAATTCGAGACATCGCCCGGGGCGTTCGAGTTGAATTCAAACGACATGGGAAAGAGCCTGAATGGGATTTGGTCTCCACGAAGATTTACGGCCCTCTCGTCAATCTGCGAAACCGCGTGGCTGAAGAACTCGCGAGGATTCGATCCAAGGACAATCGCACACCCATCGATCGCGATCCTGTTCCAACAGAGTTCGCGGAGCAGGTGCGTCTCTACTACGAAAAACTGAGTTCCAGCTCTGAAGATAAGCCTGCGGTTCAGCCGTAGGATGATAACCCGTAGTTGGCCGTGTCGGATATCAAGAGTCCCAAGGTTCTAAAGCTCAAAGGGCTGATGTTTTTGTTTCTTGGGCTGGCAAGCGGCGCGCTCCTTCTTTCAGATTCGTTCTCATTAAAGAACCTGACTCTCCTTCTGATCTGCATCTGGTCCTTCAGCAGATTCTACTACTTCGCCTTCTATGTTCTGGAGCACTATGCTGATCCAAAATTCAGATACGCAGGTTTGATGGATTTGTTCGGGTATCTGATGGGGCGCAAGAACGCCGGCTCCCCAAAGATGGGAACACGACCAGAGGAATCAGATGAGTAGTTGGGGGGATTAGGGGAATCGACCCGGACTGGGAGCGAGACGCTCCTGTAGCCCCCGGGTGGGACGCCTACGACACAGCCTTCAGAGTTTTTTTACCCATTCATTGGTCGAGTGTGTGCTCGTTCTTCGTGGTTGAATCCTTGGGCTTAATTCTTTCAAGTGGGGGAACGAATTGATGGCATCCGACTCCAGTTCCAGTGTGGGAAGGTTTCAGTTGTTTCCTGATCAGGGGGAACGGCGGTTTGTGCTGCTCTTGAGTGGATTGCTTCTGATTTGTTTCTGGAGGGTGTTGATCGGAGGGGAGACGTTTTTCTACAGGGACTTTGGTGTGTTGGGATATCCCTTCATGCATCACTTGAAAATGTCTTTGCTGCAGGGGCACTTTCCATTGTGGAATCCCTACTCCAATTGTGGTGCTCCTTTCGCAGCTCAATGGGGTACGATGGTTTTCTATCCGCCCAGTTGGTTCTTTGTTCTGCTTCCCATGCCGTGGGCATTGAATGTGTTTTGTATCGGGCATCTCTTGTTGGCGGGAATCGGGATGCGCCGTTTGGCCAAGACATGGACGAATCATGATCTGGCAGCGGATGTGACGGGAGTCAGTTTTGTGTTTGGAGGTGCAGTGCTATCGAGTCTGATGTGGCCGAATTACGTGGCGGCTTTGGCATGGATGCCGTGGCTGATCCGCTACGGACTGAGGTGTGAGTTAAGAATTGGCTGGGTATTGGTGGCTACGTGTCAGTTGCTGGTTGGAGTGCCTGAGTTGGTGGTGATGACGTGGGTGCTTCTGGGCGGACTGATTATTGAGCGCCTGTTGGCAAAGGAGCTGAAAATCAAGCACGTGGCAGGGAGATTTGCCATAGTGATTGGTTTTGTGTCGGTGTTGGCGGCGGTTCAGTTATTGCCGTTTTTTGAACTGCTTGGGCTTTCGCAAAGGACAGGGGACTACTATCAGGAAAAGTGGTCTCTTCCCTGGCAAGGCTTTGGAAACTTTGTGGTTCCTTTGTTTGGCTATTTTTCAACGCCTCAAGGGAGCTTCGCACAAGGTGGTCAAAATTTTCTGACGAGTTACTTTCCCGGGTTGTGTGTTCTGGCTTTGGCAGGCGTGACCGTGTGGAAGGTGAGAACGGTGCGTATACGTTTGTTGATCGGATTGATGGTGTTGGCTCTTTGGCTGGCTTTGGGTGAAAAGGCTGGATTGTTGATGGTGGCCAAATCGATATGTCCGTTGCTTGATATTTTTCGTTATCCCATCAAGTGGGTCTATATGGTCGCTTTCATTCTGCCCGTGCTTGCGGGGCATGGGGTAGCTTGGTTGATGAATGGAGAATCTGACACGGCGCGTGATCGGATGATGTGTCTGGCAAAGGTAGGGATGGTGGTTGCTGTATTGGTCATGGTGGTTCTGATGGCGGCGAGGGGAACCTTGGAAGGTGGAGCGCTGGCTTTTTTGAACAAGACGGCTTTTGTGCGTTTGCTTTGCTTGGCGGGTGGTGTGTTTCTCTTGGCGTGGCCGGTCTGGAAATCGATGGAAGTGAAGGTGTCAGGACGACTGCAGATGCTCTTTCTAGCTTGGCTGGCTCTCGCGGGGCAATCAGCGCATCCGGGGCGGAATCCGACGCTGGAATCTGGAATTCTACAGCCTCACCTGGCTCGGGCGGAACATGACTTTGGCGAAGATGATTGGGTTGGGCGTCAGCGATTCTACATCACGCCCAGAGCGGAAGAGCGCCTTTTGCGTAGTTGGGTTGAGGATCATCGCGACGACATGATCGGGAAACGACTGGCAATGTGGTCCAATCTGAATGTGCTCGATCAGGCGCCGAAGGTGAATGGTTCATCCACCTTGCGAATGCGCTGGCAGGATGAGGTGGAAAAATTGCTTTATCCGAAGACGACGGAGACGAATCTGGTAAGCTATGATTCACTGAAGGATTTTCTGGGCGTCCGTTGGGAGACATCGCGCGAAAGTATTGTGGAATGGAATCAGCGTGATTCAGCGATGGGAGTGATTTCCATTGGGCAGGAACCGGTGGCGATGGACGTTCCATTAGAAGAGGCGTTGGCGAATGAATCATTTTCTCCACGTGAGCAGGTGTTCATTGCTAACGACCTGCCAGCGGGAATCGAGCGTGATTCTTCGGCAACCGTTGAGATCAAGGAAGCGAGAGGTGGCTACTATGATTTGGAAGTCACGACTAAGAAACCGACGATGTTGGTCTTGGCGGAGTCATGGCATCCGGGGTGGAGAGCTCATGTGGAGCACGATTACTTGGATGTGTTTCGTGCGAATCATGGATTCATCGCCGTGGCAGTGCCGGCAGGGGCGACGTCGATACAATTGGTTTTCCGTGATCTTTGGATGATGGAAGGTGTGTCGGTGAGCCTGTTGGGGGTGGTGATACTGCTAGCTTGGGCAATGGGGGGATCCTGGTTTGCTCAGTTTTGGCGTGAGTTCAGGCGACGTCGGGGGTGAGTCGGAGGATGTTTTCAGTTCGATTGGAATGGATGCTGGGGGATAACTTCCGCGCTTTTTGCTGGAAACCGGCGTGCATGACCTCCTAAATCTCCGGCCTCTGACGAATGGAAGAACTGCGTTTTTTAACTGAGGATCTGGCGCTTAAGGCTGCAGATCAGTATGGCACGCCTGCTTATGTGTATGATGAGCAATCGTTGCTGGCCAATGCGGATGCGACTCTCGCGTTCCCGAATGCCTATGGGCTGACCGTGCGATATGCAATGAAGGCCAGCTCGAATGCGGCAATTCTCAAGGTGTTCAATCGTAAGGGGATTCACATTGATGCGAGTTCTGGTCATGAAGCAGAGCGGGCCATGAAGGCTGGCGTTGGGGGTGTTCAGATCAGTCTCAGCACTCAGCAACTACCCACTAATTTTGCGGAACTTTGCAGTCAGGGTGTCACGATTAATGCGTGTTCACTTTCGCAGTTGGAGCGTATCGGAAAGGAGCTTCCAGGAAGTGAGATTGGTATTCGTTTCAATCCGGGAGTGGGATCGGGTGGCACCAACAAGACCAACGTTGGTGGGCCATCCTCTTCATTTGGAATCTGGCATGAGTTGTTGGATGAGGTGAACGCAATCATTGAAAAATACTCTCTGAAGGTGTTCCGCATCCACACCCACATTGGTTCTGGTAGTGATCCATCTGTCTGGCAGAAGGCATCTCATCTCAGTCTGAATCTTGTGAAGGCGTTTCCGGATGTCCGTGTTCTGAATCTGGGTGGAGGATTCAAGGTGGGACGTATGAGCGATGAGACGACCACGGATCTTCAGGTGGTTGGTGCGCCAGTCAAAGAAGCCTTTGAGGCTTTCGCTGCTGAGACGAGTCGCGAGCTACGCTTGGAAATAGAGCCGGGGACATGGCTCTTGGCCAATACATGTGCCTTGGTCACTACAGTGCAGGACAAGACGACCACCGGAGCCGATGGGTATGAATTTCTAAAACTGGATGCAGGTATGACAGATCTGCTTCGTCCTTCGCTTTATGGATCCAGGCATCCACTGATCACGGTTTCCCGTGAAGCGCGTGGTGGCTCCACGGATTATGTGGTGGTGGGTCATTGTTGCGAATCTGGCGATCTGATCACTACGGCTGACGGCGTGGCTGATCAATTACAGGCCCGGACCATGGGGGTGGCAGAGATCGGTGATCTCTGTGTGATTGAAGGAGTGGGTGCCTATTGCTCATCGATGCCCGCAAAGAACTACAACTCCTTTCCTGAGTCTCCAGAAATCATGGTTCGAACCAATGGCGACCTCGCAGAGATCCGCCGTCGCCAGACGCTGGATCAGATCCTTCAGAATGAAGTGCCCTTCAGTGCTTAGGGCGATTACTGGTTGACGGTATATATCAATGGTATAGTTTCGCTGTGTGGATACGGCGAAACTATTTCAGAACGGGAGAAGCCAAGCTGTCAGATTGCCTTTGAAGTACCGGTTTGAAGGTTCAGAGGTGTATGTGAAACGGTTTGGAAACGGGGTATTGTTGCTTCCTGAAGAATCGTCGTGGGATGGACTTATTGAGAGCCTGGATGGGTTTTCGGAAGACTTTATGTCTGAAAGAAATCAAGGAGATCAGAGCCGAGAATCACTTTTTTGATGAAGTATCTTCTAGATACAAATATTTGCATCTACGTGATCAAAAAGAGACCTGCTTCGGTTCTGCGTAGGTTCAAGTCTTGCAACGTTGGGGATATTGCCATTTCAGCAATTACTTATTCCGAGATGCTGTATGGCGTAGAAAAAAGCCAACATGCAGATCGGAACCGTGTAATGCTGGAGATGTTTGTGAGCCCGTTGGAGATTCTTTCCTACGACGAGGTCGCTTCAGAGAAATACGGTGTGATTCGATCGGCGCTGGAAAAAGAAGGCCGAGTGATTGGATCGCTTGATATGTTGATAGCGGCGCATGCTCTGGGGGCGGGGCTCACTATTGTGACGAATAATAAAAAGGAGTTTGGAAGAATTCCGGGATTGAAGATTGAGAATTGGGTCTAGCGCTCTCTACCTCATCAACAGATTCCTGATGAAGAATTCCATGCGTCTGCGATTGGAATAGGGACGTTCAGCAGCTCCGTGGCCTGTACCGGGCATGACGAGGAGATCAAAATCCTTGTCGGCTTTTACCAGCGCGTCGACCACCTGCATTGTTGAGGCTGGGTCTACATTTCTATCCAACTCACCCACGATCAACATCAGCTTGCCCTGAAGCTTGTGGGCATGTGTGACGTTTGAGCTGTCTGCGTAGCTTTCGTCTATGGGCCATCCCATCCACGCTTCGTTCCACCAGATCTTGTCCATGCGATTGTCATGGCATCCGCAGTCGGCGACCCCTGCGTGGTAGAAATCACCGTGATGAAGCAGGGCTGAAAGTGTGTTCTGTCCACCGGCGCTTCCTCCATAGATTCCCACCCGTGACAGATCCATCCAAGGACGCGTCTTTGCTGCCGCCTTGATCCACTTGATGCGATCAGGGAAACCGGCGTCCTTGATGTTTTTCCATGCCATGTCGTGGAACTGTCGTGAACGCCAGTTGGTCCCCATCCCGTCGATGCGAACCATGATGAACCCGGCTTCGACCATCTGCATGGCTCTTGCATGTGTGCTCCACGATTTGGGTACAAAGGCACCATGAGGACCCGCGTAGATGTATTCGATGACTGGATAGGATTTCTTTGGATCAAAGTTTGTTGGCTTGAGAATGATTCCGAAGATATCCGTTTTTCCGTCGCGGCCTTTGGCGACGAATCGCTCTGGAGCGGACCACCCCAGTTTCAAAAGGCGATTGGCATTGGCTTCTTCCAGTTGGGTGATTTTCTTTCCTGTGACACAACTGCGGAGTTCTGTCACCGGAGGTAGATCTACACGTGACCAACGATCGATGAATGTGGTCTTGTCTGGAGAGAAGGTTACTTCGTGTGTGCCGTCTCCTTCGGTCATGATTTTGAAGCCGGTTCCGTCCAGATTGATGCGGCAGAGATGTTGATAATAGGGATCCTGATCTGGATAAACGCCGCCGGCCATGAACCATATCTGCCGTGCATCTTCATCAACCCGGAAAACCTTTCTGACAACCCAATTGCCCTTGGTGAGTTGAACCGGTTTTCCGGGAGTGCCTTCAGCAAGAATATAGAGGTGATTCCATCCATCACGTTCGCTCATCCAGAGAATTTCATTGGAGGTATCGAGGTGCTTTAGATAGGTCTTTTGAGAGTAGTCGACGAACGTTTCGGAAGTTTCGTTGATGAGCGTTTCAATGGTTCCATCTGTAGAAAGTTTCAACAGGCGTAGAACCTGGTGCCCTCGTTGATTGTAGAGAAACGAAAGGCTCTTGCCATCCGATGCCCATGCCACGTTGTTGAGTCTCCATGGATTTGGTAAAAGTGATTCATCGATGGGGACGGGCTTGCGGTCGTCGATCGAGAACAAGCGTGGATGCGAATGAGCGATGCGATCCCCTGGTTTCAGATAATTGAGAGTATGGAGCTTGGGCTGGAGCTGGTCTTTGGGAGCTGATTCGACAAAATGGATTTTGTGTTCCTCAGCCGGTTCTGTTTGAAACATGAACACGTGAGACGAATCAGGAGACCAGTAAACCCTGCCTGAATAGGAATTGCTTTCAGAACCGTCGTTGCTCAACGCGAAGGACTGATCCTTCTTAAGATCTTTCAACCACAGTTGGTGATCTCGAAAGGACGTCTGCCACTTTCCATCAGGTGATGTGTTCGAGGAAGTGCGGCGCTTTCTCGGAGCTGCCTTGGGATTGCTGCCGTCGATTACGATCTCCCCTCCTTTTGCGGTGGCTTCCCACCATCCCATATCCTTCCCGGATGTTGTTTTGAAACGCCAGACGTGTCCGGCATACGTGTGCTGCTCCGTGGATGCACCGGGTTTCAATGTCCCGTAAGAGCGTTGACCTCCATCGGTTGTGACCCAGATCAGTTTTAGAGATTCGGTCGATTTATTGACGAAGGTAAGCCAAGTCTCACCACCCTTACCCTGGCTGCGGGATGGGGCACGCTCAGACGCAGAGCGGGCGTTCTTCGAATTTGAAGGTGCCTCTTTCAGAAGACTCTTTGATTGAATCCATTCCCATGTTCTCCCCTTGTGTTGAAAGGTGAGCAGGGACGCGTCGTCGTCAAATTGAATCCTGCGGAATGGGAGTTTGTCAGCGTTGATGGAGGTTTTCAGATTCCTGCCCAACGCCTTGGCCAGAGCTTGGTGATCGAACGCCTCTTGCTTGTTGCCATTACGGGTGTTGACCAACGAAAAACGGTGTTGGCCCGGAGCTGTATTGACGCGGTACCAGAGCCAGTCGGAATTACTGCTCCAATCCGTTTCCAGTCTGTCTCGATCCACCTTGTCCGAGAATCGCTTGGAGGACTCCAATGCGCGTTCGTAGATGGCACGAGGCTCCTCGGCGTGGGATGAGGCAAAGGCGAAAAGTAGCGTCAGCAGTCCTGATCGAAACAGAAGGGGACTCATGCAAAGCAGCATGAACCAGCCAGGGGCCGATGTCGCCGCAAAATCGGTCGGATCTTTAGGGAATGGAGATCAGTTCAGATCGCAACGTCCGCAGGCGCTGGGATTGCCTGAACACTCAGGCATGGCAGCCTCCTTTCCTCCGGATGCTGCGAATACGGAAAGCTTCTTCTCCAGCTTTGTCGATTCGCACTTGGGACATTCCGTGCCCGTCCAATTCGATGACTGGACTAAGGCTTCGAACTCCTTCTTACAATCGGTGCAAACAAACTCGTAAATCGGCATGGGCTGATAGTTATCCCAAGCCAAATCGGGATTCAATCATGGAGCGTCTTTTAGGCTGAGAAGAGCGTCTTGGTGAGCTTGTGCTTTCCTTGAATCTTGTGTGGCGTTGATCAGAATGATAGGGAAGGTGTCTCCTATGTCAGGCTTACTGTTCATTTAGTTGTTATCATGATGTTTCATTACCGTTTTTTCTTCCTGATCGCTGCGATGACCCTTGTTCACGGCGGCGCTGATCTAGCGGCCCAATCCAAGGTAGGGCCCAATGTGCTCTTGGTCATTGCCAGAGGGATTGGTCCCGGGGATATCGGTAGTGGTGAGGAGCGGAAGGTGAAGACGCCGAATCTTTCCAAACTCATGGAGCAGGGCACGCGGTTTGATCGCTTTTACCTGAACTCGGTAGACGAAGAGGAGAATTTCCACGCATTGATGACAGGCTCGTATCCAAAAGGTGGAGCGGAGGGAGAAGATGCTGCGAGTAGGAACAACCGGGGACTTGGCAATGTCTTCAAGGGCAAGGGACACAGGACGGCATTTATCGGTTGTTGGCAGGGTGGTCCGTTGGGGCATCCGACGGGCCGATACTTCGATGAGTTCTTTGGTGCCAACGGGAGATCTGAGGCAGAGGATCCTTATCCAATTTTTGTTCACCGTAATGAACGGAAGTTTGAGATTTATGAAAATCGTTCAAAGTTTCGTGAGAAGAAGTATGTGGAGGACATGTATCTTAACGCCTGCTTGAACTTCATTCGTATCAATCAACCGATCAGACAATTTCCGGACAGACGTTGGTTTCTTGCTTATGCGCCGTTTTTCACGGGACCGGCCGAGGGGTTGGCGGAAAGGACGGGGAACGGTTTTGTGAAGCACGGAATCAGCGAGTTTGATCCGGAGAAGTGGGCACAGTCAGAGAAGAACAAAGCGGATCAGATCCGGCGTTTGGATCGGTTTATGGGGCAATTGATGGATCGGGTGGCTCGGACGGAGATTCCGGGTAAGACCGCAGTGGTGCTCGTTACAGTGTCTGGTGCCCATAACGATGGGGGAACCAAAGCTTCGTTGTTGGGGAGTCAAGGGAAGCACCTTGGTGAGAAGGGGACT
Source organism: Limisphaerales bacterium (assembly GCA_965658675.1). Taxonomy (GTDB): domain Bacteria; phylum Verrucomicrobiota; class Verrucomicrobiia; order Limisphaerales; family CAZKNW01; genus CAZKNW01. The sequence goes on from CBFHTT010000025.1 coordinate 9,832, forward strand.
TTGTTTGAAGGCGCTCTGCGGGTTCCTGCCATCGTTTGGTGGCCAGAACAGGTAGGTGCTGGGTCATATGGTCATCCAGTGAGTCTGGCGAATGTGCATTCCGTGCTCGCTGGATGGTCTGGAACTGGAGCTGTTCAAGGGACGGCGCCATCACTATTCAAAAAGGAGCAAAAAAACGCTCTGATCTGGAATCATCACGGGGAAGGCCCTCATTCACAGGCTATTGTGGATGGAAAATGGAAGCTGATTGTTGAGAAACCTTCGGGTCAAAGACGCCTCTACGACCTTGAATCCGATCAAGATGAGACGCTGGATCGCTCTGGGGAACAGCCAGTGGTGCTTGAACGCCTCACACAAAGGTTGAAAGCGTCACAGTCTGAGGATTGAAAAAGTAGGGAGGCTATGATTCCATTACCTACACGAACCGTTTATTTACGCGGATGTTGACCGGCTTGGGAGTATTGATGCTCCTTTCGTCCACGGCCGTCGCCGGTGTTTTCACCATCGGGTCCTATTCTATTAATGAGTACAATGTAGCTCGCACAGGGGAAGTGGTGGAAGGCCCGACCAATCTGAAGGTCTATCGCAATGATGAATTCACCAAACGTGCCGTTTTGGACATTGTGAAGGATGAGGAAACAGGTTCTGAGGTGAAGCAGTTCCGTTACTTTGACCGAACCCGCACGGTTGGACATCTTCTTGGCCATCCCAACGATAAAGGAATCGCCACATACGTTAGCTTTCCGGAGAAGGCAACCGCGCCTCCGTCACCCAATATCGATTCTTCAACGATTGAATTTACGTGGGGACACAGCGATCTCCGTAATATCTCCGCAGAGGATGGCGGACCTGATTTATACAACAAGCTGAAGGGTGAACGAGGTTCGATGCTTCGTGAGGAGTTGTTGGCGCAGCCAAGCTACAATCCTGGTGTAGTTGGCCGTGATGGTGCCAGCACCGAGCCTGGAGTACGCCCTGCAACTGTTGGTGGTGGGTCTCGTCAACAGGCTGATGCCGGCCCTCAAGAATCACGTCGCTATCGGATTGGTTGGGGTGTAGAGAACAAGCCGGGTCCTGATCTGGTGGTTTACGAGAGTGGAACCTACGAAGGATTCACTGTTGCTCTCCGTAAGAAGGGTGATGAGCATTACAGCTATCCTCGCTATCAGTTCGCAAAACAGTTTGATACTGTTCACAATGTGAATGCGGTGGCATACGAATTTTCTGATTTTGGTTTCAAGGAAGGCGATGTGATTGTGTCCATTCGTCTGCGCAATATATTTAATGCTGAGAGCCGTCATGGAGCTGACCGTGTCGATGATCCTTCTGGAGAAGGGCGTGTCCTCTATCCAGGAGATGCTGGCTACGAAAACGGATTTCCGTTGCTAAAGGATTTTGGCGGTAAAGAATTCAAGGTGGGCGAGCTTGATGCAGACATCACCTACATTGTGGCGCTTCAAGATTTGGTGCCCGTGCAGGAGGAGTGAGACTGCCTGCCATAGAATCGAAAAAAGCGGGAGAAGCCTGATGTGCTTCTCCCGCTTTTTTGTGTTCTGATTCTGTGTCGAAAGGAGCTCAGAGCTCGTCGCCGGAATCCTCGTAGAAGAGGCGATGGGCGCGGTCATAGTCTTCTTCTGGTACCGATACCACACACTCTCTTGAAAACTCATCAGCGCCTTCCTCCATCGGTTCGTGAGCAAAGCGTTCTTCCGCTTTGATACCATGTTTCTCAAGCATCATGACCAGTAGCTCGGTCTTGATGGCTTGTCCGGTGAAAAAGATTTTCATTCGTTCCTTGGTTCAGCGCAGGTGATTCTGGCGTGTCTTGAATGTTCGTTTGTGTCCGGATGAAGGAATTTGGATTGTGTACGATCCTCCGTCAGGAGCGACGTTCATAACGATCAGGTCGGCGTCGCAGTCCTTGGTGTGATTGGCGATATACTCGTCGGCTGTGTTGTTGTGTCCGTCTTTTCTCAGGTTCTTGTGCGCCTGATACATGGCTTCGATTCCGGGAGTGGACTTCAATGTGGCAAAGGTCTCAGGGCCGCAGCCTTTGGTGACTCCGTTGGCCATGACGCTTACAGTTGGTGATAGTGATTTGATGAGCAGTGGATTGTTGCTGTTGTCGAGTCCGTGGTGATTGACCTGATAGACATCGACCGTGCCCGGGATGTTGTCAGGGCTGACGAGTTCTCCCTCTACATTCCATGTGAGATCACCGCCATCAAAGAAGCGAAAGCCTCCGAGTTCCATGATCATGACAACGCTGTTGGCGTTGTCGGAGCGATCTTTCTTTTTAAGCGTGATGTTCTCGGATTTGGGATTGTCCTTCTGTGCCGGCTTCTTGGTGGAAAAGAGCTGGTTGGCTGCGATGCATTTCAGAGTGAATGCGGTGCCGTTAGATGGCTTTGCCAAGGGGAGCGCTGTGTCGGGCTTGATGACATGGCGTTGGCCGACCTTCATATCCCGATAGGGTTTGATCAGCAGGGGGAAGCGTGTGTCTTGGGGACGATTGTCTGGACTGCGTTCAGGAACGCCGTTGTCCCATACGTGCTTGATCGGAAGCTTGGATGCCAGTTCCGCAGCCCCACCAAAGTGGTCGAGGTGGAAATGAGTGGTGATAAGATGATCCAATTGCTTGAGACCAGCCACCTCAGTGATGGTGCGATGGATTCGTCCCGAGTCACGGCCGCCGGGGTTGCCGGAGTCGATCAGGATGGATTCGCTCTGAGGGGTGACGATCAGGGTGGCACCTCCGCCTTCGACATCAATCCAATAGACATCCAGTGTCCCTGTCGACTTATCTGCGAGTGAGGTAAGCGGTAGAGCCGCAAGGCCTAAGAGAAGAGCCAGATTCTTGAGCGTGGGCATGTGTGGATTATTCGAGGCAATGGCCCATATGAGGCAAGAGGGAAGTTGTCCTTTTGTAACACAGTTTTCCGGTGTGGGACCTCAACTTTAGTTCAGTGATGCCGATACTTTCCTTGGAAAAGACGCAATCGGTCTTACTTATGAATAGCCTTGGGCATGGGTGATGCCCATTTATAAGTGAGACTTCACGGCCTCTCCATGGATGGTGAGGTGTCTTGGCATGGAACGTATCACATACTTGGATGAAGACGCAGTTGCAGGCGCTCCGTCCTCCACGGTCGACAATGACTGGGCTGAATTAGCAGACCAGCAACCCGTGGATCTCGACCGCTTGGTGGAATGTGTCGACGATGATCCTGACTTGGCCCGCGAGTTGGCCAAGATGTGGTTCAAGCAGGCAATCGAACAAATGGCGCGGTTGGAACAGGCCTTTCGTGATCAAGATGCAGAGCAGATCCGTTTTGTAGGCCATAGTTGTGCTGGAGCCAGCGCAACCTGCGGAATGGTGGCGGCATCCCTTCCATTGAGAGCAATGGAGAAAGCCGCGGCCGAGGAGCGTCTTGAAGAAGCCGCTGTCGAATTTGAAAAATTTAAAACGGGAATGAACAGAATTTCACAGTTTCTAAATCTCTACGCCGCTGATTTGGGCGGTGGTGTTCCAGAATGATTGGTGATAATTCCAAAAAGAAGATTCTGATTGTGGAGGATGATCGCATTGTTGCGAACATCTACTCCAACAAACTGCGTGTTGAAGGGTATCAAGTTACGCGCGCCCATGATGGAGAGCAGGGCGTCGAGTCTGTTGAAAAATCACTTCCTGATTTGATTGTTCTGGACCTTGGTCTACCCAAAATGAATGGGATTCAGGTGCTGGAAAACATTCGGATGTCGTACAATGAGAAGGAGTTGCCTGTCGTTGTCTTTACGAATGGGTATTTGGCAGAGGGTGTTGAAAAAGCATGGGATGCGGGGGCCAATAAAGTTCTTATCAAGAGTTCTTGTACTCCAAAGGACTTGATCGATATTGTTGCAAAGACCCTTGAAGAGGTGGCGCCTAAGAGCGCCTCTCCTCAGACGGGATTCATCCAGAATCCCAACGCTTCAAACGGTGGCAACACTGCTTTCATTCAGGCACCTCAAGGGAATCAATCCCAAATGGGATATCCTCCACAGATGCCTGCGCCACCTCCGCCATCTGCGCCATCTGCGCCATCTGCGCCCCCAGTGCACCAAGTCTATGGTGTGCCTCCTGGAACTGAATACTACCAGCAATGGAACACTGGATTCATTTCGAGGCAACCAGAGCCGCCACCTCCACCTCCTGCTCGGGTGAGATCGTCCAGAGCGATGGACTTTGACAGTGGGCCTGATCTTGCTTCGCGTTCTAAAAAACGGATCAACGATGATGATGATTTTGAGAAGGATATCCGATTGGCGTTTATTGAAAACGTTCCCGATCTGGTTTCGATCCTTAGGAGTCTTCTACAGCGGTTGAACACAGCGGAGGGGGATTCCCACCGGCTACCGCTTATGAACAGTCTTTACAAGAAGGCACACGGAATCACGGGAAACGCGGCCTTGGTGGGCCTTAAAAAGATTTCAAAACTCAGCTCTGCCTTGGAGGCATTTCTCGAGGAACTCTACAACAAGCCCAATCGTATCAATCAGTCGTCTTTGAGGACTCTTGCTCAGGTGATCGATCTGGTCTCAGACCTTCTTGAACGATGCAGCTCATGTGATGAGGAAGCCGTGCCGGAGGCACACGTTCTGATGGTGGATGACGAAGTCATTTCCAGACGAGCTGTGAGACACGGATTGATGAAGGCCAAGGTCAAGCCGTTGAGTCTGGCCTCTGCTGAGGTGGCGATCGAGGTCCTGAAGGAAAATGAGTTCGATACGATCATTACCGACATCGATATGCCTGGTATGGATGGTTACGAATTTAGCAAGGCTGTGAGGCAGATGCCTCTTCACGAAAATACGCCCATTCTCTTTGTGACCGGTCTTAGTGATTTTGCCAGTAAGGCCAAATCTGCTCTCAGCGGAGGTAATGATCTGATTGGTAAACCGTTCTCCTACATGGAGCTTGCGGTGAAGGTGCTGACCTTTGTTCTTCGCACTCAGATGGAGAAAGACCGTAAGGAAGATCTGATCAATGCGAATTGATCTCCTTAGCCGTTCTTGCTGCCTGGTTTCTTTCCGAAGAGCGACTTCAATTCCTTGATGGATGTGATCATCAGTTGGCCGTTCTTGTTTCCACCGTTTCCTTTCAGCTGGATAGGTGTGCCACAATGATAGGCCAAGTTGAACTGATGGAAGTCTTTGAAAGTTACTTCAATTCTTACCGATGGTTTTCCCTCGATATCAATGAAGAAGACTTTGGCCTCGTTCAGATCATCCGAAAGACGCAGCCGCCCCTGCGCAGTGATTTGATCGCCGTTGCTGGTGACCCAGCTTTCAAATGAACGTTCCTTGTAAGGAGTAAATGCTGAACCATCCAAGCCGGGCAGAGCTTTGGAGGAGCCTGCGAAACTGTCTGTCTCGATCCCGAACTTTTTGAGTAGGGCCAAATGAAGTCTGCCCACCTGCTGGTTCTCAGAGTAACGCACATAGCGTCCTGTTTTCAGCATGCCGCCGCCCTGACCGGCGAGGATCATGGGAATCCGCGTGGCGGTATGATTGTCGCTGTGACCCATTCCCGAACCATAAAGAACGACGCTATGATCAAGCAGCGTTCCGTGATGGTCTTTGAATGACTTTAGGCGCGTCAGCAGGTAGTCGAATTTCTCCATGTGCCAGAGACTGATCTTGAGCAATCCATCGATGTTGCTCCTGCTGAAGTTCCTGAAGAAGTGAGAAAGATAGTGGTGCTGCTCCTTCACTCCCAAGAAATCGAAAATCATCCGGCTGTTGCTGTTTCCAAGCATGTAGGATGCGCAGCGGGTGGAGTCGGTCCAAAGTGCCAAGGCTGTGAGATCGAGCATGGTGTCGACCTGTTCGTTCAGGTTCGACGGGCGCTCAGGGCGGGTGAGTGATGAGAAATCAACCTTGGGCTGTGAAGCGTGTTTGAGGTGATCGAGTCGTTTCTCTGTCTCGCGAACGATGGTCAGGTATTCATCCAGAGTCTGCTGATCGTCCCGGCCGGCCCTGCGTGACAGTCTCTTGGCGTCATCACTGACCTGATCCAACAGGCTGCTCATTTCCTTGCGTTTGGCAGGGTGGCTGAATGGACTACGGAACAATCGGTCGAAGATCAGTTGAGGGTCACTTTCCCGAGGAAGAGGATCACCGTTCTGATCATAGGAAATATAGCTGCATCCGATCTGATTGGTGAAGAGGCCCTCGGTGGTCAGCTCTAGTGAGCGGTGTGGAGTATTCTTGCCGATCTTGTCTGCAATCAGTTGATCGACCGATGCTGACTTTGTGCTCTTATGATGACCTGAAAGAAAACGACGTGTGGAGTTGGCGTGGGATGAAAAACCAAAGTCCCCCATGTTATCCAGAATCAGGAGATCGTCCTTGTGATGAGCGAAAGGCTTCATCAGCGGAGACATCCTGAAATCGAACTCTGATCCGCCTTCGATATTCCATGATGGCGGATGGACGCCATTTGGCTTGAAGAGCGTCATGAATCGCACAGGAGGTTTGTCGTCACCAGTGGCCTTGCCGGATGCCTCCATCAGGTTGAGGAACGGCAGAGGGAGGGCTGCGCTGGTGCCGCGGAGGAAGGTGCGTCTGTTCAGTCTGAGGCTCATGGTTCGTTCAGGATTTGGGGCCTTTGAATTCTGTGTAGCGGAACGGGAGGCTTTTGGCGATGGCTAGAATGAGTTCCCGATAAGTACCATCGTTCTCGATCATTTCCTTGGTGATGGATTCCACGGCAGGTTGATCGTAGATCTCGAGCTTGCGTGCCAATGCGTAGGAAAGCATCTGCTTTACGATGTTTCTCACAATCGGCTCTTTTTCCGTTGTCTTTAGAATGCGTTTAAGTTCGTTGAAATCTTTGAAGGTTTCGCCACTCGGAAGTTGCCCTGTGGTATCAATTCGGGCTGGGTCATACTCCTCAGGCTTGGCCCCCTTGGGTGGTTTGTAGCCTTTGGTGAGTACGTAGGTACCGGTCTTGTCGTAGGCTTGAAGCGCGAAACCAAGTGGATCGATCTTGTTGTGGCAGACGGCACAGGTGTCATTGGCTCGATGCATTTCAAATCGTTCGCGAAAGGAAAGATTCTGTCCGCGTTTGTTCTGGGGAACCTGACCCACATCAGCTGGTGGATCGGGAAGGTGCTCGCCAAGAATGCGCTCCAACATCCACGTGCCTCTGAGGACGGGTCCTTTGTTCATGGCCAGAACCCCTGGCATCGTCAACAGCCCACCACGTGCGGGCGCTTCCTTGATCTCGATCCGTTCCACCGGAGCCGTAAACAACTCGATGCCTTTGGCGCGCTTGACGGGCGTGAGTTGCTTGCGATCAACGGGATAGAATTTGCCAGTGTGCTGACTGATGAAGGTGACTCGTGAATCGATGAGTTCCAGCAACGGGCGATCTTCCCGGATCAGATAATCGAAAAACTCGATCGGTTCTTCCTTCAATGATTTTGCCAACGGAAGCTGCTGCTTCTTGAACTGATCGATCTCATCAAGCGCCAGCCATTGGACGGCAAAGTCGGTTGCCAGATTGCGGGATTTTTTTGAATCCAATGCTCGATGGACCTGGTTCGCCAGCACGTCTTCGGAACTCAATGTTCCTTCAGCTGCGTGCCTCATCAGTTCTTCATCAGGCATGTCGCCCCAGAGGAAATAGGACAGTCTTTCAGCCAGTTCGAAATCATCCACCGGCACCACCTTGCCTGGTTCGCCTTCATTCAGGATGCCCCGATAGAGGAAAGTTGGCGACATGAGCATGGCCTTGATCTGGAACTTGGTGGAATTGACCAATGATGTTCCCTTCTCCAACTTTTCAATGATCGCATCCGTCTCTTCCTTGGGAGTGCTTCTCCGAAAGGCGAGGGGAGCAACGTTGTGGATCAATCGCTTGGCATTGTTGAAGCTGAATCCTGTTTCAGGAACAGGGCCGGCGAGGCGTTCCAATTCAGTTTTCCGTTTTGGTGAAAACCATTCGTTCAATGCGGTATCCAGAATGAAGGAATACTGATCCCACACGATGGAAGTCAGGGGATTGCCGGAGGTGTCGTTCTTGAAACCGCTTTTGCCAGGAGGGTCAGTTGGTAGCAGTTTCATGATTAGGGACCACTCGATATCAGTCTGCTCCGCCTCCATGACAGACACCTCAGGATCAAACCCAAGAATGGACCCGATCGTGTTACGATACTCATGAGCGGAGAGTCGTCTCACTTGATAGACACCGGGATGAGGTTCCACAGAGTCGACAAAATTGTGTTTGTACCAGCTCAGGATGGGAGTGAGTTCGCCTGCAGGTGGTTGCTTTGCTGCGTCGGGTGGCATCTCTCCTTCCATGAGCAGGTCCACCACGGATTCCCAAAGTTCGAAAGAGGCATCGAGCTCCTGTGCTGTGGTGATCTTGGTGAAATCGACCTTGCCCTTCACCTTCTTTCCTCCATGGCAATCGTGGCAATACTTGTTGATGAACGGTCTGACCTGCGATTCGAAATCGGCAATGTCAGACTTCTCGGCATTGACCGAAAATGACAGCAACAAGATGCAGATGAGTATGGACGGTACGCGAATCATGGGACTTTGTGAAATGGAACGATACTTGCCCGGCGAGACATAGAACAGTGAGATCTGGACATAGGTTGTTGAAAAGACGCCATCAGTAAACAGGCTTGTCGCAGAGGGACATCGGGAGAATGATCTCTATTCATGAAACCTGCATTATCTTTGGCTGCTTTTGGTATGTCTTTATTCATAGGTGCTGCATCTGTCAGCGCTGCCCAATGGGAACTTCATACCGTGGTGTCCCCGAATGCCGGTGGAATCAACTCCGCCGTGGCTGACGACTGGAACAAGGATGATCACATGGATGTCCTCACGACGTATGGACGCAAGGTCATGTTGCACCTAGGGCCAGACTGGAAGGGGAAGCAGGTCTACGAATTCAAGCCGGGCGAATCGCGTAATCGTCCGAGAGCCGCGTGTATTCATAGTTGTCTGATGGATGTGGACGGCGATGGAGATTCAGATCTTGTAGGTTCGAACAACACCGTCTTTTGGTTGGAGTGCCCCAAGGATCCACTGAAGCAGGATTGGATTTATCATAACGTCGATGATGAGATATTGGGAACGCACTGCCTGATTACAGGTGATGTGAACAAGGATGGAACGCTTGACCTTATTGCCAACTCAGGACGCACCAAGGACGCAACCAAGTTTCCCAATTCGATCACATGGCTGGAGATTCCCAAGAACCCAAGAAAGGCTAAGGCATGGAAGCGACACGTCTTCTCCGAGAATGATGCTCCAGGCGGCTCTCACTACATGGGATTTGGTGACGTGAATGGCGATGGCATGCCGGACATTGCCTGTGGAGCCAAGGGAGGGGACAAGTTCCCTGGTGGCCAGTGGTTCGCATGGTGGGAACAACCCAAAGACGGATCAACCCCATGGAAGAAACATATGCTTTCTGACAATGAACCAGGAGCCTCCAACATCATTCCGGCAGATTTGAATGGTGATGGAAACGTGGACTACTTCGCATCAAGAGGGCATGGGAACGGTGTGCTTTGGTTTGAAGGTCCGGACTTCAAAAAGCATGAAATCGATCCAACGATCGACTATCCGCACAGTCTTGATCTGAAGGATATCGATGGCGATGGCGACATCGATGCGGCCACTTGTGGCAAGGAGGCTGATGGCGTCGTGGCGTGGTATGAGAACGATGGCAAAGCCAACTTCACCAAGCACGTCATCGCCAAGAACCAAGGGTCCTATGATCTACGATTGATCGATATGGATGGTGACTCCGATCTCGATCTGCTCATTGCCGGACACTCCAGCAAGAACGTCGTCTGGATCGAGCAGAAGTAGACTTCCCTGGCTCAATAAAAATTTGTGTTTAAAGGGATGCTTTTGCGTGGTCCGAAGTAGTTGATGTAGCGGGTGGACCAGTGTGCCCACCTGCGTTCAGGGACGCGCTTCCAGCTGTGGAAGCTTTGAATCTGGCGCTCGTAGTAGTTCTGAATCACGTCGCGGAGTGACTCTGGAATTTCCTGCAGGTCCACCACTGCATAGGCGCGGCCTTCCTTGTAGTTGTCCCATGGGCAGACGTATATGCGAACGCGGTCGATTTGCCCGTCTGCACGGAGGTTGACGATGTTGTCGTCGAACACGAGATCCAGCCTGTCGCGCTTGCTGGCATCTCCCGGAACCTTTCTCCCCAATGAAACCGTGATGCCCTCGCTGTGGATGCCGTCATCTTCACGGTCATTGTAAAAATGAAAACACATGAGCCCCGGATCGCTGAAGAGATCTGAAATGAATTGATTGTGCTCCTTGCCGGTGACGGAAGTAATCGAATCGAGAAGCTGATGGGTGTCCTCGATATGCTCGACGTCGTGATCAGGCTTCACTTTGTGCGTGCGGAACGTGTTCACTCCATACTTGTTCCATGCGCGGGACCATCCCATACCACGTGATTGACGCATCTTCTCAAGGAGATTCATCAGGATGACCATGAGCTTTGGTGGGGCTTTGTCCTGACTGATCTCTTTGACGAGAGATTGAGTGGTGGGGTATTGGGCTTTGAGCGTGCTGATGGAAGGTTCGAGAAGCTGATTCATGGCAGGTCTTGTAGGGTTGGTTTTGGAAAGTGGAGTAGGGCAGGTGGTGATTCAGTTTACTCAAGCCAGACGCGGACGTTCTTTGGTCCGTCAGTGAGGCTGAAGAGTTCGCCGGGTTGGTAGTCGTTCTGCACGGTCTGTTCGGCAATGCGACTGAGATTGATGCTGCGTTCTTGCAGGCGATCTTTCAGATCCATGGGCACAAGGACTTCAAGGTTTGCTGCCGCCGCTGCGCCAAATGCCATGCGGACTTTGGTCTCTCCTGAATCGATGACTTGAATGTGAAGTGTGTCGGATTGCATGGCTGGCATGGGTGTGGTGTGTGCGGTGGTCATGGAAACGGTGTTGGAAGGGTCTTCCTTTGTCGGCGGTTGGGAATACTCCTCAAGCAATGCTGACCAATCGAGTGATGGACGCAGTGCTCTGTGATATTGCATGAGCCCCGTCCATGAACGGAGGAACCAGATCAATGATGCGGGGCCAGCCAGACGAAAGTTCATCCGCCACTGGCCCAGAACGGATTTGATCCGTTGATTGTAGTTCCATTCATCAACGAAAGAATTTGGCTGCAGCAATGGGCTCAGGACGGATTGAACCAGTTCGGGAAGTAGTCCCTTCATTGGATGAAGCAGCTGGCTATCGAATCCCATTTCTTCAAAGGCTGTAGAGAGTGTCTCTGCGCAGGTTTCTTTTCTCAGGCCTGCTTTTAAAAGAGAGCGGACTCCATTTGAAAAATCACGGTTGAGATGAGCCACGCATCCATAGTCGATCAATCCGATGACAGGTTGCATGTCATCGTCCAAGCGAAAGCGAAGGTTGCCGGAATGCGGGTCTGCATGAAGACGTCTCCAATGAAGTAGTTGTTGCAGATAACAACGGGTCAATTCTTGTGCGGTGGTGTTCCTTTGTGCCTGTGGCCAGTTCTTGGCGTCCTCTATGGATCCGCCATTGAGCCATGTCATCGTGAGGATCTCTGTTCCACTCAAGGCACTGTAGACATGAGGTGCTTCCCAGCGGTGCCAATTGCGCAGGTCCCGTTCAAAGCAGCGGATGTGTCGGGCTTCGGCTTCGAGATCTGTTTCTTTGCCGATCATGGATGCCAGCTCGCTCTTGTAGGCTTCGTGATCGAATTCTTTTTTCAAGCCACCGATCGGCGCGCAGAGCAGTCCAAGCGATTGAAGATCGGTATCGATGTTGTCTGTGATTCCCGGATGAAGAATCTTGATGGCGACGTCATGGCCATTTCGGAGTCTGGCCTTGTGAACTGTAGCGATGCTTGCCTGAATGCCAGTAGGTGAAATGGTTTCGATCCGGTCCGTTTTCTCGCCCAATAGTTCCGCAAGGCGCCGTTTTAATTGTTTGGGATCTGGTGTGCAGGTCTGTTCTGCGAGCGGTGTGAAGTCGCCGCCTGTCGCCATCTCTTTGATGGAAAGAACCTGGGCCACTTTCTGAGGTAGACCATGCAATGTGCCGAGGCGCTTGATCATCCCTGTTCTCTGGCGTTGGTGAAGAGCCGGTGATTTTCTCAGTACGCGGGTTGCGACAGCGTTGGTGGCTGTCATGCCGAGTGATAGGAGTCTGGAGAGGGAAGTGGACATTTCAGTTGAGGCCGGAGAGCTCAGCCATGGCGAGGGCAGCTGAGACTGGCTCAGATTCGTTGAGACGATTCGTAGCTGCGGCGTGTCGGAGTTTCCGGGCATGCGGCATGAGGGCGCCACTGATGGAATTGAAAATGATTTTTTCCGCTTGAGGGATCGAAACGCCCAGATGACTGGCCAGATCCTGAGCGTTCTTGGCACTGGTATTCCTGGCCCGTGTGTAGGCTGTCTGAATGAAGTTCTCTATCGGACGTGCCGCATGCCAACTGGCCCATTTTTGGAGTTCCTCCCAGATGATCTGTTCAGCCTTGCTCAGACTGGATCTGCGTTCTTTCAAGACACTGTTTTGTCGCTCGCGGATTTGATCGATGTTCCATACTCGCGCGTGATCAGTAGGCTCGATGTTGCGCGGAGCACCGGCGTCCACCAGAAGTGGTTTCTGCCTGAGCTGACACAGAAGTGATGAACGCAGAACAAAGTCGGGACTGGAGGTGGCAGAGATGATGAACTTGTTTCTATGGCACAGACTGGAGAGGTGATTCCATCCCATGGCAATGCCTTTGCACTCGTTGGCCAGAATTGCGGCGCGTTCGTAGGTGCGATTGACAAAGGTGAGCCGGACAGGTGCACGCTCCCTCAGGTGGAGGGCTATGATTCTGGATGTTTCACCCGCACCGATCAGCAGCACATCGTTGGTCTGCATCTGGTCGAGTTCCGGTGTGATCATGTCAGCGATTGCTGAACCGATGCTTGCTGCTCCTTTGCCCAGGGCTGTCTCGCTTCGAAGGCGTTTGCCTGCGCGGATGGCAGATTGAGAGAGTCTGGAAAGTTCGGGGCCCAGAGTGCCATTGTCGCCGGCGGCTTGATGAACGCGCTTGAGCTGCCCGAGGATCTGACTGTCTCCCAGAATGGCGGACTCCAGTCCTCCTGCGACCCGGAACAAGTGATGAGCCACATTGGAATCTCTCAGATGGAAGCAATGATGACTGTCATCCAGTAGAGGGGCGTTTGGCCTGAGATGATTCAGATGCCTGATCCAATGCTGAACGACGTCCTGACCCGGCGATGAAGAAAGATAGAACTCAGTGCGATTGCAGGTGGAAAGCACCATGGACTCGAACGGCCCAACCACTTTGGTGACCATTCGATGCATCCTGAGGATCTCATCCTGACTGAGAATGAGAGCTTCGCGAATCTCAATGGGAGCATCCTGAAAACGGATTCCCAAGAGATGAAGATTTGGCTTTGTGGGTTCCATCCTGAATCAGAACGTGAAGCCAGCAAAGGTCCTTCCCCAACGCTCATAGGCCGATAGGAGCCACGATTCGAGTGTGTTGGACAGGTCTTCGTTGTTTGCGGACAAGTGCATGAGTCACTGCATTGTGCCCTCGATGGGCATTTTGGGACTCTTCCTTCAAGCCCCGTGATCGGAGGTAATGGACCTCCGGGTTCACAGGTAGCATCGGCACGATTGCGTCACTGCTTTACCCACTTTTTGTCCGCGAACGATGGGGGGATGTTTCCGCTATCGGCAGGGAGGTCTGAAGACGCAGGTCAGGGCGTCAGGGCTTCGTCTTTGAAGAAATATCCGAAAGACGTGATAGCCGGGCTCTTAGCGAGGCAATCTCAGACTCAATTTCTTCCAATCCTTCAATGTGACCACCCTGAATAGAGTTGTGAGGGCGGAGAACAGATTGTTGAAATGTTCTGGATCAATCCCTGATTCAGTCAGCTACAAAGTGGTCCTTGGCAATTGCGTAGGTCTCCATGACATCCTGAGTTGCCTTGGTGGTTTCCTCCGCCTTCAGGACCAGTCTGCGGTTGGTGCTCCCTTTCATGAATTCCACGACATGGAATCCAGCAACCGGATTGGAGAATGCTTTCTTCAACTGGCCGAGGTCGGAGATCTTGCGACCATTCACCTTGTCCACCACCTGATAGCGATATCCCTCGTAAGTCAGGTTGATCGGATGAGGCAGGACGACGGAAAGAACGACGAGTTCTGGACGTTCCTTGGTTGGGTCATTGCCATTATAGTGCACGAGGCGATAAGGGGCACGGCGCTCCCAAGAACTTCCCCAGCGTGACAGGAATGTCTCAGTGAGTGGTTGGAAAACCAATCCGGCGACCAGTAGGTATTCAGGCTCCTGATCGTAAATAACATCAGGTACCAGATCGAAATCGAATCGTGCTTTAGGGATGGTGTAGTTCAATACCTTCTCTTTTCCATTGCGCAGTACCTTGATCTTTACGGTGTCGCCAGCTGACTTGCCGTAGGTGGAAATGTTCTCCAGAGAAATTTGCCCAAAGACCGGATCATTGTAATCCCCTTCATTGTCGATCTTGTGTCCATCGACTGTGAGGATCAGATCGCGAACTTTGAGAGGTGATTTGGATCCTGGAACTTTGGGGACAGTGATGACCAAGACTCCGGTTGGTTCCCCCTTGAGTTTCAGGAAATTCAGGACATCCGGATTGCGGGTGGGAGTCCATGTGAAGTCAAAGAAGCCTAGTCCAGGAAAGTCGTCGCTCTTCCATGCTGAAACGATTCTTTCGAGAAAGAATGCCGGTATCAGAGTCGCGATATCTCCCGCCTTGCTGACCGTGATGCCAACGATGCCTTTTTCAGAAAAGATAGGAGAGCCTTGGCTCAGCACGGATGCCTCAGTTTTCATATGGAGAAAGAGGCTGGATATATAACTGATCTGGCCTGTCTGCACGGTCCATTCATCAAAGGTTGTTTCACGACGCTCAGGTTTGCCACTGCGCCAGCGAACTGATTCCATTTCAGCTTCAGGATCGAATTTTGGATCAATGGCAGCAGGAGAGAGATCTGATGTGAAGTTCTCATCTGAAGCAGACACCACAGCCAGATTGGCATGATAATCAATCCACTTCAGTTCGCCTGGATACCAGCGTCCGCGGCCATTCTTCTGCAGGCGGATCAGAGCCACATCATTCAGACTCTTGGCGGTCGTGAGAAAGAGATTGTCCCCAAGGTAGGTTGCGACTTTGACGCTCGTGCTTGTATCGCGAACCCATGGTTGGATGTAATCGTAGGTTCTCCGTGTCACTTCCACAGAGATGATGGATTTCTCCCATGCCGTCTTTTCAGCTGCCTCTGCACTGGGCGAGAGGAGAAGGGCGGCGATCAGTAGCGCAAAAAAGTGGATCTGTTTCATCTGTTTCAGGGAAAAGGATTAGAGTCTGCGGTCGCTGCGAATACCGTAGTTTTCAAGGATGACAGGATTGGCTTGATCGGCTGCCTTGTGATCGATGCATTCAAAAGAGCCGGCGTCACCAAACTGAATGATGTGTTGATCATCCTTCGCGGTCTCGAACGCTTTTATGACATCTTCCAATGTGTTGATCTCTACGCCATTGATCTCCGACACGATGTTGCCGCCACGTGTGCTGATGTCGGCATTGACCTGATGTGCCATCACATCGGCCAGAACGATTGGCTCCGGTTTTAAAGTCTCCGGCTTCTCGCGCTTGCGGTAGGTCAGTTCGTAGATGAGTTCCTTGGCTGAGGTGCTGCCTGCTGATGAGAGATAGTCACGGCTCAAAGGAGTAAAGACTAACCCAGCATAAATGAAGTAGCGTGGTGGGATGTCGTGTTGACGACCTTCATGGCGATCCGTGTCATCCACAAAGACAGGCAGTTTCAATGTCATCTCTTTGCCTTCTCGCCAAAGCACCACGTTTACCGATTCACTTGTCTGCACTTCCTGAAATGCGGCAGCGACAGAAACCCGGTTGCCCTTGTAGATGATCGTTGCATCACTCCTTACGTCGTAACCGTTCACTGACAGTAATACGTCGTCTTCACGCAAGAGCTTCTGCGTGGTTTTCACCGGCGCAATATTGTCCACCCGTGCACCCATTCCGTTGTCGGGCAGCTTGAGCATCTCACGATAGGCGGCGTTCTGAAGTGGTTGAATGGAAATACCGGCGCGAGGAAAGCCGTCGTATTTCTTGTCCTTGATGTCTTCAAGGAAGTGGCGGATCACCGGAGGCGGTATGAAGAACCCGGTGTTCTCAAGCCCGGGCGTTCCCTGAAAAGCCACACCAACCACTTTGCCATCCTGAATCACAGGCCCGCCGCTGTTGCCTGGGTTGATGGCGGCATCGGTTTGCACCGTCAAAAAAGCCCTGTTGCCTACATGCACGTAGGTCTGGAGTTCGACACGAGAGACGACGCCTTTTGTGTAAGAAATCTGTTCGCCACCTGCCGGATAGCCATAGGTCAGCACTGTTGAACGCACGTAGGGCAATTCTCCGATTTGAAGAGGCTCTGTGTCCTTGAAGAAAATGTCATCCTCCTCAATCTCCAGAATCGCCAGATCACACTCATGTGCCACATGGATGACACGGGCGCGATAGGGTTTTGGGTCCTGATAGCGACTGACAAGAATCTCGCGGGCCCAGCTCACCACATGTGCATTGGTCATGATCTTCTTTCCATCGATCACAAAACCAGTGCCGCTGCTCTGCCTGACAGAGCTGAAGCGCCACGGCTGCTTCCAATTTGGAGTCTGGCTGAAAGTCCGGATCTGAACGACCGAGCGTTCCGTATCGCTGGCCGATGCTCCGACCGTGGAGCAGAGGAAGGTTAGAAGAACGAACAAGGGAGCTTTGGTCACGCAGTGACGTTGGTGCCGAGAAGGCCCTAGGTCAAGCCCCTGAAATGGAGAAAAGTGCCTCTACCTTGATTCGAAAGATATGGATCGATCGTTGGCCCTTCGTCAAGGTGTCCAAATGAGTTTCAAGAAGATGCTTTTGCTTTCTGTTTGTTGTGTTCTCTTGCCGTTTTTGGGGGGTGCAGGGGAACTCCGTCTGCTGACCTATAATATTCATGCAGGGATCGGGGTGGATCGGAAGTTTGATCTGGAACGGATTGCCAAGGTGATCCGTGATGTGAAACCTCATGTGGTGGCGTTGCAGGAGGTGGACAAAGAAACGAAACGGACCAAGGGAGTCGATCTGGCCAAAGAACTGGGGCAACTGACTCAGATGAAGCATGTCTTTGGTGCATCGATTCCGTTTGGCGGAGGTGAGTATGGAAATGCTCTTCTGACTTCATTGGATATCCGAAGCTCTCGGGTGATTCCGATTCCTGAAGTGGTCCCGGTTGAGAAGCGCAGTCTTCTGGTGACGGAGCTGTTGTTTAAAGGAGAGCCCATCAAAGTGGTAGCAACGCATCTCTGTCATAGGCAGGAAGAGAACCGATTGAAGGCAAGCGAGTTGATCGTCGAACAGTTTGGAAAGGAGCCATCGTTGACCTTTGTGATGGGCGACCTCAATGCCGTTCCTGATTCCAAGCCGCTGCTTGCACTCAAAAACGCAGGCTGGAGAAAGCCATCATTGAAAGAGATGAAAACCATTCCTGTAGTGAACCCAAAGCGTCAGATCGATTATGTCCTGTATCGCCCCGGCCAAGGACAATCTGTGAACGTGAACGAAGTTCGTGTATTGGAAGAGCAAGTGGCTTCAGATCACCGGGCTCTATTGGTCGTTTTGGAGATTGGTGAATGAGGTGGTTTACCTCGGATGCACTCTTGCGGCTGGGTATTGGTTATTCCTTGTCGCGTGAGTCGATGATGATGGTGACTGGGCCATCGTTGTTGAGGGAAACCTGCATGTCTGCACCAAATTCTCCTGTCTGGACCGTGGCACCCAGCTCCTTCTGCAGGAGTTCAACAAAATGTTCGTAGAGGGGGATGGCCTTGTCTGGACGCGCGCTTCTTGTGAATGAGGGGCGATTCCCTTTCTTGGTACTGGCGTAGAGAGTGAATTGACTCACGACGATGGCGGGGAGGTGGCCTTCTGCGGCTGATTTGTTCATCAGTCCTTTTTCGTCCGGAAAGATGCGCATCCGGGCGATCTTGGCGGAGAGCCATTGGGCGTCCTGCTCGGTATCCTCCTGTTCGACGGCAAGGAGAATCACGAGCCCCTTATCGATCTCGGACTTGGTTTTGTCAGAGATGGTGACTGAGGCATGACTTACCCGTTGAACTACCGCTCGCATGCAGGAAGGCTGTCAAAGTCATCCCTGCTTCTTCAAGGACTGAAAGGAGCGTATGGGTCCTGTGATGAGCAGCAGCAGAATGGAGAGTTTGTAAATCGAGGTGGATGGGAGGAGGCCAATTTGCCAAAGGACGCCGAGTTCGGGGCCTTTGAACCCTCCAGTGATGGTCAGGAGGAGTGCGTCTTTCAGGATGGAATGCGATCCACTGCTCCAATAGGCACATACGGAAAGGGAGAGGCTCATCAATGCTCCGCCCACAACGCCGATGATACTGCTCCAGAAGCAGATATTCAGGCGCGATCCCTTATTTCGTTCGTTTTTTCCCACGGTGTTCAGAGTTCTTTGGCTCATTCTATGTGTGAGGAGCCGGATGTTAGTCGCATGTATGGGTGATCTTGGTTAAGTATCGGCAGCTTGAGGCCGATTATTCGAGGGACCGGAGTCCTTTTCTCTGAAAGGGACTGCTTTGGTGTCGTCTGCTTCGGGTGAATCGGGAGATGCCGACGGTAGTTTGAATGGATCAGATCACTCAGGATGTCCCTACGACTTCCAGTAAAGAACGGACACGGCGGATGCAGGCATGCTCTTGGGAGCATACAGGCGGGGCGTAGCTGGTTTGTGTTGTGTCTGGTGATTCTGTTGTTGGGGGGATTGGTTTCCGGCCGGACGCTCAATAAGGGGACGCTCAATAAGGATGTGGTGATGGGGGAATATCGTGCCAAAGCGGTGTTTTTGCTGAATTTTGTGGAGTATATTGAGTGGCCTGCGGAGACCTTCCATGGGCCTGAGGATCCTGTTGTCATTGGGATCTATAGATCGAATCCGTTTGATGGAGCTCTGAAAAAGCTTTCCAAAGACCTCAAAATTAAAGGGCGTTTCATAGAGGTGAAAGAGGTGCCCAATCTTTCAAGCCTAGGGACCTGCCACCTGTTGTTTGTTCCCAAAGTGAGTGTGGATAAGGAGCGCTTCATTCTTGGAAAATTGGAAGGGATGCCGTTGTTGACGGTTGGCGAAAACTCCCGATTCCTGCCACATGGTGGGATGGTGAATTTTTTCAGTGAAGGTGGCAGGTTGAGGTTTGAAGTGAGTTCCAAACGACTGAATGAAGCCCGGTTGAAGGTGAGTGCGAGACTGTTGCGGATTGCAAAGCAGAGATGAACTGGATCGAGAAAGCAGAGCAATGTTTTGGTGGAATGAGCGTCAGGCGAAAGCTGACTTTGATGTCCTTCGGCATCAGCGTGGTCGTTTCGCTGTTGTCTTCAGCTGCTTTCTATTTCTTTCTCGTTGCTCAGTTGGAGGAGACCATCACGGAGGATGTGGAAGCTGTTGCTGAAATGACGGCTCACAATGTGACGGTGGCGATTGCATTCGGAGATGCTGAGGTAGCAGACGAGGTGCTAGGGGCGTTGGCTGCCAAAAGGCTGGTTACTGCAGCTTACATTCTCACAGGTAGTGAGGGAACGGACGTTTTTTCCCGTTACGGAGCAGGTGATCTTGCAGCAGTTTCCAAGGATGGTATTTCTGGGATGGATAAGGAGGGGAGTCAGTGGATCTACACGCGGCCTATTCTTGTCAGGGGCTCCCATGCTGCAGATTTGGTTCTCTTCATTGATGTGGCGACTCCTCAGAGTGCCTTCGTTTCCTTCTTTTGCGGCATGTTGATTCTCGTGGTGCTTGTTGCCATGGCCTTGGCGTTGTGTGCATCAACATTCTTCAGACGGTATGTAACATCGCCCATCATGGAATTGCTTTCCACCACCAGAGCGGTGGCTGAGCGTGGGGATTTTTCTATCAGGGCAAAGAGAATCAGTGATGACGAGGTCGGGCGTTTGGCAGATGCGTTCAACGGAATGTTGACCCAGATTGAGTTTCAAAACCGGGAACTGCAGGAGCAGCGGATTCGATTTGAGCTTGCCGTTGGGGGATCGATGGATGGGATTTGGGATTGGGACATGGTGGAAGATCTACATTACTGGTCCGATCGGTTCAGGGAGATTATAGGGGCTAAAGATGTTCCTCCGTCGTTTGAATTCTTTGAACAGAAGATCCATTCAGACGATCAGGAAGACGCGGCATCGCATTGGGAACAGGTGATGTCGGGAGGGAAACGAAAGTGCGATTGTGAATTCCGAATAGTTCTTGATGGCAATATAGTTCGCTGGGTGATGTGGCGAGGGCAGGTGGTCAGGGATCTGAATGAGCGACCAATTCGGTTGTCAGGAGCTCTGACAGATATCACTGAACGGAAACGAAGCGATCATGAGAATGAAGAACTCGCGCGGCGTTTGGCGGAGACTTCCAGGCATGCGGGAATGGCGGAGATCGCAACGGGCGTGCTTCATAATGTGGGAAATGTGCTTAACAGTATCAATGTATCGGCAACTCTTATCATGGATCGAATCAGGGAATCGTCTTCTATGAGGCTTGGGAAGGTGGTGTCTCTGTTGAAGAAAAATCAGGATGATCTACAGGTGTTTTTTGCTTCCGGGGGGAAAGGTGAGCAGCTCCCGAAATACTTGGAGGAACTGCGTGATGCGAGCGGACAGGAACGTGAATTCATCGAATCGGAAGTGACTGGATTGGTGCGGAATGTGGAGCATGTGAAGGAAATCGTCAGCATGCAGCAGAGCTATGCAAAGATGTCGGGAATGAATGAAGTGCTCTGTCCTCGTGATCTGTTGGAGGATGCTATGAACCTGAACTCAAACAGCATGTCAGCCCGAGGGATACGGGTTGAGAAGGACTACGATCTAAAGGTTCCATTGGTTGAAGTCGATAAACACAAGGTGCTCCAGATTTTGGTCAACCTCCTCACCAATGCTGTTCATGCAGTGGAAGACCTGGGTGAGCGTGATCGTCGCGTGACCCTCAAGGTATGCAGATCCGGAGAGAATGCTGTTGGTATCTCGGTGCGGGACAACGGGACCGGCATCGATCGGGATCATCTCGATCGAATTTTCTCTCATGGTTTTACAACGAAGAAGGACGGTCATGGCTTTGGGCTGCACTCAAGTGCCTTGGCCGCCACAGAGATGGGGGGGCAACTGATTGTTCAGAGTGAAGGTCGCAGAAAGGGAGCGGTTTTCACCCTGGAACTTCCTGTTCATGAAGGAATGGGCGTATTGGAAATGAATTAGCCGAATGCTGTATTTAAGAAACATCAACTTAACTTTGATTTGCCTGGCTGTCTGCCTGTTTGTATCGGTCGTGGTTCAGGGACAGGACTCTGAGGTGTTGAGTGATTTTAAACTCATAACTGAATTGACTGATGATCAGGCGGAGTCGGGAGTGAAGGTGGAGTTTGAGGCTTTCATGACCACTGTCGCTGCAAGGCGGGCCTTGATGACTTTTCAACAAGATCAGGTAAGTCTGCGTGGTTTTGGAGCTGAAGATATTGATGATAGTGATCTCTCCGGAGGGACGCGTGTTCGGGTTGTGGGAACCACGATGAAAGATGTGGTGGGACTGGCGATCAGGGTGGAGAAGCTGGAGGTCTTGGAGGAAGAGGTGTGGCCGGATCCGGTGGTGCCTTCACGCGAGCTTTCCGATGAATCCTATCGATCACTTTTTGTAGAGGTGGAGGGAATTGTACAACGTGAGTGGAACTATGGTGGTCGCCGAACGATGGATTTGAGTTTTAGAGGAGAGCAGATTCGAGTCTCTCTTCCTCTCGATGAAGTGACCGAAACCGACGAGGAACTCATGGATGCGCGTGTGAGAGTCCGGGCAGTAGTGATACGGAATCATCTCACAGGGGGATACAGGAGGGTTCTTTTAGGTGGGTTGCACGGGGAACATTTTGAAATCCTTGCAAAGGGGAGAAGTGAGGAGGAAATCGAAATGTTATCCGTCGCAAAGATTCATCGGAACAGGGAGCAACTGGATTCAGGGAACAGGGTTCGTTTCAAAGGTATTGTGAGTGGTGTGGTATCAGAGCACTCGATTACTCTATATGATGACGGGGCTTCCGTAAGGGTGTGGTTGATTGAGAAGCATGAGTTTGATGAAGGGGATTTGGTAAGTGGCGTCGGGTTCATTGGAGGGAGACCTGCACTGGCATTCATCCATGGAGCCGAGTTGCAAAAGAATGGTGTGGGTGTTTTGCCTGAACCGATCGATCTCGCAAGTATGCGGTCGCTGGATCCTATCACTCATAATTCCAACAAGCTTCGGATTAAAGGGAATGTGTTGGATCAGGCCGCCAGTAGAGAGCGGGACACGATGGCGTTGAGCGTCGATGGAAGGGTGGTTCACGTCGAGCTTTCGAAAGAAGATGGCGGCGAGGGCATGGAGAAGCTGCAGACCGGAAGCGTGGTCGAGGTGACTGGTCGGGCCGATGTGCTTACGGATGATGATGGAATGGTGACTGGACTGGCGATGAGATTGGATCTGCCTTCGGGGGTGGAGTTGTTGGAGTTGCCATCGGCTTGGACCAAGGAAAGAATGTTTAAGGTCGCCGGAGGCTTTGCTGGACTGGCGATGGTGATTTTTGGATGGAGCTGGTTGCTTAGAAGACGGGTCAGGGAACAGACCTCTGAATTGAAGGAACGATTTGCATTGGAGCATCAACTGGAGCGCCGGTACAGCCTGTTGGTGGAGCACGCCAATGATCTGGTATGGACGCTTGACTTGAGCGGTGAGGTTCGATCTGTAAACGGGGCCGTGGAGAGGACTCTGGGCCTTGGATCTGAACAGCTGATCGGTAGTCCGTTTGAGGACGTGGTCTATGAATCGTATCGAATCGAAGTCAGGAAACATCTTTCGGAGCACCGGGAAGGAGATTCATCGTCGACGTTTGAAGCAGTCTTGATTTGTGTGGATGAGAGAAAGGTCGAGGTCGAGGTCAGTTCTAGATTGGTGCCAGGTGAAGATGGGGCCGATGTGATACTGGCTGTTGCTCGAGACATTACTGAAAGACAGAAGAGTGCCCGTCGATTGGTTGAGCAGGACGCGTTCTACAGGCAGGTCATCGATTCGCTACCCAACATGGTTTTCGTGAAGGACAGGGATGGCCGGTTTGCCCTAGTGAACCAGATCGATGCCGAATACTTTGGAAAGAGTTGTGCCGATGAAATGATCGGTCTTACCGACTATGACGTCATTCCCGATAAGGAGCAGGTAAAGAGCATCATTGAAGATGATCAAGAAGTGCTCAGGACCGGGCGTGAGAAGTTTATCCCAGAAGAACCGGTGACCTGTGCCGATGGTTCATTGCGTTGGTTTCAGACGACGAAGCGAGGTGTTCGTGATTCAAAAGGTAGAATTACCCATCTGGTGGGAGTGGCTACTGAGATTACAGAGCGCAAGGAGGCTGAATCGATGGTCAAGGATTCGGAAGCGTTGTATCATTCGTTGGTCGAGAATCTTTCCGTCGGCGTTTTCAGGAAGGATCTGGACGGGAGGTTTCTATTCTGTAACACCGTTCATAAAAAGATGCATCATCGCGATCTAACGGGATTGACAGTCAAGGCAATCATGAGTGAGGAAGAGGTAGTGGCTACAGAAGAAGTTGATAAACGAATTCTGAGGACTGGAGAGAATTATGAAATTACGACTGATTACAAGTTTCAGCATTCGGAGAAACGTTCCTTTGTCCATATCGTTAAAAGTCCCTTCCGTAATGCGGATGGTGAGATTGTGGGGATTCAGGGAATGGTCTGGGATGTCACCGAGAAGCATGAGGCGCAGGAGAAGATGCAGCACCTGAACCGCGAGTTGGTGGAAGCCTCTCGGTTTGCGGGGATGGCAGAGGTGGCAACCGGGGTGTTGCACAATGTCGGCAATGTTCTTAACAGCGTAAATGTCTCTGCCACTCTGGTGAGTGATCGAATCCGGCAATCCAAAGTTCTGCGGATTCATCAACTGGCTGCTATGCTCAAAGCACATGAAGAAGACTTGGTGGTATTCCTTTCTACGGATCCTAAAGGACGGCAGATTCCAAAATACATCTACGAACTCTCTTCTTATCTCGAAGGGGAACATAGAATGCTTCTCGGGGAATTGGGGCAGCTCACAAAGTATGTTGAGCACATCAAAGAGATCGTGGCCATGCAGCAAAGTTATGCCTGCACCGGTGGTATGACTGAGAACCTGGATCCTCGTGACATTGCTGAAGATGCCATCGCCATGAATCTGGCTGGATTGGATCGTCACAAGGTGAATCTGATCAGAAATTATTCCGACACTCCCGAGGTGGTTGGGGATAAGCACAAGATTCTGCAGATACTCGTGAACCTCATCGGCAATGCCAAATACGCGGTCGGTGACAGCACATCTGGAGAGCGGAAAATTACTGTGGGGATCTTCAGTGAGGGCAACCAGATTGCGATGGCAGTTGCTGACACAGGGATGGGCATTTCGAGCGAAAATTTGACTAAAATCTTTTCACATGGATTTACGACCAAGAGCAACGGGCATGGATTTGGGCTGCATAGTGGCGCCCTGGCAGCAAAAGAAATGAACGGAACGCTGACTGTTGCCAGTGAAGGGCCGGGGGAAGGTGCTGTTTTCACCCTTTTTCTCCCAGCTTCTGGTAAAGCCCCCACCGATCACTTCACCAAAGATGATGTTGTATCTGTTTCAGAAATAGGGGTTAAGGAAATGGTAGGATTAGCCGATTAGAGTTCAAGACTTGTACCATGGATATGTTGGTTGCCAACAAACGGATTCTCATAGTCGATGACAATCCTGCGATTCACGAGGACTTCAGGAAGATTCTGGGGAAGCGATCGGAGAGTCAGAATGTATTGGATGAGCTGGAAAATTCTCTTTTTGACGATGATGAAGAAAAGGGAGGAGAACCGGTAAATTCAGTTGCCGTAGAGTTTGAGTTGGATTCTGCCTTTCAGGGCAAAGAGGGCATGGAAATGGTCATCAAGGCAGCTGAGGAAGGCCGTCCTTATGCAATGGCATTTGTCGATGTGAGAATGCCGCCGGGCTGGGACGGAATTGAGACCGTCTCAAGAATCTGGGAAAACCATGACGATCTACAGGTGGTGATTTGCACCGCCTACTCGGATTATTCATGGAACGAGATCGCTGAGAAACTCGGCCATGCTGACAGCATGGTGATCTTGAAGAAACCCTTCGATAATGTGGAGGTGCTTCAGTTGGCTCATGCCCTCACCAATAAATGGGAGGTCACTCAAGCAGCAAAAGCTCACATGCTGGATCTGGACCGGCAGGTCGCGGAGCGGACTGCCGAGCTTGAGAAGACCAACGCCAAGTTGACAGCTGAGATCGAGGAAAGGTCCAAGACACAGGTCGCTCTCCAAAGTTCGGAAGAGCGTTTTTCAAAGGCTTTCAAAAGCAACCCCATGCCGATGGCGATCCTCACTCTTGAGGAGCAAAGGCATGTCGATGTCAACGAGGCCTATCTTGCGTTGTCTGGATACTCTCGGAATGAAATGATTTTTCAGTCCCTTTCTGATCTGGAGTTGTTCAAAGATCAGCTTGTTCAGGAAAAGATTTTTGATGCACTCCTTTCCGATAGGGCACTCAGGAATCATTCATGCCATTTGTTGCGAAAAGATAACGAAAAGCGGTCCCTTCAGATTTCTGCTGAAATCTTCAAGCTGGGAGCAGATCCGCACCTTTTGCTGATTGCTCAAGATGTTACCGAACGCGTGAATCTTGAAGGACAACTCAGGCAGTCGCAGAAGATGGAGGCAGTCGGGCAACTCGCAGCGGGAGTGGCTCATGATTTTAATAATATCCTGACCGTCATCCGTGGACACATCGATCTGCAGATGATGTCCGATGATATGGATGAAGAAGTTCATGAAACATTGGAACAAGTCAGTGAAGCTTCAGAGCGGGCCGCATCGTTGACGAGGCAGTTACTTGCATTCAGCCGTAAGCAGGTGATTCGTAGGAAGACCATTCAACTTAACGATCTGGTAAAGAACACCTACGCAATGATGACACGATTGATCGGTGAAATGATCGATGTGCAATTGGATCTCAAAGAGGAATTGGAACCGGTCTTTGCCGACGTCTGTGCCGTCGAGCAGGTTGTGATGAATCTTTCTGTCAATGCTCGGGATGCCATGCCTAATGGTGGCACCTTGATGATCGGGACGGATAGTGTGTTTGTGAATCGATCGGATTTGAGAGATCGCCATGATGCGCGTTCAGGTAATTTCGTATGCCTGACGGTGACTGATACCGGTGAGGGAATGAGCGATGAGGTGCAACATAGAATTTTTGAACCATTCTATACGACGAAGAAAGTTGGTAAGGGAACCGGTATGGGACTTGCCACTGTCTATGGATTAGTGAAGCAGCATAAAGGCTGGATCGAGGTGGAATCGAATGTGGACGAAGGAACCAAATTTACAGTGTTCCTTCCCGCCAGCACAGAGCGTGTGGATGAAGCGCCGGTGAAACTGCCAGCACGCCATTTTGTGTCTGAAGAAAAGACCGTGTTGGTGGCTGAGGATGAAAAAGCGCTGCGTCGAATAGTCGCTGCCACTCTTCAGCACTATGGATACAAGACTTTGTTGGCTGCTTCAGGTGCTGAAGCCATTGAACTGTGGAAAAGCCACTCAGTAGAAATCGATCTCTTGCTTACTGACATGGTGATGCCTGGTGGTGTTTCGGGGAAGGACCTTGCGGAACAGATGACGGCTCAACGACCAGGTCTCAAGGTCATCATCACCAGCGGGTACTCCCCTGAGCTTGTCAGTGAGGGGATTCAACTTGCTGAAGGTGTGAATTACCTGCCCAAGCCATACAGTCCAGCTGACTTGGCGGGCATCCTCGAAAAAGCCTTTGCTTCTGCGGGCTCCCCCGCTTTGGCCGGATCTTCTGACTGAACGTCACCTTCCTTCTTTCCTCACTGATGGATCCCTCATAGCCTGAGCGGGTCTATGGGCGTCTCCTCCAAAGATTTTGAAAACATGCTTTCCCGGGTTCAGGGCAAGGCAGCCAAGGATGCGCCCAGCAAGGAAAATCTATCGTTTGTTGCGCCGGAGCCAGGTCAGACCATTCTCGGGGTGGACCCATCTTTGAGAGGGACTGGCTATGGTGTGATCAAGGTGGCCAATCCGGTTTCAGAGGTGTTGACCATGGGCGTGATCAAGTGCCCCCAATCTTGGAAGCGCTCTCAATGCCTTGCCGCCATTTCTTCAAAGATGCGAAAGCTGGTGAAGGATCATTCGCCTCAGGTGTGTGTGATAGAGAGCCTGTTCTATGCGCAGAATTATCGCACAGCCCTCACCATGGGGGAGGCACGTGGAGCGTCTCTTGCGGCGATAGCCGAAGGGGGACTGACCATCTATGAATTGGCACCGAGAAAGGTGAAGCAGGCCATTGTTGGTTATGGCGCGGCACAGAAGGAAGCGGTTGCCAAAATGGTTCAACGGATGTTGCAGCTTGATGAAGTTCCTCAGGAGGATGCTGCAGATGCGCTTGCCCTTGCTTTGACACATGTCCAGATTCACGTCCCCGGTTCGCTGAACCAGCCCAAGCCATTATGATCAGTTTTCTCAAAGGCAAACTTGTCGACGCACTTCCCACACGCATTGAGATCGATGTGCAGGGAGTGGGATACGAGGTGCTCATTCCAGTTTCTTCATTCGAAAAGCTTCCTCAACCCGGTGGCGATCTCAAGATTTTGACTCATCTTACGGTCAGGGAGGATGCCCATATTCTGTACGGCTTTGCCACAGAGGAGGAACGTGAGCTCTTCAGACTGTTGGTGAATGCTGTCAGTGGCGTTGGGCCAAGGCTCGCATTGAACGTCCTCAGCGGTATGACCCCTGGAATCTTTAAAACGGCCATTGCTGCTCAGGACGTGAAAGCAATTTCCTCCATATCTGGAATTGGCAAAAAGACCGCGGAACGCATTGTCGTCGAATTGAAGGACAAGGTGAATTCCACCAAGAATCATGATTCTGTCCCAGGTGCGCCGGTGGGAGCAGAAAGCAATTCAGCAGACGCAGTTACTGCTCTGATAGCACTTCAAATCAAACCAGCAGAAGCACTCAAGGCGGTGCAGGGGGCTCAAGCCATGTTGGGGCCAGACGCGCCTGTTGAGGCGCTGGTAAAAGCCTGTCTAAAACGGTAGAACCAGATGCCTCCCAAACCCACCAAACCTGTATCAGAAATCGTTGTGCCGCATCGGGCCACCGGTGTAGATCGGTTATTGGCTGATGTGGGAGCCGGAGTGGTGAAAGTGCTAGGAAGAACCATACGGGTTCATTGGCACGATGAGTCTGGGCTCATTGAAGGAAAGGTTGAGAAGCCGGTGATTTTTGCGGTCTGGCATAATCGTTTGGCTCTGTGTCTCTCGCTTCATCGTCAGTTTCTGAAGGAGTCAGGGAAAAAGCGAAAATTGGCGGCAATGGTCAGTGCCAGCAAGGATGGGGCAATACTTGCGCGGGTCTTGGAAAGATTTGGTGTGCAACCAATCCGTGGCTCCAGTAGTCGGCGGGGAAGGCAGGCGCTCAAGGAAATGACCTCCCACGCCAAGAAAGGCTACGATCTCGCTATTACTCCTGATGGCCCGCGCGGCCCTTGTTACGAAGCTCAGTCAGGGGTGATATGGTTGGCACAACTGTCCGGCTTTCCGATTGTTCCAGTTACTTTCAACCTGTCCTCAAAATATACTTTCAAGAGTTGGGATCGCTTTCAGGCACCGCTTCCATTCTGTCGATGTGATGTCTTCATGGCGCCACCCATTGAGATTCCCAGAAAGATCTCAGATGAAGAGCGTGCTGAATTACTGGCCAGGCTTCAATCTGAGTTGGATCGAATTACCAAGGATTAAAATTCGTCCTAAACCCCTGCAATGCAGGATAAACGGATGAATTGATGTCTCGTCATATGGGGGCAGAATCCCTGTTGAATCGGGCAAAAGGTGAATCTATTTCATGAATTGCCCCGATTTTTTAAATCTTTGCGCAAAATCTTTCACTCGACTTGAAGGAATTGATGCCGTTAAACGTCTCGCCCCCTGCAACCATGACCGCCCCCATGGTTTCACGGAAAAACTCTATTTTATGAAAATCAAGACACTCGCTATCGGACTGCTCCTCGCAGTATTGGTCTCTTCCGCTTCAGCTGCTGACGGATACAAGAAGATCTTCAACGGCAAAAACCTCAAGGGCTGGAAAGTCAGCACTGATAATCCTTCGTCCGTCTTTGTGGAAGATGGTCAGTTGGTTGTTTTTGGACCTCGTGCCCATGCTTTCTACAACGGTCCTGTTGGAAAACACGACTTTAAGAACTTCGAGTTCAAGGCCAAGGTGAAGACTACTGAAGGTTCCAACTCAGGAATCTATTTCCATACCGAGTATCAGGATAGTGGCTGGCCATCCAAAGGATATGAGTGCCAGGTGAACAACACCCACAAGGATCCCAAGAAGACCGGGGGACTATATGCCGTGCAGGATAATTTTGAAGCTCCTGCCAAGGACGGTGAGTGGTTTGACTACTACATCAAGGTAGATGGCAATCACGTCATCATCAAGATCAACGGCAAGACCATTTCTGATTACACTCAGCCTGAAAATCCTGAGCATTTGGCCAAAATGCCCGGTCGTAAGATCAGCAGTGGTACCATGGCTCTCCAGGCCCACGACCCAAAGAGCAAGGTCTTCTTCAAGGACCTGATGCTCAAGGTGAATGACTAAAGTTCATTCTCCGATTCCCATTCCATAACTCCGATTTTATTGTGCTAAGAAACGTTGTATCCCTCGCTGTTGTTTCTCTCGTCGCAGGACTGACTACCTCTGCCTTTGCTGCCAAAGGCTGGAAGGATGGAAAGTCGATTCTGCAGGCGGATTTCCCATATCAGATTGCTGCCATTGGTGCCAACGGCCCCGGTGATAACATTGCCAATAAAGGCATGGCCATCGCCTTGGGTAATGATGCCTACGTTTGTTTCGATACGGATCTTGTCCGCATGTCTGCCGGTTGGACTGGTGGTTACATTACTGAAAAAGGTGTGACCTTCAATGGTTCACACGGTGGTCATCCGATGGTTGCCGGTGATCAGAAGTTCGCGACGCAGGTGGTTCCTGGCTGGGCAGACGCTAATGGTGGATTTGTTGACAAACGGCCAGAACCGTTTGGGCCGATTGATCTCACACAAGCCCAATGGAAAGGACATTATGCTTATGGAACGAATGTCGTACTTCACTACACAGTGCAGGGAGCCAAGGTATTGGAATGGCCGGCTTCAGCAGTTCGTAAAGGGCAGGTCCGTTTCGAGCGCACGTTCAAGATTGATTCGACTGACAAGGAATTGGTTCTCCTCGTCTGTGATGTTGAGAAAGGAAATCCGGAAGTATCGGGCACGCGTGTCACCGTTGCCGGTGCAGATGGACAGGTGACGCAGGTAGGTGTGGTTGGATCTGATGATTCAGTCGTGCTCAAAGCAAACGGTGGTCGTGTGACAGCCCATGTGGCGGCTGGATCCAAGAATCTCCTTTTCAAGGTGACGATCTGGAATGGAGATGCAGCCAACAAGGATGTCTACTCAGACAACATCGAAGTGAAGCCTTTCCTGCCCGAAGGCTTTGACAAGGGCGGGGCAGCGCGCTGGACCCAGTCTGTTGAAACCAAAGGGCGCTTGAACACCAGCTCCACTCCGGATGGTGCTTATACGGTGGATGCTCTTCTTCCTCCGTTCAAGAACCCATGGAATCGCCGCATGCGCATCGGAGGATTTGATTTCTTCTCCAATGGAAAGAGCGCTGCAGTCTCTACCTGGGATGGTGATGTGTGGATTGTTTCAGGCATTGATGAAAAGTTGGAGAAGCTCACATGGAAGCGCTTTGCTTCTGGTGGATTCGAAACTTTGGGACTCAAGATTGTGGATGATGTCATATACACCTCAGGTCGCGATCAGATCACACGCTACCATGATCTCAATGGTGATGGTGAGGCAGACTACTATGAGTCTTTCAACAATGAGATCACCTCATCACGTGGTTTCCATGAGTTCGTTTTTGATCTGCACGCAGATGCAGAAGGGAACTTCTATTTTGCCAAGGCTGCTCCGGTCCGAGGCGGTGGACGTGGCTTTGGTGGTGGTGGTGGAAACGGTGAAGTTTCCGCACACGCTGGGACCGTGCTCCGTGTGAACAAAGACGGAAGCAAACTGGAAGTGTATGCCACAGGCCTGCGCGCTCCGAATGGTATTGGAGTCAGTCCTTCAGGCCAGGTCACCACGGGTGACAATGAAGGAACTTATGTTCCTGCCTGTCCGGTGAACTGGGTGCGTCCCGGTGGTTACTATGGTGTTGTTGATACTGCTCATCGCGTTCCAGTTCCACGTCGTGACCCGCCTCTCGTGTGGCTCTCACGTGACAAGTTTGACAACTCAGGTGGCGGACAAGTTTGGGCAACCAGCAAAAAGTGGGGCCCGTTCGAAGGACAGTTGCTTCATCTCTCTTATGGCAAATGCACGTTGAACGTAGTGTTTGCAGAAGAAGTGGGTGGAGTGATGCAGGGGGCGGCACTTCAGTTACCACTTCGCTTTACGTCGTCGGCCATGCGTGGTCGTTTCAATCCGGCGGATGGCCAGCTCTATGTGGCTGGTTTGCTTGGTTGGCAGACTGCGGCTGTAAACCCTGGTGGTCTTGATCGTGTTCGCTACACAGGCAAGCCTGTCTATTCCATCTCTGGAGTGGCGGTGGATAAGGATGGTGTTCATCTGACATTCACCCAGCCTTTGGATGAGGAAGAAGGTTCTGATCCTGAGAGCTTCAGCATCGAACGCTGGAACTACGCCACTCGTTTTGGCACTGACAAAGTAATTGAGGGACGTCTGGTCCGCGGACCTTTCGATAGGCCCAACTACGGAGGTCACGAAGTATCTGTGACCGATCCGGCAAAGGTAGGACGTGAGGATGTGGATATCGCAGCTGCCACACTTTCGAAGGATAAGAAAACGGTCACACTGGCATTGGTCGACCACCGTCCAGCTGAGCAGGTATACATCCGTTGCAATATCTCCGCTGAGGACGGGGAAATCATCAAGCAGGATCTCCTCTTAACGATCAACAAGATCGAGTAATCCAGCTTCTCCACTCTGATAAAATGATCATCAAACGAATGAAAACATCCGTTGTGCTTCTGCTCGCACTCGGGCTGTCTGTGGCAGCTTGGGGGCAGGAGGCTGAGCCCAAGACTGCTCAGGGGATTCAGGTCACCTTCGAATCTGGAGGCAAGAAGGACGTCACTGTCCGGCCCAATGTTCTGCTCTATACCTCTGAAGGTACGTCCCCATCCCCGTTCCTAAAATCAGGACCATTCACGGCGACCTATGAAGGATTCATCTCTGTGGATCTACGTGATCGCTACACCTTCCGTGCGGAGGTGAATGGTTCGGTGACGTTGCAGATTGGTGAAAAGGTAATCCTCGAAGGAACGGCTGAAAACGGACTGACCGAGGAAAGCAGTCGTGCCCGTTTGAGCAAGGGGCTTAATCCGTTCAGGGTCGTTTACACGAGTCCTAAGGAGGGTGATGGCTACCTGCGCTTGCACTGGTCTTCTCCTGATTTTTCATATGAGCCTATTACCGAGGGATCCCTCCTTCACATTACTGAGAGTAAACCACTTGCAGAGGCATCCATGCTTCGCAAGGGGCGTGAACTTTTCGCAGAGCATCGCTGTGCCAAATGTCACACCGGAGGCGATGCTGGTATTGGAATGGCAGAGCTGGCCATGGATGCACCTACCTTTGAAGGAATTGGTTCCCGTCGCAATGCGGCATGGATGGCCAAGTGGATTGACAATCCAGACGGCGCCCGCGCCATTGCGAGTATGCCAGCGCTTCTTTATGGAGATACCAGCGCCAAGGATGCGGCAGATATCGCAGCGTTTCTGGGTTCGCTCAAAGGTGATGCCATCAAGAAAAGCAGTGGGGCAGCAGAGAAGGGTAAGAGCTTGTTCACCACACTGCACTGTGAAGCCTGTCATAATCCTCCTGGAGAAAAGGTGGATGAGTCACGTCTCTCGTTGACCCATGTAGGCCAGAAGTTCACTGATGGGGCTTTGGCTGCCTTCCTTCAGAAACCGGAAGCCCACTATCAGTGGATCCGAATGCCGAACTTTAAACTCAAGGGACAGGAAGCCGGACAGCTCGCTGCCTATCTTCTAGGGCACTCTGAGAAACCACTCCCAGCTGTGAATGGCGATGCCGGACGCGGACGCGGTTTGGTGGAGACCCTCGGTTGTGCCAGCTGTCATAGCGGCCCGGTGGAGAACAAGTTCAAGACCATTGCTCTGGAGAAAATCGGAAACACTTCATTGGAGAAAGGCTGCTTGACCGATGCTCCAACCGGCAAGGCGCCTCGATACTCTTTCTCTGCTGATGAACGTGCAGCATTGCGTGGTTTCCTTCGTGGTTCACGTGAATCACTCAAGCAGTCCAGTCAGGTAGAGTTTGCATCAAGACA
The DNA here is from genome assembly GCA_965658675.1 of Limisphaerales bacterium. Taxonomy (GTDB): domain Bacteria; phylum Verrucomicrobiota; class Verrucomicrobiia; order Limisphaerales; family CAZKNW01; genus CAZKNW01. The sequence goes on from CBFHTT010000025.1 coordinate 43,499, forward strand.
GATTGAGGCATTGAACTGCACCAAGTGCCACGGTCAATACGATGGCTTTCCCCACGTGAGTGTCATGGGTGGTAAGCTGCGTCCAGAATGGGCGGAAGACTTCATCGCTGGTCGCGTTGACTACAAACCACGTCCATGGGTTCATGGTCGTATGCCAACCTTCCCAAGTCGTGCGAAAGGATTGGCGCAGGGAATGTCCATGATCCATGGCATGCCCCCTGTCAGTCTTGAACAACCCAAAGTGGATCAGGCACTGGCCAAAGACGGACTCAAGATGGTCGGCACGGATGGCGGCTTCTCTTGTATCGCTTGTCATGCGGTGGGGACCTTTGGAGCCACTCAGGTGTTTGAGAGCGCGGGGATCAACCTTGCCTACTCCGGCGAGCGTCTGACCAAACCGTTCTTTGAGCGTTGGTTGCTTAATCCTCTGCGCATCGACCCACAGACCAAGATGCCCGTGTATTTCCCTGGAGGTCAGAGTATGCTCTACGACTTCTATGATGGAGATGCTCAGAAGCAGATACATGCTTTCTGGGAGTATATCCGTCAGGGCAAAAACATTCCTCTACCTGCTGAAGCGCAGTAATTATTAATCCTTTTTCCATCCCTCAGAATGAAGATCAAATCACTTAAAGTCGTTGCTGCGCTGCTTGGACTCATGTTCGTCGGCACTGCGTCAGTTCAATCCGCAGTCACCATACCTCCCTATCCACAGGCCAACTGGGAAGTGCTCTTCGATGGCAAAGAGATCAAGGGTATGCGCGGGTATCGTAGAACAGATATCCCATACAACTGCTGGAAGGTTGAAGATGGAATGCTCAAGACTGTGCCGGGTGCCAAAGACCGGGCAGACCTTATTACCGTCAAGCAATACAAGGACTTCCAACTGGAATTTGAATGGGCGGTGCTTGGTAGTTCCAATGGTGGTGTTTTCTACCGTGGCCAGGAAACCAAAGGCCCCATCTGGCACACCGCACCTGAGTATCAGTTGCTCGACGACGGCGGACATGGTGATGGCCGCTTCCCGAACAAATCAGCGGGCGCACTCTATGCTATGATCGAGGCCAATAATGACAAGACGGTTCGCCCTCTCAAGCAGTTCAACAAAACCAAGATCGTCTGTAAGGACAACAAGGTGGAGCACTGGCTCAATGGCATGATGGTTGTTTCCTACACCTGGGGAAGTGACGAGGCCAAGGAGCTGATTGCGAAGAGCAAGTTCAAGGACAAGGAACAGTTCATGCAATTCGAGAAAGGCCACATTGGATTTCAGCACCACGGTGAAGAAATCTGGTTGAAGAACATCCGGATCACTGAGCTGTAATCCGATTGGAAAATATTGTTTTAGAAAGGGCCGGTTCTTCCGGCCCTTTTCTGTGTACAGTGAGAGAGTCGGATGGTTGTTCCGTTCAAGGCTGATCAGCCCGTCCATTACTTCTTTGCCTTGCGATATTGGCTTGGTGGGACCCCTGTCAGGCGTTTGAAGACGACGGCCATCCGCTCAGGGTCGGTGAATCCACTGAGCTCAGAGATGATCGAAATGGGGTGATGTGATTCAGCCAAGAGCTGCTTGGCTCGGTTGACCCGCAGGCGGCAGAGCATTTCCCACGGTGTGCATCGGTAGTGTTCCTTGAACTTGCGCTCGAGGGTGCGCCGGGCGACGCGTAGGTGATCACACATTTGACCAACTCCGATGGGTGTCTGTATGCGTTCGGAAAGATAGGACATGGCTCGCCGAAGCATAGGATCATCTACCGCAAGGTGATTTGCTGAATGGCGCAGGACGACTCCTCCAGGGGAGATCAGTTGGACGTCCTTGGTAGGTTTGATTTCCTTGGATAGCAATCGATGCATCGTATCTGCGGCTACTTCGCCCAAGGTGTCCCATGGGATCGAGACACTGGAGAGCATGGGATAGGTCAGGCCGCAGACGAGATCGTCGTTGTTGGCTCCGATGACGGAGACATCTTCGGGGACTTTCCAACCCATCTGCTGACATGCGCCACAGAAGAAACGTCCGAGTGGATCGTGAACCGCGAAGACACCGACGGGTTTGGGTAGATTGTCCAACCACTTCCTAAGTTCAGGGGAAGGAGAGGCAAAAGATTCACTATATTGATTTTCTTCAAAGCCTTTGACGGTATGCACGGAGCATTCTGTATCGGGACTGAGTGCGTTTTGGAATCCTTCGACTCGTTGATCGGAGTAGGGTTGCCCATTGCCGAGACAGGCGACGCTTTTGAATCCAGCCTGCTGAAAGGCCTCTGCCGCGGATCGACCTACTGCCCAGTCATCGACATCAATGCTGACCGCGCCTTTGTAGCAGTAGTCTGTGTCGACGATGACGGTTGGGATCCTGAGCTTTAGATCGAGGATGGCTTCGGTGCGTTTTGGTAGCCACTCAGTGATGAGCCCGTCTGGTGAAAGGTCGTTAAGGAGCTGAGCCAATTCTCGCATGGGGCGATGGATACTGACGATGCGGTAGTCCATCTCCTGACGTACGTAGGGCACGAGCGAAGGAGTCAGTCTTCTGAGAAAGACCTCGGACATGACGATTGCGACCTGATGATTCACGGCTTTCAACAATGGCGCAAAATAACAGAAAATACACGCAATATGCGGTTTCGGGTTTGCGATCTATCTTTAGGGTCTCTGCTTTCCCGACCAACAAGGTTGGTTCAAATCTACCGTTAAACATATGTCCTATTTCGACTGCGATAAGATTCAATTCGAAGGGCCGGCTTCCCGGAATCCTTTGGCGTTCAAACACTACAATCCTGAAGAGGTTATTGCTGGAAAGTCCATGAAGGAGCATCTCCGCTTTGCTGGTGCCTACTGGCACGTGATGCGGAATGATCTTTCAGATCCGTTTGGTGGAGGCACGGCTCACATGCCTTGGGATGATGGTTCTAATTCTGTGGAGAACGCCCTCAAGCGGGTGGATGTCTTCTTCGAGTTCCTCGACAAGATGGGGATCGAATACTATTGCTGGCACGATCGCGACATTGCTCCAGAACTCAATGACCTTTCAGCGTCCAACGACGCATTGGACAAGGTTGTTTCCAAGCTCAAGGAAAAGCAGGCCGAAACCGGCGTGAAGCTCCTTTGGGGAACTGCATGTTTGTTTGCTCATCCTCGTTATGCTCAAGGAGCAGCTACATCTCCTGATGCCAGCGTCTATGCCTATGCTGCAGCGCAGGTGAAGAAGGCACTGGAAGCCACCAATGAACTCGATGGTCTCGGATACACTTTCTGGGGCGGACGTGAAGGCTACGCCACTCTTCTGAACACCAACATGAAGCGTGAGCTTGATCACTTGGGCGCGTTCCTGCACATGGCTGTTGATCACGCCAAGAAGATTGGTTTTGAAGGACCGTTCTACATTGAGCCAAAGCCACGCGAGCCATCCACTCATCAGTATGACAGTGATGCTGCTGCCTGTTTGAATTTCCTTCGTGAGTACAACCTCATGGATCACTTCAAGCTGAACATCGAAACCAACCACGCCACGCTCGCAGGTCACACCATGGAGCATGAGCTCACTGTGTCTGCCAATGCAGGAATGCTCGGTAGTATCGATGCAAACCGTGGTGACACCTTGATTGGTTGGGATACCGATCAATTTCCGACCGATATTCAGCTTGCGACCCAGGTGATGCTTGTTGTGTTGGACATGGGCGGATTCAAGACCGGTGGTTTGAACTTCGATGCGAAGCGTCGTCGCGAATCACATGACCCGATCGATCTGATCCATGCTCACCTTGGTGGTATGGATGCCTTCGCACGTGGGCTCAAGATTGCTCAAGCCATCCGTGAAGATGGACGCCTTGCTGAGTTCGTTCAGAAGCGCTACAGCAGCTTCGATGAAGGCATTGGAGCCAAGGTGGAAGCAGGCACTGCCAGCTTTGAAGAACTGGACTCCTTTGCAAAGAGCAACGGCGAGCCAGGTTTGGCCAGCGGCCGTCAGGAAATGCTAGAGAACCTGTTCAACGAATTCCTCGACTGAATCTGATTCAGTCAAAGTCAACCCCTCCAGGCCCGTGGAATGATTCGTTCATTCCGCGGGCCTTTTTTATGTGTTAGTCGGGAGGGGAGGGACTTGGGGCGAGACGCCCCAATAACCGGCAGCCGAGACGGCTACCCTACAAGCTGAGGAGTTGTCGCTTACTATCAGCTTCATTCGCACGGCGTCTTGGATGTAGCACCATCCGGGTGAGCGACCTTTGGTACGTAAGAAAATTTGCTTACCATCACAGGATGCACTCAAGAGCGGTAGCTCCACTTCGTTTCGCGACCGCAGTCCACAGCCTGCCGGAGGAGGGAAGATCAGGGGTATTCGAATTGTCATCTGGCCAGCGTTGTTCCGGGAGGATGGGGAGTGCGGACCGCGGGTCTGTCGCTTCTAGAGTTCGTGTTCCTGACGCTTACTATCAGCTTCATTCGATGGGAGTCTAGGATGTCGCCTCAATCGTGAGAGACCATTGGTGCGTAGGAAACTAGCTTACCATCACTGGACGCACTCAAGAGCGGTAGCTTCACTACGTTTCGCGACCGCAGTCCACAGCCTGCCGGAGAAAGGGTAGAACCGTGTACCCGAATCGTTATCTGGCCATCGTCGTTCCGGGAGGATGTCTGAGCGCAGACCGCGAACCGGTTGCTGCATTCGTCGTGAACCTTCTTTTAAACCGGTCTGCTTTCCTCTAAACCACGCGGGTGTTTTCGCAGCTTGATGAAAAGAAGAAGAATTGGCTGACCGCGTTGTTGGCGGTGGTGTTTTTCTTTGTGCTTTTGGGGGATCGATCTCTTAACGAACCTGATGAGGGGCGGTATGGAGAGATCGCAAGGGAAATGGTGGAAACAGGGAATTGGCTGGTGCCTCACATCTGGTATGTGCCTCATCTGGATAAGCCGCCGATGACGTATTGGTTGGTGGCGGTGTCGATGAAGTTCTTTGGAGTAAATGAGTTTGCTGTGCGGCTTCCGTTGGCGCTCGCTGGATTGAGCGGAGGGTGGATGGCTTTTCTGCTGGCAAGGGAGTTTGGGGGAGCTAGGTCAGGGCGTTGGGCGGTGCTGGTGCTCTCGTCGTCAGTGCTTTATTGGGCGATGGCTCGAATGCTGACCACGGATATCTTCATGACGCAGTTCATTGCTTGGTCGCTTTATTGTTTTTGGCGCAGTTGGCGGGCTTTGGATGGATTGGACTCGGAGGATGAGGATGTCAGGGGGGCAGCAGGGAAGACGTTCTTTTTTTGGCAGGTGGGTATGTGGATCTTTCTCGGATTGGGATTTTTGACCAAAGGCCCAATTCCGCCAGTAATCGTGGGTGTTACGGCTTTAGGTCTTCTACTTTATCGAAAAAGTAAGATGAGATGGCGTTTCATCGCTCTCGCGTGCATAGCTGGAATTCCGATCTTTTGCACGGTGGGATTGCCATGGTATTTCATGGTTTTTGCAGCTGAAGAACCTGCATTTGACTTCATGGTGAAGGGGCAGGTGGTTGGTCATGCCATGGGCGGTCATTCCAAGGGGCGCTCAGCTCCGTTCTTCTACTTTTTTGGAATTTTGGCCGGAGGTTTCTTGCCTTGGACGCCTCTGTTGGGTTGGTCATGGAGGAAAAAATTCTGGGGGGCGATGTCCAAGCTGGATCGTGAAAGGGTTGTTTTCCTTGGTGTTTGGGCGCTTTTTACCTTTTTGATGTTTTCCATCAACAGCTCCAAGTTGCCTGCATACATCCTTCCAATGTTTCCTCCATTGGCTGTCTATTTTGGCTGGCGTTTCTTTGGTGAAAATCCGATTAGCGTTCCAAAAGGTGGCTGGAGAGCGGTGGCTTTGTCTCCGTTGTTGCTTCTTGCGGCAATACCGATTGTCTATTACTTCGCGTTCAAAATTAGTGATCAGTCGTGGTTTTGGTGGCAGAGCGGCGTTGGTTTTCTGGCACTGGCTGTAGTGGGATTCATCTCCAAGAAGTGGGATGTTCGCAAAATGGCTGGCGCGGCAGTGGTGTTTCAGTTGGTGCAATTAATAGTCATGCTGGCACTTGTGACTACGATTGAGACTCGGCTGAGAAGCAATCAAACGCTCAAAGAGCTGGGTGAAACACTTGTGGAGACCTATGAGGAGGGTGATACCATCGTATGTTGGGGGCGTTTTCCTCAGGGATTGCCTATTTACGCGCATCCGGTGATCAATCCGACCAATCGTCCTTATCTGGCCATGATGCCGCAGTATCGTCTGCCCTTTGAGTATCCAGGAAATGCGCCTCGATTGGAAGGTATCGGGATCACGAACCATGCTGCGTATGTGAAATTATTGGAAAGTGATCAGCGAGTGCTCGGAATTGGCTGGGCGGGGGCAACCGAGGTGGCTCAGTTGACTGCAACCAACACAACTATCCATTTATTGCTCAAATCGGGCCATTGGGAGCTGTTTTCCAACCAGGAACCTGTAAGTAAGTAGACAGATTTCTGGTTGTTTTGATGGGTTTTCCTAATGTCTAAGATTAAAGAAACCGAAAAGTGATGGGTGGCAGCAAAAGTTTTTTGAATAAGGGCGATTAAGCGCGTAAAAAGTTCTTGCGTTTTGCAGGGCCAGTTCGTTTTATCGCCGCCCCTTATTCACCCCTCGGGTGGGTAATTCCCCAAATGAAGTTATTTTGGGGATGGCTTGAAAATGAGTTCGTGAAAAAAATCACAAGCTCCGATTTAGGCCGAAATTGAATCTTTTTCGGGGCTGTTCCCGGAATTTAGTTTTTAACCAGACCAGCATAAATGTCGGACGTTTTCCCTAAATGGACCAACAAGCTGCCGCTCTACATATTGATCGGCGGGGCCATGTTGGCTGGCGCGGTCACGGCAGGTGTGACCTATTACTTCACCCCCAAATATACGAGGGTAGGGTATACGCCGGTCCAGCCAGTGGCATTCTCACATTCCATCCACGTGGATCAGGTCGGCCTTGATTGCCGGTACTGTCACAGCCATGTCGAGAAATCATGGTATTCAAATGTGCCAGCTTCCTCCACCTGTATGAACTGCCACAATCAGGTTCTGAAAGAGGACCCCAAGTTGGCCAAGGTGCGTGAGAGTGCAGCCACGGGTGAGCCGATCGAATGGGTGCAGATCCATAAGGTGCCGGACTACGTTTACTTCAATCACTCGGTTCATGTGAACCGTGGTGTCAGCTGCGTCGAGTGTCATGGTCGTGTGGATCAGATGGACGAGGTTGAGCACGCCAAGCCATTGAGCATGAGCTTCTGTCTCGATTGCCATCGCAATCCTGAAGAACACGTCCGACCGCTCGAGCACATCACTGATCTCGATTGGAAATGGAGCGATGATCCCAAGAAAAACGCCGAATTGCAGAAGGCGCATGGGGCTCAGCTCGTGAAAGATTGGAACATTCAGTCCACTGATAACTGCTCGGCATGCCATCGATGAAGACCTCTCCAGCAAAAAACAGCATTCCTAATACTGGGGCCGGTTACTGGCGTAGCCTGGATGAGCTTTCCGGTTCGTCTGAGTTCAACAAATGGGTTGAGCGCGAATTTCCGGAAGGTGCCTCAGAATTCACCGACCCTCAGGGCCGTCGTCAATTCGTCAAGATCATGTCCGCCTCTTTCATGATGGCTGGACTGGGAATGACTGGTTGCCGCCGTCCTGAAGAACAGATTCTTCCATTTTCCAAACAGCCTGAAGGGTATGTGCATGGTGTGGCTGAGTGGTTTGCTACTGCTCGTCCTACACGCAACAGCGCAATTCCTCTTCTCGCACGCTCCAGCGATGGACGTCCGACCAAGGTTGAAGGAAATGCTGATCATCCTGACAGCAAAGGATCTACCGATACCTTTACGCAGGCATCGATTCTTGATCTCTACGATCCAGATCGCGCTACCGATTTTCTGAAGGGTGGCAAGACTGTTGTTCGCGAAGATGCACTTGGGCAGCTCAAGTCTGTTTCTGATTCCTTCGTAGCGAGCAAAGGTGAAGGACTTGCAGTTCTCGCAGGGCAGGGCAATTCGCCTACACGCCTTCGCATCAAGAACGCGTTTCTTAAAAAATTCCCCAAAGCCAAGTGGCACACATATGAGGCAATTGACCTGAGTGTTGATGCCGCAGCCTACACCACTGCTTTTGGAAAATCAGTGAAGCCTTACTACCGCTATGATCAGGCGGATGTGGTGGTTTCCTTGGATTCAGATTTCCTCGGCACAGAAGAAGATAGCTGCTTGAACGCAGGCAAGTTCGCAGAGAAGCGGAATCCAAAGGATGAGGAACATCCTGAAATGAACCGCCTCTACTCTGTGGAGTCTCTTCTTACGGTAACAGGTGCCGCAGCTGATCATCGCAAGCGTGTAAGACCAACTGCTATCAAGCAGGTTTCTGCTCTGATTGCTGAACGAGTCTTGGCTCTCACCGAAGAAGGCAGCCAGCTTTCTACTGCGATCGATTCATTCGATACAGTCGTCGATGTAGATACCAAATGGATCGAAGAGTGTGCAAAGGATCTCTACAAGCATGCCGGACGTTGTCTGGTAGTAGCAGGTCACCGTCAACCAGCTGCAGTGCATCTTCTGGCCATCGCCATGAACGTTGCGCTCGGTAATGTTGGACACACTGTTGTTCTCCACGATCAACCGCTCAACAAGGATGGCGATATCGCTGGTCTCGCTGATTCTCTGAATCACGGGAAGGTGAAAACCCTTGTTATCTCTGATGCCTGCAATCCTTCTTACGACGCACCGTCCGATCTGAAATGGACTGATGCAGTTGCCAAGGCAGGGCAGGTGATCCGTCTTTCATCAGCCAATGATGAATCAACTCCCACAGGAGAGAACGGATGGCAGTTCCCGCAGGCTCATTACCTTGAGTCATGGGGTGATGCCCGCACTGCTGATGGAAGCTACGTTCCAGTGCAGCCTCTGATCCGTCCGCTTTTCAAGGGACTGACGGAGATTGAATTTCTTGCCCGTCTTGCTGGATTGGCAAAGGTGAATCCATATGACCTCGCTCGCGATACCTACTTTGGAATCGTCAAGGGAGGTGAAGAGGAATGGAAGAAGTTCCTTCATGATGGATACGCAGCTGGAACTGCTGCAAAGCCTGCTTATGCAAAGATCAATTGGGTGGCCACCGCCAGCGCAATTGCTGCTGCAACCAAAGATCAGAAGGTTAGCGACTACGATGTTGTCTTTGCTCGCGATTACTCAGCTGACGACGGTCGTTTCGTCAACAATGGCTGGTTGCAGGAAACTCCAGATCCGATCAGCAAACTTGCATGGGATAACGCCATTCTTGTAAGCCCTGCCACGGGTCGTAAGTTGGGACTTCAGAATCTCGATCAGGAACGTGACGGTGCCTTCAATAATCCGAAGCGCGGTATGTTCTTCCCTGAGATCGTCAATGTGATGGTCAATGGCCAATCCATCGACGGACCTGTCTGGGTTGTTCCTGGAATGGCTGATGACACACTCGTCATGCCTTTGGGGTATGGACGTTCTGTCATTGGACGCATTGGTGAAAACAGTGGTTTCAATGCCTACGCTATCCGTTCCAGCAAAACACTTGGTTTTGCAACCGGAGCCAAGGCGCAGTCCAGAGGAACACAGCTCCAGCTCGCTTCCACTCAGGAACATGGAGTGATGGAAGGTCGTTCAAGCCGTCCTCACGTTCGCGAATTTACACTCGATCAGTTCAAGGCGAATCCAAACATCGCCAACACACTGAATCTCGAGCACCCACCTGTTTTTGATTCTCTTTATCCAAATCCATTGGATGAGAAGAAGAAGACCACCACACATCAGTGGGGGATGGTGATCGATCTGAACACCTGCACAGGTTGTAACGCTTGTGTGGTTGCATGTCAGAGCGAAAACAACATTCCTATCGTTGGTAAAGATCAGGTCATCCGTGGACGTGAAATGTCATGGATCCGTCTGGATCGTTACTACGCTGGAGGAATCGACAATCCTCAGGTGGCCATTCAGCCAGTAGCTTGTCACCATTGTGAAGCTGCTCCATGTGAGAACGTCTGCCCGGTGAACGCCACTGTTCACGATGACGAAGGTTTGAACCTCATGGTTTACAACCGCTGTGTTGGCACGCGTTACTGCTCAAACAACTGCCCATACAAGGCACGACGTTTCAATTTCTTCGATTACAACCGTCGTAACCTCGACGAGCTCTACAAGTCACCAATCGTCAGTCAGACTGATGGTGAATGGGAACTCGCTCGCTGGTTCAAGGATCCGACCCGTGGCAGCAAGCCTCAGGACGAATGGGATCTTCTGAAGATGGTTAAAAATCCTGATGTGACCGTCCGTATGCGCGGCGTCATGGAAAAATGCACCTACTGTGTGCAACGCATCGAGCAGGCCAAGATCGCTCAAAAGGTCAAGGCACGTGCCACGAACGATGTGGAAGTTCCAGACGGTGCCATCAAGACAGCCTGTCAGCAGGCATGTCCTTCCAACTCCATCGAGTTCGGAAACATCAAGGATCCAAACAGTCGGGTATCCAAAGCCAAAGGCTCCAAGCGTGATTACATGATCATGGAGCATCTTTACACCCGCCCAAGAACGACTTACCTCGCCCGTCTTCGCAACCCGAATCCAGCCATGCCGGATTACTACGAGAAGACAGCCGCCTATTCAGATTGGGAAGCCGATCAGCATCATCACGGAGATCATGGCCACGGTGGTCATGATGACCATGGAGATGGACATGAAGCACATGACCACGCTGAAGCCGCCCACGGTGAAAACGGGAAAGGAGAACATCACTAATGTCTGACGCTTCTGCATCAAATTCTGTGAAGATCGCACCGGCACCAGCTGAGCTGGAGCGCGTGCCATTGGTCACTGAGAACAAGTCTATCGGCTGGATCTCTGATCGCATCGCCTCCGTCATCGAAGGTCCGACACCCAAGTGGTGGTGGATGATGATGTGCATCGCGCTGCCGTTGTTGACCTTGCTGCCCATTTCCATCCTCTATCTCATGTCCACCGGTGTTGGTGTATGGGGTCTGAACCATCCGGTCATGTGGGGTTGGGCTATTGTCAACTTCGTCTGGTGGATTGGTATTGGTCACGCCGGAACATTGATTTCCGCCATTCTCTTTCTCTTGCGACAGAAGTGGAGGACCTCGATCAACCGTGGTTCTGAGGCCATGACCATCTTCGCCGTTATGTGCGCAGGTGTCTTCCCTCTGATTCACATCGGTCGTATCTGGTATGGTTGGTGGTTGTTCCCAATCCCCAACTCCAACGGCATCTGGCCACAGTTTCGTTCTCCTTTGATGTGGGACGTGTTTGCTGTGTCCACTTACTTCACGGTCTCTTTGTTGTTTTGGATGATGGGACTGGTGCCTGATATGGCAGTGATGCGCGATCGCGCCAAAACGAAGCTTTCCAAGTTGTTCTACGGACTATGCTCCCTTGGTTGGAGAGGTGGTAACCGCCAGTGGCGTAACTACGAAAAGGCTTACCTCCTTCTCGCGGGTCTTTCCACGCCGCTCGTGTTGTCCGTTCACTCAATCGTTTCCTTGGACTTCTCTGTCTCACAGCTTCCAGGCTGGCACACAACCATCTTCCCTCCTTACTTTGTGGCAGGTGCTGTGTTCTCCGGATTCGGAATGGTGCTGACATTGCTCGTTCCACTCCGTTCTCTCTTGAAGCTCGAGAAAATCATCACTGTGCGCCACGTCGAACTGATGTGTCAGGTGACTCTCACGACAGGAACCATCGTTGGATACGCCTACTTCATGGAAGTCTTCATCGCATGGTATGGTGGTAACCCTTACGAGCGTGACGCATTCTGGTATCGCGCCTTCGGACCTTATTGGTGGGGTTACTGGTTGATGATCGGTTGTAACGTCATCGTGCCACAGCTCTTTTGGTTCAAGAAGATCCGTCAGAACATGGTTCTGGTCTTCTTCCTATCCATTCTCGTCAACGTGGGAATGTGGTTCGAACGATTCGAAATCGTTATCACCACGCTTGCCCGTGAGATGATGCCTGCCAACTGGGGTTACTTCAGTCCTACTGTGACGGACGTGACCACCTATCTGGGCACCTTCGGACTGTTCTTTACGTTGTTCCTATTGTTCCTGCGGTTCCTGCCAATGATCGCCATCACTGAGGTGAAGGGCGTGACTCCACAGGCTGATCCACATCACCCGCTTGGCGGAGCCAAAGACCATCACTGATATCTCCATGTCCAACGCAACCACATACGGTATTCTAGCAGAATACGACACTCCGGCCGATGCGATGGCCGCAGCTGATGAGGTCCGTGAAAACGGCTACAGCAGCTGGGACGTTTACTCACCATTTCCGGTGCACGGGATGGACGACGCCATGGGATTGAAAAATTCCAAGGTTGGTTGGTTCACCTTCATCGGTGGCGTGACTGGTTACACAACTGGCATGCTGATGATCTGGTGGCTCAACGCGGTCGATTATCCAATCATTATTGGTGGTAAGCCAATGTTCAGCCCTTGGGGTGCCTTTCCGCCATCCTATGAGTTGACGATTCTATTCGGTGCCTTCGGGTCATTGTTTGGAATGATGTTCCTGAATCGCCTGCCACAATGGCATCATCCGTTGTTGAAAAACGAGCGCTTCAAGCTCGCCTCTCACGACAAATTTTTCGTGGTCATCGAAACTGGTGATCCGAAGTTTTCCGAAAAAGACACCCGCGCCCTGCTTGAGAAGACCGGCAGCCAGCGCATAGAAATGGTTGAAGACTAATGCGTTATTTCGTTCTAGGACTCTTTTTGACCTGCATCCTGGCGGTAAGCATCGCCGGGTTCCGCGGAGATACCACGCGCCGGACGCCGATTGAGCTGTTTCCGGACATGGACCGGCAGCCCAAGCTGCGTCCACAGACTGACAACTCCTTCTTCGCCAGTGGGCTCAGCTCACAGGTGCATCCTGAAGGAACCGTCGCACGCGGTGCTGCTTTCGAAAGCAATGCCTTCAATACCGGCAAGGTGGCTGGCACAACCAACTGGGTCGAGGCCGTTCCAGTTGCAGTGACTGAGTCAATGATGAAGCGTGGCAGTGAGCGCTACGGAATCTATTGTGCTGTGTGTCATGGTGCTGCCGGAGACGGTAAAGGAATCACCATGAAGTATGGCATGGTTGGTATGGCCAATTTCCATGATCCACGTCTGGTTGAAATGACCGACGGTGAGATCTTCAACACCATCACCCACGGTAAGAATCTGATGGGCGGATATGGTTCCAACATGGAGGCGGATGATCGCTGGGCAGTGGTCGCCTACGTACGCGCCCTACAGCGTAGTCGCCTTGCCAAAGATAGTGAAATTCCTGAAGCCGCCCGTGCAGCCCTGAAATAGGACCGACAACATGAGTTCTCCCCAGACTGAAACTTTTAAGCCCATCAATCTCTCGGTATGGCCGGGTAAGATCAACTTGCTCATGCTATTGGGCGGTGCGATCACCCTCATCTCGTTGCTGATTGGCCTCTTCGGAAACGAAGCTCTCTTGGAGCAGTTCACCTTTTCATGGCTGATGAACTTCATGTTCTTCTCAAGCCTTGGACTTGGTGGTTGGTTCCTGACCATGGTTCATCACTTGGTAGATGCAAACTGGTCATTACCATTGCGTCGAATCAATGAAACCCTCGCCAGTCTATTGAGCGTTATGGCGATCTTCTTCCTGGCTTTCTGCTGGTTTGCTCCCGGAATCCTCTATTCTTGGTGGGCTGGTCCAGGAGCTGAGACGCATCCGGTTGTCGCCAAATATCCTTTGTTGACTCATGCAGGTTGGTATATCGGAACACTTGCTGTCTTTGCAGTCTGGTTCTACGTGCCATTCAAACTCCGCCAGGCGTCGCTTGAGCAGGATGAAGTAGGTGGATCAAAACCAACTTTTCGCATGCGCAAGCTTTCCTACTTCGGAATCGTAGGATTTGCACTGTCACTGACCATGGGCGCCATTCTGTGGGTGAAAGCACTGGAGCCATATTGGTTCTCAACCATGTATGGTGTTTATTACTTTGCAGGTAGTGTCTGGGTGACGCTTGCTACGTTGTGGGTGATCATGGCACTGATGCATCGCCAAGGACCTTTGAAGGATGTCATCAAAGAGCGTCAGTATTATTTTGTCGGATGTCTGTTCTTTGCATTCACCGTCTTCTACTCTTACATCCACTTCTCTCAGTATTTCATCATCTGGAATGCAAACATTCCTGAAGAAACATTCTGGTATATCGAGCGCCTTCGTGGTGGTTGGTGGTGGGTTGCGATGTTGATTATCTTTGGTCACTTCTTCGTTCCGTTCCTGACCCTCCTACGTATCGATGCTAAAAAGAATTTGGCAATCATGCTGCCGATGGCTGGATGGGCGTGGTTTGTTCATTGGGCGGACATGAGTTTCAATGTGATGCCACTGTTGCATCCTGAGGGAGGCGTGCACTTCCTCGACATCGCCATCTTCCTCATGATGGGTGGCATTCTTTACAAAGTATTTATGAGCCGATTCTTTGCTCACGCAGCGTATCCTCTCCGTGATCCTCGCATTGCTGAGGCCATGGAGGTTTACGTGAAACCTGAGAGTGAAGAGAATTCTGCAGAACCTGCTGCTGGAGGTGCAAAATGAGTCAAGACTGCTGCAAAAAAACTGGATTTGGAATCTACGCAATCACCTTCATCGGGTGTTTCCTGATTGTTGTTGGACTGGTTTATGGAATGCTTTCCATCGCCCGTCCGAGCGCTGTGGGAACTCCACGTGCTGAAGAGCGTAAGAACAATCTTGTTGAGGCACGCCAAGCAGATGCCGATGCACTTAATTCCTATGGTTGGGTTGACCAGAACAAGGGGCTTGTCCGTTTGCCGATCGAAAAGGCAATGGAAGTCACTGTTCAAGAATGGCAGGACCCCGCCAAGGGCAGGGCAGAGATGATCTCACGTCTCAAAGCTGCCTCAGCCCCCGTTTCTTTCGAATAGCTTTCCGCTGACGTTCCACTGATGAGTTCAACTGAAAACAAAAGCGCTTCAGCCGGTGTTGAAGCGCCTCAAAGCCCATCCTTCCCGAGCATTTCGGAGATAGATGCATCCTGTCGCACTCCGGTGTGGATGTTGTTCACCTCTGCTGCGAAGTGGTTGATCTTCGCTTTTGCTGCATCGCTTCTGGCTACCATCAACCTTCATGCCGAAGGTGGTATCATGAGTCACTGCCCGGTGTTCACCTATGGGCGCCTTTATCCGGCGTTCATGAATGCTCTGATCTACGGTTTCGGTATTCAAGCCGCGCTTGGAGCTGCACTCTGGCTCATGGCACGTGTCGGTAAGACACGTCTGATTGGGGCAGGAGCTGCAACCGTTGGTACCATCTTCTGGAATATCGCAGTGACCTTTGGTGTGGTTGCAATACTCTTTGGATGGACCACCGGATTTGAACTGCTTGAAATGCCATTCATGGTTTCACTGGCGTTGCTGGTTTCCTACATGGTGATCGCGATTCCTGCTTTGTTCACATTTAGAAATCGTCAGAAAGGCGAACTCTACCCAACGCAGTATTTCATCATGGCGGCCCTCTTCTGGTTCCCGTGGATTTACACTGCTTCTGTTAGCCTTCTCAATTGTGTGCCTGTTCATGGAGTGATGCAAGCGGTGGTTGCATGGTGGTTCGGAGCCAATCTTTACTTGGTCTTCTTCGGCTTTATCGGATTGGGAGCCATCTTCTATCTGGTGCCTCACCTCACAGGACGAGCTCTCTACAGTTCGAATTATGCCAAGACTGCATTTTGGTTGCTTCTGGTCTTTGCACCACTAACTGGTGTTCCTCAGGGATCACCTGTTCCAGCATGGTTGCCAGCACTAAGTTCGGCAGCGAGTTTGGTTTTGATTGCGCCTCTGGTTCTGATCATTGCGAACCTCCATCAGACCTGTAAGGGAGTCCTTCCTGAAATCAAAAAGAATGCATCTTTGAAGGCGGCTTACTTTGGCGCTCATATGTTTGTGCTTTCGGTTGCCTGTATCGTGGTTGGTCCATTGCTTGAGACGATCAACAATGTCTTCAGCTTCTTTTTGATTTTCCTCCCAGGCGACGCTACTTCGGCCAAGCCGTTTGCTGATATTGCTGACACCACCCGATTGAGTCTGTTTGGTCCAGGGGCTGATATGCTCCTGCTCTTCGGTTTCTTTGGATTGGTGATGTTCTCAATCATGCACCTTGCTTTCCCTCGTGTGCTTGATGACAAGAATGCTTCACCAAACGCTGGCGGATTACAGATCAATGTCGCCATTGCTGGAATTGCTCTGTTCTGCGTTCCAATGATCATTGGTGGATTTCTTCAGGGAGCGCGCCTCCACGATTCCGGTATTTCCTTCGTGGACGTTTCCAACTTCACCACGAATTTTATTCGACTCCGAACTTTGGGTGAGCTGGCGATTCTAGTATCTGCCGTTCTCTTGTTCCTCGGACAGATCCTGATGCTCTGGAAGACCTACGGGTCACATTGCCTCCCATGCATCAAGGGACTCTTGAAACCTACAACAGGGGAGGCCAAATAATGAAACACGCTCCGTACGTTTTCGTTGGTGTGCTTGCCTGTATGGCCGGCACCATCTGGTTCTCAGTCTTTCTTCCCCATATGCAACTTGGGGTGCAGCAACCGCATCAGGAAAAGACCGGTGGGATTTATCCGGGAAAACGCCCTGGTGAAGCTGCTCAAGGTGCCGATGTCTATCGCGCCAACGGATGTGTCTATTGCCACAGCCAGCAGGTGAATCAAACGGGTTTTGTCTTGGACGTAGTACTGAAGAAGGCGCCAGTGACACCGTCCATGATACAGGCCCTCAAATACGCAAATCCCGCATTTGAAGATAAGGCAGCAGAGACGATGCTGAACAACCTTCCCGCAACCATCGCAACTGGCATCAATTTGGAATCATTCGAGTTGATCAAGAAACAGTTGATGCGCGGTGATGAAACAGCTGAGATTGGTTTTGTTCTAAGACCATCAGGTGCAGATCTTGAAAGAGGTTGGGGTGTTCGCCGTTCAGTAGCACTTGATTACCTTTACGAACATCCTGTGCAACTCGGCTCACAGAGACTCGGTCCTGATCTGGCCAATGTAGGAGTACGCCTTCCAGATGCCCAGTGGCATTTGAAACACCTCTACTATCCAGCTTCAGTGGTCAGCGGATCCAAGATGCCTGATTATCCTTATCTCTTTGAAAGAGTGAAGAAGGACACAGTTGCGGCAGCAAACGCCATAGAGTTTACCGCAGAAGAGTTGGCTGCTTTGCCTGCTTCGCATCAGCCTGGTTCTGACGAAGTGGTTGTCCCCCGTAAGGAGGGTAAAACCCTTGCTGCCTATTTGCTGAGCCTCAACAGCTCGACTCCTTTGCCATCGGCACCGATGCCGCCGCAGCCAAAGAAGGCTGCACCAGCTGAAACCAATGCGGCTCCTGCCGTTGCCATCCTTGAGAAGTAATGAGCAACGATAATCAAACAAGTAGCGACCTTCCGGTTGCAAAGAGCTTACAAACCCCATTTTGGGTATTTGTTCTTACATCAGTGTTGGTCTTTTTGGGCGGGATGCTGTTTGAGCGCAAAGGCGGTGGTGCCAATGCCAAGGTATATGAGCCATATTTTTCGGTTGAAATGATTGAGAAGTTGAATCCAGCACCCGGAGGTAATAAAAAAGGAAGATTGCTCTATGATGGTGCTTGCAAAGCATGCCATCAGGGAACTGGTCTTGGTGCGGTAGGTGTTGCACCTCCACTTGCTGGATCCGAATGGGTTACGGGTGAAGGTATCAACCGCTTGGCAAAGATCGTATATCACGGAGTTCAGGGACCTATTGAGGTCAAGGGAACTCAATGGAATTTAGTTATGCCTGCAATGGGTAAGCAGTTGGCTTGGAGTAATAATCAACTTGCTGATCTCATCAATTACCTTCGAGAGAATGAGGAGTGGGGAAATGCAGCGCCAAAGATCACTGCTGATGATGTAGAGAAGGCTCTGGATGGCGTGCGTGACCGTGCTTCTGGGTGGACCTCTCCTGAGCTTCTGGAGCTTCCAGAAGTAGGTGAATAATTGGTCTCAGTATATCTTTCAGAAAGGCGAAGAGCTAAATGCTCTTCGCCTTTTTTCTTTTGTGGGTTCGCTTATTCACCTTCCTTCTTGTTGGGAGTTGGACAAATTCATTTCTGAAGGCACACTCTTTCTTTCCCATGGATCACGATAATGCCGGAAAGATGGCTGGGTCGCTGACGCGCTTCTCTTTGGAGCGCAAGGTGACCGTATTCGTGATCCTGCTTGGGATGATCGTCGTTGGATGGATCGCAAGTGTGGGGATTCCATTGGAGACCTTTCCCAAGGGCTTTGAGTTCCCCGGTATGAGCATCAATGTGCCATGGCGTGATTCGCCAGCGCGTGAGGTGTTGGAGAAGATTGGTCTTCCGCTTGAAGAGGAACTGAGCACGGTTCGTGGAGTTGATGGGATCAATACGTGGTGCGGTCGTGGTAACTGTAGTGTGAATCTGCGTTTCAAGCAGGGGACCGACATGGATGTGGCCTACCGTGAGGTGAGGGACCGTGTCGAAAGGGCCAAGCTCCTGTTCCCCGATGATGTTGAGCGAACCTTCATTCATAAGCACGACATGTCTGGTATTCCGCTGACCGCGGTAGGGATCATGGTGGATCCCAATTATGGTGATTACTATGATCTGATTCAGAAAGAAGTCCTCTTACCCCTTTCCAGGATCGATGGCGTGGCTTCGATCAGCTCTGATGGACTGAGGGAGAACGAGATCATCATCGAGGTGGATAAGCAGAAGGCGGACGCCTTCGGTCTGAATATCTATCAGCTATCTCAGCAGCTCAGTGGTGACAATTTCAGTATGGCGTCTGGAACTGTCCGAGAGTCAGGGAAGAAGTATCTTCTACGTTCAGTGGCGCGCTATGACTCGGTTGATGATTTGAGGAACCGTCAGATTACGGATCGCTTGAAATTGAAGGATGTAGCCACGGTCAAATACGAGCCACCAGATCATAAGTTTGCGGTTAGAGTTAATGGACGTCCGGCATTGGCTTTGATCGCCCGGAAGGAAGGTGATGCGAATACAGTCGATGTTTCCCGGCGTATTGCAGAGACCTTGGAAGGATTAAAGGCGAACCCTCGCTTGGAGGGGATCGAGATGCATGCCTTTTTCGATCAGGGAAGAATCATCGAGGAGTCATTGGGCGGTCTGATGAACAATGGAAAGATCGGTGGGATATTTGCAGCACTGATCCTCTATGTGTTCCTGAGGCAGTTTCGTCTGACGGTGATCATTGCACTCTCCATTCCGCTCTGCCTGTTGCTGGCATTGGTGGTGATGTATTTCTGGGGGGAGAGTCTCAATATCCTGACCATTCTTGGGCTGGTTATCTGCGTCGGGCTGTTGGTGGATAATTCCGTGGTGGTGGCGGAGAATATTCTCAGGCTTCAACAAGAGGGACTTTCGCGAAGAGAAGCCAGTATTCGAGGCGCAAGTGAGATCGCATTGGCCATCACTTTGGCAACACTGACGACTGTGGTGGTCTTTCTTCCTGCGTCGCTTGTGGAGGGCGAAGGGAAATTTTTCTTACTTAGGTTATCCATTCCGATTTGTGTGTCGCTGTTGGCTTCCTTGTTCGTTGCATTGATGTTCATTCCTCTAAGCGTCTATCTGACTTCTTCGGATAAGAAGAAGGGCGACGCCAGTGTTAAGAAAGGGGTTATGGGGAGAGTCGTCGATGGGATTCATCGATTCACTGAGCTGATCTATGAATGGGTGTTTGGGAATCTGAGACGCGGTTATCACGGTATGCTGGCTGTGGCCTTGAAACATCGGTTGGAGCTGGTCGTGATTCTGATGTTTGTCTTTGTGATGACCTTCAAGGTGGCATGGAAGGAGGTCGAGATGGCTCAGACCCAACAAGAGGATCAGATGTCCTTCAGTATAGGCGTTCAAATGTCCAAGGAGTATGGCTTTGAGGAAACGTCAGCGTGGTTTGCGGAAGCCGAGCAGGTGCTGATGCAACATACCAATGAATATGTGATGTCCGGGTTCATGGTGATGAACCGTCGCAATGGGGGCCGCATCGAAGGCTGGATGGATAAGGAGAGGAAGACCCGGCCTTACACAGCCAAAGAGGTGGGTTCCAAGATTTATAAGGCGTTGCCCAAGACCGCAGGGGTGAAACTTTACTACAAGGATGAGAACCAGAATCAGGAACGCTCAGGTGATGCGACGCACCGTGTGTTGTTGCAGGGAGAAGATCCGGACATCTTGGAGAATGTAGCAGAGCAGCTGGAACCAATCTTTTCAGCAGTTCCTGGAGTGCTTGGAATGCGAAAGGGAAATGATACCTCGCCGAACGAACTTGCCTTGGTGGTGGATCGTGACCGGGCCCAGTCAGCAGGGGTGAATCCCCAGACGCTGGCGGGCGTGGTGGGTTATGCACTCCGCGGAAGTACGCTTCCTAGATATAGTGAAGGTGGCCGGCAAATTCCTGTGAGAGTTCGCTTTGAAGAAGATGACCGGGATTCGCTTCATGCCTTGAATGATTATTGGGTTCCGGCACAGGAAGGGAGCTTCCTGCCTGTGGATGCTCTGACTGAAGTGAAGCTGTTGAACTCTGCGAGGGGGATCAATCGTCGGGGCCGCCGTGTGACGCGTTCGATCACTCTTGAACTTGAAGAAGAGGGGCAGAAGGAGACAAGGGAAATGCTGATCGGTCTGCAGCAGTTGATCGAGTTGCCTGAAGGGGTTCAGTTCGGTGACATCAAGCCACCGGTGAAGAGCGAGGACCTGGCGAGCATGCAGTTTGCAGGAATGATGTCGGTCCTGTTCATCTATCTGCTGATGGGATTTTTGTTTGAGAGCTTCATCCTTCCATTGTCGGTCATCCTTACCATTCCTTTGGCGAGTATTGGTGTTGCATGGATTCACTATATTACGGGCAAGGACATGGATATGTTGGGTGTGGTGGGAATCGTCCTGCTCATCGGTGTGGTGGTGAACAATGGGATTGTGTTGATCGATTACGTGAACCGTCTCAGGCGTGAGGGAATGGAGCGTAGCAAGGCTCTGTTGACGGCTGCTGACAGGCGTTTTCGTCCGATTGTGATGACGGCCACCACGACGATTATTGGGATGTTGCCTCTTACGGTCAGTGAGCCCTCGGAGATCGGTATGAGTTACAAGAGTTTCGGACTGACGCTGATTGGAGGAATGACGACCGCCACGCTACTGACACTGCTGGTGGTGCCTGTATTTTATACCTTCTTTGACGATGCCCGACAGGGATTCAAGAACGCCCTCTCTCGAGGTGTTTTGAAGAATTCGATCGAAAGCGAATCTTCAGTTTCTTAGAAAATGTCCTCAAGAGTTTCTGCGAAGCTTTCCATATCAAGGGGTTTGGGGACGAATGCTTTGACCCCTTTGTGAACCGTGGATTCTTCCAAGTCTGCTGGGTTGAGGGACGTGGTCAGCATCACAATGGATATCTCATCACGAAATGAAGGGGGGAACTGTTCGAACTTCTCAATGAATTGGAACCCGTTCATTCCAGGCATATTGATGTCCAAGAAAACGATGGATGGAAACCATTCATCTGATCCGACTTCTCCTGAAGCCACAGACCCTAGAACCTCTAATGCCTCCTCTGGATACTCACTTACCTTGATCAACTCTCCGTAGCCGCTGTCCTCAATGATCGTTCGGTGAATGAGGTTGATCCCTGAATCGTCGTCGACCAGCAGGATTCCTCTGATTTTCGTCATCATCGGGTGCATGTCTCTTTAGGCTATAGCGGCAACGATACTGCAATTGATCGGACGGTTTCGGAATGGCTCCGTCGGCACTCATCCGATCAACGCGATACCACTTTCATAGCTATCGGCTCCGTAGGAAGGAGCCTTTAACCCGTTTTTTGAGGGACTGTTGGGAGTTGGGTTGGTGATTACCCTTTAGATGAAGGAGACTTCACCGTTGGAATCTCCAAAGGAACCTTCCTGAATGCCGAGCTTGTGCATCATGGATACATAAAGGTTGGTCATAGGAGTGGTTTCTCCCAAATCAGTGTGTCGGCCAGGCTGTATCTTTCCACCGGCGTTTCCTGCCACGATTACAGGCAGGTTGTTGTGGCGGTGGCGATTGCCATCTGAAAGGCCGCTGCAGTAGACGATTTGAGAATTGTGCAGGAGTGACTTTCCGTCCACGTCTTCTGTCTTTTTCAGGCGGTCCAGGAAGTAAGCGAATTGCTCCATGTAGAACTTATCCACGCGGGCCAAGAGGTCCATCTTGTGTGCGTTTTCCTGATGGTGCGAAAGTGAATGATGGCCTTCGGAAACACCGATGTCCTTGAAATTGCGGTTGCTTCCATCATGGGCGAGAAGGAACGAGCTGACCCGGGTCGAGTCAGTCTTGAACGCCAGTGTGAGCATATCGAACATGAGCCGTATATGGTCGCGGTATGAGCTGGGGATGCCGGATGGGGCATCAACTCCAGGGTCAGGAAGTTTGCCGAAACGCTCTGCTTTCTCGATCTGTTTCTCAATCTCGCGGACACCGGTGAGGTATTCGTCGAGTTTCTGCTGATCATTGCGTCCCAGAGATTTTTCTAGTGACTGCGCGTCATCCATGACGAAGTCGAGGATGCTCTTTTGTTGAGCCTTGCGGATCTCGTAATTGCGCTGACGTTCGCCGGCTTTGCCGCTGCCGAAGAGGCGTTCGAATACGAGGCGCGGATTGGATTCCGGAGCGAGTGGTGTGGTTTCGGAACGCCAAGAAAGGTTGTATTGATAGGCGCAAGAGTAGCCTGAATCACAACTGCCGGATTTGCGGACGCCATCGCAGGAAAGCTCCAGTGACGAGAAGCGTGTCTGTTCGGCGATGTGATTGGCCATCACCTGATCGATGGATATGCCGAGCTTGATATCAGCTCCTGAGGTCTTTTTTGGGCGCCTGCCCGTGAGGATCGTGGCATTGGCACGCGCATGGTCTCCACCGCCATCAGAGCCTGCCCAGCCGTTCTTATGTTCGAACTGAGAGATGATCTGGAAATCCTTGCGGAAGCCCTCAATAGGCTTCATGGATTCGGCAATCTTGAAGTCGTTTCCTGTGCCTTGTGGATACCAACGGTCTCTGATCACGCCATTGGGAACGTAGAGGAATGCAGTGCGGATAGGAGCTCCGGTCGCGCTGGTGGCCAGATTCTGACTGGCGGCGGCCATTGCTTTGGAGGTGGTGAAGGTTTCAAACGCAGGCAGGGCAACGAGGGCTCCCATGCCTTTCAAAAAACGTCTTCTGTCAGTTTGCATATTCATGGATTGCAGCTTGATCGGTTTCTAACAGTCTCAAGGTGTTACAACGGACATCTTGGACAAAAAGTTATTTAATTATGAGTTTCGGAAAGGAGACGGTCGCCGTCGCCTCGGCGTTTCTGGAAAGGAGCACTTTCGATCACTCCGTAGAGCAGTGCCTTCATGGAGCCGCCCTGTTTCTCCATCTCAGAGACGATCGCGTCCATGGTGGGCATATCATAATACTCCATACCGCGACCGATGGCGTAGGTGAGGAGCTTCTCTGTAAGGCACCGGTAAAAATCCTTTCGGCGGTCGTTGGCTAGGACGTTTGACAACTCGTTGATGTCTTTGAAGGCCTCTCCTGTAATCAACTTTCCTGAAGGATCGATTGCTTTGCCATTCTCTTCGGAGCGGAACAATCCGAGAGCATTGTAGTTCTCCATCGCGAGTCCGATCGGATCCATGCGAGCGTGACAGCTGGCGCACATGGGGTCTTCGCGGTGAATCACCATCAGTTCACGCATGGTCATTACCTTCTTGTTCTTACCCTTGGCGGCTTCTTCAAGTTCAGGGACGTTGGGTGGTGCAGGTGGTGCGGGGGTGCCGAGTATGTTTTCCAAGATAAACAGGCCGCGTTTTACCGGAGATGTGCGAGTCGGGTTGGAAGTGACAACATGCATGCTGGCATGGGTGAGGATGCCTCCGCGATGATGCTCCGGTTTCAGGGACACCTTTCTCATCTCACGGCCTTTGACGCCATCGATGCCATAGAATTTGGCTAGGGCATCGTTGAGGAATGTGTAATCGGCATTCAGGAATTCATGAGCGGGGCGGTCTTCTTTTAGGAGGTATTCAAATAACATTTCCGTCTCCGCCTTCATTCCGCGTTTGGCGTTGTAATTGAAGATGCCATAGGCTTTGCGGCTATCGCGGGTCTTGAGGATGCGTCTTGGATCGATCGTCGTGAGGAGAACGTCTTTTGTGGAAAGCCATTGTCCAACGAAGTTCTCGATGAATCGGTCAGATTTCCAATCCTTCAGCATGCGATCCACCTGAGGCCGGAGGTTCGCTCTGAGCTTGCCCTCGCTGGCCAAGTCCAGCAGCTGTTTGTCAGGGATGGAACTCCAAAGGAAAAACGACAGACGGGAAGCCAATGCGAACTCATCCACCGGAACAATCTTTGCCGGATTGTTGGGTTCGGGTTGGATCTCTGCACGGAACAGGAATCGGGTCGATGCCAGGATTGCGGTGCAGGCGTGGGCAATTCCTTTTTCGAAACTCTGGCCTGGTTGGTCAGCAGTCTTCAAAGCCATGGTCACCAATCGATCGAGCATTCCATTCTCAACAGGGCGGCGAAACGCTCTCGTGGCAAATGGTTTGATGATTTTCTCAGCGTATGCGCGACGTCCTTCTTTGTCAGCTGGAGCAGGGCCATCGGGAAAAAAGGTGTAGTATTCCTTGGGGTAGATGCGATGGCTGCCATCTGATGGTCCGACAAGATCGAGTTGATGCACGTATAGTTCCAAGCGTCCTTCGCCCTCCTCTGGTTTGCCTTTGGGAGTCAGTTTAAAGGCGAGCGTGTTTTTTCCTTCGTTGAGATAGCCTTTTCCCGGCAGCTTCAGATTGCGACTGTTGTCCCATCCGAGATGACGATCGCTGATCTTCTTTCCGTTGACGAAGACCTCAAGCAGGGCTGTGTGACTGGTGGCTTCTTTGGATCCGCGGATTTCATAGCGGACGTTCATCTCATACTCACCCTTGTATTTGATCGTGTGGATTCTTTCCAAGAGGGCTTCCTGATCGAATGATAGGTTCCTTGCATCATGTTTGTTGTCCTTGGTTTTAAACATGGTTCCCCAGACTTTTTCGGTCGGGATGTAAGGACCTGAAGTGTGAACGCCTTTTGCAATGACGGTTTGTGCGGCATCGACATATTTTTCCATCAGCAATGGAGAAATGCTGAGCACATCACCGATTGTGTCGAATCCATAGCCTGTGTCATCAGGAGGGAATTCCTCATTCACGTCGAAGTCCACATTGAGCAGATCTTTGACAGCATGCTTGTACTCCGTTCGGTTCAAGCGACGCAAGGTGACTCTGCCTGGGTCAGGATTGCTGGGATCTACCTTGAAGACCTTGCGCTCAATCCAGCGGGAGAGTAATTCGCGTTGTTCAGCAGTTGGTTGAGGCTTGCGGGAAGGCGGCATCATCTGAGCTCTGAGGTTTTCCCAGACGGCCAGCCACATTTCGTGATCCTTGAAATGGGCATCGAGTGATTCGAAGGTATCCATTTCCAAACCACCCTTGTCCGCTCCGTCTCCATGACAGTCGTAGCAGTATTCCACCAACAGTGGCTCAATGTCCTTATTGAAGTCGGGCAGGGAGGAGTCTTTGGCTGTCAGGGAAAACGTCAATCCGACAGCGGCAGCCAGCCCAATCAGCTTGGGTGACCAAAATTTATTCATCTTCAGATGAGTCATAGAGGTGCGCATCGACGCAGGTTGTTCTACTTCTATTCGGTTTCATGAGGCCCCGACTCAATTGAGGGGAAGCCGAGCCCAGTCCTGCGAAGCGGGAAACCTTTCAGGGATCGGCCTATTTTCAAGAGTAAACAAGACCACGGACTCGCCGGATCTTGGCGTATGTCTTACCGTTTTCCATAGATAGTAGGGACAAATGAGTCAGATATCGCAAAGAGTTGAATCTGAGGGGTAAAAAAACGTAAAAGACCTGTTCCTTTCCACGATTTAGAACAGAAACAGTCATGATGATTCGTAATCTTACCCTACGATTGCTTTGTATCGTAGCCACCGTGTTTGCTCTTTCGGCTGCAGCCGCCAAGAGCAAACGTCCCAATATCCTCTTCGTCTTCACGGATGATCAGGCGACCTTCACCGTGAGTGGTCATCCTGACGCACATCCGCATGCCAATACTCCGAATATGGACCGATTGATCAAGGAGGGCGCGAATCTGCTGAATTCCTTTACAGTGACTCCGGTCTGTAGCCCTTCACGTGGCAGTCTTATGACGAGTCGCTACGGTTCCGAACTTGGGATCACGGACTGGATCCATCCACGTCGCGAGCCGGAACACGGACTGGATCCCAACAAGTGGGTGACTTTTCCAAAAGTTCTTTCTGAAGCAGGCTACAAGACTGGCTTGGTTGGCAAATGGCATCTTGGGCTCACTGATGACAAACATCCGACCAAGTTTGGCTTTCAGTGGTTTGCAGGAAATCGTCAGGGCGGTTTTCAGGTCAAAAACCCCGCAATCGAAAAGGACGGCAAGGAAGGGACGATCGAAGGGCTCACAACTGATGTGATGGCGGATCTGGCGCTGGAGTTTCTGAGGGATAACAAGGACGAACCATTCTTCCTCGCTGTGCATCACAGAGCGCCTCATGCCGCTTGGCTACCTGTGGCCGAAGAGGACTGGGCACCATTCAAGAATCTTACTGACGAACAGACAGAGGTGCCGAACCCGGGATATCCTGATCTCGATCTCAAGCGGTTGAAGAGGATGACACGCGAATACCTTGCCAGCGTGCGTGGTGTGGATCGCAATCTGGGAAGGCTTCTTGATGAGTTGGAAACACTGAAAATTGATGACAACACCATTGTCATTTTCTCAAGTGACCACGGCTACAACATGGGGCACAACGGAATCTGGCATAAGGGAAATGGACATTGGATCCTGAAGCCACAGCCCAAGGTCACCAATCCCAACATTCCACGAGGGCAGCGTCCCAACATGTATGACCTTTCCATCAAGGTGCCAACCTTCGTTCGTTGGCCGGGCGTCATCAAACCGGGTACCGTGGTGGATTCGACTGTTTCCAATCTGGATTGGTTTCCGACGTTCCTCGGGATGGCAGGAATCAAACAGGATCAGAAATGGAAACTGCGCGGACGTGATATCTCACCTTTGCTCAAAGGAGCCGTACCGGTGGATTGGGAAAATGACTTCTTCGGTCAATACAGCACCAAACACCAATCACAGACGGATATGCGGGCATGGCGCACGGATCGCTGGAAACTCGTGCGTGACTACAAGAACCGCGACCGTGACGAATTCTACGACCTGAAGAATGATCCCGCGGAATCTGAGAATCTCATCAACAGCAACAAGCCTGAGGTAAAGAAGGCCATTGCTGAATTGGATGGAAAGCTTCAAGCCAAGCTCAAGCAGATCAAAGACCCGGTCGTGAAAAGTCTCGGTAAGACGAAAGGCAAGGTCGTGAGTTCCACGCTTTGGGACAAGATGGACATCGGTCCGTTCTACTCAGGCGGGCTCAAGGAATGGGCAAACGACGCCCGTCGTCGCGAGGGTGCCAGTCTTGCTTTGAAAGGAATCTCAATTCCGCTTGGGACTAGTCGCCACGATAGCCGCGCTGCGTTGACGTTTGATACGGAGATGTTGCGCGTGGCCTACGCATGGGATGGTTCGTTCCTGCGCCTACCGGTTGGACGTGATGGTTTGGAGGGTGTTGCTGAACCGCGCGGTATTAAAATTTTTGGAACAGATTATGGCCCAGGCTGGTCTGATTCGAAAGGGAGTCTGATTGATCCACGACCAAAGTGGAAGGGTGAGACTGTCGGCTACGGACCATTGCCTGATTCGCAGGCGCATTATGAAGGTCTTTACCGTCATGGTGATCAGACTGTTTTTCAGTACCGCGTTGGCGAAAGGAACGTTCTCGAAACGCACGGACTCTACGATGCTGCAGGTGTGATGTTCATCGACCGCCATTTCCGAGTGGGCCCATCGAAAGAGAAACGCTATGTGAAGATCGCCAGCGATAAACGGGGCGATGCACTCAGTAGGGGCGATACAGCCTGGCTTGGTGGATCCAAGATGGATCAATGGATTATTGCTTTCACCTCTGGTGATGTGAAGAAGGTGGAGGTTCGTCACGGGGCATTGGTGGTGCCTGTGCCGGCATCTGACAAGCCACTGGAATTCGTCGTCTCAGTGGGTGTTGGTCGCGGTGGAAATTCCATTCGTTGGGAGAAGGTTTTGGATAAGGCATCCAAGAGAAACTACAAGGCTCCGGACTTTGCCAAACTGACATCAGGAGGTCCTGCACTGTGGACCGAGAAGGTTGTGACCAAGGGGCGTCGTGGGGCAGACAAAGAGGCCTACGTAGTGGATACGATTACAGTGCCTGAGCAGAATCCATGGAACAGCTGGATCCGCTGCAGTGGCTTTGATTTCTTCAGTGATGGACGTGTGGCCCTGTGCTCAGTCACGGGCGATGTCTGGATCGTCGATGGCGTGGACGATGATCTTTCAGAACTGAATTGGAAGCGTTACGCAACGGGGCTTTTTCAGCCATTGGGGCTGAAGGTGGTTGATGACCAGATCTATGTTCTTGGCCGTGATCAGATCACCCGTTTCAAAGATCTGAACAACGATGGAGAGGCGGATTTCTATGAGAACTTCAACAACGACGTTTCCATCAGCCCTCACTACCATGAGTTCTGCCTGAATCTCGATACCGACACAGAAGGTAACTTCTACTTCATCAAAGGCGGAAACTTACGCGAAGCCAAAGTCCCTCATCACGGATGTATGGTTCGTGTGTCTGCTGATGGAAAGAAACTGGATGTAGTGGCCACAGGGCATCGCGCTCCGAATGGAATGAGCGTAGGACCAAACAATGAACTGACTTCCAGCGACAATGAAGGCAACTGGGTTCCATCATCGCGCCTCAATCTCGTCAAAGAAGGAGGATTCTACGGTCACCTCTACACGGCACACACGGAGGTGCCTCCTGCTGACTATGACAAGCCGCTCTGCTGGTTGCCACATCAGGTGGATAACTCCAGTGGTGGACAGGTCTGGGTCACTAGTGACAAATGGGGCCCTTTCAAGGGAGACATGCTTCACACCAGCTATGGCAAATGCCGTTTGTTCAAAGTGCTGATGGAAGAAGTGGATGGCCAGGTGCAGGGTGGTGTGGCCCAGCTCCCACTCAACTTTGATTCAGGTGTCATGCGAGGGCGTTTCAGTCCCTTTGATGGACAGCTCTATCTGGCGGGGCTCCGTGTCTGGCAATCCAGTGGAGCGCGTTTCGGAGCCTTTCATCGCGTGCGCTACACAGGCAAGAAGGTTTACCTCCCAAAAGAGTTGGAAGTGAAGTCAAACGGACTGCAACTCACCTTTACTGAGCCGCTTGATCGAGAGTTCGCCGAAGATCCAGAGAGCTATGCTGTAGATCAGTGGGATTACCTTTGGAGCCAGAATTACGGCTCCAAGATGTATTCGGTCAAAGAGCCCGGCAAAGAGATCGGAGACAAGCGTCAGCAGAAATTTGGTGGAGAACCGGTTGAAGTGAAATCAGTGAAACTCTCCAAGGATGGCAAGACCGTGTTCCTGCACTTGGACAAGGTAGAGGAAGTAATGCAGATGCGCATTCGATACAATCTGGATGCGGCCGATGGCGAACTCGTCCGAGGCGAAATTTACAATACGATCAACGCCGTTCCTGAGTGAGCGGCTGATTGATCAGTTCTTCTTCAGAAGATGCAAATCGAGGACTTTGGCATAGCTGTCAAAGTCCTTGTCTGTAGTTAGGATCATCATCTGATTGTTTGTAGATTGTGCACAGATCAGAAAATCAACAAAGCTGCCTTGAATTCCCTTCCGTCGGCATTGATTGAAATAAAGTGATGCCAGAATGTGATCTTCTTCAGTAGCAAGGAGAGCAGGGAAGCTCGAAAGCAAGTCCTTGAGTTTTTGGTACTGCGTTTCTTCACGAATTCCAGATAAGAGCTCCTGCTTGATAATTCCTGGAAGTGAGATTTGTCCGGTCTGTATAAGCTCTCTGAAAATGGTGACCTCTGGGCTTCGCTGTCTGCGCTTTCGTCTGAAGAACAAGGACCAAATCGAAGTGTCGGCTATGGTGTTCATTTCCGTTGACGGTGTTTCTTGTGATCGAATTGATTAAAGTCATCAAAAGCACCCTCATGATCCAATATCTGCAATTGCTTGCGGTGTAAAACGAAGGTCTTTAGCGCTTCATTGACCGTATCTTTCTTTGTTTTAAATCCACCTATTTCCAATGCTTCTTCCAGCAGGTCTTGATCAATTTTGAGGTTTGTTGCCATCGTGTGTCAAAGATGACACATTGCGTTTTATGGTCAAGGTCTTAGAATTCTGGATTTGTCATGATGTGTCTTTTTGAGAGATAACTCCTCCATGAAATCCCTGCTTGTTGTCGTTCTGTTCTTGTCAGTGATGTCTTCTTCCATGGCGGAAGAAGGTAAGCATCTGTTTATCCTTTCCGGTCAGTCAAACATGGCTGGTCACCGTCCTGACGAGGCCTTTACGCCTGCTGTCGAGAAGGCATTTAGCGAGGAGAATGTCATCGTGGTCCAGGATGCCAAAGGCGGGCAGCCCATCATGCGCTGGTATAAAAAGTGGGTGGGGCCAAACGGAGAAAAGCCAGAGCAACGAGGCGATCTTTATGATCGATTGATGGCCAAGGTGAATGCAGCGGCAAAGGGGCAGAAGCTGGCGTCTGTGACGTTCTTTTGGATGCAGGGTGAGAATGATGCCAGCCGCCAATGGGGGAGCGTGTATGAGAATAGTCTGGTCGCGCTTCATAAACAACTCAGTGACGACTTGGGACGTAAGGATGTGGGATTTGTGATTGGCCGATTGAGTGATTTTGACATGACCAACAAGCGTTACATGCACTGGACCATGATACGCGATATTCAGGTAAAAGTGGCAGAGTCAAATCCGCGCTTTGCGTGGGTGGATACGGATGATTTGAACGACGGAAAGAATCGCCGGGGCAAAGAGATTAAAGACGATCTACACTATTCAGGTGAAGGCTACAAAGAGTTGGGCCGGCGATTCGCGGCCGAGGCATTGAAACTCATAAAGAAGTGAGTAATGTCCTCTGTCTGAGGGCATTCACATGAAAGAAGGTATCAAGAAGCTACTGACGCTTTCTCGGAGAAAATTTCTCTGGTTGGTGGGCGTTTCAATCTCTGGCGTCGGTCTGGGATGGGTCTATATGAGATACCTTGAACCTGATTGGTTTGAGGTCACCCATAAGACGCTTCCTTCAGCGCCTGAGGGAGATCGGCGAATCCGGATTCTTCATCTTTCAGATTTTCATGCATCCGATGAAGTGCCATTTGAAATGATTGATGATGCGATCGGGCTTGGACTTGAAGAGGAACCGGATCTGATCTGCCTGACTGGTGATTTCATGTCATGGGCGCTTCCTGATGCAGGTCGTTATCGCGAGAGTCTGTCGCGACTGTCTGAGAGAGCACCTGTCTACGCATGCTTGGGAAATCACGATGGAGGTGATTGGTCCAAACCGAGAGGCGGCCCAAAGGATGCGAGTCACATCGCTTCCATTTTGGAAGAGGCAGGGATCAAGGTTCTTCACAATCGCTCTGAAGAGCTGAGTCTGAAGGGTAGACGGCTAAATTTGGTCGGTGTAGGGGATGTGTGGAACCATGATGTGGATGTTTTAGCGTTTTTTGATGTGAGATATGAGAATGCGTCGTTGACGCTTCTGCTGTCCCACAATCCAGATTCACGGCGACGCGTAGAGGAAGCGGATTGGGACCTGATGCTCTGTGGTCATACCCATGGAGGGCAATTGATCGTTCCGGTGATTGGCACACGTCCGTTCGTTCCCATATCAGATCCTGCTTTTTCAGAAGGATTGATACCTTGGAAAGGAAGACGCATTCACGTGACCCGAGGGGTAGGAAATGTGCATGGCATGCGCTTCAACTGTCGGCCTGAAGTGAGCCTGCTGGGGGTGTAAGCGGGGGGGAACAGGTCTGATATCGACTTTTGGTCTGTTTAAGAAAAAAGGCGGAACCCGGTTTGGGTTCCGCCTTTGTGTTCAACCGGATGGTTGATGGAATTACTCAGACTTCTCTTCTTCAGCAGCTGGAGCAGCAGGTGCTTCTCCGTTTTCGTCTGCCACGAGGTCGTCGAGGGAGTCGAATGCGTGTTGGAGAGCCACGAGATCTTCGCCTGGTTTGAGGGCGTCGAGTGCGGCCTGCTCTGCCTCGAGCTGTTCGTTGGAGTAGTCAGCAGCCTTGATGGAGAGGCCGATACGACGGTCTGCACGATCGATCTTGATGACGCGTGCGGTGACGTCCTGTCCGACATCGAGTGCGCTCTTGATCTTCTCAACGCGCTCTTCGCTGATCTGTGAGATATGGACGAGTCCGTCGATGTCATGTGCCAATCCGATGAAGGCACCGAAGCTTGCGAGCTTGGAGACCTTACCGGTGACCAGATCACCAACCTTGTAGAATGAGTCGATGTTCTCCCAAGGATCTTCGGAGAGCTGCTTGAGACCCATGCTGATACGCTGGTTCTCTTTGTCGATTTCGAGCACAACTGCTTCGACTTCGTCGCCCTTCTTGATGACTTCGGATGGGTGGTTGATCTTGCGTGTCCAAGAGATGTCGGACACGTGGATCATACCGTCGATACCTTCCTCTAGCTCGATGAATGCACCGTAGCTGGTGAGGTTGCGGATCTTGCCCTTGATCTTGGTTCCAGGAGGATACTTCTCGAGGGCGGAGTCCCATGGGTTGGTCTCGAGCTGACGCACGCCGAGGGAGATCTTCTGTTCTTCCACGTTGACTGCGAGCACAACTGCTTCGAGTTCCTGACCCTGCTTGAGGACGTCGTGCGGACGGGTGATACGCTTGGTCCATGACAACTCGGTGACGTGGACAAGACCTTCGACGCCTGGCTCGAGTTCCACGAATGCACCGTAGGAAACGAGGTTGACGACTTTGCCTGCAATCTTTGTACCGACAGGGAACTTGGTTTCGATGTCGTCCCAAGGGTTGGCCATCTTCTGCTTGAGACCGAGGCTGACGCGCTCTTTCTCCTTGTTGACGTCGAGAACAACCACATCGATTTCCTGGCCGACTTTGACCATTTCGGATGGGTGGTTGATACGTCCCCAAGACATGTCGGTGATGTGGAGGAGTCCGTCGAGACCGTTGAGGTCGATGAACGCACCGAAGTCGGTGATGTTCTTGACTGTTCCCTTACGGACGTCACCAGGTGTCATCTCGCCGAGGAGGGCAGAGCGACGTTCCTGACGTTCCTGCTCGATGAGCTCACGACGTGATAGAACGATGTTTTGGCGTTCCTTGTTGATCTTGACGATCTTGAATTCGTAGGACTCACCAACAAATATATTGAGGTTGCGAGGAGGCTGGATGTCCACCTGCGATGCAGGGAGGAACGCTTCGACGCCCACATTGACGAGGAGACCACCTTTGATGACGCTCTTGACGCGTCCTTTGATGGTGCCGCCTTCTTCGCAAACGGCCACGATCTTTTCCCAGTTCTGGGCAAATTCGGCACGTTCCTTGGAAAGGTGGATCATTCCTTCGCGATCTTCCAAGCGCTCGATAAGCACTTCGAACTGATCGCCAACGTTGATTTCCTTGATGTCGTCGAACTCGTTGGCAGGAACACTGCCTTCACTCTTATAGCCGATGTCGACGAGGACTTCTTTTGAACGCACCTCGATAACGGTGCCGTTCACGATTTGGCCTTCGGAGAAGCTAATTGAATAGCTCCGAAGGGCTTCTTCCATTGGGTTGGATACTGCTGTCACAGTTGATTAATAGGGGGGGAAACCGGCCCTGAATGGGCCTCTGAAGAACCGGTGATTTCGAATCTAAAACGTCGTTTCTACTACTACCGGATTTGGTTTCGGGGTTTCAGTTTATAACCCGCCTTAGTTCGGAAAACCACACTCGTGGACCGAGACGGGACGGGGAGAGTAGGGCGTTACAGCATTCCAACAAGTGAAAAATGTCCAAAAAACTGCTTGCGAATCAATTGGGTGATGTCAATGTGATATCACATTGATGTTAAACGATTACAAACAAACCAAGAAAGATAGATAGATGAGTGCAACTGAAAAGGATAGGAAGACGAGTGAAGTGGTGATCACAGCCAAGAGTGGCTGGGTGATGTTATTTGTGGTTTTGGCGATGTTTTTTGGTGCCATTGCACTGATCGTGACGGGAGCAAATCACGTTATCCACATTGGTTTGGCCGTCATTTTGGCTATTTTGACCTTTATTTCAGCCATCGTCGGTTGTGCTGGATTCTTCACGCTGCAACCGAATGAGGCCCGTATTCTGATACTTTTCGGCCGTTATGTAGGGACGGTTTCTGAAAGTGGGTTCTTTTGGACCAATCCCTTCTACTCCAAGCGGAAGATTTCCCTTCGCTCTCATAATTTCAACGGGGACAAGCTCAAGGTGAATGATAAGCGGGGCAACCCGATCGAGATCGCTGCGGTTGTGGTCTGGCATGTCGAGAATACGGCTCAAGCTGTCTTTGATGTGGAGGACTACATCGATTACGTGGAGGTGCAGAGTGAATCTGCTGTCCGACATTTGGCAGGGTCCTATGCCTATGATCATGGAGAAGATGATGAAGTGACGCTCCGTGGTGGCCACGATGAGATCATCGAGGAATTGCGCTCCGAGTTGCAGAACCGGATGGCGAAGGCGGGCGTCGTTGTTGAAGAGGCCCGGATTACTCATCTGGCATACGCTCCAGAGATTGCAGGAGCCATGCTCCGTCGCCAACAGGCTGAGGCGGTGATCGCTGCTCGTAAGAAGATTGTCAGCGGGGCTGTAAGCATGGTGGAGATGGCGTTGAACGATTTGTCAGCTGGTGGCGTTGTAGAGCTGGATGACGAGAGGCGCGCTGCGATGGTAAGCAATCTTCTGGTTGTGCTCTGTGGTGACAAGGATGCGTCGCCCGTGGTGAATACCGGCACGCTCTACAACTGATCAGCCATCTACCATGAACGATCATGAACACGGAATTACAGGCATGGATCAATCTAGGGGTGGGAATGTTGCTGTTTGTGCTTTCCTGGCCCCTGGTTTTGGGATGGATACCTATGAACAAACTCTACGGCGTCCGTTTCCCTCAGTCATACAAATCTGAAGAACATTGGAAGCGCATCAATCGCTCTGGTGGCATTGGACTTTGTGTTGTTGGTGCCATCATTCTCATCTTGGGACTGGTTGGGCTGGTGTATAGGGACATCGATGGTAAGGCTTACACCTACGTCAGTGCGGGCATTGAAGTCGGACTGGTTCTTTGTGCGACGCTCGTGGCCTACATCCGTGCGCGGATTGTGGATAAGGAACTGACGGCTGATAGCGGAAAGGGAAACCGATGAGCGATGAATTCAATGAGAAGCAGCGATTGGAAGGTGATCAGGAGAAATCCATGGATATCGCCATGAGTAAGCTTACCGGTCTTGGTTTCCAACTTAAGAAACGAGGGGACTCAACTCTCAAGATGGAAAGCCCAGGCATGCGCAGTTCCAAGCAGCCGCCTTTGATGGGCGCGGGACTGGTTTCGATTTCCTGGTCTGGGGAACGGGTGACTCTGCGCTGTGACTATGCCGGGCTGAATTGGCTGACGTCCTTTGTGCGCTTGTTTCCTCCTGCGCTGGTGACAGGGATTTTTGGGATTCAGGGAATGGTTCTGATGACCAAGATTCCACTTAGTGATGCAAAGTGGATTCCTTTTGGAGTTATGTATCTTGGCTTTATGGTACTCTGGTTCTTCCTTGGGCGCTTCATGCCCAGAGTGTTTCGTTTACGGACGGAAAAGGCACTGCATGAATTCCTGAACACGATTTCTGTATGTGGAAAGGAGCAGGGAACTCGTGGCTGAGCGCAAAAAATTCCTACTACGAATCAATCCCAAGCTCTGGGATGAGATGGAGAAATGGGCTCAGGATGAATTCCGCAGTGTGAACGCGCAGATTGAATTCATTCTCAACGATGCAGTGAAGCGACGTAAGAAAAGCGCGGCGTCTGAGGAAGAGTCGAACTAAGGCAGGTCGACAAAGAGCACCCGCGTAAAGAGCCATTGTAGAAAGACTGCACCGATCAGAAATGAGATCGCCTTTATGCCGTTCTGGACTTTGCTTCCTGTGAATCCTCCCATGCTCCAGCTTAGTGCATTGAGGAATAGCGTTGTTGCCAACCAGAATGGAATCACGCTGACCAAGCCTGCGTAACCCAGAGTCTGGAGAATGACCTTTGCCTCTGGTGTCACTGTCGAACGATTACTGTCCTTGCTCCTCTTAAAGAATGCCAGAATTCCCAATCCGATCACGATGATCAAAATCCCCATTGCGAAATTCGGAAGCGACGACTTGGTTCGTGTGGAGACCTTCGCGATCGATGTGTCTTGCTCGGTCAGGTGAGCGATTAATGCATCTCCCTTTAAAATCACTGGTTGAATGTGACTTTCAGCAAGTCGCTGTTGTGCAAACTCATGTTGCATCGCTTTCTCCAATGCCGCCACCAACACATCAATCCTGTCCTGAGGTGTTCCCTTGGGGGCCCACCAATACTGCATGAGTGAACTGACAAAGGGGATGTCCAGCTCCGACGCGGTCGGCACATCAGGAATCGCAGGATGACGATCCTTTGTGAAGACACAGAGGGCCTTTAATCCACTGGCGCGGAATTGTTGATATTCAGCGACCGAGAATGTGGAACAGTCTGCATGACCGCCTTGAAGAGCAGCAAAGCGCTTGGCGCCTCCACCTGATTGCACAAAACGGAATGCACCTCCTTCGACCTTGGAACCAAGTTGCAGAAGCGCAAAGTGACTTGGTGCACCGAGATTGGCCGCCGCGATCACTGTGTCAGGCGCGTCTTTGATTTCCTGAATCAACTGCCCGAGATCCTGAAAACGTGAATCCTCTGGAACAGCAAGAATCTCTGAGGCAACGCCCGTTCCAATGATTGGAGAAAGTGACTTCCAGCCGAACGGGGTCTTGCCGGAGTGATGGGCAGTGAAGACCCCGTCGTGCAGACATAGGATTGTGTGTCCATCTGGACGCGCCTGAACCACGCGTCTGCTACCGATTGATCCACCGGCGCCAGGGACGTTCACAATCACCAATGGATGTTCCAGTAGTTCTTCGTCGTTGATCACTTTCTGCAGGATGCGGGAAAAAGTGTCACTACCACCACCGGCACCAAAGGGGATAACCACCTTTACTGCCTTGGCCGGAAACTCTCCTGCAGCAACTGGAATGATCCAGAAAACTGACAGCAGTAGAATTAACAGACGTTGTTTGATGGGGAACAAGTTGGCCGACGTTAGAAGAATACTGCGGACCAGCAAAGTAGGAATCGCGAACCTTGCGCAGATCAGCCTATACCGACACTTGCCAGTAAAATGACAGATGCGCAGAGTTCTTGCTCTCAATTGAATGAACCAACCTTCTTTTTCATCATAACTCCATGATCCGAAAATCGTTCTCTCTCGTCTTCGCCGTCTGCCTGTTGGGTGGACTGATCTCCTCCACCGCTGCCGACAAGGGCTTTCAGGTAAAGCAAAGCGACAAAGGTGTGGAGGTGACTCTCGATGGTAAACTCTTTACTCGGTACGTCCTTGGTGAAGGCAACAAGCCATTCCTTTATCCGGTGATCGGACCTGGCGGAAAGAATATGACTCGCCATTACCCGATGAAGACAGTGGAGGGTGAGCAGCACGATCATCCTCATCATCGCGGAATCTGGTTCGGGCATCAGGGAGTGAACGGCTTTGATTCATGGCATGAGTCTATGACCATGCATGAGCGCAAATGGACTGGTGAAAAACTGAAAACGGCGTTGGCTGGATTGGCGGCAACGGTTCATCGGGAATTCAAGAAGGTTGATGCGAACGCCAAGCAGGCCACGGTCGTGGCTGTTAATGATTACGTGGGTGCTGATGGTAGTAAACTGATGTCGGACACGCGTCGGATCGTCTTCCGTTCAGCAGGGAAGAAGCGTTACATCGATTACAACATCACCCTCGTTGCTGAGCACGGTGATGTGACACTGAAGGATATGAAGGACTGCGGTTTCAATGTGCGTATCCCGACGTCCATGACCGTAGACAAAGGGGATGGCCACATCGTCAACAGCAAGGGAGACAAGGACAAGGCTGCTTGGGGTAAACGTGCTGAGTGGTGCTCATTTTACGGAAGTGTGGAAGGTCAGACGCTGGGCGTGGCGATGCTGAATCATCCGGCCAGTTTCCGTCACCCGACGCCATGGCACGCACGCACCTATGGTCTCTTCACTGCCAATCCATTTGGAACCAAGAGCCTGAACAAGACTGCTGAGGATGGAACCATCACTTTGAAAAAGGGTAAGAAACTG
This sequence comes from Limisphaerales bacterium, assembly GCA_965658675.1. Classification (GTDB taxonomy): domain Bacteria; phylum Verrucomicrobiota; class Verrucomicrobiia; order Limisphaerales; family CAZKNW01; genus CAZKNW01. The sequence goes on from CBFHTT010000025.1 coordinate 82,024, forward strand.
ATGTTGCGTCATCGGATCGTGCTGCATGAAGGCACAACCGAAGATGCTGATATTGCCGGCGAATACGCCCGCTACATCAAGGGAGGAAAGAAGGAGAAATCGAAATGACGAAAGTTCAGTGGGGTATCATCGGATGCGGGGATGTCACGGAGAAGAAGAGTGGTCCGGCATTTAACGCAGTGCCCGACAGTGAACTGGTTGCTGTCATGCGTCGTGATGGCGCCAAGGCAGAGGACTACGCCAAGAGACATGGAGTTGCAGCTTGGTATGATGACGCGGACAAGCTGATTCAGGACCCTAACGTCAATGCCGTCTATATCGCCACGCCTCCGGGCAATCACATGGAGCTGGCGCTGAAGGTGGCGGCTGCCGGGAAGCCTTGTTATGTAGAGAAGCCGATTGCCCGTGCTGCATGGGAGGGGCGCGAGATGGTCGATGCTTTCGAAGAGGCCGGTGTTCCATTGACAGTGGCCTACTACCGGCGTGCGTTGCCCAAGTTCAAGAAACTCAAGCAGATTATGGATGGGGGGCTGCTTGGAGAAGTAGGCAGCTTTCAATATCGGATGATTCATCCAGCTCCAAAGAAGAACGATCAGGGTGAATGGCCGTGGCGGGTGCAGGCTGAGCATTCTGGAGGAGGTCTGTTCATGGATGTGGGTTGCCACGTGCTGGACCTGATTCAATTCCTCTTCGGTGCCAACAAGCACGCGGAAGGGCAGGCCTTCAGAAACAATGAAGAACTGGATGCGGAGGATGAGGTCTTTGTTGGCTGGCCTTCAAGTGATCCCAAGTTCAAACCCATTGCCGGATTTCTCTTTGAAGACACTGAAGACCCGCAGGATGAGTTGTTCCTTTTCGGCGCGAATGGGCGTCTCTTTGTCCCATTGCTAAAAGATGGGCCGATTCGTATGGAGCGCGAAGGCATGCCGCCTCAGGAACTGGACATTCCGTTTCCTGAGCACGTGCAACAACCCATGATCACAAAGGTTGTGGATCACTTTCTTGGCCGTGGTGAAAACCCATGTAGCGGTGAAGAAGCCATGGTCACAGCTGAGCTGATGGATCGTTCGTTGGATGCCTATTATCGGGGCCGTAGTGATGAATTCTGGAAACGCCCTGATGACTGGGAAAAGACCAGTGCGCAGGAGGCTCGTGAGGCACAGGCTAAGCATGAACATGAGCATGATCATACCTGTGGTGATCCTGATTGTGGGCATGACCATCATTGATCGGAGCATTCACAATTTTTGAGCCGTTGCGCGGGCGCGTATTTCGTGTCATCACTGGTGCGACTTATGTCGCAGATTGCCAGTATTGAAGATATCCAGGACGCCTTTGAATTCCTTGAAGATTGGGATGACCGTTATGGTTACCTGATCGACCTCGGAAAGAAACTCCCCTCACTTCCTTCTGAATCCATGGTGGATGAAAATATCGTCCGTGGATGCCAGTCCAAGGTGTGGCTCATTGCTGAAGTAGGCGGAGGCTCACCTCCCTCGATCGAACTCAAGGCCGATTCAGACGCCTTCATTGTGAAGGGCTTGGTCGCCATTCTCTTGTCCTACTATCAGGGAAAAAATGCGGAAGAGATCCTTAAAGGTGATCCGATTGCTCTCTTTTCCAAACTGGGATTTGAAGAACATCTTAGTTCCACGCGTAAGAATGGACTGAGAGCCATGGTTCAGCGTGTCCAATCCACTGCTCAAGAATCACTTTCCTAATCCTCGCATCATGAAACCGATCGCCTCTTTCCTCTTGGGACTGTTGCTTGTTCAAACAGCAGCCGCGTCAGAACGTCCTAACATACTTTTCATTTTCCTCGACGACTTTGGCTGGAAGGACACGAGTTATATGGGGTCCGATTTCTACGAGTCTCCCAATCTTGATGCCTTGGCGAATCAGGGACTGGTTTTCACTCACGGCTACTCAGCATCAGCCAATTGCGCACCAGCGCGGGCGTCGCTCCTGTCGGGGCAATACACACCGAGACATGAGATCTTTAATGTGGGCACGGGGCCTCGCGGTAAGTCGCAGCATCGTCGGCTACATCATGTGCCGGGGACTGATACATTGCGACCTGACATCCGCACATGGGCCAATCAGTTGCATGATGCGGGTTATCGCACGGCCAGCATGGGGAAATGGCACGTAAGCAACGACCCAACCAAACATGGATTTGATATCAACATTGGTGGCACTCACTCAGGAAGCCCGCCGCGTGGCTACTACCCTCCACATCCCAAGGCCCCTGGATTGGAAGACGCTCCCAAGGATGAGTATCTTACTGACAGATTGAGTCAGGAGGCTGTGAAGTTCATTGGTGGTGCAGGCAAGAAACCATGGATGCTCTACATGACCTATTTCGCAGTTCATACACCGTTGAATGCCAATAAGGAATTGGAACCGAAGTATGCCGCCAAGAAGCCGGGCAAGCTCCACAACCATGTGGCCATGGCAACGATGATTGAAACAGTGGACAATGGAGTGGGAGCGATCGTCGCAGAACTCAAGAAAACCGATCAATTGGATAACACTGTGATCTTCTTCTTCAGCGACAATGGGGGCTATGGACCTGCAACCGATATGGCTCCGCTGAAGGGTTATAAGGGCACTTATTACGAAGGTGGTATTCGTGTGCCATTCTTTGTGAATTGGCCGGGAGTTGTGAAACCAGGAAAGACTGAAGTGCCCATGATTGGCGTCGATCTCTTCCCGACCTTCTGTGAGATCACTGGAGCCAAATTGCCACAGGGGCAGGTCTTGGATGGAGTGAGTCTTGTGCCGTTTATCAAAGGGCAGGTGAAGGACCTGGGTGGCCGTTCACTCTTTTGGCATTTCCCGGCTTATCTCCAGGCGTATGCAGTTGTGGATGAGCAACCAGATCCGCTGTTTCGCTCACGCCCTTGTAGTGTGATTCGGAAGGGTGACTGGAAATTGATTGAGTATTTTGAGGACGGAAGACTGGAACTCTTCAACCTGAAGAAGGATCAGGGTGAGTCCACGAACTTGGCGGATAAGAATGCCAAGAAGCGCAATGAACTCTATGCAGCACTACAGTCATGGCAGAAGAGCGTGAATGCTCCGGTAGATCTGGAATCCAATCCCGACTATGATCCAGAGATCGAAGCCCGCGACATCAAGAAGGCGCTGAGCAAGAAGCGGAAGAAGTAGGAATTATCGCAAGGCGCCGGCCTTGAAATCCTCATAGCCCATCTGTGATGCATTCGGATGTCCAAAGATGGCACCGATCAATTGCTTTTCCTTGGGGGACCCTTTCTTGAATCGCTCCACCAATGCCTCTCCAAATGCACGTTGGCGCCTTGGATAATCAGGGGAAGAACCAAATCGTGTCTCAAACCAACGCCACACCGTGTAGGACTTGTCGAGATAGCGCTCTGACTCGACCTCTTTCAACGTAAGTCGTGCAGCACGGCTATAGTTCTCCTTGAACGCAGCGTCGAAAATCGCATTCCATTTGCTTGCAGATCCCTTTTTCTCCGTCACACATCCTGAGAAGAGGGTGAGCAGGATGATCAGGACGAGACAGGGATATGATTTCATAATTTTGAGCGATTGAAAGCGACCACCTCAGAGTAGGTGACGCCATTTCCTCCGAAAATATCGAGGGCAGATCCGATCGTCAGATCCACCTTGCCGCCGCTGATCGCAGAGACCTGTTTGAGGTCCTCCAGTGAACGGGCTCCACCAGCGTAGGTGCAGGGGATCGGAGATGCCTTGCTAAGCAGCTCCACGAGGGGGAGGTCAATGCCTTGGCAAAGACCCTCGACGTCCACGGCGTGAACGAGGAATTCATCACAATGACTGGCCAGCTCTGTGAGCGTCTTCTCATTCACCTCCAGATCAGTGAACTTCTGCCACCGATCAGTGCAGACCAGATAGCGCCCATCTCGAATTCGGCAACTCAGGTCCAATACCAGCCGATCCTTACTCACCTTTGATATGAGATCATCAAGGCGGTGCATATCGAGGTGCCCGTCTCGAAAGACGTAGCTGGTGACGATCACATGTGAAGCACCCGCCTCCAGCCATGATTCAGCATTCTCGGAGGTGATACCTCCGCCGATCTGTAGTCCGCCGGGCCAGGCGCTGAGGGCATCCTTGGCAGCCTCATCATTGTTGGGGCCCAGTTTGATCACATGACCACCTGTAAGCTGGTCCTTCTGATACAGCTCCGCAAACCAAGAGGGGGAATGCTCCGAGACGAAGTTTTCCTTTGGGCCGGAAGACGAAGAGTCATCGATCGTGCCACCCACGATCTGCTTTACCTTACCGTTGTGAAGATCAATGCAGGGACGAAACATGTGTTGGAGCGCCAAGGGCTACACGAACCACGGTCTGTGAGCAAGGCAGGGTGCCAAGGAGTTTCCGTTGAAGGGGATTGGTGAAAAAGAAAAACCCTGGAATCATCAGAAAATTCCAGAGTTTTTCACTAAAAGAGGGTGGTAGGCCGACTGAGACTCGAACTCAGAACCAACGGCTTAAAAGGCCGCTGCTCTACCATTGAGCTATCGACCCACCCGTCAAAGGGCGCGCAACCTAATAAGTGATCGGAAATGTGGCAAGGGATTTTAAGAAAAAATATTTGTTTCCCATTTGAGCCCCTGAAAAGGAAATGGCCCGTGACTCAATTGGGGCGATTGGCAGAAGGTTACTTCTTTAGGAAAAAATTCAGCACGGACCGGACCACTGCTTCGCGTTTGGGAAGGTCTTTGGCTCTATTTGGGGTATTGATGTTCAGCGCGAAAAAGATTGGGCCTGACGGTTGTTCCAGCCAACCAATCCACCAACCAATTTCTCCGCTCCAGCCTGTCTTTGCTCTTAGAAGGGAATTGTCAGTTCTTTCGATCGTAATGATGTCCTTGATGAGTTCTTGGTGCTCTGGCTGGAATGGAAGTTTGTTTCCATGAAGTTGCTTCAAGAACTCGATCTGTTCCAGAGCAGTGATCTGTAGATTGCCTTTGATCCAGAACGGACTTTTGCCTGAGGGATCCTGATTTCCGTATCGGATCTTTTTTAGGTAGCTCTTCTCTTGTTCTGACCCCAGTTCATTGGCGAATTTTTCAAAGACCCAAACGGTGGAGTTGCTGATGGCAGAGCTGAGCGTTTGGTCACGATTCCATGGGCCGTAGGTTCGCTCTTTCTTATCCCATGGAATCGTTTCGTTAGCACTCTTGATAATGCCTGCGTCCAAAACAAAAAGAGCGTGTGGAATCTTGAATGTGGAGGCGGGATTGTAGCGTTTGTTGGCTCTTGGAGGATTGAAGACATATGTCTGACCTAAGCCTTGTCGATCATCTGAAATCACGATAGTTCCTGTTGCCTCATGCTGATCGAAGTACTGCTGCCAATCGGAACGTTCAATGATTGGTCCTGATGCCGGTGCTGCATGGATGTCGACTAGCAAGACTGCAATGAAAATGGTGATAATTTGTGTGGTCGTTCTCCCTGTCATTGTTCTTTGGTCAAACTGGAAGAGAGGGGCTGGTGAGTCAAGGAAGGGTGGTTAGGAAGTGATTCCTTCGCTGATTTAGCTTGAGCCTTGATGGTGGTTGCGGGGAGGTTTTGGCGCTTCATGCGATTCTTAATGCTCAACTGGCGTGATCCGAAGAACCCGCTCGCGGGTGGGGCGGAGCGTGTCACGCTGGCTTATCTGGCTGGATTGGTGAAGCGGGGCCATGAAGCGTATTGGTTCACGCATGCCTTTCCTGGGTGCGAGCCAGAGGATGAGATTGAAGGGGTGAAAATTGTCCGGGGAGGTGGCACGGTATCGTCGATCATTAAGGCGCGTGCTTGGTGTCGATCTCAGCCCAAGTTTGATTTGGTGATTGATCAGCACCATGGCATTCCGTGGTTTGCGCCTGTCTGGTGCGGGACGAACAATGTTTCCTACATCCATGAAGTGCTAGGGCCTATCTGGAGTTCGTTCTATTCATGGCCTCTGGATTCGATTGGTCGCTTTCAGGAACGCTGGACACATTGGGGCTATCGGAAGGTTCCTTTTTTCACGGCTTCCAGTTGCACCTTGGCCAAGCTCAAGGAGCATGGCGTTCGGGACATCAAACAGATCCCTTATGGAGTGGATACGCGTGTTCTGGAGTCTTTGCCTCCCAAGTCGCTGGAGCAACCATTGAAACTGGTGATGGTTTCAAGGCTGGCCCCCAACAAGAGAGTGCATCATGGAATCAAAGGAGTGGCAGCGCTGTTGAAGAAAGGCATCAACGCCCACCTGACCATCATGGGTGGTGGCGAAGAGGAAGAACAGTTGAAGACACTTGCTGCTGAAGTCCTGCCAGATGTACACACCTTTACTGGGCCTGTGTCAGAAGAAGAGAAGGACAGAATTTTGAAGGAGAGCCACTTGCTGCTGCACACGTCCCAGCGTGAGGGCTGGGGGCTCAACGTGATTGAGGCCAATGCGATGGGGACGCCCACGGTGGTTTATCCCGCCGAGGGTTTGATCGAATCTACATTGGATGGTGAAACGGGACTCGTCTCCAAGGAACAGACTCCTGAGTCACTGGCGGATCGGCTGGCTGATGCTTTGGAGATGAAGGATCAGTATCAGGCATGGCGTGAAGCAGCATGGAAACGGGCGGACAGTTTTCACTGGGAGAATGTTCTCCCAAGAGCTTGTGAATGGTTCGAATCAAAGGCTCGAGGCGAATGAAGATCCTGATTGTCCACAATGCATTGAATGATTCGCGCTCTGTGAGCGGCGTGGTCCGGCATTATGCCTTTGTGGCAGAAGGACTGAATGCGCAGGGACATGAAGTGGATTTCTATATCGCCAGGGCTGGGTTTCCTCAGCTTTCGGAATTGGCGCCCTCGTCCGAGTTGGTCAGCAGTGATGGTTTGTTCAATGCCACCAAGTATATCGAGAAGACATGGACCTATTTCCCTGCTTATTTCTGGCGGGCGATCACCTGTTTCTTTTCTCCCATGCCCAAGCGGTATGATGTGGTTTACGCGTCAGGTCAGTTTATCTTGGAGGTCTGGTGTGCCAGAGTTTTGGCCTGGCGGATGAAGTGCCCGTGGTTGGTGAAAATTCAACATGTGCTGGGGGCTCAGACCAAGCGGGTGGGGTTGATCAATAAACTTTTTTTGGTGACTGAAAAAAAAGCGGTCAGATGGATCCGAAAGAAAGCCCTTGGAGTCATGTGCATTTCGGATGTTGTGGCGAAGGATTGGAATGAGTTGGAACGATTCGTTGGCGTGAAGGAAAGCGCCACGCTGCAGGTAGGTTGTGGAATTGATTTTGATCAGATCCCTGATGGGACCAAAGAGGATAAGAAATACGATGTCGTCTTTCTCGGGCGGATGCATGAGCAGAAGGGCGTTTTCGATCTGCCTGCATTCTGGAAACGGATCGTGGAGGAATGCCCGGATGCCACCATGGTTGTCATAGGCGAGGGCCCACATCGCAAAGAAATGGAAGGGCAGCTTAAGGAGTTGGGAATCGACGCCAACGTGACCGTCACGGGCGGTGTGAGTGAAGGTGATAAACAGAAGCTCATGTCGCAAAGCCGGATTGGTGTCAGTCTAAGCTACGAAGAGGGGTGGGGTATTTCTGTTACTGAGTTTCTGGCGACAGGGCTGCCTGTGGTGGCCTACGATTTACCCGTGTTCCATGAAGCGTTTCCGGAGCAGTTGGAGATTGTGCCTCTGGGGGATGCTGTTGCGGCAGGTGCTGAAATCGTCAACTGGATCAAGAAACCGGAAGCTGCCTTGGAACAGGGGAAACGGAATCGAGAGTTCGCACGCACTCTCGATTATAGAAAAGTGGCTGAAGGCGAACTGAAGGTGATCGAGACGTTTTTAAATCGCTGAAGCTCACTTCGCCATGTCCACGGCGATGAGTCGGTCTTCGGAGCGGAGGTAGAGTCGTTTGTCTGAAAGTACGGGGCCCGCCCAGCAGGGGTAGTGAAGTTCTGGAACCTGCCAGCGGCTGATTTCATCAGGTTTGTCTGAATTGAATCTGAAGAGCCCAAGGAGTCCGCCTTCGCCGAATGCGATCATTTTGTTGTCTGCTTCAATGATGGAGCCGCGGCCAAAGACGTTGGGACTCTTGGAAGAGTATTTGGCCCAGCGTTCGTTGCGAGTCCATTTGACTTTGCCGGTCTTTAGCTCGATACAGCGGAATTCTGCATCAGGTTCGTTGCGCCCGCTGAATCCATACAGATAGCCATCACGGTGCATGGGTGTGGACCAGTGGAGTTCCATGGAGGGTGGGTGGCGGCGGTCTTTCTTCTGTTCCTGATAGGTGCTCCAGATTTCTTTGGCTGAGCCGTCGGGTTGGACCTCCATGACTACAGAGCCGTCGGAGTAGTAGGCGGTGGAGAAGAAGAGGTGGTTGTCCACAACGATGGGTGTCATGGCGTTCACGGATTCGTTTACGCGAGGACGAAACCATCGCTTGAAGTTCACGCTGCCATCAGTGGGGGAAATGGAAACCATGCCTTGGCGGACGAAACAAAGGATGTGTCGCTTGTCTCCTACGGTGACGGCGATGGGTGAGGCGTATGAGGCCATCTTTTCATAGCCGGTCCATTTCATGGGAGCCTCTCCGGGCCAGCCGAGTTTGGTGACCCCTTCCCAGTCCTTCTGCCCCACAGATTCCCAATTGGTTTTCCCTGTGGCCGCGTCAAAGCTGACCATGGTGGAATTGGGTTGTCCTCCTACCATCACGATCAGGGCTCCCTTTTCGAGAATCGGACTGCTGCCTACGCCAAAGAAGTTCTGACGGACGTTCCAGTCTTTGTGGGTGTTGCGCTCCCAGATGACCTTGCCTGTCTTAAGATCGAGACAGAGAAGGATGCCTTCGACTCCAAAGGTGTAACATTTGTCTTTGGTCAGGAGTGGACTGCAGCGTGGACCATTGTTGTAGCCGAACGGGTCTTGATAGTTGCAGGGATACTCGTGACGCCAGAGACGTTCACCTGACTTGGCGTCCATGCAATCAACTATCTCGCGATTGCCGACCCGATGGGCGAGCACAAGCTTTCCATGTGCTACGGAAGGTGCGCTGTAGCCTGTGCCTATTTCCTTCTTCCAATGAATCTTGGGACCATCGGCAGGCAGTTCATCGAGGAGACCTGTCTCTGCTGAGACTCCGTTGCGGTGCTGGCCCAAAAATTGAGGCCAGTCGTCTGCCAACAATGGGGCGGCGACGAGCAGGGCAATGAGGCAGAGAAGCGCACGCATGGTTTACAGTCCGTGTGTCTTGGTGCGAATGCGGGTGAGATACATGTGCGAGGTCATGTAGAGCGTCTTCCCGTTGTCGCCGAAAGCGACGTTGGCGACTTTGACTCCGGGATTGATGGTTCCCAGATGCTTTCCGTTCTTGTCGATGACAAGGACGCCGTTGGGACCAGTGGCGAAGAGGTTGCCTTTGCGGTCGAGCTTCAGGCCATCGCAAAGGCCGAGTCCGCCTTTCTCGGAAATGGGCTGCGCATCGAAGAAGACACGTCCGCCAGTGACGTTGCCATTCTTCTGAACGTCGTAGGCCATGATGCGTGTGGATGCCGGGTCAGAAACGGCGACGTAGAGAATCTTTCCATTCGGAGAGAGTGCGATTCCATTGGGGAATGTGAGGTCTTTGACGATGAGTTGGGTCTCACCGCTGGGGCTGACGCGATAGACGCCAGCGTAGGGGAGTTCTTTCTGTGGGTCCTGATGACGCTTTGGCAGTCCGTAGGGAGGATCGGTGAAGAAGATGGCTCCATTGTTTGCAATGACGAGATCATTGGGACTGCTGAAACGTTTTTCCTCGAAGGTGGAGACGATGGGCTCGATGAAGCCTTCCTTTGTCAGGCGGGCCAGACGGCGATTGCCATGTTGGCAGAGGATGAGTTCGCCATTGTGAATGGCCAACCCGTTTGAGCCGATGCCTCCCTTTTTTGGAAGGACGCCATTGTAGCCAGAGAATTTGAGGTAGGTGCGGAGTCCGTCCTTCTCGTCCCAGATGAAGACTTTGTTGTTGGGAACATCCGAGAAGAGAATGGCGTCTTCTGACTTGGACCACACAGGGCCTTCTGACCACGTGAAGCCTTGAGCCAGCACTTCGATCTCAGCATCTGCGGGAATCAGTTTATCAATGGCCGGATCGAGGCGTTCAACTGAGCCCAAGGTTTCGGGCATTTCGTCAGCAGCAAGGCAGGGTAGGGCTGCTGTCAGGAGGAGAGATAGGAGGTGACGTGATTTCATAGGGTGAAGCGCTGACTTTGAGGTAAAGGGGCTTGTTGGTGCAAGAACCGGGTGAAAACGTGGAAATTGCTGCCTCTATTCGACTTGAGTGACGTTCTTTGGGATTTTTTGCGTGCTTTTCGCTCTGCTACTCTTAAATTTCGCCCCAATGATCCTCTGGCTTATCGGAATTGTCCTTATTGGTGGGCTTGGCGCTGCCGGCAAATGGGTGGGTGCCATTCGTTCTCTAGTCACCATGATTGGTGTCTGGCTTGGTGTGTTTCTTGGTTATTCGCAGGCTCCCAAATTGTGGGAAATCATTGCCAAGCAACAGTATGCCAATCCATTGACCATCTGGGTGGGCCCTATCGCAGCCATCTTCGGTGTGACGTTGCTTGTCTTTGGTATTATCGGAGTGGTCGCTCATATGCAGGTGATGGTCTTCTTTGCAAAGAATCGTCCCGACGACAAGCGAGTGGCCTTTGAGCGCATGAATTCATTCACGGGTATTGCTGCTGGCGCATTTACCGGAGCGAGCCTGTTCCTCGTATACTGCCTGGCCACGCTTCAGCTTGGATATTGGGCCGTGCAATTTCAAAATGATGGGGAGAACTCCCCTTTGGTTAAGGTCTTTGCACCTTCCTATAAGTGGTTGGAAGGTTCAGGCCTTCTCAAGGTCGCCAGAGGTTTGGATCCGTTGCCTGAAGAGTATTACCAGATCGCGGACGTGGCGGGTCTTCTCTACAATAATCCTTCTGCAGGACGTCGCCTTGGTCAGCATCCAGAAACAATGGTGTTGGCCGAAACCGCGAATTATCAATCCATTGCTAACAGCTCTTCCTTCAAGAGCACTTTTGGTGGGAAACCTCACATCGATGACATCCTGACTCATGACGCGTCATATGGCGCTTTCAGTGCCTTGGACATGCCTACGACACTGACGAGTGAGATGTATGATTGGGAAGATATCTACGCGTATCTCAAGGATGGCGTGTCACCGAAATATTCTGATGATCAGATCAAAGGACGTTGGGAAGTTTCAATTCTGGAAACGGTTGTAGCAGCCTCTAAAAAGGTGGACCCGACCGATGAGAACGCAGTTGTTAAACTGAAGTTCCTCCAGAAGGCCATGGGACTCCTTATTCTCGATTTGCAGCTCTTGGCCAATGCGGATGAGCGCATTCAGATCAAAGGAAGCATTGAAGGCGGCGCCAAGGACCTGAAAGGCCTGATCACCGGGCGTCCATCTCCTCAGTTGGTGCGGAAAGTGATGAAGCAGATCATTTCAGGTGCCAAAGCCGCTCCCAAGCCAAAGGCCCCGTCGCCTGAAGAATTCTCTGAAGACCCAATGGGCGATCCATCCATGGAAATGGGTGGCGCTGAACCAGCTCCCGCCAGCGTAGGAGGAGGCGGTGGTTCCATGCTGGAAGACGGTGCACTGCTGGGATCAGGTCCGCGTTACACAGCCAATTGGAGCGATGGAATGCAAGGTATTGTCAACGTGAACGGAGACAAGGTCACTGTCGAGTATGGCGGTGGATTGATCGTTTTTGAGCGAATCCAGTAGGATAAACTCCAATTTGTTTTGATAGGGCCGTCCTGAATGTTCAGGACGGCCCTTATTATTTTGTAATCTTGACCCTATCTTGTCATTAGGCGTTCCGTTCCGGATTTCTTCTCAAGTATTTCCCTTTTCTTCCGCTAAATCTCTAGACCTTTTCCGGTAGTATTAGCTGTCACGAGTCGCACGTTGAGCTGTTTGAGCGGTGAGTAATGACAGTTCATTCAGTGGCGCCACGAGAATCTGGATAATTTACGGATGAATTATGTCTACAATTTCTGAAATCCCTCCTTCCTATGCGCGATTCCTGACGGTCAACGACCCGTCCAAGAAGTGGATCGCTGATCGTATCACCACGTTGATGGACTCATCGACCGTGGTGCCTTCCCTGTCCATTGCTGCAGTGAAGTTGAGCGATGCGGTCAAAGGGGATGACTCCTCCCTGATTGAGGTGTCCAAGATTGTTTCCATGGACCCAGGTCTTGCAACCCGATGTCTGAAAGTTGCCAGCAGCTCGGCTTATTCCTATGGGAGCGTGGAGAGTATCGATCAGGCGGTGATGATGGTAGGGATGAGGCAAATCCGGAATATCGCTTTCACTGTTGGAGTTGTAGATGGCTTTCAAAAACTAAGAATCGAGGTGGATTGGCAGCGCTTCTGGCTGCACAGCATTTTGGTAGCTCGATTGACGGAACACGTGGCATCCAGTTTCCGCGAACCATACGGCAGCGAGTACATGGCTGGTCTCTTGCACGACGTGGGCAAGCTCGTGATCGAGCACGACTATCCAAGAGAATTTGAATCCATCGTCCTTGAGAGCATCGAGCGGCGTTGTGGTCACCATGTATTGGAACAGAAGAAACTCGGCTTGGATCACGCGCAGATCGGTGCCGCCTTGTGCGATAAGATGAAGCTCAGTCGCGATACCGTTTACGGAGTTCGATATCATCACGATGCCTTGAATACCATGTCGGTAGACTGGCCTTTGGGCGATGAGGGCTTCCTTGCTTGCTGTATTGCTGTAGCTGATACACTTACGAGTATGGCGGACGCAAATCTAGAGGGTAGCAGGGATTACTCGGGTGACTTTGAGGATCTACCCGAATGGAAGCACCTCTCACGTTGGCAGATGCTTAAGCCTTTGGAAGTGGATATGTCGGACATTGTGTCCAAGGCCCAGTCTGATTTGGCGGCCATGGGATGTTGAATCACAAAAGACTGTTTTAACTGGAGAATGCCTCAAGTTTTGGAAATTAAATGTCGAGTAATAGGAAGAACCAATGACGTTAGATCGAATAATGGAAACGAGAACTATGACAACTAATCATCGCCAATGTTTCAGAGTGTCCAGTTGGTTGATGGGGTTGCTGACCTTGGCTCTGTTATTGGGAGCGACACCTTCTGGCCAGGCTCAATCTGCCGATGGGATTAAAGTCGCATTCATCTACAATTTCTCACGTTTTGTGAAATGGCCGAAGGGCACAGTCGATGGCTCGTTCAAGGTCGGTTTCGTGGGAGATACACCTCTCAAGAGTCTTTTTGCACGCAGTGTAAAAGGTAAGAATGCCGGAGGGAAACCGTTCGAGATAGTTGATCTGAGTGGTGCTTCGGGAGCAGAGGCATGCCAGATCGTTTTCGTTGCAGATGCTGCCAAGGCTTCCGAGATTATTGGTGCACTGAAAGACAAGCCGGTAATGACGATTGGGAATGACGCCGGGTTCGCTGATTCCGGAGGTGTCGTGGGATTTGTGACAGGCAAAAAGGTTACTTTTCATCTGAATCTGGGAGCCGCCGAATCAGGCAAACTCAAGGTGGATACAAAGCTTCAAAAGATCGCCGTCAAGGTGAAGAGCTAGAAGCAAAGTCAGATTCCTTTTTAGTCATCCAAATCGAACAAAAATAGAAGCAGTATGAAATCAATGAGTCTCAAGGCCAGAATGACGTTGGCTATCAACGGTGCCATTTTCGTGACCCTCACCGCTTTGATCTTCCTGCAGATCGGGCAAGCTCACGAGACCTCCGAGAGACAGGCTTTGGAAAAGACTGAAGAGATGGCTCATCGTTATGCCAATCAGGTAAGCGCTGAGTTGAACGATGCCGTGCTTGCCACCCGGACCGTGGCGCAGACATTTGAAGGAATGAAGCTTCAATGGGTGGATGACCGCAGTCTCTACAATAGCATTCTTGCCCAGGTGTTGACTGCCAATACCAATTTTACTGCGACCTGGAGTTGTTGGGAACCAGATGCTCTGGATTCAAATGATAGCGAATTTGCAAATCAGGATGGTCATGATGCCACAGGGCGTTTCATTCCCATGTGGTTGAGGGGCGAGGGGGGGAATTCCCTGCAGAAGCTTGAAGGATACGACAAAGAAGGACGCGGCGACTATTATCAGGTCACAAAAGCCCGCAATCGTGAATCCATAGTGCCGCCAAGAACTGAGAAATTTGGAGACCAAGATGTTCGTGTGACCTCCATATCAGCACCTGTAAGCTACAATGGTGAGTTTGTAGGAGTAGTGGGGGTTCATTTGCCCATGGAAGTGATTCGGGGAATTATTGAAAACATTCGTCCCTACGGAACCGGATTTGCGGGATTGATGGATCAAGAACGGAAGATCGTGGCCCATGAAGATGCCGCTTTGATCGGTGCCAAAGGGCAGGAGCGTGAGGCTCGGGGAGATGGACACTACACGGCTCGTTATTCAGATAAGCTCCAGACAGAACTCATCGAAATGGAAGTGCCTGTGAAGATCGGTTCCACCGGAACGGATTGGTCGCTGATCATCAGTGTCCCCATGGACAAGGTGATGGCCGATGCCAACGCCGCAGTCATGAAATTCGCTGCTCTCGGAGGCGGTGCTCTGATGTTGATGGCTGTGATCGTTTTCGGATTGGCCCGTTCAATCGCCAATCCAATGAAGGTTATAAGTGGAGACTTGGATAATGCATCCAGCTCTATCAAGACCGCTTCATCTCAGATTCTTTCAGCGAGCGAAGTGTTGGCAGATGGTGCTTCCAATCAAGCTGCCTCACTTGAAGAAACCAGTGCCTCGTTGGAGGAGATCGCCAGTATGACCAAGCAGAATGCAGAGAATGCATCCAGTGCCAAGAATCTGTCCGGGCAGACGAGAGGGTCAGCTGAAAAAGGCTCTGCGCAGATGGTGGAAATGATCAGCGCCATGGAGGCCATTCAGTCATCAAGTGATAGTATTTCCAAGATCATCAAGACGATTGATGAGATTGCCTTTCAGACAAACATCCTCGCATTGAACGCTGCGGTTGAGGCTGCAAGAGCAGGTGAAGCCGGACTTGGCTTTGCTGTAGTGGCTGATGAAGTTCGTAACCTGGCACAGCGCAGTGCTGAGGCTGCTCAGGAAACCAAGCAGAAGATTGAAGACTCCATCAATCGTAGTAACCACGGTGTGGAGCTGAGTAACAAGGTATCTGATCATTTGAATGGAATTGTGAGTCAGGCTCGCAAAGTGGATGACCTTGTTGCTGAAATTGCGATGGCTTCAGAGGAGCAGAGTCAGGGTATCACTCAGGTGGCTTCTGCCGTGACTCAAATGGACCGTCTGACCCAGTCCAACTCCACCAATGCGCACGATAGTGCTACGGCTGCTGCTCAGATGGCAGAACAGTCGAAGGCGCTTGAAGACAATGTGACCAGTCTGTTGAAGATTGTTGATGGGGGCACAGGCCTCAGGGGAACCGAACAGGATGAAACCTTTCCCGCAGCTGCTACGACTCCTTCGGTACAACTTGCCGCTAGATCAGGTGAAGAAAAAGAGAGTGATCCAGATTCATATCTGACGCTTGGAACAGAGCCATTGGTCAATGATACTGATTCAGATTCAGAATCAGATTTCGAAACCGATGATGCGGATGATCGGCTGGATGCCGCGATCAAGAGCCCCCGGATTCCTTCAAAGCAGAAGGAGGAAGATGACTTCTTCGGAAGTAACTAATCCTGAGGAGCGACCTCAGGAATCAATTCCTGAGAAGCCCGGAGAGCGGCGACTGTAAAGGTGAGTGGATAAAGGTCTTCAAAGTACCACAGCTTGGCGAAGTAAAATCCGATGGGAGCCGTTTCTTTCCACTCATTTCCTTCGATCCTTGAACAAAGATAGTTCACTCCCTTTCGCCATGATTCCTGAAAATGTTTCCCCTGATCAGGAAAGCGTTGAAGGCAGGTAGCCAGGGCTTCTACCGCCAAGGCAGTCTCTTCTATAGATGGTGATCCCTTTCCATCTCCGCTCCAGCCTCCGTCTGCAAATTGGGTCTCCTTGAGCCACTGCATTCCTTTCTTGGTCATCTTCTTTGTGTTCACCTCAGCAGCTGCCAACCCCATCAGGACCTTGCTGGTTCCATAGGTGGGATTCTCTTCTTCGGTGCTATCCTGATTGCCGAACCATAGCGGTAACCAGCTTCCATCCCAGCGTTGATTCTTTTCCAGATAGATCAAAGCATTGGAAAGCCCGCGATCGATTCGTTTTCCGAGGGTGTCTGGCATATCAGGCACGTTCTTCCAGGTCGCCCATGCCCTGATGGTATGAGCTGTGATGTCACAACTGCTTTTGTCGAATGGGAGATTGGTCCATCCCTTGCAGAACGTCGGTATCCCTCCATCACCGTTCTGAAGATTGAGCAACCACGTCAAGCCTGCCTCCGCAGCCTCGCACGTTTTCTGAGAAGGGGATTCTTCCAACAGCTTTAAGGCCAACAGTGCTCCCGAAGTATCATCAGCGTCAGGAACGCCGCCGGGTAGGTCTGTCCATGCCCACGCTCCAGGGGGCGCATTGGTGTATGGGTGGATTACTCTGTATTGCTGATCAATCAGCCAAGGAAGAGGCGACAATGAGTCTCCCTCCCATGACGAACGAGGACCCAGCGCGTGAACGGAAAGCGTGGTGACCCAGGTAGCCAGATTCGTATCGATGGGCCAGCTGCCATCGGGACGCATGGACTCCAATAGGAACTTCGCGCCCAGCCCCACCACGGGGTGACCGACTCGCCCAGATGCGGCGAGACTCATGGTGACAAAGCTGGTCAGGGGCGTTGCTTCGAGGAAACCACCGTTCTCGGGCTGAATCCGCTGCAATACCTTGAGAGTTCGTTCCGTAGCCCATGTGCGCAACGTGCGTGAAAGAAGGTTCCAGCTTGGGGAACGTGTGTGCTTCACGAGGCCGATGGCGATCAGGGCGGGCAGGGCGTAGCTGACGACAGGAAGCCTCAGTGTGGCGAACCAATCCTGAGGCAGGGCAGCCAGTTGGAAGGGGAGTTGAATCACGTGCTTCCATGCGGTCTTCCCATGACCTATGCGGCTACTGATCGCCAGCATCGTCAGGATCGGGACTGAAAAGGTGCGGTCTTTTCCATATCGCTTGATGATGGCGTTGCAGATGATTTCGGATGTCTCACCTCCGGCTGCTTCATGTATCCAACGTTCGGCAGATCCGACTGGGTCAGGAAATCGCTTATCCGCACCTTTGACCATCCCGAATGCAGCCCATACCAAGGTCGTCGTGCTGATGTTGCTCTTGCTCTTGATAGTGTCGCCCCAGCCTCCGTCTGCGTTCCTGTTGGCGTCGAGCCATTGCAGTCCCTTCTCGATGGCCTCAGGCGCCCCAGAGAGCCCTCCGTTGATCTGGTGATCAATCAACGCCAACGCACCTACAGCGGTGGCTGTAGACAAGGCGCTGTTCGAAAGGCGTCCCTCCCAGTGGCCTTGAGGCGTTCGCTCGTTGAGTAATTCAGTGCGAGCCTTGTTCAAGGCGGTGTTCAGTCTGTTGGCAAGTTCGGGCACGGACAGACAGTCTTGTGCGAGAGGGCAGTCTACGAAAACAAAAAAACCGGAACGGCAAGCCGCTCCGGTTTCGTGATTATTGCTGTCGGGCTCAGAATTCGAGATCCTCGGAATCGAGGAATCCCTGCAACTGGCGGACACGGGTCGGGTGACGCATCTTACGAAGCGCTTTGGCTTCGATCTGTCGGATACGTTCACGGGTCACCTTGTATTGCTTGCCGACTTCTTCAAGTGTGCGGGCGTAGCCGTCCACGAGACCGAAGCGAAGCTCCAGCACCTTACGCTCACGTTCAGTGAGACTTGTCAGCACATCGTTGAGCTTCTGCTTGAGCATTGAGAATCCAGTCATTTCAGATGGGTTTTCAGCTGCCTTGTCTTCGATGAAGTCACCGAAACATGCATCACCGCTGTCACCAACGGTGGCCTGCATGGAGATTGGCTGCTGAGCCATCTTGAGGATCTGGTTCACACGCTCCACAGGGAGGCCCATTTCATCGGCGATCTCCTCTGGAGTAGGCTCATGACCGTAGTCCTGCACCAACTGCTTCTGCACACGCATCAGCTTGTTGATGACCTCGATCATATGGACCGGGATACGGATGGTACGGGCCTGATCTGCAACAGAACGGGTGATTGCCTGACGAATCCACCAAGTGGCGTAGGTAGAGAATTTGAAACCGCGACGGTATTCGAATTTCTCAACAGCCTTCATGAGACCCATGTTGCCCTCCTGAATCAGATCCAGGAATGCGAGTCCACGATTGGTGTATTTCTTGGCGATGGAGATCACGAGACGCAGGTTGGCTTCCACCATCTCTGTCTTGGCCTTGTGGGCCTTGTCAGCGAATACGCGGAGGCGGTTATACGCATCAAGGAAGACGTCCTTGGGCATGCGGACGAAGTCCTCGAGAGAAGTGATCTTCTGCTCTTCACCTTTCAGGATCATCTCCTTTTGAGGGAAGTCAGGCTTGGACTCCAGATCCTTCATCTGCCAGAGGCTCTGTTGGATCGAATCGAAGATGTTTTCACTCACGATCACCATTTCCTCAATCACCTTCTGTTTGTAGAAGAATTTAGGGAATGCGTTCTGGAGGCGTTTGTCTGCGCGCTTGAAGTCGCTCTGTAGCTTGGAGCGGGCCTTGTCGTTGGTGGCCTTGCACAGCTTCTGATACTTCTCGTCGACTTCTCCATCCGTCTTGCGAACGCGTTTCACGAGCTTGCGTAGATCACCGAGATGCTGTTCGCGGTTCTCGATTTTTTTATCCACGATCACGCGGTCGAAACGTTCCTTCGGTGGCTCAGAAATCAATTTCTCAGCCAAGGCGATGTGTTCCTTACCAGCAAAGCCGAATGAGTAGATGATGGCTTTCAGTTCCAGCTCAGCGTCCTCAATGCGTTTGCAGATCTCGACCTCCTGTTCACGTGTGAGCAGGGGAACCTGACCCATCTTACGCAGATACATACGGACGGGATCGTCCAGGATATCGAGACGGCTCTTGTCTTCTTCCTCAGGTTCAGGCTGCTTGACGCGGTCGACCTCTGCCTGATCCACGATTTCCACTTCGAGATTACGAAGTTTGGTGTAGATCTCATCAAGATCCTCGGCACTGACAACGTTGTCAGGTAGGGCGTCATTGATGTCATTGTAGGTGAGGTATCCCTGTTCCTGAGCCAGACGAACGAGTTCCTTGATCTTTTCGTTAAGAACGAAGGGACCGTCTTCTTTATTCTCAGACTCGCTTTCACCCGAGGCCAGATCGGCAGCCGTGGGGCCGCTTCCCTGTTTCTGCTGCTCCTCATCCTCAGTCCCTTCTTCATTCTCACTGGAGGCCTTCTCTTCGGTCTCTTCAGATTTCGAACGCTTTGAGGATTTGTCGGATTTGGGTGCAGTTGCCTTTTTGGCTGCTGCCTTCTTTGCAGGGGCTTTCTTGGCGACTGCCTTTTTAGCCGGAGCTTTGGCTGTCGTCTTCTTTGCAGGAGCTTTCTTGGCGACTGCTTTTTTGGCAGGTGCCTTCTTAGCCGGAGCTTTTTTGGCAGCTGCCTTCTTGGCCGGAGCCTTCTTGGCTGGGGCTTTCGCCTTTGCCTTCGGAGTTGCTTTGGCCTTGGAGGCAGTTGCCTTCTTTGCCTTGGCTTTCGGTGCAGGTGCCTTCTTTGCAGGGGCGGCCTTCACCTTGGTTTTTTTTGCGGCTGTTTTCTTCGGTGCCGCGGCCGGTTTCTTTTTGGCTTTTGCAGCCGGGCTCTTAGTTGAGCTTTTAGTGTTTTTTTTAACTGTCTTGGTTTTCTTGGTCTTGGTGGCCATAGAATTCTATTTTTATCTTATGGCAATAGTTGCGCACAAAATAGTCGTAGACAGTAGCGACCGAACCAAGGGCAGTCAAGCGGCAGTCAAGAAAAAGTTTACCTCCTAAAATCGATTCAAATGAAGGTGATGATTGTGCCCAGTATTCCGGCAAGGGTGAGGTAGAAAAGAATGGGGACAGCCACGTTCCTGATCAGTCGTCCTTCCTGACCGTTCAGACCGACTGTTGCAGATGCCGTGACGATATTGTGGACGCAGATCATGTTTCCGGCAGCTCCTCCAACAGCTTGCAGTGCAACGATTAAGGCAGGCGCAAATGAAGCCTTGGTTGCCACGCCGAACTGGAACAGGGAGAACATCATGTTACTGATCGTGTTACTGCCGGCAATGAAGGCCCCGAACGCGCCAATCGTTGGGGCGATGCCAGGCCAGATGCCTCCAGTAATCGAAGCCACACCTCCAGCCAACACGATAGGCATGCTTTCCTGATTTTGTGACTCCACGCCTGAATTGATGAATACCTGCGCAAGTGGGACGGCAAACGCCAACGTCATCCCGGTGGTGAGCAAGGTTTTCGCAGAATCACTAAAGGCGATCTTTACCTCATCGAATTTCATCTTGTGCAGAACGACCGTGATCGCGACCACAATCAGAAAGATGAATCCTGGGAGATAGAGCGGTTCGATCGGTTGGGAAATTCCAGTTCCGAGAATGTTCTCAAACGAAAGGCTCACGCTCTTCAGGGAGTCCTTCAATCCTTCCCACACCCGACTCAACACCAGAAATAATCCGACGAGGACATACGGAGTCCATGCGAGAGGAAGCGAGAGCGCGGAGGAACTCTTCACGGCTTTGCCTTTCATGGAGCCCATCCAGTCTGGCTCCCATTTGTCCCGGTCTGGAAAATCCCATGAATCTTTGGGCATCAGGAAGCCCTTGCTGGCTGCGACGCAGGAAATGGTCAGTCCAAACAATCCTCCAATGATGGATGGGAACTCAGGACCCAGAAAGACAGCGGTGGTGGCGTAGGGCACTGTAAATGCAAGACCGGCAAAGATGGCAAATTTCCATGCCGCCAGACCCTCCTTCCATGATCGGTTCTTTCCAAAGAAGTGCGTCAGCACACAAACCATGATCAATGGAATGAATGAGCCGATGATTCCGTGTAGGATTCCCACCTGCTTGGCGATCTGCAAAAGCAGCTCCGGCATCTCAGTCTGATTGGTGACCAGCCATGCATCGACCTCAGACGCTCCACTGAGGCCTCCGTTCACTCCGATCAAAATAGGCGTGCCTGTGGCGCCAAACGAAACCGGAGTGCTTTGAATAATCAGACAGACTGTCACAGCCGCAAGAGCGGGGAAGCCGATTGCCAACAACAACGGGCCGGCCACCGCAGCCGGGGTGCCGAATCCGGCGGCTCCCTCAATGAACGCTCCAAAGAACCAAGCGAGGATAATTGCCTGAATGCGCCGGTCAGGAGTGATGTTTGCCAATCCACTGCGGATGCGATCAACCGCCCCGGAGCGGGTAAGGATGTTCAGGAGGAGAATGGCTCCGAAAATGATATAGAGAATGGAGACACAGATGATCAACCCCTTGATCGAGGCTGCAGCAACCTGAGTGAATGGAACCTTCCATGCCGTCATCGCGATGATCGCGGTGAGCCCATAAGCCAGAGGCATCGCACGCTTGGCAGGCCAGCGAAGAACAACTAACAACAGAAACACCACCAATACAGGTGTGAGAGCAAGGAGAGGCATGGATGTGTTTTACCTGATCCGCCTTCCTGGTCAAACATCCTTAAATCGCCCAATCATCAGAAAAGGGCAGGCAACCAAACCAAGGGAGGGACGTCTAGCCAAGGCGACCGCCTTCAATCCGCTTGGTGTTTTCGCAGCTCTAAACTGCCCAAGAGGAAACACCAAATCAGAGACATCGGGAACATGGAGAAGGACAAGAATCCCGCCTCGGCGGGACTGGCAGGAATATTGAAGCTGCACTCTTCTTAAGAGCACGGTCGGCGAGAGAAGGAGATCCTGTGAATCTTGTAAATCCTGTTCAAAGAAAAGCGGCAGTCAACTAATCCAAAGCTCGCTCTTATAGATGCGCCAACCGCCAAAACCTCAGCGTAGGTAGAATGTGTGGCCGCCACCAGAAAGTGGACCTGAGATAATGCCGGTCTCCACGCGTGCACCCCAGCGCGGCAGAGTCCGAAGGGAAAGAATTGGCTGGGAAGTTTCCTCCGCGACGATGGCTGAGATTTTCTCAATGTCGGCCTTGCTCAACTGAGTCTCGAATGGCCACAAAACGCCCCACAGCAATACGAGCAGCGCAACTCCATAAAGAACAATGTGGAGCTTTCGCTTGGTAAGCATAATGCCGATTGATCGGGGCTGCGGTTTAGACTGATTGTTCATCCGTGTTCTAGAGCAGTCAGGTCAGGTCTCAGAGATATCATCGACTTCGAGACGCTTGCCAAGGCTGGTGACATGGTCGTCAGTGAAGCCCAGACTTTCGTAGAATGCGATCACTTGGGAGTTCGAACTTCTTACCTGTAAATTGATTTTCGGGCATCCAGCTTCCTTAAGAAGACGTTCGGCTTCATTCATGATCTGCCTCGCGTATCCTTTTCGTTGTTTGCTTGGTGCTACTGCAAGGTAGTTGATCCATCCCCTGTGGCCTTCATATCCCACCATGCATGAAGCGACAACTTTATCACTTTCCACACCTATCAAGAACCACTCCGGGTTGACCTCCAATTTTCTCTCAATATCCCGAATCGGATTGTTTTGTGGTGCGACCAAACCGCACTCAGTCCATAGCTGGATAAGCGATTCTTCGTCTGAATCTTGATAGGGCCTAATTTTCATTTTTGACTTCGAACCTCGGGGGAAATTGTAGACTGACTAAATTCACTCAGAACTTGCCGTTGTTGTTCACCCATTCGCTACGGGGCGGCACTGGATCAATTGTATCCCAGTGTTCCACGATCGTTCCATTGGAAACGCGGAAGAGATCATAGAAGGAGACATGCTCTTGTTTATAGTGGCCTTCGCATACGCTGAGCACGAAAGATCCTTCGGCAAGCAGACGATGTATCTTCTCATACCTTCTTGCTGTGTCATTGTTGGAGAGTGCTTCACGCAGGGAAGGTAGTCCGTCCTTCATGTGAGGATTGTGCTCAATATAACCATCTGAATCGATGTAGTGGTCCAGCTTGTCCCATTGTTCTCCCAGAAGAACTTCTTCCACGAATGATTTTATGAACTTCCGGTTGTCCTCCGTTTTGTCCAAGTCTGTGACTTCAGTTGATCCATCCAGCATCGTGTGGCCCGACGGATTTGGGCTGCTTGGTTTCGACTGTAAATTGTCCCAGTGTTCTACAACCAGTCCGTCCTCAAAGCGAAAGACCTCAAAGCCCACTTCGATCACGTTGAAATCGTAGTCCGTGTGGGCAAAGACGTAGTCACCATCTTCAAACACGCGCACGATCTCAACACGAGGGGAGGTCTTGGCCAGCCGCTTGAAAAGTTCCGCCAATCCCACGTTGCCCTCGCGGGTGAGGGGATTGTGCTGAATATACTTTCCCTCATTGACGACAGTTACGGCCTCAGGATCACCTGTCTCAATGCCTTTAAGCAGGGAGCAGATTTGTTCTTTTCTAATGGATATCACAGGGAATTGGTTTGAGATGTTGGGGGCGAAGCATTGTTTGAGAAAAAATCATTTGAGATTGTGATCGTCAATAAAGGGTGGACGTCGAATAGCCGCTAAAACGGGCCGCTTCGATACAGTGCTAAGGCGTGACTCAGAAAGGAGGTGCAGCCATTCGTTCCACATTGACGTGCATGTTTACCAGATCTACTGGGTCGCCGAATTGTGTGTAGATGGCGACATCGGCTGCGTCGCGCCCGAAAGCGATAGCGACACGTCCACCTTGCATGCTGAGTTGTGTCGGATCGAAGGTATACCAGCGATTTCCGACATAGGCCTCGAACCAAGCGTGAAGATCCATTGGCTCAAGCGTCTCGAGGTAGCCCACTACCATTCGAGCCGGAATCGATAGCGCTCGGCAAAAAGCGATACCCAAGTGAGCCATGTCTCGGCAAACCCCGCTTCCCAATTCGTTTAGCTCGGTGGCACTGATAATCTGCTGCCCATCGCCAGGGGTATACTGAACCGTGTTGCGGACGTAATCGACGATTGCAGTGCATTGGTCGTAGCCAGGGGCTCGGCCAGCGACGACCGATGCTGCCATCTCAGTGAATCGATCCGATTCGCAATACCGGCTTGGGAGTAGGAAGGGTAGGGTCTCATCTGGCAGCTGCTGAACTTCAATAAAAGGGGCCCCGGGGGCTGTATCGGATGTGTCAGCTGTTTCTATATCAACGGATGTTTGAATGGAAAAATGCCCGGTCGGTCCCACCAGTCGCTGACAGAGGTTGCCGAATGAGTCCGTAAATTCGACAGCCGGTACGCTTGGCGACAAGACATACTGTTCGCGTGCTACCCACTGTTGTCTACCACTTCGGGGGCGGAGCATGAGCAGAAACGGAGTTGGAACCGAAATATTGAATTCGAGAGAACAGGATGCGTGCAACCACATGTTAAACCTTCACTGATTGAGGTTGCCACTTTCGCGTGCGCAACCGGGGTGATTCATTGGATCAGCGAAGTCCGAGCCAACGTCTTAAGACTCACAGCGTAGGTCCGCCGAGAGTCGTGCTCAAGCAATGAGTAGGGTAGGGCATAATGTGAGTGTGTCCATCGGCTCCGTATGCAGCCTGTTTGGGGTGGAAGGGACTGCCATATCTAGGAATCTACCAACTCCCCAAGGCTTTGACGGAAGGAAACGTGATAAAGAGAAACGCGAAGAAAGCGACGCTTAGAATCAATGCCGAAAGACCTTTGTTCAACAGAGCGTTCCATGTGCCAATGGAGAAAGTGCTCATCCTTGCTCAGCTTGTTGATGGATTTTTCTACTCCTTTCCAAACACATCATCCATTACAGCCTCTTTGTATTTCCAGAGGAGCGTCATGGTGAGTGATAGGGGAAAGAGGAATAGGAAGAGCAGCAGGGTGCGCTTTACCTTGTCGAGAATCTCGATTCCCAGAATAAAGATCTTGGGAAGAAAATGGAAAACTGGAATGAGCCCGATTAGGACACAGAGGACGAGTGAGGCTATGATCAGGTGGTGATTGATCGAGGTGAACAGTGCTGTTTCGGCGCGGAGGTCCTCTCGATCAACGACGTATGAGATTTGTTGAATGCAGTGATTAAGGAAGAGGAGGAGAAGGAGTCCTGACAGCCCGAGCAAAAGAATGGATGTTCGGAAGTAGGGCTCGAAAGGGAACCTGTTCCATAGATAGGTGAACGGGGAAAAACCAAAGATCATTAATGCGGCGATCCTGCAGAGATTGACCTTCTTCCTCCATGAGGTGGCAGTGGTCTGGACAGAATTGAGCATGTGTGTGCCGAACAGGAGGACTCCTGTTGCCAGAAGGGGTGGGATCATTCCTCCAGCGCGGAGGTGATCGGATACCATGGTCTGGACACAGATGATCAGGGACACGGGAAGTCCCCAAAAGATGGATGAGAGGCCGCGCAACAGCTGCCGCTGCCCACCGAGTAGATCGGCGATGGGCTCGTTGGAAACGTCACTGACGGGTGTCTCGTTCAAAAGGTGAGGTAGGTGTATTCCTTGAGGCCTTTGTCGTAGGCCTGAAGGAGTCGCATGCCTTCGGATGGCTTGAGTCGGTCTTCCTTGATGGCTTTGTCGACCTGTTGCTTCATCTGACGGCGAAGGGCTTTGTCATCGTATTGGACGGATTCTAGCACCTGGCGAATGGTGGAGCCTTCGATGACTTCTTCGACGTAGTAACCGGCAGGTTCGTCTGGGTCGAGGAAGACATGGACCTCATTGGGTTTGCCAAAGAGGTTGTGCAGGTCTCCCATGATGTCCTGATAGGCACCCATGAGAAAGAGGCCAAGGTGGTAGGGCTTCTTGTTTCCTTCCTTGCTGTGGATGGGATGGAGCGGAAGCGTGTTCTTAACGCTTCTTGGATCAATGAATTTGTCGATGTGTCCGTCAGAGTCGCAGGTGATGTCGACGAGGGTGGTCTCACGGGAGGGGCGCTCTGAATGATGCCCAACGGGAACGATTGGAAAGAGCTGACCCAGTGCCCAGTGATCAAGGAGCGATTGAAAGACGCTAAAGTTGCAGAGGTATTGATCGCTCATGCTTTCCCGGAGTTCGGCGAACTCTTCTGGGACGTAGTCGTCGTCTGTCTCCTCAGTGGTGGACATGGAGACGATCCCATGGGCGATCTCCCAATAAAGCTGATCGATGCGGGCACGGTCCTTAAGGCCAAGATGACCAAGGGTAAAGAGTGTGAGTGCATCCTCTCTGAACTGCTTCGCGTCGTGATAGGCCTCGGCGGGATTGAGATCGTTCAGATTGTTGCGGATGTAGAGAAGTTCTTTGACGAAGTCGTGATCGTCTTCTCCGGGGGCAACCGGTTCTTGGAGTCCAAGCTTGGCGGTGGAACCAAATACTTCGATGACAAGAATACTGTGATGAGCAACCAACGCGCGTCCGCTTTCACTGACGATGACGGGGTGTTCTACAGACTCCTGATCACAGACGCTCATCACAGCGTAGACGACGTCGTTGGCGTATTCCTGGAGTGTGTAGTTGGTGGAGGACTCACAGGAAGACTGGCTGCCGTCGTAGTCGATTCCGAGTCCGCCGCCCACGTCCACAAACTCCAGTCCGAATCCCATCTTCTTCACCTTGGCGAAGAAGCGGGCGCCTTCCTGGACTGCGCGCTTCACGGCCTGAATGTCCGGGACCTGGGATCCAATGTGAAAGTGAATGAGGTTCAGGCAATGTTTCAGACCTGCTGTCTCGAGGTATTCGGTTGCGGAGAGAAGGTCGCTGGAGCTGAGTCCAAATTTGGCATTTTCACCGCCGCTCTCTGCCCAGATGCCCTGACTCTTGGTCTGTAGGCGGACGCGGATGCCGATGGATGGTTCGACACCAACCTGTCTGGAAATGGCGACGACCTGATGCAGCTCTTCCAGCTTCTCAACAACAATGACGACCTTCTTGCCGAGCTTGGTGCCCATGAGTGCCATGTTGATGAATTTGGCGTCCTTGTAGCCGTTGCAGATGATGAGGTCATTCAGCTGATCCTGAAGGGCCATCACAGCAAAGAGCTCAGGCTTGCTTCCGACCTCGAGTCCAAAATCAAATTTGGAGCCAGCTTCCTTGAGTTCCTCAACGACTTCACGCAGATGATTCACCTTTACGGGAAAGACCCCCCGATAGCGGTTCTTGTAGCCTTGTTCTTCAATGGCCTTGGTGAAGGCTCCGTTGATGGCCTCTACTCTGTGCCGGAGAATGTCCTGAAAACGGATGAGCAGGGGAGTTTGAAGTCCGCGCGACTGGGCTTCCTCGATGACAGCCTTGAGTTCAACCTGCGCGCCGGCATCCATCTGAGGCTTGGCAACCACGTTGCCAGCATCATTGATGTCGAAGTAGCCCAATCCCCAATGGCGGATTGCATAGAGATCACGGGCATCATCGATGCTCCACTCAGTTGATTCAGGATCACTCATCTACAGAACTTCTAAAGGCGCGACTATAGGGAGGGGATCACCGGGGATTCAATCAGTGTGATCGAAAAAAGATGAGGGTGATTTGGTGTTGAAAAAGAGGGTCAGGACTACTGCTTCTTCGCCTCAGCTGCCATTTCCAGAGTCCGGAAGAATACAATGTCGTCGATCTTGAAGGTGTCCAGATAGTTCTTTGCCAAGGTTGCCGCGGTCTGAAGGTTTACGTAGTCCCGGGTGATGAGGACGGCCATGCGGGCGGAAGCGATGGCATCCGCCTCCATATAGTCGGTCCAGTTGGGATCCTCTTCCGGGTTTTCCGGGCGTTGCTTGAGTGCGTGTGAAACCGCGGTTTGGTAGGCGGTGAACGCTTCTTCAAGGAGCTTGGCTGCGGGTGGCGGGACCTCGCCATTGTGCTCGTCGATCTGCACCTTGGCTTTGTCAAAAAGCAGTTGGCCGTGCATGTAATGGATCTGGAAAGAGTCAGGGTTCTTTTCCAGTCCTTCGCGAATGAAGGCAAGTCCCTGATCTGAATCTACCTGTTTCAACCACCATGCACCCAAGGTGTAACCATTGACGTAGTTGGGATCCGTCACCGTCATGACCTTGTACCATGGGATCAGTTCCAGCCCGGTGGTGTGATTGTGTGGAGCAGAGGGTGGGCGCCATGGTTTAACCTCGCGATGCAGACGTCCGATCAGTCCTCTGAAATCTTTGGCAGCGGTAGGGATGATGGTCTCAGTGACGCCATGGTCATGTGCTTCGCCTTCGCCTCTGGCCTCGGCCTCCATGTGTTCGAATTCTTCGGTGGCGCCAGATACGGAAAGGATCTCATCGGCCATGTGAGGTTCGTAGGCCACGCCGCTGTCCAGGTAGCGTTCTGTCTTGATGAACATCACATCGCTCAGGCTGGTGCGTAGTTCGCCGATCATGATTGCGATGGCGCTAGTGTTCCGCTTGGCGCGTTCGTCCACATCCCGACTGCGACCACCCTCGTATTGATTTGGCTGAAGACGCATCCCAAGCGCAGGAAGCAGCACGAGCGCCAATGCAATGGCGATCCATGTCTTGTTTCCGTTGGGGGGGACCTGGCTCATGGTTAAAGATTTCTACGCTCAAATTTCAGTCCCGCAATCATCAGTGATAGAGCGATGAGCAGGAGCGCATAGATCACGATTCCTACAAAGGTGCCTGCACTCAATGAGCTGATACCATCCGTGTAGCGGGTGATGAGATTTAGCTTGGAGAAATCAGGGATCAGGTTGCTGAGGTATTGGATCAATCCAGAAATCCCGGAGTTGGACACAGCGCCGTTCAGTAATTGGATCAATTTGTCTCCCGCAAGATAGAGCCCGCCGAGGATCATGATTCCCATGCTCCGGGGTATGAGGATGGAGAGTAGAATTGCCAAGGCGTTCAATGCGGCCAGTGAAAGTATTTGAGCCAACAGCATCTGAATCATCAGGCCCGAGTCATATCCGGCGTTTCCTGGAACGAGGGCAATCACCAGAATACTGATGACCAACATCAATCCTGCGAGCGGCGCGGTGCAGGCACACCATTTTCCGATCAGATACCACCGGCGTTCAAAGGGGCGGGCCAGCAACGGAAACAGAGTCCTGTTCTCCAGTTCGATCGGGAGCTGGCGAATGGTCAGGAATAGCGACAAAAGGTGTATGCAGTGCATCGTCAATGTCAGACCAAGATTCAGGAGAAAGGTGGCGGTGGCATCGGATTCAATTCCTACAAGACTCACGGACCATGCACCAATCAGGAAGAGCCCCATCAACATGCCGACCACATAAAGGTCCTTCTTTCGAATGAGCTCCAGCAGGACACCACGGCTCAGGAGTTTGATGACTGAGATCGGTGAGATGGTTGGGGTGGGACTGTCGTTCATAGTGCCCTCCTTTCAAAAGACCTTGCCGCCATGAGAAACAGACCGACAGCATAGACAAGCCCGTAAATGGTCAGTGTGGCCATCAGGGAAAAGGATAGGGGAGACCATGCAGAAGCGTGAACGGCTTTCTCTGAAAGATCGAAGAGCGACAGTTGAGGGATGCCCCAGACAAGGGCTGTGAGAATGATTCGGGAAATGGGATCGACCACATAATATAAATAGGTGGTCATGCTCATCAGCGTGGCTGCGAGGAAATAGAAAAG
The DNA here is from genome assembly GCA_965658675.1 of Limisphaerales bacterium. GTDB lineage: Bacteria > Verrucomicrobiota > Verrucomicrobiia > Limisphaerales > CAZKNW01 > CAZKNW01. The sequence goes on from CBFHTT010000025.1 coordinate 111,677, forward strand.
AACACTGATCGAAATGGCTGCATCCAGATTGAGGATCATCGACAGCCAGAAACTCAAGGTTGCCAGAATCAGCATCTGAATCATTTGAAGGTAGATGTATTGAAGAAACAGTCCCCACGGTATTTCACTGCCTATGTAGATTGCCCCGATGACATAGGCTGCCATGAACAAGGCAAAGCAGAACATCGCAGACAACATGACGCCCGCGAGTTTGCCGGCGAGGAATTCCAAACGACTGACCGGCTTTGCCAGCAGTGTGTAGATGGTGCGCGTCTCGAACTCGCGTGGTAGTTGCCTAGCTCCAAGAAAAATGACAGTCAGTCCAGTGGCCACGCCCATGACCTTCAGGGCCACTTCGCGATAGAATTTGGACACGCCTTCCAATCCAAAGAAATCCACCGTCATCACCGCGCCGATCAGGAGAAGTGATCCGATCACCACCACATAGACCTCTTTCCGCCGGATTGCCTCCAGCAGTACGGTGCGGGCGATCAATTGGATCGTTCGGGGATTCATTCCTTGGGTGAAGTGCTCTGGCCGACCAGTTCGATAAAATACTGCTCGAGAGAAAAGGGGACGGTCTTGGTTTCCGTGATTTTACATCCGCCGTCGCCCAACTCCTTCAATGCCCGGGTGTAGTCCTCAAGCTTTTCCAGCGTCAGCAGGAGAGCGTTGTCTTCCTCTGTGGGCTTTGTTCCTGCGATGCTTTCTGGAGTCGTGCCTTCAGCTGTGAAGCGGATTTCAAAGCGGCTCAATGGCTGTACCAACTCCTGAACTGAAACGTTCTTAACCAGCTTGCCCTCGTGCAGAATGATCACGCGATCGCAAACCTGTTCCACTTCAGAAAGTTCATGTGAACTGAAGAAGACCGTCCGGCCCTTTGATTTCAATTCCAGCAGGACCTGTCGGAGATCGTGTCTGCCTATGGGATCCAGCCCTGAATTCAATTCATCAAAGACCAGCGCCTCCGGTTCAGAAACCAATGCCTGAGCAATGCCCAAGCGCTGCTGCATGCCTTTTGAAAAATTCTTCAGCAAGGACTCTTCCTTGCCTTGGAGTCCGACGCGTTCGAGCAGGCCGGGGATACGTGACTTGAGATCCTTGCTGCTGACTCCGTGAAGACCGCCATAGAGCTCCAGAAGCTCGCGCGCCTTCATGAAGGGATAGTAAAGAGCCACCTCGGGAAGGTAGCCGATATTCTGGCGACTTGCGGCTGAGCCGGGCTCCTGACCGAACACACGGATACTGCCTGAGGTAGGGAAGTGAAATCCCATGAGCGCCTTGATGGTGCTGGATTTACCGGCGCCGTTGGCACCGATGAACCCGACGCATTCGCCTCGCTTTACCTGAAAGGACAAACCATCTACTGCGCGAAAACGCGAAGCCTTGTCACCGTATTCGATGACCAGCTTGTCCACATCGATCAATGCCTCTGTGTCGTTCATGAAAATAAACCAAGGTTGCGGGACGAACCCTGCACATCTGAGAAAAGTAGACCAAGCATCTTTTGGACCTCGTTTGGGTGAGAATCTCGAAGGGTTACTTTTTCGATGAAAAGAAAAAGCCCTGCCGCGAGACGTAGCTCAGGGCAGGGCTTTATTGAAATCAGCAGCGTTACTTGATGGCTGAGTAATCTGTTGGTGCCATCATGGTTGCTTTGACGCCCTTCTTGATGAGGAGGCGTCCGTTCTTTTCAGATGCAGCGCGTGCTTTCTGCCATGCCGGATCCTTACCGAATTTCTTGAAGTTGGCATTGCGGGACTCCTGATCCTTGTGGGCAACGACGTAGATGAGACGCTTGTCTGAGTCATCCTGAGGAACCCAATATCCGATGTTCTTGATCCCGTGTTTTTCAAAGAGACCTACGGTGTGGTCGCGGAACCGTGCATTCAGTCCGGGTAGCTTTCCTTCAGCGGCACTGTAGACGCGCAGCTCGAACTTGCGCTCTGGCTTGGCGATGTGAGGGGATGGGATTGGTGAATAGTCAGTGGCGTTCATGAAGGTGCTCTCCACTTTCTTTACCAGTTTGCCATCGGCAGTGGATGCCTTGTAGGCGGCCTTCCAGACGGGATCATTGATGAATGCCTTCCATGACTTCTTGTGAGCTGCTTTGTTGGGAGAGGCGATGACGTAGATGAGCGTGTTGTCCTTGTTGTCCACTGGAACCCAGTAGCCGATGTTGGTCAGTCCATGTTTCTCAAATAGACCTAAGGTGTGATCGCGGAAGCGTGAGTGAAGGGCGTCGAGTTTGCCGTCGTTGGCGTAATAGACACGCATTTCGAAACAGCGATCATCGGCGGCTTGAGTGGAAAAGGCGCTCAGTGCAAATGCGGCAGTGAGAGCAAAGAGTAGTTTTTTCATAATAGTGTGTAGTTGAACGGAGAAAAGGTTTGGAACATTCAGATCAATGCATCTCGACATCGCAGGAACCGAGGCCACCGCGGTAGTAGTTGAATTGCACGTTTGGATGATCTGCGAGGAGAGACATGGGCACGGCTGAATCAGCGATACCTTTGGAAATCATCAATGCAGTCAATCGCTGGCCAAAGGCATTGTCATGCGTGCCGGCCTGCCAGATGGAAACCTTCTCAGATTTCCATGTCTCCTGTGGGCCAACGGTGATGGCCTGTTGAGGGACGAGCGAGATGTTACCACCGCCGGATGTGCGTGCGTTCTGCGCCAGTGTGACGGGATGCAGATCGACGATGCGTGTGCCGAGCTTGCGATATTCTTCTGGTGAAGGAGGGGCGTCTTTGAAATCGCCTTCCCGCTTGAGTGGATCATTGAACGCCCAGTGTTTGATGTCGCCCTGTCCACCCTGCATGCCTGCACAACGGATGCTGTCATAACTGTCCGCGTATTTGGCGATGTCTGCAGTGGGGAAGTGAAGATTCTCCTCAGGAATGGCCAGCTCCTTCTTGATGCGATCAAAGCAAAGGAAGCGGTCTGCCTTTTCGAATGAGAGCGGGTGGTCCATGGAAACTTCTTTTCCATTTTCATACCATTCATCCATTCCCCAGAAATGAGCATTGCTCAGGGCGATCCCGAGTTCATTCACGAGTCGGGCAACGAGGGGAAGTTGCTCGGTAGGGCCGATTGGGCCGCAGATTCCTACAGGGTTGTCAGTAGTGGCTTGCTTCCATGCGCTGATGTATTCGAGTGCCTCTGCGAGATAGAAGTCCTCAAGCGTGTCATACATCACGACCTTGAAGCCGGGGCGGGAGAGTTCCTCAAGGTCCTTGGGAGTGAGTTTTGCGGCATCCTGAATGATGTCGTCCTCCAAGGTGGTGTAGTCCCACCAGTCGGGTGCAATGGTGCTGAGTTTTCTGGGCATGTGCTATTCGGTTTCGGGTGAGTGGATGTTGTCCGTTTTTCAGGTCTGATGGGCAAGACAGAAATCGGCTGGTTTGCATTCCGCCCCGGCATGCTTTATTGGCAGTCCAGCAATGCGTTTTCTGATTACCAATGATGATGGAGTTCAAGCACCCGGAATAGCAGCCCTCGCTGAGGCGGCATCCAGACTGGGTGATGTGGTTGTGGTGGCGCCTGAAGATCAGCGATCTGAATGCGGTCACAGCACCACCACACGCGACCCGATCCGTGTGGTCAGATTGGATACGGCCCGCTTTGCCATTCATGGCACTCCAGCAGACTGTGTGCGACTAGCACTGCTGTCTCTGGACTTGGGAGAGTTCGATTACGTCCTGTCGGGTGTGAATGCGGGAGGGAACCTTGGAGTGGATCGATTCATGTCCGGTACGGTGGCCGCTGCTCGTGAGGCAACCCTGCTTGGAAAGAAAGCCATGGCATTTTCTCACTACCTGATTCGTGATCGCGACGTGGATTGGAGCGGCGTGACCAATTGGACAGAGGAGGTTCTGCGCCAATTGCTGGAAAAGGATCTGAAGAGCGGGCACCTCTGGAACGTGAATTTTCCGCATCTCTCTAGCTATGAACAAATGCCGGAGGTCATCGATTGTGCACCCTCGAATCTCCCGTTGTCCGTGCAATTTGAAGAAGGGCCGGAAGGCTATACCTACAACGGACGCTATTCAGAACGCCCGAGAGAAGAAGGCAGTGATGTCGCTGAATGTTTTGGAGGAAAGATCGCCCTCAGCGAGTTGGCTATCGGTTGAGGGATAGTCACGATAGCCGGCCTTAGTCGCTCCCCTTGATGGTTCTTAAGAATGGGGTAGAGGGCTCGTCGAGACACCATGCAAAGGCTCGCATCATCACGATTTGAAAGCTCGAGCTGAAGGCGATTTCATCAGGATGACCAACGACACTGCAAAAGACTCTTCCCGGGCTTTTGCCTTCTTTGGATGAATGCTCGACTGTCCAAAATGCTGGCCACTTCTGAGAGTCCACTTCGGAAATAGGTACGATTGTTCTTTTCGGAGCTTCTGTCTTTCCAAGAATCGAGAGCTTCCCATCTGCGCCCGATTCCAAGTTCCAATAGAGTTCGTCCATTAAGCGAATAGTCTCTGGGAATCCTTGGAAAATATCATGTTTGTTATCGATGTTGATCTTGAGCACTCCTCGTCCCCACTTGGATCTGGTTGGTGGTGCTTCCCATGAAAATGCCATTCCAATTCGTTTTGCCCATTCTCCATATCCCTTCCTCTGCACCAGCCCCTGATGAACCACAATCACAGATCCTCCCTTGTTCAAGTGGGCGTCGATCGCCATGAACTGTTCCTTGGAAAGGTTGTTTTGCGTCAGGTTGAAGACCACCAAGTCGGCAGACTTCCACTGCTTCTGCGAAGGAAAACCCTCTACTGTCATAGTCTGGATTTTTTTGACCTTACTCAGGCTCGATGCATATGACTCGGCAAAGCGTTGATAGGAATGAACGTGCTTGGGGTGATCAGGCTTTGACCAGCAGAACAAAACGTTTCTGACTGAGGATACCTCAGTCTGCGAGTGTTCATTTATCTGAAGAATGTCTTCAATCTGTTTAGAAGTCAGAAACTCCTCTGCCTGCAAGAAGGGAGCAATCGAAAGAAGCAGTAGGAGGATTGTGAAAGTGTGTTTGGTAAACATTTTGGCGATCTAATCGTTGGAGGAGTCGGCTTGTTCTGAGTTCTTTTGTTTCTTTTCAAATACTCCTTTGGCCTGAAGCAGAAAGAAAATCCCTAAGGAAAGGCATATCGACGCTATGAGAAGGCCCCATGCGATATCCCATCGATCTCTGGAATTGAAGAAGTAGCTTATTGGCCCATTGTGGCCAAATGATCTCCGTCTTGGCAGGAAGGTGATCGTGGCCATGAAGATGCCCATATTGAAAAATAGCAGGGAGTAAACAATTGGGATCTTCTTCATGGGCTTTGAGTTTTAATTCTTATGGACTCTCTCGACGATTATAGAAAGAGAACAAATATGCAAAACTCCGGAGGCTGTTGGACGGTGGAATTCTGTTAACTGGTTGTTTTTTAAATTTGTAAGCGCCGAAAGGGGGGCGCATCTATGACCGCCTCACTCTAGAAGCTATCTCATAAATGGTTAAGGAGTATTTTTATGCATGCGAGATGGAGGAATCCGAGGAAGTTTTGAGCATGATACTCCCAGCGGACGACCAGTCTTCTACAGTTTTGAAACCATGCAAACATTCGTTCAACTTT
>CBFHTT010000026.1:0-6888 GCA_965658675.1 Limisphaerales bacterium
AAAGTTGAACGAATGTTTGCATGGTTTCAAAACTGTAGAAGACTGGTCGTCCGCTGGGAGTATCATGCTCAAAACTTCCTCGGATTCCTCCATCTCGCATGCATAAAAATACTCCTTAACCATTTATGAGATAGCTTCTACACTCCACATATCTGTTGATACCGAAACCGATGTAAAGAAACTCGGCACCCATCACCAGCCCGAGCATCAAACCTAGTAACAGATTTTTTCTATGACCGCTCCAGATCTTCATGGCTCCTAATCGTGATTTCAGGTTCATACTCAATCAAGGTTACTCACCACCCCAACAACCTAATTACAACAACTATAGGGAGAATCGCCAATACCGACAACCAGCTCATTCTGCACGATGGGCGAAAACAAGACTGGAGATACAATGCTGCAATCAAACCGAAATGACAGAAAACCGAAATCGTGATTGTTTGATGAAGGCTCCCATTCCAATCAACCCTACTTGCGAGCCAGAAACAAACCACATGAACAATACAGGTAAAAAACATGTAGAGCCCAACCTTGGAAATCGGTTCATCAACCATCTCGGAATGCCTCTTTGTTTTGTTCTTATTTCCTTCCATCGGAATTCCTTTTCATTCAGATGCCCCTTCTAACCAACCAACTCTTGGATCAATTCCCCGCCCACCTGACTCAATTGCCGGAAGCGGCCTCCATGAAAGTAGGTCAGCTTGTTGTCGTTGAGGCCAAGCAGATGAAGGAGCGTTACGTGAAAGTCCTTGAGCGGATGCACGACGTCCACGGCCTGTTCGCCCAGCTCATCTGTTGCACCAATTACCTTACCGGCAGGCACACCGCCTCCAGCCATGAGTATGTTCATGGCTTTTGGATTATGGTCACGCCCCACCCTGCCTCGCTTCACTGCATTGTCAGGCGATCGTCCGAACTCACCGCAAATGACAACCAGCGTCGAATCGAGCAATCCTTTGGTCTTCAGGTCCTGAAGCAAGCCGGTGATTGGCCGATCCACCCCGCGGATGCGATTTCCATGCGCTGTTTTCAGATCATCATGAGAGTCCCACCCAACGGAATACGCCTGTACAAACCGTACACCATTCTCCACCAGTCGACGTGATAATAGCAATCTGCGAGCAAAGCCTTGATCCGACATCCCATCACCCATTCCATAACTAGCAATCGTACGAGCATCTTCACCCTTCAGATCCATGACCTCGGGCACTTCCGCCTGCATTCGGAATGCCATTTCGTAATTCAGCATCCGAGATTCCAAAAGGTCATGCTCAGGATGTTGTTCACGATGAATCTTTTCCAGCGTCGCCAGAAAATCAATCTGCGCCCTCTCTGCCTGACGTGTGATTCCTTGAGGTGGATGAAGATCCAATATGGGTGATTTTCCATTACGAAGAACCGTTGCCTGAAGATGTGCAGGCAGGTAGCCATTCGACCAATTGGGCGTGCCTCCCTGAGGGACATAAACATCAGGCAGCACAAAGAACCCGGGGAGATTCTTATTCACCGAACCAAGCCCGTAGTTCACCCATGATCCAATGGCGGGTTCACCACCAAAGCGGCTCCCGGTATTCATGTGCAGATTTGCCGTGGGATGATTGATCGATTCGACCTGACAGCCCTTGTAGACACACAATTCATCAGCCACTTCTGCAAGTGCCCCAAAGGGTTCACTCATCCAAAGTCCCGCCTGCCCAACCTGACGAAACTTGAAGGGAGATCCAACATATCGCCGATTGCCGCTAAACATGGCTGATGTTTTCTCACGGCTCCGTTTAAACTCCCTTCCATCCATCTCCGTAAGCTTCGGCTTGGGATCAAAGGTGTCCATGTGACTGGGACCTCCAGCCAAGTAAATAAAGATGCAGGACTTCGCCTTGGACTGGTGATGCGGGCCGTCTGATGCTTTGGCTCCAGTCCCCTTTTGTTCATCGGCCATCAATGCATTCAGAGCCACGGTCCCCAATCCGGCACCCAGGCCATAAAGGAAATCACGTCGTTGTTTTGGAGGCATCGCTTGCATGATCAATAGACGAAACTGAACTCAGAGGTATTGAAGAGCATGAGACATAATTGCGCCAGCGCACGCTCATTCAATGAAAGGTCCCATGGTTTCAGATCCGGTTGAAAGCTGGCCAGCTTCTGCAGTTTAAAACGCGTCTCAATTGGTTCACCTGTCAACTCCTTCACGCTCTTCAGGGTCACTTCCTTCGGCGGTGAAGAAGGCTCTAGTTTCTGATCTGCAATCAATGATCGAATCTGTTTTAAAAACGACTTTGAGGCTGCGATTTCTTCCAGTGAAGGATTTCTTCCCAATATCGAATTGAAGGCCATTTCAATCTTCATCACTTGATCCCCTGACGATTCAGTGATCCGACGCGCCATGGCAACTGAGCGGTCATTGAAAAAGGGGCCATGAAGTTGAGTGAACACCTGAGGCGTCACCAATGTCTCATCACGCCGTTCGCATGACAGATCACCATCAGGGCGATTGAATGCCTGCATGAACGGATCCAAGAGTCCGCGTATCTTCACTGCATACAAGCTCCGTCGATGACGTTCCTCCGGCTTGGCATCCGCTTCATATGGTTTGGCTAGATACCCCATCCGTAAACGAGGTTCAAAAGCGACCTCATCATGAATCTCCGGCCAATTGGATTCACCGCCCAGAGTGGTCTGCAGTTCACCCGTCACAGACAACATGGTATCGCGAATCTCCTCCGCAGTTAGCCGCCGTGGGCGAAACACTGCATAACTCTTTCGTTCAAGGTCCACCTCATCCACATGCGATTGCTGAGGGTGATTCGTCGACCGTCTGAACGTCTTCGAATTCAGTATCCAACGATGCACCTGCTTGATGGACCAGCCTTCTTTGACAAAGGCCCTTGCCAATCCATCCAACAACTCAGGATGACTCGGCTTTGAGCCAACGATACCGAAGTTGTTTGGCGTTGCCACCAGTCCCTGACCGAAGTGCATCTGCCAAACGCGGTTGACCATGACACGAGCTGTCAGTGGATGATCAGGGTTCGTTAACCATTCCGCCAAGGCCGCCCTGCGCCCATCACGCGTCAGCGGCACACTTGTTTGGGGCAAGACACCCAATGCTGACACCCAACCGGGTATGACAACATCTCCAGGATTATCGAGTGAGCCGCCTTTGAGAATTCTCAGAGTGACCGGCTTGCGCGGATGAATCCGAAAGTCGCCATCCTTGATGTGATGATGCGTGGAGGCAAAGACAGCCTGCAACGAGTAGTAATCTCGCGTGGAAATTGGATCGAACTTGTGGTCATGGCATTTCGCACAACGTAGTTCCTGCCCCATGAACGTCACTCCCATTGAATTCACCACATCATCCAACCATTGCTGACGCGTTTCACGGGCAGCACTCATGGTCGTGTGTTCCCACGGTCCCATCCACTGAAACGCCATGGCTTCCTGCCCTGCCAGTCCCAGTTCATCTCCTGCGATCTGCTCCCGCACGAACACATCGTATGGCTTGTCGTCATTGAATGACTCAATCGCATAGGTCCGATATCGATGCGCCTCAGGTCGAAACGCATCGCGTGAAAAACCATTGGAGTCTGCATACCGCACCACATCCAACCAATGCTGCGTCATTCGCTCACCATAATGAGGGCTGGCCAATAGAGAGTCGACGACGTCGGACCATGGAACCGATTCGCCTAAATACTTTTTTTCAAGCACGGCTTCAGGCGGCAGTCCAGTGAGTGAGTAACTTACTCGACGCAGAAGTGCTTTTCGATCCACCTGAGGTGCAGGTTGGACACCAAGTTCCTTCAAGCGTTTCTCGATCCAGTAATCCACGTTCGAATCCGCCTTCGCTTTGGTCCATCGCATAGGGTCAAACGCCCAGACATCACTGGTGTCATACCATCGTTCCTCCCATGCGCGTCCCTGCCCGCCGCTTGTTCCAATCTGAATTTTGTCGCCGATCCGCTTCCATTCCCCCGGATTCAACTGCTCTCCTTCCGACGATACGCTTTTCACCCACGGAGCACCCGCGGCTATCCATTGGCGCACCGCATCAATCTGGCCCTGAGAAAGTCGATCGTTCTCTTTGGGTGGCATTTGCAGGTCCTCGTCATGCCAAGTTATTGATTGATATAGCAGACTATCCTCCGGCATTCCCGGCACCAATACAGAGCTACCTGAGTCTCCGCCAATCAGAGCGCTTTCAAGAGTTGATAGATCCAAGCCACCTTTCACCTTTTGTCCCTCCTGACCATGACAGGCGATGCACTTCGCTTGGATGAGTGGTTGAATCACCTTGGTGAAAAGTCGGCGCCCTTCATCAGGGTCAGGCACTTTCAAACGATTCCAAACCTCACCATACGATTTCCCAATAACAGGCATTCCAGAATCCATCGTGATATCTGCGCCTTCATAAAACTTCATCCTATCCAAGGTCCCAATACTCAGTCCCTCCCATTCAGCCGCAGCTTTGGGAGGCAATTCACCTAGATGCTTCCTTGGCACAACGAACAGAGCGAGTGATTCATCACCGGTTTCGGCTTCGTTGAAATCAATCTTGGTCATCAGGACCATATCGTGATCCAACTGCATATCCGTTTCGAAAGAGAAGATCCTGTCCCGCACCAGCCACGCCCCCCATGTGGAGCGGTGATCGCGACCGCTTGATTTCCATCCACTTCCCAACCAAAACTGCTTCTGATTCCCTGAAAAGAAGTCCCAACCGGCTTGAGTATGCGCTCCCTCACTTAGATGGACACCACGCGCTTTGAACGCGATCCAGATGGGTTCGTCACTGATTGGGGATTCAAAGACCACTTCCCCGTCTACTGCACCAGCCACGCCGCCACTACTTCCAAAGAATAGAAGCGCAGACAATAAGAGCGACCTGAGGATGGCGTGATCCATGTAGACAATCAGACAGACTCATTACCTCTTGGATTCAATATTGAGTCCCGAATCCCACGAGATCTGCCACGGGCACTCTGCCAAGCTCACGGGCAAAACACAAAGACACACCAAATATTGAACCTTCTGGTCCTATTTCAGGCATGTGTTCGAAAATCGACAGCAAATCTGTTCAAGAATCGCCGTAACCGCACTGTAGTCCCCCTTTTCCGCCTCGATAACAGCTTGGCACACCCGATGCTACATCGATGGCATGATGTATGAAACAATCCATCATGGTAACCCTTCCGTAGAAACCATTTCCGGTTTCTCAGAAGCCTTCTCAGTCCCCCCAAATGAAACGTCAGTCTTCTAATAAACTGACAATCTTCTCTTAACTTGAGGTGTTGATCACGGGCCGCTTCGGCGGCCCGTTTTTCTTTCAAAGAGGCATCTCACTCATTCTGCCTATCTTCCAGATTTGGTGTGACATTCGTGATACCCAATCCCTAATTTGCTCACCTATGAAAAAGCTCCTCTCAATGATTGCTGTAGCCGCCATCACCATGGCTGCTGTCTCTCCTGCCTTCGCCGACGATGAAAAAAAGGGCAAAGGTAAGGAAAATGCCGAGCGCACCGTCCGCGGAAATGGTGTCTGCGCAAAGTGTGAACTCGGTGAAACTGACAAATGTGTCAACGCCATCAAGGTCTCCCGCAAGAACAAGATTGGAAAAGAAATCAACATGACCTTCTACTTGGCTGACAACGATGTCTCCAAGGCATTCCACAAAGAGCTCTGCAAAGGCTCCAAGATGGTAATGGCCAAAGGAACCGTGAAGGTTGAAGGCAAAGGCAAGAATGCCAAGCGCACACTGACCGCTTCCTCCATCGAGGTTGCCAAAGGTGGAAAAGGTAAAGGCAAGGACAAGAAGAAGTCCGACAGCTAATCCTAGCTCCAAGAATTGAAGAAACGCCGTCCTTGAGTGGGCGGCGTTTTTTTATGCCTCAAACTCCCGAGGGGGACTGCATGACAAAGAGTTCATCTCCCTCGTTTAATGAATCTGAAAGCCCGGAGCGATCACAGATCATGACTTCTGATCACCAAAGGGATTGGATGCATCAGATGACTTTTTAGGCTCGGGCGGATTCTCCTCGGTCACTTCGTCTTCTGAAGGTTCATTCGAGTCCCCCGGCCTTGCTTGAAACCTCCCCACCCGATCACGCCAGCGCCCTGATTCATGATTGTTGCGGATGTTCTGCAGCACCGTTGTGATAACGACCTTGCGCTTTCCCTCGAGCCCTTTACTAAAACCGCAGTGATCACAGGCCACCAAAGCCACAGGACCAAGCGGCGTATAGGTCGTCTCCCTCCAGACCAATGCCTTGCGACAGCTCGGGCAATAACACTGTAAATCAAGAACCTCTGATACATCTCCGCTCGGATCGTAACGCCAATTCCAGATCACGCCCTGAAAGGCATCTTCGACATAGGAGATCCCAATCTCTCCTGAGTCACCTGGGTCCAACGAAGCGCGTCGAGCAGATTTGAGGAGACCCATCCAAAACGGAATGCCAGTGAGCAGGAGGATTACAAAGGCCCAATAAGGCACCTTCACCTCAGACGTCACCCAGGTCCCCACCTGCTTCATCCATTGAGGTCCATCACCATCACCAAGCTTGGGTAGTCCACCTGTCTTGTTCAACAAAGCTACAGAAACCAGCACCACTACAAGGAACAGGATCAAGCGTTGAAATAAGACCAATGTTTTCTCAGACATCCGCAGGAGAAATAGCTGTTTCAGATGCGTCCGCCAATCGGATTCTCAGAGCCGCCCAAAGGCGGGACTACAAACCTGATACCAAAGGTCGTTCGTAGTTCCGCCTTTAGGCGGTCTGGTTGAGAATGATAATCCTTATCCCAAAAAAGAAAAATCCCAGCAGGGGTTACCTGCCGGGACTTCGACGCATGTGTTTTTCTATCGAGGCAATCCAATACTCACA
>CBFHTT010000027.1:0-194087 GCA_965658675.1 Limisphaerales bacterium
TTCGCAGCAGGCGAGGTTCTGACCATTGGTGATGCAGCAGGTGAGAACCTGACGGTGGAAGGTGCCACGGGGAACTTCAACGGAACGATTGAAGGTGGAGTAGGCGGAATGAACAATCTGACAGTCAATGCTCCGATAACACTCTTTGGTGATGTTGTTGGCGGTATGACCTCCTTGGGAACCTTCACCACAGACGACGCTGGTGCGGGAATGACTACGTTTGCAGCAGCGGCAACGAGCGTCACTGCGACTACCCACATCTATAATGATTCAGTAATCCTGGATACCACCACGGATACGGTGACATTCAATGGTGATGCAATCACATTCAACATGACTGTTGATAGCGGTGTAACCGAAGCGAATAACCTTATCGTGAATAGCGCAAACAATGGAATTACAACGTTCAACGGTGCCGTTGGTGCAACAGATGAGCTCGCTAACATTACGACAAATGCCGACGGAACGACCGTTATCAACGGAGGTCAGGTCTCTACAACTGAAACACAGGATTACAATGATCCGGTAACCGTTGGGACAATGAATGTCCTGTTTGACAGTGATGCATCGGGTGCCCTTGGTAACATTACGTTTGACTCTACCTTGGGTGGTGGCGTTGGAGTCACTGTGAATACGGCAGGCACCACGACCTTCACTGGTACGGTTGGAGTTGCTCCCGCTGCATTGACCAGCTTGACGACTGATGAACCCGGAACGACAGCAATCAATGGAGGGGTTGTCACAACCACTGGCAATCAGACATTCAATGATGACGTCACGGTTGGTGCCACATTGGTTTCCACGAGTTCCGGTGATGGTGCGATCACATTCAGCAAGACCGTAACTGATGGCGGTGGCGGATTCGACCTGACTGTAAACACTGGTGGAACAACAACCTTTGGTGGTGCAGTCACCGTCGCAAATCTAACCACCGACAATGACGCAAGCGTCGCGGCGGGTGAGACAACCGTTATCAACGGTGGCTCAATTACCACAACAGGTGATCAGATCTTCCACGATGACGTTGTGGTCGGTGCTAACACTGTTCTTGCCGGAAATGACATCACCTTTAATGGAAGTCTTGATGCCGATGCGACTGGAATGGATAGAACTCTGGTTCTTAACTCAACTGGAGGTGGAACAACGACCTTCGGTGATGGACTGGATCGCACTGGTGCAGCTGATGTCGCTGCTGACACTGTGGGTGGAACGGGTCGCTTCGAATCGATCACCACTGATTCAGGTGTTGCAGTAGACGGAACGTCCGTCATCAACACATCAACGATCAACGTCGATGGCGCATCAATCACCTTCAACGATCCTGTCGTTCTCGGAACAGATGTTACCATCAACGAATTCGGAACAGGCGCAATCACCTTTAACCAGACGGTTACCGGAGCACAGAGTCTTGCTTTGAATACGATGGGTGGTGGCGATACCCGATTCAACGGGAACGTTGGAACTGTCGGAACGCTTTTGACCAGCATCACAACAGATGCGCCAGGCAGCACGATCATTGACACCGCTGAAATTCACGCTGTAACACAGACATACAATGATAGTGTTGAAATCCGTGAGACAGCTGCTCGTGGGGGAACGTTGATCAATGCAGATACAATGGTGACCTTTCAGTCGACTGTTGATAGCGCAGTTGGTCAGAACAACAATCTGACGATTGAATCTCCTGCAACGATCTTCAACGGCAACGTAGGTAATGCCGGACCACTTGGTAATCTTGTGACGGACGCTGCTGGAACAACCACTATCAATGCGGCATTGGTGTCCACTGCAAATGCTACATTTAATGATGCTGTGGTCATCGACTTCGATGCGCCGGGAACGACCGTTGTTTCTGGAACAACCTCAGTATCCTTTAACTCGACTGTCGATAGCACCGCAGCTGAGGCCAATAACCTAACCGTGAATTCACCAACCACATTGTTTGCCAATAATGTCGGAAGTGCCGCTGGTGGCGCTCTGGGCACGCTACTTACCGATGGCGGGGTTGGTCATGTGACCACGATTGGTGGGGCCTTGGTAGCTGGACCTGTTTCGATCTCTGCAGCTGTTGTTGATTTTGATGACGCGATCATCCTTGAGCCAGCCAGCACCATTGTGAACGGAACGACATCAGTTGATTTCGCATCAACGATCGATAGTGCGGTCGGTGAGCTTAACAGCCTGACAGTTAACTCTCCTCTCACAGGGTTTAATGGAAATGTTGGTTCAATGACCGGTCTTAACAACCTGATGACCGACGCGGATGGAACAACAACCTTGAATGCATCCAGTATCACCGCTGCTGTTCAGGACTATGACGATAAGATCATCATCGACCAGAACATCACGTTGACTGCCGCAACGAGCGTCGACTTCCTTGATACGGTTGACAATCAGGTGGCACCGGATCTGGCCCATAGCTTGATCATCAATTCTCCGATAACCGGTTTCCATGGGCAGGTCGGTGGAACAACGCCTCTAGGAACATTGATGACGGATGCCCCCGGCACGACAACAATTGACACTGATGTGGTCAATGCGGCTGTCGTTACATTCGACGACTCCGTTGTCCTCGCTAATACTCCTGGAACAATCATTACTGGAACATCTTCAGTGACATTCAATGACACGGTTGATAGCCAGGCTGGCGAGAATAATGACCTTACCGTGAATTCGCCTTCGACCACCTTCGGTGATGCGGCTGGCGATGACAATGTGGGTGCAGCCCAAGCTCTGGGTAATATCACGACAGACGATCAAGGCGTTAATGATCTGACAACATTGAACTCCGCGTCTGTTACTACCACCGGAGATCAGATCTACAATGATGCAATCGTCTTGGGCACAAGCGGTGGTGGTAATGCCACAACAACCATTAATGCCAATGACACGTCATTTAACAGCACGTTAGATGCTAATGTTGCCGGAACTGAGGCGCTTGTCGTGAACAGCTCTGGTAATGGAATAACCACATTCGGTAATGCAGCTGGAGATGATAACGTTGGCGCCACCCGCGCTCTCGCAAGCATCACAACGAATGCGGATGGAACAACCGTCCTTAATTCCACTAGCCTCACTACTACAGGAGACCAGACATACAACGATGCTGTCACAGTAGGAACAAGTGGAGCAGGGAACGTTACAACCACGATCAATGCGGTGAACGTCAGCTTTAACAGCACTGTTGATGGTGCCGCCGCCGGGGTTCAAAACCTCTTGGTTAATGGCTCTGCGATCACCACCTTCGGTGATGGAGCCGCTGATGATAATGTCGGTGCGAGTACGCCTCTCCTGAGTGTCACTACCGATGCACCAGGAACTGTGGTGATCAATTCAGCGATCGTTACGACAACAGGTGCGCAGACATACAACGACCCTGCAACGATTGGAACGAGTGGCACCGGAAATGTATTAACCACACTAAACGGTGGTTCGGTGACCTTTAACAGCACAGTTGACGGTTCTGCCGCAGGAACTCAAGACCTCTTGGTCAATTCACCTCTCACTACCTTTGGTGATGCTGCAGGTGATGACAATGTCGGTGGGACCACGACTCTCCGGAACCTGACAACCGATGCAGCTGGAACGACTACCATCAATTCCGCGACTGTGAATACAACAGCTGATCAGACCTACAACGATGCAGTTGTTCTTGGAACAAGCGGGACTGGAAACAATGTCACGACGCTCAACGCAAATGACATCTTCTTCAACAACACATTGAATGCAGATGGAGCCAGTGCACCGTTCGAAGACTTGGTAGCCAACACCTCCATTGGTGGAACAACTCGATTCGGTGATGCTGTAGCTGATGACAATGTTGGAACGATCAATCCGTTGGGTAACATCACAACCAACGCAGATGGAACAACTGACATTAACTCAGCCATCGTCACAACGATGGCAGATCAAACCTACAATGACGCAGTGATCATTGGAACGAGCGGCACTGGAAATGTGGTGACCACACTCAATGCCAATGACACGACCTTCAACAATACGGTCAACGGTAGTGGCGCCGGTGTTGAGGATCTGATCGTTAATAGTTCTGGAACAGGTATCACCACCTTTGGTGATGCTGCTGGTGATGATAATGTTGGCACGATGACAGCGCTGAGGAACATCACTACCAACGCTGACGGCACCACGGTTGTTAATTCAGCAGCTGTGACAACAACGTTGGATCAGACTTACAACGACGCTGTTGTTCTTGGAACCAGCGGAACGGGTAACGTTATTACCACGTTCACTGGAAATGACCTGACCTTCAACGGAACGGTTGATGGAGCTGCCGCAGGAACGCAAGACTTGGTGGCCAATAGCACCGGTGGTGGTGTCACCACGTTTGGTGATGCTGCAGCTGATGATCATGTTGGGGCGACAACAGCCTTGCGCAATCTGACAACCAATGCTGACGGAACAACGGTTCTGAATGCGACATCGCTAACGACTACCGCTGATCAAACCTATAACGACCCAGTCACGGTCGGAACGAGCGGAACTGGTGCGGCATTGACAACCATCAATGCCAACGACACGACCTTCAACAGCACTCTGGATGCTACTGCAGCTGGTGTCGAAAGCCTGACCGTCAACAGCACCACAGTTGGTGTCGATGTTGGTGAAACAACATTCGGCAGTGCAGCGGCTGATGCGTCCGATGATAATGTCGGTGGAATCAATGCTCTGAACTCACTTGTAACCAATGCTGATGGCTTGGTCCGAATCAATGCTGCTACGGTCACAACAACAGTGAACCAGACACACAACGAGCCAGTGTTCTTGGGAACCAGCGGCACGGGTAACACGGTTACAACAATCAACGGTGTGACCGTCACCTTCAACGATACGGTTGATGCTGTTGTCGCCAACACACAGGGCCTGGTTGTCAATTCGACGGGCGTGACCACATTCGGTGATGCTGCTGGTGATGACAACGTTGGTAGTGGCAACGCCTTGATCGGTGGAAGCGGCGCACTTGCTTCACTTACTACCGATGCGAACACCGGACCAATTGGACCGGGATCAACAGTAATCAACTCAGCCAACGTCACCACGACACTGGCAACAGGTGATCAGCTCTACAATGATGCTGTCATCATTGGAACCAGTGGAACGGGCAATGCGACCACAACGTTGACC
Organism: Limisphaerales bacterium; assembly: GCA_965658675.1. GTDB lineage: Bacteria > Verrucomicrobiota > Verrucomicrobiia > Limisphaerales > CAZKNW01 > CAZKNW01. Next base: position 5,143 of record CBFHTT010000027.1, read on the forward strand.
GGCAACGATATCACCTTTAACAGCACGGTTGATGGAACGACTGCTGGTGTTGAATCTCTGGTTGCAAACAGTAATGCAACAGGCACGACCACATTTGGTCAGGCCGCTGCAGATGGTTCAGACGACAATGTGGGTGGTGTAACCCAGTTGGCGTTCCTTACCACTAATGCTGACGGAACCACTGTGATCAACTCCGCTACTGTGAATACCACTGGAAATCAGACCTACAACGACAACGTGACGGTTCAGACCAGTGGAACAGGTAATACTACCACCACGCTGAACTCTACCGTTCTCGGCAATATCCAGATCGGATCGGCACTAACACAAGCGTTGATGGGAACTCCGGGACTTATCGATCAATTGATTGCCAATGCTCAGGGAGGAAACGTTGATATCGTTTCAGCTGTGAGCAACCTGTATCAGATCAACGGTTACGCTTCCGGATCGTTTATCGGTGGTAATCCCGGAAATACAGGTATCAACCTCTATATCTCGCAGCCAATTGCACCTCTGGTGTTCTTGTTCAACTCACCTCCTGCACAGTATCGCGCTGGATACCACTTGATTGATGCAGGTGTGCTACTTGCTAAAGATGTTCAGAACCTTATCTCCTATCGTCCGGTAGAACATTCAGCATCTGTTCTTGATGTCAGTGCGATCGGATCAGAGTCAGTCGAGAAAAGGACTGGTGCGATAGAAGGTGATCGTATCATGTCGTCCTTCGATCTTCTGGAAGACGAAGAGGAAGAAGACGAAGAAGAATAAACCAGACCTTGTTTCTGATAGACAATCACGATATAGCCCAACTGTTTATGCGATTCTCAAAACCACTCGCGACTATCACCGCACTTGCCCTGTTAGGCTCTTCGGCGGCCACTCTGGCTGTCGACTTCGACCGCATCGCCCCAAAGAAGGGTGACGACAGCAAAGCCACGAAGATCGGAAGCAAGGCTGCGCCAGCTGCCAAAGATGCAGGTGCTGAGGACCCAAGGGCTCCGAGGCTGTCCGGTTTGAGGATTGTTGCATCGCGCGAACAGGTAAAAACAGCAGGTAATGTCGCTGTTGAAGGTGTTGGAGTCGGGAAAGATGCGTCTCTGGATATTCTTAGGGGGCCTGATTTTGAATACCTGATGAGTGGTTTTATCGGGATGAGGGTTTCTGAAGCGTTGCTCTCCAATGTTCAGCGGGAAATCATCCTGTATTATCGTGGTCGTAACCGACCTGTTGTCGACGTTGTCATTCCTGCTCAGGAATCGATCGGTAGCGGGGTTCTTCAAGTCTATGTTGTTGAAGGAAAGCTGGGGAAGATCGTTGTTGAAGGAAACAATTGGACCAAAGAGAAACGAATTCAAAAGAATGTTCGTCTGGAAGAAGGAGGAACAATTGATACTGGAGCGATCTTGAGCGGAGTTGATTGGCTTAACACTAATCCTGGACGAACAATATCTCCATCTCTCCGTCCTGGTGCTGCTTTAGGAACATCCGATCTGGTTCTGAATGTAAATGAGAAGAAGATTCCATTTGATTTCTACGTTGGCGTAGACAATACGGGCCCTGAGTTGATTGGCTCAGAGCGCATGTTTGCAGGTATCAACTGGAACAATGCCTTTGGCTTGGATCATCGGGTCGGTTATCGCTACACGATGGCAACGGATATCCGTAACTTGATGGCACATTCATTGAGTTATGACATCCCGCTTCCTTGGAAACACACATTGTCTTTCTACGGTGGCTATGTAGAAGCTGAATCAGACTTTGGAAATGGAAATGGTGCCGCAGTGCAAACCAGTGATAGTTGGCAGACGAGTATGCGCTACAACATTCCTCTTCCGAAAATCGGTGACTACAATCACGATTTCTCCCTCGGGTTTGATTATAAGAGGTTCGATAGTGATCTGATCTTTAATGGTGTTTTTGCAGTGTTCAATCCGCTGACTACGCGAAATGACGTCAGCATTGCTCAAATTGTGGCAAACTACAGATCCAACCTTCCTGATAAATGGGGTGGAACATCGTTTAGTGTTGAAGGTTTCTTTTCTCCAGGAGGATTTGGTGACTACAATGATGATGTTGCCTTTGGAGGACAGGAGACTGGTGCATCTGCCAATTACATGTATGCGCGAGCTAATTTGACGAGAATCGTCAGGTTACCTGCAAATCTTTCTGGCCGCTTGAATGGATTGCTTCAGATTTCGGAAGGAGATCTTCAAGGTAGTGAGAAGTTTGGAGTTGGTGGTGCTGCCACCGTTCGCGGTTACGAAGAACGTCAAGCTAATGGTGATGACGCTTACGTGTTGAATGCTGAGATATACTCACCAACTTTCTCGGTTGCGAAATATTTGGATCCCGAAGCTGTGGATAGCATACAATTTTTGACGTTCTTCGACTACGGCGTAGCAAGTCCTCATGCACGTCATCTTCCTGGCGAAGACAAACATCAAATCTTGAGTTCCTTTGGTGTGGGTATGCGATACAGCATCAAAGAGTATTTTAATCTGAAGTTTGATTATGGTTGGCAGTTGCCGTTGGCCGACACAACAATTCCCCGCAGAGATCAATCACGCGCCCATTTGTCAGCGATTCTTTCTTTCTAGGATTGAAGAGTTTTCAACCCCGGATTGAGTTCTGTGCTCGATCCGGGGTTTTTCTTTGTCAGGGTTCCTAAAGAAATCGAGTGTTTAGCCGATTTCGTTCAATGTGGGTAAAGCGCTATGTTCTTTCGGTATGCATCTTCTTTCATGATCTGTTTAAAGATCAGAGGATTTGAGGTAATTGTTCGTTCGATCAGCTTGTGGTGAGGTTTGTTTTTCCCTTCTTCCGTTGAATTGTCCACACAGATGAAGGCGATGTTTTTCTCACGCAGGATTTCCAGGACTTCATCGATTGATTCTGCTCCAGCCTCATAATTGCTCCCGCTCCAGTTTACATTCGCAAACAGTTTGCTTGATCGATTTGCAATGTGGCCCGGGCGTTGTTCGTTCATTGCTACTTCGCTGATAAACATTCCTTCACCGCTTGCATCCGAAGAGACCAAGAGTTTGGAACTGTCTTCAGTTTTGACGCATTCAATGGCGGCGTTTCTGAAGCCGCTGACGGTTTTGGGTTTTCGTTCGAGTGGTTGCGCAATGATCAATATGGACGCAGCGACACCAGTAGCAACAGGAGGCAGGCCCTTCTTGATAAAGAATTGAAGGAGATCAGGAAGAAAGAGAATCAGCGATGGAATGGCGATGACAAGGTGCCTGGGTTCCAAACCACAAGGAATGACTGGCTGAAGAACCAGGGTTGCCATGAAGAATGCTGTGGAAGTAGCCGCGAGAGGTGTCGCTGTTCCACTAATTCCCTTAAGAAGCCCATAGCGAACGAGGGGAATGATCGTGAGCAATGCGATGCCAGTGGTGAGAAAGAGTTTCTTCCAGTAGTAGGGAATGGCTTGAAGGGTAAACGCGAGAGATGGGCTCTGTTGTTCCCATCCTGCCTTGGCGAGTTTCAATGTTGCTAGCGTCCACGGTGCTCACAGGAGGACGACGATCACTGCCGCCGCCCAGAACCCAGGCCTTTTGAGCAGTTCGAATCTCCTGCACCCGAGCACCACTGCGATTGGGACGAACGCCAAGAACATGCCTGAGCCCTTCGTAAGTATGGCGCATGAGGCGACCAAGCCGAATGCAATGGAATAGCGGACCTGGCCTGAGGTGGCGTAGCGTGAATAGAGACAAATGGATAGTGTGGCGAGGAGTGCTAGCAGCGCCTCGGTCATTACGTGGCTGGCGTATTTCTGCACCACGGGAAGGCTGCAATAGATGATTCCAGCGAGGTGGGCTGTAACCAAATCGGTTCTCTTGCGAATCTCGTTGAAGAGGAGAAATGCAGTTCCCGCTGTCAGCAGAGCCATGAAGATCATGAGTGAAGAGCGTGAAACACCAAAAGGGATGGTCCATGCTGATTGTGCGACATAGAAGAATGGGGGCCAGTTTCCCAGAGCTACTTTTGGATAGTGATCGTAGTAGTTCTCAGCAAACCGCATTGGGTGTTGAGGGATTCCATCGACCATGTAATCGCGGATCATCAGGCCAGTCACGTAGTGTGCTGCTTCATCTGGATGCCCTCCAAACTCGCTTTTGTAGGCCCCTGTCTGAATCTGCCAGCCCGCGGTTACTGCCATGAAAAGAGCCATGGCAATGATGCCTCGTTTCCAATTACGCCGTTTCAGGCCAAGAATGGAGTCGCGCCATACTGCTTTGATGGCTTGGAATAGTCGTGTTGTCACAGAGGGATTAATCGGTTCGGATGCGTTGGAGTGTAGTTTAGAATTACTCTGAGGGATCAGACAGCGTGAAAGAGGCGGCAACGGCCCTGTGCTGGGACTTGCGATCTTGTTCGCTGACGGCCTTGAGTGTGGCCCATCGATCGTTTGTGAAGAGGTAGTCGATACGAATCCATGGACCGAAGCCGGTCAACGGGTTCCTGTTCGTGCCAGGGAAGGTGAAGCCATAGCCTTTTCCCTTCTCTTCAAAGGCATCTATCAGTGTTTCGGTTACAGCATGATAGGCAGCCCCGTGGTTTGGGAAGTTGAGATCGCCAACCAGTAGCGCTGGGAGATTGTCTGAATCCACCATGTGCGCTAGTTGCTTTGAGGTGGCCACGCGATCGAGCCATGGTTGATGGTATGCGATTCTCTTGTCCTTCAGTGGACCGAATCCGATCATCCCCAATGCCAATGGCTTTCCAGTAAGGGCCTTGATTTCATCTCTGGGAGACGGAAGGTGAACGTTGTAGACGGCTATCTTGGTGCCATCCCAATCGACAACGAATCGAACAGCGACGACCTGATCCTGCCATTTGGCGTCTTCAATCGGTGTGACGGAGATAATGGGGTGTTTACTCAGGAGCGTAAATTCGCCCCACGCCTCAACCTTCCATTCGGGATAGTCTCTTTCAAAGGCTGCCTTTCTGCCGGCTTCTTGGAGAGCGATGATGGTTGGTCCATGAGCATTCAGGAAGGGGCGCATGCTCTGCTTGTTGTTTTGACCAACGTTGTTCGTCATGACCACCAAGGTAGGTGCGTCTGTATCGTCCCATGCACGCAATTGCCAGTCCATGTAGAGCCACAGGACCATAAGGATGGCTGGAATGGCGCTGAGGGCCCATCTGGGATGAATCAGGAGGTTGATCGGAATCAAACCAAATAGGGGCATTAACCAGCCTTGTGCAGGCAGGAACAGCAGGAAACAAAGGGTGAGGTTTCGTTCTCCGTAGAATTCCAGAAGGAGTAGGACCCCTGCCAAGGCGACTAGATAAAGAATGTTCAGGCTGGCAACACCTCGTCGTATCCATTTGAGAACACGTTGATATAGACCGACGGGTTCCTTCCGGCTTTTCCAGAAGCGTTCGAGGAAATCAAAGATGCGGTCGAGAGGGGTTCTCACCGCTGCAGGCGTTTCCTTGTGGGCGGAATCGTTCAATGCCTGAACGAGTACAAAAAAATGGAGCGGGTGAAGGGAATCGAACCCTCCTGGCCAGCTTGGAAGGCTGGAGCATTACCACTATGCTACACCCGCTCAAAAGCGAGGTCGGATCTTATCCAGTTCGCTTGCGTTGTCAACCGCCCTGCGTTTATCTTTTTCCCCAGATGAGTGACGTGCTTTTAGAAAACGGCCGGGTGATTGATCCCGCGAATAATTTTGATGCTACTGCCTCCGTATGGCTTTCCGAGGGAAAGGTGAAGGCGGTCGGGAACGATCTAAAGGTGCCAGATTCGGTAGAGCGCATTGATGTTTCTGGAAAAGTGGTCACACCAGGTCTGGTTGATCTTCATGTTCACTTTCGTGAGCCGGGGCAATCCAAGAAGGAAACGATCAAGACGGGAATGGATGCTGCTGCCAAGGGTGGGTTCACGTCTGTGGTCTGCATGCCCAATACCACGCCATCCATCGACAGTCCGTCCACCGTGGCGCTCTTGGATGAGCAGGTGCAGAAGGTGCGTAAGGATGGTCATATCCATGTCTACACCACCGGGTGTCTTACCAAGGGAATCGAGGGTGAGGAACTCGCGCCGATAGGATCTCTTTTCAAAGCAGGTGTCGTTGCCATCACCGACGATGGCAAGTGTATCCAAAATAATGAATTGATGCGCCGCGCTTGTGAGTATGCGCGCATGTTCGACATCCCCGTGATGGATCATTGTCAAGATTACGGGTTGGTCACTGATGGTGTAATGAACGAGGGCTATTGGAGCACGTCGCTGGGGCTCAGAGGTTGGCCATCTGCCGGAGAAGATCTGATCGTGGCCCGCAACATTCTTTTGGCAGAACAGACCGGGACGCACATTCATTGTCAGCACATCAGTTCTGCGAAGAGTGTGGATCTGATTCGCGAAGCCAAGGCCAAGGGAATCAAGATTTCGGGTGAAGCTTGTGCCCATCATTTCACACTTACTGATGCCTCGATTGCCGGGAGCGAAGTGTTTTGGAAAGAAGATGGTAAGCAAATTTTTGGAGACAAATATCAGGCGTCAGAGCTGCCTCAGTGGCCTGCGTATGAAACACGCTGCAAGATGAACCCACCTTTGCGCACGGCGGCTGATCGCGAAGCTGTGATTGCGGGTGTTGCGGATGGAGCGCTAGAGATCTTGGCGAGTGATCACGCGCCTCATTGTGATTACGAGAAGGAAGTGGAATTTGATATCGCGCCGTTTGGCATTACTGGACTCGAAACGGAACTTTCCCTCAGTCTGATGCAGTTGGTGCATTCGGGCAGAATGTCTCTCTCCGAAATGATTCGCCGATATACTGAGGCGCCAGCCAAGCTCTGCAAGCTGGATGCCGGGACGCTTTCCGTAGGTGCCCCCGGTGATGTGACTGTAATCGATGTAGACAAGGAATGGTCCTTCAAGCGGGAGAGCACTGCCAGCAAGTCCATCAATTCACCCTTCTATGATTGGCCTCTGAAGGGAATGGCCGTCATGACTATTGCGGATGGAAATGTGATCTGGAAGGAATAGGAACGCTGTTCAGCCTTCAAATTGATATGAAGTATTTAAAACATACATTTGCCCTAGCCGCTCTAGGTGCATTGCTATTTGTGGGGTGTTCTCGCGAACGCCCGGAACGATCCTCTAATGCGGCCTCAGCGAAGCCCCTTGATTTGGCGTCGGTTGACTCAGGGACGGCTCCAGAATCTTATGAAAATGGATGGATCACGGATGTGCCAGCGGCGCTGAAGTTTGCCAAAGAGCAGAACAAGAAGGTGCTCTTGGACTTCACTGGCTCTGATTGGTGTCCGCCGTGCAAGATGCTGCACAAGGAAGTCTTTTCATCCGATAAGTTCAAAGACTTTGCTGCTGAGTACCTCGTGCTGGTTGAGCTCGATTTTCCGCAAAGGAAGAAACAGACAGATGAGCTCAAGGCTGCCAATGAGGCATTGTCTCAGCACTTCGATATCGAAGGATTCCCTACGATCATCGTCGTGGATTCTGACATGAATGTTCTCTTCAACGAAGTTGGGTTCGCTCCCGTTGACGAATATATGGAGATGTTGAAAGGCGACTTGGGGATCTGATTTTAAGTTTGTCAGATCAGATTGATTGGATTTAGAGAGAAGCCGGGGAAGATCTCCTCGGCTTTTCCTTTTGCCCCGTGGTGCTCGAGGATTGGAGTGATCGCATTGCGATAATTGATGGTCACGGGCAGGTCTCCTGGTCCTTCCAATTTATCTTCTTCGAGGCCTTTCCAGTCTGCGTAAACCTTTCCTCCGCGAATCTGTTTTCCCAATGCAAACATCACACTGGCCCGTCCGTGATCCGTGCCGAAAGCAGAGTTCTCAGTGACCCTCCTTCCGAACTCCGTCATGACAACCACGGTGGTGTTCTTCAATCTGGGCCCCATGTCCGAACTAAATGCGGCAAGGGTATCGGCAAGAGTTTTCATTCTCGGAGTCATCAGGTTTTCCTGATTGAGGTGGGAGTCCCATCCTTGGAGATCGATGGTTGCGGCCAGCATACCTACGTCTGCCTTGATCAGTTGTGCGAGCACCTGCATTCCTTGCCCAAACCTACTCCGACCATAGGAGGCGTTGCGCTCAGGCTTATACTGTTCATTGCTCAATTTCTCGATCCGATCCATCGCCTGAAACGTATCCCGGGCTGAACTTGTGAGAGGGCCTGTATGTTGAGAATAAAGTGTTTTCAGGCTGGCCTTGAGTCGCTGGTGATCTCCTTTTCCCAGAGAGAAGTCTTTCAGTCGCTCGAGCACGGAAGTTGCAGGCGCTCCTTTCAACGACTCGGGCATGCTCTTGCCAAGGGCGATCGCTGCCAGTGGTCCGATGGCCTCGGAGGGAAGCTGCCTTAGGTAACGTCCAAGCCAGCCACCTGCGGTAAATCCGCCGTGCTCCATCAGGTCCTGTGCTTCGAAATGTGACCTCGTGCTGTCTTCGGAGCCTGTGCCGTGAACAACTGCGAGATCTCCATCTTTGAATGGAGTCTCAAGCGAACTGAGTTGAGGATGGAGTGCGAACAAGGAATCCAGCTTCACGCTCCCGGACTCTGTTGCCGCGCTGTTGGGTCTGTGAGTGTGAAAAAGGTCTTCACCCACGGGAGACACCATGTTCAGTCCATCAGCTCCGCCGCGAAGAAACACTACGATGAGTGATTTTTTCCAGTCGCCGTTGCCTGAAATAATTGGAGTCATGGCTCAGTGGTATTGAAAGTCGGGTGAAGAAAGCGCAGCCGCGAGGGGGCTGCCTGACGCTATAAAGGCCTGCATCTCTTTGGCTGTTACGGTGCGTCCAAGAATTGCTGATGCGTAGGTTTCCTTGCTGCCTGCTGTCCGGACAAGGTGATCGAGATTGATCTTAGTTTGATGGATGCGATTCTCTGCCAACTCGTGGGCGAAGTTCCATCGCCATAATAGTGATCCTAGCCACGGTTCGGGCTCTTCCGGATATCCGTCAGGAGTTGGGTAGTTGAAGGGTGAGTGGCCCATCTTGAGGAGAAAATCGTTGATTGCTTTGCCGCCATCGGTCTTCGCGGCAGTGGCCCTCAGTGAGGAAATAACAAATCGGAAAGGGCGCTTGAATTTGGTTCCTCTTTCCTGCCTGAAGTCATCACTTTGAAATAGTGCTCGAAGCGTTTCCCGGATGTCTCCCTTCGAATTGATGAAGCGCTTTGAAACTCCTTCGACCACAGATTCGCTTGGTTCATCCGAAATGAATTTCTTGCAGAGCTTGGTGGAAATGTATCGAGCGGTGGAAGGATGGAGGCCAATGATATCGAGGACGCTATCCAGGTCCTTGGCCCCTTGCCCGGCGGGAATTTTTTGTCCCAAGACGATCTTCTCGCCATCATCGTGTTGATACTTGTTGAACACGACTTTTCCGTTCTTGAAGGATTTGTTGCTCCCATGGACAAACCAGCCCGTAAGGCACCGGGCTACTTCCATGACGTCCTTCTGCGTGTAGCCACCTTCGACCCCGAGGGTGTGCAGTTCGAGTAATTCTCTGGCGTAATTTTCGTTGGGTTTGTCGGTGTCGTTGGCCTTTCGGTTCTGTCGGCCATCCAGATACCAAAGCATTGCCGGGCTCAACGCTGATGCTTTGAGCATGTCTGGAAATTTGAATTCCTTTTGCTCGGTCTGATTGTTTTCAATACCCAGCAGCTGAAGAGTGCTCGTGATAGGATTTTTTCCCCGAGCCGCTCCTGAATCTCCGAGGGCATAGGCTCGAATGACTTCCCTGTCATCCCAAGTCTTCAGCCATTTTGAATCCCCTTTTGACGGATCGATGTTGAAGTGATCCGTCCAGAACTCGACCATGACTTCGAAGAGTTGCCGTTGTGAAAAGGTGGCTCTCAGCAGGGTGCCTGAAACAAGTTCCTCAAGCAGGTGACGTTCCTTGTATTCAAACAGGGCACGCTTCGGAAGTTGAAGAGTGGTGAGTCTTCGGACTGCTCTCTCCCCTTCCGAATCATGGATCCTCTCCGGGTGGAGCTGTTCCTCTACGAACAGTGCTGCGGCTTCCTCTGCATTATCAGCCAAAGCGTTGATACGATCATAGTCGCCCGGGCGGGGGCCGAAGGTGAGTCGGTTCAGATGGTGACTGATCAGATCGATTGATGAAGTTTCAGGCCCCTTGAAAGAAACAGGAGTGGAAGCCTGATGAATGTTGGGACTCAGGAAGGAGGATTGACCACAGCCGATGGCACCTGCAGCTGTCAGCGTCATACCGCTGCTCTTGATGAATGTTCTCCGGTCCTGATTCATGGCGTTGTCCTTCTATTCTGCCTGAGCAGTTTCAGGGGCTGTGGCTAAGGGAGGGATTTCGTCGTCGCTTTTCACCGATTGATCAACGGTCTTGGGAGCCTTCTTGTAATTCAGGGCTACCGCACCTACGCCTGTGAGGAGGGTCCAGACCAGGATTCCAAACCATCCAATGAATGGGAGGATGAAGGTCAGTGAAAGGATGATACCACCCCGCAAGGTAGCCTTCCATGGTTGATCTGAGTCAATAGGTGATGGAAGACCGTTTCCGATCCGTGTGGCGAGTCCGGCCGAGCCTGCAAGTCCTGTCAGAATAACTGCTCCGACGATCAGAACGCCTACAACCTTTAGCAAGGGCGGGTTGGCGTTGCCCAGAGCCAGGCCAATGAGAAAGAGCGGTAGAGCGACCGCCAAGCCGACGAGCGTCAGTTTCAAGGGCTTGCCGTAGTGCTCCGGGGCCGAAGCGGACAACGAAGGAAATAAGGAAGCCGATGCCAGCCAGACTGCGTTGATAGTGAGAAGGAGGCCCAGAATCAGGAAAACCCATAGAAAAATATCTGCCATGATCATCGTGAGAACCTTTGTTGATGGTTATGCATGTTTCATTCGAGACGTTGGGTTCAGATGGTAGTTACAAAGGGCGGATATGATTTCGTGGATTTGGACTTCGAAGGAGAGAAAAAGGGTCAATTAGGCGCTTGAACGGAAAGGGCCAAAAAGACTCTTTAAATGAGTCTAAACGGCGCAACAAAGTGTCTTTGTTGTTCAATCCAGCAGTCGGGTTCATTCTATAAAAATATGTAAAGCATTTATAATAAATGGTTTACGGAATATCTATAAAGCTTGGCATAGGGGAAGCTATCCAGTTGATAGCAATAACGAAACAACAACGAGAACCAATTAAAGAAAGGTAACATTATGAAACTTCTAGCTACAAAACGAAATTCAGAAACAGTGGCGAGCCGGTTCTCTGATCTTGAGAATGAGATCAACCGGTTTTTCGAGAGAGGGTGGTCCCCAGTCACACAAGGGGCTCCGAGTGGGTGGTATCCAGTGCTCGATGTCATGGACGAGGGAGAGAGCCTCAGAGTGGTAGTCGAAGTGCCGGGAATGAACAAAAAAGACATTCGAATCACCTCCGAGGCAGAGACCTTGACGATTTCAGGAGAACGCAAGAGCGACCAAAAAGACTCAGGTGGCGAATTCTATCATCGCGAAAGGACTTACGGGAAATTCAGTCGCTCGATGAAGTTTCCTGTGCCTGTGGATTCGTCCAAAGCAAAGGCTGCCTATGTGGATGGAGTGCTGTCTGTCGAGTTGCCAAAGGTCGAAGAGAAGCAACCGAAGTCGATCAAGGTTGAGGTGAAGTAATCATGGATTGAAACAAAGACCGAGCCGGGATGGTTCGGCCGCAACTTGAAAGGATAGAAATTATGAACACAGTCAAAGAAGAAGACCAGTTGGTTGGTGGGAGCGTCGAAAAACCGGAAAAATATCGGTCTTTTCCAGCGGATTTACTGAGATGCGACAATGGCTATAAGTTGGTCGGCGAGCTGCCGGGCATCGGCAAAGAGAGTCTCAAAGTGAGCTTGGACGAGGATGTGCTGACCATTGAGGCCATGGGTGCCGATTATCACTCTGGGCTCACAGTGCTCCGACAGGAAGTGGCCCGTGGGAACTTTTTGAGGCAGTTTCGGCTGAGTGATGCTGTCGATACTCAGGGAATCAGGGCCCGCTTGGAGAATGGTGTTTTGCTGTTAGATCTTCCCAAAAAAGAAAGGTTTCAGGCGAGAAACATCCAAATCGAGGGTTGATCGAGGGTGGTGCTGTGCGTTTGGCTTGGTTTGAGGGCCTGTGTCGAGAGATGCAGGCCCTTTTTTTGTGATGGAATGGGCGCCAAGACCCTATCTAAATGGGTACTCAATCTATTTTGTCCAGATTGCAGCGGATCTTGCGTTTATTGAGGACACCCGCTAACTTTACCAAACTTCTGAAAGGCCAGATGGATTTGTGTGTTTGATGTAAGAACAGTTTAGAACCAACAACCAACGTTATGAAGCCGTCCAAAAAATACGTAGAAGAGCATACTCCTCAGGTGGAGGACTTTTTCATGAATCGCCGCCAGTGGCTGAACCGTTTCGGCATGGGCTTTGGCGCCATGAGCTTTGCCGCAATGCATGAAATGGAGTCTCATGGGGCATCTACCAATCCTCTCTCGCCCAAAAAACCGCATTTCCAAGCTAAGGCGCAGCGAGTTATTCATATCTTTGCTCAGGGTGCCCCGTCGCATGTTGATACGTGGGATCCGAAGCCAGCGTTGGCGCGCTACACCGATAAGACGCTTCCTGATTCCAATGGGGTGGCATTTCCTTCTCCATTTGAATTCAAGCGGATGGGTAAATCCGGTGTCGAGGTCAGCGAAGTGTTCAGCAAGATTGGTGAACACATTGATGAAATGGCCGTGATTCGGTCGATGCACACGCCGATCCCATCTCATGAGGTGGCTTCGGTCATGATGAACACAGGATCGCTCCGAATCATCAAGCCATCTCTCGGATCGTGGACAGTTTATGGACTGGGTACTGAGAATCGTAATCTGCCCGGCTTCATTTCTCTCCGTCCTGGTGGAACGCCTCCAGGAGGTTCTCAAAACTGGAGCTCTGCGTTCCTGCCCGGAGTCTTTCAAGGAACCAGTGTCAATACCTCAGTCCAAAAGGTTGAGGACATCATTGCGAACATCAAGAATCCATACACTTCCATCAAGGAACAGCGTCGACAGTTGGATTTGGTGAACAAGCTGAACTATAAGCACAGTCAGAATCTTCAGAAGGATTCCAAGCTGGAAGCCCGCCTCGAATCATACGAGATGGCGTTCAAGATGCAGACCGAAGCCACAGATGCATTCGACATCAGCAAGGAGCCTCAGAACATCCGCAACATGTATGGCAATACCGCACAGGGACGCCAGATGTTGATCGCACGTCGCCTTCTTGAAAAAGGTGTTCGCTTTGTTCAGGTGTGGGCAGGTGGTTGGGATCATCACAGTGATCTGGAGACACGTCTTGCAGGCAAGGCCAACGAAGTCGACGGACCAATTGCTGCACTGATGGCAGATCTGAAGAATCGTGGAATGCTGGACAGCACTCTTGTGATGTGGGGCGGTGAGTTTGGCCGTACTGTCACACGCGACAGAAACGGCGGAGGCAATCCTGGCCGTGATCATAACAGCCGTGCTTTCAGCACATGGCTTGCTGGTGGTGGTGTCAAGGGAGGCACTGCCTATGGCTCTACTGATGAATTTGGTGCTCGCGCCGTGGAAGACAAGGTTCACATTCATGACCTTCACGCCACCGTCTTGAAACTGCTTGGTTTCAATCACGAGAAGCTCACCTATCGTTACAACGGTCGAGACTTCCGACTGACGGATAATTTTGGAAACGTAGTCGATAAGATCATCGCATAACCTCAGACATGACACCGTCATGATTAAAGGAATCAAAACAATTACAGGCCTCGCTTTTGTCGGGGCCTTTTTTTCCACAGCCCAAGCTGCGGATCTATCTCCCGCGAAGAAGGAATTCTTCGAGACTCGTGTCCGCCCTGTCTTGGCACAGAACTGTTTCAAGTGTCACAGCAAGGCGAATGACATGCTCAAAGGCGGTCTGACTCTCGATACCGCTGAAGGCTTGAGCAAGGGCGGGGATTCTGGCCCTGCTGTTGTTCCTGGAAAGCCGCAGAACAGTCTTCTGGTAAAAGCGATCCAGTATCACGATGAAGATCTGTTGATGCCGCCGAAGAAGAAGATGGACGATGCGCAGATCCGGGATCTGACCGCGTGGGTCATCATGGGTGCTCCGTTTCCAGCGGGGGCAGCTGCCGCATCCTATGTTTATGATGAAGGAACGTTGAATCATTGGGCATTTACCGAGGTTAAGAAACCCTCTGTTCCGGTGGTCAAACATATGGATTGGGTGCAGACCGATATTGATGCATTCGTCGCAAAGCGATTGGAAGAAAAGGAAATGGAGCCCGGTGCGAACGCTGATAAGCGGGCACTCTTGAGGCGTGTCAGTTTTGACCTTGTAGGTCTCCCGCCCACTCCAGATCAGGTGGAAGCGTTTGTGTCCGACACCTCGCCCAATGCTTACCAAAAGGTGGTGGATCGCTTGATGAAGTCCAAACACTTTGGTGAAAAATGGGGCCGTCATTGGTTGGACGTGGCTCGCTTCTCTGAAACCAAAGGAGATGCCAATCGTCGTGAAGTTTCATTCTATCCATATGCATGGACCTACCGCGATTACGTCATCAATGCGTTCAATGACGACAAGCCGTACAATCAATTTGTCATGGAGCAAATTGCGGCGGATCACATTTTCCAAAGAGCCAAGAAGAAGGATCCATCCTCTCTTGCTGGTCTTGGACTGTTGACCTTGGGCAACCGTTTTGACGGACAGCGGGAGGAGATCATCAATGATCGCATCGACACGATCACCAAGGGCTTCCAAGGAATGACCGTTTCCTGTGCCCGTTGTCACGATCACAAGTTTGATCCGATTCCACAGGCAGACTACTACTCCTTGCGCGGTATCCTTATATCCTCAATGGAACCTGAGGATCTTCCAATGATAGAAACTCCCAAGGAAACAAAGGAGTATAGAGCGTATCTCACTGAAAGGCAGAAGCGTGTTAATGACCTCAATAAGTTTTATGACGAGGACGTTAACAAGTGGCTGGCCAAGCAACGGAAGCACTCCGGTACCTACCTTTTGGCTATCGGAGTAGGTGGAAGCGACCGCGACATGGTCAACAAGATCCTTGCCAATAACAAGGAACTCAATGGAGATGACCGTCGTTATGGATTGGGAATGTGGAGGCAGGTAATCAATGCCAGCCGTAATCGGAGGAATCATCTCAATACCATCTTCAAGCCGTGGCATGAATTTGCGAAGTTGCCAAAGAACAACTTTGGCAGCAAAGCGATTGAGACTGCAAAACGGCTAGCTGGAGATCGCGGCATTAATCCACGCGTGGCTCGTGAGTTTACGAAAGCCATTCCTCGCAATATGGGGCAGGTGGCCAAGATATACTCTGACTTGTTCATCAAGGCAGAGGAGATGATGGAACGAGAGAAAAAGGTGCGTCCGAAGTCCACACGCTTGCGCGACGACTATATGGAAGCGTTGCGGGGGATCGCCTACATGGTGAATACCTCTCGTGATCCAGACATGACTCCTTTTGATCGGATCGATCGTTTTCTTCCGCGTCGTATTCAGGGTAGAGAGACCAATCTGCGCAGTCGGATTGCGTCCTTGGATTCTACTCACGTGGCATCCCCTGCAAGGGCCATGGTCATGATCGATCGGGCCAAAGGAGAAGAGTCTCCGATTTTCATCCGAGGCGAGGCTCGTAACCGTGGTGAACTGGTTCCCCGTCAGTTCTTGAAGATCGTGGCCAAGGAGGGTGAGCGCCGTCCGTATTCTGTGACCCAGAGTGGTCGTTTGGAATTGGCCAATGAGATTGCCAGAAAGGACAACCCTTTGACCGCTCGAGTCATGGTGAATCGCATTTGGCAGCATCTTTTTGGTGAGGGATTTGTGCCGACTCCCGATGATCTCGGGACTCAAGCAGATGACCCCAGCCACCCTGATTTGATCAACTGGATGGCTCACACATTCATGCACGAGGATAATTGGTCTGTGAAGAAGACCATTCGCCGTGTTGTGATGTCCAATGTGTATAAGCAGACCAGTGCCAATAACCCGCGTTACGCACAGATCGACCCGAACAACCGGCTCTTGTGGCGTGCGAACATCCGCCGTTTGGACTTTGAGGCGTTGAGAGATTCACTGCTTGTCATTGGAGGGAATCTGGATCGTTCAACCGGAGGGAAGTCCTTTGATCTCCAAGATGAGAATTCTCGCAGAAGAACGGTCTACGCGAAGATTGATCGCGCCCGACTTCCTGAGGTGTTGAATCATTTTGATTTCGCAAATCCTGACATGACCACGGGTAAACGTTATGAGACCACAGTGCCTCAGCAGGCGTTGTTCATGATGAACAGTCCATTGGTTGTTGAGTTGGCACGTAAGCTTGTTGATAGACAGGATTTCAAGGCGCTTGAAACAGAAGAAGATCGTGTGAAGATGCTCTATGAGCTGATCTTTCAGCGTCTGCCTGATGAGAAAGATGTTCAGCTCGGGCTGTCATACCTTCATGCCACGGAAGACGAGGTGGTGGTTAAAGAAGCACCTCAGCAGAGCAAGGCTAAGAAAGGTCGCAACAACAGGAATCAGCCCAAGAAGCGCGCTCCTCTTGATGCATGGTCGAAATACGCTCATGCCTTGCTTCAGACCAACGAGGCCAGCTTTATCAACTAGGTTGTCATCGTAAGATATTCATGAGAACCGGTTCTGATTCGTTTCAGAACCGGTTCTTTTTTTGCGTGCCTTGACCGGTAACTGTTTAGGCACGACCTATAGACACTTTGAAGATTCTGATAACAGGAGCCAGGGGCTTGGTGGGTAGTGCGCTTTCGAGATCGCTGATTGATGATGGGCATGAAGTCTGGTCCTTATCCCGAGCACCTTCAGATCATAAGCGGCGCGTTTTGCATTGGAACTGGAGCTCAGGAGAGATTGAGTTGCCACCGGAGGGGACTGATGTGGTTGTGCATCTGGCGGGTGAAAACATAGCGTCTGGACGATGGACCAAAGCCAAAAAGCAACGCATCCGGGCGAGCCGCGTCGAGGGGACAAAGCTCTTGGTGAATGCGTTGTTGGAAAAGGGGAAGCTGCCCAAGAAATTTATCAGTGCTTCGGCTGTTGGTGGATACAGCGGCGCGGAGAATGAAAGCCTGGTTGGTTGGGAGCCATCAAGTGAAGATTTTCTTGGCACTGTTGTTGTCGACTGGGAAGCAGCAGCCATTCCGTTGAAGGAGAAAGCAGTCAG
Organism: Limisphaerales bacterium; assembly: GCA_965658675.1. Lineage (GTDB taxonomy): Bacteria > Verrucomicrobiota > Verrucomicrobiia > Limisphaerales > CAZKNW01 > CAZKNW01. The sequence goes on from CBFHTT010000027.1 coordinate 22,347, forward strand.
TGTGTCTTTCGCTCGATTTGGAATAGTTCTTTCGAAGGATGGAGGGGCGTTGGCAAAGATGCTGCCGGTATTCAGAGCCGGACTGGGTGGAAGGTTGGGAAATGGACAGCAGATGATGAGTTGGATCAGTCTTAGGGATGGGGTTCGGGCTTTGAGGTGTTTGATCGACCACGAATCTGCAGCTGGTCCATTCAATATGGTTTCTCCCCATCCCTGTAGTAACGCTGAGTTCACCAAGGCATTGGGCAAAGCAGTAGGGAGGCCGGCTTTCTTTCGTGTACCGGCCTTTATTCTGCGTATGTTTCTGGGGGAGATGGCAGAGGAAGTTCTGCTTAGCTCTTCAAAGGCGAAACCCGGCTATATTCTATTGTCTGGTTTCCAGTTCAAAGACACCGAGATCGGTGAGACTTTGGCCCGCATCATCAACGAGACGGAAAGTTGATATCAATTCCTGCTTCACGGATGAGTTACGTCCTGTTAATCGAAGTGTGTGGATTGGACTGAACAACAAAAAGATGGAGGGATTGACGTCGTGGAATTGTCCGGCGACATCGATCTGAAGCATTCACCCAAGCTGCGGGAATTGTTGCAAAAGAAAGCGTCGGCCAAGACCCCCAAGCTGCTGATCGACTTTTCCAAGGTGAAGTATATCGACTCTTCTGGATTGGCGACGCTGATCGAATACTTTCAGTCTACGAGGAAGTATGATGGGCGAGTGGCTTTGTTCGGAATGAATGATCGCGTTAACAGTGTGTTTGAACTGGTGCGATTGAGCGAAGTATTCGCTATGTTCAAAGAAGAAGCAGATGCCGTGGCGCATCTGTCAGGATAGCCGAAAACCTGAAGGACTACTTTGTTTCGCGATTACATTCATCTGAATCTTGAGATCCTGTTTCAACTTTCCGTTGGAACCTTCAAGGAGAAGAAGCTGCGCTTGCAGCAGATCTTCCAGCAGATGATCCGGATTGGGGTGGAAGCTGTGCCGATGGCAAGTCTGACCGCATTCAGTATTGGTCTGACTCTGGCCATGCAGGGGGCAGGGACGCTGCGGAAGATGGGGGCCGAGATGTATGTCCCAGATCTTGTAACGCTGAGTCTATTGAGGGAACTGGGCCCCTTGTTGATTGCCGTGATTGTGATCGGCCGTAGTGGGAGTTCTGTGACAGCTGAACTGGGTACGATGAAAGTATCCGAAGAGATCGAAGCATTGGAGGTGATGGCGATCAACCCAGTGCGCTTTCTGGTAGTTCCACGCTTTGTGGCCATGTTGATCATGTTGCCGGCTCTCACTGTTTTTGGATTCTATGTTGCCATGCTTGGAGGTTGGTCCATTTGTCACTTTGCCCTAGATATGACGACGCCTGCCTTTATTCTGCGAAGCATTGAGTCGGCAGGAGGTCAGGACATTATGTCTGGAATGACGAAGTCGATTACTTTTGCCTGGCTGATTGGGACGATCGCGTGTCACTACGGTATGACGGTGACGGGCGGGGCCGAGGGAGTAGGGCGCTCTACGACGCAATCGGTGGTCTATTCCCTTTTGGCTGTCCTCGTTGCAAATGCACTGCTTACAGCCTTCTTTTTCTTCCTATAGCAGGTCCCTTGTGAAGACAATGTCCCTTGTTTCCATTCTTATGCGTTTCTATATATGGTTCCCTACATCAAGTTGCCATGAAACAGACACATCCAAATTTTTCTAAACGGGGGTTCACATTGATCGAACTTATGGTGGTCATCGCGATCGTTGGAATCCTCGCATCATTGCTTCTCCCTGTGCTTTCGCGTGCTCAGGGAAAAGCGCAGGCGACCTTGTGTGCAGGCAATATGCGACAGGTGGGAATTGCGGCACGCATTTGGGCAAATGATCGCAAAGGTGAATATCCTGAAGTTAAAGGCAACTCGACCACGGCCTTGTGGAATCGTAATCGTTTTGTTGGCTTTGGAGTGATGCTCGAAGATGTCATGCAGCATGAAGAGCGTATGTTTGCGTGTCCTTCTTCATCACTTATGAATCGGGATTACACCAATGGGATTGTGAATGTTGGGGTGACGGGCAAGATTGCGCATGCCTCATACTATTTTAGGGGGACCAGACAAAAGGCGCCCAGATCTCCGGGGGATACCAAAGGCAATGTGCTCTATTCTGATTTTGATGCATTGAGCCCGACCAACACCACGGTGTGGTTGAATCAGAATCATAAGACGGGAAAGAATGCCTTGTTTAAGGATGGGCATGTTGAATTTGTGACGGGACTTTGGGATAGTCGATTTCACAAATTCGGCGGAGATTCTGCCGGTAAAAGAGACGGAACCTGGACCAAGCTGGACTGGAAAAACCATGTGGGCTCTGCGTCGGATATGCCGGCAACCAAACCGTAAATTTTCATGTCATTACTAGATCCATCTCATCTTAATCGTCTTGATATTTTTCCTACTGGAGGAAGAGGGAAACTTCTCATTGCCGATGACAACGAGCTGGACCGCGAACATCTGTGCGGCCTGTTGAGATATGCCGGGTTTCAGGTGGAAGAAGAATGCGGGGGACAGGAAGCTTTGGTGCGTCTGGAGATTGAGAATTTTGACTTGGTCCTTCTGGATAGTCTGATGCCGGAATTGGGAGGTATTGAAGTGTTGAAAGAGATCCGGATGCATCCGGTCTTGAAGCAGATTCCCGTGATGATTATTTCGGGATTGGACGAATCAGAAAGTGTTGCAAGGAGCATCGAGTTGGGAGCGGATGATTATGTTCCCAGCCCTCTTGATCCGGGGTTGTTGGTGGCACGAATTGATGCCTCGCTTGAGAAGCGCCGACTTCGACAGCTGGAGGAACTGATCATGAAACAGATCCAGCTTGAGAAGGCGCACTCGGAGAGATTGGTCAATGCAGTGATTCCGATTGGTATCTCTCTCTTGAAGGAAACCAATTATCACAGGCTTCTGGAAAGAATTTTGGATGATGCGATGAGTCTGTGCTTTGCCGATGGCGGAACGCTTTATCTTCGCAAGGGAGACGAGTTGCATTTCACCTTGTTGAAAAACAACAGCCATCGGACTGAGCTTGGAGGGAACAAGGGCCCGATTCCATATCCACCGTTGCCTTTGCATGACCCCGAAACAGGCGATGCCAATCACTCATTGGTTGCCTGTCATGTGGCCCTTTCTGGCAAGTCAGTCAATATCGCTGATGCTTATGATGCTGAGGGTTTTGATTTTCGTGGAACCAGAGCCTTTGATGAGAAGACGGGCTACCGATCGGTGTCGTTCCTGACTGCTCCGTTAAAGAATGAAGATGGCTCTGTGATTGGCGTTCTCCAATTGATTAACGCAACAAACAAGGAGCTCGATGCTGTGATTCCTTTTGATCCGACCCTTCAGCGATCTGTCGAGAGTCTGGGCCAGCTTGCTGCGGCAGCAATTGAGCGGTGTGACGAAGGAGAAGTGTAGCAGCAGCTACCGTTTGATGATCTTGATCAGTGGCGCGTGATGATCAGTGAAGCGGACGTTTTTCATGTCTGTTGGATCATCAGCTTCGAAAACGGTTTTTATCGTTTCGGATTCATCAGATGTGCAGACAGCCCAGATGGAGGGTTTCCACCACCAGTCGGTCTTGGGCGGATGGTATGTTCTGAAGAGTGTGTTCCGGCCGATCGTATCTGCAGCGGAATCAATCACCGGCCGTAGATCGAGGTAGCGATTTGAAATATGGGCGAGGAGAAGTCCTCCCTCTTTCAGATGCTTGTCGTAGATCTGAAAGCATTCTTCCGAGAGTAGATGCAGGGGAATGGAGTCACTGCTGAATGCGTCTACGATCAGGATATCAAATTCCTCAGGTTCGGAAGAATCCAGGACGAGTCTGGCATCCCCTTCATGGATCGTAACGTCTGCAGTCGTTTCTTCGAGAAAGGTGAAATGCGACCTCGCGATTTCGATCATACCCGGATCAATTTCATAATAAACCCACTGGTCGCCCTCTCTTCCGTAGGTGACCAAGGTGCCAGTCCCGAGTCCGATCACACCAATTTTGCGAGGCGATGTCTTGTCGGGCCATTCGGCCAGGATACGAGCACCACCGCTTTCGGGAGCAAAGTTGATGGTGGGTTGTCTCCGGGCAGACTCATCGTTCAGGAGTTGCATTCCGTGCATGATGTTTCCGTGCCGGAGAATGCGGTGCTTTTTCTCGGCTCTGATTCGCTCGTGAATCGTGATGGTGCCGAAGAAATTGCGGTCCTGATAAATGGCATCACGATTCAGGACACTGTTCTCCTGTTGAATTGCCAGCACAGCAATGAACACACTGCTTGCGATATAGGCCCATGTTCGTGGCTTGATCGGGGAGGAGTTCTTTGTTGAGCGTCTGACCGAAATAACAAAGAGAACCGCAGTGGCTACCAGGCTTAGGGGGAATTCGTAGAAATCATTCAGGAGTGCTGGTGCAATGATCCCGACGACGAGCCCTCCCAGAACGCCACCGAATGCGATCGAGAGATAGTATCGGGTCAGCAGTTCGGTCTTGGGCTTGTGGCGGGAAAGTTCTCCATGGCAGAGCATGCATCCGGAGAAGAGTAGTGAGAGCAGAAGCAGGATCTGTATGACCCCTGGCACCATGTGCCTGATCAACATCACGAACGATGTGAGTGGCAGCATGAGAAAGAAACCTGCAGCAGCCCAACTCCTGCGGTACCAACGCGGGTGATCGAAAGCCACGATGAAGGTTCCCAGATAGAGCGCCAGGGGAATCGTCCATAGCATGGGAACAGCTGCCACATCCAAGGTGATTTTTCCGGTGATGCTGAGCATCAAGGCGTTGCCGCAAAGCGAGAGAAAAATCCAGAGCTTGAAAGGAGGTCGTGAAGGATCTGGCTTGGAGCTGGCCTTGCTTGAGACTTCCTTCGGGATGAGGGAATGGGTTCGGAGAGAGAAGGCGATCAGTAATACGCACCAGAGGAGAAAGATGGATGACCAACTCTTTGCCTGCGCCTCCAATCCCATCAATGGTTCCATTGCGAAAGGGAAGAGGAGGAGCGCGGCCAATGATCCTGTGTTTGAAAAAGCAAACAAACGCCATGGCTCTTTCTTTGGATCAGAGCATGTGAGCCAACGCTGGATAAGTGGGGAGGTCGATGCGAGCAGCATTCCCGGGATGGCGAGATGTGCGGCGAGCATCATGAGGATGTGCAGTGTAGGGTGATTCTCTGCCGTAGGTTTCCACGTCGCATCTGGTAGTGGGGCGGAAAAGAACAATGCAGATGCGATCAGCGCGAGGTGTATTCGTGGTTGGAGTTTCCCCTGTTTCAGATTTCCCAACCAATGCGCGTAAATGTATCCGAGCAGCAGAACGCTTTGAAAGAAGAGGACGACGCACGTCCACACTGACGGAGTGCCGCCGAACCAAGGCAGGATCACTTTTCCGATCAGTGGTTGGATCAGAAAGAGCAAAAATGCAGCAAGGGCGATGACGGCAGCAGCCAAAGGCATGCGCGGGGGAATACTACAGTGGTTTCAGGATGGCGAGATTGAAGCAGGTGGGTGAAGGGTGCTCTCTTGTTCAAAGTCGCTTGCCGCCTTTGTCGAATGGGTTGGTTGATCCGCTGTTTTTTGAAGGGCGATCCTTGTTGCTTCCCTCTGTTTCCTTTTGATCCTTGAAAGCTGATTTGAGGAGCCAATGTTTCTGAAGTCCCTTGACGAGTTCATCCGCACTGATGACGAGGGTGGAGATTTCGCTGAGAATATTCGTATTGGCATTCACCTGATCGCGGAAGTTGTGGGTAATGTCTCCGACTCCGCTCAATGTGTGATTGAGATTGGATGCCAAAATGGCGATCTGTGCGTCCGTAGTGTCGACTACGTTGCTCGCTCCTACCAGGACTGCGTCGAGATTCTTGAGAGTGGTGTTGGCGTTGGTGAAGGTGAGTCGCGCTGCGGCCACGGTTTCATTTGCATTGGTCAGAGTTCCCGTGGCCGTGCTCAGAATGGTGACGATGTTTGTGTTGATCGCTTCTGGAAGGAGCCAGTCTCCAAGCGCGCCTTTCTTGCCGGTCAGTTGGGAGGTGATGGCTGTCAAATTGGAGACAGCTGTCTGTGCTGTTGAGATCGTGTTGTTTAGATTGGAGGTGGCCATCACGGAGTTATCCAGAATTCGATTCACCTGATTGGTCATCACGAAGATCTTGGGAAGAGTGTTCTCGATTGTTTTGGCGACACCTTCCAGTCGATCTCCCAATGCTAGCGTTTCATCCGGCTTGAGCCAGAAACGGCTTTCTTCGGTGATCGGATCATAGAGAGACTCCTGTTCTTGCGGCGTGAGCAGTGAGAAAATGACCAGGTCTTTCAGAGTCGGTTCTTGAAGGCTGAACTCCTTTGCCGCGGCTTCCCATTCCATGTTCTCGATTCCGAGTTCTGCCAATCGGCTGCTGCGGGCTTCGTTTGTCCAGCGCTCAGATTGTTCGATCTTCATAGCGGTGAATCTGCTCTCCACGAGCATGCCGGTGATGACTCCGTTTTCTTCTTTTACGGTTGGGATGCCGTCTTCCCCTTTCCGGAGTTCAATGTAGCGAGTTCCAAGGAGGTTCAATGAATTCACTGTTGCTTGAGAATCATTCCAGATGTAGCCGTGATAATTGTAGTCACCGCGCTTCACATAGAATTCAATTGTGACGTTGAACCATGCGCTGGGTTCATTGGGAATCACCTTGGTCACTTCTCCGACATCGAACCCCATCAGCTTGACCGGGTCACCCACTTGGATGCCTGTGGCATCATCAATACTCGTAGTGTAGAAGATTTTTTCATCCATCCACCCACGGGCCATGACGGTGCGCCATGTGTGCAGCCCGAAGGCGGCGACAAAGATGAACGCGGTGAGTGCAATGAAGATGCCCACTGCTTTCTCGCTACGGGAAAGATGCTTGCGCAATTCTGGATTGAGGTCTCTGAGTGCCATCAGGTTTGCGATGGATGGAGCAACTGATTGAGTCCGTTGATATCGGAACGTTTCAGCTGCTCAAGGTTTTCAAATGTATGGAATGAGTCAGTGGTGATGATGCCGTATTTCAGCTCTTCAAACTTCCATTGAGAAAGATCTGCGGTGGTCACGGCTAGGGTGACTGGCTCGTTGTTTAAGACCGGGTGCCCTTGATGTAGATGATGAAGTGTCTCTTTCCACCAGGTTTTTTCGCGTGAGTCCAAGCCTGCCGTAGGATTATCCAGAAACAACAGGCTTGGGGAGAGTGACAGAGCACGGGCGAGACCGGCGCGTTGCTGAAGATTTCTGCTTAGCATTGGAGGCGTATCTTTAGCGTGGCCGGTTAGGCCTGAAAAATTCAGAAGCGCCTCGACGCGTTCGGCAAGTTCGCTTTCCGAATGACCGCCTTGATACCGAAGTGGCAACGCGATGTTGTCTGCGATCGAGGCCTGCTGAAAGAGTCTGCCTCCCATTTCGAAGACGATGCCTGTTTTCTCGCGGGCATTTCGGTAGTCGTTGTCTTTTCCTGAGACGACATCGGTATCGTGCAGAATCACGTTTCCGGATGTGGGGCGCAGAAGGCCGGAGGCCAGCAGAGTGAGACTGGTCTTACCTGAGTCATGTAGTCCGCTGATGACCCAGAAATCCCCTTCGTGAATCTGCCATGAAATTCCTCTGGAGAAACAACACTGCCTTAGGCCTGGATAGTTCATGCCCGCACTACGCAGCTCTGCAATGACCGTTCCTTCGACGGTTGCTTTCGATTGAGGCTGAGTATCGAGGGCGATCACAACAGGTAATAGATCGCGACGAAGATCACATCGACAGTTAGGCAAAGCAGGAAGCTTTCGACGATGCTCTTGGTGGTGGATTTTGAGACCTCGTCTGAACGAATCGGACGTGCCAATCCACGGTAGGCTGCGGACACGGTGATGAAGGCTCCAAAGAGCCCTGCCTTAATGAGCATCAGAGGGAGGTCCCACAGGCTGAGCGCGGCTGAAAGCTGATCCAGGAAATCCAGTGGCATCAAAAAGATGCCTGTCATGAATGCGCAGAGGTAGCTGCTGAAGAGGGATGTGAGACTCAGGATAACAGTCAGAGTTGCAACGCTGATCATGGTGCCGATGAGTCGGGGAGCGACCAGTGCATGGATGGGGTCAATGGCCAGAGATTCCAATGCTTCGATTTCTCCGGACGCTCTTGCATTGCCAAGTTTGACGACCGTGGAGGCACCAATTCTGGCCAATACCAACAGGGCTACAGAAAGCGGCCCTAGTTCACGGATGACCACGATGGTTTGTGCTGATCCCAGATAGGCGCTTGGGTCGAGCCCTGATACGCCTCCTACGACATGCAGCTGCCCGATAATGATGGCGCCGAGGCACATGCCTATGAAGACGGTCGCAGGGATCAGCTTGATGCCTGAAACCCCAACCTGCTTATAGACCAACGGCAGGGTCACTGCGTAAGTGGCTTTGCGCCTGACGATCACGCTCGTCAGTGAAATGAGGAAGAGGGTCAGTTGGCCCCGGACCGTTCCAAGGGTTGTCAAAATCCATCGCCCAATAGCATCGAAAAGCCCTGAGGGCCTTTCCAGTTGCTTACGGGTGATGAATACGGTGTTCATTTCGGAATTACATCGGAATCGATGTGAGACTCAGCTCTGTACCATCGATATTCAGAATAGCTATGGAGCGGCTGGCTCCGTAGCGGGGACGGCCAGCATACCCGGGGTTAATGAACCGGACTCCTTTAATGGTTTCATCAAAAGCCTCATGGGTATGACCGAAGACGACCACATCTGCCTTCCTCTTTGAAATGCTCTTAACGAGGCGAGGCTCCAAGCCTTGAGGGTTTACGATGTGATGCACCATGAATCGGATGCCTTCGAGTTCGATGGACTCAGTTTCGCGACAATCCAAGCCGAAGTCCGTATTGCCTAACACCGCGGTTACGGGTGCGGCATCGTGAAGCTGATGCAGGATTTCCCATCGGCCGATGTCTCCGGCGTGGAGGATGTGCTCCACATCATGGAAATGTTCCAAGATCTGGGGATCCAGCCAGTCATGGGTATCTGAAATCAGGCCGATTTTCATGGTTTGTTGATGCTCTGTAGATAGGGAGTGAGAGTCCGCTTGTCTGCCTGAGAGGATACCGACGTGTCAGATCAACACAAGCGCCCCAGTCAAGCGTGTGAGGCCCGGCCTTGCCAACGGGGGGCAGGATTGGGGACAGTGGGCGTTTGCATGTTGGATATGTCCTCCAGACCGCCTGATACCGAGCGAGATGAGCCGCTGTTGCTACGAGAGCGTGCGCCTCGGGCGCTGACGCATGCATTTGTGGATTTTGACGGCACGGTGTCCCTTTTGAGATCAGGATGGTGGTTGGCGATGGTCGATGTGGCCCTTGATGCCTGGGATCCTGAGGAGGATATGCGTTCACAGCACCGGGATCGCTTCATTCATGAGGTGCTGATTCTGAATGGTAAACCGCCAGCCTTTCAATTGGCTCGTTTGGCTGAATTGATTCAGTCAGAGCATGGGGATGTTTTGAATTCCTCAACTATGGAAGATGTTTTCCGTGAGCGTTTGGGGAAGCAGGTCGTTGAGCGCATGGAGTCACTTTCCCAGAAGAGCACTGATCCCAAATCATATCTGGTGCATGAGGTATATCAGTTTCTGAATCATTTGAGCGCGTTGGGAATCACGCTTCACCTTGTTACGGGCACGGATCAACACCTTGTGGAAAAGGAGCTGCGGGCTTTGAGTGTGGATCATTTCTTTGGGCCACGAGTGAATGGACCTGGTAGTCGAGCCAGAGATTTTTCCAAACAAGCCGTGTTTCATGAGATCATGGAGCGTGAGGACTTGAAGCCATCCGAGGTGCTGGTCGTTGGGGATGGCTTTGTTGAGATCGATATTGCTGCAGGTCTGGGAATGCCTTCCATTGGGATCGCTTGTGATGAATCACGTAATGGCTCAGGCAGGCTGGACCAGCAGAGAGTGGATTTGCTCAAGAAGGCGCAGGCAGACATCATCGTGGCGGATTTCGAGCATGCGCTTCCCCACGTTAAAGAACTTCATCTACCATGAGTAAGAATTCGTTTTATCCTGAGTTTGATCTGTCAAAGGTCGGTGTTCTTCCGATTGAGAAGCGCCGGAGCATGGCAACACTGGAGGACATCCTCGTAAAGCCGGAGTCAGAGCCTGAGGCGCTGAACGACGGGTTGGTAGAGCAGATTGATGCGTGCGCGAAGAAGGTTCTTTCGGCCCGTGAGAAAGGTAAGAGCGTCATGCTTATCTATGGTGCACACCTTATCAAGAATGGTGCCACTGCTGTAGTAAATCGCCTTATGGAGCGAGGATGGCTGACACACCTTGCGACCAATGGCGCGGGGTCCATTCACGACTGGGAATTTGCCTGGTATGGCCAGTCCACTGAGTGCGTCCGCTCCAACGTTAAGACAGGGAGCTTTGGCACATGGGATGAGACCGGGCGCTACCTCATGCTTTCACTTCTCTTGGGAGGAATGCTTCGCAAGGGTTACGGGCAGTCGGTTGGAGAGATGATTGCCAATGAGTGTCTGTCGTTTCCTGATCCTGAGGATCTCGAAGAGCAGATTCGCAAGTTTCCATCATCACCTGAAACAGCAGGGCGTGTTGATCTTTTGTGGGCCATGAGACGCTTCTCGATTCCTGGCGGTGATATGAAGATTCCTCACGCATGGAAGGAAGGATCCGTCTTTGGCCAGGCTGTGGTAAATGAAGTGCCGCTCACGGTGCATCCGGGGATCGGTTACGACATCATTTCCACCCATCCTCTATACAGTGGTGCTGCCGTTGGTCGGGCTGCCAATGTGGATTTCGGTCGCTTCTGTGCTGCTTTGGACAATGCGGATGATGGCGTTGTCTTGTCTGTGGGATCGGCCATCATGGGGCCGCAGGTTTTTGAGAAAAGTATGAGCTGTGTGAACAACGTCCGGCTACAGAAGAATCAGCCAGTTGTGAACGGACATGAGATTCATGTGGTGGATCTGCAGGACGGCGGAAACTGGGACTGGGATCAGGGTGAGCCACCCAAGGAAAACCCTGCTTACTACCTCCGCTTCTGTAAATCCTATGCCCGCATGGGTGGAGGGATGATCTACCATTGCTGTGATAATCTCGCCTTCATGCATCACCTCCTTCTGCGTTTGGAAGCCCTCACCCAATGACCCCGGAGCGCTTTGATGAATTGACTGGTAGGCTGGGCGACCTGAGGGCGGTGGTCGTCGGTGACTTCTGTCTGGATCGCTATTTCGACCTCAAGCCTTTGAGCGGAGAAACCTCGATCGAGACCGGGCTTCCCGTTCTTCATGTCGATGAGGTGCGCAATCAACCAGGTGGAGCAGGAACGATCGTTAGCAACCTCAGTTCACTTGGTGTCGGGTCCATTCTGCCAATTGGTTTTACAGGAACGGATGGGGAAGGCTTTGAGCTATGTCGTGCTTTGGAAGCGACACCGCACGTCAGCACGGAATTGTTTTTTCAAACGGAGGAACGCAGGGCCTTTACCTACCTGAAACCCATGCTGCCAGGAGAGTCATCCGGTCCGGAGGAGATGAGTCGGATCGACATAAAAAACGACACCGAGACTCCATTGGCAGTTCGTGAACAACTCAGGCAATTGATACGTGGGGCGGTGGCGGATGCGGATATTTTGATTTTACTGTCGCAGGTGGATCTTCCCGGAACTGGCGTGCTTCATTCAGATGTCCTTGCCGAGCTATTCAGACTCCGTAGCCACTATGCAGATGCCGTGGCGCTTGGTGATAGCCGTAGCGGTTTTGAAGCATGGCCTTCCGTTTCTTTGAAAATGAATCGGGCTGAGCTGGAACAGATTCGGGGTGAAAATTATGACTCGGAAGAGCAGCTGGAAGAGGACCTTGCCGCCTTTGCTAAGGATCTTGGACAGTCAGTGTATGTGACTTTATCTGACGATGGTTTCATTGCAGCAGATGCGGATGGTGACCTATGCAGTGCGTCTGCATTTCCGGTATATGGTGAAATCGATGTCGTGGGTGCGGGTGATGCGGTCACGGCTTCTCTGGCTTCTGCCCTGAAGGCTGGAGCCACGACAAAAGAAGCGCTCGATTTCTCCATGGCTGCCGCTTCGAGTGTATTGCATCAAGTTGGCACTACCGGTCAGGCCAAGCTCCGCGAAATGAAACAACTACTTTGTCCCAATCTATAGACGTATGCCGATTGAACGAATCGAACTCGACCTGACTGATGTCGAAGTCCCTCCCGATATTGCGAAGCTTATTCAAGAAGCCGATCAAGGGATGGACGACTACTACGATGCGGGATCAAACAAAGGTAATCCGAACATCGTCCCCTGTGATCCCACTCTTTTTTACAAGGCATTGGCCTACGTGACGAAGAAGGATCTGCCGATCGGCCGCGTATTCTGTGAATGGGGCAGTGGCTTTGGATACTGCGGTTGTCTGGCTGCCAAGCTGGGGTATGAATCCTACGGGATCGAGCTTGATGAAAAGCTCGTTCAATACTCCCGGGACTTTGCGGAAAAACGGGGTCTTGATGTCACCTATCTTGAGACCAGCTATTTCCCAGAGGGCTACAGTTGCTACGAGGGTTCAGGAGCGAGAGAACTGGTACGCCCGGACGACACAGCCGGACGTGATAGTGGGTTTCACTACATGCCTCATTACGAAGGCATGGATCAGGATACTGGGGAAATCGACGTCTTCTTCGTCTATCCTTGGCCCGTGGAATACGAGATGTTTCAGGAACTCTTTGACGAGCTTTCCTCAGATTCAGCCATATTCATTGTGTATTACGGCGATGGAGAAATATGTGCCTATCGCAAGCGGGTATAGCAGCTTGTCAGGGAGAGGGAGCCAATAGCACTAATAGGCGATGATCATCGCGGCTGCGGCTTCAGCCTGAATGCGAGCTTCGGCTGTGGAGCTGGCCTTGGTCACGTGATTCTCCAGTACCTGGCTTAGGACTTCTGGTTCCAGTTCGAGAAAGGCCAGGGCGTAGGATGCCTTGAGTGCGTAGTTGACGTCTTGAGGTAGGAAGCCTGTGCGCTCGAGCGTCTTCATGTCTTTCAGGCGCTTGGTGACCACTGCCACGACCTGTCCGGCTTCATTGACGAGTGCTCCGCCGGAGTTGCCGGGTTGGATCTGTGTGCTTGTTTGAAAGAAGCGCGGATCATCACGTTCTCCTCGAAGGCTGTTGATTTGTCCACTGGTGAGCTTTGGGGCGCTTCCTTGCACCGGGACATTTGGATAGCCAATGGTGAAGACCTCATCACCAAGGGAAACGTGGTGACTTGAAATGATTGGTAGAATGGGGAATTCCCCATCGACTTTGAGCAGGGCTACATCGTTGAGCGCATCGTATTTGGCGGACTTAACCTGATACTGCCTTCCATTGTGGCGGACAATGATTCGCTTGGCCTTATCGATGACGTGATGATTGGTCAGGATGTAGCCATCCTTGGTGATGAAGAATCCTGTACCGATTGAGCGTGGTTTGTTGGTGGGCTCATTCTCGTTCTCCTCTTTTTTTGCGGCAACCTTCTCCGGCTTGAATTGAAGGATTCGTTTCTTGGCGGCTTCGATCTGTTCCGGAGTCAGTGTTTTTTCCAATTCCTGAAGAGGTTCTTTGGCCGAGGCGTCACCGCTCGTGAGCGCGATCGATAACCACTTTGCGGCTTCTATCGTGTCTTTCTTCACTCCGGTGCCATTGAGATATTGCATGCCCAGATTTTTCTGTGCCGAGGCGTTTCCCTTGCGGGCTGCGCGTCTGAACCAATACCCGGCGGTATGATCATTCTGTTCCACTCCCAATCCCTGTTGATAGAGCACGCCGAGATTGTTTTCGGCAGGGACGTTTCCTTTGGCAAGGGCTGCGCGAATCAGGGTCAACCCTCTTTCCGGATCTGCGTCGACTCCCATCCCGTGGGAAAGCATCCATCCGAGATTGTTCATGGCATCCGTGAGTCCTTGCTCGGCGGCTTTGGCATACCAACGTGCAGCGGTTTCTTGATCCTGCTCTACTCCTAGGCCAAAGGCGTAGAGCGTGCCCAGGTTGTTCTGTGCAAAAGCGTGACCTTGTCTTGCTGCCATTTCGTAGAAACTGCGTGATCGTTCCAGATCCTTTTCGACTCCTTGACCGAATTGATGGGCAATGCCCAGGCGGTATTGGGCTTCTGCGTTTCCTCTCGCGGCGGCATCAAGAAATTTGCTCACTCTCGGGTCATCAGCCTGCATTGGTGAGGCCGCCAAGATTAGAAAAGAGCAGAGAAGGATGATGTAATGACGCAAAATGATAGGGAGGCTGAAGGTTTGAGGAATCAGACCCGTTGTCGGCGCCATTTGTTCAATGAGCGTAGGTTGGATCGATGGATCGTTCGGGGGATGAAGCAATGAATGCCTCGATATCCTCTGGGGAAACGGGCTCAGTGCCACCGAGCGTGGTGGCTACAAGTGCTCCCAGCGCATTTCCGTAATGGGCTGCTTCTGCAAAGGTGGCACCATTGAGATAGCGGGTGATGAATCCAGCTGAAAAGGCATCCCCAGACCCAGTGGTATCGACCACTTCTACTATGAAACCTGGTTCGTAGACGTGCTCTCCCTTGTCGTTACCAACAAGCACACCAGAGCCCCCAAGAGTGATGATGACAACGGTCAGGTCGTAGATTTCAGCGATGGAACTCACCGCGTCGGTCATGTCATTGGCTTCGATCTCGAACTCCTCCAAGAGGTAGCGGGCCTCATCTTCGTTGAGCTTGAGGATGTCTGCATACTCCAATGACCGTTTGACGGTGCTGTGGGTGTAACAACCCTCACGTAGATTGAGATCGAGGAACTTCAGTGTCTTGGGGACGGAGTTGAGAAGTGCGTAGAGTGATTCCTTCGAAACGTCTGAACGCTGCGCCAGAGTGCCAAAGCAGATGCAATCCGCCGTGGAGGCTGCGACTTTGACGTCCTCTCTTGCAGTAATGTGATCGTAGGCGGCGTTGGGGTTGATTGTAAAATCAGGGACTCCGTTGAGGTTGAGCTTCACATCTACTGTGCCCGTCGCATAGAAGGGGTCGATCTGGATGAATGAGGACTGTAATCCTGCTTTCCTAAGCGAGGCCAGGGCCTGCTCGCCCAGTTCGTCTGCTCCGAGGCGTGTGACCAACCAACCTCGCTCCCCAAGCATGTGGATACGCATGGCGAGATTGCATGGTGCACCACCGAGTCGGGGCCCATTGTTGAATAGGTCCCAGAGCGTTTCTCCGTACGAAATGATTTTCTTCGGCATGGTCGGCGCTTCCCGGTTCGGCTTGTTGATACCCCAGATCTTTGCTTCTGAAAAGGGGGGACATGCATTTGTCCCTTGCCAGAATGGGTGGATACTTCTTTGAATGCCCGCTTTCCCACGTCAGTCTGTAAAGCTGCACCCGACAAAGACGAATGGGTTATAGCGAAAACGATGCGGAAATGCTCTTGGGTTACACCCTCGACCAGTAGCCTTCCCGATACATGAAAAATAACGAAAACAACTCTGACCTGAATCGCAGGAACTTTCTCGCCACCAGCGGCGTGGCTGCCTCAGTGGCCATGGCAGGTGCTGTTGAGCTCAAAGCTCAGGAGCCAGCCAATAAATACGACGCCAAGGCTTCTCCTCCAGTCAATCTCGGCCTGATTGGATGCGGGCCACGTGGTCGCGAGATTCTTGGCACTTTGGCTGTTTTGCCCAATGCCCCGGTTGTAGCAGTCTGCGATACCTATGGTGCTTTTTTGCGACGTGGTAAGCGAGCAGCACCCAAGGCCACCGGTTACGAAGATTACAAAGAACTGTTGGCTGATAAGAATGTGCAGGGCGTGATCATCGCGACGCCCACCCATCAGCATAAACAGATCGTGATCGATGCCTTGGAGGCAGGAAAACATGTTTTTTGTGAAGCCCCAATTGCTCATACCATTGAAGATGCACGCGCAATTGCTCAGGCAGCCAAGAAGGCAGTGAAGCAGCACTTTCAGGTGGGACTTCAGAACCGATCCGATCCACAGCGTTCGTTTCTTTTGGAGTTTATTCGCACCAGTGCCATGGGGACCAATGCAATGGCGCGGGCACAGTGGCATAAGAAACAAAGCTGGCGACGTGACTCTCCGGTGGCAGCCCGTCGTAAGGAGATCAACTGGCGTCTGGAGCCAAAGACATCCCTTGGCCTGATCGGTGAGATCGGTATTCACCAGATGGATGCCACCAACTGGACCTATAATGAGCTGCCTACTTCCGTGACTGGATTCGGTTCCATCAGGTTTTGGAATGACGGACGCAAGGTCGCTGACACTGTGCAGGCAATTATTGAGTATAAGGACGGCCTGAACCTCGCTTACGATGCCACTCTGGCCAACAGCTTTGACGCAGATTACGAGATGTACTGCGGAAGTGATTCTGCAGTCATGATCCGCGGATCGAAGGCATGGATGTTCAAAGAGGTGGATTCTCCACTCCTTGGTTGGGAAGTCTACGCACGTAAAGATCAGTTCTACGAAGAGACCGGCATCACGCTTCTGGCCAACGCAACGAAGATTGCCGATCAGGGAGGCGATGCTGAAGACGCAGCCCGCCGCGCTGTTGAAGAGTCTGCTCTCTACCATGCGCTGGGTGCCTTCGTGAACAACAGTCACAAGGTACTCTCTTCCGTTGAGGACTACATCACCTTGTTTGGTGGTGAGACCGGTCTGGAGGATTACCTCACAGCGGAATTGGCCGGTAAGAAAGAGCCTTACGCCAACTACATGGACGGTTACAACGCAACCATCTGTGCTATCAAGGCCAACGAAGCCATCGCCAACAGCAAGCGAATCGACTTCTCCAAGGAGTGGTTCGCAATCAGTTAATCCATTTTAAGCTCAATTCGATCAGTATTATGAAAATCAAATCCCTCGTTACTTCAACAGCTGCAGCGTTGTTGGTGTTGGCCTCAGCAGGCAATGCCATGGCTGCGGAATGGTCCTACTACGCATCTCAACCAGTCGGCACCAAGCTTAAGGTGGATGGCACATCCACCGTGCATGACTGGACTATTGAGACTTCTCTCGTTGGTGGAGCCATGCAGCTTCCCCCTGGATTTCCTTTGGATAAGTCGATCGCCTCGATTCCCGAAGTGAAGGAGACGCCAAAGGTGAAAGTGCTTATTCCGGTTCGTCGCCTTGCCAGTGGAAAACAGGCAATGGACAATGTCATGCAACAGGCCATGAAAGCTGAAGAGAGTCCTATGATTCAGTTTCAGTTGACCGAGTTCAAAGCCAACAACGAAGGCCGCAAGGCAGGCGATCCGCTGACCTTTGATACCAAGGGTAAGCTCACCGTCTCCGGCAAAAGCAAAGACGTAGACCTTCCTGTTTCTTTTGATCCTCAGGCAGATGGAAAAATCAAGGTGACTGGAAGCACCAAAGTGAAGATGAGTGACTTCGGCATTGATCCCCCGGCTCCAAAAGTGGCGCTTGGACTGATCAAGACTGGTGATGAAGTCACTGTCAGCTTTGAGTGGTTGACCGCTCCCAAGTAAGCTCGTCGATCTCAGGCATTTCGATCAGATCCCGGTGCGTCAATTGGCGTTACCGGGATTTTTTTCTATTCAATCATTGGGTGCTTCCCTAGGTTCCGCGCTCGTTCATGCACCAACGACTTCACAATCTAATTTCGAAACTCTGGCTACTATCCAGCTGGAAGACGAATCCTTGTGGAGCGATTGCATGAATTAGGCGGACCGAAACAAACCGATAAACAGATGCGAAACCTGCTCCTCACCGGGCGGGTTTTTTATTGGTCCGCACACCTTCCCGGTCAGGAGTCATTGAGAAAATGACATGACCCAACACACCCGAAACAATCTGATAGCCTACATGGCGTCAGCATTGAGTGCCTTGTTCTTCTGCTCCAAAGGTATCTTTGTAAAAGAGGCCTACACCCACGGTGCCGATGCGATCACGATCCTTGCGATGAGGATGGCGATGGCGCTGCCCGTCTTCCTGCTTGCCGCCCTTGCGTCGTCAAAAGGAAAGGCGGCTCTCACCTGGGCGCAATGGAAGCAGATGATTCTCCTCGGGTTTGTTGGCTACTATCTTTCTGCGATTATCAACTTCAACGGATTGCGGTTCATCAGTGTGGGGCTTGAGCGGATCGTGTTGTTTACCTATCCATCAATGGTCGTCATAGAAGGAGTCTTGTTTATGGGGCGGCGTCTTGGGAAAGGAATGCTGTCAGCATCGGTGGTGGCCTACTCAGGCATAGTCATTTCATTTGTCGCCGAGGCTCACGGAAAAGGAACGCCTATGGAAACAGCCGTGGGCGTAGGTCTCGTACTTGGGAGTGCATTGACCTATGCCACGTTCGTCGTGATGAGCGGAAAGCTGGTGAAGGAACTGGGCGGTCTCCGCTTCACTTCAATAAGTGCCACCGTGTCCTGTGGATTCGTCCTTCTACACCAAACCATTCAGCATTCGCCCACTGCATTGATGAATGTGACACCTCCGGTGATTTGGAACGGTTTCATACTGGCCATATTCGGCACACTGATTCCCTTCTTTTTCATGGGCCTTGGTCTCCAGAAAGCAGGGGCAGAAAGGTTCGCGATCATTGGAACGATTGGTCCGGTAGGAACCATCTTTCTCGCATGGTTGCTCCTCGGTGAATCCATGAACGTCGCCTAAGGGCTGGGCTTCTTACTCAGCCTCGCAGGCGGAATCATGGTCAGCCTGAAAAGCACACCCAAACCATTGTAGTAATCAATCGCCTCCATCCTAAGATGAGTGGTGCTTTGTTGGACATGATCTACAAGGCGGACAAGATCTTTGGATTGGGGGCACTCCCTTGGCTTTTGAAGGGAGTGAATCGAAAGATTCCTCTGTATCGCTTTGCTTATTTCGACTTTGAAAGGGTGATTAGGGATTGGTGGCTACTTTAGCGGTAACGTAGAAAGATTTAGAATATTCTCTAGCTTGGATATGTACATAAAAAACCCAGCGGTGTTCATCTTGATGAGCACCACTGGGCTGGGAGGAACCGAGGTGAAACTTAATAAAAGCGAACGAGACAATATTGATCGGATTTCTTCTGTCAATACCCTTTACAGCAATTTTCACGATATTTATGCGATGAATCCGAGGGCGTTAAGGATAACGTGGGTGGCTAATGGGTGAATTGGAGAGTTTGGAGGCAGGAAATTCCCTCGAAAATATGGAAAATTGGGCAAAAAACGCGATTGTTGGCTCTGAATGTAGGTCTGGTAGCTAAAAATGCGTTAAAGAGAGAAATGCGCTTTTCCTTTGTGTCGGGCTGGTATTCTCACATAGTCCGCGGCGCATGATTTCGATGACTGGATATGGAAGAGGGCAGGCTGCCAAAGAGGGCCTGGGGTTTGTTGTGGAGTTATCTTCCGTGAACCGTAAGCAATTGGAGATTGGCGTCCTCCTCCCACGTGAACTTGAAGCAATGGAAAACAAGGTGCGTGAAGTCGTGCAAGGCAAGGTCGCCCGAGGTCGAGTGACAGCGCGTGTGACATTGGAACTAGATGCCGGGCAAGCAGCATCCAGAGCTGGAGTGAATCAGGCGTTGGCCAAGGCTTATGCCGATGAGCTTCGTGGACTTGCGAAGGAGCTATCGATTTCAACAGGTCTAACACTTGATACTCTGGTGCGCCTTCCGGGTGTGATTGAGAAGGAAGATCGATCCACCGACGCAGATGCTGCATGGCCGACCGTGAAGAAGGCAGTGGTCGCAGCGTTGAAGGAATTCGTTTCGATGCGCAAATCAGAGGGTGAGAATATGGCCAAGGATTTGAGCGCGCGTATCAAAGCGATCAACAAAGCGGTTGCACGGATCACCAAGCGGGCTCCCAAGGTCTCTGAACACTATCGAACCCAGCTCAATAAGAGGCTGGCGGAAGCGAACCTAGAATTGAAAGCCGAGGATGACGATCGCTTGTTGCGGGAGGTGGCACTGTTTGCAGACCGCAGTGATATTTCTGAGGAGCTGACGCGTTTGAAAAGTCACTTTGATCAGTTTGACGGTTTTGTGAAGTCCGCGAAGCCTGTCGGGCGCACATTGGATTTTCTTGCCCAAGAAATGAATCGTGAGATCAACACGATTGGATCCAAGGCGAATGATTCAGATATTTCGAAGGAAGTTGTTTTTGTAAAAGCGGAGCTTGAGAAGTTTCGTGAACAGGTTCAGAACGTTGAGTAAATCTAAATGGAATTTCCGGACTCCAGCGCTGTCTTGATGTTGATCTCCGCACCTTCTGGTGCGGGAAAGACTACGGTCTGTCAGAACCTGATTCAGAAACATCCGAATGTGGTCAGGGCTGTGACTTGTACCACGAGGGCTCCTCGCGAAGGAGAGAAGGATGGCAAGGATTACTATTTCCTATCCCCGGGAGAGTTTGAAGACAAGATGCAGAAGGGGTTGTTCCTTGAGCATGCGGATGTCTATGGACGCCGGTACGGGACTTTGAAATCTGAGGTCGTGGACTGGCTGAAGAAGGGAACAGATGTCTTGCTCAATATCGACGTCCAAGGTGCTGCGAGTCTTCGTCAGGAAGCACAGACGGTTCCTGAGATCAAATCTGCGTTGGTGTCGGTATTCCTCACAACCAGGACGATAGGCGAATTGGAAGCGCGTCTTAAGAACCGAGGAACCGATTCATCTGAGGAGCGGGAAAAGCGGGTGAAGGTTGCCAGAGAGGAAGTGTCCCGTTGGAAGGAATTTGACTACCTCGTGATTAGTGATTCATACGAGGATGATCTACGTCGAATGGAGGTCATCCTTGAGGCGGAAAAATTGAAGCGTGATCGCATTCGTCCACCGGAGTTTGGTTGATTTATCTTATGTCTGAAGCACGCAACATCGTTCTCGGAGTCACCGGCAGTATTGCTGCACACAAGGCTGCGGACATCGCCAGTCAATTGACCAAGGCAGGTCATGGTGTGGATGTGGTGATGACATCAGATGCACAGCAGTTCATTACGCCGCTGCCTTTCAAGACGTTGTCGCGGAGACCGGTTGTGACGGATCTCTACGACGAGGAAGAGGGCTGGAAGCCGTCTCACATCCGGCTGGCGGATGAAGCAGACTTACTGCTCGTTGCTCCTGCTACGGCAAACACGATTGCCAAATTTGCCAATGGATTGGCTGATGATGCGTTGGGGTGCATTCATCTTGCACTGAATCCCGAAGCGCGTCTTGTGATAGCCCCTGCCATGAATGGAAAGATGTGGCAGCACCCTGCGACACAGGCAAACGTGAATGTCTTGAAGGAGCGAGGCGCAGTGTTCCTAGGACCGGATGAGGGAATGCTTTCTTGTGGTTATGAAGGAGTCGGTCGGTTGCTTCCGGTAGATGAAATTGTAGCTGAGGTTTTGAAGATTCTGGATTCGAAGTAGAAAGCGAATCATGTCGCGGATGCGAATACCATTGGTGAATAGCCGCCACGTTCGACAGATCGTGGGAGGTGTTTTCGATGCGTCCGTCGATAAGCGTCATCAGGCGGAACGAATCGACTTCATGGAGGAGAATGTCTTTCTCCCTGTTAAAGTTTTCGTCATAGGGTTGCTCTGTTACTTCATTTTCTTTTCCGGTGCTTTCAAGTTGGAGGGGCCTTCCAAGGAAGATCTTCTGCCTCCTGGTGCGACGTTGTCTGAAAGCGCAGGAGATCCCTATGGGAAGATGGGCGATGTTCCGGTTGGCGCGGTGAAGAAGGTATTCTGGGCATACTGCGTTGTGAACCTGATTTCGGCTTATTTCCTATTGAGGATGAAGCGCTACAAGATCACGACTGTGCAATGGATCGTCGTGGTCAACAATCTGGTCGATGTTCTTTTCTTGGTGGCATGGACGATTCTGACCGGAGCGCTTAAGGACAGCATGTATTGGATCTTTTTGGGGCTGATTGTACGTAATGCGGTAAGTGTCCCTATTCCTGTGATGCAGATCGGATTGAATCTGTTTCTGATCAGTTCATTCACATTCGCCGGGATCGTTGATCAGGCGATCATGAATCTTGGGTTGGAACGTTTGGACTCTGAGGATGCTCCGGTTGAAGCATTTGTTGTTCGGATCTTTCTGATGCTGCTGCTTACCGCATGTTGTTATGGAGTGCAGGTCCTCTTCGATAAACAGCGGCAAGCGGATGAAGACATGGAGGAATTCATTGCCCGGGAGCGACAACTGCAAACTGCTGGGCGGATGGCTGCTGAGATTGCCCATCGCATTAAGAACCCTTTGGCGATCATCAACAATGCCATCTTTGCCTTGGATCGTGGACTGCAGAAACCTGGTGGTAAGACTGATCCCGCAAGGCAGATAGGAATCATCAGGGAGGAAGTTGCGAAGTCTGATTTCATCGTTACCGAACTGATGGGTTACGCGCAGCTCGCTGAAGGTAAGGTTGAAAACATCAATCCCGCGGATGCGCTGGATGAAGCGATTGAAGAAGTATACCCCGAAGGATCTGACTATCAAGTCGAGGTGATCAGGGAGTATGAGCTTCAGATGCCTAATTTGAAAATGCAACGAGCACATCTCAGCGAGGTACTGATTAATCTCTTGCAGAACGCACGAGAGATGTTGCAAGGAAAAGGAAAGGTGACCGTCGTGCTGGATCGTGTGGGGGAATATACAGTCAGAATTGCTGTGTCTGACAATGGCCCCGGTATTCCTCCGGAGCTGAGGGAGCGGGTTTTTGAAAGTTACTTTTCGACAAGAGATCGAGGAAGTGGTCTTGGATTGGCGATCGTGAAGCACAACGTGGAGCTCTATGGCGGCACAGTAAGAGTGGATTCCGAACTTGGACAGGGAGCGTCCTTTGTCCTAACGTTGCCGACGCGCACCCTTTTACCGGAAGAAGAAACATGAGCAGTGGCTTACCACCTATCCTGATTGTAGATGATGAAAAGAACATGCGGGGCTCCCTGCTGGCTGTTCTTGAAGGTGAGGACTTTGATGTGGTGGCTGAAGAAAGTGCTGAGGAAGGCCTCCAGCGTCTGGAAAAGGAAGACTTCTTCATGGTGATTACGGATTGCCGCCTCGGCGGTATGAGCGGGTATCAATTTCTGGAGGAGATCAAGAAACGTTGGCCTGATATGCCTGTGTTGATGCTCACTGCCTACGCGACACCCAAATTAGCAGTTGAGGCGATCAAAGCCGGAGCCATTGATTATCTGGCCAAGCCCTTTGCTCCTGAGGAATTGCTTCTCGCGGTGGATCGTTGTGCAGAGCGGCATTCATTGATTCGTGAAAATGCGGATCTGAAAGCGAGCCGGGAGGAAGATTTCAGCCTGGAGCGAATCATTGGAGATCATGAAGATATTCGTAGGCTCCGTGACTTGATTGGCACGGTCGCTCCGACTGATGCTACCGTTCTCATCCTTGGTGAAAGTGGAACAGGAAAAGAACTGGTCGCTGGCGCCACGCATCAATTGAGTCGACGCAAAAACGGTCGATATGTCCGGATCAATTGTGCTGCGATTCCGGATACGCTGCTTGAGAGTGAACTCTTTGGTCATGAGAAGGGTGCCTTTACCGGCGCACTAAAACAGAAGGCAGGTCGTGTCGAAGAAGCTGATGGCGGAACCATTTTTCTAGATGAGATTGGTGACATGAGCCGCCCGCTTCAAGCCAAGTTGTTGAGATTTCTCGAAGACGGAAGTTTCACCAGAGTAGGGGGCAATGAGGAACGCCGGGTAAATGTGCGACTGATCGCAGCGACCAATCGCGATGTGATTGAGGCGATCAAGGAGAACGAGTTTCGGGAAGATCTGTTTCATCGACTGAACGTGATGCAATTCCGACCACCTCCCCTGAGAGACCGCGGAGAGGACATACTACTCTTGGCGGAGCATTTCTTGGTCATGTTCAGCACCAGCATCGGTAAGCCCATGGATGGGTTCTCCGATGACGCCAAGGCCAAGATGCTGGCTTACCATTGGCCTGGAAACGTTCGTGAGTTGCGGAATGCCATTGAGCGTGCCGTCATTATTGAGCCGTCCCGCACTATTAAGGATTTCAGTTTGCCTGACTTCAAGTTGGAGACAGGCCTGCGCCGAGAGGGAATGGAAGATGCAGCGAATGAGCCTGTGCCGGTCAACCAGCCGCTGGATCAATCTGTTGGTGATTTTGAAAAGAAAATCATTTTGGCGAGTCTCGATGCGAATCAGGGAAATCTGAACAAGACCGCCAAATTGCTTGGCTTGAGTCGTCATGCACTGAGGTACCGCATGCAGCGCTTGGAGATCGGTTCTGATGACAAGGATGACGATCTGGTGAACGATAAATCTGCAGCTTAGGAGAAGGCATGGACTGGATCATTCTTGCTGCCTTAAAAACCCCCGCGTTCATGGAGAAGGGGGAGCGGTTTCGTGAGAAGGATCAGGGAGCAGGTTCCTTTTGGATCGTCGTAACACTTGGAGTGTTGTTGTTGGCTCTTACAGTGGGAATCTTCCTCTACTACAAATTCAAAAACCGCCCCAGACGTTCCAGGCGGTTGGAAAGGCGTAAAGCCGAGCTGGCAGCGAAAAAAGAGAGCCCCGTCCGTCCGAAGAGCGAAAAGAAAGGCCGCCGGCGTCGGTCCCGCAGAAACGCGAGTATTTCCGAAACTGGAGGTTTGCCTCCAAGGCGAGAGGACGCCACGCTTCCCGACGCCAGTTGAGCCATAGATCCAGCATGCAGGTCAGCGAATCCATCACCAAAAAGAGCGCATCAAATCTGGCGCTTGCCTTCATTCTCCTTCCCAAGGAAAAGCGCGAAGGTATGTCCGCCCTTTATGCCTTCTGTAGAGAAGTGGACGACGTGGCTGATGATGAAGATGTTCCGGCTGAGCAGCGACGCAAGGAACTGGGCGAATGGCGTGAGGATATTCGCAAGGCGTGCTCAGGAGGGAAGCCTGAACACCCGGTGAACCAGGAGCTTCAGCCTTTCATTGAAAAACATTCCATGCCCTTCGAGCTCTTTGATGAACTGATCAAAGGAGTGGAGATGGATTTGGACATCAAGCGTTACGAGACGTGGGAACAACTCGAACTCTACTGTTATCGAGTGGCATCCGTCGTGGGGTTGTTGAGCATTCATATTTTCGAATACTCCGACCCCAAGACCAAGGAGTATGCTGTCTATCTCGGGAAAGCGTTGCAGTTTACCAACATACTGCGAGATGTAGCGACCGATGCCGAACTAGATAGAATCTATCTACCGTCCGACGCTCTCAATGAATTGGGCGTCACAGAGCAGGATATCCTTCAAGGGCGATACAGCGACAAGTATCTCTCCTTTGCCAAACACATGGCCGGCCGGGCCCGTGAATTTTACAAAAAAGCCTACGAAATTTTGCCAGAGGCTGATCGGAAGTCCATGGCGACTGCTGAACTCATGGGAAGCGTCTATTGGGGTATTCTCCGGAAGCTTGAAGAGCGAAACTTCAATGTATTTGAGAACGGTACGGCGCGGCTGAACAAGTTTCAAAAAGTGCTACTGATTCTTCGCATGTGGTTGAGGACAACGATCGGTGCAGGATCTCCCAACTACGGTGTGTAGTTGAGATGGAAAGAACCTGAATCATGGAATTCCTGAAGAAGTGGTTCGGCAAGAAACAGGAAATCAGGCCAGACGAACTGACTGCACCTGTTGTGTTTTACAATGTGGTTTCCTATTTCTTGGAACGTGATAGTAGTAATGAAGGAACGTTCTTGGGAGGTTCGCCACCTTGCGCGATCAGGGGGGCTTCTCATGGTCCTCGTCAACTTCATCATCTGCTCTCATTGAACGGCGACAGCGTTGAACCTTTGTGGCACATCGTAGGGCTGTCAGAAATCCCTCTCTTCTACGGGATGTGTTTTGAAGCCTGCGAACTTCAGTATCGTTTTGACCGACAGGGTATTGAGGTCTTGAAAATACGGCCTTCGAAATCTGATCCGACATGGCCTTATTCGGATTATCCATCTCAACTGCCCTACGTGCCGCTTCGCCTTAAGGAATCGATGGAGTGTAGTTTGGAAGAGTTTTCTCCGCTTTGCTTTCAACCTCTCGATGTGAGTGAGTCCAACTTGGTGGTTATCTTTCCAAATATGCAGGATCTAGGAGTTTTATTGTTTGGGCCCGATGCATTCGATCTACAGATCGTTTTTGAAGTAGATATAGAAAACAGAATTGTGTCTGCTTTCATTCATTGTGGCTGAGATAGCATCTTCGCAATGACCTATTCTGAGTCCATTCAGTATCTATACGATTTGAGAATGTTTGGGGCCAAACTTGGGCTTGAGAATGTTCGCAAGTTGGCAGCCAAGGTTGGAAACCCTCAAGAGTCATCACGCTTCATCCATATTGCTGGGACCAATGGCAAGGGTTCCACGTGCGCCTTCTTGGAATCCATCTATCGCCACGCGGGTTATAGGACTGGCCTTTTCTCTTCGCCTCATTTGGTCTCTTTTAGAGAACGGATGCAGGTGAATCGGGAGCTGATCAGTGAGGGCTCTGTAGTGGCATTGGTGGAGGAGTTGCAGGGAGTCCTTTCTGATTTCCCTCGCGATTCACATCCAACGTTCTTTGAAGTCCTGACGGTAATGGCGTTCATGTATTATCGGAATGAAGATTGTGATGTGGTGATTCTGGAAACGGGACTGGGAGGTCGATTGGACGCGACCAATATCGTGACGCCGCTTGCCTCAGGAATCACCAATATCGATCTTGATCATCAGGCTTGGCTGGGAGAGACAAAGGTTGAGATCGCCAAAGAGAAGGCAGGTATCATCAAAGAAGGTGTACCGTCATTCACATGCGAGACCGAGACAGACGTGTTGGAAGTCATCGCACAGAAGGCGCAGCAGGTGAATAGCTCTCTTTGTTGTCTGGGATCGGACCAATTTGAAGAGACCAAACGCCAGTTGAAGTCACTGCCGCTACTTGGAGAGCATCAGTGGAAGAATGCTTCGTTGGCGCGGGTGATCGCTGAGTCTCAGAGGACTACGCTCCCTGTGACTGATCATCAGCTGAGGCAGGGATTGGTATCAGCACATCTTTCAGGTCGCTTCCAAATGGTGGAACAAGGTTCCAGACAAATCATCTTGGACTGTGCTCACAATCCGGCTGGTGTAAGAACGTTTGTCGAAACATTGGCGGTTCAGTTTCCAGGAGAGAAGATCTCCCTGATTATTGGAATGTTGGGAGACAAGGAAACGCAAACGATGTGCTGTGATTTGGCGAAGGTGGCCAAGAAAATATTAGTTCTACCGGTTCAAAGCAGTCGATCTGCCTCGCCCGAATCTTTGCGTGAGACCTTCGGTAGTTTGGCGCCAGATATTCCTGTTGAGATTGCCGAAGGTATCGAAGGTGCTTTTTTACATTATGAAGATGAAGCGCTTGTAGCGATTACTGGATCGATTCATTTTCTAGGAGAAGTGATTCAATCAATGGGTATGGATCATGGACCCAACGAGCGTGCTCTCAATGAATATGGCGACCGGACATCAATGCAGGCAGAATAGATTTCACCGATATGAAAAATGATACAGGTTTGGCGAAGGGAGAAGATAAGCTCACGCGGTGCTGGTGGGGTTCAGACCATGAAGACTACATGCAATATCACGACGATGAATGGGGATGCCCGGTGGACGATGATGTCAGACTTTTTGAAAAAATCTGCCTCGAAGGATTTCAATCAGGATTAAGCTGGTTGACCATTCTACGGAAGCGGGAAAATTTTCGAAAAGCCTTCAGGGGATTCGACTTCAACAAGGTTGCTCGCTTCAAGGAAGCCGATGTGGAACGACTTCTGCAGGATGCAGGGATTGTTCGTCATCGGGGAAAGATCGAATCTACGATCAACAATGCGCAGAAAGCAAAGGGGCTCATAAAGGAATTCGGGTCGCTGGCCGCCTATTTTTGGGCCTATGAACCTTCGGCAAAAGACCGCCCAAACAAGATCGATAAAGCAGCGTTGATGACCTTGAACAAGACAGAGGTCTCGACAGCCATCAGCAAAGATTTGAAGAAGCGAGGCTGGTCCTTTGTTGGCCCAACGACTGTCTATGCATTCATGCAGGCGATGGGCATGGTGAATGATCATCTGGAGGGTTGCCATGCGAGGAAGAAGATTGAGAAACTGAGGAAGGCTTTTTCCCGTCCTGTTTGATGAAGCCATGAAACGATTTTTGAAAATTCTACTGATCGCGATTCCAGTGGCTGTGCTGCTGAGCGCCTGCCGCACCAATGAAATGAGTAATACTGAACCGAAGGAAGATTCCTATCTCTGGCTTGAAGATGTTACTGGCGACAAACAGCTGTCGTGGGTGCGTGAACAGAACAAGCTGAGTCAGGGAGAGCTTGAAGCGATTCCGTTGTTCACGGAGCTAAAGGATCGATTCCGAAAGATCCTGGATTCCCGGGAAAAGATTCCCATGGTCACTCAGCGCGGCAAGTGGCTCTACAATTTCTGGCAGGATGATCTGAATCCCAAAGGATTGATCCGTCGTGCGACACTTGAAGAATACAAGAAGGATCGACCAGATTGGAAACTGGTTCTGGACATCGATCAATTGGCTCGGACCGATGGCGAAAACTGGGTCTACAAGGGACATACGGCCCTCAAGCCGGATTACAGGCGAACCCTTTTGAAACTGTCGCGTGGTGGGGCCGATGCCGTGGTGATTCGGGAGTTTGATCTGGATGCGCTGGAATTTGTTGAAGATGGCTTTGAGTTGCCTGAGGCCAAGACTTCGGTTTCATGGAAGGATGAGAATACGCTCTATGTCAGTAGCGACTTTGGTGAAGGCAGTCTGACGGAATCTGGCTATCCACGAATTGTAAAAGAGTGGAAGCGGGGAACACCTTTGGAAAATGCATCTGTCATATACGAAGGTGAGGAAAAGGATGTCTATATCAGCGCCTCCACAGTGCGTGATCATGGTTTTGAATACGACTTCATCAATCGTGCCATCACATTCTGGACGAGTGAGGTGTTTCTGCGAAGGAACGGCGAACTGATCAAGATCGACAAGCAGGATGATGCCGAAGTGGATGTTTTCAAGAATCAGCTTCTGTTGACGTTGAGGTCTGACTGGGAGGCTGAAGGGAAGGTGTGGCCTGCAGGTGCATTGTTGGCTGCTCCTTTGGAGAATTTTCTGAAGGGCGAAAGAGATTTTGAAATGCTTTTCATTCCAACTCCGAGGACATCACTTGATGGCACGAGTGCTACAAAGAATTGGTTGATCGTAAACGAATTGGACAACGTAAAGAACAGACTCTATCGGTGGAAATTGTCTGATGGCGCCTGGAAGCGTGAGGACATGGACCTTCCTGGGCTGGGAAGTGTTTCAGCGTGGGGCGTGGAGTCGGATGTGAGTGATGACTATTGGTTGAGCCTGACTGACTTTTTGACTCCATCGAGTTTGTACCGAGGGACGATTGGTCAAGGGGCTCCAACGCAGTTGAAGAGCATGCCGAGTTTCTTTGAGACCCGGGGACTTGAGATCCAGCAGTTTGAAGCCACATCGAAAGATGGAACCAAGGTTCCGTATTTTCAGGTGAGCCGTAAGGATATGAAACTGGATGGATCGAATCCGACTCAGCTCTATGGATATGGTGGATTTGAAATCTCTCTACTGTCGCGTTACCTGGCGACATCGGGAGTCGGTTGGATGGAGAAGGGCGGGGTCTATGTCCTGGCGAATATTCGTGGTGGTGGCGAGTTTGGTCCACGTTGGCATCAGGCCGCTCTGAAGGCGAATCGTCAGAAGGCATACGATGATTTCATAGCGATTGCGGAGGACCTCGTTGAGCGCAAGGTTACATCGCCCGATCATCTTGGCATTCGAGGAGGTTCCAATGGTGGGCTCCTGATGGGGAACATGTTGGTTCAGCGCCCGGATCTTTTCAAAGCGATCGTTTGTCAGGTGCCTCTCTTGGACATGTGGCGGTATGACAAGCTGTTGGCTGGTGCGAGTTGGGTGGGCGAGTATGGCGATCCGGACAAGCCTGAGGAATGGGCGTTTCTGAGGAACTATTCCCCTTACCATCTTGTTCGAGAAGGAGTGGGCTACCCAAGGGTGTTGTTTACGACCTCGACGAGGGACGATCGAGTGCATCCGGCACACGCCCGCAAGATGGTGGCTCGCATGAAGGAGCAGGGGCACGATGTCTTGTATTATGAAAACATTGAGGGCGGTCATGGTGGAGCTGCAAACAACGAGCAGCGAGCCTACATGGAGGCGCTGGCATATACATTCTTGTGGAATGAATTGAAGTAGTCGTTGACTTGCTCGGAGGGCAGATCGCGCTGCTCCAAGTCTGATTTATGGAGCATTATCCGTTAGCAGGCTTAGCCTCCCAATTAGATCCCGCTTCTCAATGATTCGATATCCTTACGCGATTGCAGGATCATTGAATCGATCAGAGCAGGGGCGTTGTAGGAATCCATCTTGGACAGGTCTCCAAAAATCCCATTGGAGTCTGCATCTTCAACAGCATCAATCCAATCGAACGGCTCGTGAGAATCCTTCTGAGCACGGACTGAGCAAAACTGGTTCTCGATCAAGTCATCCTTCGTTTCCGGCCAATGTCTTGAATCGATCATGTTCGGTGCAATTTGATTGAGCAGACTTGTGTGAAGTCCACCAGCATGGATATCGCTGCCCTCATGATCTTCTGTGGCTGATTCGAGTAGCCACCGGGTTTTCCAGTGACGGCATTCGCTTCGTTCAAGACCTTCTTCCACAGCCTTTCTGTGAGCCTTGTTGCCATGGCTCATCACTACGTAGAGCGCCTTCGGTTGCGCCCATTGCATGATTGCATTGGCGTATCCTTGAAGGTAGCGAGTCAGAAAATCTGCACCAATGTCGATACTGAACCCATGGGGAGTCGACCAACTCAAGCTTCCGTAGTCCACTGGATAGCAGGCGGCAAAGTCATTTTCTTCATGACCCAATTTTGAAAGCAGGTGATGGCTGATCAGCGACTCCGTTCCGAGCGGGAGATGCGGTCCATGTTGCTCCACTGCCGGATCAACGGAGAAGCCCAGGATTTCCGGATAGCTTCCCTTCAGGAATCGGGTGGATGGATACTCGATCACCTTGAGGTTTCCCATACTGCGTTGGCGTTTCTTTGTGCCAGGATGATAGGGGAACGACTGTAGAATTCGATTGATGATCCCTTCCCGCAAATCCTGATCCATGGCCTGCAAAAACAAAGGGGGTAGAACAAGATCTCCAAAGTCGGGTAGCTTCGCAGAGGGCATCCCCAGGGAGACCACCGGCAAAGCAAAGGTCTTGGAAAACACAGCCTCATCAAGCTCGGGAAGTGTATAGGAAGCTGCAAACCCACCGGTGTTTACCCGGGAGGCAAAGTAGTTGTCGAAGTATTCCTGGAATGGATTCATCAGAGCGGTGCCGCGTACTATGGGAGTCGCGAAAGGACAGATCAAGATCGATGGGACATTGTCAATCGAGGTGGAGAACCTATAGGCTACCCGCCGAATGGATTCATTGGTTGAAGCTGATTTGGAGGAGACGTTTAGTAGCTCTTCCGGCCCCGGAGGGCAGCATGTGAACAAGGTGGCCACAAAGGTCACTCTGACTCATCTGCCCACGGGTATCAGTGTGTCTGTTCAGGATTCGCGATCGCAGGCCACGAATCGAGAGGTGGCTCGGGAGCGTCTGCTGGAATTGATCAATGAGCAGAAGGGGAAGGAGAGACAGGCTCGGAAACAGGCAAAAGAAAAGGCGAGGCGCCGAAATGCGCCCCGCCCACGAAAGGTTAAGGAAAAGATCTTGGAATCCAAACGGCGTCGCTCAGTCGTGAAACGGAATCGTCGAAAATTCCGCTCAGGCGACGACGATTAGGTTTACTTGCCTTTCTTGTTGCTCACGGGCTTTGGCTTCCTTGCCTTCTTGGGGTCCAGATTGGACATAAGTTCTTTCTCTGTGACGGAGGAAGCAACACCACCCTTGGGGACATCAGCTCCAGCCATCCACAACAAGGCGTTGAGCACTACCTTGCGGAAGTTGTCGTTCCCCCAGTTGATGTGATAGTGGCCTCCGGTGAATCCAAACCCACGTCCGCCATCGTGGCGCTCGACTGCCCACATCATGGTTTCGCGTGCGCCTTTGGCTGCCAAGATGTGTGGGTAGGGTCCTCTGGGATGGACGTATGGACCGTCACGAACATCGTCTGAAGGGGTGGCCACAAGGATTGGTTTCACATCCTGCTGACCATCGCGCCAGCGCATGTTGAAATACCATTCGTCCTTCACCTTGAAAGGTCCCACACCACGCGTGATTGGGTGAACGAACTGCTTTGCAAAATCAGGTTCCCACATTGGGTTGACTGAGAATTCGTGTTCGTAGTGCCCGCCGATCCATTTCTTGAATTCATCGCTGCCCTTATCAGCAGGGACTTCGACTCCATAGTGGGCGCATCCTATTCCGACACCTTTCTCGACCAGTTTGTCGAGGAACTGAAGGCGGTCTCCTTGAATGGCTTCATGTTTCACGCGGCCGTCCATGTAGAAGAAGATTCCATCGGCGTTGTCGAAAGCGGTGGGGTCGGCAGGCCATCCGTTCAGGTAGAAGGTGGAATGCACGCGGTCCTGGCCTTGAAGACATTTGTGAAGTAGCTGCACGCCTGCGTTGAACTCATGCATGAGCGGTGGGTGACTTGGCTTGCCGGCGATCATGACGAGCTTGCGTGCTTCTTGTAGGGGAAGTCGCTTCAGGCGGATGTCTTTGAACTGTACGGTCATGGGAGGTCCCTGATGAAGCTGAAGGGCCAACACACCGGACTTGGAGCGCTTGTCGTCGTCTTTGTCGATGATGTCGACTGTCTTGTGGCCATTGATGAAATGCATCAGATGGTTTCCTCGTGCGACAATACGGTAGTCATTCCAATCACCTTGTTTGATGGCTGCCTGGATCATATCAGAGTCGCCTACGGAACCGGTGACCTTGATGGTAGGTTTCTTGCCCTTGGTGGGAGGGTGGACTTCTACGGATTGTCCGCGCAGGGCCAGGATACCTCGTCCGCGCTCTTCATAGAGGATGCCGGAGTAGGTTTGGCCTGCTTCGAAATCAGCCTGATATCCACCGACAATGAATTTCTCTGAATCGATCAGGGTCGAGCGGTATTGGATACCTGAATTGGCCCGGCCCTCCTCGTTGTCAGGTTTGATTTTGAACTTCAATCGTAGGTCAAAGTCGTCCAGTTCACCCTGATCCCAGACGATGAATGTATTTGGCTTGGTGACTTTCTCCGGGGTCGTTTGTCCGGTGATGGCTCCGTCACGAACGGACCAAAACTCCGAGCTGCCTTTCCAACCGGTCAGGTCCTTGCCGTTGAAGATGGATTTGAATCCTTTCTCGGCTGCGTTTCCTGAGCAGGCGAAAAAGATTGATAGGGCTGCGCACAGGACAGCCTTTTCAGGTGAGAAGATACGTTTCATAGAGGTCTGCGGATAATGAGAAATGCCCGTCTCATGGAAAGGCAAAAGTGGGTTACTCTCCCTTATCTACGTCGCTAGAGGTCTTGAGATTCAAGTTGAGGCTTCGGGAAATGAATAAACCCGCCAGCGCGATGCCGATCAAGGAGGCTGACAGGTCGCCCAGATCAAAGGTCCGATTCGTGATCCAGATCTGGCTGATTTCCTCGATGGTCGCGAGAACGGAAGCTGTTAGGGCACTGAGAAGAATGCATATGGAACGCAGTTTCCCTCGGCGCCCGCGAAACGCTCCGGCATCCAGCAGCCATGTCAGAATGGCGAAGAGTGCAAGGTGCCCGATCTTGTCGCCCATGGGGATAGCCTTGACCAGATCGAACCAGATCAATGGCTCACCACTGTTTGCTGAGACAATGATGTGGATCAGGAATGCGACGAAGGCGATGGCTAATGCCGCTGTGCTGATCCGCCGTTTGCTCACGACAAAGAGTCGAAGGTCTTTTTAAGAAACTTGCGATTTGCTTCGGCCAGTTTTCGTGTGGCTTCAGGTGAATCACCTGTGCCAGTGCACTCGATCATGACCGGGCCGTTGAAGCCGGCGTCCTTCAGGATCTGGAACACGGGTTTGAAGTCCACCTTGCCATCGCCGAACTGGATCATGACCGGGCTCTTCTGCCCTTCGCAGTCCTTGGCGCAAAATCCAGTCACGTGAGGTGCCAGTGATTTGAGTTCCTTCACTGGATCGCGCCCGGTGTAGTAAACGATGTTTCCGGCGTCATACCAGATGCTGAAGTTGTCGTGATTGATCAGGCTCAGGCATTTTTCGATCTCCGCGCCGTCGCCGCCATGCGGCTTCATCGCGATCTTCACACCCTTGTCTGCGGCATGACGTGTCACAACTGCAGTGACAGCGGCGTATTCCTCCACAGTTTCATGGGTGCGAGGTCCGCCTGAAAGCAGCCATGGGAGTCCGAGATGTGCGGCGCGGTCCACCAATGCCTTCAGTTCCTTTACCTTTCCGTCGTGATCTTTTGCTTTGGGGCCTCTGATCCAGGCCGTGAGGGGTTTGATACCTCTTGAGTGGATCCGTTCCTTCAGCTCAGTGAGGTATTTGAGCCGAGAGTCGTATGAAAGAAGGCTCTCCGGATTGGTCTGGTGATTCCCCACTAGTCCAGTGGTTTTGAAACCGGCGATTTTGAGTTGATCGAGTGCATCGTCGTAGCTCCACTTGCTCCAAGGGCGGTTGAAGCATCCTATCTCCCACTCAGGGGATGCAGCGGTAAGGAGTGAGGGCAGAAGCCCTGTCGCAGCGGCAGAGGCAGCCAAGGTGGTGCGGAGGAACTGACGCCGATCCAAATGAGGGGAGTGCATGGGGTGCATCATCTCAAAGTGGGGCTTCGGGACAATCTGATTTTGTAGAGAAAGCGCATACGAGAGTGTGATCATTCCGAAACGAGTGAACTTTTATTCTTCTCGGGGGAGGCGGTGGGTCCTTTAATCCGCCGCATGAAATCTGCATACGAAATTGCGATGGAACGTTTCGGTGGTGGCGATGAGCCACCCAAGCTCACTGATGAGCAGAAGGCCGAACTCGCCGAGATCGACGCCAAATACAAATCCAAGCTCGCTCAGCGTGAATTGCTCATCGAGGGAGAGATGGACAAGGCGCGAGAGCAGGGCGATTTCGAGGCGCT
Organism: Limisphaerales bacterium; assembly: GCA_965658675.1. GTDB lineage: Bacteria > Verrucomicrobiota > Verrucomicrobiia > Limisphaerales > CAZKNW01 > CAZKNW01. The sequence continues at coordinate 57,483 of CBFHTT010000027.1, forward strand.
CGACCAGCTGGAGACTCAGCTCAAGAACGATCGAACCAATCTGGAAGAAGAGAAAGAAGCCAAAAAGGACGTTGTCCGCAACCGCGGTTGATTCATTTAAGAAGCCATGATCGAAACCATTTCCAATCTTCTCCCTCCAGGCATACTTCCTGAGGATTATGTCAATCTAGCTGCGCGCCTGATTGGGTTCCTGATCATGGTTGTGGGGGCATTCCTTGCCAATCTTGTTGCCAAGGGCTTGATCGTTCGATTCATCCGATCTGTCATCAAGAAGTCCAAGAACGAATGGGATGATATTTTCGTTAAGCGCGGTGTCTTCCTGAAGCTGTCACAATTGGCACCGGCCATGGTCGTCTATTCCGTGGCACCGATGATCTTTGAGGATCATGTGGAGATGACCACCTTTGTCACCAAGCTGTCCTTGCTCTACATGGTGATGATTGGATTGCTCTTTCTGGACTCCGTGTTGAATGCGGGGCTGGAAGTCTACAACCAGTTCAAGGTCGCCAAGCATGTGCCTCTGAGGAGTTTCATTCAGGTGGCCAAGATCTTCCTCTACTTCGTGGGGGTCATGTTCATGATTTCGATCATCGTGGGGGAGAGTCCGCTCAAGCTCATGGCTGGTCTGGGAGCATTGACAGCGGTGCTCATGTTGGTCTTCAAGGATCCGATCCTTGGACTGGTGGCGGGTGTGCAGCTTTCGACCAACAAGATGTTGGCCATTGGTGACTGGATCGAAATGCCAAAACATGGAGTGGATGGAGATGTGGAGGAAGTCGCACTCACCACCGTCAAGGTCCGCAATTTTGACAAGACCGTGACCACCGTTCCGACCTATGCCTTCATCAGCGACTCATTCAAAAACTGGCGTGGAATGAACGAATCAGGTGGACGCCGGATCAAGCGATCCATCTCCATCGACATGAGTACCATTCGCTTCTGTGATGAGGAAATGATCCGTCGTTTTTCACGCATTCAATACATCAAGGAATACGTGGGCCAGAAGCTTGATGAGTTGAACAAGCACAACTCCGATCTCGAAGCAGACCTGACCAGTCTGGCCAACGGACGCCGGCTTACAAACGTGGGTACCTTTCGCGCCTACATCGAATTTTATTTGCAGAACCACGAGATGATCAACAAGGACCTTACGTTCCTCGTGAGGCAGTTGAAACCGGGTGAAGGAGGATTGCCGATTGAGATCTATGTGTTCTGCACGGACAAACGCTGGGTGCAGTATGAGGCCATCATGGCAGACATCTTTGATCACCTGTTGGCCGTCATTCCAGAGTTTGATTTACGCGTTTATCAGTCCCCTTCGGGAAATGACGTGAGAGCGATCGGGTTGAAGTAGGAGTCTCGCTCCTTTTAGCGGGCGGGCTTTCCTAGCCTTCCTTGTTCCAGCGCTTTGCCTTGAGTTCGAAGCGGGGGAGTTCTGCTTCGACCTTGATGGGGACGCGGAGGGAAAGTTGATTCTGAAAGGACTTGGTCAATCGGGCGATCAGTGGCGATGGATTGGTCTCCTTGTCTTCCAACTCAATGGCGAGCTGGATCTCGGACATGGAATCGACCGTCTGGATATCCACACGATACTCAGCCACTCCACCTGATTCGCGAACGATCTGTTCGATTGCAGATGGATATACGTTCACACCGCGGACGATCACCATGTCATCCGCTCTTCCAAGGATACCTCCCTCGAGAATCATCTGATCCGAATTCAGCGATGAGCTGTATGCACATTCAGAAGCGGGGCGATAGGAGGCTTTGACCAGATCACCGGATTTGTAGCGCAGCACAGGGGAACCAATGCGACCGAGCGTGGTCAGGACCAGTTCGCCTGTTTCTCCTGCTTCCACGTGTTGGCCTGTTTCAGGATCAATGACCTCGGCGATATAGGATGTCTCAATGATTTGAAGGTTGCCGGGGCGGTCGGGTGATTCATAGGTCACGGCACCGACTTCTGTCATTCCGTGATGATCGAATGGGCGCGCACCCGGCCAAAGCTCTTCAAGCCTTGCTCGGGTGGCGGGAATGCTGGCTCCGGGTTCGCCTGCCAATACAAGGGTGCGGACCTTGGATTTGGAGAGATCAATTCCTTCTTTGGCTGCGACTTCCGCAAGGCGGATTGCATAAGTCGGTGTGCAGCAAAGAACGGTGGCATCATTGGCTAGGATGCTCTTCAAGCGTGCTTCGCTACTGAGTCCGCCGCCGGGCAATGTCATACAGCCCATTTGCGCACCAGCTTCGAAGGCGAGCCAAAATCCGATGAAAGGCCCGAATGAAAAGGCAAAGAAAATGCGATCCTTCTCAGTGACACCGGCTGCTTTAAAGACCTCCATCCATCCATGGACCATCCACTGCCAGCTGTCTGATGAGTCCAGCCATGGCATGGGGCGCCCGTTGGATGTGCCGCTGGTCTGGTGATAGCGCACGTAGCGCTCTATTGGGAAAGTGAGGTTGGCTCCGAAAGGCGGGGAATCCAATCGGTCTTGCTGCAGGTCTGCTTTGACCGTGAAGGGAGCCTTTTCGAAATACTCCGCCAGTGAAGCGACCGGGCCTTGGATGCCAGCCGCGTTCAATCGGCTGGATTGGAAAGGGTTCTCTGGAATGAGGGCAGAGAGAAGCTCATTCAGCTGGGTGAGCTGATGAGCCTCAATCTCGGATCGCTGGGCAGGGCTTGCCATGGCGATCGATCAGATCAGTTGCCGCCTTGGGCTGGAGCGGATTGTTCAACAGCCGGCTTGGGAGCGGGCTTGCCCGGGCCTGGCTTGTAGAGCGTCACCAACGTGCCACCCAGTGCTGCCAGCAGGATTCCCAGATAAAACTGTGGTTTGATGGAGCCCCATCCGCCTGCGGGTGGGTGGGTGCTGAGAGAAATGACTGCATTCACGACCGGTGCGCCGGCAAAGATGATGGACATCACGACTGGAGGTGTGCCCTTGGCCCCAAAGGCCAGCAACACACCGAAGGCGCCCACGGCACCTACGATACCGGCGATCAGCGACCACCACATACCGGATGCGGGAAAGGTCCAGGTGGCTTTGTTCATCACGAGCACAGCCAGCGGAGCCAACACCGCAGTGATGAAGTAGGCGATTCCTACAAAAAGGAAGGCCTTGTAACGCCCATTGGCGGCGTCATTCATCAGCACTTGGCCTTTATGAAGAAAGATTCCGTAGACGCCCCAAGAGGCGACGGTCAGAAGCGAAAAATACAACCAGGCATTACCTGGACTTGAAGACTCAGTTCCCATAACGCGGCGGACCATACCTAAGCCCTGCCCATCGGCAAAAGGAATTTGCCTCGAGATTTGTGGAGCACCGTTCGTGCAGACGATGCCTCAAAAGGATGGATTGCCATACCGGTAAGGCATAAGCTGGACGCTTTATGCGTCTGCTGGATCGATATTTGATCAAGGAACTGACCATGCCCTTTGGCTTCTGCCTCAGTGCCTTCTTCATCCTGTGGACTGGTAACGATCTGTTCAACGAGATGGCGCGTTTCCAGGCCGAGGGACTGGGTATGGCTGGGATCGCGAAGTATTACTTTCTCAAGAGTCCTGAGTTCATGGCCACGGTGGTTCCGGTAGCATTGTTGTTTGGAATGCTTTTCGCGCTTTCGCGTCATGCGCGTTACAACGAGATCATTGCAGCCCGCGCAGCAGGGATCAGTATCTGGCGATTGGCCTTTCCTTACTACGTGGTTGGGATCTTGAGCGGGGTGATCATTTTTCTGGCGAATAATGTTTGGATGGCTGATGGAGCCCAGCGTGCGAGTGAGTTGATCGGAGGGAAGCATATTCCGGAAGCGCAGAAGGTGATCAACCAATGGGTCTTTGTGAACGACACGGATCAGCGCAACTGGGAAGCCAAGTCGTACAATCGTGAAACAGGGCATTTGTTGATCGGCGGTTTTGACTGGAAGAAGGACGATCGCTGGCATCAGGTCAAAGCAGAGGAAGCCTTCTATACAAACGGCGTCTGGCGGTTTGAGCGTGTGCTTTATCGTGAGTTTGACGTTGGAGCAGAGCCTCCCGGTGCTGTGCCGAAGGAGTTCATGGAGTTCACGGACTTCTCTGAAAACCCTGAACGTATCGAAAGTGAGATTCGGGTGAAGACAATGGATCTGAAACGCGCGTCGAAGAAGGTGCGCTTCACCATGGCAGAGATCCGTGAGTATTTGGATCAGCACCCGAATCTCCGTGGCCGAGAATATTACATGATGCACACACAGAAGCATGCGTTGCTATCCATGCCGTGGACGAGTCTGGTGGTGGTGATCATTGCCATTCCGTTTGGGACCCTGAATGCGCGTAAGAATCTCTTTGCCGGATTTGCTGGAACTGTGGCGATCTGTTTCACCTATTTTATTCTCAACCGGCTTGGTCTGGTGCTTGGCACCTCCGGACAGGTGGCTCCGTGGATGGGCGCGTGGTTGGCCAATATCGTCTTTATCGTTGGTGGAATGTTTGTGACCTGGAAGCTGAGATGACCCCTGAGGAAAAGGAAATTGATGCGCTGAAGAAACGTCTGGCTCGGCTGGATGTGCTTTATCAAGTGAGCAATGTCATCCACACGAGTCTGGATCCTGAGGAGGCATTGCAATTGATCCTTTCTGAAGCGGTGCGCGTGATGCGTGCCACCAGTGGATCGGTGGCGTTGATCAATCCCAATACAGGCTTCCTTGAAATTCTTGCCACACATGGGCTGCCCTTGGGCTCAGACAAACTCCGTCTTAAAGTGGGTGAAGGACTTACCGGCTGGGTTGCCAAGAATGGTCAGACCGCACGCGTGGGCAATGTAAGGGACGACGATCGCTATATTTTGCTGGGGCGTGATGTTGAATCCGAGCTGGCTGTGCCTCTTCGAATGGATGGCAAAGTCAGTGGCGTCATCAATGTGGATTCGGAAACGCCGGACGCCTTTTCGGAAGAGGATGAAGAGCTTCTGGAAGAACTGGCTGTTCAGGCATCAGGAGTGATTCTGAACTCATGGCAGTATGAACACTTGCGCCTCAAGGCAGGAATGTTCGAGTCGTTGATTGAGGTAGGCAAGACGATCAACTCGGCGTTGAATCTCGATGATGTATTGCGAGCCATCACACGGCAGGCCTGTCAGATGATGGACGCCAAACTGGGCTCACTTCTATTGATCGATTCCTCAGGTGATTGGCTGGAGCTAAAGGCCAGTCACGGAGCAGGGCGTGAGTATGTCGAAAAACCTCGTCTTCCAATTGAAGAAAGTCTTCTTGGTACGGTGGTAAAACGTAATAAGCCGGTACAGGTGGAAGACGTGCAGAGCTCGAGTCGCTATCAATATCTGGATGTGGCGCGTCGCGAAGGGTTGGTGTCGCTGTTGAGTGTGCCGCTCAGTTATCAGGATGAAATCCTCGGAACGCTGGTGGTCTACACGGACAAACCACATCGCTTTTCCAATGACGAGGTTAACATCCTCAACACCCTTGCCGATCTGTCAGCCGTGGCGATTCAGAAGGCCAGTCTGTATGAGCGAATTGTTGATGTGGAGGAACAGCTTCGACAAAACGAAAAGCTCTCAGCACTGGGACTGTTGGCGGCAGAGGTTTCGCATGAAATACGTAATCCATTGACGGTGATGAAGATGGTTTTTCATGCACTGGATTTGAAATTTCCTGATGGTGATCCCCGACAGGAAGATGCTCGGATTCTTGGGCAGAAGATGGATCATCTGAATAAGATCGTAGAGCAAATCCTTACCTTCGCTCGCAACGCAGAGCCGCAGAAACAGCAGGTCGATATCAATCAGATCATCAGTGATCTTCTGTATCTGATCCGGCACAAGCTTTCGCAAAAAGAGATCCAGATGGTCCGTGAGATGGAGCCAGATTTGCGCGTGGTTGAGGCCGATCAAACCCAGCTCCATCAGGCGTTCCTCAATCTCACGCTCAATGCCATCGATGCCATGGACGATGGAGGCACATTGACCATTTCTACTGAGACAATCCTGCCGGAGGAAGGGCAGATGTTTACTTGGCCAAAAGTGGTGGTGAAGATCTCTGACACCGGTCAGGGCATGAGTGAGGAGCAACGCAGCGCGCTGTTCAGTTCCCTGTTGAGCACGACCAAGAGTCAGGGCACAGGCCTTGGACTGGCCATCGTCACCAAGATCATTGAAGCACACGGCGGTACGATTGAGGTGGAAAGCGAGAAGGGTAAGGGCACCACCTTCATCATTTCCATGCCGGCAGAAGACTGATCGTCCAGAGCGATCCGTATTGATTCTCAAAACGCATTTTCGAAATCCAGAGTATGAGCAATCCCATAATGACCGTCCTTGATGGGCACACGTTGAACCCTGGTGATCTCACATGGGACGCCATGGCTGCACTCGGGCAATTGACCGTGCATGAACGCACCGCACCTGAATCTGTCATTGAGCGTGCGGCCGATAGTGAGATTGTTTTTACCAACAAGGCTCTGCTTCCGGCGGAGGCGATCAAGGCGTTGCCCAAGCTTCGATACATTGGCGTGCTCGCCACCGGATACAACGTGGTGGACGTGGTTGCTGCCGAAGAGCAGGGAGTGACCGTGACCAACATTCCTGACTATGGCTCGATCTCCGTGGCTCAGCATACATGGGCGCTGATTTTGGAACTGGCCAATCGAGTGGGGCAGCATGCGGATGCCGTGGCGAAAGGAGATTGGATCAAGAGCCCTGACTTTTGTTTCTGGAACACCCCGTTGACGGAACTTGCCGGATTGAGTCTTGGTATTGTGGGCTTTGGTCGAATCGGCCAGGCAGTGGCCAAGCTAGGTGAAGCTTTTGGGATGAAGGTGTTGGTGCATTCGCGCACGCGTCCTCAATCGCTTCCAGAGTCCTATGAATGGTGTTCTGTAGAGGAACTTTTCGGGAAAGCGGATGTTGTCTCTCTTCACTGTCCGTTGACCGATACCAACAACCGCTTTGTGAATCAGGAGCTGCTCAAGCAGATGAAGTCCACCGCCTTTCTCATTAACACCGGGCGCGGACCCCTGATTCATGAGGGGGATCTGGCGGCGGCATTGAACGCAGGTCAGATTGGCGGTGCGGCGGTGGATGTGCTATCAGTAGAACCACCCGATGAATCCAACCCACTCTTTGGTGCGTCCAATCTGATCATCACACCACACATTGCATGGGCTACTCGCGCCGCCCGTCAAAGGCTCATGGATATTGCGGTGCGAAATCTTGAACTATTTTTGAAAGGCACGCCCACCAATGTGGTCGAACCCTGAACACCATGAATAAAACGTCGCTGATCTGTTTGTTGATGCTCCTTTTCACGGGGGCTCTCACGGCCGCCGAGTCACATGTGCCGGCTCCGTACACCCAGGCGACAGATGGCAAAGGTGGTGAGCGGTTGTTGCAGACAGCTGTCAGGAAATTTGAAAAGGAAGGGGCCGCGACCATTTACCTTTCAGGTGTGGCTCATATCGGAACGGAAAATTACTTCACCAATCTACAGGCACACTTAGCTGAAATGTCTCTGGTCCTCTATGAGGGCGTTGGTGATGTGCCAAACAAGGGAAACAAAAAGAAACGCATCGGCTCAGTGCAGAGCACCATGGCTGAATCACTGGGACTTCGGTTTCAGTTGGATACCATCGACTACGACAGGTCCAATTTTCTGAACAGTGACATGACGATCGACCAGATCAGTCACCTGATGTCAGGCGGTAGCGAGGATGACATGCCCAAGCGCGAGATTCCCAAGCTCCGCATCCAGTCGACGGAAGAGGAGACAGCCGAATCCGTAGTTGCGGACGATCCTGAACCCAAGAAGCTCAGAGTCCCCAGCGCGAGTGAAGATACCAATCCCGAGTTTGATCGGTTGATGCAGGTCATGGATGGATCCACCGCCATGGGAGCCATGGTCGACGCCATGGTCCGCTTCATTGGCTCCAGTCCCAAGATGCGGGCATTGACGCGACTGATGTTTGTCGAACTGTTGGGCGGGCTGCAGGGAGACCTTTCCCAATCCCCGGCCATGACGCCCGAGATGAAAGAGATGATCAGTGTGCTCATTCGCAGTCGCAATCAACTCGTTCTTCAAGATCTCAGAAAGGCATTGAAGGATCCCGACAACAAAACGATTTCCGTATTCTACGGAGCCGGGCACATGGATGATTTGGAGAAACGCCTTGTTGAGGAAATGGGCTATGAGGCAGGGGAAACTGAATGGTTCACATCCTTTTCAGTGAATCCCAAAAAGGAAAAAATCAACCGCGCTGAGAAAGCGATTCTTCAATACATCATCAACATCCAACTCCAAATGCTCAGCCCCCAAACGCCAAAGAAAGGGGATGGGGAAATGACGAACCACCCAGAGACCCAAACACCCAAAGAATGACGAAGGGTGAGAAGGGTGTTGTTGTGGTGTTTCCCCTTGGGCAGTGATGGTTGCATCCGTCTTCGTTGACCCCTCCGGGGCCCGGGCCTCTTGTGTGCTTGGTTCCGGGCATTACATGCCCGGCTACATGCGTTGACTGCTCCGCAGTCGTGAATGAATGCCCCGGAGGGGCTTGCGCGTGTAGCACCGGGTATAACCCGGTGAGCCGATATGCAATAACGCACCGGGCCCCGAAGGGGACCACGAATTTCCCCCAACCTATCGTAATCTATCAGCCAGTTTTCCGTCGTAGCCGGTGAGTTCGATGTAGGCTTTGCCGATGGGGTTCTTGTTCTCGTCCAGCACATCACACGCGCCTTCCCAGTAATTGATGCCTCCGAGCTTGCCGATCATTTCCTGATTCAATGCGAGTGGATTTAGGTGGAGGGTAACTTCTTTGCCTGTCTTTGAATCGGGAACCGTGAGTTGTATATGAGTGGGATAGGTCGCCCCTGTTTCCGGACTGGTCCATTCCTTCGTCGGCTTCCATTGAAATTGATGTGACTCCAGTGCAGAGGTCTTCGAGTCCTCATTAATCCAGTAGAGTCGTGACCATTGGCTGAAGGTGCCGTCGGCTTTGCGGAGGAGATAGATCATGAGTTCGCGCCCGTCATCGAGCTGGATGCTGGCCCAGTCCCAACCGATTTGGTCTGCCCCGAGCTGGCTGCTGCTGATTTCGTGATCCATCCAGCTTTGGCCTGTTACTGTGTGTCGCTTTCCTTGGATCTCGATCTGGCCACTGAGTTCCAGTCGGGGATAGGTGAGGTAGATGCTCGCCGCACTTGGCGAATCGCCCTTTCTTGAAATGCCGTTCTCACCGAACTGAACCAATGGCTTGGCAGGTGTGAGTGTGAAATCAAACCAGGCATCTGCTTTGACGGAGCCCTTGAGTTGGAAATGTTCGGTGGGCGATGTCTCTCGCTTGAGTGTCCAGTTCCCATTTCTCAGATCGAGATCTGTGGTGCTGGCGTGTGTATCCCAGTTGGCGCGTTGGAAGCGCTCTTCGTGAACAAAGGTGCCTGTCTCCGCATCGAGCACTGCCATGTGGGCAAGGTGAAGTTGATCTTGTTTGAAGCTTTCTGTAGGTGGTGCTGATTGAGGTTCATTTGGATCGACCGCGACGCGGAACCAAGTGGCCTGATAACCGAAGCGTTGTTGTGTTTCCTGTGAATGGAAATGACCGGTCAGGTACCACCATTCAATCCGGTAGTCAGGATGACTCCCATGATCGCGTGGAAAGACCGGGATGAAGCCTGGTTTGGCGATCTTGAACTCTGCCGATTGAACGACGAAGGCCAGAAGTAGCAATAGAATGGAGAGATAGCGCGTCATGGTCATTCTTCTCGATCTGCAGGAAGTCGCGCCGCCCACCAGCCAATGCGCCATGAGGTTAGTGAGGCAACGACCAGAATGGCGAGTGAAGACAGAAACATCTCCATCCAAGGGATCTGAAAGGCAAGCGTCCAGCCAAAGGACTGTTTGTTGATGATGTAGATCAAGAGCCAGCCCAGCGCCACGCTCAGGATGGTGCCAATCACGTTTGCGAGTGTGGTGATCAGAGCGCCCTCCAGTGCAAGGGTATTGGCGATGGCGCGCCGGTCCATGCCCAGCTCGCGTAGTGTGGCAAGTTCACGACGGCGCTCGATGCAGAGGCTGACCAAGGCGAGCGCCATTCCGATGACCGCCACAATGACGCCGATCCACTTAAGGGCATGTGTCACCGAGAAGGTTTGATGAAAGATGCGCAGAACCTCATCGCGAAGTTCCTGATTGAGACGCACGACAAGCCCCGGATGATTGCTCGCGATGCGGTCTCTGGTCTCGATTGCTGAGACGTCCTCGTTCAGATAAAGAGCGACATTCAATGCACGTGAATCCTGAAACCAATCTTCAAGCAGGCGGCGATCAACGAGTAGCGAGCCTTGCTCGTTTCCGTAGTCCGCATAGATCCCGGAAAGGATTAGTGCTTTGGTGCCGGATGGAGTCGGAACAAGAATCTGATCACCGGTCTGAAACTGAAACCTTGAGGTGAAACTTTCATTCGCCCATGCGTAAATGGTTTCTGATTCCTGTTTGCTGAGTTCGTATGTTGGCTCCTCAATCCAGATCAGGTTTTCCCATCCAGATTGATTGCGCCCTTCAGCGCCCACGAGATAGGTCTGCGCTTCCCCCAGTTCGATTTTGTAGACCTGTCCGATCTCAGCATTGGCCGCAGCCGGATCCTCAGCGATGGCTTTCCACACGGAAGGTTCAATCCGGTTTTGACTGGAGACGTTCCCGATTCCTTTCGGAGCGATATAGAGATCGGCCCGCAGTGCGCGGTGAATCCAGCTCTGCATGGTGGTTTCAAAACTCGCAAGCAGGATGCTCATTCCGCAGGTCATACTGAAGGCGGTCAACAGTCCGGCGACAGCCAACCGATGTCTGCCCGTGGGGCGCTTCAGTTGACTCAATGCAAAGGTCCATGAAGGGCGGCCCCGTTTGTTGAACTGCTTGAGCCATGTCAGTAGTGAGAAGCAGTTTCCGCCAATGACACTGGCTCCAAGTAAAAGGCATAGCGCAGCCAAGTAGCCGCCTAGCGGAAACCATGTCTTTCCCTCAAGTGCCATGGGTGGAGTGCGTGTGAGGAATGCTCCGATAATGAGTAGGACGATCCCGGTGATCGGGTGTTGAAAATGGCTGCGTGATGGCTTCCGTGTGCCGTGCTGAAGGACCTGTGCGGGAGGTGTGAGTGCTGCGTCTCTTGCCGGGAGCCAGCCCGCGATGAGGCTGGTTCCCAACCCGAGAGTGAATGCGAGTAATGCTTCACCGTTGTTCCATGAAGCCGCTTCAACGGTATTGCTGAAGTAGAGTGCATTGACTGTGGAGGCAATACCTCTGACGGCTAGTTGTGCACCTCCAAATCCAATCAACAGCCCAAGACCTGTTCCGATCAAACCAAGCATGAGCGCCTCTATTTGCCATGCGATGCGTATCTGTGTGGAAGTGATTCCTAGTGAGCGCAGGGTTCCGATCTCTGTCCTGCGTTTGACGACGGATGCTTCCAATGCTTGCACGATCAGATACATCCCGACGATGAGGGCAAGGCAAGAAAGCACTGTGAGATTCAATCGGAATGCCTTGGTCATGGTGTCGCCTGATCGATTGAGTTTTTCAGGAAGACTCACGACCCAGCGATCACTGGCGTTCTTCTTTAGTGCGGCTTTTGTTTCGGTGAGCCATTCGTCATGATAGTGTCCGGGAGGTATGCGTATCTCAATGCGGTCCATCTGCTCGGTTAACCCAGCCAGCTCCTGAACACTGCTGATCTCCATGATCGCAAGATGAGCGGGCGTTTGAACCTGTAGACTTTCCTCGGGGAGAATCCCGGTGATCAGGACTTCGCTCAGCGTGGTGTTGAAGAGAAGTTTAATGATCGTGCCTGCCTGCCAGTTTCTCTCTCGAGCCAAGACTGGGGAAACGTAGATCCGATGCTTGATGCCTTGCAGGTTTGCGGTTGCCGTTTGCTGGAACCCTGGTGGTTGGTAATCGGAGTCTGCCAGATAGATCAGATTGGCCAGTGTGGGGATGTCTAATCCCACGATCTGCATTTGTGTGCCCCAGAAACCGTCGGTAGCTCCATCGCCCTCAGGAATCGTTGCGGTTGTTTCCAGAACCGGGAAGAAAGAAACGGGTAGGTCTCCGGTCGCCTTTCTCAGATCAGGAAGGATGCTTGTGTTCAGTCGGCCGGAAGGGGCGCTGAGAATAAGATCGTTTTCTCCCGTGAGATTACGTGTGAAGATTTGAAACCCTGAGACCGCAGCACGATTGGCGAGACGGATGGAGAAAAAGACGCCTACGCCCAATGACAGTGTCAGGATCAATGTCAGGGTGGCTCCGGGCGATCTGAGCCAATGGCGCCAAAGCACCTTTCTCCAAAGCAGAGAAAGCAATGACAGGTTGAGCGTCATTCAGAGATCTCGGCGGGCTTAAGAATACGTCCGTCCTGCATGTGAATGGTGCGTTGGCAGATGCGTGTGGCTGCTGCGCTATGAGTCACGAGAATCATTGAGGTCTCGTGCTGAGAGGTGAGTTGTTCCAACAGATCCAAAATGCTTTCACCGGTGCGACTGTCTAGATTGCCTGTGGGTTCATCGGCGAGGATGAGCCTCGGTTGATGAACCAATGCGCGGGCGATGGCCACACGCTGCATTTCTCCTCCGCTGAGCTGATCTGGAAAGGCATCTGCCCGGTGTGTGAGTCCGACGCTTTCGACGAGACGCTGCACGCGTTGATTGCGTTCCTGTGTTGGTGTGTCAGTCAGCTGAAGTGGGAACTCGATGTTTTCCGTGACACTCAACGTGGGTAGGAGGTGGAAAAATTGGAAAATGGTGCTGAGGCGGAGTCGTCTGATTTCGGAGGCGCGCTCAGGGCTGGCAGCGGTTAGGTCCTCGCCTTCAAAGTGAATGTGTCCGGAGTCGGGTTGATCGATACCTGCCAGGCAGTTCAGCAGTGTGCTTTTGCCCGAGCCTGATGGTCCCATAATGGCGACGCGTTCTCCTTTGGAGACAGAAAGATTGAAGTCGCAGAGAACATCCCGTTCGCCATAGCGGCGTCCGAGGGAATTGACCTTTAGCAGTGGTTGGCTGGAAGCATCGGGCATGGCTCAGACTATGCGTCGGATTTGGAATTCATCAATGCCGCACGAATCATTGCGCAGGTTCTTTCAGTGGCCCCCTGATTGCGTGTGACGACCGCTCGTGCGTTGCTGCCGAGTTCCTGACAACGCGCAGGCTCACTTAGCAGTTTGCGAATGGTGGCTTCCAGCTCGGCTTCGTTCTGCACACGGATGGCGGCGTCGTTGGCGAGGAAGTCTGCCACGATGTCGCGGAAGTTTTGCATGTTCGGGCCGAACACCATGGGCTTGGAAAAGGCGCCTGGCTCGATAGGGTTCTGCCCGCCTTTTGCAGTCAGGCTCTTGCCCACGAAAACAAGATCAGCCTGCTCATAGAACCATTTCAACTCACCTGTGGAATCCACCAACAGGCAATCAGGTGCGTCGGTGAATGATGCGTCGTCAGTCAGCTTGCTCCGCTGGACGCTGCGAATGCCGCCCTTGGTCAAGGAATCCTGGATCTGGTCGCCGCGTTCAAAGTGTCGCGGGACGGCGACGAGTGTCAGCTTGGGGAAATCTGGTTTTAGTCGCTGCACCATCTTGGCCAATAGAAGTTCCTCACCATCATGGGTGCTTCCTGCAACAAGGAGTGTGGCGTCTTCGGAGATGCAGACCTGTTTGAAAATGGCCGGCGCATCCACGCTCTTTGGTCCGTCGATGGTGGCGGAGTCAAACTTCATGCTGCCTGTGACTTCAATGCTGGCTTCTGGGCAACCGAGAGAGGCCAGCTTGCGTTTGTCTGCGTCGTTCTGTGCACCGATGCCGGTAAAGGCTTCGAAGAGCGGGCGGAAGATGAAGCCGAACCGTGCGTAGCCTTTGAAGGAACGATCCGAAAGGCGGGCATTGACCAGGAAGGTGGGAATCTTACGAGCGCGGAGAGACCAGAGGATGTTTGGCCAGATTTCAGCCTCGACCAGAATTACCGCCCTGGGTTTCAGAAGATTGAGCGCGCGTTGGATGTGAGCCCAGCGATCAATCGGGTAATACATGCAGACCGTTCCCTCTGGTGTGCGTTTCCGGAGTTCGCCCATACCGGTGGAAGTGGTTGTGGAAGCAACGATCGTGTAGTCGTCCAATTCGCCCTTCAGGGATTCCAGCATCCGCACACAAAGGCCCACCTCTCCCACACTGACCGCGTGAAACCACAGCACCGGTTTGTCGCTGACCTTCGCCCGAAACTCCTCAGTGTAATTTGCGAAGCGTTGACCAAAATCCTGACGCCAGTTTCCCCTGCGCAGCATTTTCAATAAGTAATGCGGTGCGCTCAGCAGGAAACCGATGTCAAAAAGGAGATTGTAAAACAGTCGCAGCACGGACGTGCAGACGATGACGTCTCAGGCGGTGCTGAATCAACGTCGGAAGGAAAAAAATTGGGAAAGAGGTTCGCGGTTTCGGGCATCCCATGCCCGGCAACATGCGTTGACTGCTCCGCAGTCGTGAATTGGCGAGAAGGGGAAATCCTACGGATACTCGGGAAGCAGCGTGATTTCCACGCCTTCGCGTGCGCCTTCCACTTGCAGAGGATCACCGTGCATGGCCACAAGATTGCGGGCCCATTCAGTCATGCGGGTGATGTGTTCGTCATCGTGATCAGGATCATGATGGAAAAGGTGAAGCTGCTTCACATTGGCCATGAGTGCCAGAGTGACGACATCGTCGAGACAACCATGACCCCAACCTACCTTGGTCTGGTATTCTGAATCGTCGTATTGGGAATCGATGATCAACACGTCGACATCACGAATCCATTCGATCAGTTCAGCATCGAGCTTGCGTGCGTATTCGAGGGACTCCTCGGTGATGCGCTCGCGTGAATCGGAGGTGCCTCGGAGACGTTGGTAAGGTTCATTGTCCGGCATGAACACCACTGAACCGGCGGAAGATTTGATCCGATAGCCCACGCAGATGCCTGGGTGATTCATGAACTTGGCCTGAATCTCCACATTACCGATCTTGAACTCCATGTCCTTGATCTCCTTGATCTTTGGCAAGCTGGCCATCTGAGCCATACTGATCGGGAAGTAGGGAGCCTTCATCTGATTGGTGAAGATCTCCTCCAGACTTTCAAAGGAGCCCTCGAACCCGCGGATTGAGACTTTGTTCCTTGGGTTATAGGCAGGAACGAAGAATGGAAATCCCTGAATGTGGTCCCAGTGGGTATGGGTCAGCAGGATGTTGACGTTCAGCGCCTTGTCCTTGAACTCCTTGACCAACGACAGACCGCAAGGGCGGATTCCAGAGCCGGCGTCCAGAATAATAATCTCTCCCTCGGCGCGAATCTCAACACAGGATGTGTTACCTCCATAGTAAACAGTGGTGGGTCCCGGTGTGGGGGTGGATCCGCGCACTCCCCAGAACTTCACCTTCATGGAGTTGTCCTCCCCAACGGGCGCCACTGGATCAGAGGTTTCTATTCTTGGGCTTCCTGCGGCTGGATCGTGTTTGGGCTGGTCCTGCGGGGTCAGTCCATCATCCGTTGTGGTGATGCGTTCCCAAAATTTGACGAAAGCACTTTTCTCCGGCTCCAGCATCCGGGTGAGAATGTTGAAGAGCTCGTCCTCTTGGAACGGCTTTACCAGATACTCATCCGCACCGCATTGGAGGGCGTTTAGTCGATCGCCTGCATAGCCGCGACTGGATGAGATGATGATTTTGGTGTCCTCGATTGCCTTGTCTGCGTGGATCTGCCTGCAGACATTGAAGCCATTGCAGCGGGGCATGAGCAGATCACAGATCACCACTCTCGGGCGGTGTTCACGGATAACGGCCAGACCCTCTTCACCATCCTGAGCCTCCAGAACTGTCCACCCATCAGCGGTCAGCCATTCCTTCAACACATCACGGAATTCGTGTTCCTCGTCGATTACTAGAATGGTTCTTCCGCCTGCTACTTGCGTTGGATAATTCGGAGGGGGGATTAAAAAGACAAGAGTATGTTTGTGACGAAGCTGTCAGGATTCAGCCACCGTTGGAGCGAATCACTTCCTTGATGGAAACAGGGGCGCCACCGCGTCGCTTGCTTTCGTCGGCTGCCTCCATGAAGGCAAAGATCTCGATGGTTTCATCCAGCGATACCGGAGGTTTGCCTCCGCGAAAGAATTCCACAGCCAGCCTCAGCATGGGGGTGTAGTCGCCACCTTTCTTCTGTTCCACGATCTTCTTGGTACCAAACTTCGTGAGCTTGTAGCCGGTCTTGGCGTTGCGTATGCCGTGCAAAACGCCCACTTTGCCATCGTCCCAAACACCGACCACCACATCCGTGTCGGGAGTCGTGGTCCGCGACACCGTCTTGCAGCCCCGTCCAATCACGGTGAACAGCGCCTCTGTAGGATGGACTCCATACCAGAAAAGATCCGGATGCGATGGTTCCAGACTTGCCGGTCCATAGGAATAGACCGCCTTTACTTCGCCCACCTCTGCCTCGGCCACCTCAACCACTCCGGGATACCAACGTAGTGATGAGCTGCTGAAGCAACGCACACGGTTTTTCTTGGCTGCCTGCTTGATGGCGATCGCGTCCTTCAGGCTGCCTGCGATGGGTTTGTCGATGAAGACAGGCTTGCGCGACTTGAAGACCTCGAGTGCCTGTTCCAGATGCGGGCGTCCGTCGACGCTGGTAATCATGATCGCATCCACATTGTCGCAGACCTCCCTGATGGTCGGATAGATCGTAACACCGTATTTTTCCTGCAAGGTCTTGGTGAATCCATCAACGCGGTCCCGGCTGGATGCAATGTCCGGACTACCGCCCTTGAATGCTGCCACGACCTTTGCCCCGGGCACATGATTCTTGCTCATTGGATCGTTGAAACGCGAAGTGAATGCCGTCACGTGTGAGGTATCCAGCCCGATCAGGCCGATGCGAATGACCGGTGGCTTGGAAATTTCCTTTGGAGCCTTCTTGGAGGATTCAGCGAAACCAGTAAGCGCGGACCAGAAGAGAGCGGCCGCTATCAGGCAGGTGGGCAGGCGAGACATGGATGCATTTCCACGCAAAGCCTTCAGTCGTGCAAGTGGAAAAAATATCTGTGCAGCCACTGCTCGTCCCGGTAAGAAGACTTCAATCCATTGGAAACCTGCTTATGAACCGTCGTCATTTTCTTCGATCAACCGCCGTCGCCGGAGCCGCTCTGGCCACCACTCGCTCCCAATCCATCCATGGACAGGATGCCCCCAATCGCAAACTACGCGTTGGTATCATGGGTCTCAGTCGGGGCAGGGGGCATATCACTGGCTTTCTCGGCGTACCCAATGTAGAGATCGCCTACGTCTGTGATATCGACGAAAAACGCCTCGCCACTGGCAAGAAGATGGTCACCGATCGTCAATCCGGGAAAGTGCGGGCCGTTACCGATTTTCGTCGCATCATTGAAGATCCCGAAGTGGATATCCTTTCCATTGCCGCGCCCAATTTCTGGCACGCTCCAGCCACTGTCATGGCCTGCCGTGCAGGAAAGCACGTCTATGTGGAGAAACCCGGGAGTCACAATCCCTTTGAAGGTAAGCTCATGGTCAAGGTTGCCCGTGAGACAGAACGTAAGGTCCAGATGGGAACCCAGCGCCGCAGCTATCCATCCATGATCGAAGGCATCGCCAAACTCCGCGAGGGAGCCATTGGAAAAATCCTATACTCACGGTGTCACTATAAGAACCTCCGCGGATCCATCGGCAAAGGCAAGCCGGCCTCTGTCCCTGAGGGCATCGACTACAAACACTGGCAGGGCCCCACACCCGAGCGTCCGTTCAAGGACAATATCCTCCACTACAACTGGCATTGGCACTGGCACTACGGCGGTGGTGAACTGCTGAACAACGGCGTGCACGCATTGGACATCGCACGATGGGGGCTTGGTGCAGAGATCCCCAGCCGCGTCAGCTATTTTGGCAGTCGCTACCATCATGACGACGACCAGGAAACTCCCGACACCGGCGTGGCCCAGTTTGACTTCGGAGACTATGGCGCGGCATGGGAAGGCAGCAGTTGCCACCCGCGCAAACCCGATGACCTTCCCTTCGTCGCCTTCTATGGTGAAGGCGGCATGATGCGAATGACCAGCGCCGGATACACCCTCTACGATGAGAAGGGAAAAGAAGTCTCCACCAATCCCGGCCAGGCTGGAGACATCCCACACTTTCAGAATTTCTGTGACGCCATCCGCCTTGGCACCCCGCTCAATCAACCCATTGAAAGCGGACAGATCTCAACCCTCTGGTGCCACCTTGGAAACATCGCCTACCGAACCAACAGTGTCCTCGACATCGACACCGCCAGCGGCCAAATCAAAAACAACCCCGACGCCATGAAACTCTGGAAAAGACAATACAGCCCTGAGTTTGAGAAGGTGATGATGTGATGGGGGCGATTAAACCAAGAATATGAATTAAGTGTCTCTTGATTCTTAGTCTAGGTATTTTACAACAGCTGCCTGTTTCTTCGAAAGGGTTTTTACATGGGCGTTGGACCCATACTCATTGGTTGAAATACTGATGTCGGAAATACGGCTAGATTGGGACAGAAAAATGATGGCATCTCCTCCGTGCTTTTTGCTTCTGCTACTATTGAGGATTCCGAAATAGAATTGTTTAAGCTCTTTGCCAGAATATTCGGATTGTTTTGAATCATTTCCTGATTGATCAAACCTAGTATTCTATATTTCCCGTTAGGTTCGCCAGTTTCCCAGATATCGATTCCTTTTACGTTTCTAACTGTGCCCCCTTTTCCCTCGATTACTGCCTGTCCTCGGTATTCTACGAAGCGAGTAGAAGTGCATCCGATAAAGAGTGAGATTAAGAATAGTAGGAGTAGTTTCTTCATGGGTTTAATCTGGGTTATTGTTCCTCAGCAAATAACTTCTCTACTTCTGGATTTGAAGTTCTGTCAAACTGGAAACGCCCCTATTATCCATCACCTCTACAATGGCTTTGCGTCTGCGAACGTTAGTCCAGCGTCGGGCATGGTTTCGGGAATTCTCTCTATTAGTCTTATAAAACAAACGGATGCGTCCGGTGAGAGTGTTGGCGACCTATACATTGTCCGAAATGTAATAGTTTCAGTCTGAGCCCTAATGATTCCGCAAGGTTGCCGGAGTGCGGGAAGCGAAGCTTCCGCTTATACAATTGGCATTCGAATGTCAGACACTCTCGGAAAGACCGCGGCGTTCCGAATGTCCAAGGCATTGCTGCCATGCCCCCTTCTTCATGTTTCCATCAAGTAAGCTATAGGGAGGCGAATTGTATGAGCGGTAGCTCTACTACCCGCACTCCGGAAACCTGTCGGAGAACGATTTCGCAAAGCGCTTATTATTAACTGTCACCACCGCAATGTTTTCGCGGCTGCCAGCGTGAACACCACAGCATAGCCCGCCAGTGCGGCGGCTTCGTGGAGGATTTGTTCGAAGCCGCCTTGGAAGCTGATGAGTTGGTGGAGGGCGTCCATGGTCCAGGCGGTGGGGAAGATGTGGCCCACGGCTCGCATGGTGTCGGGGACGACCTCTATGGGCCACCAGCAGCCGCCCAGTGCTGCGGCAGCCATACTGATGAGGAGGCAGATCCCGGAGACCTTGTCCTCTCCTTTGATCATGGCTCCGATAAATACGCCGAGTGAGGCGCAGCCCCATGCGTAGATGATCATGGTAAGGAAGATCAATATGGGGTGTGGGCCAAAGTCGACTTTGAAGACGAGCTTGCCGGCGATCATGAAGAAGAGGATTTGGAAGATACCGAGTATCATTCGACCGGTGATCTTTCCAATGATGATTTCGTTTCGACTGATGGGATAGGAGGCGAGGCGTCTGAGCACGCCGTTGGTGCGCTCGCTGGAGACACTGATGGCTCCGAAGAAGAGGAGGTTCATCAGGGTGAACATGACCATGTAGCCGGGAACGCTTTGCTCGAACCCTCCGGGGATGGTCTTTCGTCCTGCGTAGCTGACTTTGAGCGAGACCTTGGTTTCGCGTTCCATCAGGGCGCGGAGTGATGCTTCGTCGAATGCTGCCTCTGCTTCTTCAGTGCTGAGGGTGAAGAGGTCGGATGTGAGTCCCATCACTGCCTTGAAGAGTTTGAGCTGAATGAGGAAGGCGGCTTGATCGTTCTTTCCCTCGATCTTGTAGAAGTCGATGTGAACTGGGTCGTAGGCCTGGATCTTCTCAGTGAAATCCTTGGGGATACGGATGCCTCTAGGGGCGTTCTGTTTCCTACCTTCTGGAAGGGCGTTAACACCTTGTCGGGTGAGTTCTTCGACAAGGAGGTCGCCCATGTAGCCTGTATCGAGATTTTCTATGCAGACATCTGCGCGGCCGACCTTGGGCTTGCCGTCGTCTCCCTTCATGGCGATGCCAAAGAAGAAGGTGAAGAGCATGGGCATGACCAGAAGCCACACATAGGAGGCTTTGTCCCGGAGAAACATCCGGAGGTCATTGGTGGCGATCATCCAGATGTTCTTCATGATGCGCTGCCTTTCGTCAGCAGGCGGTTGAAGAGGCTGGTGGAAATGCCGGTAAACACAGCGCCCAGAACCATCAGCTTGGCAAAGGTCATCACCCATCCGGGGCCATCGATTCCGAATTCGAGGTTCTTGATGGATTCTGTGAACCAGTAGTTGGGAAAGAGCGGGCAGACGTTCTGGGCCAAGGCGTCGGGCAATGCGTTGGAGGGCATCATGCTGCCGCCAAGGAATGCCATCATCATGATCAGAACGTTGTTTACGATGGCCGCCCGTTTCTGTGTTTTCATCAACGCGGCCAGGGCGGTGATGAATCCTGTGGAGAAGAAGGCGTAGGCGAGGAGTAGCAGCAGTATGATCCATGGGTGCTGCCACTGGATCCGAAAGATCGCGCTGCCAACACCGAAGAGGATGATCCCTGAAGTAACGGTGAGGAGGAGGGTGTAGAGGCCTTTTGAAATTAGGAAGGGGAGCACGTTGTTGTTGAAGCTCCGAATGCGATCCAGTGTGCGAGATTCACGCTCTTTGTATAGTTCCTGTGAAGAGCCATCGGCGATGAACAGCAGGAACATGGCTGCCAGTCCGGGGAGGAGAAATCCAAAGATGTTGGACTGGAATTTTTCCTTCTTGGGGTCCTTCTTCGCAGCGCGCTTTTCGATGCCGTATTGAATGAGCGGTGGGGTGAGGATCTTTTCGGCCTGTTCAAATTTCTTGCCGATCTTTTCAATCGATTTGGCGACCATGAGAAAGTCAGGGAGGTCGTCTTCCTCGAGCTCCTGCACAAAGCCCTTCATGTCTTCTGCCAGCGTCTGTGAGGCAACGTTGAGAGTTTCGGCTACGACGGATGTCAGTTCTTCCATGATCAATGGCAGGAAGGCCTGAGACGGATTTTTGATGAGTTCGATGGGGGCTGGCGTGCCTCCAGTAAGGAAGTCCTTGGTAAAGTCTTTGGGCAGGATCAGGACGGCGCTGACTTCGTCATTGCGAATCATGGTGTCTGCCTGGTCTCGCGTGGTGGGTATGGGAGCGAAGTAGCGTTTGCTGTCTGTCTCCCGATCCAGTGCACCGAGTAACGTGCCGCCCAGTGCTGATTTGTCCTCATCAACCACGGCCACCTTGATGGTTGGCACACCGCCGGTGGAGGACTTGGGCCCAAAGAGCGATCCGATGAGTCCGGTGATCATCAAGGGAATCGCGAGCTGGAGAATGACTCCCCAGGGATTGCGACTGATGCGAAAGGCATCTTTCTGAATCAGAGTCCAGATCATGACTTATTCGCGAAGGTCCCGTCCGGTGAGTTGCAGGAAGACGTCGTTCAGATTTGGTTTCTTGTAGGCGACGTTGTCGAGTTGGAGTGGGAGATCCAACAGTGCTTTGAGCGACTCGGAAGGATGTTGCTCTTTCTCAGAGGACACGACCCATTGGCGTTCCTGTTGTTGGAGCACCTTGAACTGATCGGTCAGGGCGGGGAGTTCTTCGGGCGAGGCGTCTGAGAGATCGCCTTCGAGAATGAAAACCTGATCGGCACCCAAGCGTGATTGCAGTTCCTGAAGCGTGCCTTCTGCCAGCAGCTTGCCGTGATCAATGATCCCGATGCGGTCGCAGAGTTTTTCCGCCTCTTCAAGATAGTGCGTGGTGTAGAGCACTGCCATGCCATCTGCAGTAAGGCTCTGGACGAATTCAAGGATGCGCTCGCGGGCTTGTGGATCGATGCCGACGGTAGGTTCATCCAGAAGCACGAGATCCGGCTCATGCATGAGGGCGCAGCCGATGTTGATGCGTCGCTTCATGCCGCCTGAGTAGGTCTTCACAGCGTCCTTGCCACGGTCTTCGAGATCCAGTCGCTTCAGCATGGTGGCCACGCGGTCCTGGATCTCAGATTTGGGGACGCCTCCTAGCTTGCCCCAGAATTTTAGATTACCAGCGCCTGAAAGGTCGTCGTAGAGAGCGATCTCCTGAGGGACGACACCGAGGTGCTTTTGCGCTTTGGGTGGATCTGCCCAGAGGTTGTTGCCGGCGATTGTTACCTTGCCTGCATCTGGTTTGAGCAGGCCACAGATCATGGAGATGGAGGTGGTCTTACCGGCGCCGTTGGGCCCAAGTAGTCCATAGATTTCTCCCTTTTTGATCTGAAAGGAGACCTTGTCCACCGCGGTCAATTCCCCGAACTGCTTGGAAATCCCCTCGACGTCCAGGATCAACGTATTGTTGTCACTGTTCATTTGAGAGCTGTAGAAAAGGGGAAATACACCTGACCGAGAAGTATAAAATCAGCGCGGGTTTCTCTCATGATGGAAAACTCGTTTCTGCAATTCCTTGAGCTTGGGTCAAGGGGACCTAAACTCCGTGCCCATGGACTTCCTCAGTTTATTCTCACAGCCGGAGGCATGGATCAGCCTGTTGACGCTGACGTTTCTCGAAATCGTCCTCGGCATTGATAACATCATCTTCATCTCCATCCTCGCGGCGCGATTGCCCGAGGCACAACAACCCCGGGCCAGAAAACTGGGACTGATGGCCGCGTTGGTCACCCGTGTCATTCTGCTGATGGGGCTGGCATGGATGGTCAAACTGACCAAGCCAGTCTTCGAATTGGAGTTCTTTGGGTTGCTGTCGGAACCACATGGTGTTTCTGGAAGGGATCTGATCCTGATCATTGGTGGTCTCTTTCTCCTCTGGAAAAGCACCCACGAGATTCACAAGAAGCTGGAGGGTGAACCGGAAGAAGAGGCTTTGAAGAAAAAGGGTGGACCATCTTTCAGCAGTATCATTTTCCAGATCATGATGTTGGACATCGTCTTCTCATTGGATTCGGTCATCACGGCTGTGGGAATGGTGAAAGAGGTTTCCATCATGGTGATCGCCGTTGTGTTGGCCATGATCGTCATGCTGATCTTCAACACCGCCATCAGCAACTTCATCAACAAGCACCCGACGCTGAAGATGTTGGCGCTGAGCTTCTTGATGCTGGTGGGCTTTGTCCTCGTAGGTGAAGGCTGTCACCTGCACATACCGAAGGGCTACATTTATTTCGCGATGGCCTTTTCTTTCGGTGTGGAAATGTTGAACATGCGCCTGCGCAGCAATTCCACGACGAAGAGCGCGTAGATCAGGCGATATGTCGTTTTCCGATTTCAAAGAAGTTGAGTCCGTGGTCAAGCTCCTGCAGAGGGGGCTTGAGCGTGGGCGTCTGGCGCACGCTTATCTCTTCACTGGTGATGATCTCGATCTCCTTGTCGGAGTCGCAGAGACATTGGCCAAGACGCTCAATTGTCTGCAACCAGTGATGGGAAGTGGAGAGCTGCCGATCGATAACTGCGAAGCTTGTGTGAACTGCAAGCGCGTTCGTGAGCTGAATCATCCGGATGTGCACTGGGTGCGGCCAGAGTCCAAGAGCCGCGTGATCCGTATCGATCAGATGCGTGAGCTCATGCGCGTGGTTCATCTCAAACCGACTGAGGCTGAGTACAAGGTGAATATCATCGTCGCTGCGGATCGCATGAACGTGCAGTCGGCCAATGCCTTCCTAAAGACGTTGGAAGAGCCGCCGCCCAAGTCGATCATCATACTACTTTGTTCAGATCCGAATCGTCTTCTTGATACCATCCTTTCGCGTTGCCAGAGATTGAATTTCGCCGGTGGCGGAGGGCTGCGCCTGACGGATGGAGAGCGGAGTTGGTTGGCGGAGTTCAGTTCACTGGCTGCCCAGCAACAGGGAAGCCTGCTCGGTCGCTATCACCTTTTTGCCAGCGTCATGGGGCGCTTGGAGACACGTCGCAAGGAATTGGAAACAGAGCTGGCGAAGCGTTCGCCACTGGCCGTGCATGAAGACGTGGAGGACCATCTCCGCAAGAAATGGGAGGAAGAACTCAAAGCATCCATCGAGGCAGAGTATCGCCGTGAACGCGGCGATATGCTTCAAAAGATCCAATGGTGGGCACGGGATATCTGGATGCAGACCATGGGCTCGGCAACTGAGCTGATGGCGCTGCAGGACTTGAGTGCATCCACACAGGTAGTGGCCGGCAGGATCAAGCCGGATGCCGCGCTCAAGAATATGGAGCACATTGAGCGCCTGTTGGCCCTGCTGGATAAAACCAATGTTCAGGAAGCGCTGGCACTGGAAGTGGGGATGCTAAAGCTTGAACTCTAGTGGTGGTGCATCATGACAGCCTCGCCCAGTGATACGAATCTTCCGGAGGCGAATCAGGCTGGTTGGTTTTCATGGGTGGCTGGTGTGGCCGTCGCTCTCTTTCTTCTCAAGATCGGAACACCGATCATTTTTCCCAATGACGATCCCATGCCCAGCGATCCGCTTTTGTGGATCTTTCTTTCATGGCCGTTGAAGTGGGGCTTCGGAATCGTCGCACTGCTGTTCTTGACCAAGTGCTTTGATGGATTGCCTTCGTTTGATGGTCCTCGGCGTTGGTTGCTGCTTCCTTTGGCATGGTATCTATGGCAGTGGGTGGCTCGGGTGGACACGGTGGATCCGGCTCTGACATCGGCTGCCATTCCTCATTTCACTGCGTGCATGATCTGCCTTACGGTAGGCATCTGGGATGGCGGTAGGAAAGGTGGGTGGGATGGATGGATGTGGCCGATTTTGATTGGTTTCTGCATGTGTCTATGGTCTGGAATAGAACAGCACTTCTGGGGCTTGGAGGAGATGCGTCAGCGAGTGAAGGACAATCCTGAGTTGATCGAAGGGGCGCACCCATGGCTGTTGGCACGCATGCAGAGTGACCGAATCTATGGGCCGCTTTTTTATCCCAATGCCTATGCCACGGGGCTGGTTCTTTTGGCGCCCGCCTGTATTGGGTTTCTTTATCAGAAAGGGGAATGGCTTAGTCGCTGGCAGCGCTGGATACCATGTGTGCTGCTTGCAGGGGCAACCATGGGCTGCCTCTTCTGGACACGATCCAAGACGGGGATCTTGATGGCCTTGATGATGATCGTTCTCGCGCTCTTTCGTCTGCCGGTAAGACGCCAGCTCAAGATCCGCGTAGCCGGCGCTTTGGGTGTGATAGGACTGATTGGTTTCTTTGTGGTCTTTGCAGGTTACTTCAAGAAAGGTGCGACGAGTCTTGGTGCTCGTTTTCATTATTGGGAGGTGGCAGCGCAGATCACTGCGGACCATCCATTCAACGGCACCGGTCCGGCGACTTTCCAGCGTCCCTTTGATGAACGTCGAGATCCGGATTCCGAGATGGCCCGCCTGGCGCATAATGATTTTCTGGAGCAGGCCAGTGACTCAGGAATTCCAGGGTTTCTCTTCTTCGCCGGATTTGTGATCTGGGGAATGATCTGGATGGGGCAACGTGTCTGGCGAAGTGAACAGGTGGTTCCGTGGGCGACATGGATAGGGTTGCTCGGTTGGGCGGGAATGTCGTTGATGGAATTCACGCTCTACATTCCCGGCGTGGCATGGGTGAGTTTCTTTTTGTTCGGGGTTCTCGCTGGCACGCTAGGGAGGAAGTGACTGGAGTGCGTTTTCAGAGGCGTTACAAAAAGACTTCGAAAAAATCGGAGGAAGGGCAGTTTAGGAAGGGTATAAGAGTGATCAGTTTAAAACAGATCACGACTTATGAATCATCCCAAATGGAAATGTCCCAAGTGCGATAACAAGGACTACGAAGCCGATCAATTTGCCGCGACCGGAGGAGGCTTCTCCAAGTTCTTTGATATCCAGAACAAGAAATTCTCCACCGTTACCTGCACCCGTTGCAAATACACAGAGATCTACAAAACGGATACCAGCAACCTTGGCAACTTCTTTGACTTCATGACTCAATAATCAAAGAACCATCAGGTTGTTTACAGAAAAAGGCCGGACAGATTGCTCTGTCCGGCCTTTCTTGAAAGAGGATGAATGATTCGATCAGCGGAGGCTCTGCGGAGTAGGGGTGTATCCGCGGAATTCGATGGCGCGATCGGTTCCTTCAGCTGCCATGATGGTGAAGCCGAAATACTTGGACACCTGCTCGAATGGAGGAAGGAGGCTGAAGTCAACCCATTCGCGACGTTCGTCTGCATCCCAGAGCTCGATACCGGGCATCCCCATCGCCTGACCTGAGAAGATCTCTTCAAAGGCATCCGGACTCTTACGGAGGTAGTCGAAAACAACCTTCAAGGTGGACTCCGGAGCATCGTAGTAGAAGTAGCCGGTATTGAACCCACCGACCTTGTCAGCTGCTTCACGAAGGCCTGGCTTTTCTGCGAGGCTTGGTCCGGAGCTGTTGCCGCGAAGGAAGTTTTCAATCGTGGTCACATCTGTCGAGACACCAAGGTAAGACCCACTGGATGCGAAATGTACGCTTTGCTGGATGGGCTCGCTTCCGTCCAGCGTAGGCATGGCAGGTAGCGCTAGTGAGTAGATGGTGCGACCAAGGAACTCGCGATCCTTCACACCTGAAACACCGAGTGGAAGCAGCCGGGAAACGGTCTTCACAGACGATGCCAGCTTGTCTGCGTTGGCTGACTGCATCAGAGTGAGGGCAGGCTGAGCGATAAGGCTTTCTAGGTTCGCATCCCGTGGTGGCATTTTGTAGGTGATGACATCATTGCCGAGGTTGTTGATGACGTCGCGACGTAGATCGAAATTTGGATCCTGATCTTTTCCAGCCATGCCGATCACCATGTTTATGATCGGTGCCACCTGTGGTGAAAGCTCGGTGATCATGGATTCGATGGAGGTAAAGGTCTTGGAGATGTCCAGACGGTAACGGCTGAACTGGGCCACATCACCGGGCACGTAGCTTGGTGGTCCAGATTCTGCCTGCGGAGGAGTGAAGAGCTTGAGTAGTCCTTTCCGGGCAGAGGCGGGAGCACCCACGGAGAGCGTGGCGTATTCACCGTCGCTCTTGGTCTGAATGGTTCCAGCGATGGTCTTGACTCCGTTGATTCCGAGCGCGTCGAGGATGCGCTCAGGCGTCAGTCCTGGGACTGGTGCCTTTGAGGCTGCCTGATTGAAACCTGCCTCAAAGGCTGGTTTGGCCATCTCGATGAAGGTCTTGGCATTGGCCCACATGTAGGCACTGGATCCCTTGAGCAATGATGCGTGATCTATCTCAAAGGCAGGATACTCACCAAGGATCGGAGTCAATCCGCCGGCCTGACGAACAAGGAGCTTTTCAAAAGCCTCTGGGCGACTGCCGATCAGAAGGAGCGAATCCGACTGAGCGAAGGTGATCTTGATCTTTTCTCCTTCGGACTCTTCCTCCTCACCCTCGTTTTTGAAAGCATCAGGGAAGGCACGTTTGAACATGCCGTCGAGATCCTTGGAATTGAATTCGACACTGTGAAAATCAACCCCACGGAATGGTGTCGTGCGGAGTGTCTTGCCCGATTTTTGCCAGCGCTCGCGGAACTTGCTGAGCTCTGCCTTCAGCTTGTCTGAATTGCTGCCACTATCGAGAATGAGCAACAGGTCTGGTTCTTTCTGGCTTTGGAAACTGGCGCTGTTCTTGACCATGGCCGCCGTGATCTGACCTTCGATGATGTCTGCATAATCGGAGATTTTGACGCCAAGTTCCTTTTCAAGCGGCTCAAGGACGTCTGAAGTGAATTTGCGTTTGAACTTCTCTACAAATGGCTGCATTGCCGGATCTTTCACGAGCTTGGTGAAGATCCCCATTTCGCCCTGGCGCTTGAGTTCAGTCAGGCTGGGGCAGGTGGCGACAAAAAGTGTGTCTGATGGAAGTAGCTTCTCCGGTGGCAGAGTGGCGCCTTGCGCGGAGGCAATGGTGGTCAGGCCGAGTACGAGGCCGATGGTTTTCTTGATCATGTTTTGCTGAATTGACGGATGTGATGCCCCTTGGTTACTCGGAGAATCGATTGAAGCGTATTATTTTTCTGACCTCTTTTTGTCAGCCTTGTTCAATACCGGTGCTGCTCCGGGTGGTTCAAGATAGCGATAGGGGTTGCTGGGATTGCCGTTGTCGTATGCAAATGCGTCCTGATGTTTGAGGAACGATTTCACCTGTTCCACCGGTATGGCAAACCCAAGGCCTTCACCAAAGGTCATCTTCATGTTGGTCACTCCAATGACCTCACCGCGCATGTTGAACAGTGGGCCACCAGAATTGCCGGGATTGATCTCGGCATTGGTCTGAAGATAGAGCGAGCCTTGGATGAGGCGGGTCTTGGTGCTGAGGATGCCTTCGGTCACCGTGCGTTCCAATCCCAGAGGACTGCCGATGGCAAAGACGCCATCGCCCACGGAAAGTGAATCCGTTTCACCAATCATGCAGGGTTTGAAACTGGGCGCGTCCTTATCCTCGATTTTTAGCAGTGCGAGATCGTGGAATTTGTTGAGGGCGATGATACGGATGTCCTTGTAGGTATGGCGCTCCAGTTTGTTCTTCTTCTGATGGTAGACCTCGATGGAAATCTCTGTCTCGCTTTCAATCACGTGAAAGTTGGTGATCAGGTGACCTTCCTCATTCAGGAAGAATCCGGAGCCCAGTCCCCCAGGCGTCTTGACCTGCACCACGGATTCGCCAAGCAATTCAGTGAGTTCCTTCACGCCTCGGATCGAGGGCTTGCTGCGTGCCGTGTGGTAAAGATCTCCCTTGGCCCTCAATGAATGTTTGGAAGGTAAGGGCTTGGTCTTTTTTCCTTTGGAAGAACCAGCCTTCTCGATGGAGACAATCTCAGTGCGAGGAATGACCAGAGCGGTGAACCCGATATCGAGAACGACCTGATCCTTCTTCTCGACAAGAATCTTCCCAGCAACTGAAGCGTCGTCCTTGAGTTTGACGACGTCCCCTTGAAGGTTCAGGCAGACCATGGATACGGCAAGCCACCCTGTTACCATTTGGCGAATCATGATGACAAATCATAGTCGCCCTTCCCAGAGACACAAGCGCCACCTGTGAATGATGTGTGGCAGATATAAATCAGTTGAATCGGAGTGAATTAGTTTCAATTACTAGGAGGCAGGGATATCGGGTAATGATTCCGCTTGGAGCGATTTCCCAGTGAAATACGAATGAGCGACTCACAGATAAATAGAAATAAAGATAAAGTGCCAGGCACATAATATGTTGACATTGGTTGGAGGTGAGAATATCTCTGTCGGCGGTATGAGGATGAAACGGATAAAGGTGGATTTGGCTGACAGGGATGCTGTTTACCATTGCATTGGACGTGTGGTGGGTGGTGAGTTTCTTCTGGGAGAGAACGAGCGGGAGGTGTTTGTCCGAATGCTCAAGCGGTATGCTCAGTTTTCCGGGGTGCAGGTTGTGTCTTATTGCATCATGAGCAATCACTTTCATCTGCTCCTGAAATTCCCGGGAAAGGAGCCTTCTGACCGCGAGCTTTATCGCCGAATACGTCGGTTTTATCCTAAAAAGAGCGTGATTCGTCAGGTAGTGGAGCTTTCCTTTAAGAATCATAAGAAGATACCCAGCGATTTGCGTGAACGATTCCTACGGCGGATGCGGGATCTTTCCTTGTTCATGCAAGAGCTGAAACAATCGTTCAGTCGGTGGTATAACAAAGTACACAACCGATTCGGGACATTGTGGAGTGAGCGGTTTCGCTCAGTGCTCATCCAGCCTGAGCCGGAAATGATGGAGAAGGTGGCTGCATATATTGACCTAAATCCAGTGAGAGCGGGAATCGTAGAGGACCCGAAGGACTATCGCTGGTGTTCCTATGCTGAAGCCTTGGCCGGCGGTAAGGAGGCCAGGGAGGGGATTCTTGAAGTGTCTGAGTCGCGGAGTTGGGCAGTTGCCCACCGAGAGTATCGCAAACGTCTGTTTGTTAAGGCCGGATTTTCAGGACAATCAGGCAAGGCGGCCTTAAACAGGAATGCTATCAGGCGTGTCGTTGAGGAAGGAGGGACACTATCAATGGCCGAGCTGTTGCGTCTGCGTATCCGGTATTTCAATGACGGGGTTGCGCTGGGGGCAAATGATTGGGTCAATGGTGTCTTTGAAGAATTCCGAGACCGATTTGGAGAGAAACGCGAGAGCGGAGCAAGAGAACTGCCCTTGCGATCGGAGGAGGTTAACAACGTGGCTGCCTTGAGGAACCTCAGGAAGGACGCCGTCGTCTAGAATTAGGCCAGTCCTCAATAAACCTTGCGCAGGTTCGACGGGAGGATGTTGAGCTCGCCTCGGTATTTGGCGACGGTGCGACGTGCAATCATGATGTCCTTTTCTTTAAGGATCTTTACGAGTGTGTCGTCGGAGTAGGGCTTGTTGCCGGGTTCACTCTTGATGAGCTCCGCAAGGATCTCTTTTACGGAGGTGTTGGACATGTCTCCACCGCCAGAGGTCTTGATACCTGAGGTGAAGAAGTACTTCATCTCGAAGATGCCCTGTGGCGTCTCCATGTATTTTCCTGAGACCGCCCGACTGACAGTTGTCTCGTGCACGCCCACGACTTCTGCCACCTGGACCATGGTCATGGGTTTGAGATGAGTGGTGCCTTGGTCAAGAAAGGCGCGCTGAC
The DNA here is from genome assembly GCA_965658675.1 of Limisphaerales bacterium. Lineage (GTDB taxonomy): Bacteria > Verrucomicrobiota > Verrucomicrobiia > Limisphaerales > CAZKNW01 > CAZKNW01. The sequence goes on from CBFHTT010000027.1 coordinate 88,445, forward strand.
GTTTCACGATCTCCTTGGCGATGTTCATGATCGTCTGCTGCCGTTGGTGGATGCTCTTGATGATGAACTTCCCGGCGCGGACCTTGTCGCGGATGTATTCCTTGGTGGTCTCGTCGGAATTACCCTGTGTCATCAAATCCTTATAGGCATTGCTGATTCTCAGGTGAGGGACGTGTTCGTTGTTGGTGGTGATGGAGTAGTCATCTCCATCACGCTTCACGAAGACTTCGGGGACGATGTAGGTTTGATTGTCGGGGAGAAAGGCGCGTCCGGGGCGTGGCTCCAAGTGGCCGATGCGAGCTGCTGCTTCCTGGACGTCTTCAATGGAGTGGCCTGTCATTCGGGCCAGATCTGGAAAACGTCGCTTGCCCAAGGTGTCCATGTGATCATGGATAATTCGATACTCGAGGGTCTTGGTGCGGTCCGAGCGTTCCAGTTGGAGCAGAAGACATTCTCTTAGATCTCGTGCTCCGACTCCTGGTGGATGAAAGGACTGAATGACCTGCAGCGCATCGATGATCTGATCGCCCGGGATGCTGGTTGAGAAGGAAAGTTCGTCGACGGATGTCTGGAGAAATCCGTAGTCATCGATGTTACCAATGATTAGTTCTGCGATCGACTTGAGCGCGCCGTCCAGTTCGGAAAGTCGCATTTGCTCGAGCAGGTATTCTTGGAGAGAGGTCTCGGACGTCAGGGAATCGAACATGTGCTGACGCCGCTCTTCGTCATCTTGAGACATCCGGTTGCGCACGTTGTTCTGAGCGAAATGGTCTTTCCATTCCTGATCCAGCTGAAGGAGCTTGTCGAACTCTGCCTGAAAGTCGTCCACCGGCTCACTGCTCTCCTTCTCCTTTGCCGGGTCAAAAGACATCTCTTCCGGCGGCTCGGTGGGATCGTTGGGATCTGGCTTCTGATCCTTCTCCTCATTGGGAGTATTTGCTTCCTCGATTTCCGAGGGGGAAAGTTCTTCGAGAGTGGGGTTGGCCTGCAATTCCTGTTCTACCAATGCCTTGAGCTCCATGGTCGGCGCCTGAAGCATGGCAAGCGACTGCTGCAACTGAGGTGCGAGCACCTGTTGCATAGCCATTTTCTGAGATAGATGAAGGCCTTGTGCCATACTTGGTTAAGTGACGTGGTCGGTCAATCAGAGAGACGTTAGCGGCACGTCATGTGCCCTCCAACAGAAATCGTGCCAGAAGTGCAGAATAACACAAAAACGGTTCAATTGTCTGATTATTTCAATAAATGGGTCAGCAGTGCCGTTTTGGGGCGTGGAAATCGCGCTCGGGGTGAGGGAAGTTTCTGCCGCTTGAGGGAAAATCGTTGCCCGGTGGAACGGAGGTCGAGATGCTGGCTGTGTTGAACGTTCATTTCACAGTGCTGGGTAGCGGGTCTGGAGGGAATTGCTCCCTGCTGGAGACGCCGGGGGCCCGGATCATGATTGATGCCGGGTTCAGTGGGAAACAGATCCTAAACCGGCTGGAATCCATCAATCGCAGCTACGAAGGACTGGATGCCGTTTTGGTGACTCATGAACACACTGACCACACCAAAGGGATCAATGTCGTGGGCGGAAAATGGGCCGTTCCTGTCTATGCGACTCGGCTGACCCGGGAAGCGGTGGATGTTGGACTCAAGGTTTCAGTCTCATGGAAGCAGTTTGGTGCGGGAGATTCATTCTTCATTGGAGATGTGGAAGTGGAGAGTTTTGGGATTCCTCATGATGCTCATGATCCCGTGGGCTACCTGTTGAAGACTCCCGGAGGGAACGTCGCGATTCTGACAGACCTTGGGCATGCCAATGCGTTGGTTCTGGAAAAGGCCCGTCAGGCTGATGTGCTCCTGCTGGAAACCAATTACGACAACGACATGCTACAGGCTGATGTGAAACGCCCATGGCCTACGAAGCAACGTATTATGAGTCGCCATGGGCATTTGTCGAATGACCAAGCAGCCGAGTTGCTGGGCAAGGCAGCTGGAGAACGCCTCAAGCATGTGATGCTCGGGCATCTTTCCCGCGATTGTAATACTGCAAAACTGGCTGTTGCGACGGTTGAGGGGCGCTTGTCTGGGATGGGGCTTTCCCACGTCAAAGTGGATTGTCTCAGTCAGGATGAACCGGGTCCGACTGCATCGCTGCAAGTTGTTCAGCAACGTCCGACCGAGAGTGATGGCCAGATGGCGCTATTCTGATGAATGTGATTTACCAGTCCGATGACGAATTGAAAGAGGATGAGGTTCTTGAGCTCTACCGGTCTGTAGACTGGGCGGCCGCTGAGAAGCCTAGAGAACTCATGCTGTCGCTCCGCAATTCGCCCACACTGATTACAGTACGTGTCGATGGGCGACTTGTCGGCTTGGGCAATGCGATCTCAGATGGGTATCTTGTTGCGTATTATTCCCATCTTGTTGTGCACCCTGAATTTCAAAGCAAAGGAATCGGCAGGGCATTGCTGGAACGAATGATGGAGCCCTACAAAGGATTTCACCAACAGAGCCTCACAGCCGACGGCGATGCCACCGAGTTCTATAAGAAGCTCGGATTCAAACGGGCTGGGCGTACGGTTCCCATGTGGATATACGCTGGGACCGATCACGATTAGTCGAGGGATGCTCCACAAATATAGCTATTTTTTCAAACTTGCTTGACCTTTTATAAGAATACTGGTTTTTCTTTTCGCGACTTATGAATTCCAAACTGTCAGTCAAATCCATTACCAGCCGTCCGGCGGGCACTTCACAGTGTTCATCCTGGATGATGGATCATGGATACAAAGGCAGTTTGGAGGCAAAGGCATAAGCGTTTAATATAAATCGAATTTCCCAAAGCCCCCTGACTGCAAGAGACAGTCAGGGGGCTTTTTCGTTTTCCAAACGTCTATCGCCGGACGGGAGGAATCAACCAGACAAAGGCGAATACAAACAAAGAAAGAAAATGAGAAATAGATATAAACTAAAGACCCGCTTTGGCCCACCAGAGAGGTTTAAGCCAGAGGTGAGAAAGGGAGTGCTTCCCATACAGGAAGTGACGGCTGCCTTCGATCGGCAGAAGGAGAAGCTGACAGATGAGCTCGTATGCGAAACGACTGCGCCCGCTGTGGCCCAACGGATCGTTGATGCCATCCGCAGTGCTGAAGCCGCAGCATGGGGCACGCCCTATCCGACGCTGTTCATGAATGAGCTTGCCCATGAGAAAGTGGGTGAGGCTCGTAAGCAGGCCCAAACCCAGGAACGCATCCGTCTCCAGACCGAGGAGATAGTTGCGATTGTCGCATGACGCCTGCCATGAACACCTCGGCATCCTTTCGGACAGAGTACAGAGCACTGATTATATCCACGCACGAACGATCGTCGCGCGTGGTGGTGAGTTCTCCGTACTCTGCCCGTTAGGGTATAGCCAAGGAACAAGGGGGGGGCCAAAAACGATCACCCGGAACTGCTAATGCAGGCCCGGGTGATTCCATGTACTCATCACCAGAAAATTGGGCCCGCGCGGAACAAGTGGAAAGACGCATAAAGGGAATGACTGAAAGAGAGGAGCTCTTTCTTGTATTTGGCGTGTTCCGTGTGGCGATTCGTTTTTAGGTTGCTTGAAACTTTTTCTGTCCAAGTCAAAGGGCTGTGGTCTTACTATCGGGTATTCCCTCTTATGAAACGGTTCTTGTCTATTTGTTCGGTGGCGGCGGCGCTCTTTTCCGGTGCCTCAGTCTATGCAGCTTCTTACGACGTGGTGATTTATGGTGGCACTTCTGCCGCCGTGACGGCTGCCGTTCAGGCCAAGCGTGCAGGACTTTCCGTAGTGGTTGTCAGTCCCGATAATCATTTGGGAGGGTTGTCCAGTGGTGGGCTTGGCTGGACTGATACCGGAAACAAGGCGGTGATCGGTGGCTTGGCGCGCGAGTTCTATCATCGGGTGTGGAAGCACTATGATCAGGATGATGCGTGGCGCTTTCAGGAGAAATCCTCATATGGAAACAAGGGGCAGGGAAATGCTGCCATTGATGGAGTCAATCGCACCATGTGGATCTTTGAGCCAAGTGTGGCCGAGGCTGTCTTTGATGGATTTGTGAAAGAGTATGATATCCCGGTGCACCGTGATGAGTGGCTTGATCGCAAGAACGGGGTGAAGATGAAAAACGGAAAGATCCGTAGCATCACCACTCTCAGTGGAAAGACGTTTCAGGGGAAGGTCTTCATGGATACGACCTACGAAGGGGATCTGATGGCCACCGCTGGGGTGTCGTATCATGTGGGACGTGAATCAATCGATACATACGGCGAAGAATGGAACGGTGTGCAGGTTGGTGTGCTGCATCACGGGCATTGGTTCAAGACACCGGTCAGTCCTTACAAAGTGCCGGGCGACCCGAGTAGCGGATTGTTGCCGCGGATCAGTGGAGAGCACCCGGGAGTGAAGGGTGAGGGCGATCATCGTGTGCAGGCCTATTGTTTCCGGATGTGCCTTACCGATCACCCTGAGAATCGCGTCCCGTTTCCGAAACCTGAAGGATATGACCCGGATCAGTATGAGCTGTTGCTTCGTGTGCTGGCTACCGGTTGGCGTGAGGGCTTTCGCAAGTTTGACCCAATACCAAACCGTAAGACAGATACCAACAACCACGGTCCATTCAGCACGGATAACATCGGAATGAACTACGACTATCCCAATGCCAGTTATGAGCGGCGTCAGGAAATCATCCGAGAGCACGAGACTTTTCAGATGGGGTTGATGTATTTCTTGGCGAACGATCCACGAGTACCTGATGACGTTCGTGAAAAATTTTCTCAATGGGGATTGGCCAAGGATGAGTTCAAGGACAACGGCAACTGGTCTCATCAACTCTACATCCGTGAGGCGCGCCGGATGATTGGAGAGCATGTTATGACGGAACACGATTGCCTCAAGACGCGTCCGACGCCTAAGCCGATCGGGATGGGGTCCTACACGATCGATTCGCACAACGTGCAGCGTTATGTAACGCCGGAGGGATATGTGCAGAACGAGGGCGACATTGGAGTCAGCACAAAAGGGCCTTACCAGATTTCTTATCAATCGCTTACGCCCAAGAAATCAGAGTGTAAGAACCTCTTGGTTCCTGTCTGTGTTTCATCGTCGCACATGGCATTTGGATCCATTCGTATGGAACCAGTCTTTATGATCCTCGGACACTCCGCTGCGACGGCAGCTGCCATTGCTATAGAGAAAGGGCAGGCTGTTCAGGATGTGGATTACGATGAGCTCAAGGCGCGCCTTATCAAGGATGGTCAGGTTCTTGATTACAATGGCCCCATCAAGCAATCCAAAGGGATTTCTTTGAAGACTCAACCGGGGGTGACTTTGGATGACTCAAAACTTCATCAGGTGCATCCATGGACTTCGAGTACATCATCCAAGGATTACTTCGAACGCGGTTACCTTCACGATGGGAATACCGACAAAGGGCGCTCAGATCTCGTCTTCAAACTCAAGGCGCCTGCTGCAGGTGAATACGAAGTCCGCTTCGCCTATCCAGAGCATGGCAATCGTGCGACCAATACACCTGTGACGGTTCGCTCGTCAAATGGAGAGAGCACGGTGAAAGTGAATCAAAAGAAAGCCCCAGGTATCGATGGTGCATGGCATTTCCTTGGAAGAGTCCAAGCCTCTAAAGGTGAAGAGATTCAGGTAATCATTTCCACCAAGGGAACCGATGGCTACGTGGTTGCCGATGCTGTTCAATTGTTACCGGTGGATTGATACATTCTATGGAGCGTTTTGTGCTCCGGCTTGCTGGATGGGGCTTTGAATGGTTCACTTACGGCGATGTCTCTGCCTTACAAAATCTCGACACTGATCTACTGCTTCAATGAAGCGGGTGACGTGTTGCTGATTGAGCGGGCTAAGGAGCCCAATCTGGGTTGTTGGAGTCCTCCGGGAGGAAAGCTGGAACAAGCCACGGGTGAATCACCCGCCATGTGTGCCTGTCGCGAAGCTCAGGAAGAGATGGGGCTGGACCTCAAGCCAGAGGACTTACATCTCACGGGAATTGTCAGCGAAGTGGGATATCAGGGGCAGGCTCATTGGTTGATGTTTCTTTACGAAGTGAAACGTCCCATCAATGAGGTCCCTCCGCCGGATGCGGAAGGTCGCTTTGTCTTCTTTACCAAAGATCAGCTTTCAGAAATTCAACTTCCTCCTACGGATGGGCAACATATCTGGCCGTTGTTTTGGGAACATCGCGGAGGCTTCTTTTCATCGCACTGCATCTGCGGGGAGAATGGGAGTTTTGATTGGACGGTTGAGGCATCCATCAAACCGGGGGAGTTGGTATCATGAGTGAAGGTGGAGAACCCATCATCGACGTTTCCAGTGATCAATACTTCATGGGCGAAGCCTTACGTGAGGCGATGAAGGCATATCGGCGCGAAGAAGTGCCGGTGGGGGCTGTGATTGTGAAGGACGGGCAGATCATTGCGCGGGCCTACAATCAGGTGGAGATGCTTCAGGACGCCACGGCACATGCAGAGATGTTGTGCATCACGCAGGCTGAGTCTGTCATGGAAGGCTGGAGGCTCACTGACTGCACGCTTTACGTGACGAAGGAGCCATGCCCCATGTGTGCAGGGGCGGTGGTGCATGCGCGGTTGTCCCGTGTGGTGTTTGGGCTCGGAGATCCCAAGGGCGGCGCAGCAGGAGGCGCTCTCAATCTATTGGATTTTGATGGTCTTAATCACAAGGCGATCGTCACAAGCGGTGTGCTGCAGGATGAATGTCATCAATTGATCAGGGCATTCTTTGCGGAGCGGCGAGGTTAGGAAGGGTGCTTTGTATCGGTCTGGTTTCGGTTTCGAAACCTCGTAACAGCCCGGTAACCTTGAGTGGTCTGATTTAGCGGAAAAAGGGGTCCAAGAGTCCCTTGTTTAGGGGAGTATTCGAGAGAAAGCTGGTTCTTAAGGAGGTCTTTTCACAGGAGCTGTATTTTCAATCTTCTGCCATAGGTGTGTCACATCCCGACTCGTTAAGCGTTCGTTATGTGCCTATTCCTATTCAATAATTGAAAAACAACCCTATGAAAAAACTAACTGCTGTGTTTGCTGTTGCTCTTTCAGCTGCCGCCACGGTTCAGGCTGGGACCGATACCTGGTTCACTCCCTTGACCGCCTCCGCCCCTGTCGTCTCTCCCAATGCCGAGGAGGAATTGACAGAACCATGGATTGCTCCTGCTGGTATCTCTCAGAAGCGCGTCCTGAGTCTCCGTCAGGTAGAAGATCAGGTCCTTAGCCACGGACAGTCTGTCGTGCGTGTGGATGCCGGAAGAAGTTCATCCATGTTCGACATGATGGCCTATGATCACACCGGAAACTTTTTGTTCATTCCTCATGAAACTCCGGTTGGAGCAGGCGTTTCCCGCTTGAACCTATACAACTGTCAGAACGAGATCCTCTTTGCCGGAGACGGAAGTGGAGATTGGTCTTCAGACTACGGTGCCTTTGATCCTGCGCGTTTTACACCCAATGGTACTGTCCTCGCTGCTGAGGAATGGGCCGGACAAGGTCGTGTGATCGAGATTCTTAATTCATTTGCACCTGCCGATCAGATCGTGACTCGTGAGCTGAACAGCATTGCCAACGTTTCCCACGAGGGCATCAACTTCAGCAAGAAGTTCAACAACACCATCTACTATGTGGATGAGCATCGTTCCGGTTCCATCTACAAGTTCGTGATGTGGACTCCTGGTGTTTACTCTGTGGGACAAACCTTCGTTCTCTCTGTAGATGACTTCATCTCCTCCGGCGGTGATCCTGTGCTGAATTACAACGATGGTGTGAATGCAACAGCCACTCGTGTAGGCAACGCAACTTGGGTTCCTCTCACCGATGAGTTTGGAAACGTGCTTCCTGGCGTTACAGATCCGTTCCGCAATGGAGCACCCAACGGAGTGGCCATCGATGATCCTACAGCCCTGGGCGGACGTCCTGCCGCTGATGATGTGGACGGCACGCCTTACGGTCGCCCAGAAGACATGGAGATCGGGCGCCTTGCCAATGGCAATGAAGCGATCTTCTTTTGTGCCACATCCGAGGCCACAGTCTATTGTGTGGAACTCATGGAGAACCAGGTCGAGGGACGTTGGGAGCGCATCGGTCGCCGCTGGGTTTGGAAACAGGCTCACGTGGATACTTCGAAAGCCGCAGTCCGCGTCTTTGCCAGCGAAACCAGCACTCCTAAGAATGTGGGATTCCCTTCCACAACCGGCATCATCAACTCACCTGACAATCTCGCTCAGGACGCACTCGGAAACATCTACATCATTGAAGACGCTCCCAACGGAAGTGATCTCGGTGGAGACATCTGGTTTGTGCGTGATACCAACAACGACGGTGTAGCCGAGTCAGTAGATCACTTCATGAGCATCCGTGTTGATGGCTCAGAAGCAACCGGCATGATCTTCAACCCAATGTTCAACGAGGAATTTGTCGTGGCTGTACAGCATCCTGACAGCACAGATCTTTCGGCTGTTCCTGATGGACTCGGTGATTCTGTCTGGATGTTCCACCTGTCGAACATCGCAAACACTCAGTTCCTCAATCAGCTCCGCAGTGCAGGCCGCTAAGCGATCATTGACGTAGGAAAATACGACCCGAAGCGGGGAGGACGACGCTCCTTCCCGCTTCTTTTTACCGATACAACCTTTCCAATGACGCGATCGATCACCCATCTTCTATTTCTGTTTGTCTGTCTCCTTCAGGTTGCCCGGGCAGAAGCATCCACCAACCAGGTTGCCAGGCCAGTTCACGAGTCCTTGATTGAGGCCCTGAAGCGGCACGATGGTGTGCTGCCCCCTGTTCCAGATGTTCATCCCGTGCGTTCCGTCTCCAATCGCGAGGCCATTATTCCGCCCCAATGCTACACGCGAAATTTAGGCAATTTTAATCCCTGTTACGTCTGTCATCAGGCGGCCATTCCTGGACGGGAGAATGTGATGAACGACGATGATCTGCAAGAGGCCTACAGTTTCAGTGATGTGGGCATGACCAATCAGTGGAAAAACCTTTTTGAAGACCGATCAATCCGTATCGGAAAGATCAGCGATAAACAAATCCTGGAGTATATAGATCAGGACAATTTTTCAGAACTTGCCTCACGTCTCGATGAAGCCGGATTCAAGGGATATATACCTCGCCTCAAGAATCTGCATTTGGGACGGGAAGCCTTTGATGAGAATGGCTTTGCTCTCGATGGAAGTCACTGGGTTGCGTTCAATTACAAACCCTTTCCCAGCACGTTCTGGCCAGCCAACGGATCTACTGACGATGTGATGATCCGTCTGCCAGAAGCCTATCGCAGCACTCCTGATGGCAAATTCTCCGAGGATGTCTATCGCGCCAATCTCGCCATGGTCGAAGCTGCAATCAAGGGCTTCGAATCCATCACCTGCCTGCCTGTCGATGAAGAGATCATCGGGGAGGATTTGGATGGGAATGGAAGCCTGGGAATTGCGCGTGAAATAGTCAGTGCCGATCGCTATGTCGGGGCAGCCAAAGGTCTGACCTTCGCCCGCCATCTCTACCCAGAAGGAACTGAGTTCCTGCATACCGTGAGATACATTGGTCTTGGTGAGAAAGGCGGAATCGTTCCGGCCAAGCGAATGAAAGAGGTGCGCTATATGAAAAAATGGCGTTATTACTCCAAGCGTGTCTATGGAAGGCACTACGAGTTGGAAAGTTTTGAGAAAGAGGCAGGCAACCTTCCCGGCTATCATAACATCGGTCAACACGGTCTGGACAATGGAAATGGATGGTCCATTTCTGGATTCATTGAGAACAACAAAGGCCGTCTGCGAGCATATACCTACGAGGAGAATTTTTCCTGTGTTGGATGCCACAACTCCATTGGCTCCACCATCGACAAGACCTTCAGTCTGCCTCGCAAAGTAGATGGTGCAGCAGGGTGGGGATACATTGATCTCCATGACATGAAGGATGCACCCACACTTGGTGAAACCAAGGGGGAGATCGCGACATACATGGAGCGAGTAGGTGGAGGCAGCGAGTTCCGGAACAATGAGGAGATGCGTGAGCGCTGGTTCCTCCCAGACGGATCTCTGAATCACGCCAAAGTGAAAGGTGCGGCCGACGTATATGAGTTGATCACTCCTTCCCGAAAACGTGCACTCAATCTCAACAAGGCCTACTACACGATCGTAAAAGACCAAGACTACATCTATGGCAAAGACGCCACTGTGACACCGCCGGAGAACGTCTTTCAACATATCAACAACGACACCGCCACGACGCTCCCTTCAGAGCGACAGTTCCGTTGGAACATCCTTCTTGATTGGTCTACGGGCATTCAAAAGAAGGCCCTTAAAACTCCCTGAAACCTTTTCCTGAAAAATGAAGATCAAAACTCTAGTTGTCATGTCAGCGATCCTGCTGGCCTCGGTCCACAGTTCGATTGCTGCCCTCGTGAATTTCATTATTACCGGAGAGATCACCGGCACCGGCACCATTTGGGATGGATCCTCACTCACCGGTACTGTGACCTACGACGATTCCAAGGTGGGGTCCATGCCCACAGTGTTACAACCGCCTGATGCATCATTGACGATTCAGGCACTGGGGCAGACGTTCACGCAAGATGATGACAACGATTCGCTGGTTTTCGGTTTTCTGACCGTTGTTCCATCTGCCTTTATCACCAGCGGTCAGGACGAGCTGGCATTGACCTTCATTGTGAGTGAGTTCGGTGGTACTCATCAGGTTGCCATGGCGGCACCGGAGACGAACAAGCTGGAGATCAATCTTGCTCCTACTCCGGTCGGACAGAGCAGCTATGAAGTCACTGTGGACACGAATGTCTCGAAGGTTGCCGTCGTTAATCTCAGCATGAGTGAGGACGGAGATGACACGCGTCTGGATTGGTCTATTACCGACGGTAGGACCTCTGTAAGCACTGCTGATATCGAGGTGCACCGAGCAGCCATTGGTGCGTTTGATTGGCAGAAGATCGCCGATGTCCCTGCTGGCACCACCACCTACACTGATAGTACAGCCGGGGACGGATCATTTGTTTACCGACTCAAGACCGTTTCTCACTAGTTACCAGGAATTCTTATGAAGGCAGGAAAAACACTGGTTCATAGGCATCGTTGGCCGATCACCACGGTGATGATGTGGGGCCTTGCCTGCTACGCAGCAATAGCCGGTCCCGACCGGATGCCAAACGAGGCTGAGAGTGAGAGCGTTCGTTCCGTTACAAACTCTGTATCACATCCTGTTCAAGAATCGCGTTCGACCATTCCCTATGTCCGGGCCCTGTCGACTCGTGAAGGGGAGGTGAAGCTGACTGGGGTGATGGATCTCTCGGGGAAGAAACGCGCCTACTTTGAACGTATCAAGCCTGACGGCACCAAGACCTACTTTACAGTTCACGAAGGGAGCACCGTGGGTGGTATTGAGATCTTGGCAGGAGGCGTGGACACCAAAGATGCGAAGGTTCGTGTTCGTGCTGAGGGAAAGGAACAATGGGTTGGCCTAGGAAAAAGTCGTTCCGTCTCAGCCTCTTCCTCGACAGTGGCTCAACCCAGGGTAGCCGCTGGCCTCGGAACGAACGTTGGTTCTTCTCCCAATAAGCAGCAGTTTCGTACACCGATGTTGTCCGACTTGGGTCAAGTGCCTGTAGCTCGCGTATCGAATGAAGCTGATGATGACATTGAATCCTCTGAAGCTTCAGCTTCATCGCGAGGAATTATTATTCAAGATCCTGATTCTCCTCAGGACGTTCTCGAGATATCGCCTGTGGCGGGGTCAGCACAGGACTGGAGTCAGTCGGCCGGTTCTCCCCCTGCCCAATATCAAAGTCCCATTCGGATTGCCAATCCACCGATACAGCATCCGGAAGAATCATGGATCCCTGAGTGGAAGTCACTTGGAGGGCGGTCTCCTTATGATCTTCCAACGCGCCCGATCTTCCGCCGTCCTCCACAATGACCGGGAGATTGCTGAACAATCATCCACCCATTGCGCGGTAGACATCCACGGCATTGGCCAGTGCATCCGCTTGTAGCATGAGGACCTTGAGTTCGGATTGATCGAGGCGTTGCTCGTCTTGAAGGAGTTCCACATCAGATACCAAACCAGCTTTGAGCTTATCCTTTGTGAAGTCGCGGATCTTGCGTGCCTCTATTGCCATTTGTTCCGCGTGTTGGAGCTGCGCCTGAATTCCATGAAACCGGACGAGTGCCTTCTCCACATCTTCCAGTGCCCGTAGTGTCGTGGCCTTGTATTGTTCGGCGACGATCTCTGCCTGTGCCTTGGCTTGGCGACTGCGGGCCCTTCGGTTTGCATCCCAAACAGGTATTTCAAGCCGAGGTCCGATCTCACTCACCCAACTGCGGAAAGGATCACTCAACGAGCCACTCATGGTGACGTTGCTGAGGTTCAGACTGAGGGAGGGAAAGAGATCCAGTTTCGCTGTCCGTTCCAAGAGATAGGCTTCCTTGAGTCGTTGTTCTGCGGCTGCCATGTCCGGGCGTCTGCGAAGGACGTCTATGGGTAGAAATGAGGGGAGGGCGGGAAGCGCTGGCAAGGGCGTGTGTTGATATGTGCCTGTTCCTGCGGGTGCGCCGCAAAGGCGATCAAGTTCCCTTGATGCCACGCCTTCCATCATGATCGTTTCCGCCATCTGGCGGCGTAGTTCTGCAATCTGACTGTTCTGCTGGTGGAGGGCTGTTTCCTCAATCAACCCTGCGTCGAATCTGTATTGGTATATTGAGAGGATTTGTTCCTGCCGTTTGATGGAGCGCTTGAGGATCTCCATGCTGTGGTGGTGATGATGAAGGTGGACCCAGACTTGAGCGACGGAGGAGGAAAGCAACAATCTCCCAGCTGCCAGGTCGGCCTCGCTAGCATTAATGGATGACTTGGCTGCTGTGCTGCGATCCTTCCACTTTCCAAGCCAATCAAGTTCCCATGACAGAGCAGCACCGGTTGTCCATGGCAGAACGTTCTGAGTTCGAAAACCGGTTGGCATCGTCCGCTCCTTGCCTGCCCGGAGGCCCGTCGAAGCAGTGACGTTGGGCTGTCTTCCTGCCGTTGCCACACGGGCTTCAGCACGCATGAGATCGACCCGTTTTGCAATGACTGCAAGATCGGCATTGGCTGACAGCGCGGTCTCAACAAGTCTCGTCAGCTGAGGGTCATCGACTCGTGTCCACCAGTCCTGATGTTCATCGGTCGAAGCATTACCGGTTGGCTGCGTCCATTGCTGACTGGTTTCCACCTTGGGAAGAGAACGCTCCCGCGATGGAATGGCGCAGCCTGATAGGAACAGCCCTATCAGTATGATGCCACCCCATGCCACAGAGGACACGGGGCGGATGAAATGTGCGGGTTGCTTCTTCACTATTTCGAAGCCACGTGAATCTGATCGGCATTGATCACGAGTGCGTCTTTGGTGGAGCCGGGTGCAATGGTTCCTTTGACACTGACGGTGCTGCCTGGCTTGATGCCTTGGAAGTCCTTGAGAGTCTGCTTCAGGACCATGCCATCTCCGTCAACTATCTGAACTGTGGCGATGGATGCCTTGATCTTGGCTGGGTCATCGCAACAGGCATCCCAGGGAGTGGCACAGTGGTCATCATCATCGACATCGCAACGAATAATCGCCTTGGAATCTGCGAGGGTGAAGATGGCGCGTCCTTCAACAAAAGGTTCTGCCCGGCCACCGATGAAGCCTGTGACGACAGCCTCTTTTCCTTCCTGGACATCCTTGCGTGCATCGACCACGCCGATGGCGCCTTCCAATTGATCAGAAACCACCAGTTCTTGGGGAATGAGATTCTCTGCGCTGGCGGCAGGGGATGATGAGTCAGGTGTTGGTGATGAGCCCTGGCCACAGCCTACGATCGTGATTGCGAGTGCCGCCGCGAGTGAGGTGAAGAGTATGTGTTTTGTTTTCATTAATGATTCCATTGTTTGAGGGTTGTTGTGTTTGAAAAATGTTTTATGCAGACCGAAGAGTGGTTGTGAGTTTGGGACTCAGGCAACTCCACGCCGGAGGTAGTGAGCCGATCAATCCCAGACTGATTCCGACGACGAAGCCCAGAGTGACGACCGCTGGATCGAAATTGAGAGAAAAGGCTCCGATAGAAAATGGAATGGTCAATCCGTCCAGGCAGAGCAGTCCTGTAACTCCAGCCAGCATGGTGCCGATCAATGTGGCGGTGGTCGCCTCCATCAGGAGACTGATGAGAAGGGCGATGCGTGAGAAACCGATGGCCTGCAATGCTCCGAATTCCTGAATGCGTGAAGCGAAGGCGGCATAGAGTGTGTTCAGTCCGCCGAAGATGGCACCTGTCGCAATCAGGATCGCACAGACCCATGCCATCCAACGGATCGGAGCGTAAAAACCGGCGAGCTTGGAGTAGTAATCGGATTCACGCATGGCTACCAGTTCCAGATCGAGACGTTGCTTGCTGAAGACATCCACGTCCTCGAACTCGGCCTTGTCCACGGCGACCACAACACACGAAAGACTTTCGCGCTGAGTCAGGGTCAGGAGATCTCCAACAGGCATCCAAAGCTCGGCTTCCATCACGGTACCAGGAGCGTCGAATACGCCTACCACTTTGAGATCGGCACCGTTGAAAGTGATGGTCTTTCCAATCTGGATCTCACCCTGAGTGCTTTCCAATTTATGATGAGCGAGACGTCCAACCATGATTTCGCCCGGGCTGGGGAACCGACCTTCAAGAATGCGAACTTCCTGATGGACCCTTAGTGCTTTGTGACTGACTCCACGAAGAAGTGCCTGTCGTGATTTACCATCGGCGGTTTCAATCAGTCCGTTGTAGTGAACCTCTCCGGAAACAGCCGGTTGGCCAAGGATGAGTCTCAATCCAGGAATGGCGGCCGCGGCAATGTCCGGGACGGCGGTGGAGACTTCGCTTCGCTCAATGCTTTCTTCGCTTCCTGCACCAAGCAGAATGACGTTGTCCGGCGAACCTGATGCCACGAGTACGCGCGCCATGCCTTCGTTCAATGACGTTGCCAGCATGAACAACAGCACGACCATGGCACTGCCGAGGACCAACTGAACGAAACGCCCAGGGCGTCGCATCAGGTTTCTCAGTGCATAGGATGGAGGTAGTAGAGTCATCAGCCGTTGTCCCTCAAGCTTTTCACTATTGATTGTCGTGAGGCCACCCATGCGGGGTACAGACCTGCTGCCAATCCAAGTATGAGTGCAACACCCATTCCCCGCCAAAGCACCTGCGCATCCGGTAGGAAGGCCAAGGTCAAACCCTCGTTTCCTACAGTGATACTCTGCCATTGAAGAAATCCTACAGCGACACCCACGCCCAATGCTCCACCTGCAAGTCCAAGCAGGAGACCTTCAGCAAGAACGAGCCAACCAATGGCTGAATCAGGATAACCCAGTGTCATCATGACCGCGTGATCTGAGACACGCGCCCGCACGGTCAGCAGAATCGTGTTGGCCACCAATCCCATGACCGCAATGACCGCGGCCAATCCAAGCCAGCGCGTGAAACCAATCAGTTCCACAAGCTCTGTTGCCGTCTGTGCGAAGAATGCTTTTTCAGGTCGGGTGTCGGTAGGGTGTGAATCTGTGGCAAAGCGGGTGTCAATTGCTTCGGCGACGCTGTCCAGTTCCTCAGCGGAAGCCACCTTTACATTAAACTGTGTGACGACACCGAGTCCGACACGTGATGCTTGTTGGAGAAACGGGAGATGTACATAGGCCACGTTCTCATCCTGTGGTCCATCAGACTGAATGATCCCGGCCACATGTACTGTGACGCCGGCTGCATCAAACTTGTCGCCAACCTGAAGACCACGACGCTTTGCCAGGTTCTTTCCAAGTAATGCGGCGTCGGAACGTTGTTTCCATTCGTCAATCGAACCGCTCAACAATTCGATCGAAGGAGCAAAGCGTTTCAGTGTTTCAGGAGGCACACCGCGAAAGGCAACGACGTCCAGACTGGCACCACAGTTGTTTACCACGATCTGGATTGGAATCACTTCAGCCACACCTTCCACCTGCTTGATTTCGTCAACGTAATGTTCCGGAAGGCGACTTGTGGCCGGGCAGAAACGGTTCTCGCGATAGACCACCAATGTGGTGTCGCCTGCTTCGACCTTTGTTGCGCGGCTGAGCGATGTCTGCAGAGTTTCCACAGTCGCAAAGAGAAACATGCCGGTGACCACACCAGACAAGGTGAGCAACGTGCGCATCCGGTGGCGGACTAATTGCGTGCCTGCCAGCGCCAGGAGATTCCATGCGGAGCGGATCATGTTGTCGGCACCTCCTCTCCTTTGACAAGGCGGCCTTTCTCCAGATGGAGTTGCCTGTCTGCAACGGCGGCGGCGCGTGGATCATGGGTCACCATGACAATGGTCTTTCCGTGTTCACGCGAAAGCCTGTGAAGAAGGTCAAGAATGGCGGTAGCTGATTCACGATCGAGATCACCCGTGGGTTCATCGGCCACCAGCAAAGGGGGATCGGCCACGAGTGCGCGGGCGATGGCCACGCGTTGTTCCTGTCCGCCTGAAAGTTCATTGGGACGATGGTCCATGCGATCTCCGAGACCGACGAGATTAAGGACGGATTCCACCCTGGCGTGACGTTCCTTTCGGCTTAAAGGGCGTAGCAGCAATGGTAGCTCCACGTTTTCAAATGCAGTGAGCACAGGCATCAAATGGTAGAGCTGAAAAATATATCCCACATTCTCCGCGCGCCATCGTGTCAGCTCAGAGCGACTCAGGTGTGAGAGGTCTGTGCCATGAATCAGGAGTTGTCCATCGGATGGAGAATCCACGCCGGCGAGGAGATTCAAAAGCGTGGTCTTGCCACTGCCGGAGGGGCCCATGAGCGCAAGGAATTCAGCCGTGGCCACCTCGAGATCCAGAGCCTCCAATGGCGTGACCACATTGGGCCCCTTGCGGTAGCGCTTGGTCAGTTTGCGGCATTCGATAAATGGTGTGCTCATGGTGCTTTGGCGTTGGAGATGGGACGCACGCGGTCGCCGGATTTGAGATTGGGTGGTGGATCAATGATGACGCGATCGCCGGGGCGGATGCCTTCGCTGATTTGTTGCCAGTCCTTGTCTGTAGCCGAGCCGATGGTGACGCTGCGTGACTCCGCATGTGATTCATCCTGAGTGAGCGCCCAGACTGTGGCCGATTGTCCGTTGTGATTCTGTATGGCCTGTTTGGGAATGAAGACCATCAATGCGCCGCCAGAGTCATTGGATGAAAGTCCGTTTGAACTGGATGAGCGGTTTCCGAAAAACTCCGCTCTGCAAAGCATCTCAGGACGCAGGCGTGGATCGGGATTCAGGATTCTTACCTTGGCCTGAAGCGTGTTTCGCTGGAGGTCGGCTTCCCCCACGATTCGTGTGACCTCACCATCGAAAGACTGATTGGGAAGGAGGCTGCTGCTGAGCCTCACAGATTGCCCGACCGATAGACCGGCGGCATCAGCGAGTGGCACATCGACACGGACTTGAAGGTGGTCAGGCTGATACATGATGACGGCTGTGCCAGCATCTTCGCGATCCATGTTGATCATCATGCGTTTGCCTGGCGTGGTCAGGAGACGAAGCACGATGCCATCGCATGGAGCTGTGATCTTTGTGCGAGATAGGGCGAGCTTGGCCTGATCCAGCATGACCATCGCGCTTTGGATGCGTTGCTGTTGAACGGTGATCTCCTTTTCGAGCCGGGATGCCTCAGCGTCCCATTCAGCAATCTTGGCGTTGGCTGCTGCTGCTTCAGCTTTGTTTGCCTGTTCCTGCAAATTTGCCTGAATGAGTTCACGCTCGGGAATGGTGCCCGGCTTTAATTGGCGAAGACGGGTGGCGTTATCCTTGGCTGCTCCCAGCTGAGCCAAGGAGCTTTCGTAGTGCTTGATCGCAGTTTCCTTGCGGGCCTTGCTGAGTTGAAGTTCGCCCTTCAATGCGTTGCGCCCTGCTTCAGATTGGGCAACTGCCACTTGAGCTGCACGTAGCTCCAGCTGCGCGTCGTCTTCGATCAGGGTCGCGATAAGTTGACCATTGGTTACGGATTGTCCTTCCAAGACATGCACCTCGGCGACGACACCGCTGTAGAGAGAGGTAACGCGAATGGGAAGTGGATCAGGCTCCACCCAGCCCGTGGCCTGAAAAAGCATTTGGCCTTTGCCGGCTTGTGGCGAAGGACTGTTGGCAGGTGCATCCTGTTCGGATGATGGACGGGCGATGGCGGTGGCCACCGTTACCTGTGTGCCCGGTACGAACCGGTCATAGAAAGCCACGATAAAGACAAGGATGGCACCAAGGATCAGCACCCATGGAAGCAGGGTGATCCAGAATGGTTTGCCACGCCCTCTTGATGGAGGGCTGTTCTGCTCTTCCGGAGAGTCACCGGAAAGCCAATGTTTAGATTCAGCGTTCAAAGGAAAATGGGAAATACACGGTTTGCCTGGAAAGCCAGACAGATACAGATGAGAGCCGCCATTGAGGATCAAGGGCGGAACTTCAGTGAATTGGGGAAGGGGAGCCGAGGGCTCAGATCAGAAGCACACGGAGCCGGAGATGTGTCCGTGTGGTGCCCGGAGGCGGAGTGGTGCCGGCATACGTCGCTGCACGAAGATTTTGGGAATCAAAGAGACCTGTGTGGTCACTGGATCCAATCAGGACGGGAGGCTTGAGAGTCTGTGTTTCCAGCGCAGGAGCGGTGGTTGTCTCAGGTAGCACCAGATCGACGCGCACCATCTGATTGCAATCATCAGGGCAAGCATCCTGAGGTTCAGGAAGAGCCTCTTCATCGCAGCAGCTTGAGCAGGACTCGACTGCTGCCGGACTGAACAACTCTCCTTTGCACGTGCACAAGTAAAGCGGCCCAGCCAAAGGAAGGAACGCCACCGCGAGGAATATCGCGATCGCCTGCTTCCAGAATGTAGGACCAGATTTGTGCATCAGTTGAGAGTTAGATTAAAGATATCGGCGCTTTTCGCAACCAGGTTTATTGACTGGGAAGGACGGGGAGACGTTCAATCATGATCGAGAGCATTTGCTGGCTGTCCCTGTTTCCGAGGGACGGCGGTTGCAAAGCTCTCAGTTTTTCATGGTATGTTTGAGCTTGGTCGAAGAAAACTGATGGGGAGTTCGGAAGACGTTGGCTTTCATGTTTCTTAAAACCTTCACCATGGTTTATTTCCGGTTGCTTCATCGCGTTTGCGAGGTTGCGGCGTGTTTCCTTGTGTCGGTGATTCTGTTTGCGGGATGTGCATCGAAAACCGTGGAGGTTGAAAGCCCGGTCGATACAACGGATGCGTTTGCGAAAACGGGAACCATCCCAATGCCGGAGAATTGGTGGGAGGCTTTTGAAGATCCGGAACTGGATGCGCTGATTCGTCAGGCGTTTGATGGTAATCTGAATTTGCAGGCATCATGGGAACGGCTGCAGGCGGCTCAGGCGGTATCAAGACGTGAAGCCGCAGCGTTCTTACCCCGCTTGGATGGAAGTGCAGGCGGCAATGCCAGAGGAAGCAATTCAGGTGGGAGCCAGACGGTAGAGCTGGGATTGGCTGCGTCCTACGAGGTGGATCTTTGGGGAAGGATACAAGCAGACGTCGATGCGGAACGGTTTCGCGCCGAGGCAGGCCGTGCTGATTATGAAGCGACGGCTTTGACGCTTTCGGCTGAGGTTGCTTTGGTATGGTACCGGTTGCTGGAAGCGGAGAGTTCTTTGGAATTATTGGAGGATCAAATTGAAGCGAATGAAAAAACACTTCAATCACTCATGGGGCGTTTCCGCGGAGGGCAGGTCCGCAGTGTGGACCTTTTGCGTCAGCAGCAGTTGTTGGAGGCCACACGTGAGCGTTGGATTCAGGCGGAATCAGATCGCGCTGTATTGGAGCATCAATTGTCAGTCCTGATGGGGCGCCCAGCACAGAAGGAAGTCGGTTGGACAACGCATCAGCTTCCATCGCTGGCTCCATTACCGCAAACCGGTGCACCTGCAGACTTGGTCCTGAGACGTCCAGATATCCAGTCTGCCTTACATCAGGTGGAGGCATCAGACAGGGATGTGGCTGCGGCGATTGCAGATCGTTATCCCAGACTGAATATCACCGGAAGTCTGAGCACTGCTTCACAGACAGCCTCGCAATTGTTCACCACCTGGATGGGAACCATCGCTGCAGAAATGGTTGCCCCGATCATTGATGGGGGGCGCCGGAAGGCCGAGGTGCAAAGGACTGAAGCAGTGAAACGCCAACGAGTGGCGGAGTTTGGGCAGGCGACCTTGAATGCCTTCCGTGAAGTGGAGGATGCCCTCGTTCGTGAAGAACGGCAGCGGGAGCGCATTACCAATCTGTCGAGGCAGGTGGAGATTCAGGCGCAGGCACATCGAAAGCTGCAGACCGAGTATTTCAATGGTGTGAGTGATTTTATCGACGTGTTGACCGCGTTGACACAGACGCAGCGTTTGCGTCGTGATTTGTTGATAGCGAAGCGTCAGTTGATCGAGTTCCGCATTTCTCTTTATCGGTCTTTGGCGGGACCTGTCGGTCCTGAGCAAGCCCCTGTAGAACCATGAATGACGAAGGTCCAGAACCAGAAAGTTCGAAATCCACCTTTGGCATTCTAGGCAATGTCCTGATCTGTTTGGTGGTCCTTGCGATTGGAGGAGGTATTACCCGGTATATCTTTTCGAGTGAGCCTGTTGCCCAGCGCGAAGGGGCGACACGCAAGTCTGCCATGCTGGTGGAAGTGGCCGTGGTCAAAAGGGATGTTTTCCGGCCCACGATTGTAGAGACCGGGGTGGTGGCTCCGGCGAGAGAGATTCAATTGAGCCCACAGGTGGGAGGTCCGATCATTGAGGTGCATCCTGACTTTGTTCCGGGTGGGATTATTTCGAAGGGAGAAGTCGTGTTTCGCATACAGCCTGCGGATTACGAGAATACTCTGAGGCAGCGTGAGAGCGAACTCCTTCAAGCCAAGTCCGATCTGAAACTCGAGATGGGGCGGCAGGAAATCGCACGTCAGGACTTTCAATTATTCGAGGACGTGTTGCCTGATGCGGGTGACTCGTCTCTTGTCCTTCGTGAACCGCAACTGAAGGCGGCTGAAGTCCGTGTGGAATCGGCACAAGCTTCGGTAGATCAGGCCAAGCTCGATCTGGAACGCACGGCTATCAAGGCACCTTTCAACGCACAGGTGTTGTCCCGCAATGCGGATCTCGGATCCCAGGTTGCAAGAGGTGCTTCTTTGGCGCGGATCGTGGATGCGGATACTTATTGGGTGATGGCGACAGTTCCTTTGTCCAAGTTGCCTTTCCTGCGTTTCAGGGATGAAGGAGAAGAAGGGGCTCCAGTGATGTTGCGGCATAAGGCCTCTTGGCCAGAAGGTCTTTTCCGTGAAGGGCGTTTGTTCAAATTGACGGGCACGTTGGAACAGGGAACGCGCCTGGCTCGTGTGGTGATCGAGGTAAAAGATCCTCTGGCGCGGCGCCCTGAATCCAAGGGGCTTCCTCCTTTGTTGATTAGTGAGTTTTTGGAAGTGCACATTGAAGGCAGAGACATCAAGGACGTGGTGAAATTGGATCGCGCCTATGTAAGGAACAAGGAAACGGCCTGGGTCATGGATGATGAAAGTCAGCTTCAGATCCGTCCGTTGGAAATCATTTTTAAGGATGGCGCCCATGCTTACGTGCGTGACGGATTGAAGGATGGGGACCGGATTGTCACGACACACCTTTCCACGGTTACGGATGGCGCGGACTTGAAGTTGGTCGGAAGTGAAGAAGCCCCTGAACCAGGAGGGAACGAGTAGATGGCTGATGAGGCTCCAGTCGATTCTCAGACGACTTCCAAGGCCAAGGGGATGCTGGCATGGATGGCGCATAAGTCCATTGCTGCCAATCTGATCATGATGCTGTTGATTGCGGGAGGGTTCTGGACAGCTGTGCATATTCAGAAGGAGGTCTTTCCGCAGTTTCAGTTGGATATGGTCGAGGTCAGTGTCTCCTATCCGGGAGCTGCCCCCACGGAGGTGGAACAAGGAATTCTCCAACCGATTGAAGAAGCGATCAAAGGGGTGCAGGGCCTGCGTGAAGTCACGTCCACAGCACGGGAAGGACGGGGAGAGGTTTCGATTGAATTGGTTTCAGGAATCGATCGGATGAAGGTCTATCAGGACATCGACCAGGCAGTCAGTCGGATCAGAACATTTCCAGATGATATCGAAGTGCCGGAAGTGGTGCTGAGGGACCGGGTCAGGGATGTCATGTCGGTAGGCTTATATGGCGATGTGGACATTTGGACGCTGCGTCAACTGGCCGAGAGATTGCGCATTCAGATGTTGAGCGATCCCGGACTGACACAAGTGGAGGTGGATCGTGTGCCGGATTTTGTGACTCATGTGGAGATCCCTCGTCAGACGCTCCGAAAGTATGGACTGACGCTTGGCCGTGTGGCCCGAATCATTCGTGGATCCAGTAGCGATGTTGCGGCAGGGTCGGTGGAGACGCAGTCTGGGGAAATTCTCCTGCGGGTAAACGAACGTAAGCAATGGGCTGAGGAGTATTCGCGAATCGAGATTCTAACCGGACCGGGAGGCTCCATTGTGACCTTGGGCGACATCGCAACGATCACCGATGGCTTTGAGGATCGAGGGTTTCATTCGCAGTTCAATCAGACGCCTTCTGTGCAGCTGGAGATCTATCGTGTGGGTGATCAATCCCCGTTGGATATAGCCGATACGGTTGAACGCATTCTGGACGAATATGCAGTCACGCTTCCTGAAGGTGTTCAGACACGAATCGATAGCAATGCCGCTGATGATTATCGCCAACGCCTGTCCCTTCTCGTTGGAAACGGGCTTGTTGCCATCGTGATCGTTTTGGTGATTCTGTCTCTCTTCCTGGAGTTTAGGTTGGCGTTCTGGGTGATGATGGGCATGACCATCTCCTTTATTGGTGGACTGATTTTCCTGCCCGTTGTGGGTGTGAGCATCAACATGGTTTCCATGTTCGCGTTCCTGATCGTTTTGGGCATCGTTGTCGATGACGCGATTGTGGTGGGAGAGAATGTTTATGAATTCCGCCAACAGGGACATTCGTTGTTGGATGCAGCCATCTTGGGCGTCAAAGACATCGCTGGCCCTGTCATCTTCAGTATCCTGACAAATATCGTAGCCTTTATTCCGCTCCTCTTTATTCCGGGTACGACCGGTAAGTTCTGGTGGCCGATTCCTGCAGTTGTGATCATCGTGCTACTGGTCTCTCTCTTTGAAGCACTCTTTATCCTTCCGGCTCATCTTGGTCATGCGACGAAGAAACGTCGGACAGGGATCTCAGCAAAGATTCACGATGCACAGCAGTGGTTTTCCAATGGCTTCTCGGGACTGGTGAACACGTATTACAAGCGGTTCCTCGAGTTCTGTCTGCGCAACCGATACATCACGATCACCGTGGCTGTAGCCTTGTTCATCGTGGTGGGAGGATATGGATATAGTGGGCACATGGGGTTGATCCTCATGCCGGAAGTGGCAGCTGATGAAATCGAAGCGGGCATACGACTGCCTGTGGGGACGACGTCAGAGCAATCTGCGCTGGTAGCTGCTGAAGTCACCAAGGCGACGCGTCGCATGTTCGATGAGCACGATCTCGACAAGGTGGCCTATGGCATCAAGACCAATGTGCGGCGGCAAAATTTTGTCGATGTGGAGATCGTGATGCGTCCGCCAACAGAGCATAACACGACTGCTGCCGAGATCATCCGGTTGTGGCGAGATGAGATTGGAGACATTCCTGGTGTAAGTCAGATCACCTTTGAAGCAGAGCGCGGCCCGGGTGGGTTTCGTCAGGATATCAGTGTGGATCTCAGCCACTCGGAGATCGATGTGCTGGCGAAGGTGAGTCAGGACTTTCTCCAACGAATGGACAGCTATGAAGCGACTGCCGACGTCAGTGATAATTACAACAAAGGCAAGCTTCAGTATGACTTCAAACTCCTTCCTGCGGGGCGTCTGCTTGGGCTGACATCCGATGATGTGGGTCAACAGGTTCGTGATTCCTTTTTTGGTGCGCTGGCATTGAGGCAGTTGCGCGATGTGCATGAAATCGAGGTTCGGGTGAAGCTTCCCGAGGAAGAACGTAAATCCATACACGATCTGGAAGATCTCGTGATCTATGCCCCCGATGGAACCGAGGTGCCGTTGATGGAAGTGGTGGAGGTCCATGAGGCTGAGGCCTTCACGTCCATCAACCGACGCAACGGACGTCGCATTGTCAACGTGGGCATGGATGTGGAGCCCAAGCGTGCGATCACTCAGGTCATGCAATCCATTCGTCAGGAGGAGTTGCCGCGGCTCATGGGAGGCTATCCCGGACTGACTTACAGTTTCCAGGGGAGTCAGGCGGAGATGCGTGAATCCATTCGTTCGCTTTGGGGCGGGTTCCTGATTGCGATGTTTGTGATCTATTCGCTGCTGGCAATTGCCTTTGGGAGTTACGTGCAGCCGTTGATTGTGATGGTGGCCATTCCCTTTGGAATCGTGGGTGGTGTGATTGGTCACATCCTGCTCGGGCATGACCTGTCTCTCATCAGTCTGATGGGAATGATCGCGCTTTCCGGAGTGGTGGTGAATGACTCTCTGATCATGATCGACCATGCCAATCGACACCGAGGAGACAAGAGCGCCTTCTGCGCCATCAGCCAGGCAGGGGTGCGCCGTTTTCGGCCGATCATCCTCACGACTTTGACCACCTTTGGCGGACTGACTCCCATCATCTTGGAAACATCCCGCCAGGCCACTTACTTGATTCCCATGGCTATCTCACTGGGGTTTGGGATCGTCTTTGCTACAGGAATCATCCTGATCCTTGTGCCCAGCCTCTACCTTGTGCTGGAGGATGTGAAAAATCGGTTCCAGTAGCTTCCGTTCAATCCTGTTTCAGTGCCTTCGCCATCAGCTCCTCATTGAGAACCATGTCGTTTCCGATTCCCTCGATCTGCCCTTTGTAGGGCTGGAGCTTCTTGACGTAATTGATGAGAGGCTTGGACTGAGCCGGTTCGAGAATGTGATAGGCAGGCAGGTCCAATTCAGTTTTCTTGAATGGCTCAAAGAGTTCAGCGGGAAGTTCGCTTTTGGGGACAATGCAGAAGTCCTCTTGCTTGCCTCGCAGGAAGCGACTGGGAGCGAGGTCTTTTCTCGGAATGTAGAAGAAATCGGCTTCTGGAAAAATAGCAGGGATTCCGTCAGGCCACATGGCGATGGAACCAAAGGCACCATCAATCTGCCCGAACCAGACTTTGGGAAGAAACACCTGCTCGCCAAATTCATTCTGTCTCATCTTCCGCATCACATTCCACTTCCAGATCATCTCCAGTTCTTTGGTGGGTTTGGTGTGAATAGATTCGGGCGATTGCCCGGCCTTCAGGACTGCTCCATAACCAAACTCGTTCCCATTGTTCCAGCCGTTCAAGAATCCATTGGTTGTATAAGGCCCATTCTCCATGCCACCCATCTGTGGATCATGGATCTTGCAACCGAACTTTAGGACAAATCCACCTACCTCCACCTCTGCTTCGAGCCCGAAGAAATGCGGGCGAAAGTAATTCATGTTGAACGCCACTGTGCCATCAGGTGCTTCAGGGTCATCCGATGGCGAGTCGTCATGCTCGAAAGAAAAGTAAACCCCAGTGTCCTGATTGGTGTACACGGCCTGTCCGTTCTCTACTGCATAGAGCGGATGTTCACCAAAGTAGGCATCGAAGTCCTGCCGGGATATCTGAGGAGACGTGAAGAACAGGTCGTAGCTCATGGTGCCCGAGAGAATGCGGCGGCAATGGGTCTTAGTCGATCAAAGAGAAGTGGGCTTCAATGTTCCGTTCTTCAGGTGCCTCCGATCAGCGAGCAAATCCAATAGTGGAATCCGCACGCTATACAAAAGAGAGGGACACTAACATAATGAAGGCTGATTATTAGAAACGCGGTGAGTAAAAGGAAGAAGACTGTTTGTAGACAATCTGTTTCTGAGCAGGCGACCAGCGTGGGAAAAAGGAACAGGTGGGCAACGAATTCAACCCAAATGAGCGAATCGCCTGCCCACTTCATGATAAGGGAAAAGGCTAAAGCCAGACTGAAGCCTATCAGTGTTTTGATTACGGCTTCGTTGTGTCTCAGGGATCTTAGTGTGAGGATGATTTCATCCTTCCTCTCTTGCGTCATCGTTCATGAAGATCGCAGAGGAAGAATTATGCGATATTACAAACTCAAGGGTGTTTCTATAGCCCCCATTTCCTGTGCTTGTCTTTCGGGAGCGTTCGGGGGAACGTTGTTTCTTGTCTCCTTTTATTAAGCCGTCATGAAACTACGTCACCTTGAAATATTTGCTGTCTGCATCTTTGCTTCGCTTCAACTCCATGCTGTGATTTCCAATGGTCAGGGCGAACAAGCAGGGGAGGTGACGAAGGATTCTGTGATTCTTCAGTCGCGTCTGACGGATGGAACCGTGCTTGTGGACAGTGATCTTTCAGGCATGTCGGGGTACGCGCAGTTTGAGATTTCAAAGCGTAAGAACTTCAATGATTCCACCTTCAGTGATGTGCTTATGGCGGCGACGGCAAAGGACTTCATCGTGAAGACAAAGATGTCGGGATTGGAACCGGGGACACGCTATTTTTATCGCGTTCATTATGGGGAGGAGAAGCAGAGCCGGGCACACGTGGGAGCGACACGTTCGTTTCGGACGCTGGCCCCTGAGTCGGCGAAGCCGGTGAGCTTGGTGGTGGTTACAGGAATGAATTATTGGAAGTATCATACTTCGGCCCCGGATGCTGATACGGCAGTTGGTTATCCTGCCTTGGTCACAATGAAGGACATGAAGCCGGACTACTTTGTGGGGACAGGTGATAACGTTTATTATGACTCGCCCAAAACCTTTGGTGGATCCAAGAACAAGAAGAAAAACGAGTTTGCATTAAGCCAGAAAGAGCTGCGGCAGAAGTGGCATGTGCAGTTCATTCAGAAGCGGTTTATCGATTTCTTCAGCGGCGTGGGTGTGTATTGGGAAAAGGATGATCACGACCATCGTAAGAATGATTGCGATACGACAGGCGACTACGAACCATCAAACCAGCTGGGGATTGATACCTTTGTTGAGCAGGTGCCGGTGACGGATCCTAAGGACAAGGACGCGAAGACGTATCGTACGCACAGGCTGTCCAAACATCTGCAAATCTGGTTGCCGGAGGGGCGTGATTATCGGAGTCCAAACAATGCGCCTGATGGGGCTGGTAAAGTACTGTGGGGGCGCGAGCAGATGGCGTGGATGAAGAAGACCCTGGCTGAGTCCGATGCCACATGGCGTGTGATTGTTTCGCCGACGCCTTTGATCGGTCCGGATGATTCCTACAAGAAGGACAACCATACCAATATCGGAGGTTTCCAACATGAAGGTGATTCGTTCAAGAAGTGGCTGATTGATTCGGGCATGGACAAGAATACCTTCTTCGCGTGCGGTGACCGTCACTGGCAATATCACAGTGTAGCCCCGAATGGTCTGGAGGAGTTTTCATGCGGTGCCTTGGTGGATGCGAATGCGCGGGCAGGTCGCTTACCGGGTGACAAGAAGTCGACGGATCCTGACGCCTTGATCAAGCAGCCATATGTGCAGACCAAGGAGACAGAGAGTGGTGGCTTTTTGAAGATCACTGCGGAGGAGCGGAAGGGTAAGAAGGAGTTGCGCTTTGATTTTCATGATGAGAAGGGTGTGCTGCTGTATTCGCATACAAAGAGCAGATAGGTTTCTTCAAAAATGATCTGAGTGAATCTCTCTGTTGATAGGGCGTTGGTCATGAAAACAATATCATCATTGTTGTGGGTTTTACTGTTGTTTCTAACGGGGGCGCTTCAAGCGCAAATGGTGGCTGTCAGCAAAACCAAAGCACCCGCTCCAATCATCGTCTACAAGGATGCACCTGTTCGAACGCTCGATGCAGCGGTGACCTTGGCGGATTACATTGAGAAGATCAGTGGACAGCGACCTGAGGTCATCAACGGGTTTTCCGGAAAGCTACCTGATCGGGCGATTTGGATCGGGGTGCATCCTTCGCTTGAGACCTTGTTTCCCAAAACTGATTTCTCGTTCAACCATCCCGAGGAGACATTGATTCGGGCGAATGGAAATCATCTCGTGTTGGCTGGACGGGATCTTTGGAACCCGAACTTTATGGAGCAGAAGGGTCGGCTCGCCATGAAGACGGGAATACAGCAGGAGTATGGAACGGCGAATGCGATCTATACCTTTATTCAGAATCATCTTGGTGTTCGATGGCTATGGCCGGAGGAAGAAGATGTGATCAAGGACAGTGCCATCGTTTTGGGAGAATTGAATGAGCGTTACCATCCTCAGCTTCGTTCGCGTAGTGGGATGTTTCAGAAATTGTCTTTGGGAAGCAGCAGGGAGAGTTCTGACAAATTGTGGTCCAGATTGCAGCGTGTGCAGTTGGATTCCATGGAGATGACTGGAGGCCACGGCTTTGGGCATTGGTGGGCGAAGTATGGAAAGACTCATCCGGATTACTTTGCTCAGGCACCTGACGGGACACGGCCGCCGGTGAAGTTCAATCCCAAGAATACAAAGTTGTGTGCCACCAATCCTGGTGTCTGGGAACGATGGCTGGAGGAGACGTCTGAACATCTGAAGAACGATCCTATTGTAAGAGTCTTCAACGTCTCTCCTAACGATGGTTATACGAGTGGCCACTGCACCTGCGAAAAGTGCTTGGCGTGGGACCACCCAGATGGAGAGAAAGTGCAATGGGTATTTCCTGGAGGAGTGAAGTATCAGGGTGTGGCTCAAACGGATCGCGATGTGCGTTTTGCCAATACTTTGGGTCGGATGCTGAAGGAGCGTTTTCCTGATCGCGAACTCTATGTGCAGCTCAATGCCTATGGGCTTGCCCGAAACGCGCCGATTGGAGTCAAACCTGATGACAATGTGATCATTTCCAGCGTGGCCAATTTTTCAATGCGCTCACCCGGTGATCGCAAGATTCCATTGGAGCAGCACGCTGCATGGGGAAAGGTGGCCAAGCATCTCATGTGGCGTCCAAACCTCGGCAGTCAGGCTGGGCTGGGTTGGGGAATGCCGGATGTTGCGATCACTCAGGCGGGCGAGGATTTCAGATTTGTAGCAAAGCATCGGGCCATGGGGTTGTTCTTCGATCTGTTCTGGTTCCATTGGTCTACACAGGGACCGCACTATTATGCGTTGGCCCGCCTGTCGTGGAATCCCCATGTCGACGTTGAGGTGATCATGGATGATTACTACCACCGTGCCTTCGGTCCTGCGGCTGATGACCTGAAAGCGTATTGGAAGTTGTTGGAGAAGACGCGAATGGAGTTTGTCGCAGAAGAACCAAGTCGACAGAGGGCATTTGATATACCGAAGAAATACACACCTGAATTATTGGCAAGGGCACAGGCATACCTCGATGCGGCGAAGGCCAAGACTCGGGATGCAGATGAAAAATATCAGCGTCGCCTCGACTTTGTTCAATGCGGTTTGGATTTCACCAAACTGGTTGTGGACACGCGTGTGCAGATGCAGAAGTTTGAAGCCAGCAAGCTCAAGGATTTGGGAGCGAAACAGAAGGTGTTGGCTAATTGGGACAAGGCGATGGAGATGAAAAAGACATTTCCGAAATACGCGATCAACTGGCAGGCGGTTTTCAGGGAGCCGGAGCCAGACAAGAAGACCAAGCGCACCATGGGGCTGCACCCCGATGTTCCCCTGAGTGGTCGAGTCCTGCGTGAGTTGAGGGCTGTCGGATTGGAGTAGCGAGCAGCCGGTTTGGTGAGGCTGATGGATTCCATGGGCTTGAGTCGCTCATGGTACCTTGGCTGTAAAACAGGGCAGAGAAGCTGCGCACGCGTGTTGGTTGGATCCGTACTGCGTGGAGGCAGGTGAATTAGGGCTGCGTTTTAAGGTAAGCAGCAAGGCTTCTGATAATCTTGGCGGTCTCAAGGTAGTCGCTGGGCCATGCTCCAGTAGATGAATCCTGTCCAGCGATGAGAGAAGCGATGGTTGCTTGGGGTACTTCGTTCATTGGTGACGGTTTGCTCGCCATAGCAGCCATGAAGGCGGTCTCAAGTGACTCTGCTGCGTCCCGGGTTTCAGCGTCTGTTGATTTCTTCAGCCTGGCCATCGTCGATGGTATGGGAGCAAGCCACTGTTTGTCTTTCGTGACGGAGTGAAGTTTAAGGAGGCTGTTTGCTGAATCTATGGATGCTTTATCGTCAATATAGCTTTCATCTGGCTGTGGGTCAGGGTGCATCAACTCATTGTAGCCTGTAGACCAGCCTGCTTTGGGTGACCGGAGGTGGGATTGAGTGAGGAAATGGCCAGCAAGGAGGTAAGAATCCCGATAGGCATCTATTCCATAGGCATCGTATGCTGCGATCATCACGTCGATCAATTGACTATGGGTCCCCTTCTGAAGCGAGTAGCAGCTTTCGATTCCTTGGGATGGCTCCTTTTTAGAGTCGGTCGAAATCTTGGCCTTTAGGTCCAGATACTCGTTGAGTTCAGGACGTATGGATGGAAATCGGTCATAGTGGGGAGACCATGCTCCGTTTGGATATTGAGCATTGAGCAGCGATTTGAGCCCCTGTTCTACATGGAGATGAAGGAGTTGGTCTTCGAACCTGAGTTCTCTGTCGAGCCGTATAAGGAATAGTAGCGCTTGCTGTGTAGGGGCTAGATTCGTGATTCCCGATAGAACGGTCTTGTTGAACGAAAATTTTCCCAATCGCCAGTCATGCCAGCCTTCGGTGGGGCTTCTTAGCAGTGCAAGGTCCTGAAAACGGCGAGGGTGCTTGGTCAATGTCAGGCGATAGTGCTTTTTTTTGCGCTCTTCTTTGATCAGTGAGAACTCATCCTGCCAGCCTCCTGATTCGAGTTGTCCTAGTAATAGTGCCTGTCCTGCTGCCTTGGCCGCGTTCAAAAAGACGTCACTGGGTGATGCTTGATGGGCATCCAGAAGAGCTTGGCCCAATTGTGCGGTGATTGCGGTGGAAATGGTGTTGGTATGGTCCTTTGTAGCTGTGTAACCACCGCTAATAGCCTCTCGATGAAGGAGATGGAGAGCGGCCTTGTGGAGCGAGCGCGTGATCTGATGCTTGGTAGGCTGAGCCCAAATATTCCAGCTCAGGAGGGCTAATGTCAGAAAAATCAGTCTATGACGTACGTCAGTCATTTTGACGAATGGGAATAATGGGTGATTAGGGAATTTGCACGTCCTTTCAGGTATCAAACACTCGTTCTTTGTATGGAATCACGGAGAAAGGCCGAAAAGACCAGTGTGATTTGGCGGCATTGGCTTGCACGACAGCTTGTGTTTTGTGCAGTCTCCCGGCCTTTTCCGTTCGTTCATCGCCCAAAAGGGGGATGAAACAGAATTGAACGCAATTAGACTTTGTCTGACTAACACGACTCATGCGCACCTTTTTGGGCATAACCAGTAACGCTTTTTGGGAGCTGGCGCGGCAGCCGATCTTTCTGCTGCTGATGGCTGCTTCCTCGGCGTTCTGTGTGTTCTCAGCCATCGTGCCGTATTTCGCCATGGGTGATGATATCAACATGGTGAAGGACGGAACCTTGGCTGTGATGTTGGTATCTGGTCTGTTGGGTGCTGTACTTTGTGCTTCTGCGTCACTCAGCCGGGAAATCCGGACAGGAACGGCGCTTGCAGTCATGTCCAAACCCGTCAGTAGATCTACGTTTTTGATCGGTAAGTATCTGGGGCTGGCTGCTGGGTTGTTCGTGCTATGCTACACGAACACGCTTGCTTCGCTGGTGTCATCCCGGATGGCGTACGATGCCTACGGCTCGGTGGACTTCAAGGCAGCCGGCGTTTTCTACGGGATGATGGTATTGGGATTTGGTATTGCCGGATTCTCCAATTACTTCCTACGTCGCGGATTCGTATCAGATGCTGTTTTTGCCCAGGTTATCACACAGACCTTGGCTTTTGTGATCATTGCTTTCTTCTTGGACGAGCATCTTAACACCAACGAAAAGGGGACTGGTATTGATTGGAAAATCATACCTGTGTCTGTCTTGGTATTGTTTGCGGTCTGGCTTTTGGCGGCGATCGCGTTGGCGTGTTCCACGCGTCTGGATGCGATTCCAACCCTGTCTGTGTGTAGTGTCATATTTCTTCTCGGTCTCATGTCGGATTATCTGTTCGGGCGAGCAGCTGAGGGAGGAGCTTGGTTTTCCAAAGTGGCATATGCGGTCCTGCCCAACTGGCAATTGCTTTGGATGGCTGACACGTTGCATGCGGGCGGCACCCCGTGGTCTTATGTGGGCTCTGCGGTAATCTATATGGGCACCTATTTGGTGGCTGTCCTGGCCGTGGGAATGATGCTCTTCCAGAACCGGGACCTTGGTTAATTTACGAACGAACCTGTTTGAATGAACAAAGAAAGAAACATTCAGAAAATCGGACTGATCAACTTGGTGATCATGCTCATCGTACCGCTGGTCGGTGCATTTGTTTCCCAGATGACCGGTTCAATGACCGGGTTGGCTGCGGCAATCTTCTTTGGTATTGGTACTTTGGTCTGTGCCGTGACGGTCTTTCAGATGCGTCTGGAGTCCAGAGAAGAAGCTGAGAGGCTGGAATTCGAGGAACTGAAGAGTCGTCCGGATGCTACGAATCTGTTTCAGACGGATGGTGAGGATTCTTTGGATGCCAAACGTTCACGTGAGCAGTTCGAGCGTTTCTTTATCCCCTCGTTCACAACGATCCTGGTGATCCTGATGGGTGGTGCAGCTTGGTTCCTGAACAACGCAATTCAAAAGGCGGAGGTCATCAATGGTGGGACAGCAATCATTGCGCTTGGGTTCTATGCGATGCTCTTTCTGACGCTCTTTCTCCTCGGTAAATATTCAACAACACTGGCGCTTCTGGAAGGGCAGCGTCTTTTGCGGCCAGGTGGTTCCTACATGATGTTGGGAGCGCTCTTGAGCATGGCGTCTGCTGCTGTGGAAGCGGCCGTTTCTCTCAAATTCGGGAAGGTCGACCTGATCGTTTCGAGAGTCCTTCTAGGTGTCTTGATCTTTGTTGCCATTGAGTTGTCGATTGGTCTGATCTTTGAGATCTACCGTCCGCGGATCAGAGGACAACGCGCGCGTCTGCTTTATGAGAGTCGCTTGGTAGGGTTGCTTGGTCAGCCAGGTGGAATCATTTCCACAGTATCTCAGGCCTTGGATTATCAGTTTGGTTTCAAGGTGTCTGAGACGTGGTTCTACAAGGCCATGGAGAAGGCCTTTGTCTGGATTGTTCTACTCCAGTTGGGAGCGCTTTTTGTATCTAGTATGTTCGTGATTGTTCGCCCGCATGAGCAGGCACTTCTGGAGCGTTCAGGGAGTCCGGTTGGAGGTGTGCTGACGCCTGGATTTCATCTCAAAGCCCCTTGGCCTATTGATAAAGTCTACCGATACAATCCCAAGGAACTGCAGAAAATCAATGTAGGGTTTGTGCCCCCCGAAGACGAACAGTCACAGCGCGTGCTCCTTTGGACCAAGCAGCACAATGAAGAGGAGTTTCACATGCTCGTTGCCAATGCGGATATGACTGAGGATCTGGATTCTGAGAGCGGTGAAAAGGTCAAGAGGGTTCCGGTCAATCTATTGACAGTCAGTATCCCCGTTCACTTTGTCATCGAAGATCTGGAACAGTGGGTTTACAACCATTCTGACGGACCAAAGCTACTGGAGGAAATTGCTTATCGTGAAACGGTGAGAAGGTTGGTCAACGTTGATATCCAGAGCGTGATGGCCGAAGGAAGGGCAGCGACCGCAGATGATCTCAAGAATCGGATTCAGAAAAAAGCGGACGATGCCAAGATGGGAATCCGGGTTGTATTTGTGGGACTGCAGGACGTCCATCCCCCAATGGGAGGCGGTGAAGACGGTGGTGTTGCTGCTGCCTATGAAGGGGTGAACAATGCATCTCAGGGCAAGGAGACGCGTGCGCTTCAAGCAATGGAATACCGACACACGCTTGTTCCCGGAGCTCATGCAGAGGCCAAGCAGACGCTGGAGAATGCGGAGGCGTACAAGTATAGAGTGATGGCAGAAGCTGCTTCATTGGCCGCGCAATTCACCAACCAGATGGCTGCATACAAGGCGGCTCCCAACGTGTTCAAGGAGCGCGCACATCTCAAGACGGTTTCCAAAGCGATGAGTAAGACTCGCAAGTATGTGATCACCGCTGGAAATACAGAAGATTCCGTGGTCCTGAATCTTGAAGAAAAGATCGATCAAGGACTTCTCGGAATTGATGTAAAGACGCCTGAAGAAGAAAAAGCAGAGCGCGAGAAGAACAAGAAGCCATAAATTTCAAACTTACGTAAGACTCATTCGATTTAGATCATGAACAAAAAGAACCCATTGACGTTGGTGACCGCAGGACTCCTGGTGTTGATATTCCTGTTTTTGCTGCTGACCTTTCAGGTAAGGAAGACTGATATTGCGATCGTGACCCAATTGGGCCGACATCATAAGACCATTTCTGAACCAGGGTTCAATTTCCGGATCCCTTGGCCCATTCAGAAGATATACAAGTTCGACAATCGTGTCCGCGCGATGGACAGAAAGCTCGAGCAGACGAACACGAAGGACGACTTCAGTATTCTCGCGACAATCTATATTGGTTGGAAGATTGCTGATCCAAAGATGTATATGGAGCGTTTTGAAGACGGCAATGATCAGGCAGCCGAAAGCGCGTTGGAGAATCTGATGCGAAATGCCAAGAACAGCATTATCGGACAGCACCCACTGAGTGCTTTGGTGTCTGCTGACGAAAGCACGTTGAAGTTTGATCAAGTTGAGCAAGAGATGTTGGATATGATCAAGACACCTGCCGCTGAAGAATACGGCATTGAGATTGTGATGCTCGGGATCAAGCAGCTAGGACTTCCGGAGAGTACCACGCAGGCTGTTTTCGAGCGCATGATTCAGGAGCGGACAGCACTCGGTTCGAAGATTCAGGCTGAAGGCCAACGTCGTGCCAGCGAGATTCGAGCAGAGGCAGATCGTCTCAGGCAGGAGATCATTGCCAAGGCACAGGCCGAGGCACGCCTGATCGAAGGCAAGGCTGATGCCGAAGCGGCGAAGAGCTACAAGGTATTTGAAGAAAATCCAGAACTCGCCATCTTGATCCTGCGCCTCAATGCGTTGGAAGAGGCACTATCTGAGCGGGCCACGTTGATTCTGGATCAGGGAGCTGAGCCATTGAATCTCCTCCAGAGTTCTGGTTCTGGTAACTAATCAATCTGAATCCTAGCTGTCATGAGCGACGAAAAACACGAGCATTCAGACAAGCCTGAGGAGGCCCAAGAGGGGCACTCTCATGAGGGCCATGACCACGATCATGGTCATGACCATGGCAAGCCAGCTGCGAAGACAGATGATGCACTTTCCCAGTTGGGAGTGCAGCGCAAGAGCGGAGGCGAGACTGAGCAAGACGCGGAAGAGGTCGAAGTCCTTGAGGACTCCAACACCCGAGCGTTGTCAGAGGCACTCAGCTCCAGCTTCTTCTTTGTCAAAATTCTGGTTGCTGTTCTGTTGGTAGGCTTTGCGTTTTCATGTGTCCGCACAGTGGAGCCGAACGAAGTCGCGATTATTCTTCGATTTGGCAAACCTGTCGGAGTGGGGGCAGATCAGGTGAAGCGGCCCGGGTTGCATTGGGCTTTTCCATATCCGATTGATGAAGTCGTCAAGATTCCCGTCGGAGAGAGCCGCAAAGCCGTATCGACCGCTGGCTGGTTGAGTTATTCAGATGAGCAGATGGCTGGAGGGGATGACCCGAACGCGTCTGATGTGATTCAGCCTGGTGAACACGGGTATACACTTACGTCTGATCTCAACATGATCCATGTGAGGGCCAAGCTTAACTATAGGATTTCAGATCCCGTCCGTTATGTTCTGGCATTCAGAGACAGTACGAACGTGGTCGAGAACCTTTTGGACAACGCCATTTTTTACGCATCAGCCCATTTCACAGGGCAGGACGCCATCTCCAGTAAACGGCCTGCTTTCCAAGAATTGGTGAAGAACCGGTTTGAGAAAAATCTCTTGGAGACCGATCTGGGAATTCAGAGTGAGCTCATGGTGGTGGATGCCAGGGCTCCGATGTATGTGAAGCCTCATTTTGATCAGGTACTGAATGCAGAGCAGATGCGTGCGCAGACAATTTCAGGAGCACGCACATACTATTCGGAAGCCCTGCAGAATGCCATGGGGCAATCCAACGTAGTGGTGTTGACCTCCATTTCCCGTAGCAATGAGGTTGTGCAGGCGGTGTCGGCGGAAGCCTCTTATTTCAAGGATCAGCTCCCTTTCTATGAAAGAAATCCAGAG
This sequence comes from Limisphaerales bacterium, assembly GCA_965658675.1. Taxonomy (GTDB): domain Bacteria; phylum Verrucomicrobiota; class Verrucomicrobiia; order Limisphaerales; family CAZKNW01; genus CAZKNW01. The sequence goes on from CBFHTT010000027.1 coordinate 124,874, forward strand.
CTGTTTGAGCAACGCTTGAAGATTGCGTCGCTTCATCGTGTGCTGACCAATGCTCAAGACAAATTTTATCTACCAAAGCGTCCAGATGGGAAATCACGTGAACTACGGATTCTGGTCACTCCTGAACCAAAGAAACGCGGAGCAAACCCGAATCAATAGAGTTGAAACCCGGCGTGAGCAATTTTGCTCATGGCGGAATGCGAATTAGAGTAGCAATTTAAACCGATCACCAGAAAGGCCAAGCCATGTCAGCGACAACATCTGAGTCGAAACACGATGAGCACGATCATCATCATCACGATCATGACCATGATCACGACCACCACCATCATGACCATGATCATGACGAAGAGGGTTGCTCTTCATGTGGACATGAGCACGAGCACATCCCGGTCAAACTGAACCAGACATTCATTGGTGTCATCCTTGTGGTGAACTCATTTCTGTTTGAAGCCTTCGCTGAAGGTGGAGAGCAGGTTGCTGCGTTTAGTGCTGCTGCGGGTGCTTTTGTATTGGGGTGGCCGATCCTGGTGACTGCATGGAAAGATCTTTCCAAAGGGCGAATGACTGTAAATGAGTTGGTTGCCATTGCCATTTGTGCTGCTGCCGCGTCGGGTGATTATAAAACTGCAGGTATCGTTTCGTTCTTCATGCTCCTTGGGGAGATCATCGAGTCACGCACTGCGGATGGTGCACGCGCTTCAATCGAATCGCTTATTAAGCTAACTCCTACAAAGGCGCGTCGCATCGTGGATTCCGGTGAAGAGGAAGTTCCCGCGTCTGCCTTGAAGATTGGTGATCGAATCAGGGTTCGCCCGGGTGACAACGTTCCTGCTGATGGTCGTATCCTTTCGGGTGAAGGATCCGTCAATCAGGCAAATATTACGGGTGAGTCTCTTCCTGTAGACAAAGGTGAGGGCGAAGACGTCTTTGCAGGTACGCAGAATCTCAATGGTGTTCTCGAAGTAGAAATCACACGTGCAGGCACCGATACCACCATTGGTCGTGTGCGTGAATTGATCCTGGCAGCAGAGAAGACCAAGTTGCCGATCATGCGCATCATCGATCAGTACATGAGCTATTACACACCATTGGTCTTGGTGATCAGTGCCATTGTCTGGGCCTTTACCGGGCATTTGACATTGGATGACCGGATTCAGCGTGTGGTGGCTGTGATGATTGTCTCTTGTCCGTGTGCTTTCATCTTGGCAACTCCGTCAGCCATGGTGGCTGCGCTTTCCGCTGCCGCTCGACTTGGTATCCTGATCAAGAATGTCAGCGACATCGAGGCCGCTGCTAAGATCAATGCTTTTGTCTTCGATAAGACGGGCACCTTGACCACGGGTAAGCTTGCAGTTTCCCAGCTCTCTCCTGAAGAAGGTGTACAGCCGGCTCAGCTCTTGAAGGTGGCTGCCTCAGCGGAGAAATATAGTAACCATCCGACAGCTCGAGCCTTGGCGAATATTGCGGGAGAAGCATCCTTGAATCTTGTGGAACCAGAGGACTTCAAAGAGACAGCAGGGCGTGGCGTAAATGCCAGAGTCGATGGTGAAGACGTCGTTGTAGGGCGTGCTCAATGGTTGGTTGACCATGGGGTCGCTGATGATTTCCGCAGTCGAGTTGAAGAGGCCGATGAAGCTGGTGTCAGTAAGATCTATGTTGCTGTCGGTGGTAAATTTCTTGGCTGGATTGGTCTTCAGGATGAGACCCGTCGCGAGGCGAAAGAGTCCATTGCTGATCTCGGCGAAGCTGGCGTCCGCAGGATGGCCATTGTATCGGGTGACTTGACCCCGGTTGCGGAACGTGTAGGAGCAGAGATCGGTCTTGAAGAAGTGATGGCAGAGTGTCTGCCACAGCATAAGGTTGAGAATGTTGAGAAGTTCAAGAAGCTTGGATATCGAGTGGCGGTTGTCGGAGATGGTGTGAATGATGCACCGGCCTTGGCTGCTGGAGATATCGGAATCGCCATGGGTGCAGCTGGTAGTGATGTTGCTATTCATAGTGCAACCATCGCCTTGATGAACAGTGATCTACGCAGGCTTCCGTTCTTGGTGCGCCTGTCTCGTATGACGCGCGCAGTGATCAATCAAAACTTCCTATTTGGCGTGTTTTTCATTGTTGGAGGTTTGCTTCTTGCCGCCCTCGGATTTGTGAACCCGATTGTTGCTGCGATCATGCACAACGCGGGGTCGCTAATGGTTGTCTTTAATAGTGCTCGTCTCGTGCGTCAGGGTGAAGAGCTGGAGCCATTCGTCAAAGAAGTGGCCAACAAGAAGACTGAAGAGGAAAAAGCACCAGAGGGGCAGTTGGCTCCGAACCCAGCGTAACATCAGAATTCAAATCACATGAGTAACGTTCTCGATCAGATCTCAGAAAAGCAGTCAGCGCCCGAGGCCGATTCGGTGTCAAACGATGAGGAAATCGTGGTCGCAGTGCGTGGTCTCACCAAGGTCTTTAAGGACTTTTGGGGACGGTCCAAGGCCAAAGCCGTCAACAATGTGAATTTTGAGGTGCGTCGCGGAGAAGTGCTCGGATTGTTGGGCCCCAATGGTTCTGGCAAGTCCACGACGATCAAAATGCTCCTTGGATTGCTTTACCCAACCAAGGGCCACATTGAGGTTTTCGGAAAGTCTCCACGAGATGTGAAGACCAAGTCCAAGATTGGTTATCTTCCGGAAGAATCATACCTGTATCGCTACCTCAGTTCTGAAGAAACGCTGAAGTTCTTTGGGAGCCTGTTCCAATTGGAGAACAAGAACCGTGAACGGCGTATAGAACAATTGATAGAGATGGTGGGTCTGAAGAATGCAACCAATCGTATGGTTGGTGAGTTCTCCAAGGGCATGCAGCGCCGTATTGGCTTGGCACAGGCGCTGATCAATGACCCTGATCTTATCATCTTGGACGAGCCGACTGCGGGTATGGATCCGATTGGTTGCCGTGAAATCAAGGACCTGGTTCTGGCGCTGGCCAAGCGCGGAAAGACAGTCATTCTCAGCAGCCATCTTCTTGCCGATGTGGAGGATGTTTGCGATCGCGTTGTCATCTATTACGGGGGGCAGGTGCGAGCGATGGGCACTCTTCAAGATTTGCTCAAGGAGCCTGACGCCATGCAGATTACCACTCCGGTTCTGGGTAAGGAAACCGCTGAGAAGGTATTGGAGATCATTCGTCAGGACGTGGGTGAAGGGAATGTCCGGTTGGATAACCCGACTCAGAATCTGGAGAGCTATTTCCTCAATGTTGTGCGACATGCACGCGAGACAGAAGAGACTTCGGGTGCAACTTCCGGTAGTGAGGTGGCAGCCTATCTCCGTGGAGACGGTAAAGAAGGCAGCGCGAAAGAGAATCAATCTGCCAAGGTTCTTGATCGTCTTACCCGTGATGCAAAAGCAGATGCCGCTACTGAATCTGCCAAGGAAGAGGCAGCCAAGCCGGATGAGCCGACTGTGGATCACTCCAAACTGGCTGCACTAACCGGGGCTGCTGCCCCTGAGTCACAAAAGAAAGAAGAGCCGAAGGCCGCTGCTTCTGAAGATCTGTCTCAGGCAAATGAGAAACTTTCTTCACTCCTTGGCGGGGAACCGTCGGAGGAAGAAGAGAAAAAGTGATTTGGCGCCTGATAGTCGTTTTGTAGTATGAAGAGCATCCTTGCCATTGCTGGTTTGACCGTCCGGGCGGCGATTCGTTTTCGCTTTTTCTTGGTCATGGCGATTTCGTTGGTGACTCTGGTGCTTCTGTTGCCTGTCCTTATCAAGCATGACGGGACAGCCGAAGGGCTGCTTCAAATTTTGATCACCTATACGTTGGGGGTTGTTTTTATACTTCTTGGGGCCTCTACACTTTGGATGAGCTGCAGTGTTTTGGCTCGAGACATCGAAGACTGTAGTATTCAGACGTTGGTTGTGAAACCGGTCCCACGCTGGAAGATTTGGTTGGGAAAGTGGCTGGGGATCTTTTTCATCAATCTGTTCATGCTCAATCTCTGTGGTGGATTTCTCTACGGGCTGATCAGTTGGAGAGCCTCGCAATTGCCGGACGAGCAGAAGGTCGTCCTTCGGGAAGAATTGCTTGTGGGGCGGGGTGTTGCCAACCGAACGATTGAAGATCAGACCGAGACTGTGGACAAGATTGTTGCCGACCGTCTCAAGAACAGTGAAGAATTTGCTCAACTCGATCAGGAGTTTGCCCGGAAGGAGATCGAAAAACAGGTCAAAGCCTACCAAGAGACTGTGCCTGCGTTTTCTGGACGGTTGTTCACCGTTGATATGAAAGGGAGGGAGGATCAGGTGAAAGACAAGCCGCTCCAACTGCGCCTGAAGTTCAATCCCTCAGGAAAGGATCTCAACAATCGGTATGATATCAATTTGATCGTTGGTGATGCCCAGTCGACCAATAGCCATACCATGGAGGTGGTGTTGCCAGGAGACTCAGACAGTGTGATTTCCATGCCTCCCAATCTGCTGGACAAGAGTGGTGAGATTGTCGTGCAGGTTCACAACATGACCAAGTATGACCTTTCATTCCCTGAAGAGGATGGCATTCAGATCCTGTATCACGAATATGGGTTCCGTTTGAATTTTGCCCGAGGCTTGGGAATTCTCCTGTTCTGGTTGTCTCTCCTTTCGGCTGTCGGACTTGCTGCAGGAAGCTTTCTTTCGTTCCCGGTTGCCAGTTTCTTTTCATTGAGTGTCTTGGTGATCGGAATGAGTGCCGGGATCATGTCTGAGGTGCTTGATGATGGGACTTTGCTTCCTTCTTCTTTCAAAGGGCCCTTTGTCATTCGAGTGATCGTTGACATCATTTTCCTTCCGGTCTTCAAGATGGTTGTGTCGGTGTTCGGATTGGCTCTTGGCTATTCGCCTATAGAAAATCTTGCCACAGGGAGAAGTATTTCATGGGGACAGTTGTTCCTTGGGGCTTTCCAAATCATTGTTCTGATGGGAGGTGTCTGCGCCGCCTTTGGAATATCTGTTTTTACCCGGCGTGAACTCGCCACAGCCCAGAATCAACAATGAGTCCGACCACCAAGGAAAAACTCTTCAAGCCTACGCTGAGCCTCGTGGCTGTGGTGATGTTGTTTATCAGCTCTGGAATTCAGCAGAGCATGAATGAGGTGCGGGAAGAGAAGCAGTTGAATCGGAGAGATCCGCTCGAGAATGCGCCTCCGGCTCTGGCATTCACCACGGTTGCTCTCGGTGGCTTTAGGGGAATCATTTCCAATATCCTTTGGATGCGCGCGACGAAGATGCAGCTGGATGGGAAGTATTATGAACTGATCCAACTGGCGGATTGGATCACCAAGTTGCAGCCCACGTATTCGGACGTGTGGAGATTCCAAGCGTGGAACATGGCCTACAATGTTTCTATCAAGTTTCCGAGTTTCGATGCCCGTTGGCACTGGGTGAATAGTGGAATTGAACTGCTTCGGGACGAGGCCATTCAGATCAATCCGCATCGCCCGGAGCTGTATGAAGAGCTTTGTCGGTTTTTTACCCAGAAGATCGGAGGCAATTCAGATGATGCTCACATGCATTTCAAGATTCAGTTCGGTGGCGAGTGGCATCACTTCCTAGGGGATGGGGCGCGTCCTGATTATGAGGCATTGCTGTACCCCAAGACCCCGGAAGAGATTGAGCGGGCGCGATTATTGAAAGATCGCTACAAGATGGATCCGGAGATCATGCGACAGGTGGATGATAAATATGGCCCTCTGGAATGGCGACTGCCTGAAACCCACGCGATCTATTGGGCGACTGTCGGACTTGAGGAGGCGCGTTTTTACAATGTGCTGAATCTACGCCGCCACGTCTTTCAGTCCATGCTTTTGGCGGTGAGGCGCGGCCGAATGTTGGAGAACAGGGAATCACGGACCATGAAATTCGGTCCGAATATTCATATCATTCCAAAGGCCAATGCTGCTTATGAAGAAATGATGAACATCGAGCCGGCTGCGAAACCTGCTCTTGAGCAGGGGCATCGAACCTTCCTTATGAGAGCCGTGCGCGATTTGTATCTGCACAATCGGAAAGACGAGGCCTTGAAATGGTTTAAGTATGGAAAGGGTTACTATGATGACTGGTTGTGGAAGATGGATCAGGACCTTGAGGCGTTTGTGGTGGAATACATAACCGAGGACCTTGGTGCCAACAGTCAGGATGATTTCAAGAGCTTGATCATAACCTATTTCATTCAGGCCCATTACTATCTGGCGATGGGAGATGAGGATCAGTACTTGGGATATCAGGCGATATCGCAAAAGATCTATGAAAAGTATCGTCAGACCAATTATCAGTTCGATATCCAGAGAATTGAGGAGAAACTAAAGCTTCCGCCATTCAATGAACTCAAGAAAGAGGCAATCATCTACATGTTTACCAAGGAGGCTGGTTATCACCCACAGCTTCTTCAGCGATTGATCTTCAAGATGCCTGAAATTGAAGGACTCCTTGAGCAAGTCGCAGAGCGCGATGCCCTGAAAGAAGCGGGTGAAGGAGCGACTGATGTGACGGTGCCTGTGCCTGAAGATGAGGCTGAAGGGGCCGATCCGAAGGCTGAAAAGACTCAACTTGAGCAGCATTAACACACAGGTTGCCCTGAAATCTTCCCATCCCTTTGCTAACTAAGCATTTGACACTCCGTTGACAGAAATTTAGCTTCGCCGATAACGCTTATGTCCGACGAAAACAATCCTGAAGCTTCCAAGGTGAAGCCAAAGAAAGAGACTGTTCGCATCAGCTTGCCTCCCAAGCCAAAGGAAACTGTCCGTATTGGTCTGCCTGCCAAGAAACCGGCAGGGCCTCCTCAGGGAGCAGCTCCCGCCGCGCCAGCAGCACCTGCGGCACCCGCCGCTCCGGCTGCGTCTGCGTCCGCTCCGCCCAAGGCTGGTGCCACTGTAAAGATCGGACTTCCTCCAAAGCCTGCAGCCGGTGGTCCCAAGACGGCAACTCCTGCAGCTCCACCTGCACCGGGATCAACTGTAAAAATTTCACTGCCGCCTCCAGGGGCCAAAGCTCCTGGCGCACCAGGTGCGCCAAAGGCCGCTCCAAAAGCCCCAGGGGCACCGGGAGCTGCGCCAAAAGCTCCGGGTGCACCAGCGGCAGCCCCTGCTGCACCAAAAGCCCCAGGCGCCCCAGCGGCAGCTGGAGCAAAGGCTCCCGCAGGCAAGGCATCCGCCAAGAAGGATGGTAAGGCTAAGAAAGGGAAAAAGACCAAGACGCCTAAAGCAACTGTCGCTCGCGCCGGTTATGGTTGGGTGAACTGGTTGTTCCTGTCGCTTCTCTTGGTTGCCAGCATCGCTAATCTGCTTGAAGCCATTGGCTTGGGAGAGATTGCTGCCATGCCTTGGATGCCTTGGGGTCAGTAGCCCAGTTTCCAAGCGACTCCATTGACAGTGTGAAATAAGTTGCTCTCTTGGGCATCCTGTCTTTGACTCGCGGTTCCGCCGCAAGGCACTTGAACTCTTAACTCATTTCGAAAATGGCATCTGAAAACGTATTAACGCTTACTTCCGATAACTTTGAGCAGGACGTGGAAAAGTCCGACGTCCCTGTTCTGGTTGATTTCTGGGCCCAGTGGTGTGGTCCTTGCAAGATGATTGCTCCTATCATCAACGAACTCGCTGACGACTATGCTGGTAAGGCAAAGGTTGGCAAAGTGGACATTGATGATCATCAGGCACTCGCCGCCAAGTTTGGTATTACCTCCATTCCTACTCTCTTGGTTTTCAAGGGTGGTGAGGTTGCAGATCAGATAATGGGACTTCGTCCGAAAGAAGATCTGGCTGCTGCACTGGATAAGGCACTTGCCTGATCCGAAACACACCAGGCGTTATGTCACTTGTTGAAACGCCTGGAAAACTTTTGCGAAGAGCCGAGCTGTATAATCAGCTCGGCTCTTACATTTCTTCAGGGGTCACTCTACGTGTCGCGCTCGATTCGCTTTCCAGTAAACGTTCTGCAAGGCGGTTTCAGGGAGCCATTCACAAGATACTCAACACGATCGATGCCGGCGGCACCTTTGGTGAAGCCATCAACAAGGTGCCTGAGTCCATCCCAGAGTTTGACAGGGCGCTTCTTGAGTCAGGGGAGAGCAGCGGGCGACTGGATGTGTGCTTCAAGATGCTGGGCGAGTATTATGCGGATACGGCGTCTTTGGTGGGAAAGACGATCTGGGCAATGGTCTATCCCTTCTTCATCGTTCATCTTGCGATCATCATTTTCCCTGTTACTTCGTTGGTTGAAGCGGTTCAAGGCGACCTGACAGGATTCCTTATCAAGAAGGGACTCACCATGGGAGCGGTCTATGGGTTGATCATTTTCCTCATGTATTGCATGAGCAACCAGCGCTCTTCCACATGGAGAGCGGTGATGGAAAAGATGATGGGTTTCATTCCTCTACTGGGTGCGGCGCGAAAAAATTTGGCCTTGGCCCGCTTGTCTGCCTCTCTGGGAGGGCTGCTCAGTGCAGGAGTAGGAACGGTGGAGGCATGGGCACTGGCTGGAAGATCATGTGGTTCAGAAACCCTGAAGCGTGTGACACAGAAAATGGGGAAGAGAATCAACGAAGGAGAAACTCCGGGTGCGTTGATTTCAAGAAACAGTGCTTTTCCAGATTTGTTTGTCTCTGCCTACGAAGCAGGGGAGATGAGTGGTAAATTGGATGATTCTCTCGAGCGAATCTATCGGAATTACAAGGAAGAGGCTTCGAGTAAATTACAGCAATTCTCCACTTGGTTGCCGATTCTGTTCTTTCTCGTGGTTGGGATCTCCGTTGGCTATCAGATCATCACTTTTTACATGGAGCGGATGAACGACGCCATGAATGCCTTCTAGCCGAGCTCTGGCAACAGCTCATTCAGATCTTCGATCACCCGCCACGCTGTTTCCGGATTGTAGGATGATTCTTCAGTCCCTCTTCCTACAAATCGAATGTTGTGAGCGTCCGCAGCTTCCTGATCGGTCAGACCGTCACCAATGAACAAAACCTCCGCAGGATTGAGTTGGTTTGCTTGTAGAAGCTGCCTTGCGATATCGACCTTCTTATCCGGACTGCCTCTGACGATGTCGAAGTAGCGATCGAGATCAAAGTGAGCCGTGGTTCGGAGAATGAAATCTTCGGGCGTTCCGGTGATCACTGCTGTGTAGAAGCGTTCGTGGACTGATTTTAGGAACTCCAGACTGCCGGGGATGAACTCCATAAGTTTGCGGCTGTCGTCATCGTGTTTGTTGAAGAGTGCCAGCACTTCTTGATAGTCGTTATCTGTGATGGGGCCTCCTGCCAGTTCTTCATGGATGAATCTGAGAATCCGCTGACGTGATTGTCCCACGTATTGCCAGACCAGCCTTTTTACTTCCGCCCTGTCGAACTGAAATCGATCCAGTGCATGAAGGTAACTTTCCAGTTTGAGAGTCATGGAATCCATGATCACTCCGTCGAAATCAAAGAATATGGCACGTACGTCAGAAGACATCGCGGAGGGTGATACCATGAAGGTCTATAAGAGCCACGGAAAACCTGTTCACCTGGCTTATTCGCTACCAAGAGTCGATTTCACAGCAATCAGAAAGAGCCCTTGTCGGTGTGAAGGAGGGTCCAGTGCAGCCCCCATTTGTTCACATGTCGAAACGAGTTTGCTTCTACGCGACCGATCCAGGCCTTGGAGTTTCTCCAGTGCGGCGTCGGCTTCGATCAGTCGTTCGTCGGTGTAGGGAAGCCATTCGATATCCAATCCGGGTTCCGTCATGTACTTCTTCGCTTCTTCAAAACGCCTCTTGGCTTCCGCTTCATTTCCAGTGAGCTGTCCTATGAAAGAAAGCAATGTACTGACTTCTGGGTCTAGCTTCGCATAGCTGTAGTACACAACTGGGGATTTCTCTCCCTCTGCATTCTCAATCAGACGTGAGAGTCCTCGATTCAAAGCGTATTCGAAAAGGGAGATGGCTTCGTCTTTTTGACTCAATTCTGTGATGGTTCGCTTGTAGGACTGAAGCCTCGATGACTCCAGTGAAGCCATTTTTTCCAGACAGTTGGATAGGATTGAGGGCTGTTCGTTGTCGTGAATTTTCCAAATCTCAGGGAGCAGCTTTTGAACGGTGTCTTTCGCCACGAAGCCAAGCTGTTTCTCGATGACATCGAGATGAGAAGTGCCGCCGTGATCATCGTCGCGCACCAACATGGCCATCAACGTTTGGGCGGCATCGTCTCCGTCCTTTGCCGATGACAGCAGGGATCCAAGAGCCAATTTTGAAGCTGCCTTTTCTTCATTCGACGCAATGGCTGGTGTAGGGAGTGCTGTAGCTTGCGTCTCTCTTGATGCGGGGAAAGGTGCGTCTTCTAGTGTTTGTGCACTGGAAGAGGATGTGAGTGGCGGTGGCTGAGGTGTTGCTTCTGGCGTTACGATTTCCAGTACGACTTCTGGTACATGATGGATCTCAGGTGCAAAGCTGAGGAATGGCTTCTCTTCCATCCGTCCTAGGCGGGCGAGGAAGACATCGGGCACGGATTGGATTCGCGAGTTATAGGTCTCAACTGCATCGTTGTAGCCCTTGCGCATGAGGGAGACTTCGTTCTCCAGGTCGATCAGGGTCTTGGTGAGTTTGGCGGCAGCTGTGTTTGCCTTGAGATCGGGATATGCCTCCCACAATCCGATGATGCTCTTGGTTAGGGATTCCTCGTTCTTTAGAAATTCGGCTGTCTTGTCCGGATCCTTTGCGATGTCTTTGGAGTAGCCGCTTCGAGCGAGTGTCAGTTTCTCCATAAGATCAGATTCGTAACGCATCATTTCCTTCACCACGCTTTCCAAAGCAGGAAGCAGATCGACGCGTTTCTTCAATGAAACATCGATGTTGGACCAATTTCGTTCGGCGCGCTTCTTCAGAAAAATGAGATCGTTGAAGTGAAGAACAACTGCGATGACTGCAAGGCTGAATGGTCCACATAGAGCAGCGAGGAGGTAGTCTGATGGAGCGAAGGAAGCCAGCATGCCGGACATCATGAGCACGGCTAGAACAAAGCCGGCAAAGGCGATGTTGAGACCGAACATCCCGTTAAACGCCTTCTTGAGCATGACTTCGCGTTCTGTGAATCCACTAATGATGAATGGGAAGCTCTTCTCATCAGGCTTGTCGATCATCAGGTGTTCACCCGTTGCCGGATCCACCTTGGCATGTCCGATGGCGTAGATTTCGTGATCCATCTCGATGCGGCTTTCGGAATATCTCAACCGTCCCTCGCGTTTGCTGGATGTCTGATTGCAGAGAATTTCTGCGTCGAATGGGGCGACCTTGATGACGCCGCTTTCATCCTCACAGGCGAAGGGTTGATACATTCTGTCTTCCTGAATAGTGACCCACTTCGAGTTTTTTCCTGAGCCACGCTTCTCTTTGACCACGTAGTGATAGTAGACGCACTTCTTGTAGGAAAGGGGACCTGTCAGTGCGGGGAATCCACGAATGTCTTTCGCCTTGCCGACGATCTCGCTCAGCCCGAATGCGACGCCCCCGACCGGGGAAGTGGGCAGGTTCTCAATGCAGCGTTTGAATTTGATCTGTTTTACTCCGATCCATCCGCTGATGAAGGCGATGAGGCCGCCGATGCCCATCCAGATGAATCCCCAAGTCATACTGCCACCTGAGAAAAGAGGGAGCCCTGCAGCATCTTTAACCGCTGTGACTTTCTCTGCGTCCGCTTCGGGAACAGGGATGTCAGGAATAGCATCCACTCCGGTGATCCAAGCAATGACGTTATCAGGAAATTGTTCCCGTCCCTTTTGAGAAGAGGCTGCAGTGATGGCGATGTTGTTTCGCATTTCACGCAGATTGGTTCGGTCGTCCTCCGGTAGATTTGACCAAGGGGCTGAGCTGAAATCCCCAAGAGAAGACAGATCGCCAGTCCATGATGCATCAGGGTTGCCCTGACTGCTGGAAAGAATCTTTTTGAAGGCGTCGAGCTTGTGTTCGACCCGGGATTGGGCCGCCACCAGATCGCTCTCCATCATTCTTATTCCGAAATAGACCAGAGTGCCGGATTGGACGACGGCCAAGATCGCCAGATAAACAAGTAGCCTGTGGATGCCGAGAATGCCGCTCAGGCAAAGGGTTGCAAACGACAGGCAGGCCAGTCCACCCCATGACATGAGTAGTGATCCGAGTCCTTTACCTTGGCGGATTCCCTTCTCGTCTTTGTTGGTCAACAGAGGGTGGTAGTCGCCTTGTTGATCGTAGTCGACCAAGGCTTCGGTTTCATTTCGTGTGAGGTATCCGAAAGTGGTGGCCTGGTGCCCCGGTTCCAATCTCCACTCGGTGTAGCGTCGTTTACCTTCGCGTGTGTGAAAACTCTGGTTGATCTGGAACTCCATCGATCCGCTGGGGATCAGCCTGGCTGTGGATTCTTTGTTGTCTTCATCACTGAGAAGGAAGGAGACGTTATTGGTCTCATCCTTGATCGTGTGCCATGAAGTCTTCCCTTCAGAATCCTTTCGCTCTTCTTCGATCGTGTAGCGGTAGTGGACGCATTGGACTCCGCTCTTGGGGCCTTTCAGCAGTCTGTTGTGCTTGGCCACTTTTCCTTCGATGTGAACCTCTCCGGGCAAGGCATGCTTGATGGCTACATGAGGAAGTCTGGCCATTTGTCGCATCTTGCGAAGTGAATTGAAGCTTGCGACCTCAAGTGCGCAACCACCGGCCACAAGGCCGATCAGGAGAAGGAAGAGGAATATTTTTTTGCCAATGCTCATGGTCTTGATGGAAGTATGCCGACCATCTCAAATGGACTTTGAAATGCAACCCGGCAAGCGTCGCGATCAGTCTGAAATTTTGGAACTGTTGTCCAGTGCTTTGAGAGTGGTCCAGATCGCTTTCAGTTCGTTTAGTTTTTTCGGATTGCTTTTCGCCTGATTGTTCTTCTCAGAGGCATCGTTCTTCAGGTTGTAGAGTTCTGTGCTTTGTCTCTTGTCTTGGGCCTTGATGATCAGTTTCCAATTGCCTTGGCGTATGGAACTTTCCCGGAATCTCGGTCCAGCGATGTAGATGGGGCGATCTTTGATCGGTTTGTTGGACAACAGAAGATCTGAAAGATCGGCGCCGTCCCATTTTAATTTCTCTCCATCTTTGTAGCCGGCTAGCGAGCAGAAGGTGGGCATCCAGTCTGTGACGACTACTGGCGTGTTGATGGTTTGATGTCCGATTTTGTCGGGCCATGAGACGATGGTGGGGACGCGGGTGCCCCCTTCGTAAATCGTTCCTTTCTTTCCTCGGTAAGGAAGATTGTTTCCCACGAGTGGTCCGTTGGGGCAGTTGTCATCGGGGTACTTCAGATCGTTGTTCTCTGCGGTGCTGCCGCCATTGTCGCTGGTGAAAATCAGCATGGTGTTCTCCCTTAACCCATTTTTCTCCAGCGCACGGATGATTCGTCCAACCGCGTCATCGAGATGCATGATGCTGGCTGCATAGTGGCGAGGCACGTCACCCTTGATGGACTGGGGCACTTTTTCCACCCATTCGTTCGGTTCCTTGAGAGGGAGATGGATCGCTGTATATGGGAGGTAGAGGAAAAAAGGTGAATCGTCGCGTTTGTTGATCCAGGTTACGGCTTCGTCCGTCAGGAGATCGGTGACATGTCCTTCCTCTTCGAGCAGCTTGCCGTTGCGATGCCATGTGACGGTGTAGTCTCCCTTTTTATAACGATGATTCCACGGGCTGACACCGCCAGCGAGTGATCCGTAGGAGTGATCGAATCCGTATTTGTTTGGTCCCCATTCTGGTTTGGAGCCCAGATGCCATTTCCCGATCAGGGCCGTTGAGTAGCCTACGGACTTGAGGGCTTTGGGGAGGGTGACTGTATCCCATGGGAGGCCCCGGGAGTTGATTGGTGTCGTGATGCCAAAGCGACTCCAATATCTGCCTGTCAGAAAACCTGCGCGGGTCGGGCTGCATACCGGTGCCACATAGTGCTCAGTCAGCTCCGTGCTTTCATCTGCCAGCTTGTCGAGGTGGGGAGTCGGGGCATTGCCTCCGTGAAACGCGACATCCTTCCAACCCAGATCATCGGCGATGATGAATATGAAATTGGGTTGTTTTCCTTGGGCGCTCAGAAATAGAAAAATAGAGAGGCAACAGAGCAGAATTCTCGATCCCTTGTTCATGTCAGGGAGCTAACTGCAATTTGTCATTCGACTCGAACCTAAAAGCCCTCCTTGCACCTCCAATTTCGGAGCTTTCAGGCGTTTGACGTGTTTCTTTTTGATCAGAATGGCCAATTTTCTTGAAGGGAGTTTCTTGCAAGATGAAGGGAATGGTCTAGAAATCTTCACGATTCGGCGAAGACATGGGGTCAACATCAGATAAGTTGGCCGGATGGCATTCCCGTTGCTTGAAGGAACCTATAGACACGATCGAACCTCACGATCTTTCACGCGAACCATATGCGACTCGATAACTACGATACGGGCGACTTCTACGACGAGATGTTTGAAGCCGCGGGGCAGCCGCGTCTCGCTTCACAACCCTTGGTGGAGCGTCTGCAGGGAATGCAGACTGAAGAGGTATTGCACCGTCAAAATGCCGCTGAGCTGGCGATGATGCGAATGGGCATCACATTTAATGTGTACAGTGACAACCGTGGCATCGAGAAGACCTTTCCTTTCGATTTGGTTCCTAGAATTGTTTCGGCAGATGAGTGGACTCCGATTGAGGAGGGACTCAAGCAGCGTATTAGAGCACTGAATCTTTTCATCAACGACCTTTACCACGATCAGAAGATTGTGAAGGACAAGGTGATTCCGGAGCATGTCCTGAAGTCTTCGAAGGGGCTTCGCGAGCAATGCATGGGTCTCAAACCTCCCAAGGGCATTTGGATTCACATTACAGGAACGGATCTTGTGCGGCACTCTGATGGCAATATCTATGTGTTGGAAGACAATCTCCGATGTCCATCCGGCGTTAGCTACGTTTTGGAGAACAGGCATCTGATGAAGACATTGTTTCCGAGTCTGTTCGCTGCTGGAAGGATTCGGTCGGTTGATAATTATCCATTTCAGCTAAGGGATGCCTTGGATTATCTGGCCTCAGATACCGCTTCAGCTCCGAAGTGTGTGGTGCTGACTCCGGGGCCATATAACTCCGCCTATTTCGAGCATAGTTTTCTCGCTCAACAGCTGGGCGCTGAATTGGTGGTCGGTGATGACCTGGTCGTTTTCGATGAATTTGTCTGGATGCGAACGACTGAAGGGTTCGCCCGCGTCGATGTGATCTATCGAAGACTGGATGATGATTTTCTCGACCCGGAGGCATTCAGAAAGGATTCGATGTTGGGAGTGCCGGGATTGATGCGTGCCTACAAGGCGGGTCATGTTGCCTTGGCCAATGCTCCCGGGACGGGTGTGGCGGATGATAAGGTGATCTATGCCTATGTGCCGGAGATCATCAAATATTACCTTGGTGAGGACGCCATTCTTCCAAATGTGCCGACCTATCTTTGCGCTGATGAGAAGGACAAAAAGTACGTTCTGGAAAACATCGATCAACTGGTTGTCAAAGCCGCCAATGAATCTGGTGGTTACGGTTTGATCGTTGGGCCTGCGGCGAGCAAAAAGGAGCTCGAGGATTTCAAAGAGAAGATCATTGAGGACCCCAGAAACTATATTGCCCAGCCGACACTTGCCTTATCGCGCGTGCCGACATTGTGTGATGGCGTGCTCGAGGGGAGGCATGTGGATTTGCGCCCATACATTCTTTATGGAGAGGACATTCATGTGCTGCCGGGTGGACTGACGCGGGTTGCGCTCAAGAAGGGGTCACTCGTTGTGAATTCGTCACAGGGTGGTGGCAGTAAGGACACATGGGTCATGCAGGAGGAGGGCAAATGTTAAGCCGCGTAGCCGATTCCATTTATTGGATGAGCCGATACATCGAACGTGCCGACAATGTGGCGCGCTTTGTAAACGTCAACCTGAACCTGATGCTCGATTCTGATGTGGGGCAGGAACAGCAGTGGCGACCGCTCATCAACACCTCCGGCGATCATAAGACTTTTGACAAAAAATATGGAGAAGCCACGCAGGAGAATGTCATCCACTTTCTTGCCTTTGATCCGGAGAATCCGAATTCCATTCTATCGTGCCTTCGATCAGCCAGAGAGAACGCCCGGACAGTTCGCGAGATCATCACCTCATCCATGTGGCAGCAGTTGAATGAATTCTATTTTTTCGTTCGTGATGCGGCCTCGAAGCCGGATGAGGTCGAATCGCTTAGCCGGCTCTTTCAGCAAATCCGCCGCGGCGCAGCCACCTTCATGGGGCTTACGGATGGGACAATGACACGTGGTGAGGGATGGCATTTTTCACACCTCGGACGGATGTTGGAACGCGCGGACAAGACATCACGCATCCTCGACATGAAGTACTTCATTCTATTGCGTTCGGTGAACGAGGTGGGAGCGCCCATTGACCACATCCAGTGGGGGGCAGTGCTTCGATCAGCGAGTGCTTTCGAAATGTACCGAAAGGAATTTGTCCGGGTATCTCCGATGCGAGTTGTGGAGTTCCTACTTTTTCATCATGCTTTCCCTCGTTCAGTGAGGTTCTGCCTGCATTCAGCCAAAGATTCCCTATACGCGATCTCAGGGACACCTGATGGGCAGGTTCGTAATGATGCCGAGCGTCAGCTTGGATCGTTGTGTGCGGACCTTACTTTTTTCAAGTTGGACGAAGTCGTGGAGTCTGGTCTGCATGAGTATCTGGACCAGCTTCAGGACAGGATGAACACCGTCGGCGAAGAGGTCTTCCAGACATTCTATGCCCGGAAAGCGCCCGTTGCGGCCAAGGTCGCCGATTACCGTGCGGGTTCAGAGCTGGACAGTGTGTTCGGCGGTGATCAATCCCAGTCTCAGAGCCAAGGGTAGGCTCATCGGTCAACAATCCTCCATTTTCATTTAGCATTCTATCATGTCGATTCACGTCGCCTTACATCACAAGACTGCCTATCGGTATGACAAGCCGACACAGCATTATCCGCATCTGATTCGTCTGCGGCCTGCTCCTCATTGTCGGACCAAGATCCTCAGCTACTCGTTGAAGGTTTCTGATGAGGAGCATTTTCTCAACTGGCAACAGGATCCTTTCGGAAACTATATGGGCCGCTGTGTCTTCCCCGAGCGTTTGAAGGAGCTGGAAGTGGAGGTCAATCTGGTTGCGGAGATGTCCATCCTCAATCCCTTCGATTTCTTTTTGGAGGAGGCTTTCGAGGAATTTCCGTTTACCTATGAACCGTGGCTGAAGAAGGAACTTGCGCCCTACATGAAGAAGGGGCGGATGACCAAACGGCTCAGGTCCTATATTGAATCCATCTCGACTGAACCGTGTCATACGACGAATTTTTTGGTGGCGCTCAATCAGCGCCTTTCCAATGACATCAAATACCTGATCCGAATGGAGCCTGGAGTGCAGACTCCCCATGAAACACTCAGGTTGGGATCGGGATCCTGCCGTGATACTGCCTGGCTCCTGGTGACGATCCTGAGGCGTCTTGGTCTGGCTGCGCGTTTTGCATCGGGCTATCTGATTCAGCTAAAGCCTGATGTGAAGGCCCTTGATGGACCATCGGGGACGGAGGTTGATTTCACTGACCTGCACGCTTGGTGTGAAGTCTTTTTGCCTGGGGCGGGTTGGATTGGTTTTGATCCGACTTCTGGTCTTCTCGCCGGTGAAGGGCATATCCCGCTTGCCTGCACGCCTGAGCCTTCAAGTGCGGCACCTGTGACCGGCAGCACTGAGAAGTGTGAGGTGGAATTTGATCATGAAATGAGCGTTCAACGCATTCATGAGTCGCCCCGCGTGACGCTCCCATATTCCGATGATCAATGGGAGGCCATCAATGCGCTGGGTCACAAGGTGGATGAGCGGCTGAAGGCTGATGATGTGCGCCTGACCATGGGAGGGGAGCCTACCTTTGTATCCATTGATGATATGGAAGGGGAGGAGTGGAACTACACGGCTATGAGCGACAAGAAGCTCAGTCTCAGTCGTGAGTTGATGTGGAAACTTCGTGATCAGATGGGACCGGGCGCATTGCTCCACCATGGGCAAGGCAAATGGTATCCGGGTGAATCGCTTCCACGCTGGGCTTTGGGATGTTTCTGGCGCAAGGATGGAGAGCCTGTCTGGAAAGATGACTCCTTGATCGCTTGGGATGATCTCGATCGAGAATACAGTGATGAAGATGCTGGTACCTTTGTCAGGCAGCTTGCGGACAACCTGGATGTCTCTGCTGAAACGGTTGTCCCGGCACACGAAGACACGTGGTACTACCTGTGGAAGGAAAGGCGACTTCCAGACAATGTGAATCCCTTGGATTCCAAGCTCGATGACAAGGAAGAGCGGGCACGACTTGCAAAGGTCTTTGAGCAGGGGCTGGACAAAGTCATAGGGTATGTCCTGCCGCTCAAGCGTGAAGAGAAGAAGGAATGTTGGACTACCGGCAAGTGGGTTTTAAGGAAAGAGAATCTATACCTGATACCGGGCGATTCCCCGATCGGATATCGTCTTCCAATGGATTCGCTTCCTCATCTTCCTGCAAAAGAGCGCCAGCAAATCTATCCACAAGACCCTGTTTCTCAGTTTGATTCTCTTCCAGCCCATGCGGAATTGATGCAACGCGCCAACCCGCGAGGCGTCAGTCACAATCCGGCGCTTTCGTCTGCCCCGGAGGTGCCTCTGAAGCAACAGTTCCCAAGTATGAAAGAAAAGGGAGAAGCAGCAAAGAAAGTTGCTGAAGCCAAGTCTGCAGGAGCTGTTGATGACAAGCGTGTTCGCACGGCCCTATGTGTGGAGCCGAGGGATGGGAAACTGCATGTCTTTATGCCGCCTTTGAGCAAGGCATCAGATTACCTGGAGCTGGTCTCCATGATTGAAAAAACGGCAGCCGATACTGGTATGCCTGTCATTCTCGAGGGTGAGACACCTCCTCACGACCCAGGCATTGAAGTATTGAAGGTCACACCAGACCCGGGAGTGATCGAGGTGAATGTACCGCCAGTCAACAACTGGGAGGAGATGGTCACTCAGACCAACACTGTTTACGAAGAGGCCAGGCTCTCGCGATTGGGGACAGAGAAGTTCATGCTGGATGGGCGTCACACCGGCACCGGTGGTGGGAATCATATCACCATGGGCGGCACGACACCGGCGGATAGTCCGTTCCTTCGTCGTCCGGATCTCCTCCGAAGCCTTGTCAATTATTGGCAGAACCATCCTTCGCTCTCGTTTGTCTTTAGTGGACTTTTCATTGGCCCGTCGAGTCAGCATCCGCGTGTTGATGAGGCTCGAAATGACTCGCTTTACGAATTGGAAATTGCAGCCAGGCAGGTGGCTGATCAGTCCGAAGTGCCGCCATGGCTTGTGGATCGATTGTATCGAAACCTGTTGGTGGACGGGACGGGAAATACGCATCGGGCCGAGTTCTGTATCGATAAGCTCTATTCGCCTGATTCATCCTCAGGGCGTCTTGGCCTGCTGGAGATGCGGGCTTTTGAGATGCCTCCTCATGCGCGGATGAGTCTGACGCAGCAATTGCTTTTGAGATCCATTGTGGCGCGACTGTGGAACGAACCCTATGACCAACCCTTGGCGCGATGGCAGACGCAGATTCATGATCGCTTCATGTTGCATCATTTCAACCGGCAGGATCTTCAGGACGTAGTCGAAGATCTCCAAAGTCACGATCTCCCCATGCAGCTCGATTGGTTTGAGCCGCATCTTGAATTTCGTTTCCCCACTTGTGGTGAACTCGAGCATCGAGGAATGCATATGGAGTTGAGGCAGGCACTGGAACCGTGGCACGTCCTTGGGGAGCAGGGTGCTATCGGCGGGACCTCGCGTTCTGTTGATTCATCGCTTGAACGTGTGCAGGTCAAAGTGAAGGGAATTACTGATTCCCGCCATGTGGTGACTTGTAACGGGCGCCGGGTGCCGCTGCACCCGACGGGTGTGCAGGGAGAAGCTGTCGCTGGAATTCGTTTCCGGGCATGGCAGCCGCCTGAGTGCCTGCATCCAAATATCGGTGTTCATGTGCCTCTTGTGTTGGATGTCATGGACTCTTGGAATGGTCGTTCTGTTGCTGGATGTCGTTATGATGTATCGGACCCGGCGGGAAGGAACCATGAAGTGTTTCCGGTTAATTCCTATGAGGCTGAGAGCCGTCGGTTGGCGCGTTTTTCCGAACTGCGCAATACTCCGGGCAAGATCAGTGTTCCGCCGGTGGAGAAGAACCACGATTTTCCAATGACTCTGGATCTCCGAAGGGACAATGACGTTCAGGGAAGGTCGTAATCAGCTTGCTGCAGAAAACGTTCTGTTGTTTCCAAGACGCAGACAACGGGATAGTGTGGCCTCCTTTTGAAAACCTTCTCTCAATCTCAGTCACAGTCCATGGATGTGGGGCTTCTTGCCCGATATCCTCACGGGCAGGGCTATTTTGATGAGCTGCATTCGCCGGATGGAATGATCCGGCCCCATTGGCAGTCATTCATTAATCACATTGAGGGGCAGGGGAATCAGGAGTTGGGCGAGCGACTGAATCAGACGCGGCGAATTCTCAGGAACCACGGCGTTACCTATAATGTTTCAGCACAATCAGGGACCGCCGAGCGACCGTGGGAGCTGGACCTTTTGCCATTCATTATCAGTGGGGACGAATGGAGCCAGATCGAGCGAGGTGTCATCCAGAGAGCGCACCTTCATAATCAGATTCTCAACGATATCTATTCCGCACCCCAGTATCTCTTGCGGAACGGGTTGATTCCTCCAGCACTGATTTTTTCGAATCCCAATTTTCTTCGATGCTGCCGTGGCGTTCGTCCGCCTGAAGGGATTTATCTGCATCTCCATGCTGTTGATCTCGCGCGTGCTCCTGATGGTCAGTGGTGGGTGCTTGACGACAGGATGCAGAGTCCTAGTGGTGTGGGGTATGCTCTGGAGAATCGCACTGTGACCGGACGCACGTTTCAGGATGTCTTCAGCAACCTGAACATTGAGCGCTTGAACCAATTCTTCCTCGCGTTTCAGCAGACAGTGATGCGTCTTTCTCCATCTGGAAGTGCGTGGCCACGGATCGTGATGCTGACATCCGGTTATCAGAGCGCTGCCCATTATGAGCATTCACTCCTTGCACGATATCTGGGATGTACTCTTGCAGAAGGTGGAGACCTCACGGTTCGCGACAATAAAGTGTTCTTGAAAACGGTTGAAGGTCCTCAGCGTGTTGATGCGATCATCAGGCGTGTCAGTGATTTGCAATGTGATCCCTTGGAACTCAGGGGAGATTCGTTTCACGGTGTGCCGGGATTGGTGCAGGCGGCTCGTTTGGGAAATGTCCTGATTGCCAATGCCCTTGGTTCAGCCGTGGTGGAATCTCCTGCCTTACATTCATCACTGCCAGACCTTTCGAAGCACCTGCTTGGTGAGGATCTCTTGCTTCCTTCCTCTCCGACTTGGTGGTGTGGTGAGGCATCGCATCGCGATCATGTGTTGAACAACCTTGGTTCGTTGATCGTGAAGAACACGTTTCCCCAATCACAACGTCGTACTTACAGCGGTGCTGAGTTGAGCCCGGAGGAATCAGAGGATCTCAAACGACAAATTGTCGCAAATCCGCAGTCCTTTGTGGGGCAATCACCGATTCAGTTGTCCATCTCCCCTGTATGGATAGAGGACCATATCGAGAGCCGTCCCACTGTGCTTCGTGTCTACGTGGCTTCCCGTGGTGATTCCTTTGTTGTGATGCCGGGTGGGCTGACCAAGGTGTCATCTTCCCATCTGACGCCGGTCAAAGGATTGAAACTGTCGGGCGGGAGCAAGGATACATGGATTCTTGGGCGGCAGGATACAGCCGTGAATCGACCTGCAATCAAACTGGAATCACGTCCAGCAGGGAGAAAGCAGGAGGGAGTTCCGAGTAGAATTGCTGACAACTTCTTTTGGCTCGGGCGATATGCGGAGCGTCTGGAAAACAGGGTCCAGATTGTCAGGGCCATGTTTTCGCGGATTGTTGATGAGCATGATTCGAGGATGTTGGAGCAGGTGCATGCCTTGACTCAGTTGCTCGCTGCCATCGGCCTTCGGCCAGCGCAACATCCATGGAGTGGAGCCGGCGGCCCGTGGGACAAGTCTTTGAGAGAGATCATTTATGATCCGAATGTGATCGGTGGTGTGGCTGATCTTAATCAAAAGGTGGTTGGTATTGTGAGTTCCGCTCGCGAGCGGTTTTCTGGAGATGCATGGCGTGTTTTGAATCGCCTTAGGGACTTTCCAGGAAAAGCTCCCACTAGGCGGTCGATGGATGCGATCCAGACGTTGATTCATGATTTGATATCACACCTTTCGGCACTGACCGGAATCGAGATGGAGAATATGACCCGAGGGCATATCTGGAAATTCTTGGATATCGGAAGACGTATCGAACGCTCACAGAACCTATGTATGTTGATTCGGCATGGGATCCAAATCACCAAAGGAAGCGGGCTTCTTCTCAATCCTTTGCTTGAGATTTCAGATAGCTCCATGACCTACCGGATGCGTTATTTTTCTGAACCGACTCCTGAGACAGTTTTGGAAGAACTCCTGCTCGATGAGACCAACCCGAGAGCATTGAAGTTCAATCTCAACATCCTGGAGAATCACACACGTTCACTTCCTGAACCCCAAGGCGCAGAGAATGAATCAGAACTCTGCAAGTTGATTGGGGAGATCAATAATACGGTATCACCGACTTTAGTGGGAGATATCAACAACTGGCTGATCTCCAACACTCCCGAGACCGCGGGAGGACTGCTCGGGCGGTTGCATGATCAACTTGTCGGATTTTCCGATGCACTCAATCACAGATATTTCAGTCTCCTGAAAACCAAGATCAGTTCCCAGTGAGCCATATCACCTACAACCTACGGCACACCACGCTCTACGATTATTCAGGGAGCGTTACTCAGGCGCATCATTTGGTGAAGCTCAAGCCGCGTGAGACGGCTTCGCAGCGATGCCTTGGTTTTGAACTGACAATCAATCCTGGCATTGGGGAATTCCCGACCCATATCGATTATTTCGGAAATCATTGCGCCGTTCTCTCACTGGAGAGAGAGCACTCACGACTGGAGATCACGGCAAAGAGTCGCGTGGCTGTAGGGATGCCCTTTTTTCCTCCACCATCAGAGACGCTTTCATGGGAAATCGTCCGAGGACAGGTGTTGACCGATCGAGGAGCCAAGGGACTGGAGGCCATGGAGTTCACCTACGAGTCATCACTCATTCCGATAGTTCCGGGAGTCGCAGAATATGCAGCCCAATCATTTACTGCAGGGCGGCCTATCTTGGAAGCGGCGGAGGATCTCACCAAACGTATCTTTGCCGACTTCACGTTTGATCCGACGGCCACCACAGTGGCCACTCCGGTTGCTGAGTTTTTTGAGAAACGTAGAGGAGTCTGTCAGGACTTTGCACAGTTCCAGATTTCATGCATGAGGTCACTGGGGCTATCTGCGCGTTATGTCAGTGGATATCTGGAAACGGATCCTCCACCCGGCGCGGAGAAGCTGGTGGGCGCGGACGCCTCACACGCGTGGGTGTCTTTGTATTGCCCGGGCATCGGCTGGATCGATCTGGACCCTACCAACGGTTGCCTGCCGTCACTTCGTCATATCACCATTGGATGGGGACGCGACTACCGCGACATCTGTCCAGTAAGAGGCGTCATTCATGGAGGAGGAACTCATCGATTGTCAGTAGCAGTCGATGTGAATTCGTCAAACACCACCGAGGTGGTTTGAGCCTGGGGTGGCCTTTATCGCGGAAGGGATGTTGGCTGACCTAGATTAAGATTTATAACGATTACTCACTTTTGGAGAGTTGGTAAAATTATATGGATGAGGCTTCACGAAGGGCGGTTGCATCGGTTTCGAGCGCGTTTGATGGCGCCAAGGGGCCTGCACGATTCAAGTATTCAGAGTCCGGACCATGGTATGAGAGGGAAGGGAAAGAGATTGTGGAAGCTCTTCTGAATTTGAACCCAACAGATATCCGGTTCGACGAAGTAGTCCATCCGTTGGAAGGGACCTTTGTTCCGGTTTGGGCTGACAGCGAAGGTCCCTTGTGGCTCATCCCGGGAATAATTCATGAAGCCTTTGAGATCGATCCGCAAAAGGGAGATCACTTGATTCAATGTCTCTTTTCAGAACTCAATAAGCGGATTTTGAAAGAAGAACTAACCCTGAATCAACAGCAGGCTGAATCTCTCTTGGAAGCTCATGAAACGTTTTACTGCGAGGAAGAGTTTGACTGGGATTCCGATGCGCACGGTCATCCGCTTTGTGAGTCTCTAAGGAATATGATTCGATGAGGTAAAGACAGGGTGGCGATGGTGCAGTTCGCCATTTTCCGCACTTGCCATCTGAAGAGATTGGATAATCATCTGCTCCGTCTTATGAAGAAATCTACATCATTCGTATCCAAGTTGTTGGCGATTGTGGCCATTTCTGTTTTTGCCTCTGTGGCGACTGCTGAAACAAAGGTGAAGCTTTCAGATGTGCATCTCTGTTGTGGTGCCTGTCAAAAGGGCGTTGAGCGTGCCGTTTCCAAGGTTTCAGGTTCATCTGTTCAAGTGGATCGCAAGGCAGGTTCCGTTGTCGTCTCTGCCGGAGACGCAGCCACCGTCAAGAAAGCACTCAATGCCATCGGGCGGGCCGGGTACTATGGCAAGTCCGACAACTCCAAGTTGCAGATCGCAGAAGGCAAGGTGGGCAATGGTCGGCTCAACAATGCTTCCGTCTCTGGTGCCCATCTTTGCTGTGGTAAATGCGTGAAGGCTATCGATGAGGTCGTTGCCAGTGTGAATGGAGCTACCGGGCATGATGCCAAGAAGGGTTCCAAGACCTTTACCATCAAGGGCAGCTACAGCGCCAAGGAATTGGCAGCTGCCTTTCACAAGCAGGGATTGAGCGCTCAGATCAAGTAGGTCTGATCAACAAACAGTTCCGGAAATTTCAAAGCCCTGCTGGTGATACCTCCAGCAGGGCTTTTGCATGCAGTCACTTCACGTTTGTTGTCCCGCCTTTAGGCGGCTCTGGCCCTGTGGTGGCCTGGCCTTAAAGGGGATTCAGTTTGTTACAAATCATCTTTGAAGCCATTCAGATGCGGGATGCCGCCTAAAGACGGGACAAGGAGCGGCCACGTGCGTCTTTGTAAACTCGGTTATTTTCAGCTCCACAGCGCTTGCGTGGGGGGAGGGTGGTTGGTAGCGTTTGCGCCCTTTTGTTTGGGAATCCTCAACGAAAATATTGGTATGGAATATAAAAAGACTCTGAATCTGCCGCGCACTGAATTTCCAATGCGTGCTGATCTCGTAAAGCGTGAGCCTGCCCGCCTCGAGCGTTGGCAGAATGAAGATATTTACGGGAAGATTCAGAAAAAACGCCAATCTCAAGGAGCCCCCAAATTTGTCCTGCATGATGGTCCCCCGTTTGCCAATGGCGATGTGCATATTGGCACTGCGCTGAACAAGATTCTCAAGGACATCATCATCAAGCATAAGAATGTGCAGGGGTTTGAGGTTCCTTACGTTCCAGGTTGGGACTGTCACGGTCTGCCGATCGAATACAAGGTCACGCAGCAGCTCCGCAAAGATGGTAATGCGGATGCGGATTCAGCAACCATTCGTGCCGCTTGTGAGGACTACGCCAAGAAGTTCATCGATCTACAGCGTGGTCAGTTCAAGCGACTGGGTGTGTTTGGTGAATGGGACAACCCTTACCTGACTCTCAACAAATCCTACGAGGCGGCCGAGTTGCGGATGTTTGCAGACATCATCGACAAGGGATTCGTCTATCGTGGAAAGAAACCGGTGTGGTGGAGTATCCCGTGTGCTACCGCGTTGGCTGAAGCAGAGATCGAGTACGAGGACCACGTCAGTCAGAGTGTCTTTGTGAAGTTTCCGGTCGTTGGTCAGCCGGGCTTGTTCGTCCTGATCTGGACGACGACTCCGTGGACACTGCCTGCCAACCTCGCAGTGGCTTTCAATTCACGTCTCGAATACACGCAGATCCAGGTGGACGACGAGTCCTTTCTGATCGCGTCTGCTTTGTTGGACTCACTCTTGGAGAAAGCAGACTGGGCAGGGAATCACACCATCGTCAGGACGCTTCAGGGTGAAGAGCTCGCTGCGCTGGAATACGAGCACCCGTTCTGCAAACGGACAGGAAAGCTCTTTGCTGGTGATTCCTTTGTTGAGGATTCCAGCGGTACTGGATTCGTGCACATTGCTCCCGGACATGGTCAGGATGACTATCGTCTAGGACTTGAAAACGGTTTGGCTGTTTATTCCCCTGTTGATGATAGGGGACGTTTTGCCTACACGAATGACTTGCCAGAAGATCAACAAATGCCTGCCGATTTGATCGGTAAGCAGATCCTTGAGAAGAAGGGCAAGAGCGAGGCTAATGAGGCTGTGTTGGCTTTGTTGACTGAGATGGGGGCTCTGGTTGCTCGCGAAGATTACAAGCACAGCTATCCGCACTGCTGGCGCTCCAAGACGCCGGTGATCTCCCGCGCCATGGATCAGTGGTTCGTGAAGATCGATCACGATGGATTCCGCGACAAGGCATTGGCCGAGATCGGCAACGTCAAATGGGTTCCGGATTGGGGTGTCAATCGGATCGAAGGCGCAGTGAAGTCCCGTCCAGATTGGTGTATCTCCCGCCAACGCACATGGGGTGTGCCGATCCCTGCATTTTATACCGAGGCAGGGGAACCTGTCCTTGATGGTGATGTCGTTCGCAAGGTGGCTGATCTTTTTGAGAAAGAAGGCTCTCAGGCATGGTTCCAGAAATCTGCAGAAGAACTCTGGGCACTTGTGAAACCAGAGAGTTGGCAGGGTGCTGACCCTGTCGCGAAAGCGACTGATACCCTTGATGTCTGGATCGATTCAGGATCATCATCGCGCGCGGTGCTTCAACAGAGGGACGTCCTCCAGAAGCCTGATGCCGAGGGTGTGAATCAGTGGCAGGCGGATGTTTATCTCGAAGGCAGTGATCAGCACCGTGGTTGGTTTCAGTCATCGCTTCTGCTGTCGTTGGCAGGAAACGGATCAGCACCATACAAGACTGTGCTTACGCATGGCTTCATGGTGGATGAAGACAAACAGAAGATTTCCAAGAGCAAGCAGGCACAAGGTGGCGCCTATCAAAAGCCTCAGACTGCTGAAGCCTACATCAAGGCCCGTGGCGCGGATATCGTTCGTCTATGGGTGGCGTCTCAGGATTATCGCAATGACATCATGGTCAGTGAACAGCGCATCAACAAGGTGGCTGAGACCTATCGTTTGCTGCGCAATACACTACGTTTCCAGCTCTCCAATCTTTTCGACTATGATCCTGCAAAGGATGCGGTTGCGTTCGAGGATATGGCTTCGATTGATCGCTGGATTTTGGAGCAATTTTCCAAACTACAGGCAGACGTAAAAGCTGCCTACGACGCCTACGAATTCCACGTGGTTTATCAGCGCATCAGTCAATTTGCATCTGTAGAGCTTTCCTCTGTCTATCACGATGTGATCAAGGACCGCATGTATTGCGATGCTGCCGGTGCCCATCGTCGTCGCTCCAGTCAGTCAGCCCTGCACATCCTTGTCAAAGGGCTCGCTCAGTTGCTGTCGCCAATCCTGGTATTCACAGCAGACGAAACATGGGAATTCGTTCCCGGACATGCAGAGGGCGACTCCGTTCACACAAGTGACTGGGAAGAGGCTTCATTCACACGGTCTGAGGAAGAAGTGACCGATTGGTCTCAGCTCTTTGAACTACGTGAACAGGTATTGCCTGTTCTAGAGAAGGAGCGGCAGGCCAAGAACATCGGTAAATCACTGGAAGCATGGGTGACGATCAAGGCCAAGGCCGACGTAGTTGCACTTGTGGAGAAGCATCAAGCCGAAGCGACTGAAGTCTTCAATATCTCCAAGATCACGCTGGAAACGGCAGACGTGGAAGTAGCCGAGATTGTAGCCGGTCATGCCGATGAAGACAGCTCTGCCCGTTGTGAGCGCTGTTGGAAGTGGGAGCCGGAAGTGGGCTCGCATGAAACGCATTCTACACTATGTCCCCGCTGCATCGAGGCAGTGGAATCATGCGACCTCTCCGGGACTGACAGCTGATTTCTTCTTCTGTGCCACAATGCGGTAGTTCCGCATCAGGTTCCTGAGGATTGGAATCAAGGCAAAGTAAAAGACGACCATGATGAATGGGCTGATCACAGCCCAGCCCAGAATGGTTCTCAGTCCGCTCATCCCGAAGTCTTTGAAAAAGGTTGAGGGAGATTCTTTCAGCAGTGCAATCAGTTCGCCTGCCGAGAGTGTGATTGGCTCTGAAAAAGTGATCCATTCGCCCGTCCGGAGAAATCCATAGAGCAGGCAAAGCTGCAGCGGAAAGGCTGCGTAGTTGGCCAACTGAAGGAGGGGTTGATTGAGCCTCAGCCATGCTCCTACCCCCAGACATGCCAGGGTTGTGACCCCAATGATTGGAAAAAGCCCGATAGTTG
The DNA here is from genome assembly GCA_965658675.1 of Limisphaerales bacterium. Taxonomy (GTDB): domain Bacteria; phylum Verrucomicrobiota; class Verrucomicrobiia; order Limisphaerales; family CAZKNW01; genus CAZKNW01. The sequence continues at coordinate 153,441 of CBFHTT010000027.1, forward strand.
CTCCCAATGCTACTGACAAGGCCACCTTATGAGGGGTGATTCCTTGACGCAGCTGAACCAGGATCACGGTCTTGAACCGATCCTTCCATGGTCCTCGCTTTTTGGGAATAGCAGACACGGGCGTTGAGAGGTGCCTCACGAATGGCGCCCCTGCAAGTGGATTCGCAATAAATCTGCTATTCTATCGGACTTATTTTAATTCGTCTTGATCGGGAGTTTTGGGATCAGCCTTGGATTCTGTGTGCGTTTCTTTGTAACTCCGCACCACGAGGTCACTTAGGTAGCTGTCAGGGTCTTTGACGGCTTCTTCATCCAGTTCGAATTCCACCCGACCTGTGTTCTGCGAGACGAGCTTCATGCCGAATTGGTAGTCCTTGAAAATCTCAGCGCAGTAGTCGCGGACTGCCTGCTTTTTCTCCATGGCCATCTCTGCAATGCGTTCTGCAGCGCCTTGGGTGAATCTGAGTCGGAGTCCGTGGCGTTCTCTGAAGCGTTCGCCGAATTCATCAACCACACTCTTGAGGATGGCGCGCTCTTGTTTGCGGCTTTCTGCGAGCAGGTTTTGGAGCTTGCTGACTGGGTCTTCTACGAGCCCTTCTGTGACTTCGAAGTGACTTACCTCGGAGGAAGGGAGCTCGTATTTGAGTTCGCGGAAAATCCGTTCGCATACGGTCATCAATCCGCGGGCACCGGTCTTTTCCTCAGCTGCTTGTGAAGCAATTTTTTTCAGTCCGTCATCTTTGAAAAGGACTTCAATCCCATAGGCGGAAAAGGACTGTTCGTATTGGCGAATAATGCTGCCTTCGGATGATTTCAGAATCTCAAACAGATCTTCATCCTTGAGGGAATTGCAGACGACGCGGACGGGAAGTCGCCCGATGAACTCGGGCTCGAATCCATACTCAATGAAGTCGCGCGTTTCGACGGCTTCAAATGTCTCTTCAGGGATGTCGGGCTGTTCATTGAACCCGGCGGCAAATCCGATGGTGGCATCCCGGAGGCGCTTGTTGATGATCTTGTCGAGACTGTCAAAGGCGCCGCTGACGACGAAGAGAATGTGACGCGTGTTGATGGAGGATGGGCTTTTCTTGGAATTGCCACCCGCACTCATCATTGCTTGGATCTGACTTTGGATGTCGTTTGGTGCCTTGGCGGGAACTTCGGTTTCTTCCATCAGCTTGAGGAGATTGGTCTGCACGCCGCGTCCACTTACATCTCTGCCTCCGCTGTTATTGGGTGATGAAAGTTTATCGATCTCATCGATGTAGATGATGCCGAACTCGGCGCGTTTTACATCGCCGTCTGCCTTGCGTACGAGCTCTCTGACCAGATCTTCCACATCGCCGCCCACGTAGCCTGTCTCCGAGAATTTGGTTGCGTCAGCTTTGACGAAAGGAACGCCAATGAGCTCCGCCATGCTGCGGACAAGATAGGTTTTACCGACACCTGTTGGGCCGACGAGAATGACGTTCTGTTTGGCGTAGTTTTTGACGTCCTTTCCTTCGAGTGCCATGCGTGCATGGTGATAGTGATCACAGAGTGCAACACTGAGGACCTTCTTGGCGGTCTCTTGCTTGATGACGAAACGATCTAGGTAGGCTTTGACGTCCTTGGGCTTGTAGTCGAACTGGAAGATGTCCTCGTTGGATTCCTCGGGCTCCTTTGTCTCTGGCTCGTCCGTAGGAGTATCCTGTTTGGCGGCGGGAGGCTGGTTGAAAAACATGTTTTCACCACCTGGAAACCCCTTCATGAATTCCTGCATCTTCTTGTGGAATTCTTCCGGAGTAAACGGGCCGTCTGACTTGCTGTTCTGCATAGGCAAGAAAGTAACACGAAGACCTGAGAACGAAACGTTGGAAAGATCCGCGAATTTTGGAATCGGGGAAGGAGAGCGCGAGCTATTGCCTCCTGCGCCCGATGAAAGCTTCTTTTGCTGTGTTGCGGCGATGTTTGCCTAGTGCGCTGTTGAGGCTTCTGATGTCTTTCTTGGATTCGGTCATGACTCGTAAGGATGTGCTGCCCATTTCATCGAGCGACTCACGACCCCATTTCACCATGACGGGTGGTGAGCTTGGGTTGTTGGGGTTGTCGGCAGAATTGTCCCATGTGACTTTGGCGCTGATTCGCGTGCCTTTAGGGAGAAGGACAAAGTCTTCGTAGAGGTATTGTTCCTGCCAGGCGAAGTCCCATTGAGGGATGTTCATGAGTTCCAGTTTCTTGCCGTCGGGAAGGTCGGCGGTCATCTCCATGCTCTTCCCAAGATAGTGCGCGTGGGCGCCTACTCCGAATGCCTTTACATCAACGGGGAGTGTGAAGGAGTCGGTCTTGGAGTAATCCGTGGCGCCTGGGGGGATGGCGACACCAGCCAGCGCGCCGAAAACAGGAGGGAGCTGAATGGTGGTGAAGTGATACTTGGGTGGGGCGTCTGCGAAATAGAGCCCGAGTGTGGAGAGTTCTTTCTCTTCCTTGCCGGTTGGGTGGAAGTGGGTTGAGAGAATGAGGTCGGCTCCTTTTGGGAAGTGAAAAGCGAGTTCGTCAGGGAGTCTGCGTGGGGTGGCGCCGACTGCCCATCCGCCCAGTCCGCCTGACCGCACCGCTCCGAGTCCCATACGCTTGAACCCGGGTATCGGATCGGCGGCGTCTGCCTTGATGGAGCTGTCGGTGGTGTCGTAGAAAAAGAGACAGTGGTGGACTACACGTGAATTTCCCGGCCGAAACTCGATGGCTTTGATCCATTTGTCTTCTGGTAGATCGAGCGGGATGACAAAGTTACGATAGATGTCGGGGCCTTCAGCATGCACCGAATAGGCCTCGGTCATTTTAACAATGAGGTCGGGTTCTCCAAGCTGCCAGCCTTCAGGGAATTCAGGCATCGCGGGTGTATCTTTGATGTCTCCCTCTGGCATGCCTGAATCCACCCACTTGCGGATGGTTGCTTTCTGAATTGATGAAAGCGCTCGCGGAGAATCGAAGTTCAAATCTGCTGACCTCACATGCCACGGAGGCATGAACCCTTCTTCAACGACGTCGAAAATCAGTCGCCCACGTTTCTTGATCTCCTTGTAGTTCGTCAGATGAAACGGTCCGGCTTCGCCTTCGCGATGACAGCTGGTGCAGTTCTGATAGATGATGGGGGCGATGTCCTTGTGAAAGGTAGGGGACTCAGCGTGGGTGAGTAGTGGCATCATCCCGCAAAGGGCTATGAGTCGGATGAACGTTTTCATATCGGAGGAAGGAAACTAATCGAGAGTAGGAATAAAACAACCGAGTGCCTTCACCCGGGGCTTGGCGACGCGCTTGCCTGCGAGGGCTGCATTGATGGCGTCCTTGAGATTGTGTTCGCTGACGTGTTGTCGGCGCTTGCCGTATCCAGCGTAGCGATCATTGATACGACCGCGGTAGGTGATGTTTCCTTGGGAATCAATAACGACAGCCTCGGGTGTCACGCGAGCGCCGACTGCCTTCACCAAGGTGTGAGCTTTGTCATGAATCGCTGTGAATCCATCGAGTGAATAATCCTTCAAGTGCGTGGTGATCTCATCCTTGGTACGGTCTGGATCTGTATAGACAATGTAGAAGGGAATTTCCTTTTTCGAGAACTCGGTTTGGATGCGTTTCAATTCCGGAGAATAGGCATTTGAGATTGGGCAATCAGCCAGAGAGAAAATGAGGACGGTCGCCTTTCCTGTAGTGGCTTTGAGTGGTTGGGTAGTCTCTCCTTGAACAGAACGAATTGAGATCTCGTTCGTTGTTAGCTTACTGACGTCTTTTGCTTCATCCTTGGCTGAGGCGTAGAGCGCACTTGTAGCCAGTAGCAAAAAAATCAGGAGTGCCTTATTGGACTTCATTGTAAGAGGAGACGCAGCGGGTCCTGAGTGGGTTACATCACGAGTCTTTGAAGAGTCTTCCGTTGATCGTCTCGATCATCAGTGTCCAAAGAAACACAGTGTTATGAACGAGGTATCGTTTGATCAGTCTGCGCGGTTCTGAGGCCATGCGAAAGAGCCAGGTGAGCCCCCTGCGTTGCATCCACATGGGAGCATCCTGTTTGGTGCCCGCATTGACGTCGAAAGCAAACCCAACAGCCAGAATGACCCCGCGTTTGATTCGGTGGCGGTTTCTATGAATCCACTCCTGTTGCTTTGGCGTGCCCAAGCCGATCCAGATCATTTCCGCGCGAGACTGATTGATCTCGTTGATGATGATTTCTTCATCATCTTCTCCGAAGTAACCATGGTGGGATCCGACGATTTCTGTGTGTGGATTGAGCTTCTGCAGATTCTCTGTCAGCCTTGAAAGGCAGTCTTCCGATGCACCCAAGAGAAAGTGCGAGCAGCGATCTCCTGCGTGCTCAAAAAAATGAGTCATGAATCTTGGGCCGTAGACGCGGTCATTAAGCCCTGGCTCCTTCAAGTTGAGCAACCAGATCAGAGGCATGCCGTCAGGGACGAACCAATCGGTCTCGCTGGTTGTTTCCCTAAAGGCTGGGTTGGTTTGGCGCAGCGTGACGATGTGGGTGTTGGTAAAATCGACGACGTGTGTCGACTGTTCCTGCGCCTTCTTAATGCAGGCTTCAGTCAGTTCCTCATAGTCTGTTCGAACGAGCGGCGTGCCCAGGACGGTCTGTTGATCGATATGAATTTTATCGATCTCGGAAGCGGCTTCTTCGGGCAGTGAATCAGGGAGAGAGACAGTTGCACTCTCGAACTCGACTGGGCTGTCTGTTGTTGTCTTCAGGAAGGATTCAAACGCGGTTAACGCTTTCTCAGGTGATACGGCCAGCAGGCAATGAGGTTCGCTATACCGGCAACTGTCGAAGCAGGGCTTGAAGTCGCAATCACCACCTTGAATCCATTCTGACTGCGTGTGGATTGGTGCGAACAGCTCGGGAAGTTGAGGGCCAAAGATTGTGAACGTAGGGAGGTTCATCAATGCAGCCAGGTGGCCTGGTCCGGAATCATTTCCAATGAATACATCAGCAGCAGAAAAGAGTTCGATCAACTCATCCAATGAAGAGGGAATGAGTGCGTCCTCTCCCAGTTGCCTCCACGCATTTCGTTGTTGGTGATCGCAGATTACAGTGACTTCGAAATCTGCGCGGCGTGCATGGGTGGCAAGTAGGGCATATCGCTCCAATGGCCATTCCCGGACTGGTTGTGCTGCGCCAGAATGGAGAACGATCTTCTTGGCGTTCCTAAAGCTGTTGCTTCCAATGCGGGCAGGGAGATTGATTCTCAGATCTTCAGCAAGCTTTCGCCAGTGTTCGTAGCGATGCTCCACTGCTTTTGCCGGAATCGTGCGATCAAGAAACAAGGCGCTTCCTACTGCTTCGAATCCAACTACAGTTCTCGCTCCTATCAGCCATGCCAATGCGTGGTCTCTGGGGTCTCTGCGGGGAGAGCAGGCGATGTCGAAGTTCTCGTTCTTTAACTGAGAAATCAGTCTGCTCAGGTTCTTGATCGGCCAACGTCTTAAATCGTATTTTCCCTCGAACGCGGTCCACGGCGCCACGATTGGAATCAGTCGAACCTCAGGAGCGAAACGCTCCAAGAGAACCGATGCGTGAGGCTTTGCAAGTAGAGTGACCTCGTGGGTTTCAGAAGCCGCCTTCAGGAACGGCATGGCAAGAGCAAGGTCCCCGACTCCCCACAGTTCCAGGACCAAGAGCTTTGGTTTGGAAAAAGGGGTGAGGGGCGTCATGTTGATACCAGTTGAGCCTCCTGAGTTGCCGGAGTGGTGCTTTCTCGCAGTTTGCGCTCTTCGTCCTCTTCCTTTTTCTTCCAAGCGCAAATATCGGCACCGTTCATTGCTACGGCCATGCCCGCCAGTCCGGTAAAGACCTGTAGATCTGAGCTGAATGATCCATAGGCAAAAACGAAGAATATCGCTTTTGCAGTCAGGTAACTGATGAGGAAGGTGTTTAACGATCGCAGTCTAGGGTCACCGTACTTTCGGCAGCGGTAGAGATAGATCCACGTGCCCCACCAGAGCCAGATCAAGCAGGCCGCGCCTGGGAGTCCGAATGGAATGGATACCGACAGTGGGCCGCTGTGATACTCCCCGGCGATCATGGCTGGTTCAAACTGCTCCATATAGCCGCGTCTGACACTTTCACTCGCCAGGTGAAGATCCATTGGATTAATGGCGTATCCTTTTCCTCTCCAAAGATGCTCCCGGGCTTCAGGTAGAACTACCTTCCACATGCTGATCCGCCAATTGGTTGAGTGCTCGGCATTCATTCGGATGGCAGGATCGACGTCTGCGAAGGGGATCAGGCTGATAGCGCGCTGAAATGAAAGAGGGAGTGCTCTGGAAAACGGTAACACCAAGACCATGGTGAAGACTGCGGCAGCAATGATTCCAAATGTGTAGCGGGTTTTGGTGAGCCCTTCGAAGATGAACTGGATGGTGAATGCGAGTATCAGAAAAGCGAGAAGGGAACGGAATCCTCCGAAAAGACTGAGGACGGCGAACAAAACATAGAAAGAGATTCGCCACGGTTTGTTGAAGTCTAGGAGTCCTCGGATGCCAAAGGTGAGCTGCATCATCATGCATAGGGCGACACCGGCGCTTGATAGACCGCCATACCGGACCATTCCTGTGCTTCCTGGACCTCCGAACTCCAGTTCTGCAAGAGATGCCATTTCAGGGGGAAAGAAGTTGAAAAGAAAATAGAACGGTGGTCCTAGAGCATAGATAATGTGTGTGCAGACCGATAGGATTCCGACAGCGAAGTAAAGGATAAGCATTCGCTTGGCCTGTTGAGGAGGAGGGCGAAAGCAGGCGAAAGCGAAATACGCGGCAACAGCAGAAAACAGAAACAGATATTTTTTTCCGCCTGCTGAATTACCGCCCATCGCCCTGAATCCGATGCCTCCCGAGATCTTGGAAGTTACCAAAATGATGATGGTCATCAGGATTAACGGAATGGCGATTGAGGCTACATGTTGATAGCTCTTTCTCCCTGCTGTGGCGCGCTCCAGGATACTGAATCCCAGACTGATGAAACTGGTCATGACCCAGAGTGGGAGTGCTCCTGGAAGAAAGAAAACAACCAATGCACTATTGAAACTGAGGAGAAGAAACAATCGGTGATGCTTCATTAGGATGGGAAGACACAGCAGACCAAGCGTAAGTCCCACCAGAGCCAAAGACTTCAGGTAGAGGGGCGTTGCCAGCTGATAGCCCAGCAAGATCGCTATTCCTGTGCATGCCAAGAAGGTGAAGAACCCTCTGGCCAATTGATTGCGGTCATCCATTCCGATTCAAAGTCCCTCACCGGCGGGTGGGGCGGGGAAGTGTGCGCTTTGGTGTGTAATTCAGCAAGTGTGCACCAAGAGGGTCTAACAATCGTAACATGATTGTGTTGCGCGATGAAGACGACTCAGCCTCTTAGAGAGCCATTTTTGCGACAAATGCTGTTGAAGGGCTTTCGTAATTTCGATTCGTCTGTAGATTTCCATAATGGCCTATCTTTTTGCGGTAGAGCACCTTTTAGAGAGGTAAATTCCATCCCGGTTCCCTATGTGAACAAATTTCTCGAAAAAAACTTTGTGAAAAATTTCACAATTTGCTTAATTCCCCGGCCTGCCACACATGCGTGGTGGGTTTGTGCCCATGAAAGAGGCGTTAAAAACCTCTTTTACGATTGTTTCAACCTTACTTTGATTCCAGATGGAATCCTCATTCGTGGTGGAGCTTTATCCACGGATGGCCAAATCAACTGATGAAACAGATCCAATTTCTAGCTGCCGTTCTGCTAATTGCTCTTTTCGCCTCTGTGGCGAATGCAGCTGATCCTTTTGCCGATGCCTCTGCCGCTGTCGAGTCCGCTGCGCATGCAGCGACTGATGCCGCTCACGAAGCACATGATGACCATGGTGAGCACGCAGAAGCCAGTCACGGCCTTCCCCGCCATGCTCCAGTCCTCGTTGATATGGGCTTCTTCAAGATCAACAGCTCCATGGTCGTGGTCTGGTTGGTTGGTCTGGTAGTGATCGTCGGATGTCAGATGGCGACAAGGAACGTAGAGATGGTTCCATCCGGTCTTCAGAACCTTGTGGAAATGCTGGTTGAGGGCTTGGTTGGCTTCTTTTCTGATATTCTTGGTGAAAAGCTCGCCAAAAAGACCTTTTGGTATTTCGGGACAATCTTCCTCTTCATTATTGCACTTAACTGGGCTGGTTTGGTTCCTGGAATCGGAACCATCGGTTTTGGGCATGCTGATGCACATGGTCACTTCCATGTGACTGAGCCGTTGTTCCGGGGTGCGAATGCTGATCTGAACATGACAGCAGCCATGGCCATGGTTTTCGCAGTCATGTGGGTTGTCTGGTCGATCCAGTCCATCGGTGCCGGTGGTATGGCCAATCACATCTTCGCAGTGAAAGGACATGGTTCTGGTTTCATGGGAATGTTCCTCGTGCTCGTCTTCATCTTTATTGGTTTGATCGAAATCATCTCCATCGCAGTTCGCCCAGTGGCACTCATGTTCCGACTTTACGGAAACGTGTTTGCTGGTGAGAACATGCTTGAGACGATCATGCACCTTGGCGGCCCGATTCTGGGTGGCATTCTGGTGCTTCCATTTTACGGCTTGGAGCTCCTTGTGGGGCTTGTCCAGGCACTTGTGTTTGCTCTACTCGCTTCTGTTTTCACATCCCTGATGTGTGAACATCACGACGAGGAGCACGCACACTAAACACTTTCGGTAGTCGGACCATGGCAAGACTGTGGAGGCTACTGATACCAACTGAAACATAAGAAAGGTCAATAAAATGCTAGCTGCACTATCTGGATCATTTCATATCGGTCTTGCCGCCGTTGCTTCTGCAATCGGTGTAGGTTTGATCGGAATGAAGGCCGCCGAAGCCACAGGACGTAACCCTGGTGCTTCAGGAGCCATTCTGAAAAACGCAATCATCTTCGCCGCTCTGGCTGAGGGTATTGTGTTCTTCGCGATCTTCCTTGGACCAAAAGGTTAATTGAAGACTTGAAGCGCGCGGCTGGTCCGCGCGCTTCACTTACCTTTCTCAGACATGACTGATACATTTTCCATTCTAGCTGCTTCTGCGGAAAACCCGGTGACGGCCATCACCCGCGAATTTGGCGTCAATACCGGACTGTTTGTCTCCCAGCTGATCGCTTTCTCGATTGTGGCTTTCCTCATGCACAAGCTTGCATACAAGCCAGTGCTCGAGGTGCTTGAAACCCGTAAGGCCAAGATTGCTGAAGGGCTTGAGAACGCCGACAAGATCAAGGCCGAGCTTGAGCAGGCTGAAGCCACCCGCAAAGAGATCATCGAAAAAGCCAACACACAGGCCAATTCCTTGATCGAGGAAGCACGTGAAGCCGCTCAGAAGGTGCGCGATACCGAGACTCAGAAAGCAATTGCAGCTGCTGAAGAGATCATCGCCAAAGCACGCCAGGCCACGGAAGCCGAGCACGCCAAGATGCTTGCTGATCTTCGTAAGGAAGTTGGACGTCTCGTAGTCGAGACCACTGGCAAGGTTGCCGGCAAGGCCCTCAACGAAGACGATCAGAAACGCCTCATCGACGACACCAATTCGCAGCTGGCTGCTTAAGTTGAAATTCCATGAAGGTTTCCAAGCAACAACAATCTCAAGCCAAGCGACTCTTCAGAGCCTGTGCTCCTGATGGAGTGCTGGATGAGGCCAAAATCGTTGAGACGATCAAGGCGTTGATTGAGAAGAAGCCACGCGGCTACATGCAGATTGCTACCCATATCGAACGTCTTGTGCGTCTTGATCTGGCCAATCGCACCGCGACAGTCGAAAGCGCAGTCTCTTTGGATGATGCTCAAAAATCATCCATTCAGGAAAAGCTCAATACTCTCTACGGTAGCAACCTTAACCTCTCATTCACCGAGAATGGTGAGCTGATTGGTGGTCTGCGTATCAAAGTGGGTAGTAATGTATTTGACGGAAGTGTTCGGGGTCGCCTGTCCGAGCTCTCATCCCAGTTTTAATCAGGCCTGAAAGAATGAATTTTAGTCCGGAAGTCCGGGCATAACGAGAACCACAGCAATGAGCAACGTACTCGAAGAAATCCAAGCACAGATCGCCGGTGCGAAAACCACGGTGGCGAAGGAAAATGTCGGCCTCGTCCGCGAAATCGGTGACGGTGTTGCCAAGATCGAAGGACTGACCGAAGCCATGCTCAACGAGAAGTTGGACTTCGGCAACGGAGTTTACGGCCTCGCGTTGAACCTGGAAGAAACTGAAGTGGGTGCCATCATCCTTGGTGACTACACCAGCGTTAAAGAGGGTGATGAAGTCCGCACCACTGGTGAGCTTCTCTCTGTGCCAGTCGGCAAGGGATTGCTCGGTCGCGTTGTGAATTCACTCGGTCAGCCAGTGGACGGCAAGGGCGACATCGAAGCCACCACCACTTATCCGGTTGAAAAAATTGCTCCAGGTATCATTCAGCGCCGCTCAGTGAGCCAGCCGCTGCAGACCGGTATCATGGCTGTGGATGCGATGATCCCCATCGGTCGCGGACAGCGTGAGTTGATCATTGGTGACCGTTCTACCGGTAAGACCACCATTGGTATCGACACCATCATTTCTCAGGCACGCCTGAACAAGGCTGCTGAAGAGGCAGGTGACAAGGATCACCGCCCTGTCTACAGCATCTACGTTGCAATTGGTCAGAAGCAGTCGAACGTGGCTCAGACCATTTCGATTCTCGAGAAGGCTGGAGCACTGGAATACACCATCGTGGTGGTTTCCTCCGCATCCGACTCTGCCACCAACCAATACCTTGCTCCGTTCGCCGGTGCAGCCATGGGTGAGTGGTTCATGGATAACGGAATGGACGCACTGATCATTTTTGATGATCTCTCCAAGCACGCTATCGCCTATCGTCAGGTGTCACTCGTGTTGCGTCGTCCATCCGGTCGTGAGGCTTTCCCTGGTGACGTCTTCTACCTTCACAGCCGTCTTCTCGAACGTTCAGCCCGTCTGGGTGAGAATTACGGAGATGGTTCCCTGACCGCACTGCCGATCATTGAGACGCAGATGGGTGACGTATCCGCTTACATTCCTACCAACGTGATTTCTATCACGGACGGTCAGATTTACCTTGAGACTGACTTGTTCTATCAGGGTATCCGTCCTGCAGTTTCTGTTGGTCTGTCTGTTTCACGTGTGGGATCTGCCGCGCAGATCAAAGCGATGAAGCAGGTGGCTGGTAAGATCAAGCTCGAGCTCGCTCAGTTCCGTGAGTTGGCCGCGTTTGCGCAGTTCGGTTCTGACCTTGATGCCAAGACACAAGCTCAGCTCGAGCGTGGTAAGCGCATCGTTGAAATCTTCAAACAGCCACAATACAACCCGCTCTCTGTTGAGATGCAGGTGGCCATCCTTGGTGGTGTGCAGAATGGTGCTTTTGATGATGTTGACGTTGAGAAGATCAAAGACTTCCAGAGCAAGTTCCAGAGCTTCCTTTCTGATCGTAAGTCTGACCTCCTCGCAACGATCCGCAGCGAAGGCAAACTCACTGATGAGTCCACTGAGGCTCTGAAGGCAGCCATCGCTGAGTTCAAAGAGTCCTACAACTAATCCCCTGACCAGAAATGGCTAGCACACGCGACCTACGCCGACGTATCAAGTCGGTCAAAAACACTTCGCAGATCACCAAGGCGATGCAGATGGTGGCGGCGTCGAAGATGCGCCGTGCACAGGACGCAGCTCTTGGCGGTCGTCCTTACGCTGAGTTGATGAACAGCGTGCTGGCTGAAGTGGCTCCTGCCTCCGGCGAATTCTCCCATCCTTTGATGGAGAAGCGCGAGGTGAAGAAGCGTCTGGTTCTTGTGGTCAGTTCTGACAAGGGACTGTGCGGTGCATTGAACGGAAATCTCCTTCGTGATGTTGGCAAGACCGACAAGGAGACCACTGTCTTTGTGTGTGCTGGACGTAAGGGAGCGCAGTTTGTTTCCCGGACCGGGCGCAACCTGAATGCTGAATTCAATTACAGCGACAGTCCTGAGTTCGCTGAGGCACGCACGATTTCAAAACACGTTCAAAAGCTCTTCCTCGATGGTGAAGTAGATCAGGTGGACGTGGCTTATACCGACTTCGTCAATACTCTCGTTCAGAAGCCAACCATTCGCACGTTGCTCCCAGTAGGTGAAGTGACCGCCCTTGAGGCAGGCGTGGACGGCGATGCTGAAGAGAAAAAGGAATTTGCGGAAGAGGGCTTGGAATTCATCTTTGAGCCAAATGCCAATGATGTCTTTGGCAGCCTGCTTCCTCATTACCTCAACTTCCAGGTTTTCCAGATGATGCTTGAGGCCAAAGCCAGTGAGCACAGTGCACGTATGGTTGCTATGAAAAACGCTACCGACAACGCCAAGAACCTCATCAAAGACCTTTCACTCGAATACAACAAGCTCCGTCAGGCAGCGATCACCACTGAGATTCTTGAGATCTCCAGTGCGGCGCTCACGATGGGCTAATTCTGAAAATTTCAATAGACCGATATATCATGAACAAAGGCAAAATCGTTCAAGTCATTGGCCCGGTTGTGGACGCGGAGTTTACCGACAAACTCCCAGAGATCTACAACGCGTTGACCGTGGAATACCAGATCAACGGTGAGACCCAGAAGCTGACACTCGAAGTTCAGCAACACCTTGGTGACAACTGGGTGCGTGCTGTGGCTATGTCCACCACGGAGGGTCTGAAACGTGGTTACGACATCACCGACACCGGAGCACCTATCTCCATGCCTGTGGGCGAGAAGGTGATGGGCCGTGTGTTCAACGTGATTGGTGATCCGGTCGACGAACGTGGACCAGTTGAGGCCGAGGCCTACAACCCGATTCACCGTCAGGCACCGACGCTCGAAGAGCAGGCCACTTCTCCAGAGCTGTTGACCACCGGTATCAAGGTTGTTGATCTGATCTGCCCGTTTCTAAAGGGTGGTAAGGTCGGCGCATTCGGTGGTGCGGGTGTTGGTAAGACTGTGATCATCATGGAGCTCATCAACAACATCGCCAAACAGCACGGTGGTTACTCCGTGTTTGCTGGTGTGGGTGAGCGCACACGTGAGGGTAACGATCTTTACGCTGAGATGTCTGAAGCTGGTGTTATCAATCAGGATGACCTGAGCAAGTCCAAGGTGGCACTCGTATACGGCCAGATGAACGAGCCCCCTGGAGCACGTCTTCGTGTTGCACTTTCCGGTCTCGCTATCACTGAGTATTTCCGTGATGTGAAGAATCAGGACGTGTTGCTCTTCGTGGACAACATCTTCCGTTTCTCACAGGCTGGTTCTGAGGTATCCGCACTTCTCGGTCGTACGCCTTCTGCTGTGGGTTATCAGCCTACGTTGGCAGCTGAGATGGGTGACCTCCAGGAGCGTATTACTTCCACCAACAAGGGATCCATTACCTCATTCCAGGCTGTTTATGTTCCTGCGGATGACTTGACTGATCCGGCGCCTGCTACAACGTTTGCTCACTTGGATGCAACGGTTGTGTTGGAGCGTTCGATTGCTGAGCTTGGTATTTACCCGGCTGTGGATCCGTTGTCCTCTACTTCACGAGCCATGGCAGCCGACATCGTTGGTGAAGAGCACTACAACGTTGCTCGTGGTGTTCAGGTTGTGTTGCAGCGCTACAAAGATCTGCAGGACATCATCGCCATTCTCGGTATGGATGAGCTTTCTCCTGAAGATAAGCTCACCGTGTTCCGTGCTCGTAAAATTCAGAAGTTCCTCTCACAGCCATTCACGGTTGCTGAGGTCTTCACCGGATCTGCTGGTAAGCAGGTGCCGATCGAAGAAACAGTTCGTGGATTCAAGGAAATCCTTGAAGGTAAACACGACGATGTGCCTGAGAATAACTTCTACATGAAGGGCACCATCGACGAAATTCACGACTGATCTTCCTGATCTAATTCAGCCCAAACCATGGCCAACAGCATGAAACTGGAAATCGTTACACCCTCAGAGAAGACCTTCTCTGAAGAGGTGGACATGGTCACTCTTCCCGGTGTGGAAGGTGAGATGGGCATCTACCCGGACCATATTCCCCTGATGACTCAGATCATTGCGGGTGAGGTGGTTGCCAAGAGTGGTGGTAAGGAAAGCTATCTCGCAGTTGGCGAGGGGTTCGTGAAGGTGACCGGAAACAATGTTTCCATCCTCACTGATATGGCCATCGATGCGGATAACATTGATGAAGCCACGGCTGAGGAAGCACGCAAGAAAGCTGAAGCCCGCCTGAGTGAAAAACTTAGTGATGAGGAGTCTGCTGTTGTCGCTGCTGCTTTGGCACAGAGCCTTGCTCAGTTGCACGTGAAGCGTCGCCGTCGCGGTTGATCCATTGGTGATCCTCCCAATCTTTCGAAGGCGACCTGATTCTACAGGTCGCCTTTTTCTTTTAATGAGCATGCATTCTTGAAATGCGTTCCCTGAAGTCCATCTACAACCGTCATGTCTCTTATCTTTGCTCTCGTTTTTGAGGGTGTTGAGGCATACAAGGAAACAACGTGAACATCATCATCGTGGGCGCCGGAGAGGTGGGCCGTCATTTGGCGGAGAGTCTTTCCGGCCACAATCATAACATCTGCGTGATCGAAACTTCCGAACCTCTGATTGAGGAATTGGAAGAGCAGTTGGACGTTCACTGTCTGCTTGGTTCCGGCTCATCGGTTACTTCGTTGGCTGAAGCGGACGTCGGTGAATGCGAACTCTTCCTCGCTGTTACCAGTGATGACAACACCAACCTCGTTTCTGCCTCAATGGCGAAGTCGTTGGGTGCCAAGAAGACCATTGCCCGAGTGCGCCTGGGGGTGCAGCAGGAGGAATGGCTCTTCAACTACAAGGATCACTTCAAGATTGATTACCTCTTCAGCTCAGAACGATTGGCTGCGGTGGAGTTGGCCAAATTTGTCAGAAACCCAGAGAAAGATTTTGTGGAGGAACTGGCCAGAGGACGGATTGAACTGCAACAGACTTTCGTGTCACCGCATAGTGACGTGGTGGAAACACCGATCCGTGAACTACCTTTCCCCAAGCGTGTGCGAATTGCGTTCATTCAGAGGTTTGGTGAAAACATCATTCCAGATGCGGATGAAACACTTCAGGCGGGTGATCTTGTCACCATCTTTGGCGAACCACATGCACTTCAGAAAGCGCTGCCATTGTTGCATCCGGCTGATGCTTCGGAAGGAAGTCTGAAGATCGTGATCTTTGGCGGAACGGAATATGGACTGGCCCTTGCACAGATGTTTGAAGGCACTGAGTTCAAGATTCGGATCATTGAAGAGGATCGAAAGCGGTGTGAATTTCTCAGCACGCTTCTTCAGAACTCGGTCATCATCAATGGCAATGCAACATCTCTACAGCAACTGAAGGAAGAGCAGGTTGGTCAGGCGGATTTCTTTATAGCTGCCAGCGGGGATGATGAGGACAACGTTATGACCTGCTTGCAGGCGCAGACTCTGGGAACGCGTCATTGCCTCGCTTTGATTCAGCGTGCTGATTATGCGGACGTCATTTCACGAAGCAGCGAGAAGCTTGGTATCCTTGGAGCGGTCAGTCCGCGTGTTGCTACTTCGCGTGACTTGCTCCGCTTTGTTACCTCGGACAAATTTCACATTGTCATGACACTGGCAGGAGGCACGGAGATCATCGAAGCAATTGTGCCGGAAGATGGTTCGGTTGCCGGAAAGAAGGTTTCAGAGATCAAGTTTCCTTCCGAATCCGGACTTGTGGCGATCATGCATCGTGAGGAGGCCTTTGTGCCGGGTGGAGATGATGTGATCCATGGAGGAGATACAGTTTATGCGATTGTGGCTGCATCGGCCCGGAAGGCCATGGTCAAGTTGATCACCCGCTGATGAATTATCGTTTGCTCAGTAAGTTGTTGGGACTGCTGTTGATTCTGGTCAGCGGGGCGATGGCAACGTGCTTGGCGTACGCCTTTGGCATCGATGAGCATGGGCCGGGAATTGATGCGGTGGATGGCTTTACTATTTCAGCGGCCACGACGTTTGTTTTTGGAATGGCTCTCTATCTGATTGGCCGGAAGGCGAACATGGAGATTCTTCGCAAAGAAGCGGTGGCCATCGTGGGGCTGGGGTGGATTCTCTGCGGTGTATTTGGTGGGATTCCTTATATGGTGATTGAGCCGGGCCTTAGTGTGGCGGCGTCCATTTTTGAATCCATTTCCGGCTTCACGACCACCGGGTCCACAGTGATTGCTGATCTTGATAAATACCCGAGATCATTGCTTCTCTGGCGTTCACTCACGCAATGGCTTGGGGGGCTGGGAATCTTGGTATTGTTTGTTGCGCTGCTCTCGTATTTGGGAGTCGGGAGTAAGGCGTTGTTTCGGCACGAGTCCTCGGCCAAGAGCGGACAGGGATTGCAGACGCGTATTCAGGAAGTGGCGTTCAGGATGTGGTTCATTTATGTGGTTTTGTCTGCGCTTTGTTTTGCAGGGCTTTATCTGCTTGGGTTGGATTTTTACGACGCATCAAATCACGCCATGACGGCTGTGGCGACTGGAGGCTTCTCGCCTTACAACGATAGCATCGCGCATTTCGACAGTTTGAAAATTGAGCTTTGGTTGGTGATTTTCATGATTCTGGGAGGAATCAGTTTCATGCTCTACGGCTGGTTGTTGCGCGGAGTGTGGGACAAGTGGAAGCGGGATGAAGAAACGAAATGGTTCTTGTCCCTGATGACCGCGTCGACTGTTGGTATTGGAGCCTACCTTGTGTGGACTGGTGAGGCTGCCGGTGAGGCTTTTCGCGATTCGCTGTTTCAGGTGGTTTCAATCGTGACCACTACCGGCTATGCGACGACTGATTTTGATCGTTGGCCAGCATTTCCCAAAATGATTCTTCTGTTCCTGATGCTCCTTGGTGGATGTGCGGGGTCTACATCTGGAGGAATCAAGGTGAGTCGCTGGTTGTTGTTCTTCAAGGTGGTGTGGCTGGAAGTCATTGCCGCGTTTCGTCCCAATCAGGTTATTGCTGTGAAGCTCAATGGAGACAAGGCTGACCAGCAGTTGCGGATGCAGACGGTATTCTTCGTGGCCTTGGCAGGTGTGACGTTGGGGCTGTCTACCGGGATGGTTGGATTTCTTGAACCTTCTTTGGATATCGACAGTTCACTGACTGCTGCTATCGCCACGCTGTTTAATATCGGACCGGGTCTGGGGGCGGTGGGGCCGACTCATAATTTCTCTTTGTTCTCGGATGGAACGCTGGTGTTCTTGTCCTTGTTGATGTTGTTGGGACGTCTCGAATTCTTCGCCATCCTGGTGTTGTTCGTCCCCGCGCTTTGGAAACGTTATTGAACCATGCCCAACTGGCTTGAAGTCATCATTTTGGGGATCATTGAAGGAATTACCGAGTTCCTTCCGATCTCATCCACCGGGCACTTGCTGCTCGCTCAACAGTGGCTGACGCCTCAGTCGGATCTGTTCAATATCGTGATTCAGAGCGGTGCGGTGATTGCGGTGATCGCTGTTTTCAAAGAGCGGGTGAAACATCTATTGGGAACACTGGATCAGGCGGACACGCGTGACTATGTCCTGAAGATGATCGTGTCCTTTGTGATCACTGCGATAGGTGGTTTGATACTCGATAAACTCAATTTCGAACTTCCTGAAGAAGCCTTCCCAATTGCGATTGCACTGATCGTAGGCGGCATTGCATTCATCGTGGTGGAGAGACGTCAATTGAAGGAGGGAATGGATGCGATCACATGGAAAATCGCGATCTGGATGGGCTTTGCTCAATTGATTGCAGCAGTCTTTCCGGGCACATCACGGAGTGGTTCAACGATCATAATTGCGCTCCTTTTGGGGCTGAGTCGCAAGCGTGCAGTGGAATATACCTTCCTCTTGGGAGTGCCGACGATTCTGGCTGCCAGCGGTTATAAGGTGCTCTCTCATTTCAAGGATGGTGCTCAAGGACAGGAGGACTGGGCCATGGTCGGATTGGGCACGTTGGTTTCTGGTATCGTAGGCTTTGCTGCTGTGAAGTGGCTGTTGGGGTTCCTGAAATCGCGCACCTTTGAGGCCTTTGGCTGGTATCGAGTGATCTTGGGCGGTGCCGTTTTGATCCTGTTTATGTCCTGAAAACAGCTTCAATCTGATTGCTGGCCCTTGAAAAGCTTCAAAGCCTCCCGCACATTCCCGACGCTTTGAAAAAGAACGGACGTAACGATATTCCAAGGAAGACGATTTACAGGATGTCCCTGTATCTGCGTTGTCTGCAACGGCTGATCCAGAATGGAATACAGACCGTGTCTTCAGATGCCTTGGCGCAGGCTGCAGGAGTGAAGCCCACACAACTGAGGAAAGATCTCACCTACTTTGGCCAGTTTGGCCGTCGTGGCTTGGGGTATGAGGTAGAACAGTTGGCGACCATGATCTCTGAGCAATTGGGATCCAGCAGTCTTCAACCTGTCATTCTGATCGGTGTGGGTAATCTTGGACGTGCGTTGATGACCTACCGTGGATTTGAGAAAGAGGGTTTCGAGATTGTCGGGGCCTTTGATGAAGATCCGGAGAATATCAAGGGCGAGATCAAGGTGCCTGTGTTTGGAATGGGTGATCTGAAAAAGGTGGTCCAGGAGGAAAGTGTCCGTATGGCTATTCTTTGTGTGCCTTCACAAGCTGCTCAATTGGTTGTCAATGAATTGATCGATGCAGGAGTGACTGGGATTTTGAATTTTGCACCGGTGGTGTTGATGGTGCCCGATGAAGTCGTGGTGAATAATGTGAACCTGGCTATCGAGCTGGAGAATCTTAGTTACTTCATTCAGGACTGATTGCGGGTTGGCTTGATCGATTGGATTCACCTATGGTGCCAGCAATCCAATTATGGTTTTCCCAATCGTAGACAGGGAGCTGCGCGTTGCTGCGCGCAAGGGATCCAGTTATCTGGGCCGCATGATGGCGTCGCTCGTCGGTGTGGTCGTGATAGGATTTGTGCTCGGCTCCATGCGCGACTCTGTTCCGACCGCGTCTGTTGCGAAAGGGGCCTTTGCCACACTTTCCTTCATCTGCCTTCTCTATAGTGTCTTCATAGGAGCTCGCACGACTGCCCAGTCCATCGCTCCAGAGAAGGATGACGGGACTCTCGGCTTTTTGTTTCTCACGGATTTGAATTCGTTTGATGTCGTCTTTGGAAAGCTCGTTGCAGGTTCCTTGGGTGCCTTCTATTCGCTGCTATCTATTCTTCCCATTCTGGCTATTCCGGTGTTGATGGGTGGCGTCATGGTGGCGGATGTCTGGAAAATGGCGTTGGTATTGATCAACACCATGGGGTTTTCATTGGCTGTGGGGCTTTTTGTTTCAGTGATCTCGAAAACTCCCAAGCAAGCCATGGCCCGGACCACTGGGATACTTGTTTTTTTTACGATAGGTCTGTGGGCTTTGAGCGTAGGTGGGGCAGCGATCGTAGCTGAGAACATGGGGCATTCCAGAGAAGCGCAGGCTTTGGCCATGGCGATTATGGGATGGGTGAATCTTTTTAATCCGTCCGCTGGCTATTTTGTCATTCAGACCAATGGATTGACCGGCCTTTCCATAGGGAATGCATTGATTTGGAATAGTGTTGCTGTGCTCCTCTTGAGTTTCTTGTTCTTGGTGGGAGCAATCAGGTTGTTGCCTCGTCAGTGGCAGGACAGGCCTGAAACTGCCGGGCGTAAAAAACTCAGAGAAAGACTGGCTGAAGTAAACATGGGGGCGGGAAGAGAGAGGGCGGCAAGAAGAGCTGGATTGTTGGGGGAGGGATTCATGGTTTGGCTGAATGAAAGAGGTCGATTGAAGAGGATTCTCCCTTGGTTTGTGCTGGGCTTGGTCGTTGTTATTTACGTCTGTCTGGCAATCAAGTTTGATAACGATTGGCTCCATACGGCTGGATCGATGATGACGATGTTTACCCTTCATCTCATTTATCGGTTCTGGTTGATATCGGATTCTGGATTTCGCTTTTTTGAAGATAGAAGGACAGGAGCCATCGAGCTCCTCCTGGCGACCACGGCGTCCGTTGATGAAATCATCAAGAATCAGCTGAAGGCCATGTGGCGTATCTTTCTGGGACCAACAGTCGCTGTGATCCTATTTGATATCATTTTGTTCGTGCTGAGTGATGAGCGGGATGAGGAATACTTTTTTATCTACTTCATGTTCGTCGTGATCTTCATAGCCGATATGTTGGCGATTCCTCGAATTGCGATGTGGCAGGGGATGAACGCCAAATCGATTCAGAAGGTGACTGGTAGAACATCGTTCCGGGTGTTTGGTATTCCTGGACTGTGTTTTGTGGGCTTCATGTTTCTGATGGCAACGAGTGGAAGTGGAATTAATGGGGAGGGGATATTCTTTTTCTGGTTCATGCTTTGTGTCGCAAGTGATGCAGTTTTTGCGGCACAGGCGTCCACTCGATTGAGGGAGGATTTCAGGACCACTGCTGCCAAGCGATACGAACCACCTCTCAAGGGAATCAAAGGCTTTTTCTTAAACTGACCCATTTCAAAACAATCAATCAACGATGACCGAGAAAACGAAATCAGGATGGCACCGTCAGCTTCACTGGCAAATCATGATCGCACTTGCGATGGGGCTTACGTTTGGCTTTGTCGTGTCCTATCTCGATTCCAAATCAGGAACGGGTGGCTGGGCGGAGTTCAGTCGCAACTGGGTGTTTCCATGGGGTGATATCTTTCTGCGTCTGCTCAAATTGATCGCGATGCCGTTGGTACTGACGTCATTGATTGCGGGTGTGGCGTCGTTAAGTGACTTCAATAAACTGAGTCGGATGGGAACCAAGACGATTGGGATCTACATCGCCACGACGGCGGTTTCCGTGAGTATCGGTCTCTTGGTCGTTAATACCTTCAAACCGGGCGAGAAGCTTCCGGCGGAATTGCGCGATAGCTTTGCGCACGATGGGGCAGGTGTCTTGGAATCCAAGATGGCGACCGTGGTACAGGTCAAGGGGCGGCCAGCTCTGCAGCCATTGGTCGACATGGTGCCGGACAACTTCTTTGGATCCGCATCAAGCAACAGTAATATGCTTCAGATGGTCTTCTTTGCGCTCTTGGCGGGTGTGGCTCTGGTGAGAATGCCGAGGAATAAGGCGAAGCCAGTAGTGGATGTGGTGGAAGGCTTGGGTGATATGGTCATTCTCATGGTTCGGATGATCATGTTGATTGCTCCCATTGGTGTCTTTGCGTTGATCTCCAGCACGATTGTCGGGCTGGCCAAGGATGATCCGAGTCGGGTGGTTGATCTCATGAAGGGACTGGGCTTTTACGCCTTCTGTGTGATCCTTGGTCTCCTGCTTCATGTGTGCATTGTCTATCTTCCGTTGGTGAAATTCGTAGCCAAGATTTCCCTGCAAAAATTTCTTTCAGCACTTGGCCCAGCTCAGTTGCTTGCCTTCTCCACCAGTTCGAGTGGTGCCACGCTTCCGGTGACCATGAGGCGTTGCCGTGAGGAACTGGGTGTATCGAATGAAGTGACCTCCTTTGTCCTGCCTCTGGGTGCCACGATCAATATGGACGGCACGGCTCTCTATCAAGGTGTGGCAGCCGTCTTCATTGCGCAGGCACTGGGAATTCCTCTCGAGTTTGGTGATCAGATCAAGATCGTGCTGACAGCCGTGCTTGCCTCCATCGGAACCGCAGCTGTGCCAGGGGCGGGTATGGTCATGCTGATCGTGATTCTTGAATCCATCAACGTTCCTGCAGCGGGTATCGCTCTGATAGCCGGCATCGATCGACCACTCGATATGATGCGCACGGTCTGCAACGTCACCGGTGATGCCACCGTGACAACCGTGATCTCTGCAGGAGAAAAGAAGGCGGTTGCCTGAGGGTCATAGATCTGAACGATATATGCAGACGCTGGATATGGGATTAAACCATAATCCACAAAGGTGATTGCCTCATCGGTTGCTGTGTTTGATGAGTGCCTCTAGGAAGGCTTGTTTGATGTGGGCGGGGCCGGCGTGTGCCATGGTTGGTTCATTCAAGACGGTCTTGGGTCCCTTGAGTTGATTGTAGGCTGCGTAGCATGAGGTGGGAGGGCAGACCGGGTCGATAAATCCCACGCTCATGATGGCTTCGGCTTTGCAGCGGCTGGCGAAATTCACGGCGTCGATATAGCGGGAGGCTTTCGAAATTTTTGGATCAGGCTTTCCGTTTACGGTCGGGACTATCTTGGGCCATCCGCTGATTCTGTCGACGGCTGCGCCGGTGTGATCACAACCGGCTGGGACTCCTGAGCCAATAAACGTAACTCGCGAATCAAGGCCGCCTGCTACGAGTGCTTGGAGACCACCTTGGCTATGACCGACGACGGCCACGGTTTTTCCATCCCACTCAGGCAGCGCAGTCAGGTAGTCGAGAGCGCGAACCAATCGGAGATACATATTTTTGAAGTAGATGGTTTCACGGTCTTCACGTCCTGCGTGTCGATATCCCTTGAGTTCACCTGAATTCAAATCACTGTAAAACTTGCCTGGTTTCCCGTTAGGGATCCCATGCGCGTTGATATCCATGGAGATCATGCCTTTTTCAGCACCCTGAACAGCATTGCCGAGACTGGAACTACGAACGCCGGCTCCGTGAACCCAGAGGATGATCGGGAGGCTCTTTGGCTTGGACTCTTTGGGTAAACCGAGGTAGCCGGAGACGGGTTTGCCGACGCAGGTGATCTGCACGTCGAAGCAGTTCGCACGAGCATTTTCGACGGGTGTCAGCGTTGCCTTCATGGCCACTTTTTCCAACTTGGATTTCTGTGATTTCCAAAAGGAATCGAAGTCTTCAGGGGCGGGCAGGCTTGCTGCAATTTTGAGTGGTGAAATGGCTGCTGCGGCGACGCCTCGAAGGGTTTTTCCTTTCTGAGGTGTGAAGCTGACCACGCAGCGAAGAAATCCTGGTGTGTTCATGATTCCTTCAATGGAGCCCTTTGCATTTTTGAGCTTTAATTTGCCTTTGCGTATTTCTTTGAACCCGTCTTCCGAGAGTACGTAGTCGACTGTGCTGTTGGCCGCTCCTTCCGCTCCTACTACCTGGACTTGAAACTCCACGGCTTCGCCTGTTCTGTAGATCGAAGAGTTCTTCTCTGTCTTAACCTTGATCGAAGGTGCTGCGAATGAGTTTGATACGGCGAGCCAGAGAAAGAGTGGAAGTAGGATGGCTTGTTTCATTGTGAGATAGGGAGGGGGGCTTTTAGAAAGGATTCGAGGTCGCGATCACAAATTTTACCAAATCAAACCCAGCGCCTCGTCCATGGCGGTGCTGGTCTTTGCGCAGGCTTCTTCATTCTCCATCTGGGAGAGTTTTTTGTTAAAGGGCTCTGCGCGGACGGGGCCGTCATATTCGAGTTTGTTCAGGGTGTTGAGGAAGGAGCGTAGATCGATGACGCCGGTGGCTGCTGGGAGTTCGCGACGATTGTCTTGTTGGTCTTCCATCCGGATGCCTACAGGGGCGTCGTTCAGATCCACAGCGATAATTTGATCGTTGGTCAGTTTGGCGATGTCGTCGCTGTTCTCAAGTGCGGTCCACCAATGCCATGAGTCGAGAACGTACCCAACGTTGGTGGCTCCGATGCCGGTGATGAGTTCTGCGGTTTCAGCCATGCAGTGCACGAATGCAAATTTCATCTTCACGCGGAGACTGAGTGTTCCGACGTACTCGAGTCCGAGTTTAATGCCATGATCACCGAGAATGCGCGCCATTTCTCTGAGGCGGAGGGCGTGTTGATTGAAGTTCTGAATGTAGGTGAGGCTGTTGCTGCCGGGCTTGATCCATGTGTTCATGCGTGTGCCACCGGCTTTCTTCAACGCAGCGGCGATGGATGGAAGCTTGGCGAGACCGGTCTTGAAGGTGGCTTCGTCCTTGCGGAAGTCGACGGGGAGTCCGGTGGAGCCGAAGCTGAGATTTTTTTCCTTCAGGTCTGCTTGAAGGACGTCCATTTCAAGCTGTGAGTAGTTTGCGAACTCAGCGGCGCGTGGCTCCACGGATTGGAAACCGTGTCTGTGGGCGAGATCGTTGAGTTCGCGTTGGGAACTGACTTTGACTCCGATGGCTCCAGGGACGAGGTTTTTGGTCATCTTGGTCTTTGGCGTTTCGCTGTCTTGGGCCGAGACGTGGGATGCCAAGGCCGTTGAGAGGAGGGCGGTCTGTTGAATGAACTTTCTACGCGTGGGCTTCATGATTGTTTCGGACGGGATTAAAGCGAATACTGTTCCCAGTTTTCAACAGATGAAGCGTCTTATTATCATCCGCCATGCGAAGTCTGACTGGGGAGATCCCTCGTTGGATGATTTTGATCGCCCCTTAAACAAGCGCGGACTGCGCGATGCTCCTGAGATGGGGAAGCGTCTGACACATGCGGGGGTGCAGCCTGATGCATTTGTGGCGTCGCCTGCTCTCAGAGCGATCACGACCGGCAAGACGATTGCTTCTGAAATAGGTTTTTCTCCAGAGAAGATCCTGACCGTTCGCGATATCTACGAAGCAGGGCTGCATGAACTATTCAAGGTCTTGAGGAGTTTCAAGCCTGATTGGGAGTGCGTGATCATGGTGGGGCACAATCCTGGATTCTCTGATCTGGCAAATGTGTTGGCCAATGAATCCATAGGGCACCTGCCGACCTGCGGCGTCGCTTATCTCGATATCAATGTGGAAGATTGGGCTCAGATAGCTCCCGGGACGGGGGCGCTGGTGGAATTTGATTATCCGAAGAACAAGAGGTGATGGACGAATTGACAGGAGTCGTTGATTGAATAGGGTCCGTTCATGTCATCGTCTTTGGAAGAGATTCAACAACAAGCTCTGAGTCTGACTGCTGTGGAGCGGGAGATGTTGGCTAATTGCCTGATGGAGAGTTTGAAATCGGAGCCTTTGACTGAGGTTGATCAAGCTTGGTTGGAAGTTGCCAAGGCAAGAGACTTGGAGATTCGTGACAAAGGCGTTGGTTATGTGACCGAAGAGGAATTGTTTAAGGAGCTCCGATCAAAGAAATAGGAATGGATATCGTATTCTCTGAGGGGGCAAGAGAGGAGATTCTGCAAGCTTACGAATACTACGAAGAGCAAGTAAGTGGTCTGGGGGAGGATTTTGTCGATGCGATCGCGCGAGCAGCGGGATTCGTAAAGAGATTTCCCGAAGTATCACGATTAATTGCCTACCCCTATCGACGGTATCTGATGCCAAGGTTTCCCTACGGTCTAATCTATCTGGTGGGCGAGGAGAGAATCACTGTGTTGGCGGTTGCTCATCTGATGAGGAAACCTAATTACTGGTTGGGGCGGGACGAATGATCCGCACAAATCACTCTAGTCGAAATACTCATCCTCGGGATCAAATGCCGGGATGGGCACGTTGATGATCTTTAAATTTCCTACGGCTCTGTGGCGGCAGCCGGGCTTTATGAACACGGAGGTCATGGGCTTGAGTGGGTGTTTTTCTCCATCGAGCTCGATGTGGCCTTCTCCTTCCAAGACGAAATAAATTTCCGTCATCTTCTTGTGATAGTGAACCTTGCTGTCTTCCTCAATCTTGACCACATGCATGGTGGCAGTGGTGTTGTCAGGCGTGGCAAAGGCGCGTTTGGACCAGCCACATGGGCAGCGTGTGGGTTCCAGTGCGTCGAAGTCCTGAATCATGTAATTGGCCATGCGCAATCTGTTAAAGGTAAATGGTTCATTCGCCAATCTGATTCGTATTTGGGCAATATTCGTTAAAATTCGATTGAACGAATTTTGCTTGGGCGACGTCAGCACATTGACAAACCTCAACCTCCCGTGAACGATGCGTCCCGTGTTTCAACCCTCAGTTTTTTCAAGTAAGCGTTTGCTGTGCCTGAGTGCAGCGTTGGTAATGTCTGCTTTCTCTTCTTTGGCGGCAGATAAAGTGAATTTCAAGACCCAGGTCAAACCTGTGTTGGAATCGGCCTGTATCGGCTGCCATGGTCCCAAGAAGGACAAGGGTGGTCTAAGGCTGGATACCAAGCAGGCTGCGTTTGCAGGTGGTGACAGTGGTGAAGCCATTGTCCCGGGGAATCCGGCCAAGAGCTCTCTCTACACTCTGACTGCTCTTCCAGAGGATCATGATGATATCATGCCTCCTTCTGAGCCTCTTGATCCAACCCAGATGGATGTCCTGAAGCAGTGGATTGAGCAGGGCGCAGAATGGCCGGAAGGTGAGACTCTTCAGCAGGTGCGCCGCATCAGCTTTGTTGAAGATGTGCAGCCGATTTTGGAATTCAACTGTGTGGCTTGCCATCGTGATGATTACGACAAGGCCAGCCTCAGCTATACCTCTGAGAAAGCTGCTTTGACCACGGGAGACAGTGGAGCTTCATTGAAGCCATGGAAGTCTGCCCGCAGCCGCCTCTACAAACTCACCACTCTGGATGCAGATGATGATGAATTGATGCCTCCAGCTTCTAAGGGAGGACCTCTCGACAAGGAGCTGCAGGAGACTTTGAAGCTCTGGATTGATCAAGGTGCTGTCTGGCCAGACGGTTTGACGCTGAGCCCCAAGAAGAAGGCAACTGAAGACGCCGGTGATAATCTCGCGCTGATCGAGCTGTTCCATGAGCAAATCGTTGCGAAGTCACCAGAAAAGACACCGGCTGAGATGAAGGCATATACGACTCAGATCCCTGGATCTTTGGAGGATTATTCAATGGTGCCAATTCCTGGTGGCGAATTCGTCATGGGAAGCTCTGAAGGAGAAGAGGGACGTCAGAAGGATGAAGGTCCACAGCACAAGGTGAAGGTGGATCCATTCTGGATGGGTAAATACGAGGTTACCTGGAATCAGTTTGAACTCTTCATGTATCCGAACGAGGTAGAGTTGGCTTCGCTTTCTCCTGCTGAACAGGCACGTAAGAAGTTGGTGGATGCCTGCAGTCGCCCAACCAAGCCTTATGTGGAAATGAGTTTCGGCATGGGCAAAGACAACTACCCTGCCATCAGTATGACGCATCATGCCGCCAATAAGTTTTGTCAGTGGCTGACGTTCAAGACTGGTCAATTCCACCGTTTGCCGACAGAGGCAGAATGGGAATATGCCTGCCGGGCAGGAACCACCACTGCGTATCACTTTGGTGATGATCCTTCTCAGATTGGTGAGTATGCGTGGTTTGAGGACAACAGCGATTGGAAGTATCAGCGCGTGGGTAAGAAGAAGCCCAATCCATGGGGACTTTATGACATGCATGGTAATGTCGCCGAGTGGTGCTTTGATCAGTATGACCCAAAGACCTATCTGAACAATGATGCGCAGGCTGACAATCCTACGGTCTATTCCTCCAAACCGTATCCTCACGTTGTGCGCGGCGGTTCATGGGATCATGCGCCGAAAGTGCTGCGTTCATCTCATCGAATCCAATCTCACGCGGATTGGAAGATCCAGGATCCTCAGCTTCCAAAGAGCATCTGGTATCATACGGATGCCCAATTCCTTGGAATGCGAATCGTGCGACCTCTGAAGGTGCCTTCTCCTGAAGAAATGCACAAATGGTGGAATAATGGTGTCCAGTTGGACTAATTTCAGGAACTTAGAATCAGAATAAAGAAACAACCCGGATTATGGACAAAACCCCTAAGACAGGCTCGGCATTGAATCGCCGCGGCTTTATCAAGACATCATCTGCTGCTTCGGCGGCAGCGATTGGAACACTGGCTGTGGAGAAGTTCGCACACGCCAAGTCTGACGACACTCTCAAGCTGGCATTGATCGGTTGTGGTGGTCGTGGAACTGGTGCAGCCAATCAGGCTCTCAGCACTTCTCGTCTCGGAATTGGTAACGTCAAGCTCGTGGCCATGGCTGATGCGTTTGAGGACAACCTCCTCAACAAGCTCAGCATTATCCGTGAGCAACATCACGACAAGGTGGACGTCCCGCCAGAGCGCCAGTTCACTGGGTTCGATGCCTACAAGAAGGCGATTGCAGAAGCTGATGTGGTGATTTTGACCACGCCTCCTGGATTCCGTCCTATTCATTTCGAAGAGGCAGTGAAGCAGGGCAAGCACATCTTCATGGAGAAACCCGTGGCGACCGATGCTGTCGGTATTCGCAAGGTGCTCAAGGCAGCTGCTGAAGCCAAGAAGAAGAACCTCAAGGTTGGGGTTGGTCTACAGCGTCATCATCAGACCGGATACATGGAGACCATCAAGCGTCTTCAGGACGGTGCCATTGGTGATATCACTTCCATGCGTTGTTACTGGAATGGTAACGGAGTATGGACCCGTGGTCGTGCCGATCTCGAGAAGAAGGCCGGACGCAAGCTCACGGAGATGGAATACCAGATGCGTAACTGGTACTACTTCAACTGGCTTTGTGGTGATCACATCAATGAGCAGCACATCCACAACATCGATGTCATCAACTGGATCAAAGGCAGCTACCCGGTGCGTGCACAGGGCATGGGTGGACGTGAAGTGCGTGACGGAGTCGACAATGGTGAGATCTTTGATCACCACTTTGTTGAATTCGAATACGCTGATGGTTCACGCAACTACAGTCAGTGCCGTCACATCCGCGGATGTTTCAACAGTGTTTCCGAGTATGTCACCGGAACAAAAGGACGTGCCGATGTAAACAAATTCATGATCTATGGTGACAATCGTTGGCGCCACAAGCCAGCTGAAGGTCAACGCGACCCCAACCCATACCAGCAGGAATGGGATGACCTCATGGACGCGATCCGTAACAACAATGAATACAACGAGGCTGAGTATGGTGCGAAGAGCACGATGACCTCGATCCTCGGTCGTATGGCAACCTACTCTGGTAAGGTTGTGTCATGGGAAGATGCATTCAACTCCGAGTTGAGCTTGCTCCCTGGGAAGTTCTCATGGGATGCCAATCCGAATTCCATGCCAAATGCGGAAGGACGCTACGAGATCCCTGTTCCAGGCGATAAGGCCTGGTTGAAGCGGATCATGTAGTTAGGACATAGTCCTCAATGATTCAAGCCCGCGCCTGGAAACAGGTGGCGGGCTTTTTCGTGCCTTGACCATGAGGCAAGGCAGGCGGAGACTAGGCCCATGCTCCCCAAGAGTTTCATTCCATGCGTCGTCGTGTTCATCTTGATGATTGC
Organism: Limisphaerales bacterium; assembly: GCA_965658675.1. Taxonomy (GTDB): domain Bacteria; phylum Verrucomicrobiota; class Verrucomicrobiia; order Limisphaerales; family CAZKNW01; genus CAZKNW01. The sequence continues at coordinate 182,554 of CBFHTT010000027.1, forward strand.
GGTTGGGGGTCAGGCGAATGAAGCACGGTTGGGACAGCCTGCGCCTGCGCTCAAGCTGAATGAAGCGCTTGAAGATACGAAGGAGAAGGGAATTGAAGTACGCGTGTTCTGGACATCATGGGCTGATGCAGAGGGCGATTTTCTTGCGAGGCTTAATTCGTATGCGCGAGGTTGGAAAGAGACCGGTGTTCGGATTCATGTCGTTCTTGATCAAGAGGTGAGTGTTGCCAAGGAGCTTTGTAGGAAGATCGAGGTGACGCCAGTGTTCACGATAGGAAAGGATGCTCAGTATCAATCCACGATGGCGCACATGGCAGCGTTCAAGGTGGAGAGTTATCCTTATGCTTTCATTGTGGATCAGAAGGGCAGGTTCGCCTGGCATGGAGAAAGTCTGAGAGATGCCGACAGAACCGTCAGACGAATGCAGCGCGGGTGGTATGACATTGAGCGCGTCCTCGCTTATCAGACACAAGAGAAACGGCTGGAGGATTATTTTTCGAAAGTGGCTCACGGAGAGTCCGGGCCGAAAGTGCGGGCGTTGGGAATGGAGATTGTACGCTTTGAGACCCGTAATCCTCTGACACTGAATCAATTTGCATGGTCGATCCTCACCGATGAAAGGGTTGCCGCGCGGGATATAGAAGTAGCGATTGCTGCGGCCCGTGCTGCCTATGATATGAGTCAGGGAAGAATCCCGGCAATCACGGATACACTTGCCAGAGCGCATTGCGAAAAAGGGGAAATCGATGCTGCAATTCGACTTCAGAAAGAGGCCATATCCCGATGTAGGGATGAGACGCTTCTACCTAAGTTGAAGGCGACTTTGGCGACGTATGAAGCCAAGGTAGCGACTGGAAAAGAATGATCAAAGGTCGTTCTGTGGAAGGATATGGACAGGGAATGCTATATCGATGTCCGGCCAAAAACGGATGACGCCTTTGACCTTGAGCCTCCATTGGACTCTGGGATTGGAATCTTCATTGGAGGACTTGGCATCTTCAGGGATGACGATTTCGCAATTTCCTTCAGTCACGGCTTCGGGGGCTTCAAATACCGTTGACTCGATCTCTGCAAATTTCTTTATCGATGTATCTCCCCGGCGTTTGGTTCGCCCGACACCTGGTCGGGTTGTTCCCTCGAGAACAAACGATATGGCCTTCAAACGTGAGGCCCAACCCACGGCCTGCCACTTTAGGAAAAGAGTCTGTCCTGGTGTCAGGTGACTGACATCAGCCTGTATCTTGATGCGTGGATTGAACAGGGCGAGAAACATCTTGATCATGAAGACGAGGAGTAGCAGGCCGATTGGTACAAACAGTCCTCCTATGAAGACGGTCAGCAGCCACTCGGGTTTTCCGTTCTTGAATCCCTCGATGATCTTGAAGACGGGCACTGAGATGATTCCATTCCAGATAATGGCAAAGATTGAGATCGCGATGAAGGAGCCTATCGGTCCTACCTCTGGTTTTAGATCGGACATACCAGGGCTGGATCGCAGGTGAGGGGAAGTGGCAGAACCGCCGGGCAAGTTGCGGCCTTGCACATTGGGAGTTGATGCGAACGTTTTTAGCGTGCTCCAAAGCCCAAGCCCTCCAATCCCGGCGAACATCAAAGGTAGGATTGCAAAGACAATGTCGATGGAGAGCTTGCTGTCCAGCACCGCCTGCTCTGGGTTCCTTGGATTCACGAGGCAGACAGTTGCCTTGCCTTCAGGAAGACTCTTGACGGCCGCCCTCTTTTTCTTGCCTCCCAGATTCGATTTTAAATTTGTGAAGCTGTATCGGTCTGAAGTGTGGCTGATGCCCTCGAATTCATAATCATATTGGATCTCCACCTTGTATGAACTTCCGTCATCTCCTCTGCTTTCATGTAGCTTGCTGGAAGTGATAGTGCAGGGCGTTTCCGTCCACGTTGTGGAAGCGAGATGGAGATAGATCGGATTGATCAGAAGAAAGAAAAGACCTACCAACCCCCCAAGGAAAAAGGCCCCTGTAAGGAGACTGACCAAGAGTCGCGAAGCTGTTGAATCGTTCTTTTTGCCGGATCTGCGAGACATGGAGTTTTGCAGCGGAGGATGAGTTTCCGTCGGACAATTGCAATGATCTTCCAGCCACTGGACAGTTTGAGCAGGAAAGGGCAGTTTCTTGACTCGTGTCTGTCACATCCCACATGGAAACGTTGGAATCCGTCTTGAGGGACTATGAGTCCTGCATGGTCGCCTTTTCCGGAGGTGTCGATTCTGCGCTGCTTGCGGTTGTGGCTCATCGTGTCCTTGGGGATCGTATGCTGGCTGTGATTGCGGATTCTCCAAGCCTGCCCCGTGCTGAGCTGGATGAGGCCAAGGGACTGGCAGAGGAGTTTGGGTTTCCCCTCGAGGTGATCGGTACCGATGAATTTGAGAACTCTGAATACGTTTCCAATCCGGTCAACCGATGCTTCTTCTGCAAACAGGCCTTGTTCAGCAAGCTGGCTCCCATGGCGGAAGAGCGTGGCTATGCGGTTATTGCCTACGGTGAGAATAACACAGACCTTAGTGATCATCGCCCGGGCGCTCAGGCAGCGCGACAGTTTGAGGTGAGGGCACCGCTCAAGGAAGCCGGCTTGATCAAGGAAGATATCCGAACCATGTCTAGGGAGTTGGGACTTCCTACGGCTGATAAACCTGAGATGGCCTGCCTTAGCTCCCGAATTCCGTACGGAGAAACAGTGACCCCTGAAAAGTTGGCAATGATCGAAGGTGCGGAGAAAGCGCTGAGGACGGCTGGATTTTCAGAGGTGAGAGTAAGGCATCACGAACTCAAGGTCAGTGGTTCTTTGGCTCGTATTGAGTTTGGACCTGAGGAGATGAAGCGTTTTTTCGAAACGGGCCCTGATGAATCGCTCGTTCAGTCGATCAAGGCCTTGGGCTACACGCAGGTCACCGTGGACCCATTGGGTTATCGAAGGGGGAGCCTGAATGCAGGAATTACCGACGCTTAGAGTGAAGGGGCTGGTCCTCTTGAAATTACGTTCTCAAGGGATTCCGCGAGGGTGCTTGGACTGAACGGTTTTTCCAAAACATCCTGAATCCCCAAGTCGGCCAATTTTGTTTCGGGTAGATTATTGGCATTTCCCGTAATAAGAATGACCGGTATGGACATTCCTTTCTTCTGTAACTCCTCGGTGACTTGGATGCCACTCATTCCCGGCATTGAGAGGTCTGTGAGAATTGCTGATATGTCGCTGTTTGTGGTAAGATTTTCGATCAATTGTTCTCCTGATTCGAATTGCTTGCATCCGTATCCCAAAGCCCTGATGTAGCGCGCAGTGATTCGCCTGACACCGGCATCATCATCGACCAAGGCAATGGTCTTACCTTTGGTGTTGGTTTTAAATGTGGTGGTCTCCTCTTGTGTGCCGTCTGGAGCTTTTGATGTCGCGCCTTTGAAGAAGAGATGGAATGAGGTGCCTGTTCCAAATTCGCTCTCTACATGAATTCTTCCATCCAAGGAAGTGATGATTCCGTGGATCACTGAAAGTCCTAGCCCCGTCCCTTTTCCTACTGCCTTGGTGGTAAAGAATGGTTCAAAAATGCGGGTCAGACTTTCTTTGTCCATGCCCTGTCCTGTGTCGACTACGGAGAGGTGAACAGCGTGATTTGAGGTCAGGTCTGAATACTTTTTCCGAAAGCTGCTGTCTAGTGCGAGGCTGTTCAACTCAACCTTTAGCTCGCCGCCTGTGGTTTCCATTGCATGGATGGCGTTGGTGCCCAGATTGGTAATGATCTGGTGCATGTGTGTTTGATCACAGAGTACAGGTGAGGCTGTTTTATCTACCTGAATCGAAAATTGGATGTTTGCAGGGCTGAGTGAGGAAAGTAGCCCGGAAGCTTCAGTGACAATTTTGCCAAGGTCTTGGGGTTCGAGCTGCTCTCTCTTTTTCCGAGAAAAGGTGAGGATTTGCGATACGATTTCTTTTGCTCGTTCGGCTGCAGTAAGCGCTTCATCGATGGAAAGGTCCGTTGATGAATCGTCATCGGTGTCAGTCTTTGCGAAATGAAGATTGCCGATGATGACGGTCAAAAGATTGTTAAAATCATGAGCAACGCCCCCTGCAAGTGTTCCGAGAGATTCCAGCTTTTGCGATTGAAGAAGTTGTTCTTCCAGATTCTTTCTTTTCCTGTCTGCCTCCAATTTGGTGGTGATATCCCTGCTTACCAAGACGGCCACCTTGCTGCCGTCTGGTTTGTCAAAGACTGAGCTGGTTGTTTCGAGCCAACGGGAACTGCCGTCCTTGGTTTTGACTGGGAACACTCCACTGAAATGGCGTTCTTCCAGCGCTTGCGCTGCTTCTTCCACCTTGTCCAAACGTACGAGGTTCAGCACGGGAGTATTTACCAATTCCTCAGGTTTCCATCCCAGGATGTTTTCGTGATTGGGACTGACGTAGAGCAACACCCCCTCCATTGAAACTTCAGAAACCAATTCATGAGAGTTCTCCACCAGCTGCCGGAATCGTTCTTCGCTTTCGGAAAGCTCTAACATTTTTTCATGTTGTTGCTTCAGCGACTCTTTGAGCTGGTTGATCATTAGATTGAAGGATTCGCCAAGCTGGGCAATTTCCTTGGGGCCTTGAGCGTTGACCTTGCTTTCGAGATTTCCCTCAGCCACCGAGCGTGCTGCTCCAGCCAGGATATCAATGGGTCTTGTGGTCTTCGCTGCGATCCAGTTTGAGGCGACGATGATCAGGATGGTGAGTGCGACAGAGAATTTGAGGGCATTCGACTTCAATCTGGTGACCCGGGTCATGAACACATCATTGTCTTGAAAGACTACCAGCCTCCATGATGTCCCTGCGATTGGTTGTGCGAAGCAGCGTCCGTGAAATTGGCTTTCTTTGATTTCATTCACTTGTGATGAATCGGGAATCAATTGAGGCCTGATGTCGTGTTGGGATGACCCTGACAGGATATTACCCTCGTTGTCGTAAATGGCCGCAAATACACCTTTGGATAACTCGGAAGGAATGCTGCGAAGGATCTTTTTCAATGCAGCTGATTCGTATTCCATTCGAAGTGCACCTCTTGGCGGGCCTCCGGGTAGTCGAAGAATGGCGCAACAGCGGTACTTGGAATCTTGGGCACCAATCAAGGAAAGGTCTCCATGAGGAAATCCTGTTTCGAAAGTTTTCTTGAACCAGTCGTTACTTGCTTCGTTTCTTCCTATGTTTCTTGGTTGAGTGTCCAACAAGACATTTCCATCGAGATCAAGCAGGGCGCAGCTTGAGATGTTGATGGGGTCGGAGATGACGGATGTTTGAAGGATTCTTGTAATAAATGCTGCGTTCTTCTTCTGCTCTTCGGGAGAACTTTCAATGTAGGAGACCAGGGTAGGGTTGAGACTTTGCTGACGTGTGGACTCGATGCTGGCCGAGAAAAAAGATTCTACGTCTGCCTTCACCAGATACCCGATGCCCTTGAGGTTTTCCTCAGCGTCTTCTGTATGTTTTGTAGATGTGTAACGAGCAAAGAGAAACGCACTGAGAAGCAGTGGCAGTAATGCCATCAGCGCGGAGGTCAGTAGAAACTGTTGCCGGATGGTCATGGATGTAAGGAGTCGTTAAGAAACGCATCAGGGGCGATACCTTTGCTGAGCGCGCCTCTTGCGATGAAAAAATCAACGTACTCGGCCAAAGCAAGATCGATGGACTCTCCGGGAGCCCCCGGAGAAAATGCCTTTCTGTTGTCTTCCCGGGTCATCAGTCGGACTCCCTGTAGGGAAACGCTTCCTTCCTCCTGATCGAGTGATTTCTCGATCATTCGGTTTCCTTCATCAGGATTTTCCAGCCACCAATCAACTGCTTCGAACCATGCATTGAAAAAGGATTTCATCTCGATTTGGCGATCAGAGAGCAGGTTTTCGTGTGCTACGATGCCGTCAAAAATGAGCCCGGGAGTATCCTTGCTGCTATACCAGACATGGCCACCGTTGTTTCTGATTGCTGAGGCATACGGTTCCCAGGTGTGACCTGCCGTTACTTGGCCGGTCTTGATCTGACCCTGAGCTTCAGCTGCGTCCAGGTTTACGACAGAGACTTGGCTGGAGCTCAATTGGTGCTCCTTTAAGATGCGCCTGACAAACAATTCTCCGAAACCTCCGAGGGCAGTGCCGATGGTTGTGCCCTCAGGGACCTCTTCAGGATCAAATGGCTTTGATCCGAGTATTTGATCTCCTCCATGAGATTCATCGCAGCACAGGATCATGCAAATCTGGGGCTCCGAGCTGGTGATGAGAATCATGTCACCAAGCGAAACGGCGATCATATCGAACTCGTGCGCTGCGAAATCGGCTATCATCCGCCGGGTATCTTGGGGAATAGCGATTTCGACCTCTACCTGATGCTTTTCGAAAAGCTTCTTTTCTTGAGCGATGATGAGGGGGTAATAGCCGGGCCAGAGATCGATCCCGATTCTCAGCGGTGGTCGTGCAGTTGGAGATTCAGTCTTTCTGCATCCTTGATTGATGGATAGCGTCGCGATCACTAGAAGAAGAACAACTCTCTTCAAGCGACTTGGTATGGAAAAGACTGAACGGTAGCTGATGGGCTTCATTTCAGTTGTGTTGTTCCTCACTGGATTATTCATCGGCTCCTCGGAGCTCTCCTGTTGACGCAACTTCTTTTGAAAAACAACTTTCCTGAACCACCGGTGATCTAGCAGGCTGTCCGTATCACGTTATGGCTCAGTTTTCCTATAAAGCACGACGTCGCACCGGTGAGGTGGTTCAGGGCGTATTAGACGTCTCGGATCGCGCTGCTGCGCTGTCACAAGTGGAGAAGATGGGGCTCTTTCCTGTGTCGATTGAGGCGCAGGGTGGGAAGGGGGGTAAAGGCGGCAAGAAGGGGGGCGGTTTCTCATTCAACAAGAACCGTAAGCCCAAGCTGCAGGAAATCGCCACCTTTACTCGTCAGCTTGCCAATCTATTGCGTTCCGGGATGCCGCTGACAGTGGCGCTCAATAGTATGACTCATCTGGAGTCCAAAGGGATCCCGTCGGATGTCAGTCGCATGTTGCAGCAGGAGGTGATGGAAGGCCGTTCTCTTTCCGCGTCCATGGGCAAGCAGCCTCATATCTTTTCCCACATGTATGTAAACATGGTGCAGGCAGGAGAGCAGAGTGGTGCTTTGGAAGATGTCTTACGCCGCTTGGCAGATCATTTTGAGCGATTCGCAGAGGTTCAGTCGCGGTTCAAGTCGGCGATGATCTATCCTGCTTTGGTCATGTGTGTGGGGATCTTGATCATCATTGTGTTCATGAAGTTTATGATGCCCAAGTTCATGCTCATGTTTCAGGGGCTCAATGTGGAGCTGCCAGCAGCCACGCAGTTCCTCATGGATTTCACTGAGAAATTTAACCAATACTGGTGGGTCATGGTGGGCGTGGCTTTCTGCTCGGGACTGATTTTTGTCAGATTCAAAGCGACTCCCCGGGGCAAGCGGCTCTTGGCTCAATGGTCAATGAAGGCTCCGATCGTTGGAAAAGTCGTGTGTCTGAATCTTTATGGGCAGTTTGCGCGGACATTGGGTACCTTGCTTCGAAACGGAGTGCCGGTCCTGAACGCTCTCAAGATTACTGAGCAGGTGATTTCCAATGTGATTCTGAAAGAAGCGATCGCCAAGACGCGAGAGGATGTTACCGATGGTAAAACGATTGCCCAGCCACTGGCGCGGAGTGGTGTGTTTCCCCAATTGATGATCGATCTGCTGAAGATTGGTGAAGATACAGGTGATGTGCCCGGGTCCTTGGAAAATTTGGCCGAGACCTATGAGGGTGAATTATCCACCTCGCTGCGTGTACTCACGACTCTGATCGAACCAGTTCTACTGATTGTGATTGCCGGGATGGTAGGGTTCATCGCTTACAGTATTCTGACCGCCATGATGGCTATTACCCGCAGTATGCAGACATGATCCGCTTTGATTCACATCGGCAGATGCGTCAGCAGCGTGGTGGTTTCACGCTGGTGGAGATGCTGATGGTCATGTTTGTCATTGGGTTGGTCGTCAGTATGTCCATGCCGTTCTTTGTCCGTGAATACAAGAAGGCTCCCATCGCTCAGGCCACGGCTGACATCATGGATGGACTGAATCACGCCAGAGAAATGGCGATCCTGAATCGTCGCCCCATGGAGTTTGTCCTCAGTTTTGAATCTGGATCGATGTCTGTAAGACCTTCGGCAGAGGGTGCGAATCGCACTTATATCACACCCGAATCGAATGGAGGGCAGCAGCGTGAAGGCTTTTCCGCATCACTTTCTCCGGAGGTGATGGTGGAGGCGGCACAGCACAATTTGGATCCCCGGGCAGAGGAGCAACAGTCTATTGCAGTCGTCATACAGCCAAATGCCACAGCTGATCTTTTTATGATCGCTCTCAAAGCATTGGATGGTTCAGGAGAGCGGCGACTGATCCGTCTGGATATGGTGACAGGCAAGGCGGTCATGGAAAGTGACCCTAACAAGTTCAAAGACCTATGAAGCTCACTGCCAGTCATTCGAACATTGGTCAAAAGGGATTCACTCTCTTGGAGGCGATGTTTGCTGTAATCATTTTTGCCGGAGCGATGGTTGCTATCATGGACTTGACTACTCAGGGCCTTCGTGGAGCGCGAAAGCTGCAGATGGACCATCCTTCTCCCTCGATTGTAGCTGCAGATTATTATGCCCGAGATGAGCTGGAAGAGGGCACAGAGTCCGGTGAGTTCGGTGATGCCTTTCCAGATGCTTCATGGGATGCGGAAGTCATTGAAGAGGTCGAGGGATATTACAGCGTTAGTATCCTTGTTAGAGAGCGGATAGGGAACACCCGATCTGAACAGCCTATGACTATCTTCCTGTTCAGGCCTGAAACTGGTCGGTCGCGTTCTTTACGGTAATGAAAGTTTCTGTCTCCAAGCCCAGATCCAGATACGCCTTCACCTTGGTGGAGGTGCTTCTGGCGATTGCGATCACCTCTGGGATCGTGATGGTGATCTACAATGTCTGGGGCACGATTGTGAATGGGACGCGGGTCGGACTGGTCGCTGCGGAAGAAGCGCATCGAAAACGAATCACAATGCGAACGATTGAGGAATCCCTGAGTTCTGTGGTGATCTATGGATCAAACATCGATCTGTATTCCTTTCAGGCGGATGGAAGCGGCGACTTCGGGATGTTGAGCTTTGTGGCCAAGCTGCCTCAGACGTTTCCTGGTAGCGGCTTGTTTCCAGATGCTCCTACACGTCGTATTTCCTTCTTGGTCGAGCAAGGCAAAGGAGGACGGCAGCAACTGGTAATGCGGCAGCATCCATTCCTTCAGAAGTTGGAAGATGAAGAAGAGGCATTTCCAATGGTTTTGGCTCCGGAAGTTAATCTCTTTACGGTCGAACTCTGGGATTACGATGCGGAGGACTGGGTCACTGAATGGGAGAATACGAATTCAATCCCCGCGCTGGCACGCATTGGAATTGCCTTTGGGGAACGGACTAGAGGACGGGTTGCTCGAGAGCAGACCATCTCTCTAACCATTGCCTTGGCCGGTTCAGTGGTGCCCGCTGAAGTTCAGATGGGGGGAAATCAAAACAACCAGAACCAAGGGGGGCGGCGATGATTTTGCTGCAAGGTAGAGAGAGTCAGAGACAGCGCGGCATGGCCCTGTTGATGGTTATGGTGACCATTGTGTTTCTTGGTATCCTTGCAGGGCAGTTCGCCACCTCAATGAAGGTGGAAACACGCTTGGGGAGTAATATGATGGTGGATCCCGAACTCGAATGGGCCGGGCGTTCATCCATCGAGTGGGTGCGGCTGCTTCTCTCTGACAAGTGTGATCCGGAGTTTAATTACGATTCCAAAGTGGAGCTTTGGGCAGGTGGTCCCAGTGAAGATATCGATCGTATCATAGATGGTCTCGATGGTATCGACCCGATGGAACTCAAGCCGCCTGAATTGGTGGAATGGGAGGTTGTTGATCTCGAACGCTATTTCAATATCAACCGGGCCGACGAATCCATCCTCAGAGAGGCATTGATCGTGATGGGAGGTCAGGTGGCTGACGAGGACCTGATTGTGAACTCCATTCAAGACTGGATGGACCCAGATGATAAAGAGCGATTATCCGGGGCTGAAAGCGACCTTTACGAAGGACTTGAAATTCCTTACTACGCAAAAGATGGGCCCATCGATGACATCACAGAATTGCTTCTCGTGAATGGTGTCAGTAGTGAAATGTTTTGGGGCCCAGGAGGGAGAACTGGAAGAAACCCCATGATGGATCAGCTCATAAATCTGGGAGTAGAGACAGAAGATGGCCTCGGTTACAGAGTGGGATTCGTTGATCTCTTTACTGCCTTATCCGATCCGGCCTTTCAGGGAGTGAATGCGAATACGGCAAGCGCAGAGGTCTTGGACATGCTGCCCGGAATCGATGAGCTGACTGCTCAGGATATTGTGACGACACGCATGGAACGTGAGGCCGAAGGTTACGCAGGGTTTAAGACTGTTCAGGAAATTGTAGGTACCGTTCCCTCTCTCAATGCTGCACTGGTTGGAAACGCCAACCCTCAGAGCGGTATGAATATGCTGGGGCGGATGTTTACCGTAAAGAGCACCATTTTCCGGGCAACGATGACGGTTGAGGTGGGTGGGCACACTGCGCGGTGGGTGGGCATCATTCGTCGGCTCAATCAAAATCAAACTGAAATCCTCAGTCTCTACAGGGACGAGTGAACGCTCTCAGAGAATGACGAGGCAGAGAGGTATATTCGTATTAGGGACAGGCACGGAGGTTGGGAAGACCGTTGTATGCGCTTACCTCACGCGTCTGCTGATTGATCAAGGCAAACAGCTGGTCCCTATCAAGCCAGTTTGCTCGGGAGGTCGTTCAGATGCGGAGATACTACACCGTGCCTGTAGGGAGCAGGCTACAATCGATGAAATCAATCCATGGTGGTTTGAAGAAGCGGTCACTCCGATGGTCGCAGCCAGAAACATTGATAAGCCACTGAAGAAAGATGTCCTGCTTGCTGCGATGAAGAATCGTATTTCTGGAAAGGCCGCACTTGTAGAAGGCGCAGGGGGAATGATGTCACCTATTGCAGATGCCTATACCAACATCGATCTCGCAGAAGATCTACAGTTGCCGTGTCTCTTGGTAGGAGTGAATCGATTGGGTGTCATCAACGAAGTCCTGCTTGCATTGTCCGAGCTAAAGCATCGCGAAGTGCACTGTGCTGGCGTGTTGTTGAATCAACCTGAAGAAGCAGATTCCTCCAGTGAAACCAACCCTTTGATCATTCAAGAAATGGGCAGCGGAACACCTGTGGAAGTCATTCCTTGGTTGGGCCAAAATCCCTGCGAAGAACTGATGTTTGGAGTGAATGAAAAAAAGATTAAAAAAGGGGTTGAGTTGGTATGTGAGTTCTTCTAGGTTTCGCGCCCCTTCGACGAGGGAGCTGCTTGAGAGAGTGGTTCTAGGGAGAGGGGAGCTTGAAAGAGACGGGATTGGATCGGGAAGCTGATTTA
>CBFHTT010000028.1:0-97514 GCA_965658675.1 Limisphaerales bacterium
TTGGGTTTGCGATCTGGCTTTCCACCCCAGTCACCTTTTGCCGCACCAGCAGGTTTACCGCCGCCGGCTCCTTGAGGTTTGCTTCCCGGCTTACCATCTGGTTTGCCGCCAGGCTTGCCTCCGCCTCCAGGCTTGCCGCCACCCGGTCTGCCTTTTGGTTTCTGACTCTCAAGCATTCGGGTGCCTTCTCCCTCGATCGTTGGAACGACAAGGGCTCCATCAACTGCATAGGGGAGGGCAGTCAGGCAGAGGAGTTCACCTTGTCTGGTTTCCTCTCTGATGAGGGCGAATTCGCCATTCTTGAAGATAGGGTCGATCGGACGCCGCTGGATCTTGTTGTCATTCTGAATGACAAGAATTTCTCCACCTTGGCGGATGCAACTGCGTGGAATGGCAAAGACATTTTCCAAGACCTTGCCCTGAATGGCGGCACGCACGAACTGACCAACTTTCAGCGGGGCTTTGGAAGAACTCTTCCGGCCGTAGGGATCATCTACCTGAGCGATGGCAAAGAGTTGGCGGCTGCGTGTGTCAATGGCTCCCTCAGTGCGGACGATTCTGCCTTCCCATTGGATTTCTTCGCCCAGTGCCATTCCTGTGAGAGTGACCTTGGGTTGAGGAAGTGGTTTGTCGGTGTTGGTTTCGCCCCTGAATGAAACAGGTAGATTCAGATAGCCTTGCTGTTTGTCTGAAAGAGGGAGGCGGATCTCCACGTAATCGATCGCATAGATTCGTGCGAGTTGTGTGCCGGGTGAAACGTATTGTCCAACATCTACCAACTTCTCGAGGATTCGACCTGCATAAGGTGCCTTGATGACAGTTCGTTGAAGGTCGCGCTCGGCTTGGTTCAGACGCGCTTGGGCGGTTGTAACATTGGCCTTGGCTTCAGCCACCTGTGGTTCACGAACCACCAATGGGTTGGGTTTTTCACCTGATCCAAGTCGGCGCCAGTTTTCCCAAGCCTGTTCGCTTTGTGCTTCTTCAATCTTCAGATTGGCCTCGGCCTGAACGACGGATGCCTTGGCGATATCGAGGGCGGATTTGAAATCGGATCCATCGAGTCGAATCAATTCGTCCCCCTTCTCAAAGAACCCGCCGGCATTGAAGGATGGAGAAATCCATTCGATCTCTGCTGCGACCTGTGGAATGAGTGAGCTTTCGTTGCGGGGCTGAACCGTGCCCTGACTCTCGATGACGATAGGGAAGTTCGTTGGCGCGAGGCGACGAGCATCCACGTGCAACTGGGCTGCAGGTGCTCCCCATTTGCGAGGCTCGGGTTTGGTATCAATGAGCTTCTTCGCGACAAGCGAGCCGATGCCGATGGCTGCCAGCGGCAATATGATTCGAAATGGTTTCATCTATTCTGAAAGTGCTGTTTCTTGGGATGACGCTTCCTCCGCGGTGGTGTCCTGAAAATCCCCAGCCAGAGCGAGGTGGAGATCGACGCGGTTTTGGAGCTGTTGATTGCGGATGCCGATCAGTGAACTCTGAGCTGATACAGAACGCCTCTGTGCCTCAAGCACAGTAATGATGTCCACCAACCCTCTGCGGTATTGGGACCAGGCAATTTCTTCTGCTGCGATGGATTCCTTTGCGGAGATGTCGAGCGCCTTGGCCTGACTGGAGAGATAGTCTTCGGCTGCAAGCGTTGTTTCCACCTCGCGAAATGCATCGAGCACAATCTGATTGAACCCTTCCAGCAGAGCGATGTGGTTGGCCCGTGCCTGTTCCTTGGCAGCTCTCAATCTGCCTCCTTGGAAAATGGGTTGAGTTGCATTGGAGGCAAGGGACCAGACGTTTTGTCTCAGATCGAAAATGTCTTCCAGCTCTCTGGATGATGTCCCACCTGTAGTGGTAAGAGCGATGGTTGGGAGCATGTCCTTGCGGCTGACATGAAAGCGCTCCATTGCGGCCGCGGCCCGGCGTTCAGCTGCCCGTATGTCAGGCCGGCGATGAAGCAGGTCTGAAGGAAGGCCCGCAGGAACAGTGGTTTCCAATGGCGGCAGGTTGGTGGTGATCGCGATGGCGTTCTTGGGATAGTCGCCCATCAATGTTTCCAAGAGTCGCGCAGCTGCATCTCTTTGTCGCATGCGGGCAGCCATTGAGGCATCGGCGCTGGCAGCATTGGCCCGAGTGAGGCGAAGGTCCAGGGCTTCCCGGGTGCCTCTCTGAAATTCTTGTTCCACGATCTCGAGATTGTTTTTGAAACTCTCAGACGTGCGTTTGGCGAGTCGGAGCTGAAGTTCTGCCTCAACGGCATTGAACCAAGCCTTGGCTGTGTTGGCTGCTAAAGACAGCTTGGCGAGCTGAAGATCAGCTTCAACAGCCTGATATTCTGCGCCTGCAGCGGCGGAGCGATTTGCCAGCTTGCCCCAGACATCCAGTTCCCACGCCAGAGTGAAATTGATATCGAGCTGATCTGTTCGTGGGCTGGCGATTCTGAACCCGCCGGCTGCGTTTCGCTTGTTGCGAGATGCGGAAGCCCGTCCGGATACAGTGGGCAGCTGCGAAGCGCGATTGATCCGTGCGTTTGCGTGTGCTGCCAGCAGGCGTGCTCCAGCAGCTTTCAAGTTGTGGTTGTGAAGCTGGGCCTGTTTGACCACATCAGCCAGCTGGTCGTCATTGAAGGTGGCAAGCCACGCAGATGACACATCATTGGTAGAGGTCTCTGAAAACGAGCCAGGCGCGGCGACGCTGAGCTTGGAATAGTGTTCAGGTGCGGTCCTGCAACCGGCGATGGCCAGTAGCAAGGACAAGAATAGGCTGAGACGGAAGTATTTCGACTGCATCAGGATAAGATCCACGGACAGTAGTCGCAGGGCTCAATGATTCAAGCTCGACGGCCACTTTCCAACAAACGCTTGAACCAGTTTGAGGGTTACATAAGAAACTGATTTGAACTTACCACTGGTCATTCCGGGGGCTTCTCCTTAAATCAACGGCAGGTGTCTGACGAAACAACAAACGACTTGATCACAGGGCGCGCCGTGGGAGCGGGGCGTTTCGAACTCGTGCGTCGGCTTGGTGAGGGCGGTATGGGCGTTGTTTGGCTGGTGCTGGATAGGGAGTTGAATGAGCACGTCGCTGCCAAGTTCCTGCCGCGTGGGATCCAGAGTGACCCGATGGCACTGGATGATATGAGGCGCGAAACCCTGAAAAGTCGCCGTTTGAGTCATCCCTGCATCACACGCATTCACGACTTCTATCATGTTGGGGAGGAACTTCCCTTTATCTGCATGGAGTATGTGGATGGTCAAAACCTGTCTGAACTCCAGGTTCAACAGGAGGGGCGGGTCTTTCGCTGGGATGTTCTTCAACCCATTGTTCAGCAGCTCTGCGAATCGCTGGCTTATGCGCACGAGGAAAAGATCATCCATCGCGACATCAAACCAGGGAACCTGATGTTGGATTCGCGGGGACGCCTCAAACTCTCTGACTTTGGACTGTCTGCCTCCGCATCAGATTCGATGAGTCGATTGAGCAAAGATATGGGAGGCAGCGGCACACCGGTCTGCATGAGTCCACAACAGCTTGAAGGGCGTCCGCCAAAGATCACCGATGATATCTATGCCCTGGGTGCTACTCTCTATGAATTGCTGGCGGGAAAACCTCCTTTCTACACGGGCGATATTTCTCATCAGATATTGAGTGTGGCTCCGACGCCAATTCACGAAAGGCTTCAGGAGAGGGAGACCCAGAACGAGATTCCAGACGAAGTGGATTCCTTGCTGATGGACTGCCTGAGCAAGGAACCAGATGATCGTCCTCAATCAGCTTATGAGTTTGCAGAGCGTCTAGGACTTTCCCTTGCTGGGGCTGCCTTTATGAGTAGGGCTTCTGTTCCGATTTCAACTTCGAACATTGAGAATGTCGCCCTGGAAGCTGAAATGAGCCCCCCTGATACGGTCTATTTGAATGAGACTGAAATAGAACAGACGGGTGTGGAATCTGAATTTGGAGAGGTTGAAGCGAAGCCATCTAGGGCAAAATGGATCGGTGGAGGATTGTTTGTCTTGATCGTGGTTGTCTTTCTGGTTTTCAAGTTGACGCCAGACCCGGTGATCAAAGGAGGGGGCTCGTCAGGCCTGTCTGGAGGACAAAATGTGCCGCAGATGGAGGGGCAGTTGAGGTTTCTGATTGAGACGAGGGTTGGTAATTACGATCACAGCAGTCTGGAGTGGGAAGAAACGGGACAATGGCCAGGGCAATCTGCCCATTGGAGGCGTGATGGAGATCTGATTCGTGCCACGATTCGATGCCAAGACCTTGAGAATGGTGAAACACGGCGAGCATTCCTGATGATTGAGACTCCAGTGAAGGGGGATTTCGTGCTTTCCTTCCAGTTTTTTCAGGCGGGACCAGTGATTGATGGGAATTTCGGGGTGTTTTATCGCTCAGAGAGCTTTGAAAACAGTCAGCGTGTTTTCTTGAATGGAAGAGGAATTCCTCTGAAGGCCGGAGGGAATGGGGATATGTATATGTCCCGTTTTGGACTTATTACTTCCGGGCAATCGGTTCGGGTTTTGAGAGAGGTTCGGCCACCTGAAATTGAGTTTGTGGAACAGTTGCCAGGGCTTATACCAGTGATTTCAGACGAAGAGTTTCACTCCGTCACCATTTCCGTTCAGGGGGCCGTGATCACTCACGAGCTTGATGGGCATGTTGTTTGTCGCTTAGAAGACCCTGAGCTCTTGGAGGGAAGAGACGATGGAATGATCGTATTTGAGATCTGGGCCGACGCAGGAGGTGAAGCTTCTGCTGACTTTCGCCACATTCGATTACAGACTCCATGAGTGGACAAGGGAATCAAATAGGGACGCGTCCAGAATTACTGGCCCCGGCAGGGGATTGGGAATGTGCGAAGGCGGCTGTTGAGAACGGGGCTGATGCGATCTATTTCGGATTGGAGCGCTTCAATGCCCGAATGCGTGCTCACAATTTCACGGTGGCGGATCTCCCAGAGCTGATGGCCTTTTTGCACAGGCGTGGAGTCCGTGGCTATGTAACCTTCAACACGCTTGTGTTTGCGGACGAGCTTGAGGATGCGGAACGGTGGCTCAAATCAATCATCGCAGCCGGTGTGGATGCAGCCATTGTGCAGGATGTGGGGATCTGCCGTTTGATCCGCAAACTTTCTCCTGACTTTCCAATACATGCCTCTACGCAAATGACAGTGACGAGTGCAGCTGGAGTGGGATTTGCCAAAGAGCTCGGGTGTCAATTGGTTGTTCTTGCGCGTGAATGTTCCATCAAGGAGATCGATGCGATCAAAGCAGCAGGCGAAAGCGACATGGCCGGAAAGACATCCATGCCGCTTGAAGTATTTGTTCATGGGGCACTCTGTGTTGCCTATTCGGGACAATGCCTGACAAGTGAAAGTCTTGGTGGACGCAGTGCCAACAGAGGGGAATGTGCGCAGGCGTGCCGTATGACCTATGATCTGATTTCTGATGGCGAAGTCGTGCCCTTGGATGATCGCCGCTATCTCCTCAGCCCGCAGGATTTGGCGGGAATGGATGTTCTGCCTGATCTTGTGAAATCCGGCGTGGCTTCACTGAAGATCGAAGGCCGTCTCAAAACTCCTGAGTATGTGGCAAACATCACTGCAGCCTATAATCGCGCTCTGGATGCTGTCTGCGGTCCCAGAGAAGGGAGCAAACAAGAGGCAGTTGAAGATTTTAAGAAGGTAGCAACCGATGTTCGCTACGATCTGGAAATGGGCTTTTCCAGAGGGCTCTACACAGGCTGGTTCCGTGGGATTCAGAATCAGGAATTAGCCCATGCCAGATTCGGTTCCAAGCGTGGTGTCTTTCTCGGATTTGTAAGCGAAGTCAGAGAGAACACGGTTGTTGTAGATCTGGAATGTGCGCTTAAGGCAGGTGATGGCGTGGTTTTCGATGCAGGTGCTCCAGATCTTGGTGAAGAAGGCGGACGTGTTTTTACTGTCGACCAGAAAGGCAGGAAAGCCGTTCTCAGATTTCGTGATGGCGCGGTTCAGTTCAATCGGATTGAAGCCGGAGACCGCGTCTGGAAGACGAGTGATCCGGAATTAGAGAAGCGAATCAGGCAAACCTTCGATGGCGACAAGATCCGCTTCCATCGCCCCATAGATTTCGAGGTGAATGGAGTTAAAGGCCAACCACTGAGAGTGATCGCCCATGATCGTGAAGGGCACATTGCTCAAGGCGTTTCAGAATCGGCCTTGGTGGTTGCTGAGAAACGTCCGTTGAATCAGGAAATATTGGCCAAGCAGCTGGGACGTTTGGGTAGCACTCCTTTTGTATTGGGAGAGCTGAAGATCCATCTCGATGGAGATCTCATGCTTCCCATCAAGGAGCTCAATGAGCTTCGCCGTGGTCTGGCGGAAGAACTCGATCAACAACGCGCCGCTCCAAAGCGTTGGACCATGAGTTCTGAAGACGCGGAAGTCGGTTTGATCGGAGCTGCACAAGATCGTCCTCTGCCAAGCGAAACGCAGTTGATCGTCCTGATTCGGAAGATGGAACAGCTGGAAGCCGCATTGGAGCAGGGGCAACAATGGATTTATTGCGAATTCGAAAATCCCAAACGCTACCGGGATGCGGTGGCCCTGTATCGGGAGAAGTATCCAGATGGAGAAAAGACCGGAGCGGGCATATTCGTCGCACCTCCCCGAATCTTCAAATCGGGTGAAGAATGGATACTCAAGCAGGTCAGGTCCTCAAATGCGGATGGTTACCTTGTTCGCAACTACGATCACCTGAAGGTCTTCAAGGACGATCGAATCATTGGAGACTTTTCCCTTAACGTCGCCAACGGAATCACCGCTGACTATTACCTTGGTAGTTATCCACTCGAGCGATTGACCGCGTCTTATGACCTGAATATCGATCAACTGACCTCGTTGCTCGCCAGTGGTTCAGCCTCGCGATTTGAGATCACCATTCATCAGCACATGCCCATGTTTCATATGGAGCACTGTGTCTTCTGTGCCTTCATGTCCACAGGCAAGGACTATCGCGATTGTGGACGGCCATGCGAAAAGCACGATGTCGTCTTACGTGATCGGATAGGGGCCAAGCATCCATTGCGAGCCGACGCTGGATGCCGGAACACACTCTTCAACTCACAAGCCCAGACCGGAGCCGAATTCGCTGAACACATGATTGGACTCGGCGCACGCTGGTTTAGGGTAGAATTCCTAGATGAAGAACCCGGAGCCGTGAAAGAATCCATCCAGCAATATCGCCGATTGCTCAACGGAGAGATCAGCGGAGAAAAGCTCTGGAGACAACTACGCCTGAAGAATCAGCTCGGAGTTACAAGAGGTCAACTGGCAGGTGAAGGAGTGTGAGAAGTAGACAGCTTTTCTTTGAAAACGGGCCATTTGTAATCGAGAGAGATTGCTGGTCGCTTGTGCCGATCACTTGATTGGCGGGGATTTGGGGTGCGAAAACTGAATGTGAACTATCTCTTGAGTTGTTGGACAAGCGACGGCAAACTGCGCGTCCTTTTCCCCTGAGAAGCGTCCTTTTCAAGGGTGAAGGCCTTAAGAAAACCCTCTTAAAACCAAGACGCATTTAGAAATATGGCTGGAAATCGCAAAGTTACCCTGTTCACCGGACAATGGGCCGACCTCCCGTTCGATACCATGGCTGAGAAAGCCGCTGAGTTCGGATATGATGGCATCGAGCTCGCATGCTGGGGAGATCACTTCGACGTCAATCAGGCGCAGGACAAGGCCTATTGCGATGGCCGCCGCGATATTCTTTCCAAGCACGGGCTGGACACATTTGCCATCTCCAATCATCTGATGGGGCAGGCTGTTTGTGACAACATCGACGAACGTCACAAGGCGATTCTGCCTCCTGAGGTTTACGGTGATGGCAACCCCGAAGACGTTCGCAAACGTGCCGCTGAGGAAATGATGAAGACCGCCCACGCAGCCAAGAATCTTGGCGTGCCTGTGGTCAATGGCTTCACTGGATCCAGCATCTGGCACCTTCTCTATAGTTTCCCTCCTGTCAGTCCCTCTCAGATCGATGATGGATTTGCTGACTTTGCAGATCGTTGGAATCCGATCTTGGATGAGTTCAAGTCAGCAGGAGTGAAGTTCGGTCTTGAGGTTCATCCTACTGAGATCGCATTTGATATCGCCAGTGCCGATCGTGCGCTTCAAGCCATTGGTAATCGCGAAGAATTCGGCTTCAACTACGATCCTAGTCATCTGATCTATCAGGGTGTGGATTATGTGAAGTTCATCTACAAATTTCAGAAACGCATCTATCACGTGCACATGAAGGATGCCTACGCATCTGACACGCCTACTGAGGCTGGCGTATTTGGTGGTCATACCAACTTTGGTGACTACCGCCGCTTCTGGGATTTCCGTTCGCTTGGACGTGGTTCTGTTGATTTCGAAGAGATCATCCGCGCACTGAACCAGATCAACTATCAGGGTCCTCTCTCTGTGGAATGGGAAGACATCGGAATGGATCGTGAAGCAGGCGCTGAAGAAGCATGCGAATTCGTTCGCGCTGTTGATTTCGCTCCTAGTGACGTCGCCTTCGACGCCGCTTTCGACAAGGAAGCACAGGCCTGATCCCGAAACGATCACTCGATTTGAAGAAGCCGATCCAGCAATGGGTCGGCTTTTTTTGTGATGCTTTGAGCTGTTTGAGCGCTCAAGGATGTGCTTCAACCTCAAAAGGGTCGCTGGCGACGAAGAACGATCCGAACCAGCGTGCTTTGGTGGCTTGTGATGGTTTTGTCCAGCGGACTAAAAACTTGTAAAATTTGGCGCGGTTGTTGTTGTGGTATTCGAAGGTCTGTGTGCTGACGGGAGTGAATTGAAAAACCAGAGCGTATGACCCTGCTTCGTTTGGAGCCGGAACGTCAGCGATTTAGGTGCCATGAGCTTCGAGATCCATGGGGCCTCCGATACCAACTGCGTAGTCGCCTTCCTGATAGTCTGTATCCCTCCGACCCGCTGGAATAAAGTGCCCTCCGCCGATGCTGATTGCCTCATCGAGATGATTGGTGAACTCGATGGTGGCTCAAGTCCACGACTCGTGATCGACGTTGTTCAAATGTGTCACAGTCACCCTTGTTGGACTTGGCCAATTGAACCAGGTAAGAAAAACGATCAACACGACAGCAGTAAACAACTTGCCTATGTGTTGTCGTGGTTTCATTGGGGAAAGCGGCTGTTTTTAAAGATCAGCCGTGTTGCTCTGTCGCAGTGAAGGTCAAATCACTGCGACTATGCTACGAACTCAAAATTACACCAATCCGCTGTCGTCGCGTCCTTGGAGTTTGATGACGCTTTTTTTGATGACCTCGATGTTGGAGGTGGCCTGGTAGACGGTCTCGTAGAGTTTGGTTTCGGTATCCTTGTCTTCGAGTTTTCCTATGACCGGATTGATGCGCATCATCTCGCGAGCGATGTTGGCGCAGGCTTCTTTGATTTGTTCGATGGCTTGATTGCGATCCATGGCTTCAGTAGTGGAAAAGTGTGAAGGGTTCGTCGATCCAGTTTCCGTTGAAATCCATCTGGATTCTGGGTGGTTCGAATTCGGCGGGCATCCAGAAGATCTCGTTGCGTGATGTGAGCAGGGATTCGAAGTGGTCGATCATTTCGTTCTGGAATCCGATTATATGATAGCGCCCTTTGCGGAGCTTGGCCTTGGTGATGGATTTGAGGATTTTTTCGGCCTCTTCCTCTGAGCGTTTAAGAATCCAGATTTCGGCATCAGGTGCTTTGACGGCGATACGATTGAGCTTCTTGGCATTGCAGTCGCCACATTCGGCCCAGAACTCAGGGTGCCCAAGGTAGTTCATGCGAACGATATCGGGGACGAAGGGGATGCTGTGGTCGTGAAGGTGGGTATCGATATGCATATGCTCACCGTAGAACATGAGATACCCGAGCAGGCGCAGGACAATGATGTCGAGTTCCTCGCTGTCCGATTTGCCCATCAGGACTTTATGCGGAAGGGGAACGCGAGTCGTCTGGCTTTCGAGTTGGAAGCTGATCTTCACGTGTTTTCAACTGACCGGAATGGGAAAAGTTCCTAATCAGTCGTCCGGACAGCTGATGCTATTCACCTTAGTTTTTCAATGAGAACTGTTTCTAAATCGATTGTAAGTCTGGATGTGGGAGGAACGCTGATTCAACCGTGGCCCTCTGTAGGACATGTGTATGCCGAGGTGGGGGAGCGATTTGGATTGAAGCGAGAGCCGGACGAGCTGACTTCTGGATTCATCGCAGGATGGAAGGAGAGATCTGGTTTCAATTATCAGAAGCATGAATGGCAGTCCTTGGTCGAGAGGGCTTTTGGTGTGAATGAATTGCCGGAAGGGATGTTTGACGCGCTGTATGAGCGATTTGAAGCCGCTGACGTGTGGCAGGTGTTTCCAGATGTGATCCCGTTTCTTGAGATGTGTCAGGCGAAGGGGATTCGATTGGTTGCTGTCTCCAATTGGGATGAGAGGCTTGTGCCATTGATGAATACTTTGGGCCTTGCTGACTATTTCGAAGCAATTGTCGTATCGTGCGAAGTGGATGCGCCAAAGCCTTCACCAGTGATTTTTGCGGAAGCGTGTCGACGGATGAATTGCGAAGCGGAGCAGGTGGTTCACATAGGCGACAGTCAGCGTGAAGATGTGGAAGGAGCGCGAGCCTTTGGCATGAAGGCGGCTTTTATTGACCGACGGCAGGGGCAGACCATGGAAAAGGTGTGGGATTCAGTGGATTAGCTTCTGTTATCAAGAGAGGGAGCGTGGCTTATAGTTTAGAGGCCAGCGTTGACGGATGATGGTGTTGATCTTAATAAAAAGGGAGTCTTGAGTAACGCGTTCAGATTCGGTCAATGGCTCGATGGTGAGCTGGATGGGACTGAGCGTTTCCGTTTGTAACACTGTCTGCCATGAACTTCTTTCTAACGCTGTTCAACACGTCCCTCGGCAAAAAGTATCTGATGGCGATCACCGGGGTGCTGTTGTGCCTCTTCGTTCTCGGCCATATGGCGGGGAACATGGCCCTTTTCGCGGGTCAGAACGCTATCAATGACTACGCCGCTTTCCTTAAATCCAAAACAGCCCTCTTGTGGGGCGCCCGGCTGGGCTTGTTGGGCACTGTAGCTGTTCATATCTGGGCAGCGATCACCCTGAGCCAGATGAACAAGGCGGCACGTCCTGTAGGTTACTACGATGCCACTCCGCCCAAGGCCAAGGCCGGATCCACATGGATGCTGGCGGCTGGGTTGACGGTTCTTGCTTTTATTATCATTCACATCCTTCACTTCACGGTCGGAGCGGTCATGTCGGACGCCTACTCAATGAAGCAGACACTGGATGATGGCACCGTTCGTCACGATGTTTATGGAATGGTGGTGGCTGGATTTCAGAATCCGGTGATGGCTTTGTTCTATCTGGGAGCCATGGCGGTTCTCTGTTTCTTCCATCTTAAACACGGTGTGAGCTCGCTGTTTCAGTCACTCGGACTGAGGCATCCCAAATGGGCCTCCACTATTGATTGTATTGCAGTGCTGTTTGCCTGGGTGATTTTCCTGGGTAACGCGGCAATCGTCCTCTCTGTTCTTCTTGGTATTGTGAAATAAGGATCAGCCTCCCATGAAACTTGATTCGAAAATTCCTTCCGGTCCGCTCGCTGAAAAATGGGAAAAGCATCGCTTCGACATGAAGCTGATCAATCCCGCCAACAAGCGAAAGTTCGATGTCATTGTAGTGGGTTCAGGTCTTGCCGGCGGTTCTGCCGCGGCAACGCTTGCTGAGCTCGGCTACAACGTGAAATGCTTCTGCTATCAGGACAGCCCACGTCGTGCCCACAGTATCGCCGCTCAAGGTGGTATCAACTCTGCCAAGAACTACCAGAACGATGGTGACAGTGTTCATCGCCTTTTCTATGACACGATCAAGGGTGGTGACTTCCGTGCCCGCGAAGCCAATGTGCATCGTTTGGCCGAGGTGAGTCGTAATATCATCGATCAATGTGTTGCGCAGGGTGTGCCATTCGCACGTGAGTATGGCGGCCATCTTTCCAACAGGTCCTTCGGTGGTGCTCAGGTCTCCAGAACGTTTTATGCCCGTGGTCAGACAGGGCAACAGTTGTTGCTTGGTGCTTACCAGTCATTGTCGCGTCAGATTGGACTCGGCAAGGTGGAGATGCACTATCGCACCGAGATGCTGGATGTGGTTCTCGTGGATGGACACGCCAAAGGCATCGTTGTTCGCGACATGGTGACTGGGGAAATTAGCTCTCATTCTGCAGATGCAGTGGTGCTTGGAACAGGTGGCTATGGCAACGCCTTCTTCCTGTCGACCAATGCCAAGGGCTGCAATGTTACAGCAGCATTCCGCGCCTATAAGAAAGGGGCTGCGTTTGCGAATCCTTGCTACACGCAGATTCATCCAACCTGTATTCCTGTCAGTGGTGATCATCAGTCCAAGCTGACGCTCATGTCCGAGTCGTTGCGAAACGATGGACGCGTCTGGGTTCCCAAAAAGAAGGAAGATTGCAGCAAGAACCCATCTGATATTCCTGAGTCTGATCGCGACTACTTCTTGGAGCGCAAGTACCCGAGCTTTGGTAATCTGGCACCTCGTGACATTTCTTCACGTGCGGCCAAAGAAGTCTGTGACGACGGACGTGGTGTCGGTTCCGGTGGTTTGGGTGTGTATCTGGATTTCGCTGATGCAATCAGTCGTCTAGGTGAGAAGGCTGTGCGTGATCGTTACGGAAATCTTTTCGACATGTATGAGAAGATTACCGGAGACAACGCCTACAAGACTCCAATGCGTATCTTCCCGGCTGTCCATTACACCATGGGTGGTCTCTGGGTGGACTACAATCTGATGACCTCGATACCAGGGTTGTTCTGCATTGGTGAGGCCAATTTCTCTGATCACGGAGCCAATCGCCTTGGGGCCAGTGCTTTGATGCAGGGCTTGGCAGATGGCTACTTCGTGTTGCCATACACGATTGGACATTACTTCGCTTCTGATAAGCAGGAGAAACCATCCACCGATCACGAAGCCTTCCGCGAAGTGGAAGAGGCTGAGAAAGAGCGTGTGAATACATTCCTTTCCATCAATGGAACCCGGACGGTCATGAGTTTCCATCGCGAACTTGGCAAGATCCTCTGGGACAAGTGTGGTATGGCCCGCGACAAGGCAGGTCTACGTGAAGCACTCAAACGGATCCCTGAGTTGCGCGAAGAATTCTGGGACAACGTCCGAGTGCCTGGTGAAGGCGCACAGATGAACCAAAGTCTTGAGTATGCCGGTCGTGTGGCTGACTTCCTCGAGTTCGGTGAATTGATGTGCCACGACGCTCTGCAACGCGAAGAATCCTGTGGTGGTCACTTCCGCACGGAACATCAGACTGCTGATGGCGAAGCCAAGCGTAATGATGAGAAATTCTCCTACGTGGCAGCGTGGGAATTCAAGGGTGTGAGCAAGAAACCAAGGCTCCATAAAGAGCAGCTCAAATACGAAGAGGTGAAGATGTCCACCCGTAGTTACAAATAATCCTCAACCTTCAAGAACAAGAGAATCATGAATTTGACACTGAAAGTCTGGCGGCAGAAGGGCCCTGAAGATGAGGGTAATTTTGAAACCTATCAGGCCACTGACATCATCCCCGACATGTCCTTTCTGGAGATGCTCGATGTCGTTAACGAAGGCCTGATCGAAAAGGGCAAAGAACCCATCTCCTTTGATTCAGACTGTCGCGAAGGCATCTGCGGTACTTGCTCCATGGTCATCAATGGGAATCCCCATGGTGGACAGAAGGGCACGACTGCCTGTCAGTTGCACATGCGTAAGTTCAAGGACGGTGACACCATCGTGATCGAGCCCTGGCGCGCCAAGGCGTTTCCTGTGTTACAGGACCTCGCCACTGACCGTAGTTCGTTTGATCGCATCATTCAGGCAGGTGGCTACGTCAGTGTGAACACTGGTGGCGCACCTGATGCGAACGCACTTCCAATTTCCAAGACCGACGCAGATCTGGCCATGGACGCCGCCCAATGTATCGGTTGTGGTGCCTGTGTTGCTGCATGTAAGAATGCTTCAGCCATGCTCTTTGTATCAGCCAAGGTAGGCCATCTGGGAATGCTTCCTCAAGGGCAGCCCGAACGTGATCGCCGTGTGCTAAACATGGTGAAGCAGATGGACGAAGAAGGTTTCGGTGGTTGCACGGTGACCGGGTCATGTGAAGCGGCTTGTCCGAAAGAAATCAGCATGGATTTCATCAACAAGCTGAACGCTGATTACCTCAAGGCCAATGTCTGCGGCAAAGAGTGATCGTTAGTATCCTCTCTCGCTGTTCGTAGTTCCGATTTTAGGCGGGGTTTCTAAAGGCTCATTTCCAACCCTGCCATCGGGCTTTTTCCTGCCGCCTCTCCCTACTCCTGTGGATTAATCCACATAGAGGAATTCATTCACATTGAACAGACCCAGGCTGAGATCTGCCAATGCCTGCTTCTGTGAGGATCCGTTCTTGATCGTACCTTTGATGAAGCTGTTGATCACTTCCAATTCCGCTTCGGAGGTTTCTCTTCCCAAAATACGTTCCTGAACTTCCTGAATCGCCTCGTTCAGTGGCTCTCCTTTGTCCACAAGCTCGGCGAGTGCCGTGGAGCATTGGAAGGAGAATTCGGAGTTGAAGAGTGTCAGTGACTGCAGGGCGGTGGTTGATTGATCGCGACGCGCACAGCTGGCAAGTGCATCGGGACGGTCAAAGACGGCAAACATGGGAAAGCGAAGATTGCGTCTGGCGAAAAGGTAGATACTTCGCCGTTTGTGTTCTGAAACGTTGCTGGTGACCGGCCATTGATTCTTAAGGAGCGTTACAGTGACTTCAGGTGGCAATGGTGGACGAAATCCCGGGCCACCTTTCTTGGGGTTCAGTTGGCCGGAAATCAGAAGCATTGCGTCACGTACAGCCTCTCCGCTGAGTCTTCTCCTTGGCATTCGTGAGAATAGATGATTCTTCGGGTCGGCTTTCAGTGAGTCTTCCCATCCTTGCCCATGTCCATTGCTGGCTTGCCGATAGGTGGCAGAGGTGACCATCAATCGGTGCATGGCTTTCATGCTCCATTGACGTTGAGGGAGCTCGGTTGCCAACCAATCAAGAAGCTCGGGATGACTGGGCTTTGCTCCTTGAGTCCCGAAGTCATTTGGGGTGCTGACAATTGGTTGGCCAAAGTGATGCATCCACAGACGATTGATGAAGACTCTTCCGGTTAAAGGGTTGTCCGGCTGAGTGAGCCATTGGGCGAGCTGGCTTCGGGTCGATGGCTGCTGCTCTCTTTCAGCTTCTGAAACGATTCTCGGGACATCCGGATGAATGACGGGTCCGGGCTTTCTGAAGTCGCCTTTGATCGCAATTCGCGCAGGTTCTTTGTGCTTCTCCGATTCTGAAAAACTGACTTGGAGGGACTTGTTCTTTGGCGGCAGGGCCATGTTTTCAAAGTAGGCTCTGAGTCGATAGAAATCGGCCTGACTGATTGGGTCGTATTTGTGATCGTGACATTGTGCACAGCTGACACCTAGGCCGAGGACAGCAGAACCTACTGCCGACGTGATTTCATTCAGCACTGTGTGGCGGCGTTCCTCCGGCAGATTGATGTCTGGCATGTCCGGGCCTGAAGTCAGGAAGCCGGTAGCTAGATCTGCATCTTTCCGATCAGGAAAGAGCTGGGCTCCTGCAATCTGCATCTGGATGAACTGATCGTAAGGAAGATCTTCGTTCAGTGCCGTAATCACCCAGTCGCGATACTTCCACGCGTCCTTGCGAACCTTGTCGTGCTCGAATCCGTCGCTTTCAGCAAAGCGTGCGACGTCCAACCAATGCTGTGCCCAGCGCTCGCCGTAAGCTGAGGAAGAAAGGAGTCGTTCGACCAACTGATCGTAAGCCTTGGGCGAACTGTCATTCACGAAAGTGCGGATTTGTTCGAGGCTCGGAGGGAGGCCGGTCAGATCAAATGAAAGGCGCCTTATGAGCGTTCGTTTGTCGGCTTCCTGTTGAAGTGTGAGGCCTTTCTGCTCGAGCCGTTGGAGAATGAAAAGATCGATTTCATTGCGTGCTTTGTCCGCGGCTTCTGGGGCAGGCAGGGAAGGACGGGTGAGTGACTGAAATGACCAGTGCGCCCGGTCGTCTTCAGTGATGGGTGGCTCGATGGTGATGGCTGTGTCGGATGCAGAGACGGAAAAGCCAGCAGCCAGACCAAGAAGGCAAAGGAGCAGTGAACTGATCGTCTGAGGTCTCATCGTGAAGCCTACGCAAGAATGTCTTTTACCACATGTCCGGCGACATCGGTGAGTCGTTCATCGCGCCCGTTGTGGAAGTATGTGAGACGCTCGTGATCCATTCCCAGAAGGTGGAGCAGAGTGGCATGGAAATCGTGGACGTGGATCTTGTTTTCAACGGCTCTCAGGCCGATGGAGTCGGTGGCGCCGTAGGTCATACCGTGTTTCACACCTGCTCCGGCCAAAGCAATGGAATATCCCCACGGATTGTGGTCACGTCCGGTGCCTTGTTCATTCATGGGCATACGACCGAATTCGCCTCCCCAGATGATCAACGTATCTTCAAGCAGGCCTCTGGACTTCAGGTCCTTGATGAGTCCGGCCACTGGCAGATCGGTGGCACGACAGTAGTGCCCATGGTTCTCTGCGACATTCTTGTGCGCGTCCCAACCCAGGGTGCCTCCTGAATAGAGCTGCACGAATCGGACGCCACGCTCGATCATCCGTCTTGCCAACAGACAACGTGACCCAAACTCCTTGGTTGCTGGCTGATCAATGCCGTAAAGCCGTTTGGTGGCGTTGGTCTCTTGGGATATGTCAACGATGTCAGGGGCCTCCGTTTGCATGCGAAAAGCCAGTTCGTAGGCGTTGCCTCTTGCGGAAAGCTCATCGTCAAAGTCGCGTCGTTTCAGATGGTCTGCGTTGAGTGAACGAATGAGATCCAATGAAGCGAGTTGGCGTTGGTTGCTCACTCCTTCAGGTGGACGCAGATTGAGAATCGGGTTCTCACCGGGGCGCATGGTGGTGCCTTGAAATGTGGACGGCAGGTATCCGTTTCCCCATGCAGGGGGGCCACCCTTGGGGCCGCTTGTCGGATCGGGCATGACCACAAAGGCAGGCATGTTCTGATTCTCTGTACCAAGTCCGTAGGCAACCCATGCTCCGAGGCTGGGACGTCCCATCAGGATCGATCCGGTGTTCATCTGATAGACGGACTGCGGATGATTCACACTGTCGCCATGGCAGCTTCTCAGGACACAAAATTCATCGGCGATCTCAGCCATGTGAGGGAGGAAATCACTCATCTCGATCCCGGACTGGCCACGTTTGCTGAATGGCTTGACCGGAGGCATCAATGTGTTCTTGGCGACGTTGCGCCGCGTCATTACCGATCCAAAGCTCTCAGGGAGTGGTTGGCCTGCGTATCTGGTGAGATCCGGTTTTGGATCCCAGAGGTCCATGTGACTGGGGCCACCGTGCATGAACAGGTAAATGACCCGTTTTGCCTTGGCTGGGAAATGAGGAGACTGGGGGAGCAGCGGATTGAGGCGAGTGCTTCCAGCTCCTTGAGCGCTGCCTTGGCTCAGTAAATGAGAGAGTGCTACAGCTCCCAATCCTCCACCTCCCTTGAGGAGGAATTCACGACGTCCTGGACTGTCGGGTGCGAACTGGGGCATTGGTGGGATAGTGACTCCTCTCCCAATAATGGCAATCCCGGGATGAGTGGCTATTTCATCGAATGCTTTTCGATGAATTCAAATATGCGGGCTGCACCGGGGTCATCCTGATTGGCGAGGTTGGCCGCTATGGTGTTATGATTGCGGTCGATACCGAGATGCAGCTCGATGTGAGGGTTCTTCTGAGCCTTCATAAAGGCGACGAATAACTCGTTCTCTTCCAGACGAGCGGCCAGATCCTTGTCACCAACGAGGCAGAGAAATGGAGGGGTGGTCTTGCTGGCGTGAAAGGCCGGAGCGGCTTTGTCTATCACTGGTTGGAATTTTGGAATTCCTTGTTCCTTGCGGACGGTGGAGTGGGTGATCATTTGACCGGCGACAGGAATGTATCCGGCAATGTCGCTCGGCTTGTGTCCATGCACCTCAAGGAACCGTGGATCGAGTCCGACCATTGCTGCTAGGTAGCCACCAGCGGAATGCCCAGAGACGAAAACGTTTCCTTTGTTTCCTCCGTGACTCTCGATCTGTTTCAGCGTCCAGACCACACTCGCTGCACAGTCTTGGATATAGGTTGGGAAGGTTACTTTTGGAGACAGACGATAATTCACTGATACCACTGCGATCCCATCTTTGGCGAAGCGTTCCGCAACAGGGACGGTAACCTTGCCGGTCTTGTTTCCGCTTTGGATGCTCCCACCGTGAAACCAGACGATAGTGGCAAAGTCGGTTTTATCCTTTGGCAAATAGAGATCCAGCTTCAGGCGTTCCTTTGCATAGTCGTCAGCTTGATGTGTCCAGTCTGCATAGGAGATGTCCTTGATCAGTTTGAATTCTCCCGCGGTTGCAGAAGCGAGCAAAGAGAGGATCAGGATGGTTGAGAGAAGGTTTTTCATTGCGACGAATTGGTTCGTTGGAGGCAGAGAACTCTACTTGGATTTCGGACGTGCCTTGTAGCGGTTGTAGAGTTTGGTGTGCCTTGATTCCAGAGAGACTTCACTGCCGTTGATCCACATACGGGTCGGGTTGTGCCGGATGTCGAAGATGTCACCTGAGCTTAGGAAGAAGGAGGCCTGTTTCCCTTTCTCTATGGTACCAAGTGTGTCGTCTATTCCCAAAGCCTGGGCGGGAGCATGGGTGATCATCTGAAGGGCAGTTTCTGAATCGAGCCCGTGGGCGATGTGTTGGGCGGCGCTGTAGGGGAGATTGCGCAGGAGTCCGCTGTCGAATCCGCTGTTGCCCATGCTGATAATGACCTTTACGCCTGCTTTGTGCAGTCGTTGGGCGGCGGTGAAATGATGATCGAACGGAAGCTCAGCCTTGTGGGGCTGAGTGAAGGTATGCTCGTAGATGACCGGGATGTCTGCTTCCGCAAGTGCTTCGGCATGGAGATCTGCTTCGAGTCCTCCCGCAAGGATGATCCGGAGGTCAGTGTCTTCAGCAAACTCCAAGATTGCCCTGAGCTGCCGACTGCGGTCTGCGTGTACGATGATCGGTAATTCCTTTTTTAGAACAGGAATCATGGCATCCCATGCAGGAACGCGTTTCTGTTCGTCTGGATTGGCAGTGATGGCTGCGTGATAGGCGTGGGCCTCAGCGATGAAATCCTTGATGGAACGGATGCGTTTGTTTTGATCCTTTTTCTGATCGGCGACCGATTTCCAACTCGATGGGTTTGAGGATGCTTCTTTTGGGAGCGTTCGCAGTGTCATCGATGGCCAGAAAAGGTGGAGGGCGGCCAGTGGTTTCTGAGCCATATCTTCAATGGTCCAACCAGACGCGGCTATCACTCCGGAGAAACCGGTAATGGTGCCACCTGATGGAACGGGCACAAAGTGAGTGATGCCATTGGCCCGGGCTACTGGAATCAGTTCAGAGTCTGGATTCACCGCAATCCATGCAAATACGTCAGGTGTGTAACTGCCGACCTCCGAGTAATCGCGGGTCTGACGCAGGGCATTGATCTCAACCAGTCCCATCGATGTGGTGGTGGCGATAAGTCCCGGGTAAAGGTGTTGGCCTTGAGCATCGATGACGGTGGCACCTTCGGGTGCGGCCAGCTTCTTACCAACTCCGGTGATCTTGCCATCATCGAACAGGATACGGCCCTTGTTGATAACGGAACCGGCCGCAGTGTGGATGACTGCGTTCTTGATCAAGGTGGCTGAGTAGGCCGAGGTGGTCAGTATCAGCGCGAGTGAAATGGTGATGAGTCTTGTGAACTTCATGATATGTCGGGCTGATGATTATTGGAGTTCGCGCAGTGAGTGATGGCGGCAGCAGCTGTAGCTGCCATCCAGGCTGTGGCCTT
This sequence comes from Limisphaerales bacterium, assembly GCA_965658675.1. Taxonomy (GTDB): domain Bacteria; phylum Verrucomicrobiota; class Verrucomicrobiia; order Limisphaerales; family CAZKNW01; genus CAZKNW01. The sequence goes on from CBFHTT010000028.1 coordinate 20,020, forward strand.
GATAGCGTTGGAGCAGCCGTTGGAGGGCTCCTTTGGCCCCCCCGGATTTCTCAGATGTCTTTTCGTCTTTGGATTTTTCGGATTCTTTCTGAGCCTTGGCGATCAACGCGTTGCGTTCTGCCTTCATCTCCTTCCATCGCTGTTTCTGAAGATCGCGATCGAAGTATTTTTTTCCGTCGACCCATGTCTGTTCGCAACGGGTTGCCGTGGAGAGTGGATGTCCGGACCAGAGTGCGATGTCGGCGTGTTTGCCGATCTCGATGGATCCAACATAGGCATCGATACGAAGTTGTTTGGCGGGATTGATGGTGACGAATTTCAGTGCTTCCTCTTCTGAAAGACCTCCGTATTTCACGGCCTTGGCTGCTTCAAGATTCATGCGGCGTGCAAGGTCTGCGGAATCGGAATTAAAGGAAACGAGGGCGCCGCGTTCATGCATGAGCGTACCTGCGTGAGGGATGGCATCATATACCTCGAACTTGTAGGCCCACCAGTCGGCGAACGCGGATGCGCCTGCGCCGTGTTTGGCAATTTCATCACCGATCTTGTAGCCTTCCAAGACGTGTTGAAGTGTGCCGACGGTCACGCCGAATTCCTCCATGGTGCGGAGAAAGGCGAGGATCTCGTCCTGACGGTAGGAGTGACAGTGAATCCAACGTTCGCCACGGATGATCTCAGCCAGTGTTTCGAGTTCCAGGTCCTTTCTGGGTGGAGGTCCTTCGTCGTTTTCGAAGGCGGCCCAAGCATCGATGTATTGTTGGGCTGCGGTAAAGCGATTGAAGAAGAAGGTGCGCACGCCCATGCGGGTCTGGGGGAAACGTGTGGTGTAGTCATCACCCCAGTTGGATTGTTTCACGTTTTCACCAAGCGCGAACTTGATGCCTAGTGGGGCTTCCTTGAACTTCAAGTCTTCGGGACTGGCGCCATCTCTGAGTTTGATGACTGAGTTCTGCCCGCCGATCGGATTGGCCGATCCGTGGAGAAGGCTTGCTGTAGTGAGGCCTCCTGCAAGCTGGTCGAAGATGTTTCGTGTCTCGGACTGGACGACGTCACTGATGCGAACCATTGCCGTAGAGGGTAGGGTGGCTTCATTGACGCCTCCCAGAATCATGCTGTGGCTGTGGGCATCGATGAGGCCGGGGGTCAGGTGGAGATCCTTGGCAGGTACGAGATGCATGTCTCGCATGCTCCATGCGTCGTCTGTGGCCAAGGATTTACCAATGGCGACGATGACTCCTTTGTCGATGATGACGTCGGTCTTTTCGAGAACGCCTTCATTTGCACTGGTCCAGACGGTGGCGCCTTGAAAGAGGATCGGTCTGTCGCTTTCAAAGACAGGACCGCGATAGTCGGCGAATCGTTTGGCTGCTCTTGGGCTGGGCTCTGGTTTCTCTTTATCCTTCTTCTCGTCCTCCTCCTTGCTGTCAGGGGGATTGATCTCTTCGCGAAGCCCGTCGATCCAAACTTCAGCGACCTTGGATTTGGGATCGAACCAATCGCCTGCTACGATGGTGAGATTGGCCCTTTTCCCTTCTTCAAGCGATCCGAGCTGGTCTTCAGCGTTGAGGAAAGCAGCAGGAACGGTCGTCAATGCAGCCAAAGCATCTTCCCGGGAGAGGCCTCGTTCCAGACTGGAGGCGATGCGTTTTCGGAAATCCTTTTTGGCGGAAAGTCCGTGAGAGGTAAGTGCGATGTCGGCTCCGGCCTGCTTGATGATCGCTGGATTCTCAGGTGCCCAATCCCAGTTGCGCAGTTGATCGAGACTCACTGAATCCCATTCGTCGTCCTTGAGCTTGGGGAGGCTGGGGAAGGCGACCGGGACAATGAACTGCTTTGAGGCTCCGGCTATGAGGTCCGGACGCTCCCATTCATTGCCTGTTGCAACGATGATGGGGGCGACGCCGAATTCCTTTCCGACCAGACCGGCTCGATCAACCATCAACATGTCCAGCGGTTCGATCACTAGTGTTTGTTTTCCTGCGACGACTGGAAGCAGGGCGTCCAGATCAGGGGTGTATTCAAGTGTGTCTTGAGAATCTTGGTTCTCCTGTTTCCATTCATTGAAGGAAGCGAGGTGTTGGGCATCCAGGAGAGTCTGGCGCATGACTGAAACGATTCCCATTAGGCTGCGAGGGTAGCTGCGGTCGCCTTTGGCACGCTCCATTGTCAGGTGCTGGAACGTTTCTGTGAGGATGACCGCCTCATTGGGACTGGTTTCCCTGAGAGCGACCAAAGCGCCTTTTCCGCGGAAGATGCCCTCTGAGGGCAGAATATTGGCGGAGGTGAAGCCAAGTTCCCTAAGTGCTTCGAATGAACTGTGCTTTCCACGAAAGTCATCAATGGCGCGGCGTTTTGGGTTCACTGTGTCGAGCTGGTAGCCTGCGCCGGGGTTGCCTTGATCGCGCTCGTCGCCTTTGACTCCTTTGAAGCTGATACTTCCGGCAGTGAGAGAGTTGCTTAGGGAATCATCATTGGATTCGTCGTCGTTGGCTGCATTGTCCAATTCGTGATGAATCTCGATAAATCCGGGATAGATTGTCTGACCGGCCATGTTCCATTCGCGTGCGCCTGCCGGGACTTCTCCAGCTGGACCGACATGCGTGATGCGCCCTTCTTTGATGACGAGGAGGCCATTCGTGATCGTTTTGCTAGAAGAAACGACGAGATTTGCGCCTGTAAAGGCATGATGAGAAACCGGTTCTGGGCGATGTCCAGGGGGCAGCAGGGCACTTTGAAGGCCGGCTGCAAACGACAATACCAGTGTCAGGAATAGGAAAGTGGGTCTCATGATCGCGTCCAGATGTGATGCGTCGATGACGCCCGCTAGTAAAGAGAAACCTTTGGTGGAGACGGATTTGCCGAGATTTGAAGGCTTTCTGCTTGCGTTTCTGTCAGGCATTCAAAAAATTCGCGCCTCCGTATGAGTTCTCAGAACAAGAAACCAAATCCTGAAAAACAGGAACAGCAGGCCCCTTCAATGGAAGCGGGTGACTACTTTTTTCAATTCATGACATGGCTGGAAGGCAACTTGAAGCCTGTGCTCGGTGGCGTAGGTGTCATCGCTTTGATTGGATTGGGAATGTATATCTCTGACGAGGCAGCCTATGCCGAATCTGTGGAAGCCAATGGTGCACTCCTGCAGGTGACTCAGAAATTCAATGCAGAGGGCGAGCCTATCGATGCCACTGTGGCTGAGTTGGAAGGCGTCATCTCTGCACATCCCGGATCATCAGCCGCTGAGCGTGCTTCTTATCTGGTTGGTGTAGCCCATTTCCGCGACGGTAAGTTCAACGAGGCCAAGAGCGCTTTTGAAAGCTTCTCTTCAAGCCACCCATCAAGCCTGTTCAATTCAGGTGCACAGTTGGGTATTGCAGCTTCGCTTGATTCATCAGGTCAAACGGATGCAGCCATCGCCGCCTACAAGAAAGTGATTTCCAGCTACGGAACGACTCACGAAGCAGGTGAAGCAAAACTCAAGCTCGCCAATCTTTTGGAGGTATCCGGTGATCTGAAACAATCTCACACCTACCTGAAAGAGCTCAGTAGTGACACTCAGTCACCACTGTTTCAGTATGCGATGATTCGTCGTATGCAGATGGAGGAAGAGCACCCAGAACTGAATCCTCCGCCAGTTATTCCTGAGCCAACGACCAATGCGGTTCCTCAAATTCCGCTGATCCAGCCTCAGGTGCCAGGAAACTAGGCTCCACTTTTTCTGCGGGCATGCCGATAAGTGCATGTCCGCTTTTTTGTTTTTCTGGGCGCATGTTTCGCCCGCACTCAACATACCCTGACTGAATTTTCATGAAGATTGGAATCATTGGAACCGGATACGTCGGCTTGGTGACCGGAACCTGTTTTGCTGAAGTGGGTCACGATGTGATCTGTGTTGATAACGATAAATCCAAGGTGGAGATGCTACGCAATGGTGGTATTCCCATCTATGAGCCAGGTCTTGAGGATCTGGTGAAGAAGAATGTCGAAGCAGGCCGTCTCCGTTTCACCGACAGCACTCCTGAGGGTGTCGAGGCATCCGATGTCATCTTCATCGCTGTTCCCACTCCGCCTCAGGAGGATGGATCGGTTGATTTGAGTTTCATCGAGAAGGTGGCCCGTGAGATCGCGGCAGCCATGACCTCCTACAAGATCATCGTCGACAAGAGCACGGTGCCCGTGAAGACCGGTGACAAGGTGGCTGAGACCATCAAGCGTTACTGCACTGCCAAGGTTGAGTTCGATGTGGTCAGTAACCCGGAATTTCTCCGTGAAGGATTTGCAGTGGACGATCTGATGAAACCGGATCGTATCGTTGTGGGAACCAAGGGCCAGCGCCCGGTTCGTTCAATAAAAGAGATCTATGAGCCATTCAAGGCACCGATCATCGTCACTGACATCAATTCAGCAGAGTTGATCAAACACGCAGCGAACTCCTTCCTCGCGCTCAAGATTTCCTACATCAACGCTGTCTCAGCTATCTGTGAGGCCTCTGGCGCCAATGTGGAGCAGGTGGCCAACGGAATCGGGATGGACGAACGTATCGGACGCCGCTTCCTGAATGCATCTCTCGGCTTTGGTGGTAGCTGTTTCCCCAAGGATCTCAGTGCGTTCATCGCCATCTCTGATGAACTGGGCTACGACTTTGCACTTCTGAAGGAGGTGCAGCACATCAATGCGAACCAGATGGAGCGCTTCCTCCGCAAAATCACTGATACGCTGTGGGTGTTGAAGGAGAAGAAGATTGGAGTGCTCGGACTCGCGTTTAAGCAGAACACGGATGACACACGGATGTCTCCAGCTATCGATCTATGCAACCGACTTGCTGCCGAAGGTGCTGAACTTCGTGTTCATGACCCCAAGGCGATGGACAAGTCCCGTCCGCAACTGCCTTCGGAGAACATCACCTATATTGATGACATGAATGAGGTGGCGGATGGTTGTGATGCGTTGGTGATCGCAACTGAATGGCCCGTATTCACTGAGCTTGATCTGGAGAAGGCGCGCAATTCCATGTCTGCTCCCATCATGTTTGATGGCCGCAATCTTTTCGATCCTGTTGAGATGGAAGAGAAGGGGTGGACCTACAAGAGTATCGGGCGTTGATCAGACTGGTTGATTGTTCAGACCCAATTTGTGGGCCGCTCTTTGAAGCGGCCCTTTTTTTGACCCATGTGTGGCATCAGTGGCATTGTTAAATTTGACGGCTCGTCAGTGGATGAGTCGGAATTGACGACGTTGCGCGATGAGATGATCCACCGTGGCCCTGACTACGGAGGACTATGGATTGATGGACATGTGGGCTTGGCCCATCGACGTCTCAAGATCATTGATCTTTCACCCATGGGAAATCAGCCCATGGCAAACGAGGATGGCTCCATTCAGGTGGTCTTCAATGGAGAGATCTATAATTTTCAGGAGCTGCGTGAACTATTGATCCAGCGGGGTCATACCTTTCGCTCTCAGACAGACACCGAAGTCATTGCACATGGCTTTGAGGAATGGAGGGAGGATCTGTTTGAGAAACTCGATGGGATGTTTGCCATCGGCATCTGGAACGCAGAAACCCAGCGGCTCACATTGGCCCGTGATCGTTATGGGAAGAAGCCTTTGTTCTTCCTACAGAACGAAACCGAGATGATTTTTTCCTCAGAGATTAAAGCCATCTGGGCGATCAGAAAGGAGCAGCTCTCGATCGAGCCGCGGGGAATCGATTCCTATCTTCACCATCTGTCACCAACTCAGGATCATTGCATCTATCAGGAAGTCACCAAGGTGCGTCCTGGGCAACGTGTCAGGATCGACATGGATCGGAACATTGATTCTGAGAAATATTGGCGACCGTCATTTCAGAAGAAGGAGGAACGCTCCTTGGAATCCACACTCGATGAAGTGGATGAAAAATTGCGTTCCGCGATCAAGAGGCGGTTGATGAGTGATGTGCCGCTTGGTGCGTTTCTGAGTGGAGGAATTGATTCTAGTCTGGTGGTCGCCATCATGAGTCAGGTCTCGGACGAAGCGCCACGGACCTTTTCCATAGGGTTTGAGGAACAGGACTTCTCAGAGGCTGAGTATGCCCGGGCTGTGGCTGAGAAGTATCAGACGCAACACACAGAGATCACCCTTAAGCCGGACGTGCTGAGCATCCTGCCATCGCTGGTTTGGGAATATGGTGAACCATTCGCAGATTCTTCAGCCATTCCGACTTACTATGTTTCCAAGGCGGCTCGTGAGCACGTGACCGTGGTGCTGACCGGCGATGGAGGCGATGAACTCTTTGGCGGGTATGATATTGCCAAGGCTACTTACTATGCGGCCAAGTTGAAGGCCGCTGTACCGGGACCAATTAGGCGATTGATGGAATCAGTGCTTCTGCCTGACGGAAAGGTATTGGACGGGAGTGGTCCCTTGCAGAAGCTGCGAACACTGCTGGTTCACTCCAGTGATCGATTTGCCAATAGGCATCGCTACACACAGGCCTGGACACAGGCCCACAAAGATCAGCTCTACACTTCTGACTTTGTTGATTCTCTGGATGGCTGGGAATCCTGGCAGTTCTTTCAAAAGTTTGGTTCAGCGGTCCGCGATCTGGATCTGATTGATCAGAATCTGTTTCAAACCATTGTAGGTCGCCTACCTAACGACTACCTCATTAAGATCGACGTTGCTTCCATGATGAACTCCATGGAACTGAGGAGTCCGTTTCTGGACAAGGAATTGTCTGAGCTCTCAGAGTCGATTGATTCAGGGCTGAAGGTGCAGGGCGGAGTGCAGAAGTTCCTTCTCAAGAAACTGGCAGAACGCTATCTGCCTCACGAGGTGATTTATCGTCCAAAGCGTGGCTTCTCACTCCCACTGAAACACTGGCTGGCCGATGACTTTCACGATGTGGCTCGGGACCTGATCCTGAATGGCTCAGTGATGAAGCAGGGTTGGTTTCGTAAAGAGACAGCCGAGCGAATCCTCAACGAGCATCAATCACGCACAAAGGAACACACACACCGCATCTGGAGCCTTCTCTGGTTGGAGATCTGGTACAGACTCTTTATCGATCAATCGATGAATCGGGACGATTCCTTGGCTTAGGAGTCTGACCCAATCCTTTCGTATACCTGAAATGCTGCTTGTGTGCGGTGGGTAAGATCCTGTTTGATACGCAGCTTTTATGAGCAAGACGGCATTTCTATTCGCAGGACAGGGCGCCCAATTCGTGGGGATGGGCAAGGATCTGGTGGAGCAGTTTGACTCTGCCAAGGCACTTTTTGATCAAGCCAATGATATTCTGGGCTATGATTTGGCCTCGATTTGTTTCGATGGTCCCGAGGACGAACTGACCAAGACCGAACACGCGCAACCGGGAATCTATCTCGCCAGTTGGGTGGCTCTTCAGTTGTTGAAGGAGCGTGTTCCATCGTTGAAGGCAGATGCTACGGCTGGACTGTCCCTTGGTGAATTCACTGCACTTGCAGCGGCTGGTTCCATGAGTTTCGAGGACGGATTGAAAGTGGTTCGTCAGCGTGGGTTGTTCATGCAGGAGGCTTGTGACGATGCTAAGGGCGCCATGGCTGCTATCATCGGAATGGATCAGGACGCCGTGCAGAAGGTTTGCGACGAAGCCGGTGTGCAGCTTGCAAATCTCAATTGCCCCGGACAGATCGTTATTTCAGGAGCTGCAGACAAGATTGAGGCAGCATGTGAATTGGCCAAAGCTCAGGGAGCCAAGCGGGCGCTTCCTCTCCCTGTGGCCGGTGCATATCATTCATCTCTGATGACTTCGGCGAGTTCTCGTCTGGACTCTGTCTTGAATGAAACAGCCCTGACACAACCGTCTGTCCCTGTCATTTCCAACGTCACAGCGGAGGCTCATGGTGCGAATATCTCTGAGGTGCTCGTGCAGCAGGTGACTTCGTCTGTTCTATGGGAGGCATCTGTCCGGAAATTGATTACCGATGGCTTTGATACCTTCATCGAGTTTGGTCCAGGAAATGCGCTGGCAGGATTTATGAAACGGATCGATCGCTCCCAGACCGTTCACAATGTTGGTAGTGTTGCCACGTTGGAAAAGACGGTTGAAGCGCTCAATGCCTGATTTTACGTCGCGTCTTTTGAGGTGACAGGTTAGCTTTTGGCCATGGTTCAGTATCTCGATCTACTCCGTCTGGTTCTCGATAAAGGGAACAAGAAATCAGACCGCACCGGGACAGGGACGCTCTCGGTCTTTGGCGCGCAGGCGCGATTTGATCTGAGGGAGGGATTCCCGATGCTGACCACCAAGAAACTCCATCTCAGGTCCATTATCTATGAGTTGCTCTGGTTCCTTAGGGGCGACACCAACATCAAGTATCTCAATGAGAATGGTGTAAAGATCTGGGATGAGTGGGCTGATGAGAATGGTGACTTGGGCCGGGTCTACGGTGCTCAGTGGACGGATTGGCGTCGAACTGACGGGACTTCAGTGAATCAGATCGATGATGTGATCGCGCAGCTGAAGGCTGATCCGGACAGCCGTAGGCACATTGTTTGTGCATGGAATTCAGGAGAGATCGATCAGATGGCGTTGACACCTTGCCATGCGTTGTTTCAGTTCTACGTTGCTGATGGAGAACTCAGTTGTCAGCTCTACCAGCGGAGCGCTGATCTGTTTCTGGGAGTGCCGTTCAACATCGCTTCTTATGCGCTGCTGACGATGATGGTGGCTCAGGTATGTGATGTGAAACCTGGTGAATTCGTTCACAGCTTCGGAGATCTACATCTTTACTCAAATCATTTGGAACAGGCGCGGACTCAACTAGAACGAGAGCCTCGCCCACTTCCCAAGATGACTCTCAATCCAGAAGTGAAGGATATCCACGACTTCAAGTTCGAGGACTTCACCCTGAGTGATTACGACCCGCACCCACATATCAAGGCGCCGATCTCGGTGTAGGGAAGGGAATCAGGTCGACCGGCACGATTTTAATGGGCAAAAAGAAAACCCGCAGAGTTGCCTCTGCGGGTTTCGTTTATCAGATCTTGTAGACCGGAGAGCTTAGCTCTTCTTTGCCTTCAACTCTTTGATGGCCTCTTTTTTACGTTTGAGGCGGTTGATACGACGACGGCGTTTCTGGATTTTGTTCAATTGTTGTCCCATAATTCTTTCTTTCGTTTCGAGACGCGAGAAGATGAAGAAACTTATGTTCCGGATCAATTTTAAATTAATCGCCGTTTTTTTGATGATTTTGCTCAGTGTCAGCTGCAAATCGTCTTCCAAGATGAAAAAGAAGCTGGAGGCAGCTGTCCTCAGGCTTCATCTGGAGGCCCGGCCCGATGGCACCCACCGGATCGGAGAAGTGATGATTTATAGGAAAAATCCGCAGAAACTGCATATCCAGAAGGTGCCGTTCATGGATGAGCGCTATGTACAGAAGGCGGAAATCATTGATGATCCAGTGGGCGGGTTTGTCATTAGAGTGACCTTTGACCGGCATGGGCGCTGGACCATTGAGAACATCACCACCGCTTTCAAAAAACGCAGAGTGGCCGTTATGGCAGAGTGGGGAGAGTTCAGGTGGATTGCTGCGCCATTCATTCCGCGTCCGATTCAGGACGGTGTTATTACCTTCACGCCAGATGCGACCCGCGAGGAAGCAGAGAAGTTGGTGGAGGGCCTGAACAAAGGTGTTGAGCAGCGTTTGGAAACCGGAAGGTGGTAAGATGCGTCGGTTTGTTTTCATAGCAGCAGTTCTTTCTTATCTGATGATTGCCGTAGGCGGTCATGCTGGAACTTTTCAGCTACCGACAGCAAACAAGGCGATTCTGGAAGAGGGTAAGGAGAAGGACTATTTTGCTCCGACACCCGGTCGTACTTGGACGAGTGGTTCTTTTGGATGTGTCCGGTCTCAAGGATTCAAATTTCATGAAGGAGCCGACATCAAATCAATGGAGCGCGACAGGCGCGGAGAGCCAATTGATCCGGTGATGGCCTCGGCTGATGGACGCGTAGTGTACGTGAGCAGCAAGGCAGGGAATTCGTCCTACGGTATCTATGTGGTCATTTCGCATACAATCGATCGTCTGGAAGTGTTTACCCTCTATGCACATCTGAGGGCCTTGGCTCAGGGATTGCGACCCGGCCGAGAAGTGAAGGCAGGCGATGTGATCGGGACCTTGGGCAGGACGGCAACTTATTCGATTGCTCGAGACCGTGCTCATCTGCATTTCGAAGTGGGATTGATCGTCAGTGATCGCTTCGATCTTTGGTTCAAAAAGAATTATAAGGGAACCAGAAACATTCATGGCAAATGGAACGGTCAAAACCTGCTTGGCCTGGATCCAGCAGAAGTCCTTCAGCGTTCGCATTTTGAACCGGGATTCAATCTGCTGACTCACGTTCGCAATCAGAAACCGCTCTGTAAGGTGATGGTCCGCAAGCATGGGTTTTCTTGGCTGCAGAGGTATCCCATGTTGGTGAAGCGGAATGAAAAGGCGATCAAGGAAGGTGCCGCTGGATTTGAAGTATGGCTGACCTATAACGGTATCCCTTTCACCATGATTCCGCGTGCTCCTTCTGAAATCGGAATGAAGGGTGAGGACTATGAACTTCTTGAGGTGGATGGAGAAATCTACAAGGAAGGGAAGTGTTGTAAGATTGTCACCAAGACCACCAAGGGTTGGGTGTTGTCGTCCAAGGGCGAACGTCTGCTCGACATGCTGACTTACTGAATCTCGTTGCTAGGTTGTTTTTCGGATTGAGCACAGTCATGCTCCTGCCGCACCTGAGCTACAGGTGATTTCCAAACACACTGATGAATTTCATCAAATCAAACGCAATCCCAAGCTACCTGCTGTTGATGATCTGCCTTCTATGGTCGATCGGATGTGGTCGTGAGGCCGTTACTGCGGTTGCGGGCAATCAGTTGCAGGCGGAGACGGACTTTGAAGAGTTTGATTACCCCAAAGAAGCACAGCCTAAACTGAAGACGGTGGTCCTCTATGTTGGTGCGAAGGAAGTGATCACTGAAATGGCGGTGACACCCAAGCAGCAGGAAACCGGGATGATGTGGCGGACTGAAATGGGTGAGGACGAAGGAATGATCTTTGTATCACCGAGACCTCGTCCCCATGCGTTTTGGATGAAGAATACCTTGGTTCCTCTATCAATTGCCTACATTGAGGCGGATGGCACGATTTCCAGCATTCACGACATGCAGCCCAAAGATGAGAACAACACTCCATCCAAGAGCCAGACGGTGGTTTATGCGTTGGAGATGAACCAGGGCTGGTTCGAGAAGAATGGTATTGGAGAAGGTGTGATTGTGGCCACAGAGCATGGGGCACTGAAAGACTACTTTTTTAAACGATAGATTGAACGAAGAAGACTAGACATGTTGAGCCGAGAGAAGAGTGATGAGTTGTTTGCGGAATCCCTGAAGCACATTCCGGGTGGTGTGAATTCGCCTGTGCGCGCGTTCCGTGCAGTGAGTGGAAAACCCTTTTTCGTGAATCGCGCTGAGGGCTGTCGCGTGTACGACGTGGATGGCAATGAGTATGTGGACTACGTGGGAACATGGGGACCTGCCATTTTGGGACATGCCGCCAAGCCGATCATTGATTCCGTCCGCGAAACGGCATTGAGTGGTACCAGCTTTGGTATTCCGAACCCTCTCGAAGTAGAGATGGCTCAATTGGTGAAGAAGGCAGTGCCAAGTGTGGAGAAGGTGCGCATGTGCAACTCCGGTACAGAGGCCACCATGTCTGCCATTCGTGTTGCGCGTGGCTTCACCGGGCGTGAGAAGATCATCAAGTTCAATGGATGTTACCACGGGCACGCGGATTCGCTGCTGGTCAAGGCAGGATCAGGTGCACTGACTTTTGGTAACCCTGACAGTGCAGGTGTTCCTCAGTCATTCACTGAGCATACGATTGTTGTCTCCTATAATGACAAGGAAGCTGTGAAGAATGCCTTTGAGGCCAATCCAGATGGCATCGCTGGAATCATCCTGGAACCGGTACCAGCCAATGCCGGACTCTTCTTGCCTCGCGACGGATTTCTCGAATTCCTCAGTGAGATCACCAAGGAAAATGGATCACTTCTGATCTTCGATGAAGTGATGACGGGCTTCCGTCTCGGCTTGAGTGGAGCCCAAGGGACATTTGGAATCACTCCGGACCTGAGTTGCTTTGGTAAGATCATTGGTGGAGGACTTCCTGTGGGAGCCTTTGGCGGTCGCGCGGATGTGATGGATTGTCTGGCTCCAGATGGACCTGTTTATCAGGCCGGAACCCTGAGTGGTAACCCATTGGCCATGGCTGCGGGGCTGGCTGCGATCACTGCGCTGGACGAAGGGGATGTCTATGAGCAGCTGGAAGAACGCGGTAAGCAGCTTGAAGAGGGAATGGTCTCCGCCGCCAAGGATGCCGGAGTGCCAGCAACGTATCATCGCATCGGCTCCATGTTCTGCTGCTACTTCGCGGATGCTGACATTTATAATCTCGAGGGAGCCATGGCTGCCGATCGTGAATTCTTCGGAAAGTATTTCCACGGAATGCTTCAGGAAGGAATCTACCTTGCTCCGTCGCAGTTCGAAGCAGGCTTCATATCCGCCGCACACACCGAGGCAGATATCGACAAGACAGTGGCTGCAGCCCGTAAGGTTCTGAAGGAACTGGCCTGAGCAGGCCTTTCGTTGGCTTCAATGAAGTAATAATATTTATGAGAATTTTAGGAATAGATCATGGAACGGTCCGGATTGGGATCGCTGTGAGTGATGAATTGAAGATGATCGCGACGCCGTTGGAATACATTCCTGCGGATCCTTTTGCAGAGGTCATTGAGCGTGTCAAAGTCATCATCAAGGATAAGGAAGTTGAGCAGATCATTGTTGGTATGCCTCGTAACATGGACGGGAGCTACGGTCCGGCCGCTGAGAAGGTCCGCGAGTTTGTCGGCTTTCTGAAAGATGCCATCACGGTTCCGATTCGCCTGTGGGATGAGCGCCTGACCACGGTGTCTGCGCAGAAGTCATTGATTGCAGCTGGGACTCGCCGTGAGAAGCGGAAGGAGAAGGTGGACAAGATTGCTGCTGCCATCATTCTGCAGAGTTACCTCGATAGTATCTGATCGATGTCAGAGAGCGCTGAGTATCAGAAATTCAAACTGATCGTTGCCTTCGATGGCACTGCGTATCAGGGCTGGCAGATTCAGAAGACTGGCCAGGGCGTTCAGCAGGTGTTGCATGAGGCAATTCAGAAGCTTTTTCCCGGAGCCAAGACTCCCTGTGGGTCCAGTCGAACAGACACGGGGGTTCATGCGCGCGGCATGGTGGTGCATGTGGAGGTCCCCAGGAGTATTCTACGGGTGCCCTTGAAGAGAATGCCTCTGGCGCTGAATGCGTTTCTTCCTGACGACGTACGCATTCAACAGGTGACCAAGGCCCAGCCCCGGTTTCATGCTCAATATGATGCCAAGGGAAAGCAGTATCGCTACTTCATTCGCAACCACCGTTCACAGGATCCTGTTCAACGTTTTCAGATGTGGCATGTGCCGGCGGAGTTGGATATGGAGGCAATGAAGGAGGCTGCGGGATACTTTGTGGGAAATCACAATTTCAGAAGCATTGCGGGGACACAGCCCTACGAGAAGGCCTCTTATGTCCGGAATCTCACAAAGGTCGAAATCCGTGGCAGGAAACCTGAATTGACCGTCATCATTGAAGGCGATGGCTTCCTTTACAAGATGTGTCGGAACATCGTGGGAACCATCGTGCAGGTGGGGCAGGGAAAGATTCAGGCCACCAACGTGCGTGAGATCCTGAAACAGGAAGACAGGCGGGCTGCAGGTGTGACTGCCCCCGCCCATGGTTTGACACTTTGGAAAGTCTACTACTGAAGCCTACCCGACGAGTTGGTCGGGATTGAGTGGCTTCAGATCCTCGGTGATAAAGAGTCCATCCTTACGGATCACCTCACCATCAAAGGAAACTTCACCACCACCCCATTCAGGACGCTGGATGAGAACCATGTCCCAATGCACCGCTGAGCGATTTCCATTGTCACATTCCTCATATGCCTGCCCGGGAGTGAAGTGCAGGGATCCGGCAATCTTCTCATCGAAAAGGATGTCACACATCGGCTCCTTCACGTGTGGGTTGTAGCCCAATGAAAATTCACCGATGTAGCGTGCGCCTTCATCCGTATCCAGAATCTCGTTCAGTCGTTTCGTATTGCTGGAAGTCGCGTCAATGATCTTACCGTCCTTGAACTCAAGGCGGACGTTTTCGAATTTGGTGCCCCCGTAAATGGTGGGTGTGTTGTATTGCAGTGTGCCGTTGACGCTTTCCTTGATAGGGCATGAAAAGGTCTCTCCATCAGGAATGTTTCGGTCTCCTCGGCAGTTCACGGCATCGATCCCTTCGATGCTGAAACGTAGATCAGTTTCCGGTGCGGTGATATGGATTTCTTTCGCTGCTGCCATCCTGTTTCTCAAAGGCTCTGCAGCTTTGGCCATTTTGCCATAGTCCATGGTACAGACACGGAAGAAGAAATCCTCAAAGGCTTCGGTGCTCATATTGGCTGCCTGAGCCATGCTGCCATTGGGCCAACGGAGTACACACCATTTGGTCTCGTTGACGCGGTGATTCATGACGGGCCGCAAGATTTTGCTGTACATCGCCTGCTTCTCTGAGGGGACATCACTGGCTTCGCTGATGTTGTTGGTGCCACGGACCGCGATATAGGCCTGCATCTGCTTCATGCGATACAGCTCGGTGTCCTGAAGCAGCTGGGCGTGCGCTTCATTGCTGTCCCGGACCAACTCACGATTGATGATGGAGCGCCTAACATCCACGACCGGGATGCCTCCAGCCTCGCGAACCACACGAATCAGAGAGACAGCAAACTCATCAGGGACGTCGAACAAGTCCAATAGGACGTTTTCACCGGGCTTGATCTCGGTGGAGTATTCAACCAGAACACGTGAGAGTTTTTCGAAACGGGGATCTTTCATTTGGAGAGTTTCTTTTCTGTTTTACGGAGTTTCTTTTCCTGCTTGGCATTCTCGCCTCGAAGCATTGCTTCAGCTGACCAACCTTTGGCCTGTGCATACGATGCCAATTCAAAAAGTTGTTTGGCTGCCTCGGATTTGGAGAGTTTTAATGAAGCCGGTTTCTTTTTTATCAGGCCGTTCTTACGAGCCTTCTTCGTCAGTTTTTCAGTTCGGTGGAGAGCGGGGAGGTGACGGGGAATGCCATCCAACACAGAAGGGCGTTCATGTTCAGTTCCCTCTTTCTCGCTTCGCTTGATCTCCTCCCATTGAGCCCAGACACCGTCGACAGTATCCACGTCTGAATCACCAAAGACGTGAGGGTGGCGAAGGATCAGTTTGTCGGTGATGCGCTGAGCAACGCGGTCAAAGTCGAAGATGCCCCGCTCCTGTGCCATCTGGCAGTGGAAGACAACCTGTAGCAACACATCACCCAGTTCCTCCTCCATCTCCACATCGTCGTCTGCTTCGATGGCATCCACCAATTCATAGATCTCTTCAATCGCATGCATGCGGATCGATTTGTGATCCTGTTCTTTGTCCCATGGACATCCATCCGGGGCGCGGAGGCGTCGCATGACCTCAAGTAGTTGCTTGATGGGAGTGAGTCGCTTGGAGATTCCTTTTTTCTTGGCTGGCATGACGAGCGGCAATGCTCCTGAGGAAGAGCCGCTCTGTCAAAGGTGGAAAAAAGAAAACGCCCTCCCGTCGGCTGACAGGAAGGCGTTTGGAATTATTGAATGGCGGGTTAAGCCAGGAGTTTCTTGGCTGCAGTCCTGAGAGACTTGAGTGCCTTCTCAGACTTTGCCTCGATATAACAACGGAAGACCGGCTCAGTGCCGCTGGCACGGAAAGCAATCCATTCGCCACCAGGCAGTAGGAACTTGAAGCCATCCTTGGTGATAAACTCTTCCACCTTTCGGGTGCCAACTTTGTCTGCTCCCTTGGAAAGCTTCTCAATGATGGCAGTCTTTTCGGCCTCTTGAACGCGGATGTTGATGCGCTCGGTGTAATACTCACCAGTGGTCTTGGAGATCTCAGCTATGATTGCCTTGAGAGTCTTGCCCTCTACGGCAACGAGTTCTGCCATGAGCAGGCAGGCGAGAATACCGTCCTTTTCAGGAATATGACCTTTGACGCTGAGCCCGCCGGATTCTTCGCCACCGACGATGATCGGTTCACTCTCCATCAGCGCACCGATGTATTTGAATCCAACGGGTGTCTCATGGAGCTTCACACCAAGCATCTCCGCGACACCATCCACCTGATGACTGGTGGGCACTGTGCGGACGGCGGCGCCTGTCCATTTGCGATTCTTCTTCAGATGATAGAGTGAGAGGGCCAACACCTGATTCGGTGTGATCCACGTTCCATCTTTATCAACGATGCCAAATCGGTCTGCATCACAGTCGAGACCGAGACCCAATCTGGCCTTGCCTGACTTCACACAGGTACTGACTTCCTTCATTCCCTCAGCGTCCGGCTCCGGGTGAGGATTCCCGCCAAAGGTTGGGTCCGCCGTATCGTTGAAACAGATCAGCTTGGCGCCTGCTTCTGATAGGACCTGATCCAGGTAGCCGCGCCCGGTTCCGTTCATGAACTGGATGGCGATCTTGAGCTTCCCTTTGGCAATGGCCTTGAGATCGATGAACTTCTTGATCTGCTTGAAGTAGGCAGGCATCGGATCGATGCGCTTGACCTTTGGTGCAGCTGTTTTGGGTGAAAAGCTCCAACCCTTGTCGAATCGTTTCTGAACAGCAGCTTCAACCTTCTTGGTGGTCTCGGGTGGTGCGGCTGCACCAAGGTAGTTCGAGAACTTGAGCCCCTGATACTCGCTTGGGTTGTGGCTGGCGGTCATGTTGATCCCGCCGATGGCTTTCGCATGACGGATCGTATAACTGATGACCGGGGTAGGGACGTCGCGGTTGCAGATGACGGGCGTGAGTCCGTTCTCAGCGATGACATGTGCCGCAGCGAGGGTGAACTCTTCGCCCATGAAGCGGGTGTCATGTCCGAGGATCACTACAGGTTTGCGACCATAGATAGGGGACTTTTTACGCTTCAGCTCTGCCTTGAGGTGATCACAGATTCCCTGTGTGGCGAGCTCGACGTTTGAGTAGGTGAAATCGCGGGCGATGATCCCGCGCCATCCTGAAGTACCGAATTTGATCGGACTCTTGGCAGGCATTATGAGGTGGGTTGTTATATCGGAGAACTGTTGATCAGCTCTTCCAGTTGAAGGCATCCTTCTTCCAAGCGTAGATGTAGCCAACGAAGAGGATACCGAGGAATGAAAGCATACTGCCAAAGATCATATTGGCATTTGTGATGAGCATGTCCTTGTAGACCACCGCCCATGGGTAGAGGAAGACCACTTCGATATCGAAGAGGATGAAGAGCATGGCTACCAGGTAGAACTTCACCGATAGACGTGGTGTATTGTCGCCAATGGGAATCATGCCGCACTCGTAGGCGGTGTCCTTGATCTGCTCTTTCGTGCGGTTGCCACGAAGACGTGTGCCGATCTGACCACCAATAGTGGATGCCACAATGATTCCTCCTGCTACAGCGATCATGGTGAGGAGCAGAACGAATACCGCGAAATATTGAGCCAATTGACTATCCATGCGGCGGGAATTGAACTGAAAAGACACCTCCCACGCAAGCGGGAATCTTACCCAAAAGGCTCATTTGAGCACCTTTTTCGCTACTCCAGCTCCAATACTTCAAGAGGGATGTCCAAAATCAGACATGGCTTCTCAACTCCGGCGGCAGGAAAGGGACGCAAATGAAAGCCTCCGTGATCCTTGAGATTGAATCGATGCACCCCATTCACCAGATAATACCAGCTTCCTCCGTCCGCCGGGACGTTGTGGTAGCTGTTGACCTGCAAAAGAGATCTAACCGACTTCAGCCCCTCTGTATTGGTCAGATGAAAAGTCTGCCTGATACCATGATTGCCTTGGTAAACGTTCACCGTGTTTGCGAACCATCGACGGGGAAAGAGATACATGACGGGCTCATCCTCGCAGATCCATTTTACATCCTGATCTGGATACATGGCTGCTAGGAATTCCATGGAGTTGCGATCGATTCGGGTGACCTCATTTCTCTTCTTTGGATAGAGAGTGTCGTTCCAGATTTGGAAGCTCCAGTTGTTGTACGAATTTGCGTAGAGCGTGCCATCGGTGCTCATGCTGTTTGCCTTGGTGCGGTATTCGACCGTATATCCGTAGCCTCCGTCATTTGGATCGCTCGTAGATTTGCCGAAAGCTGGAAGCATGACATCAATATGATCGGTCAGAAATTCCTGAAAAGACCAGGGGAGCAATGCGCCTTTAACGGCTTCAGATTGAGTACCTTCGATATTGGCTGGTTGGTTCTCAACAAATCTCCATTTGCCATCGATTCGTACCTCGACGAAAGCATGATCATAGAAAGTGATCTGTCTGGATTGGAGTCCCATGAATCCACTCAAGGCAATGAAGGTATTGGAAGCCCCGGCGCAGCTTGCGCCGTGTTTTACATAGTCGACGGGATGGAGATGGTCGTGGTCACCACTCCTCAGTCGGTGGCAGAAATCGGCCAAAGCCGATGCGCGCTCTTCTTCGGGCGACTGCATGGAAATTCCTCTGTCAGCAAGGATCTTTAGAGCGGTATCTCGAAGCGCTTCCCAATCGCTTGCATGGTTTTTTAGAAGAAACGACGTATTGGCCAGTTTGTTTGATTTGGAACAAGGCACCAGCATCTCTTGCTGTAGGGCGATATCCTTTGGCCTGTTTCTGTTCAGGAGATAAGGACGTTTGGTCAACTTGGTGAAACCATCCGGCTTTAAATATCTGCATTCGATGTTCCAAAGTGGAATCAGATTGTATGCCGTGCCGTAGTAGGTCTTTGTCTCTCCTTTCCACACATCTGGATTTGTCTCCGCCAGCTTGAATTTTTTTTGTGGAATCACCGGGTATTGAACCGTGGTGATTTGAATGCTTTGGCCTGTCGGGTCATCGCATCGAAGTTCGATCGTGTTAAATCCCCCGTGAGCAGATGTGCAAACACCGATCAAGAGGCAGAGCATCAAAAAGGGTTTCATATTGTTACTCCTAGTGATTTGTCTGTGATTTCCAACTCCAGCTCATCAAAACTCTCAATGGAAGCGATGATCTGTGGGCTCTCAATCGAAGACTCCTTACCAACCACAATCACACTGCAACCAGCATTCACTGCCGATTGAATCCCAGTGGCGGAATCCTCGAACGCGAGGCATTGATCGGGAGGGAAACCGAGTCGGGAAGTTGCCAGAAGATATGGCTCGGGATGCGGTTTGCCGTTCTCCACACTTGCGGAAGCAATGAGGATCTCAGGCGAAGGGAATCCAGAACCTGCGAGCTTTGCTGTGGCAGACTCCACTGTGCTCGAGGTTGCAACCGCCCAGCGATCTGTTGGCAACTTGCTTACGAAATCAAGCGCTCCAGAAATTGGTTCCATATCGGCGGATGCATCTGCCTCACGTAGCTCAATCTTCATGGATTCTGCTGCTGCATCCAGATGTGGAGCGATGACGGCGATGGTATCAATCGCCCTTGAGGTGAATGCAGATGACTTGGCTGTGGAATACTCGATGTCGTTCTCCTTGCACCACTCCTTCATCACTTCGGCAACCAAGGCCTCAGAATCTACAAGCGTTCCATCAAGATCGAAGACCAGGGCTTTGAATGTGTGGAAGGAACGATCAGACATCGACTGTCAGTTGCTTGGTGCCATTGTCTGAATCTATTTCTTTTTCTTGGCCTTCTTTGGTGCCTTGCCTTTGTCATACGCAGCATCTTCAGCGCTCAGTCCTGGGATCCATTTGGCCAGACGGTTGATCTCAGAGCGGTGCTTCAAGACATGTGCGAGGTTGTTCCATTCATTGGGATCCTTGCGTTGGTCGTAGAGTTCCTCTGAGCCGTCGGCGTAACGGATATATCGCCAGTGATGGTCCTGAACGCTGTAGTTGTTCCGTCCATGAATCGTGACAACGGCGCGTTGCCAGTGAACCTGTGGATTCTCAATCAGAGGCATGAGGCTTTTGCCTGCTATTTCTGAGCGTGATGGAAGTCCGCAGAGATCGATCAAGGTGGGATAGATGTCCATCAGGCTGGTGGGTTGGTGACTGATTCTGTTTGTTGCTGAGCCAGAGGGAAGGGACTTTGAGATTCCTTCAGGGACGACCCAGATCATGGGAGTGCGTGTGGCATCGCGCCACAGTGCGAATTTCCTCCAGTGAGATTTTTCGCCGAGGTGCCAGCCGTGATCCGTCCAGAGAACGATGATCGTGTTGTCTCGATTTGGGCTAGCATCAAAGGCTTTCATGAGACGGCCGATCTGGGCATCAACAAAGGCGACGGATGCGAGATAGCCCTGCACTGCCTTTTTCCATTCACCGGCTTTGGTTACAGCAGCGTGATCGCCGCCTGGATTGGCCATCTTGCGGGCAGCTGCGGGGAGGTCACTCAGATCGTTTTCTTGAATTTTGGGAAGCTGAATGGATTCCAGCGGAAACTGATCGAAATACTTCTGAGGCACAAACCATGGGAGATGAGGGCGATAAAGACCGCAGGCGAGGAAGAACGGCTTTTTCTGCTTTTTCGCAAGCTGCTTTGAGATCCAATCGACGGTCTGATAGTCGCCCATTTCAGAGTCTTTGTTTGGAAGCGGAGCCCAGTCAAAATGCCCCTTCTTCAGTCCGTTGTTGTTCTTCTTCTGAGGATTGGGATCGCTAAACTTGTTCTGCTTCTGATCAGGCACGTAGGTTTGCCATGAGGCAGGATCCGGATAGCGGCCGTGAAAGATCTTGCCGGAAGCTTTGGCTGTATAGCCGTGCTTCATGAAGTATTGCGGAATGGTCACTGCTTCGGGAAGAGCGGGGCGCCAGGGTTGAGGGTTCACGTAGACTCCTGATTTGTCTGGAGTCACGCCGGTCATGAGCGCTGCGCGACTTGGGTTGCAGGCTGGCGCTGCGCAATGGGTGTTGGCGAAGAGCACGCCTCGCTCTGCCAATGCATCGATGTTGGGTGTGGAGCCTTGGGGGTGTCCGCCCAGTTTACCGACCCAGTCATTGAGATCGTCGATTGAGATGAAAAGGACATTTGGTTTCTTGGCTGCAGATGCATTAAGACCAATGGCCAAGAGCAATAGAAAGGCGAGGCGTTTCATGTGATATTTAGGTAAGGCTTCTATTTGTCCTTTGTCACGGTCTGTCCAAGGCGAACTGAGAACCGTCAGGGCGTTCTACAAAGTGAATCAGGTTTCCTTCAAGGTCTTTGAAGAAGAGTACAGTGCCACCGCCTCCTGCGTGTCGTGTGTCGTCAGGAAATTCAATACCCTTTGCTTCCAGTTCCGCCTTTGCATCAGCGATCGAGTCAACCTGTAGTGCCAGGTGCCTGAATCCCTGAAGACTGTTGTTCTGAACCATCGAATCCGATACAGCACAGGGATAAATCTCCAAAATCAACCCACCTGGAAGCTCTACAAATACTGCCGGTGGCGTGTCATCGTTCTGGAAGCAGATCTCACCACCGAGGGTTTCCACATACCACTGGGCCAAGGCTTCTGTATCGGATGCTGATAGCCCGATGTGTTCGATCGAATAGGAGAGGCGGGACATGGAGTTAACCATGAGAGAATGTGGAATATGAATCAAGGATACGTGTTCAATCTGGAGTGGTGCTTTATTCTGTCCTCCTCGACTCATTTTCTGATGTCTGCGAGATTATCCTGAAGCCATGAATAGAAAAAGGCGCCAACTGTTAAGCCGACGCCCTCTTGAGAGAAATGTTCTGTCGAAGTTATTTAACGTGGAGCACACCGCGCATGAGGATGTGGTGACCCGGGAACGTGCAGACGTATGGGTAATCGCCTGGTGTTGATGGGGCTGTGAATTCGATCACTTCGTCAGTGCCGTGGTCGAGCAGTTTGCTGGACCAGAGGATGTCATTGCTTTCAGGAACGAATCCCACCTTGAAACCATTGGCGCCGAGGGTCATTGCTTTCATGGCGACCGTGTCTGCCTTGCCTGGTTTCACGAGCACGATGTTGTGCGGCATGAAGTCAGGATTGGCGAAGATGAGTTTGATGTTTTTGCCGGCACTCACGGTTAGTTCAGGAGTGTCGTATTTCATCTTCTCCACAACGGTTGCGATTCTGATCGTGGTAAGATCGTTGGTGTCAGAAATGATTCCCGATTTCTGAACGGCTTCTTCATGTTCCTCCTCTTGTCCGATTGCGCCTGCTGCCGGATCCGCATTGAACCAGTGATGCTGAACTGTCTGTGCCGCCATGCGTGCATGTGGTTCGGGGGATTTGAGGAGGAGGTTCAGTAGCTTGATGTTGCGGACGTTATGTTGCTGATGAAGCCAGAGTGCTTCGAGCAGGTGATGTGCGTCTGCCTTTTTGTTGGGATCGAATTGTTTGATCCATTGACGCGTGGCCGAAATGACTTTCTTGGAATCGCGTTCGCTGAGTTCGACGCGTGTACGGTGACGGACGCCGTCGACCTTGTGTTTAAGGTTCTCCATCAGTTTTGCAATGGGTTGCCCATCGATCTTGACGGGGGCTTGCAGTGGCCGAGCGGTATTGACCATCCTGTAGATACGTCCGTGTTTGTGATCGCGGTTTGGATCACGAACATTGTGTTGCATGTGTCCGATGATGGCATTGTGCCAGTCAGAGATGTAGAGACCGCCGTCTTGTCCTACGATGGCGTCTGTAGGTCGGAAATTTTTGTCTCCACTGAGCATGAGTCCTTTGGATTCTTCTTTGATCTTGGTTCCGTCAGCCATGGTTTTGGTGACGGTGAGGTCCTCGCCGTTTGGTGTGCCCCAAGCTTCACCCAATTGAGTGGTTGAGGTGGAGGTCTTGGCATTCTTTCCTCTCCCGGTTGTAACGGTGCGTTCGACTCCTCCATCAAGGTGTAGTTTATACTGCTTGATTCCAAGGAACCCGATGGCGTTGCAGATCAGGAAGTCACCCTGCATGTCGTCAGGGAAATTGGAGCTGGAAAGGATCTCGCTTGCCGGGACAGGGCGGACTTCTTTTTTCAGAAGTGGACTCATCTTCCAGCCCTTGCCCTCAGGTTGGACTTGATAGGCACGTCCACCGGTTCCGTCTGTGGCATAGAGGTAGCCCCAGTAATCAAATGCGATGCCGTGAGGGTTCGGGCTGTTGGCGCCATGCATGGCGATGGTGTATCGACGAGGGTCGAAACGGTACATGCCCGAGGTGGTGGTTTCGAAGTTGGTGCCCCATGGGTGCTCATGATTGTGCTGGAGGAAGATTCCACTCTGCCAATAGATGCCACCATCTGGACCGAATATGAGATTGTTTGCTGCGTGGTGGGTGTCGGAGGAACCGATTCCCTGGAACAGAACGTGCCGCTCGTCTGCAACATCATCTCCATCTGTGTCCTTAAGGAATAGAATGTCGGGCATGGATGTCACGACAACGCCACCATTCCAAAATTCGAAGCCCAATGGATTGTGGACCTTTGCGAATTCAATGGCCTTGTCGGCAACACCGTCTCCATCTTTGTCGGGTAGAATCAGCAGGGAATCATTCATCTCCTTCAGAGGCTCCCATTTTGGATAGGTAGGCCACGCGGCGACCCAGAGACGACCCTTGGTGTCTACCTGCATTTGGACTGGGTTGACTAGATTCGGGAAACGTTCTTCATCGGCAAAGAGATTGACTTTGAAATCCTTTCTCAAGGCCATGTGATCGATTCCTTCTTCACCGCTTACGTAGTCGAGATTGCCTTCCTTGGTTGCATTGGAACTTCGGCTGCCCCCTCCGACATTGGAAATCACTTTGATTGGCGCCTGCACATTGCTGTCATCGATCTTGATGTCATCTCCACCAGCACGTGCCCAGATTTGCTTGTCTCGGTTGGCCGCCATGGTGTCCAACATCAGGAGCTCGTGCTGGAGCACTTCGGCATTGGTCTGGTCGTTGACGAACTTCAGTTTGGAGCGTCCGCCCCAGACATCGTTTCCGTCTGTGGCACGATAGCGATTATGCCAGACCCAGTTCTTCTCCAACACAGACTCTCGTAGTGCTTCCAACGAAGCAGAAGCTGAGACCTGTCTTTGGAGGAGTGACGAGGCGATGACTTCACCAATATGTTTGTTGCCTTGTGCATTGAGGTGAATGCCATTGATCGTCAGCGGCTGTTTGGTCTTGCTGTATAGCTTCTTCGAAGGGGTGAAGAGATCCACGTATGTCACTCCCGCCTCCTTCGCCGCGGCTTCTGTTGCCTTGGTGTAGGCTGCCAGGTTCCTGTTGTTTACTTTGCCATCGGGTAGGTTTGGATCGTTGAGGTTTTCGTGGGCGATGGGGCTGAACAAAACAATACGAGGGAAGGACTTTCCGTTGGCCTTTGAGCCTCGGGTTGTTTTGATGAATTCGAGAAGAAGTTGTTTGTAGTCCTCTGCTTTCTCTGGGCCGCTGTAGGATTCGTTGTAGCCAAACATGGCAAACACGACATCGGGTTTGACGTCGCGGAGGTAGGCGGTCATTGGAGTGAAACCCTTACTTCGTGGATACTTGTTGGGTCGGTCTCCTGTGAGGCTCATGTTGCGGAATGTGAGCCGTAAATCCTTTAACTCACTCTGAAGCAGGGTCTCCATCCAACCGTCATGTTGCATGCGATCAGCAAGGCCGTTTCCGAGTATCGCGATCGTGTCACCCTTTTTGAATTTGAAGGGTAAGGGATCACTGTAGTCGGAAGGGACAGGGACGAGGTCCTCGGACTGTGCTGATGATTGGGACTTGGAATCCTTTTTATTGGATGCTTTGGGAGTCGGAGTTGAAGGGGCTTTGCCGTAGGAGAGATAGCTTGTTTTTCCCTTCTTTTTCACGTCGATGACGATGTTTTCCCCTGCGCTGATATTGGTTTGTTCGAAGGTCTTCTTACGGTCCTTGTCAAGTAGCTGAAGGGTGAAGCCATCGAGTCGGCCTTCGTATCCTTTGCGATTCCAGACGGACACCTTGTCGATGGTTTGTTCTTTCCCAAGGTCGAGTTCCCACCAAGGGCCGGTTGTGCCCGAGTTGCTTGTGTGTGTTTGTCCTCCCTTCCTGTAGTCAGGGTCCTTGTTGCCATCAATGGCTCTGGCAGGGACGCCTCCGGCTCCCACGCTGGACTGCGAAGCCTTACCATTCCTTGCAATATTTTCTCCGCCACTGATGACCTCTACTTCATTCAAGGTCAGGACTCGTTTTTGTCCGGGAAGTTCGATTCGGACGAAACGGGCTGGATTCCCAGTGGTCAGTTGGACCGTTGGCTTGCTTTTAGTCGTCTTCTTCTTTTGGGCAGTAGGTGCTTTCGAAGGCTTTGCTGCCGTGTTGTTGTTGGCAGGAATTGGGCTTTTCAGGCTGGCATACATTGATGGTTTGATTCCCTTGGCTTCACCGCGCCCTCTGAAAGTATTGGGCTTATAGGGCCCGACGAATGCGATGGTTGAATCGACCTTGATTGCATCTTCCATTCCGAGAGACCAATAAATGCCATTGATGATCATGCGGCGGTATCCATCGTTCAGAATATCTTCGGATGCACCGTAGAGTGAGGTGAAGACGCGGCCCTTCTTGCCATTGCTTCCTGTGTAGGACCGGGTCCATTCACTTGCCATTGGTGGTTTGGATTCATCTGGTTTGCCGTCAAAATCCATGCTCATCAGGGGCTGTGCCATCGTGAGGATGTCCCAGTCTTTTTGAGGTTCGGCATTGTAGCCGCCTGCCTGCACGTGAATGTCCTTCACGCCGCGAAGAATTGGGTGCTTCTTTTTGTTTTTGATAATGGAAATGCGGGTGCTTTGGACATGGTTGCGGCCGTAGTGTCCTACCCATGATTGTCCTAGGACTTGATGCCCGAAACCAGACTTGTAGTCGTCGCCTTCGTATCGGAAATGATATTTGTAATAAGGGTCATCCTTACGATCATTGCCGTAATTGAATCCGTGGGTGGCTGTTCTAAGCCCGACAACGGGACCGGCGCGGTCCAAGTAGTTGTCGAGATGTTTCATCTGCTCTGGCGGGAGAGCAAGGAAGCGGGTGAAGAGTACCAGTCCATCGGCGTCATTTAGTGTCTCGAGTCCAGGGATGTTGGACGCCCCCGCCTTGATCTCGCCGTTCTCATCCAATCCGAAAAGCACCGTGCAGTCGAACCCGTGATGAACAGCCATGATCCGCGCGAGGGCTGGTAGAGTCTCTTCGGAGCGGTATTCATGGTCACTGGCCACGAAGACGAGTTTTTTGCCTGTGGAGTTCTTGCCTGCCTTGTAATGGACTGGATTTGCTTGTGCCCCCAGAAGAAGGGAAAACGTGAACACAAGTAGAAGCGGCTTCGCTAAATAGTTTTTCATGATAGGAAAGAGGTGCAATACAATCAGTACATGGGTGGAGCGCTCCACTTGTTGCTGATTGGATTGTGGGATCCTACAGTTCCTGTGCTGCGAATCTTGAAACGATACTGCTTTTTTTTGAATGATTTCGGCTTTGGTGTTCTGGATGAGAACCGTGAAGATTGCTTTAGAGTGGGAGTTGGAAGGCGCTTTAGAATCGAACTGATGAGAAGGGAAGTTGTTGCCGTGCTGTGCCTTGCCGACTGATCTTTAGATGGCATTGAGGTGATTGTCTTGATCGTGAGGCTGGATTCATTTGTAGTCGGCTCACTCATGTCAAAGTTCTCTCCATTCATAAGTCTGATCCTTCTGGTCAATCTCTTGAGTTTACCGCAGGCGTTTTCTGCGGATGCAAACAGTTTTCCCCGTCCGAAGCTTCGGATTCTCAATGGGAGTCAGCAGGACGTGGAAGTCTTCTGGTTGAAGTCCGACCGAGAGCGAGTGTTCAACGGTGTGATCCGTCCGGGGAAGGACTCGATCATTACGACTTCTATTGGGCACAGGTTTGTGGTTGTAGGGAAAAAGGATCAGACAGAGTTCACCGTGACGAGCGAAGTGCCGGTGCAGGGCTTTCGATTTGATCCTCCTGATGAAAAGGGGATTCCTTCCTTCTACACCCAACGGGTCAGCGCCAGTGGTTTTCCCATTGTAGCTTCAGAGAAGGTGAATCCGTATGCGCTGAAGGAGGCTGTCTATCTTGCTGATATGATGTTGGCCAAGCGGCCAGATGTGCTTGAAGCCATGGTCAAGAGTGGAGCGAGACTGAGCATTCTAGCATGGAACGAATTCACCACTGATCAACCAGAATGGGAGTGGCTTGGGAAACGTCCGGTCCCGGGATTTCCAGGAATCAATCCCAAGGACTACAGAGATGCTCGAGCACGTGGTATGGGTGGAAGCAGAACGGATCCATATTGCTCATGCGCTGAAGAGAATCTGCTCGCCTATCCTGGTGACCCATATTCCACGGAGAATATCTTCATCCACGAGTTTGCCCACAACATCCATCTTCGAGGGATGGTTAATGTGGATCCTACGTTCGATAAACGTGTGAAGGCTGCTTATGACGCCGCCATGAAGGCCGGCTTGTGGAAAGGGAAATACGCCTCCGTGAATCACCATGAGTATTTTGCCGAGGGTGTGCAGAGCTGGTTCGATGACAATCGAGAGAATGACCATGATCACAATCATGTGAACACGCGCGCTGAATTGATTGAGTATGATTCGGGCTTGGCTGATCTATGTCGCGAAGTCTTTGGTGATACTGTTCTCAAATACACCAAGCCTACAACCAGACTGCATGGTCATATGAAAGGTTATGATCCTTCCAAGGCACCACGATTCGTCTGGCCAGAACGTTTGATGAAAGCAAAGAAGGCCATTCGCAAAGCAGCGGAAGCGAGAAGCAAATAGTCAGGTGGCCTCGATATGGACTTTTAAAGCAAGCCGTGATTAACCTCACTCATTCATGATCAAAGACTTCTTTCGGAAAACGATTTGTATTCTGGGGCTGTGGGCCTGTTCTGTTTCTGCAGCTGATACTCCAAACTTTGTGGTGTTTCTTGCTGATGATCTGGGCTGGGGAGATCTGGCCTGTTACGGACATCATGAGATTAAGACTCCCCATTTGGACAAGTTTGCCAAAGAGGGAGTGCGCTTCACCCAGGCGTATGCCGCGTGTGGTGTGTGTTCTCCGAGCCGATCCTCCGTCCTGACTGGTAGAACACCTTACCGGAATGGCGTGTGGCGGTGGTTACCTGTTGGGAATGAGGCGCATCTACGTGAAAGCGAGATTACGATTCCTGAAGTGTTGAAGCCCTTGGGATATGAAACAATCCATAGTGGTAAATGGCATTTGAACGGTTACTTCAATCGTCCAGAGCAACCCCAGCCTGATGATCATGGATACGACTGGTGGTTCGCGACTCAGAATAATGCATCTCCTTCGCACAAGGATCCGGTGAACTTTGTAAGGAATGGGAAAGAGGTCGGTCCGCTTAAAGGGTTCTCAGCGCCTATCTGTGCTGAGGAGGCGTCGAATTGGTTGAAGAAGGAACGTGATCCAAAGAAGCCTTTCTTTATGACGGTGTGGACGCATGAGCCTCATCTTCCCATTGAGAGTGATCCGGAATTCATGAAGCTGTATTCACATATTGAGAATCCGGGTGTGCGTCAGCATCACGGGAATGTGACCCAGCTGGATAAGGCGTTTGGTGATTTGATGGCGACTTTGGACGAATTGGGATTGAGGGAGAATACGTTCGTTATCTTCACAAGCGACAATGGGCCTGAGGGATCGGGGCGTGGTAATTTGAAGAATCCTGAGTCGCAGCAGAATCGCACATGGGGATCGACTGGCGGGTTACGTGGGCGGAAACGTGACAGTCATGAAGGAGGCATTCGAGTGCCGGGAATCGTTCGTTGGCCGGGTAAGATCAAGCCGGGGACGCTTAGTGATGTGCCGGTGATTGGTTCTGATATCTTTTCAACGGTTCTTGGAATCGCGGGAGCCAAGTTGCCCGAGGATCGGACGATTGATGGAGTGAATCTCATGCCAGCCACCAAGGGGAAGAAGTTGAAGCGTAGTGTCCCTTTGTTCTGGAGAACGCATATTGCACCACCCAACAGTCATGCAGCGATGCGGATCGGGGATTGGAAATTGGTGGTGGATCAAGAGCTTAAGAAATTTCAGCTCTATGACATCGTCAAGGACTGGAAGGAGGAGAAGGATCTCGCATCTTCACGGCCTGACAAATTGGCTGAAATGAGATCCAAATTCATGGAGGTCTGGAATGGAGTTGAGGAAGAGGGACCAAGTGAGTGGTGGAAGAATATTCCTGACGGCGGCAAGAAGAAGCGGGGAGGCAAACTGGCCGACGGAAAGGATCAAACTGGCGAATTCGATGTTGTGAGAGGCGGGACGATTAAGAAGTCGGAGTTCGGATATGTCTTGGATAGTGGGCAGTCAGAAGGCTTTGCTGTGATGAAGCTTGAGCAACCTGTTCAGGAGAAAGCGACGTTCAAGCTCAAGTATCGCTCCTTATCAGAAGTCACCACGAAGAATGCCTGTTTTTGTTTTGGCAGCGCACCCACCAATGATCGACTGCACAAGGCGGGAACGATGATGGGGCAGAACATGCACGGTGCCTTTGACGGCACGTGGGCAAATGCGAAACTTGGCGCATCCAAGAAGTCCAATTTGAAAAAGGATGGAACGTTCGAAGCCATGGTGACCATCGATCTTGATCATGGAAAATTGATCCTCGAAATTGATGGCACACGAGTAGAGCACCAACTTCCATCCAACCTGGAGAGCGTGACCCACGTGGGCTACTACGCGAAGCAGACCAAGTCGGAGTTCTCCAAGATCGAACGTGTGAAGTAGTTTGATGTAGAGATTTGGATCATCAAAAGAGTCTTCCCGTGAGTATCCATCTCGACCAAGTGGCTGCGATGAACGGAGCGATGATTCCGACCAAGATTCCGCCTGGAAGGAAATCACGGGATCGAAGCTGACCCTGCGCGAACGCAATGGCGTTCGGTGGGGTGGACACGGGGAGACACATGGCGGCTGATGCAGCCAGTGCAATGGGAACGACAATCGGAGCCGGAGAAGAGGAGAATGCCGCAGCAATTGGTATAATGATGTTTGCAGCGGCAGTATTGCTCATGAAGTTGGAGAGGATGGCGCAGAGATAGGCAAGGCAGAGAGTGATCATCAGTGGACTCATGGAGCCTGTGGGAAGTTGAGAAACCAGCCATTCGGCAAGTCCAGTGGCTTGCACGGCCACCCCAAGTGAAAGACCACCTGTCAGCAGTAGGAGAATGTCCCAGTGGAGACGCCTGACATCGTTTGATCCAAGTACGCCTGTTACGGCAAAGACGGTGATAGGAAGAAAGGAAACGACCGGCGTTGGTATCCCATGAATGGCGCCTGACATCCATAACAAGACGGTAAGGGCAAAGGTCAGCATGACAGTGATCCTTTGCCACATGGGTAGAATGTCGGATTGTGGCTCATCGGCGGTGAGTCTCGAAGTGTCGAGGCGAGGGCTTGAGGAGGGATGTTGCCAAAGAAGAAACTTCCAAATGATCAGGAAAACGATAAGCGCTGGAGGCACTCCAAGCACCATCCAACGAACAAAGTTGATACCTCCATCGGTTCCTAGTAGGCCGTGAGCAATGGCATTTGGTGGACTGCCAATAATGGTTCCCATGCCACCGATCCCTGCTGCAAAGGGAACCCCCAATAGAATGGCCTTCGAGTAAGAATCTGCTTTTCCAAGTGTGGCTACCAAAGGGGCCGTGACAGCGATCATCATTGCCGTGGTTGCGGTGTTGGATACGAACATCGAGAAGGTGAAGGTGATTCCCATGACTCCGAAGAGAATCATGGAGGGCTTGTTACCACATCGTCTCAGGACCCATTTTGAGAGCCAGCTGTCCAGGCCCGTCCGGGCTGCAGCTGAAGCCAGGACAAACCCGCCAAAGAACAACCAGATGACAGGGCTGGCCCAAGGCTCCACGAACATCTTCCATTGTCCGGGCTCAGTCGCGAAAACACCTCCCGGCCTTCCCAAAATAGCGATTTCCAGACCTATTGCCAGTAGCGCCACGGCAAAAGCAGGAATGGCTTCGGTCATCCATAGCGCCGCTGCAAAGACGAGAATGAACAGCGTCCACACCCCGGCTTCTGAAAGTCCTGCGTAATTGGGGACCAGAGAGACGAGTGCTGCGGCTCCAAGCGACAGGAAGAATTTGAGGGGCTCCTTCCGAGAACCTATCTCCAATCTGGCCAAGATTTTTTGTGCGTTCCAACGTTCGTCATTCATGCGTGTAGATCCGGTTGGGTTTCCTCTACTGCGCGGGAGTGATCCCTTCTGATCAGGCAAAGACTAGGAGAGAAGTGTTGGGATTGTGTGACTCTTTGCGCGTTTCTCTTCTCTCCTCCTCATCATTGACGAAAATGAACCAATTGGCTCATGAATGGTTCTGCGGAATCTGGAACAAAACCCCCGGAAGATTCACGCTTGGCATGAGGGAGTCTGAGCGTCTGTTGATAGCGCCTAATGAGCTCGGGATGGATGGAGGGGCGACCTAGTTGTCCCAATGCTTGTCCCGTAGCTTCATCAGTTCGGGATATTTGGTGTCTTGGTCGTTATACTGCTTCTTCAGAGTCAAGAGGTCGGACTTCAAGCGTCGAACGATGGAGGCATAGCCGGGATCGTTGTAGACATTCTTTGTCTCGTAGGGATCAGCCTTCAGGTCGTAGAGCTCCCAGCCTGGAGTGGTTGCTGGAAATTTCGATTCACCTGCATTTCCATCAAGGGGCAGACCGTGGAAGAAGGCCAGCTTGTATTGATTGTTGCGAATGCCGTAGTGACCAGGGATGTGATGACTTGCCAGATGCATCCAGTAGCGATAGTAGACCGCTTGTCTCCAGTTCTTTGTCTTCTTACCCGTGAGGATGGGAAATAGACTGCTCCCTTGCATTGCCTTGGTTTCAGGAGCTTTGACTCCGGCGAAATCGAGGAACGTTTGTGCGAAATCCAGATTCGAACATAAGCGTTTCGTTTCAACTGTTCCCTCAGGAATGTGTTTTGGAAAGCGGGCGAGGAAAGGCATCTTGAAACACTCTTCATAGATCCAACGCTTGTCAAAGTAGTCGTGTTCGCCGAGGAACATCCCCTGATCGGAGGTATAAATCACTAGTGTGTTTTCGCTCAGTCCTGATTGATCCAGATAATCGAGCACCCGCCCAACGTTTTCATCCACTGCTTTAACGCATCCCAGATAGTCGTGGAGATATTTTTGATAGGCGGCGCGTCCTTTCTCTTTCTCTAACATGCCTGTCATGTCCACTGAACCTGCAGGCCAATTGGGCTTCTGTACATCTCCAACCATGGTGCGTCGTCCTGCCAACCGGCCTGTGATGGATGTTCCCATCTCTCTGGTGGCGTCGGAGCGATGGGAAAAGTCCTCCCAAAGTGTGACTGGTTCAGGAATTTCGACATCGGCGAGGTAGTCCTTGTGCCGATCAGCAGGTTCCCATTTCCCATGTGGAGCCTTGTGGTGAAGCATGAGAAAGAACGGTTTCTTTTCCTCTCGGGTCTCCAGCCACTCAAGCGCGTAGTCTGTGATCAAATCGGTGTAGTAGCCATTGACCGGCTTGATTCCCTTGTTTCGACCGGACTGATACGGAACACCGTCTGTCGAGGTGATGAAGACAGGGTTGTGATACTTACCTTGGCCGGGACCAACCTTCCAATATTCGAACCCCCATGGTTGGCTCTTGAGGTGCCATTTACCTATCAATGCCGTGTTGTAACCTGAGCGACGGAGTATATCCGCTACGTTGGGCGTGCCTGCATCCGGTCCCGGAAAGGCATCTCTGAGCGTCTTGACCGTATTGATGTGTGAATGTTGACCGGAAAGAATTACGGCCCTACTTGGCGTGCAAATGGAGTTGCTGACGAAGCATGTCTCAAGCCTCATGCCTTCCTGGCCAATGCGGTCGATGTTTGGCGTAGGTGCCACCTTCGCCAAGCGACTGCCATAGGCACTGATGGCATTGCAGGCGTGATCATCCGACATGATGAACAGAATGTTGGGTCTGTCGGCCTTGGAAGCAAAGACGGCGAGGAGCGACAGGGTAATAGCCAATGTTCTGGAAAATCGCTTCATAATAAAGGGCTGTTTTTGAGCGGGATCGATTGGATACAATGAATCGAGCAGAAGCCCTCTATAGATCTTTCTCTGTTTGGGGAAAGCGTTTGCGGCTGTCGCTGTCGACTGGTTTCCCGTTCCGCATGCTCCACCATTCGTGGGCGCGGGCCGGATCGTAACTTGGGTTGGGAATCGGCATTCGGGCAATGACCTCTGTGCGCCATGCGTCGAGTTTCTTCTTCAGGTCGTTGACCTTTCCTTGGCGCTCCTTGATCAGGTTCTTCTCTTCTCCGATATCCTTGGCAAGGTGATAGATCTCAATGTCGCCTGTTCCATCGAGATACTGGATGAGTTTCCAATCACGTTCACGAATGGCGCTTGCGGGGCGATCGTGGTGATAGTGTGGGTAGTGCCAGTGAATGGCATTGCGTGCCAGTTTCGCTTTGGGATTGGCGAGTAGCGGAAGCAGGCTTAGTCCGTCAATGGTTTGAGACTCAGGGAGATCTCCTCCGGCTGCGGCAACAAAGGTAGGATAGAAGTCATAACTGATGGCGGGTTCCGTGCAGGTGGTGCCAGCTTTGATCTTTCCTGGGTGCTTCACGATCAAAGGCACGCGAATACCACCTTCATGAAGAGAGCCTTTCTCTCCCTTGAGTGGGGCGAGATTGGATACGTTGTCATCTGCATGAGCGCGATAGTCATATCGGCGATAGAGGCCTCCGTTGTCTGAGGTGAAGACGATCATTGTGTTGTCTGTCAGTCCCTGTGCTTCCACTTCTTTGATGAGCCTGCCAACCAGATCATCCACCTCTTCAACCATGGCCGCATAGATGGGATTGGGGAGTTCGCGATTTCTCTCTTTGGCGCGCTTGCGGTATTTCTCCACTTTCTCGGATTTACCAGCGAGGGGAATATGAACGTTGTAAGGGGAGAGCATGAGGAAGAACGGGACGTCCTTGCTGTCACTGATGAACTGTTCGCAGAGATCTGCTTCAAAATCTGTGCGGAACTGATCTGGTTTTGGTTTGATGTCATTTCTTCCAGTCACACGATATTTTCCCGGTAGATGTGCGCCGTTGATTTCAACCGCGAAATCATATCCTTGCGTGGCTGGACCAAACTTGTCGCCACGTCCCAAATGCCACTTGCCGACATAGCCTGTTCGATAGCCTGCCTTCTTGAGAGATTCAGCAACGGTGATCGTATCTTGAGGAAGGGCCATGGTTGTCTGAGGAGTGATGACTCGTTCAAAAGGACGCCAGTGGCCTGGGATGTGTGCGGTGATTCCGATACGTGCCTGATTCTGCCCGGACTGAACTGCGCAACGCGTTGGGGAACAGACTGCACCTGCTGCATAAAAATCGGTAAAACGCATCCCATCCTTTGCCAATTGGTCGATGTGTGGCGTGTCGATGAAGTCGTTGCCATAACAGCCGACATCGCCCCAGCCCATGTCGTCGATGAAGACGAAGATGATGTTGGGTTGCTTGGCGGCAGAGGCCGTGATGGTGCAGAGTGCTAAGAGCAGTGCGAGGGTTGCTTTCATGCGGGATAGGTTCTTGTTCTTATGTGAAATTTGTCTGAGCAGTTTCCAGATGGGATAGGCCTGCGAAGATGCGTGATGGGACGGAGTCTTGTAAAGCAACTCCGCCGGAGGCAATGAATTCTATTTGCTTCAATCAGGCTGTAGGGCTAGTTCCTGTTCACAATGTTCAGATGCTTGTCTTTGTTATTGTTGATTGGTTCAGTCTGGAACGTGCTTTCTTCAGAGACTGCACGACCTAATGTGCTATTCATTGCGGTGGACGATCTGAACGATTGGGTTGGATGTTTGGATGGGCATCCACAGGCAAAGACTCCCAATATCGATAAATTGGCAGGGGAAGGGGTTTTGTTCAAAGAGGCGTATTGTGCAGCGCCTTTATGCAGTCCATCCCGGACGGCGATCATGATGGGATTGCGGCCCTCTACAACAGGGATTTATGGGAATCTGAATTGGTTTAGGGATCTTCCCAAGTATCGCGATTGGGTGACCTTGCCCGAGTATTTTCGCAAACACGGATATCTGGCGTGGGGAGGAGGGAAACTCTATCACCAGGCTCATGGAAAGTTTTCAGATGCCAAAGCTTGGGATCATGTCTATTCGACAAGGATAGGGGCGTTGCAACCACCAAAGAAAGAACGCTACAAGCATGGGCTGAGACCGAAGTTTGAATCCAATCCGATCTTGGCCAGATTGATTGATTGGGGGCCGACGGATTACCCGATCGAATCCAATCCTGACTGGAAGACAGCAGACGGTGCAGTTCAGTTTCTGCAACGAGAACATGAGAAACCATTCTTTCTCGGATGCGGAATCTATCTACCTCATCTGCCATGGTACGCACCCCGCAAGTTCTTCGAAATGCATCCACTGGATGAGATCGAGCTCCCTCCCTATAAGAATGATGATTTGGATGACATCCCTGCAGTCGGTAAGAGGATGGCAGGCCCTCACATGAGGCACATCCGCGAGGGAGGCAAATGGAAAGAAGCGGTTCAGGCGTGCCTTGCTGCTGATTCTTTTGCAGACGCCTGTGTAGGGCATCTTCTTGATGGGTTGGAAAAGAGCCCTCACCGCGACAATACCATCGTGGTTCTCTGGGGAGATCACGGCTATGACATCGGCGAAAAGAAAATTGCCAAGTCGGCGCTCTGGGAACAAACGACCCGGACGCCGCTTATCATTCATATGCCTGAGAAACTGAGGGATTCCAAATGGGCTCAGGGGGCAAATGTCTGCGATCGACCTGTGAGTCTGCTAGATTTGTATCCAACCTTGGTTGACCTCTGTGGACTTCCTAAGAACAAGCAGAATGAAGGGCGCAGTATCGCTCCCTTGGTCAGAAACCCACAGGCGGAATGGGGATTCCCGGCGGTGATAACGCATTCACCGCACTGGCTTGGAAGCAATCACGCAGTCCGGTCAGACCGATGGCACTACATTAGCTATTCCGACGGAGGTGAAGAACTTTACGACGTGAATGCCGATCGGAATCAATGGACCAATCTGGCAGGTCGAGATGAATACAAGAAGGTGAAGGCACGCATACGCAAATGGCTGCCGAAGATCAACATGCCTCACTATCGGGGTGGGGATTCCAAGTAGCGATTGATGTGCGGAATCAATTCTCTGACCAAGGATACTGCGCGGGGTCGTAGTCGGGATTCTTGGTCATTCTGATAGCTCCAATTTTCTTACGCCAGGCATGGAGCTTGGTCAGTAGTTCCTTGGCCTTCTTAGGGTTGGACTTGGAAAGATCGTTTTGTTCGGAAATGTCTTTCTTGAGGTTGAAGAGTTGGATCGAGCCGTTTTCAAAATATTCCAAGAGCTTGAAATCACCTGAGCGAATTGCACCACCGGGGCTTTGCATGCCGTGATTGCTGTAGTGAGGAAAATGCCAGTAGATGGCCTCTCGATTGAGCGACTTGCCTTTGAGTGATGGAACAATACTGACGCCATCGAAAGTATGATTGGCTGGAGAGGGCAGGCCTGCCATTTCAAGTATCGTAGGATACAGGTCTGTGCTGATGATGGGAGTGTTCGATGTTGAACCAGGTTCTACCTGGTTGGGCCATTTTACGAGGCAGGGAACGCGTATGCCACCTTCGTATAACCAGCCTTTGGCACCGCGAAGGGGAAGGTTCGAGGTAGAGTAGACGACGTCGAGGCGATCATGTCTCATCCGCCTCTTTGGGTTGCCCACATTCATTCCAGACATGCCGCCGTTGTCAGAGTAGAAGACAATGATGGTATCCTTCTCAAGTCCCAGAGATTTGAGGCGTTTCGTGACCCGGCCAAGGCTTTGATCCGTTGCTTCAACCATGGCGGCGAACTCTACGTTGTCCTGATGCTGTTTGATCTTCACGGTGTGTTGAGGGAGTACACGATACTCCCTGTGCGAAGGTTGTTTGATTAACTCATCCAGCTGCTTTTTGGAAAGCGGATCAAGGGCATCTGGATTGCCTTCAAGTATGTAGGCGGGACCCGCAGGCTTTTTGAGTTTTGAAAGCTTCTTTCGATACTTCTCTACAAGGTCGGGTCTGCCATGGATAGGGTCATGAACCGCGAAGTGTGAAAGGTAGAGAAAGAAGGGGCGGTCTTGGTTCTTCTCGATGAATTTCACGGCTTCGTCGGTTAATCGGTCCGTCAGATATTCGCCGGGTTTGGCAGGCAGTCCGTCCAGTTTGAATGGCGCGTGGTATCCGGCCTTGGGCCAGCCTTTGTACCAATTCTGTGGGACTTGAACGTCGAAGCCTTGATGCAGTGGGCCATACTCATCTTCGCCTAGGTGCCACTTGCCAAAATGACCAGTGGCGTAGCCTTGTTTCTTCAATGCTTCTGCGAGCGTTGTTTCTTCGAGCGGAAGCTGTTGGAGATTGGGAGGGTTCTTCAAACGCTGAAACGGAAAGTCACGACGACCTGAGATCCAGTCATTCAGGCCGATCCGGGCGGGATATTTCCCGGTCATGATGCTAGCTCGCGTAGGTGAACACACATGGCATGCAGCATAGGCATTGGTGAACCGCACGCCTTCATCGGCCAGTTGATCAATGTATGGTGTCTCGTAGAAGGAACTGCCAAAGCATCCGAGATCCTTCCAACCCAGATCGTCCACTAGAAACAGGACAACGTTAGGATGCTTGGAGGCAGACGCGGTCATCGGCAATAGGGCTAAAAGGAGCAGAGCAGATATGGTGGTGCGACTCATGTTGGTAAACTGCTTTCTTCCGTGGAATCTGTCTATCGGTCGCTGGACTGCATTTGTGGGATTCTGGCTCAGCAGAACTTACGAGGGAAAACCGGTGAACCAGGCCCTCAATTCGGGGAGGCCAGCTGTGGAAACTTCGCCAATGTCTTCTTGTCGCGATATGGCCATCCTTCGTTGGTCTGTTTTGGCCCAGGAGTTGTGCGTCCTTCAGCCATAGCCTTGGTGAGGTCGTTGACGAGTTCTACGACCTTTGAAGGATGTGATTCCTCGAGGTTCTTCGTTTCACCTGGGTCTTGCTTTAGATTGTAGAGCTGAACGAATTTCGCAGGTGTCTTGATCGGCTTCTCGCCGGCCATACCGCTCCAGCCACCTCCGCCATTGGTTGTAAGAATCAGTTTCCAATCACCCTTACGAATGGCGAATTTTCCGGAAATGGAGTGATGAACCGTAAATGGGCGGACTGGGTCGGCGCTACCTTTCATACTTTGGTAGAATGAGAAGGAATCTTCGGCAGCGTCGGTAGGGAACGCCTTCTTTCCATCAATGATTTCGGCGAACGTGGCAAAGAAATCTGTGGTGCATATGGTGGCATCACACTCGCTTCCGGCTGCTACTTTACCCGGCCACCTGACGAGGAATGGCACACGATGTCCGCCTTCGTAAAGAGAGGCCTTGGAACCACGGAAGGTCCCAGATGGTTTATATCCGGCTTCGAGCATTTTCGGGATCTTTACGTAGGGAGCAAAACCGTTGTCAGAGGTGAAGATGACGAGGGTGTCCTTGTCGACCTTGGATTCCTTGAGTTGCTCCATGACTTCTTGAACGACCCAGTCAGTCTCGGCAATGAAGTCGGCATACCAGCTGTATTGTTTGTAACGTCCTTTGAATGCCTTGCCGGGACGAATCGGGGTATGGGGCGAGGTCAGTGGCAGGTAGAGAAAGAACGGATCGTCGGTTGTTGCTTGTCTCTTGATATACTCCCGTGATTCGCGAGCGAAGTCTGCCAGACAGGTGCTGGCATCGAAGTCATCTGCTGCGGCTCCAATCCGTTGATAGTCGTTATATTCATTGTGAGGGAATCCGCGATCGATGGAAGGTGGTTTGATGGCACGATCATTTCGCAGGTAGAGGTAGGGAGGCATGTCGAGTGATGAAAGAATGAAGAAAGCCTCATCGAAACCGACACCCAATGGACCGTTCTTGAATGACTTTCCATAATCGACATTCCATGAGCCAAACTTCCCTGAACGGCCGCCTCTAGCTTCCTTGGGAAGAATCTCCCAATCGGCCCCCAAATGCCACTTGCCGACGCACGCTGTGTGATAGCCCGAGTTTTGAAGATAGTTGGGAAGGTTGAGTCTCTTTGGATCCATTAATGCCGGTGAATCAACTGAGACCAGCACGCCGCTCTTGAGTCTGCTTCGCCAGTTGTAGCGGCCTGTCAGAATGCCGTATCGGGTAGGCGTGCAGACGGAGGAGCTGGTGTGAGCGTCAGTAAAACGCATGCCCTCATCTGCCATCTTGTCCAAGGCAGGAGTGGGAATGAGTCCGCCCATGTGGGACGGTTCCCCTGGGCCCATGTCATCGGCCAGAATGAGGATGATGTTGGGGCGTTCGGCGGAGGCTGCCACAGTGAGCAGCATCAATAGAAATAGGATATAGTGCTTCATGGGTGGTGCTGGAAGTTGCGGGAATGATCAGAGTGTTGCACCTCTATACTGGGTTTTGCGAGACACATTGAAGATCCGTGTGAACTCAGGAGTGCCGCCTTCATGACATAGGGTGACAAGGGTGTCTCCACGATTAATAGACGTCTCCAGAGCTGGCTTGTGAATCACATCTCCGGATTCCCTTACCACAGCCACGATCAGGAATGCGCTGCTGCCTTTCATTTCAAGATCCGCAAGTGTGAGTCCGACAATGTTGGAATCGTTCGGAACTGAAAATTCCTCAATGTGCAGCCCGAACTCAGCCAGATCGTCTGTGATATGCGCCAATTGTGGTGCTTTCCCAAAAAGACTGCTGGCGACGGGACGTAGGATCAGATTGGCCATGCGTTGGGCTCCGATGTGTTCGGGCAGGACCACTTGATTGGCTCCGGCTTGAATTAATTTTCTTTCGGTGGATGGGGCGACACCTCGGGCGATGATGAACAAATCATCGTTAAGGTTTCGCGCACTCAGTGTGATGAACACATTGGCTGCGTCGTCTGGAAGAACGACTGCAATCTTACCGGCTCGCTCGATCCCTGCTGCTTGTAACACCTCTTCGCTGGTGGCGTCGCCTTGGATGACAAGTGTCCCGTTCTTTTGGATCGATTCATGCATCTCTTCGTTTGTCTCCACTACGACGAACGGTCGTCCTGCGGCATGGAGTTCCACTGCGAGCATCCGGCCCACACGGCCGAAACCACAGATGATGGTGTGATCGTTCAGTTCTTCGATGTTGCGAGTCATACGTCGTTTTCCCAATGCTGTTTCGATCTGTCCTTCGATGAGAAACTGTACCAAAGCCCCGCCAATGTAGAGGTAGGTTGTGCACCCTAAAACCACAAAAGCCATGGTGAACAGGCGTAGTTCGGGCGTGTTGATTGGTAGCGTCTCTCCGTAACCTACGGTGAAGACGGTGATGACGGCCATATAGGATGCCTCAAGCGCGGACCAGCCGGCCGTCATGTAGCCGATCACCGCCAGACAACAGATCACCGCCAGCGCCAGCGTCCCGTTCCTGATATGTCTTACTGAATTGCTCATCCCATGCTGCAAAGGCACGGATGATATGGAGGGTGGCCGACCGGGTCGAGATTGGTGTTTCTGCGCCTCCGACGCAGGATTGGTCGGAAACAAAGTGATCATGCGGCCTGCCAGATCGCGGTTCGGCAGGCATGCTCAAACCGTTTGTCTACGCTAGGGAGAAGTGACTTTTCCGTGGACTTTGAAGCACTCCACCAGCTTTTTACTGTGCCAACCCTGGGCGTAGCAGGCGAATTCAATACCGTAGCTGCCCGATGGAAGGGCTTTGTTGTCTTCCTTGTGAAAGCGAAAACGAACTCGACTGGATTCATTGACAGGAGCACCTCGATTGAGTGCATGTCGGTCATTGATCTGCCCTCGTAGGATAATAGCGACACGGGAACCATCATCTCGCTTTGCCATGACAGTCAGTTTGGAATGGTCTCCTTTGGCATACCACTTTCCAGATTTAGTAGAGCTGCTCTCGGATGAAACGACATCGGAATGGTCCACAGGTACGTAGTAGTACACTCCGCTTTTACCGTTCATCGTTTCCTTGGCGTGATCAACACCTGCTTCTCCTAATACAAGTTGCACCTTGCTTAGGAATGGTTCGGCTTCACCGAGTCTGCGCCAACCTGATGATCCTTCTGACGGAGCCGAATGAGGATTATCTTCCAGTGCCTGAAAGTAGCCTCCATCGTGCAGGTAGGTCTGTCCGTTTTCGATGATCAGTTCGGGGGCGTATGAAATGATTCGTCCGTAGTAGTCCTGCATCGCCTGATGGAGGGATGCGACCGAAGGATGGCTGTTCTCTTCGAATAGTTGGGACATGGTTCGGAGCCTATGTGTTGCGTTTGTGAATCCGAATTCACGACCGACAATCACAGGGGGCGGGAGTTCGCCGGTTGGTGGCTCAAGTTCCCTTGTGGCCAATGCAACTGAGCTGTCATCCTCGTTCATGAACAGGATGGAGGCCTTAGTGTACTGGAATGGAGCAGGGAGATTGACGTGAAACTGATTCATCAGGTTCGGTTTGATCCTTTGGTCTCTTAGCGGAAAGCGAAGTTTGTTACCGCCCTTGTCGGAAACCTCCAACCAGCATCGTGATGTTGCCAGTTCAGGATCATGTCGCTCGATGGTGGAGGGGGTGAATATGTTGCCCCAATTTCCGTAGAGTGCCGGATAGATGAAGGACGGAAGATCATGTCTTTCCTTGGGATCATAGAAGCCGACCAAGGTTACGACGTTGATGCCGGTCTTGTCTGGCTTGGGAGTCTCCACCTCGGCGGTAACCATCGATTGTTTTTCTGCATCCCATTTTACGTAACCAGTGGGACTCTCCTGGGAAAGAGAGCCTGATTGATCGCTGATCTTCTGTTGGATCTCCATGAGCGAGTAAGGAGTGTGCAGCGTGAATTCGCTGATGGGGCCCATAGGCGCTCCGCCTGCCATGGCGTCCTTGCCAAACTCGTAGGGGAAGCGACCTGTATTGGTAGGGCCGTTCCAGTTTAGATTGCCGATAAACCGGTGCTTGAATTGATGAAATCCCCACGCTCCGTCTGCCCGGTGTCTGCTGAGTTCAGGCCCTCCGGGGTAGTGCCCCAGTCCGTGGTCGTGACCATACTCATGGGAGAATTCGTTGCCGGTGGTGTTGCGTAGGGTTAGTTGCCCGCCTCCACCGCTTAGTCCATGGACGACCATCTTGGCAATCGTCCGGCCTTCCTTGTCGGTGCTGGTATACATGCCGGCACTAGTGTGCGCGGTCGTTTGACGATAGGGCCTTGGTTGTTTCTGATCGCCTCCATGTGAAGAGGTGATTCCAACATTGGCCAGATTGATGCC
The DNA here is from genome assembly GCA_965658675.1 of Limisphaerales bacterium. GTDB lineage: Bacteria > Verrucomicrobiota > Verrucomicrobiia > Limisphaerales > CAZKNW01 > CAZKNW01. The sequence continues at coordinate 62,462 of CBFHTT010000028.1, forward strand.
GGTGGAGATCAACCCCTTGGCGAGGTTCTCTCGCATGTCTCCCTTGTAGATCCCCGCCTCTGTATAGGAACTGCGGTTTGTGTAAACATTCCCATTTGGGAGAACGACCTTGGGCAGATGGATCGGAAGATACCGTGCCGCCACGAACTTCGAGACAGGGACCATTTGAAAATAATTGAGGGCGAGTTCTGCTGAAATATCCTCTCCTGGTCGTGACCATTTGTTGACTGGAACCGTTGAGGGATCCAGCAGCATTCCGAGTTCAATATGCTGCGATACCAATTCCAGAGGCGCTCCGAATTCGAAGGACGCGGGTGAAAGGCTGCCTTCCATTCCGGTCTCATCACGCAGGGTGATGCGAATTCCAGAATGCATGTAATCCCAAGGAATGACTGCGCTCCATGCCCGTTTGCTGAAGACCACTGGAGGACGCCCATCCTTGTTGTTGAAATCTCCGTGAGCTCCATGTTCAGGGGAGTGAAGTGTCAGATCCAGGGTGCTGCCATTGGAGTCTTGAATGGTGGCATCAATAGAATCCGGTTGGGCGTTCTTCGGGAAAAAAAGTAGATAGGCAGCACGATCTGTGACCAGTAGTGGTCGCTTGCGATTGTTTCGATCTGGCCCGACAAGGGTGTTCTGTATGAATGCGATCTCTCCCTCCAGATTTCCTTCGAGGTTGGGCGAGAGAGGGAGATTCGCGGTGAAGTCCAACGCCTTTTCCCAGTAATCAGGTCTTGAAGGAGGCGGGGTAGGTGTTGATCGGCTTGTCTCCGGATCTGAAGACTGTTTCCCATCAGCTTTTGGTGCTTCCCCATCCTGTCGACATGAACTCGACATGAGCAACACCATCAGAAGTAACGCCGTGTAGGCGTGGGGGAGAAGCCTGCCTGTGTGTATGTCGATACAGGGTTGGGGTGATTTCATGACGGATTGCGAAATGGGAATCTGCTCTTTAAGAGCCATCAGTCGGGCTGATTTGTTCAGGGCGTCTTTGGTTCCATTGGCGCACCGCTCTCATCGATCGGATACTGGGCGTCCTGAGCCTTCATGGTCTTGATCAATCCGCGCATCATGCGAGAAAGCTGCTTCTTATCAGTGCCAGCCAGATCCTTCTGTTCGTAGGGATCATTTGCCAGGTTAAAGAGCTGGTAACGTTCGCCTCCGGATTGGCTCAGGTTACCAGATGTCTTGGCGTCGGGGTGACTGTGATAGATGACCTTCCAATCACCATCGCGATAGGTGGTGAAGTAGCTGCTGCGATGTGGTCCGTGTGGGTAGTGCATCAGGAAGCGCTCCTTGTAGGAACGATCACGTTTGCCACTGAGAAGCTTTGCGAGATTGCGGCCGTCGATCTTGTGGTTCTTTGGGCTCTTGGTATCCGTGAACTCAAGGAGCGTCGGGTAGATGTCGTAGACCGCGGCCAGCTGTGGCTGAATCTTTCCGGCCGGAATAGGGAGCATCTTTTGAAACGCATTGTCCGGATTCGGCTTTGCCCATGCAGCAATGAATGGAACCCGCATGCCACCTTCATAGTGCGCCCCTTTCTTCCCGCGCAGAGGAGCAGAGCAGGCGACTTCGTGTTGGTTCCCAAGAGGAGCGTCTGATCCGTTGTCGCCGAGGAAGATCACGAGAGTGTCTTCAGCGACTCCAAGTTCTTCGAGCTGGTCCAACATGTCGCCCAGAGATTTGTCCATGCCCTCGATGAGCGTGGCGAATGCCTTGGCGTTCTTTGGCTTGTCAGAGTTCTCATAGTTCTTGGCAAACCTTGGATCAGATTCAAACGGTGCGTGGACGGCATAGTGGGAGAAATAGAGATAGAATGGTTGATCCTTCTTCACAGTCTCAGCCACGACCTTCTTGGCTTCGATGGTCAGAGCTTCACTCAGGAAAGTCTCCGTTCCGTGGTATTGATCGAGATGAGGCACGGCACTTCGGTCCCGTTTGGTTCCTTTTCCGTAATTCTTCTCAGCATAGTAGCTTCCTGGTGCGCCGAAGGATGCACCAGCGATATTGACGTCAAATCCCAGATTGAGTGGTTCTGCTCCATCCGTTTCCTCAGGACCAAAATGAGCCTTGCCTACGTGGATGGTGCGGTAGCCGTTCTTGCGCAATTGACCAGGCAGTGTCACATCGCCCTTTTTCAGTCCCTCCCAACGCCAGTCATTGGGGCCGAGAGTGCCGCGGTTGTTCTGCCATGGATTGATCCAGTTGGTGGCATGATGCCGCGATGCGTTCTGTCCCGTCATGATCGAGATACGGGTGGGGGAGCACACACTCATGGCGTAGAACTGATTGAACCGGATACCTCGTTCGGCAAGGCGCTCCATCGCTGGCGTGCGATACCAATCATTCAACGGATGCCTGCCCGGCTTTCCATCGTCATCAGTCAGGAACGGAACCGACGTGTCCATGATCCCCATGTCATCAACGAGGAAGACGACAATGTTGGGTTGTTTTGCTGAAAATACAGAAGTTGTCAGCGTTGCAAGCAGAAGGACGAATAGGAGTCTTTTCATAACAGTGGTGTGAGGTGAAGTAAGGAGAGTCGACTGAAAGAAGCGAGTCAATATTCAGAGCCGTCAGGTCGGTGGATGATGATCTTTTCCAAATGGATGATTCCTTTGCGGGGAATGATCTTCATGGTGTGACGATTGTTGGGAAGCTGTTGGACGAGTGTCGCCTGACCGCTGCGTGTTCGGTGATTGGTGGTCTCCAAACGATCCAGACTGCGATTCTGAACCTTCCACGTGACATCGAATGGAATAGGAAGGGGCTTCTTCTTGATCTGTATCGCGTGAGCCAATGTAAAGGACGCAGGATCAATGCGAATGATTTCATTCTCTGAAACAAATGAGGATTTGTGGCTGCCTTTCCCTTGTCGACCGCTCTGTGTGCCATTGAGGAAGTAGGTGAATGACTGTCCTTTGGCGTCTGCTGAATCGACGGTCAGAGTCCATGACTCAGTCATCGGCTTGCCTCTGAGTCGGACGTTCATAATGGCAGGGCGGTAGTCGATAGGTGTCGAAGTAGGGAGTGTGGTCGACCATGTTTCCAGGTGGGCAGAAGGAGGCTGCTCATCTATCAGGATGTCGGCTTCGCCATTTCCAGAGTGACTGATGATGTCAATTCGTGTGCCTTCGAATTCGATGATCAATGGACTACCATGCTTGGTTGATTTCAAACCGTGTCTGGTCGGCTCCCATCCCTCTTTGCTGAATGAAATTTGTCCGTCTGCGTTTACGGAGTCTCTTTCGGTAAGGTCGATGGTGTTGACTCGGTTTTGCCAATCTTGAGGATCCGGAGTGCGAACCCGGAAGTGTCTTTCCTGTAATGCTCCCCAAAGTTCTCCACCGTGAGTGTTGTGGTGAATGTTGTCACGGAGCAGGTCCTTTGGTGTTAGTCCATGCATGTCGAGATAGGTCTTCCAATCCTTACGCACATCGATGAGTTCCGCTCCGTATTTGTCAGCAAGTTCTTTCCTGAGTTGTGAAGCGGACTCGCGTTGTTGGGTGACGGAGTCGTTGTAGTTATCGAGATGATGTGTGACGCAGATCAGCTCGGCGGTGGTTTGATTCCGGATGTTTCTGAGTATCTGTTCATAGCTTCCGTCTTTCTCTCCGCCGTAAATGTGAAAGACGACAAGGTCTGGCTGATGAGGGATCAGTGTGTGGTGCATGACCTGAACGCTGCGTGGTGCTTGATATCCACCAATGGCAGTGTTCAAGACCTCCAGCTCAGCATGAGGGAAACGAGTTCGCAGACTTGCTTCAATGATCTTTCTTGAAAAATCCTGCCGCGTAATTGATTGGCCAAAGAATACGATCTTTACCTTGTTCGGGTTTGCTTTCGTGCTGCTTTCAAGCAGATGCATTGTTCGCTGGATCTTCTCACCGTAGGTGTGCTCTTGATCCAATGCCGGTAACTCCTTCAGTTCCTTGAAAGGATACGGGGCTGACATGCCCATGAGAGGGATTAGAGAGATCAGTAAAAGAGTGAGGCGGATTTGCGGTTCCATGATGGTGGAGTCAGTGAATTCCAGAGGCTGCGCAATGAAGGGAATGGATGCAATGATTGAGCTCGGCGATTGAAAAGAAATATTTCTCGTTACCTTCTTCGGTTACTCGGCATATCCCTGATACCCACGATATGAAGGAAAAAATGACTAATCATGGTGTGTGTGATTCTTCCATGAATCGCCGCAGCGCGTTGAAAGGAATCGCTACAGCGATCACTCCTCTGATTGTGCCTATAAATGGCCAAGCAGCAGTGAAGCCAGCTCTTCCTTTGGGACTGGATGGACATGCCATGCGTGGAATGAAATGGAAGTCACTCCAACACATCGAGTATGCCGCAAAACTAAAACTGGACGCAGTCTTGTTCAATGGGCCTCACTACTTTGAGGCGTTGACTGATTCACACCTTAAGAAGGTAAAGATGGCGGCCGATGCTGCCGGGCTAAGGATCTATATGGGAATTGGGGGCATCAGCGAAGGAGCCAAGTCCTACAAGGCTACTTTCGGCAATGGTGCCGATACATTGAGGCAGGGAATTCGAATGGCGAAATTGCTAGGATCGCCTGTGATCAATTGCCGTATTGGAAATATCGATGATCGCTACTCTGAAGGAGGCATCAAGGCCCGACTGGCTGAAGCTGCGCGTTCCTTGAAGGCGGTTGCCAATGAAGTTCGCGATGCTGGATTGAAGTGTGCCTTTGAGAATCATGCTGGTGACACTCGTTCAGAGGAAATTTTGGAGCTCATCGATACCGTGGGCTCTGATGTATTGGGAGTGATGATCGATCCGGGCAATGCCGTCTGGGCATTGGAAGATCCTATGCTTCACCTTCAAAGATTGGCTCCTCACGTCGCCTGTTCAAGTGTCCGTGATTACATGGTCTGGAATAGTCCCGAAGGGGCGATGTTCCAGTGGACTGCCGTTGGAGAGGGACAGATGGATGTCGCCAAATATGCCCAAACTATGCGCGAAAAGGCACCTGGAGTCCCCATGTTTGTGGAAAGTATTTCAAACTCGGCCCGACCTATTCCTTATTTAACGCCTGAATTCTGGGACGGCTACCCGAATTTGAAGGCCACACAGATGATCGATTTCATGAAACTTTGCCAGCAAGGGCGGGCTTTGCAGATTCAGGTGCCGCCATCAGGAATGACAAAAAAGGCCTTCGATCAGCTGCACCAGAAGTCGGAATTTGAGAACAGTATTCGTTTTCTCAGAGATTTGGCGGCAAAGGGATGAGATTTTGATGCGTTTTTCCCCGATTACGGCGCTTTCTGGAGGGGTTGCGCTCGTAATAGGGGGGCGCATCAATTTGATAAATCGCTTCGAAATATTTAGACAAAGAAATTTTCTCCGTTTCCTTCCCGCCGCTTTCTTCATTTCTTTAGGTTAAGACTAGGATCTGAGGACATCGATTGCTGAACCACGGTTCATTTTATTTTTAAAGTGTGTCCAGTGATCAATGGTGAATTCGTTCGAAGAAGACACACCAAGATTGATTCGGTAAATAACGATCGGTAGTTGCGAAACAAAATTTGTGTTTAAATGTTAAGTTTTCATTAAGTTAGATTATGACGAACAAGATTTTTATTGTGGGCCTATGTGGCCTTTTACTCGTTGGCTGCGGAGGAGACGATGCTGAAACGGCACCTATGTCGGCTGAAGAAGTTGCCGATGCCGAAAAGGAAGCTTCCATGACAGAACAGCAGGAGGCTGCCGAGGTAGCGAAGCGCCAAGCTGAATTTGATGCCTTGCAGTCTGGAACAGGAGGTGCCCCTGCCGTGCCTGCTGCTCCACCAGTCCCTGGTGTGCCCGGAGTGCCAAGTGTGCCTGGCCAAACGATGCCAGCGGCAAACGCTGCTGGAGGAGCTTCAGCCTTGGGAGATTTTGCCTACGATGTTGAAGGTAATGCAGTCACTGCTCTCAGTGGGTTGAACAGCGCGATGCTGGAACTTTCGCACATGCATTCCTCATGGACGTTGGATGGAATCAATGTTCCTCCCATAACAAATGTGAATCAATTGGTGCAATACAAGGTGATAGCAGCTGTTCCTGCCCCTCCTGCTGGAAAATCGTACAAAGTGGATCCAAAAACTCTCAAAGTCACCCTCGAGTAAGCTGCTGTCTGATTGAGAAACAGTCATAAAAATTTCCAACCCTCATTATTATGAAATCAACAAGTATAGAACGGAAAACGGCCTCCAGCAAGATGGCCTTTACGCTGATCGAGCTTCTGGTTGTGATTGCAATTATCGCAATTCTAGCGGGCATGCTTCTGCCTGCTTTGGCTAAGGCAAAAAAGAAGGCAATTTTTGCCACTTGCCAAAGTAACCTGAAGAATACCACGAACTCGACAATGATGTATCAGGGCGACAATAAAGATACGATCGTTCAGGGGCTAAGCCAACGTAATGGCATTGGCATCTCATGGGATGAGCTGCATTTGCCTTATGCGAATAGTGCTTGGCTACAGTGGGGGCCAGGAGCGACCTCCGGGACCGTGTATGGATCGGGTCAGGTTAACTGGCACTATGCAGCTCATGGCAAGCCGGGCGAGGTGGACAAGACGCTCCTTTGCCCTGCCGACAAGGTTGCGCATTCTTCTTCGGTCGATGGATTTGCAGGTCATTGGAACCCTGTTCGGAGAACTTATTCCATGCCCGCCACAAGTGCAGGTGCGGGCTCTGGAGATGGATTTAGTGGCTATCGGGAGATTGCTAATGCCACTCTTGCCAATGATTGGCCTCCAAATGCCGGCATGGCCACTGGAATAGGAGTGGCTGTCGGCTATGCTGGGGGGGCAACTCCTCCGACCACATCTAGTGTCAACGGTAATGTCAATGGCTGGCATTATCAGGGCGGCATTCCACGCCGATGGGATGCCCGTGATACGAGTAACAATCCTAGTCGCTGGAGAAATCAACCAGGAATTCCTTCAGGTGTGATTCAAGATCCGTCATCTGTTATCCATTTTACAGAATCTGTGAATGCGCAGTCTGCTGTTGGAGACTGGAGAAACGCGGTCATCAGAGATATCCAGCGTCAATTTGCCTATCACAATGTAGAGGCTAATCCGCAAGGTTGGGCTACCGCTACTATCAATCGTTTTTATCCTATGACACCCAATGAATTCCATGGTCGTGCCAAGTATGCCTATGCATTCGCTGATGGCCATGTAGAGGTTTTGCAGGCGGACGGTACGTTGGCTCCGGGTGTCAACCGCGGACGCCAATCCGGGATGTGGACAGTTAACCCAACTGACTGATCCGGTTGTAACATCAGACTTATTCAAACCTGCAGGTTTTCGGACCTGCAGGTTTTTTTGTTACCTTTTGCCTCAAATTGGCATTTCCTTTTGATTCACCGTGAAAAACCAACTCAATTCTATTCTCAGAAACGTTGCCGTTGTCAGCTTGATGACAGTGATGCTTCTCAGTGGGGCCGGACTGAAAGCTGCCGATGTTGTTCTTCGTCGCGGCCACGTCATGAAGCCCGCTGAGTCCAAGGAGGAACTTGATGATTTCCGTTCTTCCTTTTCAAATCTCGACGACTGGAAGAAACGAGCCGCATTGATCAAGAAGGGGATTCTTGAAGGCTCCGGGCTGACGACGCTTCCAACAAGAACGCCTTTGAATCCGCGCTATTCCAACAAGCGCACCTACGATGGCTACACGGTGGAGAGTGTGGCCATTGAGAGCTCTTCTGGGTTCTATGTCACCGGTTCTCTGTTTTTACCCACAGACTTCAAAGGCGAACTCGCAGGGATTCTGTGTCCGCATGGACATGGTGGGCGTTTCAGAGACAGTCGCCAGACCCGCTGTGCTGTCTTTGCCAAGATGGGGGCGGCGGTGTTTCAGTATGACATGGTGGGTTATGGAGATTCGGAAGTTGCAGGCTGGTCTCATAAGAAAACGCCTCAGGTGCTGCGCTTGCAGACGTGGAACAGCATTCGTGCACTTGATTTCTTGGAGTCACTACCACGTGTGGATTCCACGAGACTGGCGATCACCGGTTGTTCGGGCGGTGGCACTCAGACCTTTGTTCTCGCTGCCATTGATGATCGTGTCGCTGTGAGCATTCCTGTTTGTCAGGTGTCGGCCCATTTCTTTGGAGGTTGTGTCTGCGAAAGTGGGATGCCCATTCATCAGAGCAGCTATCATAAGACCAATAATGCAGAGATCGCGGCCTTGGCAGCTCCTCGCCCTCAGTTGATTATATCAAATGGCGACGACTGGACCCGCTTCACACCTCGCTATGAGTATCCTTACGTCAAAGAAGTCTATGCTCTCTACGGAAAAGAGGAATTGGTGAAGAATGCCCATTTCGCGAATGAGAAGCATGACTACGGAACTTCCAAACGCATGGCCGCCTATCCGTTCCTTGCGAAGCACCTTGGCATGGAACTCAGCCACGTATCCAACGCCAATGGCGAGATCGATGAATCATTTGTCAATGTAGAGACCAAGGAACAGATGCTGGTCTTTGGAAAGCACAACCCTTATCCGGAAAACGCAGTCAAACCAAACACACAACTACCTTGAGTCGTTACGCAAATTTCCTATGAATCCCACTTATCTCATGCGCATGAAAATCCTACTAACGTTCTTTTTGATTTTTGGAGCCGTCTTTACTGGTTCATCCAAAGAAATTCCATCACGCCCGAACGTGGTCATTCTCTTCATCGATGATCTGGGTTTTGGCGATATTGGATGTTTCGGGAATGAGCGCATTCCTACGCCCCATATTGATTCGATCGCAGAGCAGGGAGTGAGCTTCAAGATGTCCTACATCACCAATCCACCCTGTTCGCCAAGTCGTTGCAGTCTGATAACCGGAATGTATGCGCAGCGATTTGGTAAATCAGGTATGGCCCGCGGACTTCCGATTCCCAGTGATCATCCTACGCTCGCTGAGTTTATGAGAGATGCCCGTTACGTCACCGGGCAGGTGGGTAAGTGGGATATTGGCGGCAAGGGCCAAGGCCCGCATCAGCGTGGTTTCATGGAGGTCGCGAAGAATGCACCGGGAAATCAATACGATCGCAAACGAGAAGACGGATCAGACGTCTATCTCACAGATCTTGATGGCGAGTACATGGTCGATTTCGTGGAACGGAACGCCAAGAAACCGTTCTTTCTCTACTTCTCCCCATTCGCTGTTCACTCCAAGGTGAAGACCACGCCTCAACATTATCGTGATAGGATTCCGGGAGGAAAGGGCACTGCGTATGAAGGCGCTTTGGTTGCTGTAGATGATCAGATAGGGAAGCTCCTGAAGACATTGAAGAAGCACGGATTAGAAAAAGATACCCTGATACTTTTCACGGGAGACAACGGTGCCAATATATCCGAAGGAGGAACGTCTGAACCCTATCGTGGAGGTAAAGGGAAACATACCCAGTTGGAAGGATGGGTCCATACGCCCACCATTGTTTCATGGCCCCGCAAGGTAACGGGTGGCAAGAGTCTCGATGGGATGATGGCTACCATTGATTTCTACGCCACAATAGCAGCGGCTATCGGGAAGCCTCTTCCTGATCGCTGTGATGGAAAGAATCTCCTACCTTACATGAAGGGAGAGAAGACTGGGGACATTCACGAATACATCTTCTGGCACAACGCCGATCCCACCGACGCGCCACGTCGCAATCTTTATGCTGTTCGGTGGAAACAATGGCGACTTATCAAATATCCTGATGCTTGGAAGCTCTTCGATCTCAAGAGCGATCCTAAAGAAACCAAAGATGTTGCGGCTGCAAATCCCAAGGTGGTTAAGAACATGCGCAAACAATACGATGCCTTTGTGGCCACGCTTCCTCCGCTGAAGCCCAGTGCCGATTACAACGGCGGCGGCCAGGTGCCAAGTGGCTGGGGCTGGGAGATCACTGACGGTGGTAAGAGAGGGTATTGATGTAGACTTGAGTGACTTGTCTTTTCAACTGCTCAGAGATTCAATGTCATTTGATTTGTGGAGGGGCGTCGGAAGTTGATCGTGCTAAGTTCAATGGGGCGGGAGTTGAGTCCTGCTTTCTTGGCTGAAATCTTGAAGAGGTTACGGATTTGTTCGGCGAAGAGGCCGTGGCCTTTCATTCGATCACCGAATTCTGATTCGTTAAGTTTCCCATCGCGGATACTGGTGATCCGATTAAGGACTTTGTCCTTCTGATCGGGGAAGTGTTTTTGGAGCCAGTCCTCGAATAGTCCGGCGACGCCATAGGGAAGTCTGAGGATGGTGTAGCTGGCACTTTGTGCTCCATGATCGGCTGCGGCCTGAAGTAGATTGGGGATCTCTGGATCGGTAAGACCGGGGATGATGGGTGCCATCATGACGCCGACTGGAATGCCTGCACTTGCGAGTTTTTCGACGGCTTTGAAGCGGGCCATTGGAGGTGATGTCCTGGGCTCCATGCGGGAACGAAGTTCTGTCCTGAGTGTGGTGATGGAAAGGATCACTACGACGGCCTGATAGCGGGCCAGTTCTTGGAAGAGGTCAATGTCTCTGGTGACGAGGTTGTTCTTGGTAATGATTCCGACCGGGTTGCGACATTCTGCCAATACCTCCAAGCATGAGCGGGTTAGGCGGAGTTTCCTTTCTATCGGTTGATAACAATCAGTGACGCCGCTGATGGCAATGGTTTGTGGTTTCCAACGCTTGGCTGAGAGTTCTTTCCTAAGCAAGGAGGCTGCGTGTGGTTTGACAATGATTTTGGATTCAAAATCCAATCCGGATGAGAACCCTGCGTACTCGTGGGTGGGTCTTGCGTAACAGTAGATGCAGCCGTGTTCGCATCCTCTATAGGGATTCAACCCTGCATTGAAGTTCAGATCAGGGGAATCGTTGTAGCTGATGATCGTCTGGGAATGATCCTCAAAATACTGGGTCTGAATCTTTCGTGGTTCATCGAACTCATCGTGCTCGTATGCATCCTCATCATACTCCAAATGGAAGGGCTCGAAACGGTTTCCCGGGTTGGATGAGGTGCCGCGATGAGGTGTATTCCTTTCAGGAATGTTGGATGGGGATGACATTTCTCAAAATGTTCCAAGGATCCTGAGACAAGGCGTGTCTAATCCCGTGTATGTGATCAAAAAACTGAGAGTCAAATTCAGTAGAGAAATTTCCAGACAAACGACGTCAAGGAATGGGGGAGGAACCGCCTTTCCAATGTTTCTATCTAGATTGTCATCAGCCTATCGGCGATGGAGTGTCACCTGGTAAGGATTGACGAGCTTTTCCTTGTTGGATGCTTCCACGCGCAGGCTGAATAGCCCTTTTGGAAGAGAAATGCCACGAATCCATGAGGCTTTTTCTTCTGCATCGGCATCAGGAGTATAGCGCTTGTCTGCCGTAACTACGGCTGTGGATTCGGGTGCCTTGTCTTTCCAGGTGATTTCAATATCGTAGTGAGCCTTCTTGGAGCCTTTGAGCAGCCATGTGCCGCGATTGCCCCATCCTGTGCCGTCGACCACGCGCCAGTCCTGAATGGAAAGGACGGATTCTGTCTCTTTGTCGTTTCCAACTACAATGCGAGGCGGAGCGAAGTTGTCTGGTCGGGTGGACGAGACATCCTTGAGCCATTGCTGATAGGCCTTCTTAAGCTTCTGAACCATCTCTGGTTTTTCGTCGGCCAGATTGGTGGTTTCGCCTGGATCCTTACGAACATCGTATAGTTCGAAAGGGATGTCTGCTGGCATCTCTTCTTTACCGAATCCGGTTGGGTGAAGGAGCTTCCAACGATTGTTTCGGATAGCGAAGTGATGAAACGGGACTGGTGCGTTTCCTCGATGTGTCTGGAGTACAATGTGTCTGTTCTTTGTCTTACTCTTTTTGCTCAACAGATCAGGGAGAAAACTGACTCCATCCAGCTTCAGTCCTTTTGGAGGATTAACGCCAGCGGCATCCAGGAGGGTTGGTGTCAGATCGATATGGGCTGAGAGTCGGTCGCTTTTTGTTCCCGGTTTTAAACGGGCGGGCCATTTCATGAAGAAGGGTGAACGAATGCCTCCGTCATGAACCTCAGATTTCATTCCGCGGAATGGACCAACATAACGTCTGGTGTTTGGCCCGTTGTCGACCATGAAGATGACGATGGTATTCTCCTCGAGCTTGAGTTTCTTCAGGTGCTTTCTCAGTCGACCAACATTCTGATCAACATTCTCAACCATTGCGAAAACGCGGGCCACTGTATCGAGCCCCTTTCCCTTGGCCTCAGTGATCGGACTAAGGTCGATGGATTTATAGTAAGCGAGAAGATCTTCTGGAACATCATGATAGGGACCGTGTGGCGCGTTGGGAGGGATGTAGGCAAAGAAGGGGCGCTTGTCCTGTTTGGCCTTATCGATGAACTTCATTGCTGCGTCGAAATAGACGTCAGTGCAATACCCTTTGGTGGCGACCTTCTTGCCGTTGTGAAAAAGGATGGGATCGGTATAGCGGCGTCCATTCTCAATGGGCTCTGAGGGCTGTGCGAGTCCGCCCCCTTTGTGAATCAGTGCTTCTTCAAAGCCTTGGTCGTTGGGGCGCATGGGATAGTTGTCGCCCAAATGCCATTTGCCAAAGATGCCTGTTGCGTATCCGGCGTCTTTCAACATTTCCGCGATGGTGACCTCCGCTGGATCCATCATGGAACGTCCTTTAAAGGTATCGATGACCCGGGTGCGATGATTGTAGCGACCAGTCATCAGGGATGCCCTAGTAGGGGAGCAGACTGGGCTGACGTAAAAGGTGGTCATTGAGGCACTTTCCTTGGCCATGGCATCGATGTGAGGTGTGCGGATGACCGGGTTTCCAGTGGCGCCCAGATCCCCATAGCCCTGATCGTCAGTCATGATCAGTATGATATTGGGTCTGTCTCCTGCGACGGCAAGGAGAGGTAGGAGGCAGGCGAGGGATACAATTCGGGTGAGAATTCGTCGTGTTTTCATGATCGAGGGACAGAGGTAGAATGTCTGAACAGATCTTTGGTGAAAAGGTGTTTTCGGTGTTCTTGATATTATGATCGAGATGATGGAAGCTGCTCTGCAAAAGTTGACTAGCTTTCAAATTTTATTCCCATGTCCAATACACCTGATCTAGCTCTGGTCGTTCAGAACGGCTCTGAAAGAGGAAAACAAATACTGATTGAGGTAGGGCAGTCTCTTGTGGCCGGTCGTGGTAAGGACGCGGATATCGTTGTGAGTGACCAGAGGGCTTCGCGACAACATGCGAAGTTTTCGAATGTCGCTGGAACGCTTCAAGTGGAGGATCTCAATTCAAAGAATGGCACCTATGTGAATGGGGAGCAGGTAGAGCGACGTGAACTGTTTCAGGGTGACGTGGTTGAGATTCGGAATCTGCGAATTGGAATCCGACCACCGGCAAGTGCTGAAAGCGATTTTCCAATGGAGCATTCTGGGTTTGGCGATTCAGCCGTGGCGACGATGGCCAATGCGCTGATTAGTCCTGTTGGGGCAGGGAAACTGATGGCCATGCTTGAATTTGTCCTGATTCAAAAGAAGCAGGGATGTGTTGTGCTCAGAGCTTCATGGGATACAGGACGGGTCTTTCTCAGTCAGGGAAAGATCTATCATGCCAGCCTTGAAAAATCTCCTGACCTTCGTGCTGAAAAGGCGTTGGAAAGACTCTTCCGTGCCAGGTCAGGAATGCTCGAGTTTAATGTGGGAGAGGTGGAGAAAGTGCCGCCACAAGGATTGGATCACTCCATTGATCCCTATCAATTTTCGGCGCCCGGTTTTGATCAGGCATTTGAGAAACTGCTGTCTCGCATGAAGGGTGAAACCATCAGGATCATAGGAAGTGACAAAGCCATCGAAGATTTGTCTGCCCAGCAGAAAAAGATTGTTAAACTGGCACAAGATAAGAGCGAACTTGCAAGTATCATGGATCGCTTTTCCGGATCGGATCTCGAGTGTATCGAGTTGTTGATCGATCTCACGGAGGCAGGTTTGGTGGAGTCCAAGAATCAGTAACAACGAAAAAGGGCGATGTGAAGAGTTCACACCGCCCTTGATTCGGTTTCTCCCAGAAAGGGTTATTTGGCTTCGGCGTCTGTTTTGGCCGGTGCGGCTTCAGATGCGTTCTTTTCAGGAAGGGAAGCTCCAGGGAGGAGTGGGACCTGAACTTCCGGCGCTTCTTCTTTCTTTTCCTGAACCATATCGCTTCGCGGTTTCAGAACGGGATTAACCGTCCAGCCAGACACGAGATAGACGTGGCCTTCAAATTTCTTCTGTGCAGCGAGGCTGTCTTCAAGCTGTTTCACCTTGTCGGCATGTTCTTTGTCGAGCTTGGCTTTGTCCTCTTCCTTTTCGTCTTCAGCAGGTGTGCGTTCTTTCTGAATATCGGCGCTGACCTTCATGCTGAGATAGCGGTTCTCATCTGAATCTTCATTGCCGATGGCGACGTCGTAGGTGAATCCTTCAAATGTTTCGATGGTTACCTTGCTGGGCTTGTCTAATCCGGTCTTGGTGGCGTCAGTCTCTGAAGAAACATCAACGAAGGAGGGTGAAGAAAAGAGGTTCTTCAGTCCGTTGGCGTTGGTGGTATTGACCTCTTCCTTAGGACCCGCGCCTGCGAGTGTGAAGTCACTGGACTCAGTCTCGCGTGCGAGTTTCCATGTGTTGGTTCCATCGTTAGATGCGTAATCAACAGACTTCAGCTTCTGCACTTTGAAGAAGTCCTTGTTGAGCCAGTCTGGAACTTTGATCTCAGCATTTTGAAACGTCTCTTTCACCAGACTCACAGTCTTGATGTCACCATTGGCCATGACGTAACGCCCATCAGGCCAGCTTCCGCCTCCCATACCTTGATTGCCTTGGGATTTGGTCATGTGTTCTTTACCAATGTGCACGACTGCGATCTCGCTGCCTGAGGCATCCTTGAAGGTTGCCTTGATGGCGGCCTCATCCGCGCTTTCAGCCTTGGCTGGATCCTGCAGCTTAAGACGTCCCAAGTGGCTTTCTCCAACCTTGGGGCGCTGGACGGCTTCCATCTTCCAGATACCGGTCAGGAGTCCATGGATGTCATTGAAATCGGCAGGGTAGCCATTGCGATCCACGGCGCCCCATAGTTCGCCGTTCTTCTTGAGGTGCACCTTGCCTTCCCTGTCTTCGAGAAGAATCTCGGCAACATCATTGAGAGGAAAGTCGGCAATGACCTTAGAGCCAATGTCGTCCCCGCTGGACCAAGATGATTTGTCCTTCTTGAGGAGTGAGATACTGACGCCGCCGATCACGACAGCGGCTACGATGAGAATGAGCAGATTCTTTTTGTTCATTTCGCAGAGTTACGTGAGCGTTTGAAGATAAAGACGCCGATTCCGAGCAGCGCCACGATGAATGGAATGCCGGCGATGTTGACCACCTTGATTCCGTTTTGAAGTGAGTCGATATCCTTGCGGAGTTCTTTCTGCACTTCCTTGAGTTTCTTGCGCTGAGCGACCTGTTCCTCTTGGAAGTTGTCGATCTCGGCTTGCTGTTCAGGAGACATGATGAACTTCTGGTCGTCCTGTTTGTTGCGTTGGAGTTCGTTTAGCTTGCGCTCCAGCTCTTGGATCTTGTCTTGCGACTCTTTGATCTTGGCTTGGAATTTCTCCTGTGCCTCCGCTTCCTTTTCTTTCACAACCGTGAATGGGCGGACTTTGATTGCACGGCTTCGAGAACCGATGAGTCGATTGTCACCAGCCATTTGCTCAACAAGACTCTGCACGAGGTTTAGATTGCCGTTGATGTAGGATAGCATCCGTTGTCCGAGGAAGTTCTGCACCCGGACCGAGAACCGATCTGCACAGAAGTCCGCATCAGCAATGAGGATGATTGAGTTCTCAGTAGCAGATTCTGTGAGATGGGCAGAAGTGTCGTCCTTCTTTTCTTCACCTTCAGCTGCCTCGTCACTTTTCGGTTTTCCATCAGGGAAGGCCGTTTTGAACTTACCGCTGAGGCGGACTGCTATCGCCAGTGGTTCATCAGATGCGGTGAACTTGTCCTTGATGGACTGTGGTGACATCTGTGCGGAGATACGATCAACCAGCGCAGCCTTGTCTGAACTCTTCATCAGCACTGTCTTCGTAAGTCCTGCGGCAGCATAGCCTGTAAAGGCACCGGCAAGCGGAAGGATGATGTTGCTGACCTGGCTGAAGACCACATCGTCCTGATCGAATGCTTCTTCAGGAAGCGACAGGACCGCAGGGTTGTTGACTGCCTGTCCGCCGCCTCCGCCGACCTGGGTTGGGTAGGACAAGTCAGCCAAGACTTTCTGGCCATCGAGCTTGAGTCCCCACGTATCCATGAGCTTTCCGAGCGATGAGGCTGGCGAGAGATTCATACCCATCATCTGCTGATTAATGCCACTTGAATCTTCGATAGGCATGGCGTCAAGCATGCCGATAACGCGGCCACCACCGAGGATGTATTGATCAATGGCGTAGAGCGTTTCGTCTGAGAGCTCTTTCGGATGGATGATGAGAAGTACGTCCAAATCAGGAATTTCGGTTGCGGAGGTTGAAACTTCTTCCACTTCGAAATCCTGTTTCAGCAAAGTGACCAGCATCCATGGTTCTGATCCTTGCATTTGGCCGCGTTGCATCATCTGTGGAGTAGGTGCTCCGCCCATGACGGGAAGACCGCTCAGGACACCGATCTTCGCCTTCTTGGGTGTCAGGACATTTGAGATGGCGCGGGAAATGTCATACTCAAGCAGGTGCTCGCGCTGCATCGTCAGGACAGGGAGTGTCTCTGTGCTGTCGAGGAAGCTGATGGCGACTCCGAAGTAGAGCGGGTCTCCGGTGCGGAGCCTTTGTGGTGTGATTCCATCGAGCTTGGCCGAGTCTTCGGCATCAGAGAATTCCTCTGGATTGAGTCTCTTGACGATCAGGTTGCCGCCTGAGGCTTCCTTGTATTGATCGAGAAGATCCTTAACACGCTTCGCGAATGACTTGAGTGGGACAGGGGTGCTGTCGTCTTGTGTGAGGTAGAAACGGACTTCTACTTCGCCGTCGATTTCCTCCAGAATGGATTTGGTTCCATCGCTGAGGGTGTGAAGTTTTTCATCTGTCAGATCCATGCGGACGTTGCCAAGTCCGACGATGAAATTGAATCCAACGAGGATGAGGAACAGCGCAAGGGCGCCGCCGGTGGAATAGGCAATGGCTTCTAGTTTCTTTGGGCTCATTGTTCTGGATTAAAGTTAAGGTTAGCTCGCACGTAGGTTGCGGAGGATCACACTCGCAATGAAGAGCGGGAACCCGATGAGTGAGAGAAAGAACAACACGTCGCGGGAATCGAGGATACCCAGCTGGAAGTTCTCAAAGTGAGGCATCACGCTGAATGATGCGACGAGATCGACGATGTTCTGGCTGACGTGTCCGCGTAGGAATTCCGTCACAGGAGGCCACCCAGCGAGTATCAGGAACAGGCAGGCCACTACCGATACGATGAAGCTGATAACCTGGCTGCGAGTCATGGCCGAGGTGGCACAGGTGATTGATAGAAAGGCACCACCCATGAGTAGGGAACCAATGTATCCAGCGAAGATGACTCCATTGTCAGGATCGCCCAGATAGTTCACCGTAATCCAGACCGGGAAGGTCAGGACGATGGTCAACCCGAAGAAGGCCCAAGAGGCGAGATACTTCCCAAGAATGGCCTGCCATGGTGAGACAGGCATGGTGAGGAGCAGCTCGATGGTGCCGACCCTTCGTTCCTCTGCCCAGAGTCCCATGCCAACGGCAGGAACAAGCACGAGGAACAACCAAGGATGCCACATGAAGAAGGCTTCCAGTGTAGCCTGACCACGCTCAAAGAATTGCCCCACCATGAAGGTGAAGAATCCGAGAAGGATCAGAAAGATGATGGTGAACACGTATGCCATCGGCGAGGCGAAGAAACCTCCCAGCTCGCGTTTGGCGATGATGAAGATGTTGCGTATGGCTTCTTTCATTACTTGGCAGCGTTTTCGGTGTCAGGGCGGGTGATGAGGCGGAAGTATTCGTCGAGACGTCCTTCCTCGGTGTGAAGTTCGTGGAGCTTCCAGTTGTTGCCGGAAGCGGTTTCCATGATGGCCTGAGTCAGGCTTCCATCTCGTCCGCTCTCGGTTGGTTTGATGTGCGCACGGATGGTTCCGTTGGCAGAGAGGATCTTGTGATCAGCAGCCACTGAAATTCCTTTCAGTTTGGAAACGAGATCGTCCTGCGATGGCCCAGAGACGGCGATGGTCACGGATCCGGCGTTTGGTGCCTTTTCCTTCAGGTCATTTGGTGTGCCGTTGGCCACTACCTTCCCGCGATCAATGATGATGGCGCGGGAGCAGACTGCTTCAACCTCTTCGAGAATGTGGGTGGAGAAGATAATGGCCTTCTTTTCACCCATCTTGCGGATGAGGTTGCGGACCTGATGCTTTTGATTCGGGTCCAGTCCGTCTGTTGGTTCGTCCAGGATCAGGATGTCAGGATCGTGAATGATCGATTGTGCGAAACAGGTGCGGTGGAGATAGCCCTTGGAAAGTGTATCGATGCTTTGGTGGAGGACGTTCTGCAGAAAACAGAGTTCAACCACATGCTGAATGGCGTCTTTGACCTTCTGACCTGACAGTCCGCGAATCTCTGCCGCGAATTTCAGGAAACTGTGAACGGTCATGTCGGCGTAGGCTGGTGCGTTTTCAGGCAGGTAGCCGATTAGCTTTCTAGCTTCGATGGGATTGGTGAGGATGCTGTGACCTCCGACGGTGATCGATCCGCTTGAGGGCGGGGTGTAACCCGTGATCATCCGCATGGTGGTGGATTTACCAGCTCCGTTTGGGCCGAGGAAGCCGAGTACTTCCCCGCGTTCCACCGTGAATGAGATGCCATCCACGGCCTTCTTCGTCCCGAAGGACTTGGAAAGTTCTTTGACTGTAATCATTTCTGATTGGTTTTATTGATATTCCGCGTGGTGAAACCCGGGTGTTGAATCAGATTTCACCGCTCAAACTGTCGCTGTCGAAATCAGACCCTGCTCGGTCCACTTCGAAGCACGAACACGCGCTTAGACACGGCTTACAGCAAATGTTCAAAAAAAATGTGAATTTATTTTCTCCAAGGTCTTCCGGTTCACGCCTCATTGCAGCGGTGATGCAATGACGACAGTGCCTGTTTTTTCGCCGACTTTGAATGTTCCGGTTCCCGTGGCTGCTTTCTGAAGCAGGGCGCCGTTGAACTCGATCTGTTCTCCGCTCAGAGGGTGGGGGAATTCCCCTTCAAAGAGGCCGCTATTGGAATCAATCTTCACGCGCCAATCTCTACCTACATTGGGGATGCTCAGGCGATTGCGACTGTCCAGCTCAACAGGGAGTGCGATCGGATTTGGCAGGTCCTCCCCATGAACAGCGAGTAGATGTTGATTTGTAGTAAAGAGAGGTTGTGAACGGCTAGGGCGGTTGAACTTGGATCCGAGCAGGGAGTAATTCTTTGGCGCCTGAGTCATGGAGTGGGGATGAAATTGGAGGGTTCCAAAGCAATCACTAATCTCATCACTCTTGAATCTTGCCCAGCCAAACAGCACGCCTTCCTCTGTGGTTGCATGAATGGTCCAAAGTCCATTTTGAGAGGTCAGGATGTCGGCCGTGGTGATCTTGGAGCCGTCTCCAAGATGAAGGGTGCTTTTGAGATCACCTTTTGATGAAATGGAAAACGAACCATACCCAGGGGCGCCAGACTGAGCTCGGTCCGCCAATGTGAAGGTGTAATTTCCTGCAAGTTGCTCTCGGGTGGTCTTGGACGAAATGCGTTCGGCCATGATCTCCAGCGTGCCTTCCTTGGATCGCCATGCCCCGGAAATGACATTCCTAGAGTTTTCAGGATCATATTCCATGACCAACAGATTGGGGACTCCTTCAGGGTGTTCGAACTCGAGCTCTTGGGGAATACGGCGTTGAAATTGACCTTTGATTGTGGAGGTGCCGTGGGCGTTCTTGAGTTGGGCGGTATAGCGTCCCTTGCCGTCTACATCGACCCCAACAAAAGCGGGCGTCAGTCCCGGTTGTTCCGGATTCTGGGCGAGGCCGGCAAAGGATCCTTCCCAATCAATTGGCGGGAGTTTTTTGAAGACCGCATGCAGCTTCAGATCTGCTTTCATGGTGAACCGGATGGTTTCCAGATCGGTGTGACGTTCGCCGCTCCATTCAACGAATTCATAGCCGGGTTTTGGGAACGCTGTAATGGGATAGGTCTTTCCAATCTCAAGTGACTGTTTTCCGTAGTCTGGAGAGAAAGCTCCTTCAACCTCCATTGTGATCTCTGGTCTGGCTGTGGTGACGAGCTCGAAGGTGATGGACTGAATTTCTGTTCGGTTTCCAGCACGGTCTGCAGCCTGCATCTTGAGGACGTTGATCCCTTGCTTAAGTTCGATCTCGAACGTCCAGTCCTTGGGAACTTCAACAGTGGTTGGCTTCCCTGTGCCAACGAGGTATTCGAGCCAACCCATCTGGAAATCATCTTTGGCTGTACCTTTGATCTCAATGGTGGCGTCCGTCACGGTGTATCTGCCTCCAAATTCGTGTGAAGTGACGAGGAGCTGAGGCGGAGTGATATCGTCGTAGGGATTCTTTTTCTCAGGGATCACCGGGGACTCGGTCGTCGTAACAAAGGGCTTTGGCTTCATCGGCCGCACCATGGCAACATCTGGTTCAGGGATGACTTCCACATAGGTCGGATCTGAGAGGAGTCGGGCACCATTCTTCAGGTAGGCCATGGCTGAGAACATATAGGTGCCGTAAGGACCTTTCTGTTGCACGTAAAGATAAGGAGCTTCTGTGTAATCGCCGACCTTGATGGCTCCCAGGTAGAGTTCAACGCGTTCTGGTGGCTCAGGTAGATTATCAATGGTGGTCAGAACACGGAAGGTCGCAGGTTCGATCAGTGGCTGTCCTTCATCCAGATTGGTGACTTTTAGGACTGGAGCAAGGCGCTTCAGATCTTTGTTGCCGGTATGTGCTGCATTACCTCTGAACATCGGCCAGCTGCTTTTGGCTAGCTCGGAACCGGTTTCTATGGCGTAGAGCTTGTTGTCCCAAGAACCAATATAGAGGGTCCCTGATGCGAGTGCTGGCGATGATGAAATTTCAGCGCCAGTGCCGACACTCCACTTTTTCTTTCCGTTGGCATCAATGCAGTAGACGGATTTGTCATAAGAGCTGATGTAGGTTTCACCATCCTTTCCAACAACAGGAGATGAGCGGATCCAAGCACCGGTCGGGAAGGTCCACTTCTTATAACCATCTGGTGTGATTGCGTGGAGTTTACCGTCGTCAGAGCCAACGAAGAGAGTGCCATCTTCGCCCACGACTGGAGAGGATCGCACGGGCCCTCCTGACAGATACTCCCAGTATTTGTCCCCTTCAGGAGTGACGGAGTAGAGCCGGCTGTCCAGGCAACCAAAGTAAATGCGACCTTGGGCGTCCAGTGCGGGAGACGAGTTGATTTTGTCCCCAGCCTTGAATGTCCATCGTCCAGAACCATCGGCATTCACCGCATAGAGAGTCTTGTTTTGGGAACCGAAGTAGACGACGCCTTCTTTTCCAAGGGCGGGTGAGGAAACCAAATTTCCATCGGCTTCAAACTCCCATTCACGACGTCCGCCTTCATTGAAGCAGGTTAGTTTGTTGAAGACTGTGGTAACGAAGATATTTCCGTCGTTTCCTGGAGCAGGGGTGGAAACAACGCCAGAGCCTGGTGTGGCCAGCCAACGCATCTTTCCGTCTGGTCTCAGTCCGTAGAGTATCTTGTCTGTGGAACCAAAGACAATGTGACTATCTTCTGTGAGAATGGCAGAACCGGGCACGGGGCCGGCGGTTCTGAACGACCACTTGATGGTTCCCTTTGGTTCTACTGCGAAGAGCTTCCCTTCGTCTGTACCGACGTAAATGGTGCCATCTGGTCCAACTGTGGGTGAGGACTGAATGCGGGATCCCAAATCGACCGACCAAAGGACATCGCCCGGGGCGGCTGCAAGGTCCTGTCGTGCTGGAAGCAGCAGAGATGCAGCAAGCAGCAAGAATAAGAAGCGATGGATCATCGGTCGATTGAACAACATGACTAGGTCCCGTGAGCGCGCGGCATGATGCCTGACCAGCGTTTCTCGTCAAAGAAAAGGAAATGAAAGGATGGATTGCTTAGTGCACATCCGCAGTGAACTGGCCCGATACGAAGGAATCCTGACCGTCTGGCATTGAAAGAAAGATGCTCCCTTTGATCTGCTCCGCGGTGACCTCGTTGATCTTCAGTCTCATTGAGTACTGTTGGTAGAATTGTTGTTGCTGAGTGCCAAACTTTGCAGGGTCTTTCCAGCGAAGTGTGATGATCGGCTGAAACCGTTTGGAGGCTCGCACCACGGTCTTGTCGACGGATCCGATTGTGTCAGATCCAAATATGAGCTGGCTGATACGAATTTCCGCTTTTGGGGCTGCTGACGAGCTTGTTCTGAAGATGAGCTGGTTGGCTCGCCATTCAATCGTCTCCGGGGAGAATGGAGTGCTCTTGACGGAGCCATCCAATGGTTGTGTCGGAATCGTGCCGCCTGCGATATCCAGATTCCATGACGTCAGGACCTTTGTTGGGTGGTCTGGAATTGGTGAGGGGGCGGCAGCTGGGGCTGGCGGAGCTGTCGCGACCATTGGCTCGACCGGACTTGGGGCTTCTTTGGGGGGCTCCTCTTGCTTCGGTGCTTCCATGTTCATGGCCGCATTGATTGCATCCTGTAGAGATTGGGGAGTGGGAGGAGAGGTGTCACCTGTGTTCATGCCGTTTATCATTTGATTGATCTCCTGCTCCATGCCTTTCATCTGCATCTCCATCTGAGCCTGCATTTCTTTTGGGAGAGTGCCGTTTGGTGCATTCATCCCGGGCATGGCTTCCATTTCCATTTCAAAGCCCTGCATCTGCGAACTGAAGTCCGCGTTCATGTTGTTCATCTGGTCGCCCATTTCAGCCATCATTCCAGACATCATCTTCTGCATGGCAAATCCCATCAGCTTCTCCACGCTTCCCGGAGCAAAGAGCTCCTCAGGAAGTGTGACAGTGATGATGGCGGTGTTGTCGTCCGATTTGCTCGAAAAACTTTGGACCACAGGATCCAACATGGCTGAGATGTCAGGAGGGGTGGCACCTTGGTTGTAGAAAGCCGTAAGTTCTGTGATTCCGATGGATCCGATGCGGGCAAGAGTAGAGGCAGCTGCGGAGCTGTCGCTTCTGAACATCAATTCGAGATCGATGGCTGTGTCTATGTCTGCTTGTAGGGAGATGGTTGCTTCAGCTTCCGCTAGTGCCTGTTTTTCATCCTCGCTCAGTTTGATAGGCATGATATCGATACCGTCCAACTCGTAGAAATCGCTCAGACTCTCCGGTTTCAGTCCTGTAAACTGAATGGCAGCATCTGTGAAGAGATCCGCGTCCAACGTGTAGTTGGTGTTTGGTTCTGTAAGGGCGGTCTTTACCATGGAAGATGGTCCGTAGAGAACCATGTTTCCCATCATTGCCAATGCATCTTGTCCTCCTCCTGGCATAGGAGAGGGCATTTCGATCATGGGGAAATCACTGGCTTCTGACATGCTTCCACTATCAGGAGCCAAGTCCTCGAGTGTCAGGAACGCCGCAGAAGGCAGAATGAAAACGGATAGTGTCTCGGGAGAGGCAGGTGGTTCATCTCCCATTCCCATCCCCATTGCCATCGGGTTTGCAGGAGCCTCGGGAGCCTTTCCCATCAGGTAGACAGTTGTGGCTTCCTCCAAGAGAAGTAAAGCATACTCAGGAATTTGATTGGCTCCCGATTGCTGTTCTGTCGCCAGATCGAGAAAACGTTGCCCTAAAGAGGCCTCCCTGATCTGCCCCATATCCAGTCTCCCTACATACTCGAAATCATTCCTGATAAACTGAGAAATGGCTCCGAGCTCGTTGCTGCCTCCAAGTCCCGGAGTCTTGGGGGCTGCGATTAGTAGAAATGTTGCCACCGCAGCAATGCCAGCTGTAACCGTGCCTGCGATGATCGCCCCGATCATTCGCTCCTTGTTCGCTGATGCGGGAGCCGCTTTCTTGATTTTCTTTTTCTTGGAGGGCAGTGGAGGAGGAGCTTTCTTGTCTCCCTCTTGTGGCAGGATCGCGTCTTTGGAAACCTGTGCCGTGGCGGCTGGGTTAACAGGGATGGCACCGGGAATCGTTAGAATGGTCGAGCAATTGGGACATCTGATTTTTCGACCAGCAGCATCGCTATCGTAAGCGATGTTCTGTTTGCAGCAGTGACATTGAAATTTGGTTCCCATCTCTATACCCCCATCAGTGTTCGATTCTTATTGGTCGGATTGATGGCTAGTCAACCCAACTCATCGACTTCATGAAACAAAAAAAAACGACCGCCCTTGGACCAAGGGCGGCCGTTCTGAGTGCAGAACACTCAACCATCAACCAATAAAAATCAGGGACTATGAGCAGCCGAGGCTTTCGCCACAATTCACGCACTTGTAGCAGGCACCGTTGCGCACAACGATGTTGCCACAGTTTGGACAGGTAGGGGCGTCCTGTTGGAAGTGTGCGAGTGAATCACTCAGCGAAAAGGGGCGCTGGCTGGCGCCGGAGGTCTCTTTCCCGAGCGCCTGCCCGTCGTCCTGCCGTGGCAGAATATCGACGGGCCGGTTAACCCGTTTTTTCAGTTCCTCTTCCAGCCCAGGGATGTTGAGCTCCTGCTGCCGGGAGGTTTGACGCTCACGGTAGCCAGGAACGAACTCCAGTGCCAGCCAGCGAAATACGTAATCGATGATGGAATCAGCTCGTTTGATCTCAGGATTCTTGGTGAATCCGGATGGTTCAAATCGTTGATGTGAGAACTTCTTCACCAGCGCTTCGAGTGGTACTCCGTATTGGAGCGAAAGGCTCGTCAGTGTGGCCACGCTGTCCATGAGCCCGCCGATGGTGGAGCCTTCCTTGGACATGGTGACAAAGAGTTCGCCTGGTGACATGTCTTCAAACAGTCCGACGGTGATGTAGCCTTCGTGACCAGCAATATCGAACTTGTGTGTCTTCGCGATTCGCGTTGATGAAAGTCGGCGGCGAAGTGGTTTACCTGCCTGCTCGCGGAGGGAAGTGACTTCTTTCTCAAGTTCGGCAATCTGTTTGAGCAGGTCTTCGTTTGAAGCGGTTGCTTCGGTACTGCCTCCTTCATTGGTCTGGGCCGTATTGAGCGGTTGCGAGCGCTTGGACCCATCTCGGTAGATCGCGACGCACTTGAGTCCCATTTTCCATGCCTGAACGTATGCATCACGAATGTCTGCAACAGAGCACTCGTTGGGAAGGTTCACGGTCTTGGAGATAGCACCACTGATGAATGGCTGGGCTGCTGCCATCATCTTCAAGTGAGCCATGTAGTTGATGGAACGCTTTCCACGGAAGGCACGGAAAGCACAGTCAAAGATGGAAAGGTGCTCTTCCTTCAATCCGCTTGAGACGATCTTTCCTTCTTCCTCGATGTCTTCGATCGTATCGAATTTGTCGATGTGATTGATGATGGTCTCGATCTGGCCACCGTCGTAACCAAGGCGTTGAAGAGCCTGGGTGACGGTCTGATTCACAATCTTCAATGTGCCGCCGCCAGCGAGAACCTTGTATTTCACCAGCGCGATGTCTGGCTCGATACCGGTGGTGTCACAGTCCATGAGGAAGGCAATGGTTCCGGTAGGAGCAAGAACGGTGACCTGTGCGTTGCGGTAGCCGTTCTCGTTTCCTTTCTCCAGTGCGGCATTCCAGACTCTGCGGGCCTCATCCTTGAGGTATCCAAAGTCTTCGCTTGGCTGAATCTTTTCCACAGCTTCGCGATGCTGGGCAATGACCCGCTTCATGGATTTGACGTTGTCCTTCTTTACCGGCTTGTCGACTCCGGCACAGCGGGAATCGGTGTAGCCTTTGAAAGGACCCATCCCGCCTGCGATCTCTGCAGATTGCTCGTAGGCATGGCCGGTCATGATCGATGTGATGGCGCCAGCCAATGCGCGGCCTTCATCTGAGTCGTAGGCGAGACCGTAACTCATGATCAGGGAACCGAGATTTGCGAATCCGAGGCCGAGCGTGCGGAAAATGTGAGAATTCTCTGCTATCATCTCAGTAGGATAACTGGCGTTGTCGACCAGAATTTCCTGAGCTGTGATGTAAATGCGGACGGCTGCCTTGAAGCGGTCTACGTCAAAACCTCCGTCTTCCTTCTTGAACTTCATGAGGTTCAGGGAAGCAAGGTTGCACGCGGTGTTGTTCAGAAAGACGTATTCTGAGCAGGGATTGGTAGAGTGAATAGGCTCGGTGCCGGAGCAAGTGTGCCAGTTCTGAACGGCTCCGTCATATTGCAGTCCCGGATCACCACAGATCCATGTGCCTTCTGCGATTTTTTCCAAGAGCTGGTTTGCATCTTTCTTCTCCAGCTTCTCGTCGGTATGAACGGACTTGGTCCACCACTCGGATCCACTTTCGGCCGCGTTCATGAATTCATCGCTGACGCGAACGGAAAGATTCTCGTTCTGATACATGACACTGCCGTAGGCATCGCCATT
The DNA here is from genome assembly GCA_965658675.1 of Limisphaerales bacterium. Lineage (GTDB taxonomy): Bacteria > Verrucomicrobiota > Verrucomicrobiia > Limisphaerales > CAZKNW01 > CAZKNW01. The sequence continues at coordinate 89,027 of CBFHTT010000028.1, forward strand.
GTAGGATCCGTCATATCCTTGCTCGATCAGCGCCCATGCCTTCTTTTCCTCGATCTGTTTACAATTGATGAATTCCTCGATGTCGCCGTGCCAGTCGCGCAGGGTGTTCATCTTGGCAGCACGGCGGGTCTTGCCACCGCTCTTCACGACGTTGGCGACCTGATCGTAGACCTTGAGGAAAGATAGAGGGCCACTTGGGCGACCGCCGCCGCTCAGCTTTTCTTTGCTGGAGCGGATGGAGCTCAGATCAGTGCCGGTCCCAGAGCCATACTTGAAGAGCATCGCTTCGCTGTAGGCGAGGTGCATGATGGACTCCATGTTGTCGTCAACGGACTGGATGAAGCAGGCGCTTCCTTGTGGATACTCATATTGAGTCTTGGCGCGCTCGACCTTTTCCTTGTCCCGGTTGAAGAACCAGTTTCCGCGATCGGATCCTTTTCCGACACCATATTGGTGATAGAGACCAACATTGAACCAGACAGGGGAGTTGAAGGCGCCATATTGGTTTACACCAAGCCAAGCCAACTCGTTGTAAAAGGTTTCACCAGCCTCTTTGTCAAAATATCCGTCTGCGATGCCCCAGTCAGCAATGGTTCTGGAAACACGGTGAATCAACTGGCGGACCGATCGCTCGCGCTCATCGGTACCCTGTTCTCCATAGAAATACTTGGATACCACCACTTTGGTTGCCAATTGAGACCAGCTCTTTGGCATCTCCACATCGGTCTGTTTGAAAATGACTCCACCGCTATCGTCGGTGATTTCTGCAGTGCGCAATTCCCACTCTACTTGGTCGAACGGATCGACTCCTTCAGTGCTGAACACCCGGTCTACAGATGTCTGCTTGATATTGCGGCGTGTTTTGCGGCCTTTTGCTTTGGTGCTACGGCTGCGTTTGCTGGATTTGGTCTCTGTCGGAACGGTAGATTGGTTGGCGTCAATCATGGCAGATGGCGAGGTTTCGGCGGTGTTGAAACGAGTTAAAGATTGGTTGGCTGAATGGTCTAATGGGACGCAAAAGGCGCGTTTCCTTTTAGAAAATTGGAAGCACGCCATGTTACAACATTTGGTGGGTGAATATCACCCGACACCACAACAGGTTGAGGTGCAAGGGGATCGTAGCACTAGACCTTGGGTCGTAAAGAGATTTTTACAGAAAAGTGACGAATGGGAATTACATGTGAATATCCTGTGATTTTAGCAGGTTATTGACGGTTTATTCCCAACCGCAAATCGGTGAAAAACACAACTTCATGGCAATTCTTTTTTTAACTTAGATGAGGAAATATTCTCATGATCATGGCCGGGGAATTTCCAAGCTATTGAGAATCAGGTGTTTGTCGAAGCGCTGGCGTCTAAACAGGTCCTGAGCAGGGCAAAAAGAAACCCCGATGAGGCATTCTTATGACAGAATCCGTCGATCGGGGGTGGGAGAGTGACGTTTTGTAAACGTTTCGCTGTGTCTAGCGATTGAAGGACTTGGAGAAATCCTCGTTGGAGACCTCGACCACCTTCTTTTCCAAGGTGGAATTGGCAATCAGGTCATTCAATTTCGCTTCGTAAGCGGCACTATCCATCGGGAGTTCGACGGTTTCACCGATCAAGGAAGAATAGAGCATCACGTTGGCGAGTTCGACAGAATGGATGCCATCGGCACCAGGTGCCATGAGTTCTTCTCCGTCGAGAATAGCGTTTACGAAGTTCTGCATGAACATGCAATGCGGTGCTTCGGCACTGGCGAATGGGAGTTCTATGTTCCAGACCTCAGGCTTCATGAAGCCAATCTTTGATGTCTTGTTCCATTCCACCATATCCACTTCATTGCGAGTGAAGCTCAATTTGTCGTCCTCCAGAACGATCTTTCCTTTGGTTCCCGCAATCTCAAAGCGATTGGTCCCTGGTGTTTCGCCTGTCGAACTGATGAAAACGCCGGTCGCTCCGTTTGGCCAATCCATGTAGATGCTTACGTTGTCTTCGACTTCAATGTCGTGATAGCGACCGAGCTGACAGAACCCGCGGACGTTCTTGGGCATGCCTACGAGCCATTGAAGTGTATCCAGCTGGTGGAGACATTGATTGAGCAGGACGCCGCCGCCTTCGCCCTTCCATGTCGCACGCCATCCACTGCTTTGGTAATAGGCTTCTGAACGGAACCAATCAGTGATGATCCAGTTGATGCGGACGATTTCGCCGAGTTCCCCGTCTTGGATCAATTTCCTGATTCGCGTGTAGCGTGGCTCTGCACGAAGCTGGAACATACCGGCAAACTGTTGATCGGGATGTGCCTCAGCAGATGCGATCAGGCTCTCTGCATCCGCTTTGTGTGCAGCGATTGGCTTCTCCACCATCACGTGCAAGCCGGCCTCGAACGCAGCGATGCCGAGAGTGGAATGTTGATAATGAGGGGTGGCGATCACGATCGCATCGATCTCTCCGGATGCGATCATCTCTTCACCAGATGCGAATACCTTTACACCCTTTTCCTTGTAGCTCTCCAGCTTATGGGGCGAGGTGCTGCCTACGGCCGTGAGTAAGGCGTTGCTGACCTCGTTGTTGAGCAGGTAATTGGCATGGTACTGTCCCATGTTGCCCATGCCGATGATTCCAATGCGGACTTTCTCCATCTTCTGATCTGGTGTTCTAATTTTCGTGCCGATGACTGATCGGCGGATGAGGAACAAATCTAGGAAGTCAGAGAAAGGACGGCAAGCATGCTCATGAACTCATGCAGGGAAGGGAGGCTCTTCAGGTCGATTCTGCGCAATAGCCCCCACGAAGGGCGGATTCGGAAAAAGAAAAAGCGGATGCCTCATTGAGAAGCATCCGCCTTCGAGATCGTATGAACCGTGGCTACTTGTTCAAAACGTCTGCGCGCAGAGTCTCTGCGGCTGCAGCCACTTCGCCGATCAGGTCGTCAGCAACGCCCATGTCTTTCAGGGTGGCACCAAGGTTTTCTACCACGGCATCGAAGTGAGAGTCATTTAATCCCATCTTCTCTACCAAGTGCTTGTGTGCGTCACGCATGGATTTACCCGAATAGGCATCGCGTCCACCAAAGGCGAACTTCAGGAAATTCTTCTGATGATTGGCCTGACGTTTCATGTCCACTCCCTCAAAGAAGTGTTTGATTCGCTCATCAGCCAGGACTTTGAAGTAGAACTTATCGACAGCGGCATCTACAGCCGCGTCGCCTCCAAGACGTTCGAATAATGTGCTCATAGGGTATTTGGGTTACTGGTTCGGACTTATATCGGCATATCCCCCAGAGTGATACACCGATTTTGTCAAATGTAGGCAGAACACTTGTTCCGCGGATTGAACTCCGGTATCCAGATCTTTTCCCGACAATCCGTCAGGCCCCCTTGAAAAGCGCGTTATTTTACCCATGCACCTGAACAAAGTCATTCTGATCGGCGGCACTGGATATGTTGGGCAGGTGTTTGCGCGATTCTTCGAGGAGAATGATGTGCCGTTCTCAATTTGGAGCACCAAGGATTTCGATTATTACAATCAGGCGCTAGTGGCTGCTCGAATTGCCGAAGTGAAACCAGTCGCTGTGATCAATACAGCAGGATACGTGGGGCGTCCGAATGTCGATGCATGCGAAGACTTCCCTGATGAATGCCTCAAGGCCAACGCGTTTCTTCCTGTCAGTTTGAAAGAAGTATGCGATCGCTATGGCGTTGTTTTTGGCCATGTATCATCGGGTTGTGTCTACTCAGGTGGTGGCCCGAATGATCAAGGTTTTCGGGAATCGGATGTTCCCAATTTTGCCTTTGGATCAGGAGGAAGTTTCTATTCGGGATCGAAAGTGATGGGCGAAGAGCTTCTGGAAAATGGATCTGATTGTTTCATTTGGAGAATGAGACTTCCTTTCGATTCTGCTCAGGGGCCTCGCAATCTCATTTCAAAGCTCATGAGTTATCCTCGAGTTGCCGATGTCGAGAATAGCGTCACCCAGATTGATGAATTTGTTGCCGCTTGCTGGAGGTGTATTTCAGAGCGCCTTCCATATGGAATCTATCATTTAACGAATCCGGGATGGTTTTCTTGGAGAGATGTGATTGAAATGGGGCTCCAGAAAGGCCTGATCGATCAATTACCTGAATTTGTTGATGATCAAGAGACTGGATTAACAAAAGCACCGCGGTCCAGTTGTCGATTGAACACAGACAAGGCCGTAGCCGCAGGAATCGAAATGCGACCTGTGGCAGATGCTATCGAGTCAGCGATGATGTCCATGATGGAAAAGAACAACTGATGAGAATCTTGGTAACAGGTGGATGCGGCTTTATCGGAAGCAATCTGGTTCGGTATCTCTTGTCCAAGGGCCATGAGGTGCTGAATGTCGATAAACTTACCTACGCCGGTTCTGAGGAATCGTTGGCAGGTGTCTCAGATCATCAAGGCTATAGGTTTTCGCAGACGGATATTGTGGACCGTGATTCCATTGAGCTCCTATTCAGTGAGTTTCAACCAGAAGCAGTCATGCATTTGGCGGCAGAGTCGCATGTGGACCGTTCCATCGACGGACCTGCTGAGTTCATAAGGACCAACGTAGAGGGAACCTTCTCGATGCTGGAGACCGCGAGAAAGTATCTAAATTCCGCACCGTTGGAGCTGAAAGAGCGGTTTCGATTTCTGCATGTTTCTACAGATGAGGTCTATGGTTCTCTTGGGCCGGAAGATCCGGCCTTCAGTGAAACGACGCCTTACGATCCTCACTCACCCTATTCGGCGAGCAAGGCCTCTTCAGATCACTTGGTCCGAGCTTGGTTCGATACCTACGGTCTTCCTGTCGTTATCACCAATTGCTCCAACAACTACGGGCCTTATCAATTCCCAGAAAAATTGATTCCGGTGGTGATCCTCAAAGCACTCAAAGGTGAGAGCATTCCTGTTTACGGCAAAGGTGAGAACATCCGCGATTGGCTTTACGTGCAAGATCATGTGCGAGCCTTGGAACTGGTCGTGGCGAAGGGTAAGCCTGGGAGGACCTACAATATTGGGGGCAACAACGAACAGAGGAACATCGATCTAGTCCGTGAAATTTGCCGGCTCCTTGATGAGCTAACACCACGGGAGGGCGCTGGAAGTTATTCGGAGCAAATTGAATTCGTCACCGATCGGCCCGGCCATGATCTGCGATACGCCATCGATGCAGAGCGAATTAAGAATGAGTTGGGATGGGAGCCGAGAGAGAACAACGAGAGCGGTATGCGAAAGACAGTTGAATGGTACCTGAGCAACTTGGATTGGTGTGAAAGTGTGTTGGGAGGTGAAGTGGAGAAAAGGGAGGTCAGATGAACAGAAAGGGAATTATCTTGGCAGGAGGGCGGGGCACTCGTCTCTATCCATTGACCTACGCTGTTAGCAAACAGCTACTACCTGTCTACGACAAACCGATGATCTATTACCCTTTGTCGATTCTGCTTCTGGCAGGAATCAGAGATATTCTGGTGATTACCTCTCCAAGGGATTTGGATTCGTATCAACGACTCCTGGGTGATGGACAGAAGTTGGGGATTCGAATCGAGTATGCGCTTCAGAATGAACCAAATGGAATAGGAGAAGCCTTTAGGATAGGACGTGATTTCGTGGGGGGCTCGCCTGTGACCTTGGTTTTGGGAGACAATATCTTTTACGGTCAAGGATTGATGGCGATGTTGGAGAGAGCATCGTTACTTGAACGTGGGGTAACTGTCTTTGGATACCCGGTCACTAATCCAGAGAGATATGGGGTAATCGAATTTAATGGTGAGAGACAGGTTGTTTCTATCGAGGAGAAACCAAAAGACTCCCATTCGCGAACTGCGGTGACAGGTCTCTACTTCTATGACAATGACGTCATTTCAATCGCTGAGAGCATCGAGCCTTCGAAGAGAGGGGAACTGGAGATTACTGATATTAATCGAATCTACCTTGAGAAGGGGCTGCTCAGAGTTGAATCCTTTTCACGAGGATTTGCGTGGTTTGATGCGGGAACGATAGATTCATTGGCCGAGGCGAGCTCCTTCGTCGAGGTGATCGAGAAACGGCAGGGGCTCAAAATTTGTTGTCCCGAAGAGATCGCATGGCGCCAAGGGTTCATTGATAGAGATCAGCTTCAGGCAATGGTTGCTTCACCATCTAATCCCTATGAGTCTTACCTGAATTCCCTTGTGTCAGGATGTTGACCTGCCGATGCTTCTAGCGACCGTTTCTTGAATCGGTCGTAGTTTCTCTTAGCGAATCTACAGTCATGAAAGATCCGTTTTTAAAGCCCGAATGAACCGCTCACTTTACAATCGATTCCTCTACGGCCTGCTATTGGTAGGTTAGTTGGTTCGTTTGATCCATCTTGGTGAGCCTCCCTTGGATTTTCATCCGATCAGGCAATACATTGGGGCCAGCGTAACCAAAGCCCACTATGCCCAGATGGGAGGGATTACGGATCCTGTTCTCAAAGAAGCGGCAGTGGTTACCTTGGAGCGACAGGAACTGTTTGAACCCCAGATTCTTCCGTTTCTCTCTGCTGTTGTTTGGCGGATAGCGGGGCAGGAGTTGCTCTGGGTTCAGCGCTTGATGTCCATTTTGCTGTGGATCTCGGGAGGAGTGGCTTTGATTCAGATTTGCAAGAGGTGGTTATCAGAAGTGGAGCAACTCCTGATGCTGTTTGTATATCTATTCATTCCGTTTTCAATCTTGTGTAGCCGTGTCATTCAACCAGATCCAGCCATGGTCGTGACGATGCTTTGGTCAATGGAAAGGCTTTATGCGTGGAGGGACAATCCCTCAAGAGGCAGGTTTGTGGCGTTTCTGTTTCTTGCTGGCTTGTCGGTGATTCTGAAACCCATGTCGATTTTCATGATATGGGCCGTGTATGTCGGTCCTCAGTTCTACAAAGAGCGATTAAAAGGAGTCTTCAGTGACAAGCGCATGTGGCTGCTGACAGCAGTGATGATTCTTCCCAACGTGCTGTGGTACCTGAAGGGGCATATGTCAGGTGACACCATGTCCGAGCAGAGCGATATGAGTTTCTTGCCTCGAATCTTTCTAGATGCGTCCTACTACGCCGGCTTCTTCAAAATGGTCGGGCGCAATATTGGGTTTCTTCCGGCAATGATCCTTCTTTGGGAGACATTCAAGGGAACACGGGAGGGACTGAGGCAATTCCTCCAATTCTACATGTTTGCCTACTTGTGTTACGCGCTGATCTTTCATTACCACGCATCGACCCACGATTACTATTCGATCATGTTGATCCCTGTGGCAGCGATTGCGGTGGTTTCGTGGTGTATGGATGTAGCTGTGCCTAAATGGAGTTCTAAACAACTGGTGACTCAGAAAACGGTGGGATGGTTGGTTGGCGCTGGCGCGGTTGGACTCGGTCTTTCCGTGTTCGTGATGACGAAGGGCTTTTCATCTCGGCCATCGTCCGTGAAATCAATTGGTGAAGCGTTGGCCTTGAATATAGGAGTCTGTCAGAAGCAACACACTTGGATCATGCAGAAACCTGAACGAAATGCGGAGATCATCAGGCAGCACGAAGAGATCGGAGAGGTGGTGGGTCACAGCACTCGGGTTCTGCATTTGACAGATGATCACGGTAAGTCTCTTATTTACCATGGAGCGTTAGAAGGATTCTATTGGCCGACAAGGGAAAGATTTGAACTCTTGAGTTTTAGAGGAAGTGGGCCCAGCAATGAGATCGTGTATTTAAATACCTTCATCCATGCCCGTTCAGCTCAGTACATGGTCGTAACTAAAATGGATGAGTTGACCAAAAGTGTAGAGCTATTTGCTTATTTGGACGCCACATTCCCTGTCATGAGATCGACGGATGATTATATGATCTATTCTTTTGAAGAAAAATAATGATTTATTCTCTTGTTCCTATTTGTGATGTAAGGATCGAACAGGTGTTGGTGTAAATTTTAGCTGCTTTGTTAAGAATCTCGGCAGGTATGTGAATCTCAGTAAAGCTATCTCGATTTTTCTTCTGTAGTATTTTTCCTGAAGAAATTGAAGGAGAGGGATCACCTGCGCCAAGCGAGCCTGTTTGTTCGAAGGTAGTGTAGTTGGGTGAAAGGGGAGGGGAGATACCAAGCCAGGTCGTCGCAAAAGCCAGTTCGGTGTGTTGGAGATCAACGACTCACCTTTGATGAACAGGGCATTTCCTCTAAGGACGTTACTGTGGGCAATCAATTCATTCATCCGCTCCTCGTAGTAATTCAACACACTCTGGGGATCTTGATGCTTTTCTTTGAGATCATGTTTTAACCCCATGTTAATGATGCTTTTCAGGGTTGGTTCGGGTTCCCTTAGGAGAAAAATGAATCTGTTGTTCTTGTTCTCCAAGAGTTCTCTAGAAGCTATCTCATAAATGGTAAAAATAGCCAAAGGAGCTAGTTTTGAACTTGTACTTTTGTCGGTACTGCTTATGTAGTTAGGGATGGATTTGACGGACAAGCAATGGGACATCGTAGCAGCAGTTCTTCCAGAAGAC
>CBFHTT010000029.1:0-42475 GCA_965658675.1 Limisphaerales bacterium
CTCCAGTAGTTTCTCCCAAAGTCGGGAGTTGTGTGTTGGTGAAAGTGGATTCACTGATGACGTCCGCATTGAGACAGATCGGAACAATTGATGTGCGCCTACTAATCGGAGATCCTGAGAGCTGCTTTGGATGCTGGCTTCGATGAGCTTGTCATCCCGAGATGCAAATCGATCCAGAATCGAAAGGAAGAGTATTCGCGCATTGGCCGAGGCTAAGTTGGAGGCAAACTTTGTGAGATCGTTTAATGCTTTTCTCCTAGGTATTGCTTCAAGCTTGTACAGCTCCTCAGCGAGAAGTCTGGCGGACGTTTCTCTGCTCCACGAATCCAGCGAGGCGAGCACCTTCGGTTGAGCTATGATTTCTTTTCGTTCCGGAACATTTGATCTGAAATTTCGTTGTGATTTGTGAACCACTTTCCAGATTCGGCCACGGTCGTGACCTCGGTTGAGATCGATGTGTTCTTTGATCCCAGGAGGCAATGACCAAGGGTGTTCTATCACCTCACGATACATATCAAGAACATAGATCGCGTTGCCCGGTCCGTTTTCAATCTGAACAGGGCGAAACCAGTTGTCTGACGATGCCATGAACTCGGTGGTTCGTTCGCTTGGGTGGCGTTCTGCACGGAAGAGCACCCCATCAAGTTCGAGTGGTTTTCTGTGGATAAGGTTGCTGCCTGCGTCTGCTACATAGGCCCAACTGCGGTCATCTTCTTCGAGTGACGTGCCTCTATAGATGCAAACTCCAGTTGCTCCAGTGAAATACCCAGAGGATCTGCCGCCTCCCTCAATGATACCTTTGGATTTACCGCTGACCCGCCAGTCTGTCCTCAGGACACGCCAACCCTCTTCGGGTGAACGTCTGTAGACAGGAGCGGCATCTCCATCCTTTGCAATTCCGTGCAGGGAGGAAGGAGCAGGGGCTTCCTTTGTAGCTTTGCTGGACATGGGAAGACGATCAAACGGCACCTGCATCAAATGACGGCTGTTGCTGGTGAGAAAGCGACGTCCGGCGTCGTCGTAACACATGCCAAACTGACCGCCGCCATTGACGATTTCCACGGATTCCGTGAATGGATCAAACACGATGGTTCCCCGTCTTACAGGAATCGCTTCTAACTCGTCTTGGTTTGGTCGTCGAATTCGAGAGCCATTGCCGCCCTCTGCGATATGAATCTTCTGATCCAGTCCCCAACGCATACTATTGGGTAGTTGCTGAACGTTCAGCCGTGACGACTGCGTGCTGAATCCAGTCAACACGAGACGCTTGATATCCGCCTTACCATCGTTATCGGTATCTTTGAAATAGAAGAGGTCAGGTGCAGCGAGGACAAACACTCCTTCTTCAAAGCAATGAATTCCGGTAGGCCATTGCAATCCATCGGCTAAGATGGTTGATCCATCAGCCTTGCCATCCCCATCTGTATCGATGAGACGGACAATTCTGCCCATCTCCAGATCGCGTCTTTCTGAGTAACCTCGCATCTCAGCGACATAGATCGCACCTGATTCTTCAAATGCGACGGCAACGGGATCGGCAACGAGAGGTTCCGCAGCAACCAAAGTCAGTTCGAAATCGGGATGAAGTTCAAATGTCTTGTGAGCATCCTGAGGTTCTGTTGGTTTGAGCACAGGAAAAGGAGAGGCTCCTGAAAGAGATCCCGCTCCAAGAAGAAGCGTCAGAACCATTCTGATCCAAGGGCTGGGCATTTCAAAAGCATGAAGAACTTCTCTGATTCTTTCCACTCTCCAATTTTGAATTGTTTTTCTTTTAAAGGAACCATTGAGACATGGATGGAGTGCGGCTAGTTTCACCCCGTGCTTTCGATAGAAGAACGAATCCTTCCGTTGCTTTTCCCTGACGGTGCTGAGACATGCACCGTGGGGCAGGTGCTCGTCCGCCGATTGGAGAAGAAGTTCAGAGTGTGTCACTCAGCCGATGGCGAACGGGACGATCTTTCTGAGATTTCAGTGGCTGAAGCCAGAGAGATGGCAATCAATGACGAATCAGGCAGGTTTAGACCACTGAAGAGTTCTCCTGATCTCAGGCGTGGCTGGATTACGATAGCCGATTCGACAACCAGGTTGGTCGAAGTTCTTGAGGCAGTTCACCCGGGAGCAGTTCTGGATGCACTTGCTTTGAGCGAAAAGAGGGTGGCTCCAGTCACCTTTAAAGAGTTTTCTGGTCGTCAGACGGGTATGTATCGCATCACCGCAATGCTTGATGAAGCGCAGGCAGCGACCATGGCCACTGCTCATTGTAATTCTCGGTTCTGCACAAAAGATCGGTTGTGGACGGTTGCCGAGCATGAGGCGAACAGCAATTCGCACTCTTCTCTTTATCCTTGTTTGGAACCATGCCCGATGCTGATGGAGTTTGCTAGGAAGAGCATGCGGATAGAACAGTCAGAAGAGAAAGTTCAGCTAAAGATCTGCCCTGACGATGTGGAAACATTGAAAACTGCATTGCAGCATCTCGCCAATTTAGAAACTGATACGATCGATCGGGTAGCTGATTACGGGAATCCAGCGAATCCAAGACGGGCTCAAAGAGCACTTTTGATTCTCGAACAGATCACGGCTGAGACCGACGCAACCTCGCAATCCGAATGAAACGTTTCCTTAAAACATCTGGAGTTGTATTGGCTTCTCTCCTTCTAAGTGCCTGCGAACCAGCTGACCCTTCTGTGGTCGGATATGGTCCTCGTCCTGCCAATGCGCCGCCTCCAACTCAGGAGAGAATCAACGAAGAGCGCTCTACCGGCGTCAAACCCCTTAAAGGAAAGGATTCCACGAAGGAAGAAATGGATCCTGCCCAGATGGAAGCTTTGGCCGAGGAGTTCGTGAGATCGATGGAACCTCCGGCGCAGCCAGAATCATGGGCGTCGAGCCCTCCATCAGCAGCCGAACGTGCTGATTGGGCCAAGGCAGCGGGAGAAAAGGCTGCCGGTGCATCAGCAAAGGCAAAGCAGCTCTATTCATTGTTTCCTGATCACCCAATGGCAGATGTGGCCCGGCGGAGTGAACTGGAGATGCTGCGAATGGCCGTGAACATGGGGGCATTTGGGTATGTTGATTCCTTGGAAACCCTCGAGCTGCAGCGTGCTAAAGAAGAGAATTCTGATCGTTCCCGCGTGTTCGAGATTCGCTTCATGATGGCACGGCATCGAATCAGGGCTGCTTCACAGCAATCAATTGAAGAGAGTGATATCATGAAGCTGGCGACCATTCGGTCTCAGGCGTTGGCTCTTCACAAAGAGTTCCCTGACGAACCCCGTGTCTATGAACTACTTTCGCTGTATTACGGACAGGCAGAGGGAAGAGAAGCAATCGAGATTGCTGAGATGATATCTGATTCTGATGCGGCAGATGAGAAATTGAGACATGAGGCAACCAAGACTTTGATGCGATTGGATCCAGTTGGCCGAAAGCCTGAAATAGAGTTTGAGACGACGGAAGGTAAGACTGCTTCGCTTTCCGATCATCAGGGAAAGCTGGTTTTGCTCCACTTCTGGGCATCTTGGAATGGAGATTCGATTGATATGCTAGCGCCGCTGACACAGATGGTGGAATCCAAGAAGGAGTCGGTGGCTGCCCTTGGTATCAACCTGGATCTGTTCAAAAGCGACTTCGACAAGGTATCCGAAAAACAGCCACTTCCTTGGCCGCAGATGGTTGATGGAAAAGGATATGACAACCCAATTGCAGAGATGCTTGGTATCACTGAGTTGCCTGCCAGTGTCTTGATCGACAAAGACGGCAAGGTTCTGCGCAACAAGCTGGGAACCAATGCAGTGGAAGTGGTAGAAGCATTGGTGGCTGAAACTAACCTTTGATTCGATGCGCGCGAAGCCAGTTCGATTGAATTATAGAAGAGAGGGAACAGGACCAACGATGGTCATCCTCCACGGGCTTCTGGGTAGTTTGGACAATTGGAAGGGATTCCAGAAACGACTTCGAGAGAGGTTCGATATCATTCTGGTCGATCTCCGAAATCACGGTTTGTCGCCCAAGACGGAGTCTTGCGACTATGAAGTGATGGCCGCTGACCTGGATGACCTTTTCAGTGAACTTCAGCTGAGTCCCTCGATTGTTCTTGGACACAGCATGGGTGGAAAGGTCGCCATGCAATTTGCGTTGCAATCACCGACTCTTGTCCAATCGCTCATCGTAGCTGATATGGCTCCTAAGCCCTACGATATGAGACACCCGGAGATGTTAGGTTTTCTGGCTGAGCTGGATCTCGATTTCTTTGCGGATCGCTCAAGTGTAAATGCTGCGATCGAAAGTGAAATACCCTCTATGGCCATGCGGCAATTTGTCCTCAAGAATCTGGCGGTGACAGAGGACGGTTTGTCATGGATTCCCAACATGGATTCGCTTTCCAAGAATTACAGACTACTGAATGGTTGGGAGGCAGAAGGAGTGTTTGAAGGACAAACACTCTTTGTCAATGGAGGCAGTTCAGACTACATCCTGAAATCTGACAGAGAGATGATTCTGAAACAGTTTCCCAAAGCTCAATTCACAGAAGTTGAAGGAGCGGGGCATTGGCTGCATGCGGAGAAACCCAATGAGTTTCTCAAGTCTGTAGAAGGATTCTTGGGGGCTGACAGAAGTGGTTAGACGCCCCCTCGTTGTAGAATTGCTTGGAGCTCCATTTGGAATTCCATAACGTCTTCTTCGCTCGGTTTGTAGCCTTCTTCATCGGTCTGAAGTCCAAGGCGTCCCATTTGATCAAGGCTCCATGCGGCTCCTTTCCCATCGCTAAAGGTGACTTTGCCGGCAACCACAGCTCCTGGAGGCGTGATCTTATCAAGTTCGATGGTCACTTTCCCTCCGCCTGCTGCTGGTTGATCGCCTGGAGCTGGGGTAGCTTCAGGAGAAGGGGCTTCTTCTTGAGCTTGCTCTACCGGCTGAGTAGCTGGTTCTTCTGGCTGCGGCTCTGGTTCTGGTTCTGGCTCAGGTTCCTTGTCTTTGATCTGGAGCCCCAGATCGTCCACGAGGAAACGAGTCTCCATATAAGTCATGGAAACTCCGAGTTCAGAGGAAAGGCGTCCTTGAATTTCAGAAAGCTCGAGGCCCTCTTCAATCCAGTTGGAAACAGTCTGCTTTTGTGCGTCGTCGAGACTCATTATGGGATCAGGTATAGATTCTAGTCGTCATTCAACTTGGCATGCATCTCTTTGGACCAGCCTTGAGTGAATAGGCGGAAGACGTATTTCTTGTTCTTCCGTAGATGGTTGTATGCCTGACGGATATCGAGAACGAGTGTGAGTCGGCGATTCGGGCAATTGAGTTCACCAACATCATGCGTGGCCACCAATTGGAAGCCCATCACACGGGTGTGAAATTCATAAGGGCTGTGTTTTTCACCTTCGAATACATCAGTGATGTAGTGAGAAAAACCTCGGTCCACAGTCTCCTTGACGGCGGTTCGCATCAGGGCCGCAGCAACGGTAACGAATTGGCGATATTCCGGGCGAACGGCGAACCGACCGATCTCAGCGATCTGGTGTTCTTCGACAAATTTCTCAACGTCGATTCCTTCGCCGACCTGTTCAAAGCCATATTCGTTATAGAGCTCCAAAGGTGGATTGTAGAGGATTCGAAGTACGCCAACAGGCTCGTCCTTGGCCATGGCCAGGAACCAGGAGACAGACTCATCCTGCAGGTCTTCTGCAGAGAACATTTTTTCCTCATCCGCCACCCAGTTCTTTTCGACCCGGTAGGTTTCCTTGAGGACCTTCATAGCCTCATTACGATCCTCTTCCGTAGCAAGACGGATGACGGTAATTTTCTTGGCTAGCGACATGTTTTCTTCCTTCCGGCTGAAGGGTTCCAGGACTTGTCTGAGAGGGTTGAAATCTCACGCATGATTTGTTCGTGCCAATTCTTGGCTTCTTTGAAACTAGGTTGATCTGATGGAGCAGGAGGTTCCATGGGGGCACCAAACTCGATGCTCATGGGCTCGTTGTCTTGAATCGGGCCATCGCCCTTATGATTGGGAAATTTTATGCCGGCCGGCACTACTTTGCACCGGGTCTTGAGTGATAGTCGAGCCGCGCCTGAAAAACCTTTGAGCAGGTGATGAGGGTCGCGGTTCACAGTACCTTCAGGATAGATCCCGACGGACTTGCCTTGTTTGAGCATCTCTTCGGCCGCAACCATAGGGGATGCCTCTTCTGTGTAGAGAGGGCGGAAGAGGTTCAGGAAATCTGGTTTTGCAGGCTTACGATTCACAAGCACGACTCCGCCAGCTTTGTAGAGCGCAGCTACACCGGGAACCAAGGCAAAGTTCCAATCCGCCATGAAGTGAACATGTTTGCCTTCTCGCAGATACATGAGGATGGCTGGAATCAATATGGCTTCTGGTCGTTGGTTGTGATTCAGAGCGAGGATAAATGCGTCATTCTCTGGAGCGATGTGTTCGGCTCCCTTTACGCTGAGAAAGCGCTTTCGGTAAGCCAACAATGTCATGCGGACAAAGCGTTCCGTGCCTTTCTGTCCTTTGAGATAAGGAAGTGGACACTTCAACGCTTCCCGGGCGTTCATAATGAACTCCGGATCACCGGCTGAATCCAGCAGGTCAGGTGTTGAAAAGGCTGTGCTCTTGTCCACTGGGTCGAATAATTTGCAAATCGTTCTGGGCGCGGTAGTTTACAGGTCGGCCCTTTGTTTCAAAGCCTAATTAGAAAAAAACAGGGAGATATGCCCCTGTAATTTGAAGAATCAACTGGTCGCTGAATGGTGTAAGGGAGGGCCTAAGCCATTCTTTTTCCGGTGTTGCAGGTCCTAACAGGCCGACGGGCGTGTCGGCCCTCTGTTGCGCGCCTTGAAGAGTTGAGTTCGTAGAGGAATTTGAAGAGGATAGCAGTTCGCACGTCCCTCTTTTCAGATCCCTGCTATGAAAGAACAGAAAGATTCCCAATCGAGTCTCCATGGAAACCGGAGACAGTTCCTCAAAACCACCGCCGCAGCCTCGTTGGGTGTTGCCCTGAGCAAATCTACGAGTTCCGCTCAATCGTCCGGTGGATGGATTTCAACCGACAGCTTCAATCGCGGTGATTCACTCTATCACGGAGAAGGCTGGGAAAGCATCAACCCGGGCTACTGGCAGATAAAGGATGGAACACTTCGAAGGCGACTCAGCAACGTAGGCGACAAGGCTCGTTCAACAGGGTTTCCGTATCACTACGAATCACACAATCGCAACGGCGGTAAAATGCCGACCGACTATGACCCGAGTCTACCTGAAGGCATTCTCTGGCGAAGGGATTGGAAACTAAAGGGTGCTTATCAGGTTCGGATGACAGGCACTCTCGTGGCTGACGCAGCAAAGAGCAGTGAAGCTGAGAGTGCTGACTGGAAGATGTATCAACCAGGCTATGCTGAAATCGGTATTGCCTTTGGCGGTAAGTCTCTATTTGAAGGCTACAATCGAGCTCGTAATGGCGGCGTTGTTTCGTGGAATGACTCCTCACAAGCCCAACTAAAAATGCGAGGCAAGGGCGGCCCGTTAAAGCGCCAACAGACAGACAAACTGACTGAAGGAGATTCGTTTGAAATCAACCTGAAGGTAACACCGACCGGAAGCAACAAGTCTCGCGTTGAGGGAAGCATCACTATCGGGAAGGGCAAACCCAGCACGCTTCAAATTGAAGCCAAGACATGGCAGACACAGGGATACATCGGGGTTCAGACCAAGGGGCTGGCTGACTTCGCAATCAGATCGTTTGATGTCCACGCTCCGGGCCAACAGGCGAAGGAAGTGGGCCACACAGAGTGTTATTCGTGCTATCCATTGGGAGATACGTTGAAGAGAAAGAACGGCAAGTGGAACCTTCGCTTTGTCAGTCTCTTTGCATCCGATGGCGAACAAGCTGAAGTAAGAGTTTCCGCTGATGAGAATGCCAACTGGGCGAAGGTTCCAGCAGCAGGCAGGGCGGCTATCGTAAATCATGAATGGAGACGTAACACAGCTACTATTGAGGTGGCGCTTCCCGGAAGTCCAGCCGACCAGACTTTCTACTACACCGTTTGGAAGGACGGGATGAACGTAACCTCGGATTTAAGAATTGGAACTGCCGGGAGTGGACCTGGAACTGGTTTTGTAGGCGATGTCCCTTCACGAGGTGACTACGTGGGTCGCCTGCCACAGCTGAGGGCTCCTTACAAATTGGCAGGCCTGAGTTGTCATGCGATCAACAGTGGGCTTCAACAGCAGTCGGATGCCGGACTCAAAATTCTTGGAGGCGGCGATGACTGGCAGATTCGTGATCAACCATCAGTCGGGTCATACAAGCATCTGGAGGGCTACAACTTTCAGATCATGGTCTGGGAGGATGATGTCTGGTACATGGAGCTTGTTCTCTACCCCCCAAGCACGGATGACGCGTACAAAGTGGTAACCAATACTATATGCGGTCCCACATCCAGATGGCAGATGATGCGCCATTGGAACATCATCAATCCTGGAGATCATGACTACGGAATGGATGACATCAAGGGGCCTGAACAGCTTATCCTCAGAAACAAAGAGGGGTTGGGACAGGACCCTGAGTATCTAAGGAGAAATTTTCAGATTGTGCATCATCTCATCACTGGTGATGAAGATGTAGACGGGACCATCAATCCCAAGAAATGGAGGGCTTGGAAAATGCCTGACCGTGATTTCACATTGGCAATCGTTGACTCAAGACTCTGGCGAAGCTCTCAGGATACGGATATCTGGATCGAACAGGGATGGGGCGAACATGAGAGTCTTTACGATCGAACGGATCCTACACGGACATTGCTGGGTGAAGAGCAGTTTGCATGGCTTCAACAGCTGATCCGAACTGATGCCGCTCGTCAGATCTGCCTTACTGGTCTCAATGGTCTTCATACAGTCTGGACGGGTGCCAAATACAAGGGTGCCAACAGTCCCTTCAAGAGTGACATGAACTTTCATCAGCGGGATCGCGTCACTGCTGACTATGCAGGCTGGGTGAAGGCAGGGACGGATCGCGTGATCGAATTACTTGGTGAGCGCGAGGGTGTAGTGACAGTCTATGGAGACGTTCACAACGGGTGTGTCATGACGAACAAGGATCACCGGGTGATCGAGTGTAGTTTTGGCCCCATCGGAAGAAGCGGAGGTCGAAGTGTCATTCCCGGATTCGGTCCCGAGATGAAGGATGTGGACGGACGAGATCTGACTGTCCACGCGCTTTATCACAAGGAGTATTCTGACCCAAAACTCAACGGGCATGCCAAAGGCGACCCTTTCTACTGGAACTTCCTGGAGATGGAATTTGATCCAAGAGAAAAGGATGGAGCAATTGGTCTGAGGATCAGAAACATGATCGATGCTCCTGACGACAACGTCCGGGGCGGGGCGAGCTTGGAATCCACAAATTCAAAGACAGGTAGACTGCACGCATGTTCTTTACCAAGGATTAAGACTTTGCCCAATGCGGATGTAAGACTCGTTTTGGCAGAAACAGGACGTCCATTACGCGGGACCCGAAGTTTCGCAGATGGGAGTATCTCTGTAGCCGGATTAAGCAATGCGCAACCGGGTCAAAAGATCCTTGTGAATGCATTCGATGGAAACAAGAGCCACAGCCAGGTCGTTGTGGCGCAAAAGGTCTGATCAATCTCGTTTGATCAAATCCCGGATTACCAAGAGGTTGGGCTTTCGAGTCCAACCTCTTCTTCCTGTACCATCTTGAATAAATGACCAGTCGCCGTGATCTCCGAGGATTTCAGTGTTCTGACCGTCGCTTAAGACAAATAAGGTCTTTGCTTCATCTGTAGGACCAAATCGAACAATGGCTTCGTCGGTTACGATGAGTGCATCGTTCTGGATCGAGCCATGCAGGGAATGGCCAAAGAGAGTGAGAAGAAATGAAATCCCGCAAAGCGCAAGTGGCAGTTTGAAGCTGATGAAACCATTCCACCTTCTCAATCTTCCGATCCCCATCAATACGCACGCGAGCGAAAGAGTCACAAGGAACATAGCCGTCCATTCACGCTGGGAAAGGATTCCCAATACCCGTTGAGTGAAAGCAGTTGTTTGGTGTTGTTCATTCTGCAGGGAACGCGAGGCTGCAATTCGCAGGTTGCGACTGATGTCTGCCGACCGTGGGTTTAGCCATCTAGCAGCCTTCAAGTGGGCTGTCCCTCGCCCATAGTCCTCTAGGTGAAGGTAGGTGGTCCCAATGTTGAATAGAATGGTTGCGTCAGGTTGATCACTCTTGAGAAGGGATTGGTATTGTTCCAATGCACTGTCGAAACGTCCCTCATCAAACATCTGATTGGCCTGCTGTAGATCAGCTCGCAAAGAGCCGGGCCATAGGGCAAGAGACGCCAAAAGAATCGCAGCCGTCGCTGTTTGAAGGCGACTTTGTTTCAAGGACGCATTTTCGGTTGCTCTGACTCCCCTAATGATCTCCTCCTTCGCGGGCTTGCCGCGGTCCGAGAAGTCACATCCATGGATCAGTTCAAATGCTTTCTGAAACACTTCAGCAGTTTCAGAAGAACTCCTTTGCTCCAATGCTCGCAGCTCATCATCTGCTGCGGCCAAGGAAACTTCATTTCGCCCCAAGAGAAGGGCCAATCTCACTTGCACAAGAGCCAAGGAGACGGAATTAAGATCGTCGTAGGAGGTGCTGGAATTCATTTGAGCAAACTGTTTCTCCAGACTCCTTTTTCTCTTCAATAGAAGATGCCGTCTACGTAATGCAGGGTCGTTCTCCAGCCGTTCTTGAAACCAACGATAACCAGATGCCATTCCACAGAATGCCAGGGCCATGAGCGCGATCATTGGAACCAGCCGTGATTCCAAAAAGGAACGTTCTCCAAGAACCTCTGATCTGCGTATGGGGGCCAAGGTTGTATCCGGCGCTTCATCTGCGTCCGAACTGTAAATGGCAATGGTAGGCACCGCCCCAAGAAGAGCAGCTTCGGCAGGCATGACTTCAATAGGCACGCTCTGCGTTTCAATGCTCTTGTATGTGGAAGTTTTAGGATCAAACCAACTGATCTCAATGGGGGGAAGATTGGTGATTTCGCTATTCGAAGGAACGACAACCTGTTCCATGATTTTCTCAGCCTGAATGCCAAGACTTCCGAATGTCTTGGTGCTTTCCTGTGGGTCAAAGGTGTCAAAGTCCCGCCACTGTTCTCCAAAGATCAGTTTGGCATCGCTGATGTTGCCTTCACCTCTGAGTCGAATGGAAAGTGTCAATGCATCGCCACTAAACAATTTGGAAGACGATGGCGTGACGGTGAACGAATTGATGTTCCCTACGACACCTGAGAATGAAGCAGGTCGCCCCTCGATTGGTAATTCCTTTACCTTTAGGGGGAGTCCGTCATGTAGAACATTGACGGTGCGCCCCATCAGACGCCCGCCTGGACCAGGGACTCGAAGATCCATCTTAGCTGATATGGGGCCGAGGGTAAGGTCGCCAGTCCTGATTGCCTTCACAACTTTCTGAAAGGTGATTCTATGATAGGCAACGTTGTTCTCCATGATTCGCCCCATCATCGCCCTGGGTGTCGAATGAACGAGAAAACCTTCCATCTTGATTTGGGGATACGAGGTGTCTCCCACATGTCTCGATAACAGATTTATGTTCAGAGGAACGAGTTCTCCGACATAGACCTCTGATCTGGGAACGGTAACTCGAAAGAACGCAGGTTGCTGCGCTGCTTGCTGGGGTAGTACCTTCAGCGGCAGAATCGATAAAGGCTGGTTTGATCCGTTGGGCAGGGTGACATTGAATCCCATCTCATAGGTTCCAGGCCTGGATGGAGTCACAGAGTAGTTGTAGCGAAAGACCTTTCCGACGCCCGCCTGTATGGCTAGTGGTGCCTGATTGCGATTTGATGCGACTGATATGCCAGCGCGGGATTGAATAACTGGCGCAAAACGTAGAGGTTGATCAATAGAGTCTACGAAAAGCGACGTAGCTTCACCCACGGTGACTGGATTCTTGCCCCATGAAGCGGTTACCGCGCTTTGGCCAGAATTCAAAGACCCCAGTACGATCAGCGCAGACAGAAATTGGATGTAGAATCGGGTCACCATGTCTTGAACTTATCTTTGCCACCTTCGCCTTGGTCCTCAGGTGGATTGGGAATAATAGGTAGGGCACGAGGGCGTTGGCTTTCGTGATTCAAAAACTCTAGAGCTTGCAAAAGAGTCATGCCCTGAGGTTCTCCACCCTTACTGTCCTTACCGTTCTTCGCACCTTCTTCTTCGCCGTCGCCATCAGTCGCGTCTTCAGAGTCTTCCTTTCCTTGTTCACCTTCCTCGCCAGTGCTCTTGGATTCGCTACCTTTCTGCGGATCTTCATCGGATGGCTGTTGCTGTTCTCCATCCTGTGAATTTTCCTCCTGTTCGCCTTCTTCTGAATCTTGTTGCTGCTCGCCGCTCTCCTGTTGATCGCTTTGATCTTCTGACTGCTGCTGATCAGAGTCTTGGGATTCTTGTTGCTGTTGTTGTTCCTGTACCTGCTCCTTGAGTGTTTGGAGATGACGACGAGTCAGGACTAGGTTCTTTGCTGTGGCTCGGCTGGCGGGGTTTAATTCAAGTGCGGTCTTGAAACCGGTTTCACTTGCTTCCAGCCATTTGTATTTCTCATTGAGATCTTCTGCCTTTAACGCTTGTTGGAAACGCGCGTAGCCAAGGTTGTAGAATGCTTTATGTTGCAACGGCAGTTCTAGGGTCGCTGTCGCATTGTCAAATTGCTCAGCTGCGCCGTTCCAGTCTTTCCCTTCGAGCAGGGTTAATCCCTCAGCAATCATCTCGCGTGACTCAACACTCGAAGCACTTGCTTGAGTTGAGGCGGCGCCGGACAAAATGATCATAACGAGAAACGATGCTGTCGCGCTGTTCCTGCGCATCCTGTTTGGAAGATCTCTCATCAGTAAAAAGATCGACAGCGTGATACAGAGGAAGAGCAGGGGCCATTGATAGTGCTCATCCTGTTGCTGTAGCCGGGTCGTGTTCTTTTGAACGCGAGGTAATGGTTCAAGGCCCTGGCGAATCAGCGCGCGTATGGTTTCTGGGGTGGTGAGTTCCAGATAAAATCCACCGCCTACTGTTGCGATACCACGCAGGAGATCGGGTTCCAACATGGAGCGGACTGGTTGCCCTTCAGAATCCTTGAAATAGGTGGTTTGTCCTCCTGAGGTTTCTGTCAGCAGAGCCCCTTTCGAAGTCCCGACACCAATCGCGAAAATAGTGAAACCATCTTCCCTAAGTTGCTTGGCCGCTTCCTCTCCTCCCTCGTCGTGTTCTTCTCCGTCAGACAGAATAATGATCGCCCGGTGTTGAGTGTCGTCTTCATCGAAAGCGGAGGCGGCAATCTTCAACGCTTCACCCAGACGCGTTCCATGATAGGGGATGGACTCAGTTGATATTAGATCCAAGCTCTCTTTAAGCGCCGTTTGGTCATGTGTCAGCGGACATTGAACAAATGCAGTCCCAGCGAACGGAACGATGGCAAAACGATCTCTCGGGCTGCTTTCAAACAACTTCTCCACAGCCAATTTGCTGCGTTCAAGCCGTGATGGAGAGACATCGGTCGCTGTCATGCTGCGAGATACATCAATCAGAACAGCAATATCGATGCTTCTGGTTGTAGCATCACTCCAGTCCCCAGAACTATAGGGACGCGCAAGAACAACAGCACATAACCCAATGCTCAAAACCAAGAGTCCCCCTCTGATAATTCGTTTGATGCCATTGAAGGATGCCAACGGCATTTCATCCTCTGCCAATTCAGCGAACTCAGAACTGGTTTTGCTGGCTCTTCTCGATCCCCAATAGGCTATCACCAATAATGCGGTGATGACCATCGCTCCAACAATCAATGCATTCGGGTAGGTCCATTCGGTCTTCATTGTTCCACCTCCTCGAGAAGTGGTTCCAGAAACTCCGTCAGTCGTTCCGCGTAAATTGTATTGGCCAACGGACTGGGGTGACTGTCATGAGGCACGTTCCGATGAATGTCTTCCGAAAGAGGCACGGCGATAAACACATTCTTAATTCCAATGTCCTTACAGAAATCCAACATCACTTGCGAATCCGAGCTGATTCCAGCAACGACGAATTCGATTCCCTGTTCCTTGCAGAAGACCGCCCAGCGTCTGACCAATTCGGCTGCCACCTGATCGGCCTGATGCGAACGGGAATCCTTGGTATTGTAGATGGATTCAAGCATGTGCACACCTGCCGAAACGTTCATCAATGGCCAAGGATTGTAGGCAAGTGGAGTTTCGTAATACTCCAGCTCTCCGCTTTCATCGAATCGCGCGTAGGGAAGACTCAATGGTCCCATTCTGTTATGTGGGGCCTGAGCTTTGCGGTGCCTTCTTGGAAAGGTGTTTCTGAAGTGATGAAATTTTCCGTAAACGTAAACCACCAGCTTAGGCTTTGCTTCAGTCTTGAGCATTTCCTGAAACAACAACCGTGATTGAAACGTGCCATAGCCGCTGATGCCCATGTTTCTGATCCGGTGATCTGCGAACTCAGTTTGGAGTAACCATGGAAACGTCTGGTTGTCCTGCAATGACCATCCGTGGGTGAAGGAACAACCCATCATCCAAATTTCTGGTTTCCCAATGTGGCTCTCAGGAGTCTCCGATGTGACGCGGAACCCATTTGGATCGTGGGTGGTCGTGAATTCGTAATCCGTGATCAATGTCACATCGAACACACCGCTCTTGTGGGTGTAGCCAAGTCCCTCGTGTTTATGGAAGTAAGGACCCTTGGGGGAAATGGACTTTAAGTTGTTGGAGGGAACTGAATACGCCCGATATCCCATGACTCGCGCGGCAATCTCTAGAAGAACAAATCCAAACAAGATAGACCCGAAGCACAAAGCAACCAATGCTCGCCGCTTCTGATCAGGTGTCAGCTTAATGGTCTTCTGCTCGGACACGGCGCGAGGTTGAGGTTCTCAGTGCAGTGATGCCAGCGGATTCTTTGGTTTATGGTAGAAAGATTGCCTGCTTAACAATCTGCTAAAGCAGGTTGAGGACGATGCCAACCTTCAAAGGACTTCGAGTTGAGGCGTGAACCGGACCCTATCCCTCCATCGAGTCATCCGTTTACTCGCTTTTTTCAATACCCAGTTCTTGGGGGAGCCAGGTTTGAAGCGGAGCCTTGGCGTGAACCTTTTTTACGATGAACCCGAGAGCCAAGGAGGCAAGGAGAAGCAGCAGGCAGAGGGCCTGCCAGATCCAAAGATTTCTTCGAAGTCGATTTAGTTCAACAGCCTGTTGCTGCTCGTTGAACTTGTTCCATTCTCCTTCGCTACCGCGCTGATAGTCATCCGCCATATTGCTATTGGGGTTACATCCAATCTTTCCAACTGTCTAGCATCGCTTTCAGTTCATCGTTCTCGCTGTCGAGAACTTCAACCAGAGGCGCACGAGAAACACCGCCCACCAATCCGTCAGCAAAATCCATCAGGCGCTTCATCGCAGATACTTCATATCCCTTGCGTCGGGTTCTAAATTCGTAGCAAGGAACCACGAGTTCGTTGACGATTTTCTGCAGCTCTGCATCTTTGCGCGCCGAAGCCAACTCGTGCAGAGCGATGGACAACTTGGGCGCCACATTTGAGATACTCGAAGTATAGGTTCGAATTCCCAGATTGTAGTATGCGGGAACCATGTCGTCTCCAGTACCACCGATCCAATAGTAGCGATCTCCCAATGCCTGCATGATGATCTGCAGCGACCGGATATCGGCTTGTCCGTCTTTCCAGGCAATCAACTGCTCAATGGAAGCAAGACGCTCAGCTTGAGCCGGAGTGAACTTCGCCCAGTCACGGCTGTAGATCAGCATCCCAAGATCTGTGGCTTCCGCGATGGATTTGTAGTAATCGACCAAGCCGTCGATGTGTGCGTTCGGATAGTAGGGAGGAAATGCCAGGATCCCGTCTGCTCCCAATTCAGCGGATTGCTTGGCCAGTTGTTGACCAATCGCACCACCATAGCCTGCACCGGCGATCACAGGCATCTTTCCATTCACTTCTTCCAATGTTGTTTCCACGACCGCCTTATGTTCATCGGGTGTGAGCGAATAAAGTTCGCCTGTTCCTCCTGCGGCCACGATGGCAGAGAAGGGTTCCTCAATCATGACTCGGAGATTCTTGCGAAGCCCATCGAGGTCTAGAGTATAGTCGTCGTTGAAAATCGTTACAGGAAAGCCAATGACACCTGTAAGTTTGGAACGGAGTTCTGAAGGAGTAGTCATCTTTAAAAATTCTAATAGGTTACCAGCGAGGTAGGATTCGTTTCCAGGTAGGGTCTACGTGTTTCTGCATTTCCGCTTCATCGTCACGCTTGCGATAGGGACACTTGTCGTAACGTTCCTTGCCACGGGCGATCTGATCGTAGTCAAGGTTTACACCCAATCCCGGCTTGTCAGTAATGGTCACGCTGCCATCGACAATTGGGATCCGTCCACCTTCAACGATTTCATCCTTGGCCTGTTGCCATGGGTAGTGAGTGTCGCAGGCGTAGGTCAGATGAGGAGTAGCTGAAGCCACGTGAGCCATCGCCATGAGAGAGACACCTAGATGGCTGTTCGAGTGCATGGAAAGTCCGATGCCAAAAGTCTTACAGGTCTTAGCCAGTTGCTGAACGCGCCTCATGCCACCCCAGTAATGATGGTCGCAGAGAACCACCTGAACCGCGTCCGTCTTGACCGTTTCAGGAAGATCTTCAAAGCTGGTAACTGCAACATTGGAACCGAGTGGGGTGTCGACGCCTTTTTCAAGAAGCGCTTTGCGCACTGCCGCCATTCCCGAAATATCTGCCGTTGGATCTTCGAGATATCCTCCGAGTGAGAGTTCTTCTTTGAGATCTAAACCGACTTGGATCGAAGTCTCGACTGACCATGCACAATTGGGATCGATTCTGAGTGGAACTGATTGGCCAAGTTCCTGTCTCAACTGACGTATGGTTTCGACTTCAATGGCTGGCTCCAGAACGCCGGCTTTAAACTTGATTGAACCAAAACCATAATTGGCCCGCATCTGATTGACCTGTGCGACAATTCCTTCTGGGGAAAGGGCCTCGCCATATTCGTCTTCTCGCTTGTCATCGCCTTCACCTCCGCCTCCTGCATGCTTGTAGAAAGGGTAGGCTGAGAAAGAGACCTTTTCGCGAACACGACCACCAATCAAATCACACACGGGCTTTCCGACTGCCTTGCCTATCATGTCGAGGCAGGCGGTCTCCAATGCGGAATAGGTGCGAGCGTTCGCGTCATTCGGATTTTCACCAGGCACTTTATGTGTCTGAGAACGATCTGCATCAGCGGCTTCTCCCTCGATCAAGTTGTTCAAGAGACCGCTTAGTCTCCAAGCGTCTGCACCGATCACTTGATCCTTGATAGCCAAGAGATCTTCCTTTGGCTTCTCACCTCCATAGGTTTCAGCGAATCCAATTATTCCATCCTCAGATTTTAGCTCCAAAACGTTTCTTAAGGCATACGGTTGGTGAAGGCCGTAAGAGCTCCTGATTGGAGGATCGGCGATGGCAATGGAATGAACCTGAAGGTCAACAATCTTCATGAAATGTAATGAATCGGAGGCGGGGAGGATAAGTGCGCCCGGTCTGGGGTCAATGTCGGAACGGGGCGATCCCTATTCCGGTTTCCATGCATCGGCAAGCTGCTTCAATGCATGGCGACGCGCAGCTGTGATATTTAACTCTGGAGCCTCCAAACCTGTACGTAACTCCTTGCCTTTTGGATGGCCGGATTTCTCAGCAATTAATGCCCAGAGGTATGCCTGTTCCAAATCCTCGCTGAAGCCCAAGCCGTTAAAGTAGAGAAACGCCGTTTGAAACTGAGATTCCACATGCCCGTTCTTTGCTGCCTTCAAGTGCCAGAGCGCACCTTTGGAAACATCGTAGACAGGAACGCTGTCATCGAGATAGAGCAAGGCGACTGCATGTTGGCTGTCCTTGTTCCCGGCCTCGGCACTGGCAAGTAATTCAGAGAACTTGACCGTTTTCCCCGTAGGCTTTTCTTTGGAATCATCCATTTCACGCTCCACGATCTTGGAAGGAGGAGGGGAAGGTGGCTTTGCGCCAGCGACGGACGCGTCGGGAGAAAGGACCGTTTCCTGTTGGTCTCCGTTTGATGCACCAGAAGGAGTCTTTTCACTTGGTAATGGATCGCTCGTCGGATCGGGTTCATCAATCAAGAGAGCCTCGCGAGGGTTGAGGAATATTTCTTTTGCCGATGCTACGTGATCAGGAAACTTGATCTCCAATACGAGATAAAGTCCGCCCAAAAGAAACACCGTGACGAAGAACGAGATCGTACCCCAGAAAACGATTGCGAAGACGCCCACCCTTGGTTGAAGCCTGACACCGCATTTGGGACACGTCTCAGCCCTCTTGCTGACAGTGGTGTCGCAATCTGGGCACTGCATCAGTTTGTTGCTGGAGGGATTGTTCCCCGTCAAAGGCTCGGGTGCCTTGGGGGAGGAAGTCAGAGGAATATTCGAAGAATCTGGCTGGTCCACGGGGCGTGCAAGCGGCGCTTGTTCCTTAACTTGGTCATCTGCCGATGCAATCAGAGTCTCCTTCTTGCAATGGGGACATTCGACCAACTGACCTGCCATGGATTTCAACGTGTCGAATCGCTCACCACAGTGTTCACAGATGTAAACTACATGAGCATCGGAAGCAGCTGCACCAGCCTGCACTTTCCCTTTGTCATCGAACGGATTGGACATCTCTGCTGAAGCTACCAAAACACCGACCAGCGAGTCTTCAAAATTCTTCAGTGGAAATCGAATCGTCTTGAAGCCCGGTAAGTCGCATCAATTCATCAAGATCGTCCTGCATTTCAGGGCTGATTGATTGATGTTTCAATGCTTGTTCCGATGCACCTTTCCGGAATTCCCCACAACATGTCGCGTCCATTGCTGAAGCCAGAGGAGACGGGTTCCATGAGCCGATTTGCATGAAATTATTCACCATCGCATAGGACACGGCTCTCGACTGGCGCCCGTTTCTCTCGATTGTGCCGCTCATTTGGACCTGAGTAGAGGACGGGAAGCCTTTGTTCGATTCACCCAACCTGATAGATCAGGACAAATTGTCGGTTGTCTTTATTAGAGGTGGCCCAGTTTCAGATTCAAGTGATTCGAAATTGATGGCTGTTCGCTCAAGTCTGATCTGTAGGATCCTATTGAGAACAGATTGGGAGCATGAATCACAAGCGGACAGGCTTGCTGCCAATACTCCGATTGGGGTGTTCGAGATTCGATTGATGACCATGGATTGCATTGCTTCAACAGCCTCGCTTTCGGACCTCGTCTCGTAGGCAAGGCGTCGGGATAATGAAGTACCCTCCAATTCCAGCTTCGCGGTCTTGTTTCTATGGCTGATTTCATCCTCCCTTAATTCTTCCAATGCCTTGTGGGTGGCGTCGAGTTTATTGGTCATTTCCTCAATAGCTCTAAGTATTTCTGATGAAGTTCGTAGATCGACCTGCGAAGGATTGATGAGGGCCGGAAGAAAGCGAGAGACAACGCTTTCGAACAAAAGCTGAAGCTGACCCCAAAGGCTTACCTTTTCTCCCAAAATAGGCAGGAGCTGCATCCGGGATGCTTCAAGTCTGGTAGTTTCCAACTCCAGATCTTTTCTCTTATCTGAAAGACGATTCTTAGCGTCGCTTGCCTCATTTAGCTCACTAGCATGCGTCTTTTCGAACTCAATCAAAAGCTGTGCTGCCTTTTGGTGTCTCGCACGATGTAGGTATCGGTTCAACGATAGCTTCTCTGCTTCTTTGGCGGCAGGCCCCAACAATGCTTTTAGAATCGGATTCACGAAGCCCCTCCTTCTGATAGTAGGGCAAACAGTAGAGCCGACACGTCACTTCTTAGCTCTTCCAAAGCCCTTACTCTTGCTTGAGCACGTTTCAATTTGATCGATGCTTTTCCGGCCAGTGACCATTGCTTTCGAAGGCCAACAACAGAAGCTGCAAGGTTAGCAGGCTCCAGCCATGCAAGTTGATCTACTTCGTACTCTACCTCTGCTTCTCCGTTTCCAGAAATTGCCCCTCGCAATACATCCGTATGAACTCTGGAAGAGGTGCTGATCGGATGCATCCATGCTGAAATACTGACTTTGGTTGATCGGTTTTCGCGGACAAGGCGATACCCGTCCGAGATCGAGGACGCAACCGTATCAATGCTTCGGTTCGCGTTGTTTACTACCCTTTTGTATTGGCCGTTTCTGTATTCCACATCCTTGCTCAGCGAATTTGCCCGCACTTCCATTGAAATCCATTGATTGATCACTGCCTTCAGAAACCGATGTTTGTTGCTTTGATTCACCAATCGCCCTAGACAACCCCAATCATCCTCGTTAACTGCGTTCCTTGCTTTGGATAGAATCAAGCGCCCGATCTGTGAATTGAGACTTCGAGCCAGTGCCAGTGTTTCGGTTTTGGAATCTGTTGAATTCCCATTCGTTGTGTGGAGTTCGTCTAACTCATTCTTCAAATCAACTTTGACCGAATCCTAACTCTGATGATGTTTCCTTCTCTCGGACAGTTCCGTTTCGAGTCTTGAAAGATCATTCTTTGGAACGGCCAACGCCTGATCCTGTTCATCACGGAACTTTGGTATAAGCCTGAGCAATCTCGCGCCTGGCAGCATCGCCTCCGCCTCTCTTTCTCTCACCATCTTCTTGGATTCACTAACTCTGAATTCCAAGTCTCTGATATCACGTTCAGTGATTTTCTGGTTGGTTTCGAGAGCGGAAATCTTCTGTTCTATCTCTTCAATCTTCAGTTCATTGGAATCAGATCAAGTCAGGATGTTTTGCTTATCCTGCTCCTTATGTAGTTTCTTTAGTTGGCCTGAAAGAGCCAGGAATTGTTCGGTATCCTCACCAAAGAACTGTGCTTCTAAATCATTGGATACAGGAATGTTCGGTGAACCCGATTCATCCAACGGGGCAATTGAAGGAGGTCTGGATTCTTTTGTTGAAGGAACTGAAATTGATTCGGTTCCGCTGGTTGTCGTCTCTTGAGGTTCCGAAGATTCAGTAGGCGTTTCAACATCAGGCTCAGTCGCTTCCTGTTCAGTTTCAGCTACGAGCGCCTGTTCTGGTTCTTCAGAATCCATACCCTGATTCTCCGGCTGAAACTGCTTGGGTTCTCCAAAGTCCTTGATGGCCTTTTCAACCATCGACCTTATGGTATACGAACTGTCTTCCTGCAATTTTGAGATTTCCCCGATCGCGTCAGGCCCTTTCTTTTCCAGCAGTATGGATACGGCGTCTTGGCGCACGTAATCATTCTCGTCGTCCAAAGCCTTGGTGAGACAATCGATGGCAACGCCAATATCGGAAGATGCAGCCATCTTGATGACATCTCTCCTGAAATAGGGATCTGTGGAAGTCATCATCTGTTCGACGATTTCTCTCAGTTCTGGATGATTCTCTTTGATCAATTCCATCAACGCTTCCCGACGCTGGAAGGCTAAGGCTTTTGGATTGATCGCAGTCTCGTGAATGGAGTCAGTCATGGTGGTCCTTGGGATTGGGGAAATCCTATCGCCCATGAAGCCTCTGCCAATTCGAAAAAGTATCCGGAATTGTAGTCAGCTTAGCCTGCCAGGAGGGGACCATCTGGTAAACAGATCGAACGGGTTGGGAAGTGTGAAGTTTCACTCGTTCCTGAGGATAATCGATTAAGTCGATGTATATTCGAGTGAGGTCGGAGAAGGGATGCCTTCAAATCCTGCCAGCGTTCTGCAAAACGAATCCGATAAAGTTCATCAAAGTCCTCACTGGCCACCACTGCTCAGAATAGAATCAGTTAGGGTTTTCGGGGGCTATTTGGCGAACTCGACGACACGGGTCTCTCGAATCACCGTTACGCGAATCTGACCAGGATATTGAAGTTCATCTTCAATGCGGCGACTGACGCTTCTGGCCAGTTTGTATGCAGCTTCATCATCCAGCGTTTCTGGACGAACCATGATTCTAAGTTCTCGACCGGCATGGATGGCAAATGACTTTTCAACTCCATCGAAACTGGCTCCAATCTTCTCGAGATTCTCTAGTCGCTTGATGTAAGTGGTCATGCTTTCAGAGCGGGCGCCGGGTCGGGCGGCACTGATTGCATCGGCAGCACTGATGAGAATTCCGTATGGTGTTTCGTGCGGCACTTCATCGTGATGTGAGGCAACCCCATCAACCACCGCAGGTGACTCTCCATGCCGTTTGACGAATTCAGCACCAACGATCGCGTGAGAACCCTCCATCTCCTGACTGAGCGATTTGCCAATGTCATGAAGGAGACCAGCTCGACGAGCAATGTCAGGATCCAGACCGAGTTCTTCAGCCATCAACGCTGCCAGATGGGCAACCTCAACAGAATGATCCAATACATTCTGCGAATAACTGAGTCTGAAGCGGAGTCGCCCAAGTACTTTCAGGATTTCATTGTTCACCGGAGCCACATGTGCGCGATGTGCGGCGTCCTTGGCGGAATCCAGAATCAGGTCATCAACTTCTGCCTCAACCTTGGCAACAACCTCCTCAATCCGGGTGGGATGAATACGCCCATCTTGAATCAGGCGATGCATGGCTTCGCGAGCAATCTCCCGTCTTACTGGGTCGAATCCTGAAAGAACAACAGCATTAGGAGTGTCATCGATCAGAACAGTGATGCCCGTCGCTGATTCAAAAGCCCGGATGTTTCGTCCTTCGCGCCCGATGATGCGCCCTTTTAGATCAGGGCTGGGCAGGGCGAGTGTGGCCGTGGTCGTTTCAAACGTGTGATCCGCAGCGTAGCGCTGAATGGCAGTTGAAAGGATGAAGCGTGCTTTGTCTTCCGCCTCGTTCTTGGCGTCTTCTATGATTCGGCGGTTGATGGTATTGGCCTCGGCCAATGAGTCGTTCTGCACTTTCTCAAGCAGTTGAGTCCTGGCCTCATCCGCCGTGAGCTGGGCGATCCCTTCGAGCGCCTGAATCTGTTCGGTCAACGCGGATTGAAGTTTCTCCTTCTCTTGATTGATATCACTTTCCCTGCGATCCAATGCTTCATTACGTTCTGTGAGTGATCCCTCGCGTGCGTTGATTCCACTCAATTGCTCATTGACCAGCTGCTCGCGGTCTTTAAGCAGGGATTCACGTTCCTTTAGTTGCCCGCTGCGTTCTTCTGAAAACGATTCCGCTTTTGAAATGATGTTGGCGGACTCCTTGTCGGCACCGGCCTTGGCCTCGTTCAAGATTTCAGATGCTTCCGCACGAGCCTTGGTAAGGAGGTCTTCCTTTTCCAAGCCTTCGCGCTTCTTACGGAGATTCTCCTTCCATACGAGAATCCCCCAACCGAAAGCTGCTCCAAGCACGAATGCCAATACAGCTTCGGTCCCAATGTTTGCCAATAAGGTCATTACCTGTCCGGGCTTAAGGAGTAATTTCCTGCCGGAGGGTCGGTGTCAGTATCCAGTTCATCCGCACGTCGTGCGGTTCATGTGGGATTTCCTCAGCAATCTGCCAATTGAAGGCAACGCCGATTCGTGTCCCGTTGGTGGTGGCGAGCAGTCGGTCATAAAACCCTGCACCGCGTCCAAGTCGCCAACCGCATCTATCAAAGCCCAAGCCGGGCACCAGAATCAAGTCCGTGGACTCAATTGGTAATTCAGCGCACTCAGGCACTGGTTCCAAAATCCCGAATTTTCCAGGCTCCATCTGGTGAACGGGATCATCCACCAACGCTGCCCGATAGGTTCCATTTCGCTGATCAAAGCGGGGAAATGCCACATTCTTTGAAAGTCGGAGTCCATTTGCAGCCAGTGGCAACACATCTGGTTCAGCAGGAGTAGGGGAGAAGAGAAGAATATTTCTGGCCGTGTCCCATACTTCCAGAGTCTGGATCGCCTCACAGATGCTCCGGGATTCCTTGGCCAACTCGAATTCATGAACCACCTCCGCTGCAATTCGGAGGGCTCTACGTAATTCTTCTTTGGATTCTGCTGTCTTCAACGTTCGTCAGCTTTGATTCTCTCTTTTTCGATCTCTGAACGCCAGTAATCAAGCCGTTCCTTGATCTTTCGTTCAGTCCCGAGCTCTCCTGGTTCGTAAAATCGCTTAAAACTCCCCAAATAGTCTTGGGGAACGAATCCACCTCCGTAGGAATGTGCGTATTTGTAGCCCTCACCATGTCCGAGCTTCTCAGCCCCCTTGTAGTGTTTGTCCCGAAGGTGCTTGGGGACCGGAAGAGTGGGATTCTTCTTCACATCCTCAAGTGCGGCATCAATTGCAGCCATGGCTGTATTGCTCTTGAAGGCACAAGCGATATAGATCGCGGCTTCTGAAATAGGGATCCGCGCTTCAGGCCATCCGATTGTTTCCGCAACCTGATGGGCAGAATTTGCCAGAACCAGTGCCATCGGATCTGCTAGACCGACATCTTCCGCGGCACAGATTAAGATTCGTCGCGTTATGAATCGTGGGTCTTCTCCCGCATGAATCATCTTGGCCAACCAATACAGCGTGGCGTCTGGATCACTGCCTCGCATGGATTTTATGAAGGCTGATATAGTGTCGTAATGAGCATCACCATCGCCATCATAGACCACCGCTTTCTTCTGAATGCTTTCAGCTGCGACATCTACTGTGATTCTCACCACACCATCTGAACTCGGTTCCGTCGTCAGCGCAGCAATATCCAAGGAATTAAGAGCCTTGCGTGCATCTCCATCAGCCATTGTTGCCAGGTGCTTGAGAGCATCCGGTTCGAGCTCAATCTTCATCCAACCAAGACCACGCTCTTCGTCCGAGACAGCTGTCACTAGAAGTTCTGTTATATCTTCCTCAATCAGCGGCTCGAGTTGGAAGATCTGCGACCGTGAGACAAGTGGTGAATTGACGAAGAAGAACGGATTGTGAGTTGTGGCACCAATCAAACGGATCACTCCTGATTCGACATCGGGAAGCAATACATCCTGTTGGGATTTGTTGAAGCGATGAATCTCATCAACAAACAGAAGGGTTGGTCTTCCTGTGTTCTGCCAGCGATTGGCTGCAGCGCCAAGGACACGTCGCATATCAGCCACGTTGCTCTCAACACCACTTAAACGTTCGAAATGGCATGACGTTTGAGCAGCAATAATTTTGGCGAGAGACGTCTTCCCGACACCGGGAGGCCCGTAAAAAATAACGGACTGCATACGGTCGGCTTCAATGGCGCGACGGAGCAGTTTTCCTTTTGCAAGAACATGCCGCTGACCGGTGTATTGGTCCAGATTTCGTGGGCGCATCCTTTCCGCCAATGGGACACGACGCTGCGATTCTGCAGAGTCCAATGGAGCTTCATCGCCTTTGTCAGAGGCGCTTGAACCACTACCAAAGAGATCGTTCTGTGCCATCAGGACTTCTTGAAAACCAAAGCGCTACGATCCGCAGCCGTATCGAAACGCTCAAGGAATTGAAACCCGTGTTTCTCGAAATAGGGCATCAGGTCGGGCAGGGAGTAACAGCGTCCCTGCGTGGAATGCATAAGAATACAGGAGTATTCGATGACAGGAACAGGCCCGGCCTTGTCATCATTCAGGAATGCTTCGTGTGCAATGAGCAAACCACCAGAGTTCAATCCGTCACTACAGCGCTGTATGATCTTGTCCACCTCTGGATAGTCCCAGTCATGAAGAACGTTCGAGAGGAGATGCACGTCATACCCCTCTGGAAGCGCAGCTTTGAACAGATCGCCTTGCTCGACGCCTACAACGTCCGAATAGCCACGTTCAGCAATGTATCGCTTCGCAATCTCATCAACAGGAGCTTTCTCTAAAACGGAACACCGTAGCTCCGGATTCGCAGCAGCCAAACAGCATGCATAAATTCCCGAGCCACCTCCAATATCCAGAAGACGCTTTCTCCCTGAAAGATCCACCTTAGACGCGAGCGCTTGTCCCAACAGTGGACCTCGTGCATCCATTGCTGCGGTAAACTCCTCAGCAAATGACCCGTCTTCCATTGCGTCGTGCCAATCGTCTTCTTCATATCCTCCCCAATGAGCGGGCCGACCAGTCTGCAGCACCTTGATCATATCCTGCACAACAGGACGTTTCTTCAATGATGCGAAATAGGCGCCTATGAAGAATCGACTGCCTTTAACCAGATGCTCTTTCGCAAGTTGGGTAAGGGAATAGGAATCTCCGGCTTGTGAAATAAATTCCTGTGCCATGCAGAGGCTCAACAACACATCGAGTTGGCGCGGCTTGAAATCGAATTTCCCAGCTATGTCAGCAAACTGGATTGGGGCGTCACCAAAGCGAGTGAAG
The DNA here is from genome assembly GCA_965658675.1 of Limisphaerales bacterium. GTDB lineage: Bacteria > Verrucomicrobiota > Verrucomicrobiia > Limisphaerales > CAZKNW01 > CAZKNW01. The sequence goes on from CBFHTT010000029.1 coordinate 26,331, forward strand.
AAGTCGAATTCAGAAATCGCCGCAGCTAGAAGGTCCGTCGCATAAAGCCCATCCCGATATCGGTAAAGAGCAGTGGGATCAGTTGACGGAGGAGTGGAGAGGTCCTGACGGGTGTTCATGGATCAGCGTTCGACCAGATCCGAGTGAGTGATGACCCGGGCCTGCATGTCACTAATGATCGGCATGGCACGAGCGAAGGCTGCATTCCTTGTTTGTCCTGCATACTTCTTCATCTTGAAACGGACAGCCGCAATTGGTTCACCGTTCTTATCTCTTAAGGGCATGACCACGGTGATGGTCTTGCGATCCTTTCCTCCGTAGGCCATGGCAGCCTTGCCGATAACGTCGGCTTCAACATCTCCACCAGCCTCGCCGAATTCTTCCGGATCAGTGCTGCCTACGATATAGGTGCCTTCCTTCTCAGGAACTTCCGCATAGATCTGAAGTCCCAGAAGGCGTGGATACTTTTCCTGCATGTCAGCAATGATCTTTTGAGCCAGAGGAATGCGTCTGGTGTAGGTCGTCTTGATGTCAGTGAAATAGGCTGCAGTGTCACCGAGTGTCATGAATCCGAAATAGCCGCTGTCATGTGAGGTGTCATTCAGAGTCGGGATAACCTGCTGGCCGTTGAGGAAGATGTTGATCTGCGTATTCTCACAACTAACAGTAAGCTCATTCCATTCACCGGTCTTGATGTCGGCTGGGACACCAATCGGTTCGCCAAAGGCTCCGTTTTCGGCCTTAACGAATTCTACTTTCTTTGCATCTGCATTGAGCCGGACAGAATAGAAGTTGTTTTCATCCTTTGCTCTGAGGACAAGACCTGCGACCTGATTGAAGATCCCTCCGTTAACTTTTATCTGTGCAGACAGTTTCAACGACGTGAATTCCTCCTCTCTATAGACCAGAAGAGGAAAGACCTTCCGTCCGGTTGTGGATCCGGTTTGAGAGATAACACGTTGTTTGGTGACTGACTGAGCTTTTGGTGTGAGGGGAGGGAGGGCAGGGGCCACATCGTCCATCAGAATTCGCCAATCGCCTTCTTTGAAACCTTTCGGTGAAGTCGATCTGAAATCATCGGGACGCTTGTTCAAAGAGTAGTTTCCCAGATCGAGCGACAGTTCGGCCGCATTCAATGAAAGGCCTACAGCAAGAGATAGAAGAATTAGAAATCGTTTCATGAATTGGAACAGTGGCAACGCCGAATCAGGTAAACAGTAGAATCAAATACAGGTCGAGGCCAACAATTTACCGAGATTGAGCGTCCTTCGAAAGACGATTAGGAGCCTGGCTTGATGGCTGGGATATCCTTGAGGTCGTCAGGCAGGTTTTCTGGATCGAATGTTTCAACGACCATGTTCAAAAGCCTGAAGATCGGCACGCCTGGATCAAAATTCCCATTGCTGCGGTCGACAGCTACAGCAAGACCAACAAGGTCAGCTTTATGGTTTCGCACAATATCCATCGTCTCCTGAGCGCGCCCGCCTCGGGTGATAACGTCTTCAACGATGAGGACTTTCTCATTTTCAGCGATCTGGAAATTTCGACGCAGCTCGAGAACATCATTCACTTTTTCGACGAAGATAAAACGACAGTTCAATTGCCGGGCGACTTCTTGCCCAAGAACTAGGCCTCCCATGGCTGGAGCCACGACAGTACGAATTTCCAGATCCTTGACCTGATCAGCAAGCGCTGCACCCAATCGTTTGACATCCTTCATCTCTTGCAAAGCAAGGGCGCATTGAAAGAACTGGCGGCTCCGCAGTCCGCTCCTCAGAATGAAATGCCCATCAAGCAGAGCACCTGATTGCTTAAAGATATCGATCGTTTCCTGTTCGGTCATAAAAGGACCCGGATGGAAACAAATCGAAACGTCCTCAAAAAGCTATTTCGGCAGTATATCCCCAATAATGCCTTCAAACCACCGGGCAAGAATTATACATAAACCATTCGCACAATGTTTGTTATGTTTCTCTCAGGTAGGGGTTTCTGGGGTGCCCAGTTGGGCGAACGGTGAAATCAGCTCTCTTCCCCTGAATCCTGATGTTGGTAAAAATGAACCAAGTTCTCGTCCTCAGGTGGTCGTAACCGATCTATCTGGGAATCTGTGATCGAAACACGGGCGCTTTCACAATAGACACCACAGCAATTTCCGGCGAAGGCGCCGTTGACCAACGAAAGAACGACACAGCCATCAATTGAGAACTCAATGTATTGGCCGTAACGAATCAATTCGAACTCGTGAACGTGATCCTCGTTGGCTGCAAAATTATTGGTCTGGAGATTATCAAAAACAAAATCGTGATGCGGATCTGTTAGATTTTGCGCCCATGCTCGGATTTGGACGAAGCCATTTACGACATCCAGCGATACGTAATAGCCATCGCCTTCGTGAGAGCCATTAAAATAGAGGCCACATTTACCAAGTCCGACAACGCCGATCTTACCGGACCAGACAAAGTTCTCGTAAGGATTCTCAACACAGAAAACTTCATAGCCGCTTTCACTGGCAAACTCGGGAGTCCTAGTATTGTGCGAATTCATCCAGCCTGATGGATTCCCAAAGAGCATCTGCCAGGCCGGCAATAGATCCATCGTCACGCTCTCCATGACCTTCTTCTTCCATCTGTAGAAACTCTTTAAGATCAATCTTCCGTCCGTGCCAACAGCCAGCTCCTTCGGTGGACAGAAATAACGATTACTCACTTCGACATTCTTACCGGCGACATAGAACGAATAAAGCAAGAGATGACCCTCATCCCAGGTGACACGAGCTGCATAGTTTCCGCGAGGCATCAGCACATTGTTCTGAAATGCTTCGTAAGGCCCCCTGAAATCATCCGCGTGCCAATAGTGAACCTTTACGTCCTCTCGGATTGAACCAATCAGATAGAAACGCCCTTTGATCTCCACGAGACACGGGCATTCCACATCGTCATAAACGAAAGGTGTAAACAAAGGTTCTTCAGATACGGCCTTCCCCTGCTCCATTCGAACCATAGCCACACAGCCACGTCTCGAAACCGGGCCGTTCTGAGAACGGGCACAGGTCATTAGGTAGGTGTTGCCTTCGTGAACAAATTGATACGGATCCCGAAAACTGACCCAGCCCCTTCCATTGTCTTCCAATGTTTCATACTGAGGCCCTTCCGGAGCCAACGGAAACGGAGCTTCATTCGCCTTCGTCCACTGGAAAAGATCATCAGAGACAGCCCTTCCGATGCGCTGTAGCGCACCGTGTTCTGTGGTGCTCAAGCCTGTGTAGAACATTTCGAAACCACCTTCTTCACGCCGCCAGACACTCATCGTCCACAGCATGTCATCATCCCACTCTCCAGGATCACCAACAAACAGGGCGTTCTTGACCCTGACCCAGTTGATACAGTCCTTGGAGGTTGCGTGAGCTATATAGTCATGGTTCGGAAGAACCAAATGAAACAGATGGTAAGTATCACACTCTTTGATGACTTCGACATCACCAATCTCCCATTCCCGAAATCCGCGTCCCGAATACATGTCTAAATGATACGAAAATGTTTCAAACCATCCAAGACTCCCTGTGTGGCGGTTTTTTTACTGAAATAGACTCCGCGCTTTTCCTTCAGGGGTTCGAGCTCTTTCGCATAGTTTTTCACGACGACTCCTTTGAACGCAGTCTGAAGCATGTCTAAATCGTTTCCTGAATCACCGCATAAGACGCAGTTCTTCAATGGTGTTGACCACTTCTGTGTTAGGTATCTCACCGCCCTGCCCTTGGACGCTCTCTTTGGCAGGATGTCCACATATCGATCGCGGGAAACAATGATGTTTACGTGTCGCGCCTTGGCACCAAGCAGCGTAAAGAGTCGCGCTTCATCAAAATCATCGCCCTCAATAAAGTAAGAGACCTTGTGCGGTTTCTGATTCTCTTCAGGCTGAAGGACTAGTTCAGTCATTCTTGAAACCAACCCGATTACGGATTCACGATCCCATTGATTGGAAATCAGCTTCAACCACCCTTTGTCAACGAACTGGTCGGAGTATCCATAATGAATCGTTGACCCCACCGAGCCGATGATCACGTCAGGCATTGGCAGTCGATTCTCCTCCATCACTTCCTTGATCAATTCCAACGAACGCCCACTGGCGACACCAAAGGCAAACTTGCCCTGCCTCGCTTCCAGAACTGCTCTCAAATCATCCACGCCTGACTTGTCTCCGTCTTCATCAAGCAAGGTTCCGTCGATGTCAGAAATCACAAAGGAATCACATTCCTTTAATTGGCGTTGCACCTTGGGCGCCCTCGACTGCAACTTCATTCCTGCTCCGGAAGAACGTTCAAGGTTCTCAGTCACCAGTTTGAGATATGTGGTTGCGTGCGCCTGCCAACTGAAATGATCCTGAATGTTTCTGATGCCACCATTGGACAACTCAGACCAATGTTCCTCATCGACAAGGATGTCTTTCAAATGTTTCTGAATCGCTGCTGTGTCCTCGGGAGATACGACATACCCGTTCTTGCACTTCGGAACGATCTCGGCTGGCCCACCATTATTGGTCGCCACAACCGGACAACCACAAGCCGTTGCTTCCAGCATGGTCAGACCAAATTGTTCAGTGAGTGCAATATTCACAAACACGCCCTTCTGCCTCGCTGTCAGTCGATAGATTTCTGGAACCTCAAAGCCTGTGTCATGACTCTTGGGAATAGCCAGTTTTCCGTAGAGGTTATACTTGTCCATGAGCAGCAGGATTTCCGTCAGGGTCTCCTTCTCTCCATCGGCCATCGTAGAGATGTCCTTCCGGATGCCTGCAAAGATCGCTAGATTGGCCAACGACTGTAAATGTTTGTCCGTCCCATAAGCATGGATTAACCCCTGAATGTTCTTCTTCCGGTCAGGGCGACAGATCGCAAGAATGATTGGCTTGTTGGGCTCACTTAGAAAACGGTCCATTCGCTCCTTGGCCTTAAGCCTTGCCTGCTTCTGCTCATCAGGCCGCTGGACACCACCTTCCATCATATCATCATAGTAAGGATAGAAGCGGTCGAAGTTGATGCCTGGCGGGATGACATGATATTCGGACAAGTGCCTGTTCTTATACTCATCAAACAGACCGATTTCCTGAGCTGTGGATGTAACAACAAACTCAGCATTTGAAAGCGTGAGTTCCTCGGCCTCGAAACGATGATGGAACTGATATTTGTCGTATGCCTCTTTCTCGCTGAGCCCGGATTCAATCACCTTTTCGAACTTCGGTTGTCCAAGCGAATGAGCGGAGTGAACCATGGGCACATGCAGATAGCCCGATACCTCAGCACCCACATAGCCGGCGTCCGCATAGTGCGAGTGGACCAGATCTGGGAATATCCTATGTTTGCGGACGTGCTTGATCGTGTTGGTGACAAACTCATCCAGGTGCGGCCAAAGTTTCTCCTTGGGGAGGTAACGTTTCCCTCCACACTGAATGCGCCGTATGGTGAACTTCTCATTCACCTGCTCTACTTCCCTTGCGTAATCAGGTGACAACCCCTTGTCGTCAATCTTCCGCGTAAACAGATCAATGTGTTCTACTTCTGGCCGCTTGCTCAATTCCTTGGCCAGCTCCATCACATAAATAATCTGACCACCGTTGTCTGCATCTCGACCAATCTCCAGATCGCTGCCCCTGAACAGGCCGTGGATGCTAAAAAAATGTATACGCATTTACCCCACAGATGATACCAATTGTCGCCAAAACCACAAGAACCCCTCAGAAACAGCAGTAGATGGACTGCATCGACAAACCAACTGAAGAAAAGTGAAATCCATGGTTTGACAACCCCATGTAGTTCTGGCTGAATCCCCGCTCCCAACCGCGGGAAACCTTCTTTTGGATGGTGGGATACCCAAGCGGCCAACGGGGGCAGACTGTAAATCTGCTGGCATTGCCTTCACAGGTTCGAATCCTGTTCCCACCACCACTTTTCTTTTCTCCAATAAATACGCTATTTACTGACAATTTAGTTCATTCCCTCTCTCAAAGTCATAACGATTAGTCATAACAAATCATGGATTGTTCAACCTTGTCAGGGTCGTATCAGAAGGACTTCGCACAGTTGCGAGAAAGCCTGACCTTGGCATTCGAAAGGGAACTTCGATCATTGGACGCGACCGCAGAAGCGTCGTGCACAACCATAGGCAAGGTCTACTCCACGCCTTTTTCCAGTTCACCCTAGCCTGGGGGTATGACGGCTTAATTCGCGGCACACTTATGGATGATCTCATCCAAATCTTTATGATGTTCGTTGCGTTCGCTGTAATCAACATCATTCTGATGCTGATCAAGATCGTGCTGGACCGAGGGCTAAAAGCTACGTTCCCCAAGAATTACGTTGGGATTGACGGTCGCACAGGAGAGCAAGTTGCTAAGCAGAAATCGGAGAGTGAAGTAGCTACTCTAGCCGCGAACTGTACGGCCGCCGTTTTCGTCAATACGGTGGAAGTTGACCACTCCTTCGAGCGCCTCTCGAGCAGCAGCGTTGTAGTTCATACTAATCGAATCACCGATGATCAGGAACCGAGCCAGTGTTGGGTCTTCGTCCTTTCGGGGATCAGGCAAAGGAGTAAGGCGCAATGTCTTCGCCACGAAACGATCCCCCTCGACCTTGCCGAACACACGAACCTTGAACACCTCATGTCTCAGGAAGGATTCCGACTCGGTCTTGACGATGTGGACGCTGCGCCGATGCCCCAGGCGGAAAGGGATCTCCCTGTCACCCACTTGCACTCTGGCACGGGTGGCGTCTGTGGGAATGAAGTGGGCGTTCAATGTCTTGCCATCGCGCCGGAGTCCGGTCACGGGTTTCGAATCCTCGAGCACTTCTACCGAGCGACAGGTGAAGCCCTCCCCCTTCTTAACGGCGGCTGATTGCTTGTTGTCGAGGTAGTAGAATCGGCCATTGAGCTTGCCATCCAGACCGGTGAAATCACTTCGTGATTCAACGGAGAGAAACTCAGTACCTTCGTCCCAATAAACCGTGTGTCGCGTCTTGCCTTCTTCGCCCTTCGGGTCATAAGCCGTGGAGGAAATGAACTCGAAGGACTTTTCCTCGAAGTTGACGCGATAGATCTTTCCCGTCTGCCGATCAAGCTCAATGGGCTCAGCAGAGATGGAGGCGATCACTCCGAAGAATGAGATCAGGGAAGAGATGAGGAACTTCGATTTCATTGGTTTAGAATCGGTGTTACTTCTTGAGCTTCGAATATTGGCTCCAGAGCTTCTCGATCTGCTTCGCATCGGAAAAGCAAAACAGGACGGCGGATATTACGGAAGTTTTGGCGTAGGGGAACATACCCGGTGGCTCCGGCGAGACGTCACCGCTACTCGCCGAGATACGGTTGTGACGTGACTTCTTCGAACCCTTGTTTTTCGTCTCTCCAGGCCTGCCACCGGGCCTTCAACGCTTCAAAACGCTTGGGGTGTTTGTGGGCGAGGTTGCGTTGTTCGTTGCGGTCCTTGGCGAGGTCGTGGAGCGCCCACTGGTCCTCCCAGAAGACGGCCTTCCAGTTGCCTGTGCGGATCGCGCCGCCTTTCATCCAATGCCAGTAGAGCGGTTCCTTGCGTTTCAGCGGTTTGCCCGCGAACGCGGGAAGCAGGCTGATGCCTTGCAGGGGGACGGTCTGCTTCCCATTGAGCGATTCAGGGAACTTCGCGTCGGTGATGTCGATGAAGGTTGCGAGGATATCGATGAAGTGCCCATGTTGGTGGGTGATGTGACCGGGGTGGGTGATGTGACCGGGCCAGTGGACAATGAGCGGCGTGCAGATGCCGCCTTCCTGGCTGTAGTTTTTCCAGAAGCGCAGAGGTGTGTTCTGGACCGTCGCCCAGTCCTGGTAGACGGTGTCATAGCTCTCGACCTTGCCAATGGTTTCGACGGTGTTGACGGCTTGTTTGGCGCGTGTCTTTTCCGCACAACCGCCGTTGTCCGAGGCGAACATGATGAGGGTGTTGTCGAGTTTGCCCTGGCGCTTCAGCTTGGCGAGCACGCGGCCAATATTCTGGTCCACCCGGTCCACCATGGCGGCATAGACTTCCATGCGGCGGCGCATCAGGACCTTGGTCTCGTCCGTCATCTTGGACCAATCCTTGCCTCTCCACTCCGGCAGAGGTGTCTTGGAATTGATGATGCCCAAATGCTTCATGCGTTGGTAACGCTCTTCCCGGATCGCCTCGTAGCCGGCGTCGTATCGGCCCTCGTACTTGGCGATGTCTTCCGGCCAAGCGTGAAGCGGGTAATGCGGCGCGGTGTAGGGCAAGTAGAGGAAGAAGGGTTGTTCCTTGAGTTGCGGTTCGTCGAGCCATTCAAGCGCCTTGTCGGTGAACGCGTCGGTGGCGTAGAAGCCGATGGGCGGGGTGAAGGCGTTGTCCAGTTTGCCGTCGTCCGTCCACGGGCGAACAACCTTCTTCTTGGCGCCCGGAGGCGGTTCGCCTTCGCGTTGTTGGTAGCCGGGATTCCAGAAATTGCACGCGCCTTCCATCAGGCCCCAGTAGTGGTCGAAGCCGCGATCGATCAAATTCTCCGCCGAATGATGTTTGCCCGAGGCGTAGGTGCGATAACCCACCGGACGCAAGACCTCGCCGATGCTGAGCGCGTTGCGAAAGCCGCCACGATAGGTGTCCGGCATGTCCATGCCGATCTGTTGGGCGTAAACGCCGGTCAGCAGGCACGCGCGCGAAGGAAAACATTTGCCGGTGTTATAGAACTGCGTGAAGCGAAGTCCGTTCTGGGCCAGGCGATCGATATTCGGCGTTTCGATCTCACCTCCAAAACAGCCAATGTCCGAATAGCCCATGTCATCGACCAGGATGAAGATGATGTTCGGTTTCTCGGCGGAGGCCGGGAACATGCCAAGTAAAAAGGCTGCGAGCCAAACAATGATGGAGAGTCGATTCATATTGATTCGTCGTGACAAAATGCAGATTTCGGAGCAGAGGGATTTTATCTTCGAGCCCCTGCAACCAGAGACTACTTCTTCGGCTTGGCGTATTTGTTCCAGTGTTTCTCGATGTTCTTCACATCAGCCTCAGAGGAGGTCACCAGGTAGCGGTAGCGTGAGACATATTTCTTACCGGGCTCGATCTTGAATGGGCCGTCGACCATGGGGGCGAAGCAGAAGTAGGGCTTGTTGGGATGGATGCGCACGGATTGCGGGGCTCGGAAGTTTTTCGGATTGCAGAAGACCGCGGCTGAGACTTCCTGCCCGTCGATCTTGCCCGAGAAGGCGACCCAGTTCGGGCGGGTGTGGTTGCCTTCCCAGCGGTCCTTGCCTTCGCTGGTCAGATAGACCACGTCTCCTAGGTTGATGCTGTGATCTTCCTTGTCCTTCAGCCACTGATAGTTCCCTCGGATCGACATGCCTCCGTAACGATATTGGGGGAGATTCAGGGGCTTATCCGTTGCACACTCTTGAACACTGACGATGTCGAAAAGAAAGTGGTCTTCCGGCGTTTGGTGAACGGTGACGGTCCAGATCTCGTGGAGTGCATCGGTCCACTTGTCGCCGTCCTTCGACTTTATCTTCACCTTGAATGCATGTTTGACGCTGAAGGAAACCTTTCGCTCCTCGCGTTTCAGTCCCACGACTTCACCGAACTCTACTCGTCCAAGGTCCTTGGCCTGGTTCCAGAAATCTACTTTCCTCCCGTCGTAGCTCGCCTTGGTCCAAGCGAGAAACAGTGCATGCTGATGGGCATGATCAGCGGGGAAATCACCGGTGAGCTCCTGCCCTGTTGGTGTGTAGACCGGGTGGATATAGCCACTGCGACGATAATGCGGTTCGATCCCTTCAGGCACGGGCTTCTCAGTCTTGATGTACTCCAGCACTGGTTTACCTCCCAGGGTCACACGGATTACATCAGGTGTTTCCGTGAGCTTCAGACCGGCACCCGTAACAGGTTGTGCGATGGCGCAAATGAAAATGAGGTAGAGGAGCGTAGATTTCATATCGAGATGTTTAGAACTTCAGTTCCTTCTTCGTCCATTGTTTGGCCGGATGAGCAGAATCAACGAATGGTTTTTGGTCAAAGGTTATTCCCCCGTCAATCACCCGTGGATCGCGAGTTTGTCGCAGGATCTTCATCATCCGCTCGGTCAGGCGGCTCTTTACTGTCGTGTAGTCAGTGTTGGACGCAACATTCTGAACCTGATCCGGATCGTTCTTGAGATCGTAGAGTTCAAACTCCGGGCGGGCGGCAAAGGCGTAATCGAAATACTCGGCATAGGTATCCTTGTGAGTCATGAGGAAGACCTTCGTCGGACTGGCGTCCATGTCGGGATAAGCGAGGTAATGATTCTGCAATAGATCTTCCGGATTGGCGTTCGCATCGTAGACCACCCCCATCGGTAAGCGATTCGGTTTGAAGTTGCGAATCAACAGAAAGTCAGCTGTCCGAATTGCCCGCGATGCGTAAGGCACACGATCTTCCTGAGAATGACCGACATGCCGCTCGCGTCCGATGATCACGTGATCCCGCCCCTGTTCGATGACTCCGCTCTTCTTTGACTGAAGCAGGTTCATGAAACTCTTGGCCAACATGTGCTTGGGTGGTTCGATCCCGGCGGCTTCAAGGATTGTTGGAGCGATATCCATCAGGCTCACAAAATCATCGACATTACGTTCGGGCTTGATGCCTTCCGGCCAACTGGCCAGGAGCGCCACCATGGAGCCGAAGTCGTGCAGATTGCATTTGCCGCGCGGCATGCCGGGCATTCCGTGATCACCCGAAACGATGATCAAGGTGTTCTCCAATTCGCCGCGTACCTTCAGTTCCTCCATCAACTCATGCACCATCCGATCCCACGCCAGCGCTTCGCCCAGGTAATCCGCGATATCTTCCCGCACGTCATGCACGTCTGGCAGAAACTCGGGCAGCTTTCCTTTCAACGAATCCGGATCCAGTCCCCAGAGTTCCTTGCCCGAACCCCTCGTCCATTGGCGATGTGAATTGTGCGGACCGAACCAGTAGAAGAACGGTTGATCCTCTTTCTTCTCATCCAGAAACGAACTGAAGTTTGAACGCACGTAGGAAAAGATCTCTTCCTTGCGCGCTTCCTTGTCCGACCTCTCGGAGACCGCCTGAGAGAAATAGCAGATTGGCAAGTGATGAGTCCGATCCACCCGCTTGGCAGATTTGTTCGTAGTCTTCCCCCAATGCATGACGTGGTAACCACCCTGAACCAACAGTTGCGAAAACCCGGGGAGCTTTTTGTAAGGATCCGCAGCTTTGCCGTATTCGTGACTGTGAAGGAAAGCATTGCTCCCGCAGCGATAGAACGGCATGCCCGTAGAGACAGAAGCACGGCACGGCGTGCAACTAGGCGCGCTGACAAAGGCATTATTGAACACCACCCCGCTCCGCCCTATGGCATCGAGAGTCGGCGTGCTGATCACGTCATTCAGTCCAGGCCGTTCTGGATTCTGATATATACTCGCGTAGCGTCCCCAATCATCGGAAAAACAAAACAGAATATTCGGTCTCTTTGCCGCAAACCCAGATAGCGTCGTCGCTAACAAGATCAGCAATGAACAAGTCAATCGATTGGTCATATGTTGATAGGCTCTCCCGTTAGACCGCCAGCTTACAAGGCTTTTCCTCACGTTTGCCTCCAGTACAGGGCTTAATACTGATTTTAAAGAAGAAGAAGCGCACACCACGCAACGGAAATCAACTCGCCTCGAATGTAACCTCGTTGGCCAGATCGGAGCTCGTTGATTTCGAACCTGAATCGATTGAGGTCATCAAACACTGATCACCATCCCTGATGTCAACATAGAGACTTTGTTCACACACGACTTGCTCGAACTAGGTCTGTTGATCAAACTCGATCTTTAAACCATTCAATGAAGAGCGAAGAATAATACCATGAGACTTGCTTACCTAAAGCCGATCATTGCGATTGTATTGATCGCGGGAAGTATTGCGATCACCCACGCAGCTGATTCAAAGGGCAAACGCCCAAACATCTTGTTTTGCTTTGCCGATGATTGGGGATGGCCGCATGCCGGAGTGTATGGCGACCCCGTCGTAAAGACGCCCGCTTTCGATCGACTCGCAAAAGAAGGGGTATTGTTCAATCACGCGTTCATTTCTTCGCCATCATGTATCCCCTCTCTGAATGCAGTTCTTACCAGGCAACAATTCTTCCGTCTCGACGCTGGCGCCAATCTCTATGGGGCCCTCGATGTCAAACACCCCACTTTCGTCAAGTTGCTCGAAGAGGCAGGCTACCAAACCGGGCACTGGAGAAAAGCGTGGGGACCTGGCGATTATGCCGAGGGAGGTTACAACTCTCATCCTTGCGGCAACAAACAGACCTTTACACAGTTCATGAACGGGCGTGATTCTAGCGAACCGTTTTGTTTCTGGTTCGGTACGTCAGATCCCCATCGGGGGTATAAGAAAGGAACAGGACGACAGAAGGGAATGAACATCGATAGAGTTCCCGTGCCTGCCTTTTATCCAGACGTTGAAGAAGTTCGTTTCATGCTTCCTTATTACTTGGTTCTCACTCTTCTTTTTTTGCCAGACCGGATGCCGGAGCTTGGTAAATATTCCTGAGCTGTTCAAGTGGTACTAAATGGGTGCGAGCATGCGGGCCAGATCAGGTTTCGTTTCAACATCGTGCGCCCTTAATCGGTGACGATCCGGCAGTAACTCAATGGCGTTCGCCTGGTCCAGTCAGCCAATCACAGAGCTGAGGCGAGCGACAGGGAGTTCGCTGTTGCTTCGGTCGACAATGTGGCCCAATGGGAGTGTGCAGTTGGTGGGCGGCAAATGGGAAGGCATGGGGGTGTTTGGCAATGGTGGGAAGGCCGGCGCGGCAGCGTCCTGGAGTGCGCCGTCGCACGGCGCTTTGAAAGGGGGGGGGCTCGCCGCGTGATTCATCGGCAATCCAAACCCGAAGGCCCCTTCCTCGCTGCTCAAAACGGTCTGCGAGACCGCGCTCCAAGACGTTGGCGCGATGATCACATTTCTCTGTTTCGCGGAAATATGGTTACGGTTTGAAACCCACTTCCACTCCCCCGTAAGTGAAACGGGGTCTGGTGCGAATGCTTTCGCGCCAGACCCCGGATTGTTTTGATCGGTCGGTGGTCCTACTCGCCCTACTCCGCCGCGGTCCGATAGAAGCGGGCGCCGGTGGCGGTGGTGTCGATCATCAGGAAGCTGCCGTTGTCGTCGGCGGTTTGAGCCGGGCCGGAGTGGCTCTGCCAGTTGTTCGAACCGAGGGAGTCGGTGTATTGCAGGCGATAGGCGCGGCCGGAGATGCCGTTGCCGGCGATCCGAATGTCGCCGTTCGGAAGGACCACAATGACAAGGTTTGCGCCGGGCTCATCTGCGACCTTGATCGCGACGTTGACCGTGGCGGTCGCCGAACCGCCTCGTCCGTCGGTGATGGTGTAGGTGAAGGAGTCGACGTTGGTGAATCCCGGCGCGGGGGTGTAGTAAACCCAGTCGTCCGTGATCGTCACGGTTGCGCCGTTGTTGCCGCTGGAAGTGATACTGAATCCGAGGGTGTCGTTGTCGGCGTCGCTGTCATTGGCCAGCAGGGCGGAGCGCAGCACTTTCACACCAGCGGTGACGTATCGTTCGATGGTGTCGGCATTGGCGACGGGCGGGGTGTTGATGACCTGCGGCTGGCTCAGGGCATTGGTGACGCCCGTGAAGTTGCCGTCACCGACGTATTCGGCCACCACGGTGTGGGGACCAAGCGTCAGTGTTCCGCTGGTGAAGGTGGCCACTCCGCCGGCAAGGGAGGAGAAGCCGGCCACTGCGCCGTCGATGCGGAAGTTCACCAGTCCGGTCGGAACTCCGGCTCCCGGGGCCACCGCGCTGACGGTCATCGTGTAGGTCACGTTCGCGCCGGGCACGGCGGGATTGACTGAAGTTGTCAATGTTCCAGTGGTGGAAGCGATGGTGATGGTGAGGTCGGCACTGGTGAAGTTGATGTTGTAGTTGGCGCTGACAGCCAGCGTGCCTGGGGTGATGGCGTAGGTGCCGACGTTCTCACCGGCAGCGCGGGTAAGCGCGCCGGTCAGGATCGTGCCGACCGTGTCGCTGCCTTGGAATCCGGTGGCGGTGTAAGTCAGCGTTGGGTCAGATGCGCCATAAACCTTGCTTTGCGCGTTGGCGACAATGCTCAGCGGTGCGGCGCTGATGCTCAGGTCCGCGCCGGTGAAGTTGATGTTGTAGTTGGCGCTGGCAGCCAGCGTGCCTTGGGTGATGGCGTAGGTGCCGACGTTTTCACCGGCGGCGCGGGTGAGTGCGCCGGTCAAAACCGTTCCCGCATTGTCGCTGCCTTGGAAACCGGTGGCGGTGTAGGTGAGGGTCGGATCGGCGGAGCCATAGACCCTGCTTTGCGCGTTGGCCGTGATGCTCAACGGAGCTTTTGCGATGGTCAGGTTCGCGCCGATGAAGTTGATCGAGTAGTTCGCACTGGCGGCAAGCGTTCCCTGGCCGATGGCGTAGATGCCGACGTTTGCTCCGGCCGTGCGGCTAAGTGCGCCGGTCAGGATGGCGCTGGCGGTGTCGTTGCCTTGGAATCCGGTGGCCGTGTAGGTCAGGGTCGGATCGGCGGAGCCGTAGATCTTGCCTAGCGCGTTGGCCGCAACACTCAAGGGGGCCGCGGTGACCGTCAGGTCGGCGTCGGTTAAGTTGATGGTGTAGTTCGCATTCGCCGCCAAGGTGCCTTGGGTGATGGCGTAGGCACCGACGTTTTCACCGGCCGCGCGGGTGAGTGCGCCGGTCAGGACGGTGCCGGCGGTGTCGTCGCCTTGGAGGCCGGTGGCCGTGTAGGTCAGCGATGGGTCGACGGAGCCGAAGACTTTGCTTTGCGCGTTGGCGGTGACGGTCAACGGCGCTTTGGTGACGTTGATCGCCATGGTGGTGGTGACGGAGATGTAAGTGGCGGTGTCGGTCGGGGTGAAGGTGACCGAAAGGGTCTGGGAGCCGCCCGCGTTCAGGAGGGTTCCCGCGGCGGGGGTGTAGGTGAAGACGCCGGGGACGTTCGTGGAATAAAGCGAGGCGGTGGCGTTCAACTGGCTCGCGCCCAACGGGGCGCCGTAGACGATGTCCGCGGGGTTGGGCCAGGCCAGAACCGGGATCGCGCCGCCGGAGATTTCCAGTTCCCATTCTTCGAGGACGTGGGTTGCGCCGGAGTCCAGATCGGCGAGGAACAGCGTCCATTCCCCGGTGGCGGCCACGCCGTTGAAATCGCTGAGGGTGGTGCTGCGGGGAGATGATTCGGTGACGGTGTCCGGATCGACAACGCGACCATCGGGCTGCCAGATGCCGGTCAGCGGTTGGCCGGTGGCGGGCGTGAGGACATTGCGGTAGAGGTGCACGTCGCCGTTGGCGGCTCCGGCTTCGAAGGTGATATCCAGGCCGCTATCGGGATAGCCGAACGTGCTCGCCGCGGTTCGGCCGGGGCGATTGAGCAGCACGCAGAAGTTGGTGGCGTCGTTGCTGACGTGCCGGAGATAGGCGTAGAGATCACCGTTGTATTCGCCGGACACCTTGAGTCTCACCTTCAAAGAACTGATGGAACCGATGGACGAAGTGATGTTACGCACGTCGGCCAGACCGGCGGCATCGCCGTCGATCACGACCCGGTTGGTGGTGAAGATGTGGGTCTCCGCGCCCTGCGCCCGGAGTGAGGTGGTGGAAACTATGGTCAACAAACCGATCAGGATCAGATGCTTGAGCGTTTGCATGGGATTCAAGTGGTTACGACGACTGCTAAAAAGTGAATTGGCGGATTCTCTTGCGAGCGGTTGCGCTGGAGAAGATTGGGTTGAGCTTGGTTCACGGAGGACCGTTCCTCGTGACGGTCTCATCCGACATGCCGCATCTGTGGTAAGGGCTTGGGATTGCGTTGGTGAAAATGAACAGTGATCGCCAACCACCGGGATTGTCGACCTGAAGGCCGACAATCAAAAGATCTCGAAGCGGATGGATAAATTAATCAAAATGCCGTAATATCCATAAAAGAGCTAAGTTCGAATTCCCCAGCGACATGAGCATATGCATTGGTGGCACAATCACGTCATTGCGGGTTCCCCTCCCGGTCGTCAGAATCCTTCAGTTTCAAGCATGACGCGTGACCGACCAATGAACGTTTATTTGGG